>NZ_FOTK01000003.1 GCF_900114535.1 Methylobacterium pseudosasicola | reverse complement strand
CACCATGGGAGAATGGCTACGTCGAAAGCTTCAACGCACGGATTCGTGACGAACTTCTAAACGGCGAAATCTTCTACACACTCAGGGAGGCGCAGATCGTGATCGAAAGCTGGAGGCGGCACTACAACACCGTACGCCCGCACGCCTCACTGGGATACCGGCCGCCGGCACCGGAAGTGTTCATGCCAGCCTTCACCGCTTGGCCGGCTGCGCTCGCCCGACCAGCTCCGCCGGCCAAGCTACCCGTGGTGGAGCGGCCAACCGTGCACTAACTTTAGCCTTGGACCACCCCGTGGGGGCCGATCAACTCGGCCTTGCGGAAGATCATTCGGCATGGCGTCCCCCTTTGCTGTCGGGGAATCAATTTTCGAAGAAACGGCACGATGCTGTCGATCGGATTCCGTCAAATTTTAGTGCGGCAGGAAGACCGATGATCATTGTGATCATCCATCCTGAAAAATATCGAGTGTGCGCCAATGGCTACATGGTCGCCGTCGATAGCGTGCCGGTTTATGCGGAAACTTATCGTCGTCCTCTCGGAGGACATCGCGACGACGGCCAGCAAGCAGGACTCGCTTTTGTTCAATCGCCTGCTTGAGTTGGAGATGGACGCGGAGCGGCAGGGGGCGGAAGAAGCCTCGTGCCGCGTCATCGCCCGAGTACGTCGGATCGCGGGCGCTGCGGCATCCAAAGCGTACACGCCCACCCTGCGCGGCCATTGAGCGGCGGGTTCAGCCGCCATTGGTGAGCATGGCGCCGCCCCAGATGCGTTCGAGCCACTCCCGATGAGCGCTGGCGAAGGTAGCGGCCGACATGTTGGCGTTGCGGTCGCCGCGCGTCCGGCCGGCATGGCGTTCATCCCCGAGAACGATGGTGAGCCGGGGCTCGGTTCCGAAGGTGGAAGGGCTAATACCTCGCCACGCGAGCAGTTGTCACACCGGTTCGGCAGGAACATCGGTCTGAGGATCGCCTTCCCTCAGACCTGATAATCCGGAGAAACCGTGTCCAAAATTCTGAGCCTTGGCGTCGCCCTCGCGACCGTTACCTTGTCCGCGACCTTTGCATTTGCCGCGCCGTGCAATGTCGGCACCACGACGAATATGGCGGGCTCATCCAAGGACACCAGCTCGAACGTCGATGGCGGCACGACCGCCAAGGTGACCCCAGGTGCCAAGGGTGAGTCCCCGGGTACCGTGGGCGCGCTGAACAATGTCGGCGCCGCCAGTCTGAAGGATGACGGCTCGAAGAAGGCGCCCGAGGGTCAGCCCGTAAAGCCCGGCGCCGACAATTGCTGAACCTGCACGCCGACCACGTCGGATCATCCCGCGAAGGATCGAGTCATGAGCAACGTGAAGCAGGCGATGGACGTCTACCTGGATGGGTTGCGCAATCAGCACGCCGTCGAGATGCAGGCGGTCGGGACCATCCAGAATGAGATGCCCCGTATGGAGCCCTACCCGGATCTGTACGCGAAGATGAAGGCGGATCACGAGCGGTCGGTCACACAGGCCGCCCGACTTGACGATCTCCTCGCGAAACACGGATCGAGCAAGTCGGTGATCAAGCAGGCTGTCACCGGCGCCGTCGCCACGGTCGCGGGCTTCATCCATGTCGGTGCGGACGACGAAGTGCTGAAGAACGTCCTCGCGGCCATCGGCTACAAGGCCTACGAGATCAGCTCCTACAAGGTGCTGCTGGTTCTCGCCGATGCTGCAGGCGCTGGTGACGACAAACCGACGCTCGAGCAGTCGATGAAGGAAGAGCAGGAGATGGGCGATTGGCTCGGCAGCAACCTGCCGAACCTCGTTCAGGCCTATCTGGGATGGAAATCCGCGTAGCGCGGTGTGGGTGTCCTCTGCCTACACGTGATCGGTTCCGGTAGGGGCCGAGCCCACAGCGAGCCTTCCTGCGGGCTCGTCTAAGCCCTGCTCGACTTGGCTTTTGCCTCGCCTCCGGGCTTCGCGTTTGAGAAAACCCGCCCGGTTCACCGGCGCGGGCTTTTTCGTGGCCCGCCTCCGCTGGTTGGTTTGGTTATCCAAGCAGGCTTGGCACGAGAAGACGCGTGCCGGCGCCGCAACCCGAACACGGCATGTCCGTAGCCGCCATTCTATCGGCTGATGTGCAAAAACAAGCGGCCGGGCGAGGCCCGGCCGCTTCGATGTCGATGCGGCCGGTGCTTAGCGCAGCAGCTGCAGGATGCCCTGCTGGGCGGTGTTGGCCAGCGACAGGGCCGAGATGCCCAATGACTGGCGGGTCGACAGGGCCTGCGAGTTCGCAGCCTCTTGGTTCAGATCCGCCGCCGTCAGGTTCGACGAGCCGGTGTCGAGGACATTGACGAGGTTCTTTGTGAAATCCTGACGGTTCTGCACCACCGACAGGTTCGAACCGAAGGTCGACGCGTCGGTCCGCAGCTGACTCGATGCCGTCGTCAGCTTGTTCAGGGTGGTGTTGATGTCGGCGTTGAGCAGGAAATTGCCTTGACCAATCGCCGATGTCTTGGCCGACGTGCTGGTGATTGCGGTCAGGCCGAGGCCGCTCGAGGTCTCGTCGGTGGCGGTGACCTGAAGGTTCGAGTTGCCCTTCGGGTTGAAGTTGATCGTCAGGTTGTTGTTGTCGCTCTTGCCGTTGATCAGGTTCGTGCCGTTGAAGCTCGAGTCGCCGGCGAGCTGATCGATCTGGGTCAGCAGGCTGTTATACTGGGAGGCGAGCGTCGCCCGGGCCGAGACGCCCGATACGCTGAGGTCCGAGCTCTGACTTGCCATCGTGGTCAAAGTGCTCGTTCCGTAACTGGGGCCGGAATTCGCGGTCCCAGCCGCAAAACCAAGAGCTGTCTGGCTAGGGGTGTCCTTGAACTCCACGTCGGCAGACGCATTCATGACGACCTTTGTGCCGTCGGTGCTCTTCGTGAAACTACCGGCGCCTACAGCCGTGTTGAGCTTGGTAAGGGTCTGATCGATCGTGTCGCCGGTCGCTAGCGAAACGGTGGTGGCGGCGCCGTTGATATAGAGGTTCAGGGTAGCGGCGCCCGTCGGGGCGACATAGGCGCTTGAGGCGGTGCCTGTGGTGGTGATCTGGGTGGACAGGGCCTGGTTGGCGACCGACTTGGCCTGATCGACTAGCTTCTGGATCGAGGTGATGCCCTGGTTGGCGGCCTGGATCGCCTGGATACCGTTGGAAATACCGTCAAGCAGGTTGCCGAGATCGCCCGAACGCTGGCTGAGCGACTGGGCGGTGAAGAAGTTGACCGGGTTGTCGAGGGCCGAAGAAACCTTCAGGCCGGTGGAGAGCCGGTTCTGGGTGGTCGCGGTCAATGCGGCCGTGTCCTGCAGCGAGAGCAGGTTCTGGCGGGTGGCGGCCGTGAGGGTGACGCTGGAAGACATTGAAACGCATCCATTTTCGGGCGTGCACCGCTTTTTTGCACCTTAAGATGAACAGATTATTATCAACATCGAACGAAAATAAATAACGCTCGAACGAAAACAAGTTTAATAAGCCTGATTATGGTTTAGGCTCGGATCGTAAGCCGCAGACGATCGCCGCCGACCTTGGACACGGCTCCGGTAGGGGGCGATCGCGAGCGGTCGAGGATGCGGCGCGCAGGGTTGACCGCTTCCAGGGTCACGCGGGCAAAGCCGCAAGACCGCCCATCCTCGCGCCTGGACGGCGAGCGGGCCGATGCGAAGTCGGCTCTTCAAAACGATCAGTAAAAACCCATATTTCGACGCTTAACGCGTTCCAATCAAAGCGTTAAATTACGATTTTTGAATAGTGACGGAATGTAGCAAAGACGATTCGGCTGACGAGGCGTTGTCCTATCAGAGAGAGCGCTCGCTCCTGAATTGGTAGGATACCATGAAGCGGACAATTCTGAGTACGGCTGTGATAGCCGGTGCCCTGGCAATGCTTCCGATCACGGCCGATGCGCGTGGCGGTTTCGGCGGCGGCGGCTTCCATGGCGGTGGCTTCGGTGGCGGCGGTTTCCGTGGTGCTGGACTCGGCGGCGGCGGCTTTCGAGGCGGTCACGGCTTGGGCGGCGGCTTCGGCGTCGGAGGCAACCGCTTCGGCGGTGGCGGTCTGGCCGGTCGTGGCTTTGGTGGACGCGCTGGCTTCGGCGGCGGCGGGTTTCGTGGGGCAGGCTTAGCCGGCAACCGTGGGTTCGGCGGTCGCGGCTACGGCAGGGGCTACGGATATGGCCGGGGCTATGGCTATGGCGGATTAGGCCTCGGCGTTGGCCTCGGCTTGGCCGGAGCGGGGCTCGGCTATGGTTATGGGGGTTTCGGCGACGGTTACTACGGCACGGAGTATGGGCCCGCCGGATATGGTGGATACGGTGGCGGTTATGCACCTGCCGGCTACGGTCAGGATTACGGCGCCGTCGAGACGGAAGCGGCGCCTGCCAGCAACTCAGTCAGCTACTGCGTTCAGCGCTTCCGGTCGTATGACCGTCGCAGCGGGACCTACCTGGGCAACGATGGTCACCGCCATTCCTGCCCGTAAGGACCTCTCCAGTTCTTGACGTCGCTACCGCATAACAGAGGCCCCTCAGCCATGACGCTGAGGGGCCTTTTGCCGTCCTAAGCCGCTGCGGTTTCCTTGGGCTTCCGCAGCCGGGCAGCATGCTTCCGCTTCTTAAGGCGGCCGAGCCGCCGAGACGGGCTCCGCGGATGGATCAGCGACCAGCGGAAAGCACACCGATGGGGTTCGCCGGCCTCTGTCGAGCCCCGCTACCCCTGTCGCTACGGCGCCATCACTTCAGGCGCGCGGCGGCCCAGGCGATGTGGTCGGCCATGAAGGTCGAGATGAAGAGGTAGGAGTGGTCGTAGCCCTCGCGCATGTTGAGGGTCAGGGCGATGCCGGCCTTCTTGCAGGCCTCCTCCAGCAGCCAGGGACGCAGGCCGTCCTGCAGGAAGCTGTCGGCGGTGCCCTGATCCACCAGGAATTCGGGGAAGCGTTTGCCGTCCTCGATCAGCGCGGTGGCGTCGTGGGCGCGCCAGGCGGCCGAGTCGGACCCGAGATACTTCTCGAAGGCGGGCTTCGACCAGCCGGCCGTGGAGGGCTGGGCGATCGGCGCGAAGGCGGAGCAGGACTTGAAGCGCTCAGGGTAGGTCAGCGCGATGGTCAGCGCCCCATGGCCGCCCATGGAATGGCCGAAGATGCCCTGGCGGGTCATGTCGGCGGGGAATTCCTTCGCGATGAGCGCCGGCAACTCCTCCGTGACGTAGCTCCACATCCGGTAGTTCTTGTCGTAGGGCGCCTGCGTGGCATCCAGATAGAAACCGGCGCCGGAGCCAAACTGCCAGTTGCCCTCCTCGTCGGCGATGCCGGGGCCGCGTGGGCTGGTATCCGGGGCCACGATGATCACGCCGTGCTCGGCCGCCGCGGCCCGGTACTCGCCCTTGTCCATGACGTTGGCGTGCGTGCAGGTGAGGCCCGACAGGTACCACAGCACCGGGACCGGGCCGGTCTCGGCCTGGGGCGGCACGAACACCGCGAAGGTCATGGAGCAGCCCGTGGTCTGGGCATCGTGCTTGTAGACGCCCTGCGTGCCGCCATGGGCGCGGGCCTTCGAGACGGTTTCCATCAGCTGTGATCTCCTGCTCGGGAGGCGAAGGCCCCGCTCCGAGGCTGAGCCACGGGCTTGAGGCTTCGAGAATGCGGGGTGGCGCTCGGATCCGTCGGATCGCGCATCGGGAACGATCCGCGCAGCCGCCGGGGCTCCCCTCCCTCACGGAAGGAGAAGAGCCCCGGATGTGCCTAGCTCAGTAGACGACGACGGAGCGGATCGACTTGCCCTCATGCATGAGGTCGAAGCCGTGGTTGATCTCGTCCAGCGGCATGGTGTGGGTGATCAGATCGTCGATGTTGATCTTGCCCTCCATGTACCAGTCGACGATCTTCGGCACGTCCGTGCGGCCACGGGCGCCGCCGAAGGCCGAGCCCTTCCAGACGCGGCCGGTGACCAACTGGAACGGACGGGTCGAGATCTCGCGGCCGGCCTCGGCCACGCCGATGACGATCGATTCGCCCCAGCCGCGATGGCAGCACTCAAGGGCCTGGCGCATCACGTGGACGTTGCCGGTGCAATCGAAGGAGAAATCAGCGCCGCCGCCCGTGAGATCGACGATGGCCTGGACCACCTTGTCGGTGCCGATCTCGCTCGGGTTGATGAAGTCGGTCATGCCGAACTTGCGGGCCATGGCCTGCTTCTCCGGGTTGATGTCGACGCCGATGATCTTGTCCGCCCCGACCATCCGGGCGGCCTGGAGCACGTTGAGGCCGATGCCGCCGAGACCGAACACCACCACGTTGGCGCCGGGCCAGACCTTGGCGGTGTAGATCACCGCGCCGATGCCGGTGGTCACGCCGCAGCCGATGTAGCAGATCTTGTCGAACGGGGCATCTTCACGGATCTTGGCCAGCGCGATGGCGGGCAGGACCGTGAAGTTCGAGAAGGTCGAGCAGCCCATATAGTGGAACACGGTGTTCGATCCGGAGGGGCTACCGCCGGTGGAGACGCAGGAGAAGCGGCTCGTGCCGTCCGGCATCACGCCCTGGCCCTGGGTCGCGCGGATCGCGGTGCACAGGTTGGTGCGCTGCGACAGGCAGGACTTACAGTTGCGGCATTCCGGCGTGTAGAGCGGGATGACGTGGTCGCCGGGCTTCAGCGTGGTGACGCCGGCGCCGACCTCGCGGACGATGCCTGCGCCCTCATGGCCGAGGATCGCCGGGAACTTGCCCTCGGAATCGAGGCCCGAGAGGGTGTAGGCGTCGGTGTGGCAGATGCCGGTGGCCATCAGCTCGACGAGAACTTCGCCGGCCTTGGGCCCTTCGATGTCGATGGTCTCGATCGTGAGAGGCTTCTTGGCTTCCCACGCGACCGCGGCGCGCGTCTTCATCACGTGTTCCTAGTGTCTGGATGATCACGGACGGCGTCGAACGGCCGACTCTTCGGCGCACCTCGCTCAAGGGCTGTGCACCGAACGGTCCGAAAATCTGTCGCGTGTGTGATGCTTCTTGCGCCGGGATGCAACGTCTGCGTCCGGGTTTCGGGCATGCCCACACGATTTGCTTCCCACGATACGCGACCAGTAACGCCATACGCCTAGTGCGTGTCGGCTGCCGGTTTGGATCGGTACATCCCGACCAGCGTTCAGCGAATGAGGCCGGTACGGCAACTTCGATGCGTGCGGCCCCGGGGGAGCGATGGCGAACCGAATGCCTTCTAGCCTCCGCTTTCGCCGGGGTGATCAGGGCGTGCCGATGCAGGGTCGACGCGCCCGGCAGCCGCACGTGATGGGTGTCATCCGACGTGAGGGGCCGCCGCGAAGCCGCGCCCGTGCCGGGCAGCTCTCAGGCCGCACGGGCGGGGGAACGGCGGACCGGTGACTCGCCCGCGACCAGGTAAGGCGCGTCGCTGCGTGGCAACGGCTGCCGGCCCCGGATGCGGTCGGCGATCTTCTCGGCGATCATGATGGTCGGCGCGTTGAGGTTGCCGGTCACGATCAGGGGCATGATCGAGGCGTCGACCACGCGCAGGCCCTCGAGGCCATGCACCCGCCCCTGGGCATCCACCACGGCCATGGCGTCCGTGCCCATCTTGCATGAGCACGAGGGGTGATAGGCGGTCTCCGCGTGGGCACGCACGAACGCGTCGATCTCGGCTTCGCTGCGCAGGTCCGCACCCGGACTGATCTCGCGGCCGCGATAGGGGCCGAGTGCCGGCTGCGCCATGATCTCGCGGGTGATGCGGATCGCGTCGCGGAACTCGCGCCAATCCTGATCCGTCGACATGTAGTTGAACAGGATGCTGGGGTGATCGCCGGGATCGCGGGAGGTGAGCCGGATGCGGCCGCGGCTCGGCGAGCGCATCGACCCGACATGCGCCTGGAAGCCGTGGGTCTTGATTGCGTTGCTGCCGTTGTAATTGATCGCCAGCGGGAGGAAATGGTATTGTAGGTTCGGCCAAGCAAAGTCCTGGCTGGAGCGAATGAAGCCGCCGGCTTCGAACTGGTTGCTGGCTCCGATCCCGGTGCCGGTGAATAGCCACCGGGCCCCGATCAGCGGCTGATTGTAGAACTTCAGCGCCGGCGCGAGGGATACGGGTTTCAGGCATTCGTACTGGATGTAGATCTCGAGGTGGTCCTGGAGGTTTTCCCCGACCCCCGGGAGATCCAAGACGACCGGGATGTCGAGGCCGCGGAGCCAATCGGCCGGGCCGACGCCGGACCGCTGGAGGATCTGCGGCGAGGCGATCGCCCCCGAGCATACCAGCACCTCGCGGCGCGCCCGGGCTCGGGTCGCCCCGCCCCCCCCGTGCCGATACGCCACCCCGGTCGCCCGGTTCCCCTCGAACAGGACCCGATCGGTCAGGGCATGGGTGACGATGGTGAGGTTCGGCCGCGCCCGCGCCTGGTCGAGGTAGCCGCGGGCCGTGCTGGAGCGGCGCCCCTTCGGCGTCACGCTCCGGTCCATCGGGCCGAAGCCTTCCTGCTGGTAGCCGTTCAGGTCGGCGGTGCGCGGGTAGCCCGCCTGCACCCCGGCCTCGATCATCGCCTCGAACAGGACGTTGCGGCCGGGCTTCGCGGTGGTCACGCTCAAGGGGCCGTCGCCGCCATGATAGGCATCGGGTCCGATGTCGCGGCTCTCCGCCTTGCGGAAATACGGCAGGCAATCGTGGTAGGACCAGTCGGACAGGCCCGGCTGCTGCGCCCAGCCATCGTAGTCGAGGGCGTTGCCGCGAATGTAGCACATGCCGTTGATGAGCGAGGAGCCGCCGAGCCCCTTGCCTCGGCCGCATTCCATGCGGCGGCCGTTCATGTGGGGCTCGGGATCGGTCAGGTAGGCCCAATTGTAGCGCCGCCCCTGAAGCGGGTAGGCGAGCGCCGCCGGCATCTGGGTGCGGAAGTCGATGCGGTAATCGGGGCCGCCGGCCTCCAGCAGGAGCACCGTCGTGTCGGGATCCTCGGTGAGCCGGGTCGCCAGGACATTGCCGGCCGAGCCGGCACCGACGATGATGAAGTCGTATTCGCTGACGCGCGTCTGAGGCATGGTCTCGGGTCCGTTATGGCGCCGACGGCCGGGGCGGTCGAACGCGGCTCGATCCGGGCGGGGGCGGGCGGCGCGCATGACGGCGCGGTCCCGCAGGGCGGCCTCCGTCAGAACAGCGGTGCGAAGTCGCCCAGCTCGACCTGGATCGACTTGGTGCGGGTGTACCGGTCGAGGCCCTCGATCCCGTTCTCGCGGCCGAGTCCCGATTGCTTGGTCCCGCCGACCGGCATCTCGGGGGGCGACTCGCCCCAGGTGTTGATCCAGCAGATGCCGGCCTGGAGGCCGTGCACGACCCGGTGGGCCTGGACGAGGTCGCGGGTGACGACCCCCGCGGCGAGGCCGTAGCGCGTGGCGTTGGCCCGGGCGAGGGCCTCGTCCACGCTCTCGTAGCTCAGCAGGGTCATCACCGGCCCGAAGATCTCCTCGCGGACGATGTCCATGTCGTCGTGGCAATCGGTGAAGACCGTGGGGGCGACGTAGGCGCCGGCGGCGAAGCGACCCTCGATGGCCTGACCACCGGTGAGGAGGCGCGCGCCCTGATCGACACCCGAGCGGATGAAGGCGAGCACCTTGTCCCGGTGGGCATGGCTCGCGAGCGGACCGAAATTCGTGGCCTCGTCCAGGGGATCCCCCAGCCGGATGCGCGCGACACGTGACAGGATCCGGGCCTCGAACGCCGCCGTGAGCGGCCGGGGGATGAAGACCCGCGTCCCGTTGGTGCAGACCTGGCCCGAGCTGAAAAAGTTTGCCGCCACCGCGATGTCGGCGGCGCGGTCGAGGTCGGCATCGTCGAGCACGATCAGCGGCGACTTGCCGCCGAGCTCCATCGTCACCTCCTTGAGGGTCGAGCCGGCGGCCCCGGCCATGACCTTGCCGCCCGTGGCGGTGCCGCCGGTGAACGACACCTTCGCGATCGCCGGATGCTCGGTAAGCCAGGCGCCGATCTCGCTGCCGAATCCCGGCAGGACGTTGAAGACGCCGTCGGGCAGGCCGGCCTTCGTATAAAGCTCGGCGAGCACGAGGGCGGTGAGGGGCGTCACCTCGCTGGGCTTGAAGATCATGGCGTTTCCCGCCGCGAGGGCGGGGGCCGATTTCCACAGGGCGATCTGGATCGGGTAGTTCCAGGCGCCGATGCCGGCCACGATCCCGAGGGGCTCGCGGCGCGTGTAGACGAAGGAACTCTCCCGCAGGGGGATCTGCCGGCCCTCGATGGAGGCCGCGAGACCCGCGTAATATTCTAGGACGTCGGCGCCCGTGGCGATGTCGACCGCCCGGGTCTCGGCGATCGGCTTACCGGTATCGAGGCTTTCGAGGCGGGCCAGCGCGTCGTTGCCCTCGCGCAGGAGCGCGACGGTGCGCATCAGGACCCGGCCGCGCTCCCGGGCCGGCGTCGCGGCCCATTCGGCCTGCCCCCGAGTCGCGGCCGTGATCGCGTCTTCGAGGTCGTCGCGGGTGGAATGCTCGATCTCGGCCAACGTCTCGCCGTTCGCCGGATTGATCGAACGGAACGTGCGGCGCCCGGCCTGCCCGGCGGGGCGGCCGCCGATGAAGGGGCGGCAGATTTCTGAGTTCAGCATGGCAGGCGACTTCGCGTGATCGTAGCGGGAGGCGATCCCATCAGGGGTTCGGCAAGCCGTTGTTCTGGAGGAGACCCCGGTAGATCTCGGTGTGGTCGCACAGGCCGGCGAGGCGGCCGAGCTCGTCGATGAAGACGATCGGGTAGGGTGAGCGCAGGCGCAGGTCGATCGCGGCCCGGAGCGGCAGCGTCATCGGGGCGACGATGACCCGTCCGGGATCGCCGCAAGCCCCCGTCGTGTCGGCGAAGCCGAGGGCCTCCTGGCGCCCGCCGATATGCGCCATGATCGGGCGTTCGTTCACGCAGACGCTGACGCGCACCCCGCCGCTCCCGTCGAGGAGCACTGTATCGCCGTCCCGCCGGAGCGCCGAGAGCGGCGTCATGACGGTCCCGCTGTCCAGCACCTCCAGCGGGTTCATGTGCTTGACGAACTCGGCCACGTAGGCGTTAGCCGGCTTGAGGACGATGTCGGTCGGGGTGCCGAACTGGACGACGTGGCCGCCATCCATGATGGCGATGCGGTTGCCGAGCTTGAGCGCTTCCCCGAGGTCGTGGCTCACGAACACGATCGTCCGGTGGAGCTTGCGCTGCAAGTCGAGCAGGTCGTCCTGCAGCTTGTCGCGGATCAGCGGGTCGAGGGCCGAGAACGGCTCGTCCATCAGCAGGATGTCGGCATCCGTCGCGAAGGCCCGGGCGAGGCCGACGCGCTGCTGCATGCCGCCGGACAGTTCCTGGACCGGCTTGTCGGCCCAGTCCGCGAGGCCGACCATCTCCAGCTTCTCGTCGACCACCCGCCGCCGCTCGGCGACCCGCACGCCCCGCAATTCGAGGCCGAAGCCGACATTGTCGCGCACGCTGCGCCAGGGCAGCAGGCCGAATTGCTGGAACACCATCGAGACGGTGTTGAGCCGGACGTCGCGCAGCATGGCCGCGTTGCACCGGGTCAGGTCGACGGCCTCGCCCCGGTGCCGGACGACGACGCTGCCGCGCGCCACCCGGTTCAGCCCGTTGATCGCCCGCAGGACGGTCGACTTGCCCGAGCCGGACAAGCCCATCAGCACGCAAATCTCGCCGGGCTTGACGTCGAGATTGACCTTGAAGGTTCCCATCAGGGCGTCGACCCGCTCGCGGATCTGTTGTCGGGTTGCGCCCTGGTCGGACAGCGCCAGCGCCGCCTTGACGCTGCGACCGAACACGATGTCGACGTCCCGCAGCGCGACCGCGCTCTCGGTCTCGGTCTCTGCCGGGGCGGCTTGTGAGAAAGCTTTCATGTCGATGATGCTCATCGGGCGGCCCTTTGGCGGCGCGGCACGGGCCGCTTGCACACGCGGTCCAGGATGATCGCCAGCACCACGATCGCCAGGCCGGCTTCGAAGCCCATGGCGATGTTGACGGTGTTGAGGGCCCGCACCACCGGCTTGCCGAGGCCGTCGGCGCCCACCAGGGCGGCGATCACCACCATCGAGAGGCTCAGCATGATGCACTGGGTGATGCCGGCCAGGATGGTCGGCATCGCGCTCGGCAGCTCGACCTTGAACAGCATCTGCCACCGGGTCGCGCCATAGGCGAGGGCAGCCTCCCGCAGGCTCGGCGGGACCGAGGCGATTCCGAGCTGCGTCAGGCGGATCGGGGCCGGCAGGGCGAAGATTACCGTCGAGATGATCCCCGGCACGGTCCCGAGCCCGAACAGCACAAGGGTCGGGATGAGGTAGACGAAGGTCGGGATCGTCTGCATCAGGTCCAGGAGCGGACGGATCACCGCGTAGAGCATCGGCCTGTGCGCCGCCAGGATCCCCACCGGCACGCCGATCAGGACGCAGGTCGCCGTCGACCAGACCACGAGGGACAAGGTCTCGATCGCGGCCTCCCAGTAGCCGAGATTCACCACGAGGAGCAGCGAGGCGACGATGAACAGGGCGAGGCCGACCGAGCGATGCAGGAGATAGGCGCCCGCCGCGAACACGCCGATCAGGGCGAGCGGGGGGATGGCCAGGAGCGCGTCGGTCAGACCCTGCACCATCGCGCTGAGCACCAGGGAGGTCAGGTCGAAGGCGGCCTGGGCGTGGCGGTTCAGGAAGTCGACGCCGTACTTGAGCCAGATCCCGAGCGAGATCTTGTGAGACACGATCCAGTCGTACATGAGCGCTATCCGCCGAATGACTTCACGGACGTGCCGCCGGCATCGGCTGCCGGTGACACAGGGTCAGGGCGTCACTTCAGGCTCGCCTGCTCGGCGGGCAGGGCGGGCTTGCCGTCGAGCGTCTCGACGCCGGCGAGCCAAGGCTTCCAGGCGTCGGGATTGGCCTTGAGCCATTTGTCGGCGGCCTTGTCGGGCTCGAGCCCATCGAACAGGATCGAGCTCATGACGACGTTCTCGATCTGGAGATCGAAGGTCAGGTTCTTGAAGAAGCGGCCGAGATTCGGGCACTCGGCGGCATAGCCGGCGCGGAGATTCGTGAAGATCTCCGCGCCGCCATAGTTCGGCCCGAAGGTGTCGTCGCCCCCCGACAGGTAGCGGATCGGGAACTTGGTGTTCATCGGGTGGGGTTCCCAGCCGAGGAACAGGATCGGCTCCTTGCGCTGGATCGCCCGGTCGACCTGGGCGAGCATGCCCTGCTCGCTCGATTCGACGAGGTCGAAGCTGCTGAGATTGTAGGTGTTGTCATTGATGATCGTCAGGATCGTCCGGTTGCCGTCGTTGCCGGGCTCGATGCCGTAGATCTTGCCCTTGAGTTCCCGGCGGAACTTGGCGATGTCCGAGAAGCTCTTCAGGCCCGCTTCGTAGAGATAGGCCGGCACCGCGAAGGTGTACTTCGCCCCCGTCAGGTTCGGCCCGAGGACCTCGATCGCGTGCTTGTCGAGGTAGGGCTTCCGGTCCGCCTCCATGGTGGGCATCCAGTTGCCCAGGAAGACATCGACGTTCTTCGCGCCGAGCGAGGCGTAGGTGACCGGGACGGACAGGGTTTGGGTCTTCGGTGCGTAGCCGAGGCCGGACAGGATGCGCGAGGCCAGCGCCGTCGTCGCCGCGATGTCAGTCCAGCCGACATCGGCGAACCTCACGGTCTTGCAGGATGCCGGGTCCGCTGCAGCCGCGCCGACGCAGGAGGCTATTCCGAGCGTTACGCCAAGAAGGAGTCGAGTCGCACACGTGCACATGATGCCCCCTCGTGCCGAGACCCGCGTTTGTAACTGTTCCGGGTCTATTGAACGTTCATTCAATAGATCGAATCACGGGAAGTCACGCACTATTTTTCAGCTTTGTGCTGCAATGCGAGCAAAAATGCATTTAATTTGTGCGCCGCACTGCCGCATCACATTGGTATGAGCGGGCCTATGCAGTGCGCTGTGGCCAGGCGATGCCGGCATGGACATTGCCACCGACACAGATTTGAATGGCCGTTCAATACGCGATCGATCATCGGAGTTGCGAACGATCCGGCCGTTCTGGCGCAAGGACTGCGATGACCTCTTCGAGCCCGATGCAGACCTTCGAGGCGGCGCGCCGCCGCCACTTGGTCGAGGCGACGATCGAGACGCTGGCGGAGGTCGGGTTCAAGGCCGCCTCCCTCAGCGAGATCGCCCGCCGGGCGAACGTCTCCGCCGGCCTCTTCGCCCATTATTTCGGCGATAAGGACGGCCTCCTCGAAGCGACCCTGCGCTTCATGGCGGCCCGCCTCGCCAGCGCGACCGCCCGGAAACTCGCGGCGTCCAGGACCCGGCGCGAACGGCTTTACGCGGTCTGCGACGCCGCCCTGGCCGACGAGGAGTTCGACCGGCGCACCAGCGCCGTGTGGCTCGCGTTCTGGAGCCAGATGGCCCATTCGAAGCGCTACCAGCGCATCCAGGCGATCTACCAGCGCCGCATGATCACCAACCTGCGCCACGGCCTGCGGGGCCTGGTGGCGGATCCGTGCCTGTCGCTCCACGCCACCATGATCGCCGCGATGATCGACGGGCTTTGGCTGCGCTCCCACGTCATGACCGCGACGCCGCGCGAGGCCGGCCCCGACGGGGCGGCCGTCCGCGCTGTGGTGCACGCATTCATCGACGGCCTGCTCGCCGGGGGGGATGGGGCGGCCGAGGCCGGCGCGCCGCGACCCATCTGCGTGACGCCGCCCTGCGCCCCGCGGGAGACCGTCTGGCATCTCAGTCCCGTCACGGGCGAGGAGATCGCCCGTTTCCTGCCCGCCGGCCCGGCGGAGATCCGGGGGGCCGTCCACGATGCGCGTCAGGGCCTTGCCGCGTGGCGCGCGGTCGGGGGAGCGGAGCGCGCCCGAGTCCTGTACCGCTGCGCCGAATTCCTGAGGGCCGAGGGGCCCGACCTCGCACGCCTCGAGACCCGCGAGACCGGCCGCCCCATCCGGCATACGGGCGGCTCCGATCTGCCGGACGCGATCCGCACGCTCGAATACGCCGCCGGGCTTGCCGAACGGACCGGGGCGACCCGAACCGACCTGGGGATGGGCCGGTTTGGCCATCGGCGCCAGGAGCCCCGCGGCGTCGCCGCCGCCTTCGGGCATTGGAGCGCCGCGATCCTCGGCCTCTGCGAGCAGGCGGTCGCCCTGGCCTACGGGAACGCGGTTGTTTTCGCCGCCGACCCGGGCGCCACACAGACGAGCCTGCGCCTCGCCGACCTCTTCGGCCGGGCGGGGCTCCCGGAGGGCGCTTTGACGGTGCTCTGCGCCGACGGAGAAACCGCGCGCCTGCTGCGGGCCGATCCCGGCCTCCTCCTGGAGCCCGACGACGCGGACGCGACGAGCGACCGCGACCTCGGCGCGGGCCTGGGCCGCAGCAAGGCCGCCACGATCGTCCTGCCGGGCTGCGACGCCCCGCGGGTCGCAGCTGCGCTCCTGCACGGCGGCCGACGCTGGCTGCGATCGACCTTCGCCGGCCAGGCGCGGGTCTATGTCCATGCCGAGGCGCGGGTGGCGTTGCGCAGGGCCCTGCAGGCCGCCGCCGCCAGGATGCGCGTCGGCGATCCGCTGGATCCGGCAACTGAGGTCGGCCCGGCACATTCCCCCGCCCATGCCGCCGGGCTGGACGCAGCCCTGCGCGCCGACCTCGAAGCCGGCGCGGAGCTGATCTACGGGGGCGGGCGCCGGCCGGGTCCTATCATCCTCGATCGGTGTACGAATGCGATGGCCCTCGTGCGTGGGCACAGCTTCGCTCCGATCGTGGCGCTGGTCCCGTTCTCGGACGAAGCCGCGCTCGGTGCGGGTCTCGCGAATCCCGGGCTTCGGGCCGGAATTTTTGCGGGTGATCCGGACCGGGCATGGCGGATGGCGAACGCCCTCGACGCCGCGTTCTGCGCCATCAACGATTGCGCGACCGGGTCCGACGCCGGATGTCCCCCGGGCGGATCGGCCGCCTTCGCCGACTGGTCGGTCTCCGCCGATCCGGATCGCAGCCTCTCGCGTATCGCGCGGATCGTCAGCCAGGAGGGGCCGCTTCCGGCCTGATCCCGCCTTGGGCAATCCTACGGGACCGCCGGCCCCTCGGCGTCGCTCGTCCGGGCGGGGACGGAGGGCGCAACCGTGTCCTCCTTGGCGAAGACGCCGGGATCCTTCGACGTCGCATCGAAGGACAGCGTCGCGACGAAGGCCGCGCCGCACCAGTTGGACCGGAAGGTGCCGTTGAAGATGCTACGCGGATCTGCGGTGATCGTCCCGCACTGGCTGCGCGTCATCGTCGTGTCGTGGAAGCGCAGGTCCAGGGTGATGTTCTTCGCCGTGTAGGCGATGCCGACGTTTCCATAGCTGTAATCGGGCAGGCGGAACCGGCCGAAAGAAGCGTTCGTGGTTCCGAGGAAGTAATGCCCCACTTCCGACGAGATCAGAACCCCGCTCGGCAGGACCCCGAAGGTGCCTTCGGGAACGGCGTACTTCATGATGCCCGCGACGTAGGTCCCCGGCGCGTGGGTCCCGAAATAGCTCGGCGAGGTGTAGACGTTGACGCCGAGGGTGAGGGCGTCGTTGACGGCGTAGGCCGCCTTGCCGGCGAACTCATAGTAATCCGCGTTGTTGGCCGTGTAGATGGTGCCGTCCGGCCCGATGAGCGCCCGCTCGTTCGGATAGTTGTAGAACAGGTAGCCCAGATCGAAGGTCCAGGCCCCGAATGTCGGCCTGATCCCGCCGGAGAAATCCATCTCCATGAAGGGGCGGTTCGGCAGCGTCAGCGATTCGCCGGCAATTCCCACATAGGCGAAGCCGTCGAGCATCTGGAGTTCGAGATAGCCCTGCACCCCGGGATGGTGATTGGTCTGCGAGATCCCGCGCGAATTGTAGTCCGTGACGGCACGAAAGCCGAACGACGCGGATACGGCCTGCGGATCGACGATCGGTGCCGAGGGCGGCGCGTCGGCGGCGCGGCCGAGGCCCGGCAGCATTGACGTGAGAAGTACAGCGAGGCATACAGGACGAGCGGACATTGTATTCCTTGCAAAAATCAGCTCTTGAAGCCAAAATTCGCGGATAGAAATAATCGATCGGCTCAAGCAAAATCGCCAAGCCATCTCTAATATGGGCGCACAAAGCAGATACCGTGCGTCGGCTACTGAGGATGGAGCATTTCCTCTTGCCGCTTGTCACGCGTTCAATATGAAAAATTTTCGCTGATGGGCGGATGATGCAGATGTGCATCATTGGTTATTCTTTGGGCCGAATTGATTCAGGTGATAAAATATAAGATGCTTTAGTACAACATCGTGCGGGTCGATTTATTGCTGAACATCATTCATTGCTTATATTATTGGGAAGTAAATCTATTCTAAAAATCCTTGCATTGCGTTCGGGGCAGAACCCCGAGAGGTTTGATCTTCAGTCGGCGAATCCCGGCCGGACGGAAGCGGTGTCAGTGATCGCTGGCGCAGTCGTCCCTGGCAGATGAAACGCTCGCCCGTCCCGGCCGCCTGGAAAGTCTGGAGAAGGTGATCCGGGAGCAAGCGGCACGATCGAACAGCAAGGTCGCGGCGCGCGAACGCTCCGCGTCATCGCATGCCGTGTTTCGGATCGCATCCCGCTCGGGCCGGCATTACCCGCCGGCCATCTCGCTGCGCCGTTCCGGATCCGGCCCTGGGACCACTACGCTTTGATGGGCCGAGAGCTTCCGCTCGGCGCTCGGCGGCCGGCCGAAATGGTCGACATAGGCCTTCGAGAAGTGCGAGGCGGAGGTGAAGCCGCATTCGATCGCGATGGTGAGCAGCGGCATCGCGGATTGGCGGATCAGGCGGCGCGCGTGCTCCAGGCGGATGCTCAGGTAGTGGCGGGCCGGCGAGCAGCCGAGATATTTCAGGAACAGGCGTTCGAGCTGTCGCCTCGAGAGGTGCACGGTGTCGGCCAACGCCTGGCTCCCGAGGGGCTCGGCGAAGGTCTCCTCCATGAGCCCCACCACCTGCAGGAGCTTCGGATGGGCGATCCCGAGGCGCATCCGCAGATCCATCCGCTGACGCTCGCCGGCCTCGCGGATGCGGTGGTGGATCAGCTGGTCGGCGACGTCGGAGGCGAGGGCCGGCCCGTGGTCGCGCACGATCAGCGAGAGCATCATGTCCGCCGCCGCCGTGCCGCCGGCACAGGTGAAGCGGTTGCGGTCGATCTCGAACAGGTCCGAGCCGATCTCCAGGGCGTCGTACTCCGAGGCGAGGCTCGCGCGGTTCTCCCAGTGGATCGTCGCCCGGTAGCCGTCGAGGAGCCCGGCCTTGGCCAGCACGTAGGTGCCGGTGCAGACCGCGCCGATGGCCGCGCCGCCGACGCTGCTCCGGCGCAGGGTCGCCTGGAGCGCGCGGTGGTCGGGGCGGTGGATGTCGAGGCCGCCGCAGACGATGAGCATGTCGAGGCCCTGAGCCTCGGCGAAGGTGCCCGACACTCTGACCTCGATGCCGTTCGAGGCTGCGCAACTTCCGCCCTGCTCAGACCACAGCGAGTAGCGGTACAGCTCCCGCCCGGCGGCCCGGTTGGCGAGGCGCAGGGGCTCGATCGCCGAGGTGAAAGCGATCATCGAGAACTGCGCCACGAGCATGAAGCCGACGGAAATCGCCTCCGCCGCCGGGGCACGCCCGTCGCCGATCGGCCCTACCGCCCACGTCTCACGCATCGCCTGACCTTCTACGCCAACCGGAGCCCGCGCGGCCGAAGTCGATACCGGTTCGGTGTCAGCGAGCGCGTCGAATCACGACCTTGGAACCCCATCCGATCGCAGCGCGGTCGGGTGCGGCCCTGAAGCGAGAATCGTTCCAGGATAGTCCGAACCGGCCCGGAATCGTAGTCGCTCCCGCGGATCGCGAGGGGGCGCTCGCAGGCTGCCCACACCGGGCGGGGAAGCGCCCGGCGTCGCAAATCTCAAACTCGCGGTCGCCGTCGAGAAAGCCGCGCCCGGACGGCCAACCGATGATCGGGCATACCAGCGAGGCTGACCGATGCGCCGCTTTTCCCTCACGTCGCTGCTCTCGGAATCCCTGACGGGACACGAGGGCTGGGGCCGCCAGTGGCGCGACCCGCAGCCGAAGGCCTCCTACGACGTCGTCATCGTCGGCGGCGGCGGCCACGGCCTCGCGACGGCCTATTACCTCGCCACCGTTCACGGCATCACGAACGTCGCGGTGCTGGAGAAGGGCTGGATTGGCGGCGGCAATACCGGCCGCAACACCACGATCATCCGGTCCAACTACCTCTACG
Organism: Methylobacterium pseudosasicola; assembly: GCF_900114535.1. Taxonomy (GTDB): domain Bacteria; phylum Pseudomonadota; class Alphaproteobacteria; order Rhizobiales; family Beijerinckiaceae; genus Methylobacterium; species Methylobacterium pseudosasicola. Next base: position 273,634 of record NZ_FOTK01000003.1, on the reverse strand, counting down.
ACGAGAGCGCAGCCCTCTACGAGCACGCCCTCAAGCTGTGGGAGGGCCTGTCGCAGGAGCTGAACTACAACGTCATGTTCTCCCAGCGCGGCGTGTTGATGCTCGCCCACAACCTGCACGACGTTCAAAGCTTCAAGCGCCACGTCTACGCCAACCGTCTCAACGGCATCGACAACGAGTGGCTCTCCAAGGAAGCGTGCAAGGCCTTCTGCCCGCCGCTCGAGATTTCGGGGAGGCTGCGCTACCCGGTGCTCGGCGGCGCCCTGCAGCGCCGGGCCGGCACCGCCCGTCACGACGCCGTCGCCTGGGGTTACGCCCGCGGCGCCGATGCCCGCGGCGTCGACATCATCCAGAACTGCGAGGTGACGGGCATTCGCCGGGACGCATCCGGTGCGGCCGTGGGCGTCGAGACGAGCCGCGGATTCATCGGCGCCGGCCGGGTCGGCGTGGTGGCCGCCGGCCATACCACCACCGTGATGGCGATGGCCGGGGTGCGGATGCCGTTGGAGAGCTACCCGCTCCAGGCCCTCGTGTCGGAGCCGGTGAAGCCTGTCTTTCCCTGCGTCGTGATGTCGAACGCGGTCCACGCCTACATCTCGCAATCCGACAAGGGCGAACTCGTCATCGGCGCCGGCACCGACCAGTACACGTCCTACAGCCAGCAGGGCGGCCTGCACATCACCACCCACACGCTCGACGCGATCTGCGAGCTGTTCCCGCGATTCACCCGCATGCGCATGCTGCGCTCCTGGGGCGGCATCGTCGACGTCACGCCCGACCGCTCGCCGATCATCGGCAAGACGCCCGTACCGAACCTGTTCGTCAATTGCGGCTGGGGCACCGGCGGCTTCAAGGCGACGCCGGGTTCCGGCCACGTCTTCGCCCACACACTGGCGACGGGCGATCCGCACGCGGTCAACGCCCCCTTCACCCTCGACCGCTTCCGCACCGGACGCTTGATCGACGAGGCCGCCGCGGCGGCCGTCGCGCACTGATTGCCCCGCCTCCTCCCCACGCGACGAGACGCCCGATGCTGCTGATCGCCTGCCCGTATTGTGGAAACCGCCCCGAGACCGAGTTCCGGTGCGGCGGCCAAGCCCATATCGCCCGGCCCGCCGACCCGACCGCGCTCGATGACGACGCCTGGAGCGCGCATCTCTTCGTCCGGGCGAACCCCCGCGGCATCCATGCCGAGCGGTGGTGCCATGCCCATGGCTGCGGGCGCTGGTTCAATGCCCTGCGGGACACGGTCAGCGACCGCTTCCTCGAGACCTATCCAGTGGGCGCCCAGCCCTCCCGCTCCATCGAGACCGAGGCGAGGGCGTGATGGCGCAGCAGTTCAGACTGTCCCGGGGCGGCCGCATCGACCGATCGCGCCCCATCGCCTTCGCGTTCAACGGCCGCACCGTCCAGGGTTTTCAGGGCGATACCGTCGCCTCGGCCCTGCTCGCCAACGGCATCCACCTGGCCGGCCGCTCGTTCAAGTACCATCGCCCGCGGGGGATCCTGAGCCACGGCCCGGACGAGCCGAGCGCCCTGCTGTCGGTGGATCGCGGCCCGGGCCGGATCGACCCGAACAACCGCGCCTCCGTGGTCGAGGCCTACGAGGGCCTCAAGACCCGCTCGCAGAACCACTGGCCGTCGCTCGCCTTCGACGTGGGCGCGGTCAACGACCTGCTGTCGCCGGTCTTCGTCGCGGGCTTCTACTACAAGACCTTCATGTGGCCCCGGACATTCTGGGACCGGGTCTACGAGCCCGTTATCCGCGCGGCGGCCGGCCTCGGCAAGGCGCCGGAAGAGCCCGATCCCGACCGCTACGCCAACCGCCACGCCCATTGCGACGTGCTCGTGGTCGGCGCGGGACCGGCGGGCCTCGCTGCGGCGCTGGCGGCGGCCAAGACCGGCAAGCGAGTGATCCTCGCCGACGAGGGGGCCGAGCCCGGCGGCAGCCTCCTCCACGACCTCACCTCCGAGATCGACGGGCGCCCGGCCGCCGAATGGCTGCGGGCGACGCTGGCTGAGCTCGATGGCCGCGAGAACGTCATCCTGCTGCCGCGGACCACGGCCTTCGGCTATTGCAACCATAACCACGTCGCGCTCACCGAGCGCGTCACCGACCATCTTCCCACGGGGGCGTCGCAGGCGCCCCGCGAGCGGCTATGGCAGGTGCGCGCGGGTGAGGTCGTCCTGGCCGGCGGGTCGCACGAGCGGCCCCTCGTCTTCGCCGACAACGACCGGCCCGGCATCCTGCTCGCGGAGAGCGTGCGGGTGTTCGTCAACCGCTACGGCGTGCTGCCCGGTCGGCGCATCGTCTTCGCGACGAGCGGCGCATCGGCCTACACGGCGGCGCTGGACGCGAAGGCGGCCGGGGCCGAGGTAACCCTGGTCGATCTCCGCCTCGAACCGGATTGCGGATCCGGTCCGGCGCGCCTGCGGGCAGCCGGCATTCCGGTGCTGACCGGCCACACGGTGGTCGGGTCCAAGGGCCGAAAGCGCGTCACGGGCCTGCTCGTGGCGCCGATCGGGAGCGACGGCCGGTGCGGCGGCCGTCGCCTTCTCCCCTGCGATTGCGTCGGCATGTCGGGCGGCTGGACTCCGGCTGTGCACCTGTTCTCGCAATCCCGCGGCAAGCTCGTCTACGACGCCGAACGCGACGCGTTCGTGCCCGGCAGTTCGGCCCAGGCCGAGCGCTCGGCCGGCGCGGCCAAGGGCACCTACGATCTCGCCGCCTGCCTTAACGAGGGCGACGCCGCCGGCGCAGAGGCCGCGGGCTCCCTGGAGCGGCGCGCCTTCACGGCGACGTCGACCCCGACCGGATTTCAGCCGGTGAGGATCATGCCGACGGACGCCAACCCGGCCAAGGTCCGCGCCTTCGTGGACTTCCAGAACGACGTCACCGCCAAGGACATCAAGCTCGCGGTGCGCGAGGGCTTCCAGTCGATCGAGCACGTCAAGCGCTACACCACCACCGGGATGGCGACCGACCAGGGCAAGACCTCGAACATGAATGCGCTCGGCATCGTCGCCGGGCAGCTCGACAAGACGCTGCCGGGGGTGGGCACCACGACCTTCCGCCCGCCCTACACGCCGGTGACCTTCGGGACGCTCGTCGGCCCGGCGCGCCACGCCCTGTTCGACCCGATCCGCACCACGCCGATTCACGACTGGGCGGAAAGCCACGGCGCCCTGTTCGAGAACGTCGCCCTGTGGCGGCGCGCCTGGTATTTCCCGAAGCCCGGCGAAGACCTGCACGCGGCGGTCGCCCGCGAATGCAAGGCGGTGCGCGAGGGAGTCGGCATCTTCGATGCCTCGACGCTCGGCAAGATCGAGATCGTCGGCCCGGACGCCGCCGAGTTCATGAACCGGGTGTACATCAACCCCTGGGCGAAGCTCGAACCAGGCCGTTGCCGCTACGGGCTGATGCTGAAGGAGGACGGCTACATCCTCGACGACGGCGTCGTCGCCCGGGTGTCGCCGGAGTGCTTCCACGTCACCACCACCACCGGCGGCGCAGCCCGGGTGCTGGCCCACATGGAGGACTACCTCCAGACCGAGTGGCCGGACCTGCAGGTGTTCCTGACCTCGACCACCGAGCAATGGGCGGTGATCGCGCTCCAGGGGCCGAAAGCGCGGGCGGTGATCGAGCCTCTGGTCGACGGGATCGACCTCTCGCCTGAAGCCTTCCCGCACATGGCGATGCGCTCGGGGACCATCTGCGGCGTGCCGACCCGGCTGTTCCGGGTCTCCTTCACTGGCGAGCTCGGCTTCGAGATCAACGTTCCCTCGGACAACGCGCTCGCCGTCTGGGAGACGGTCATGGAGGCCGGACGGCCCTACGGGATCACGCCCTACGGCACCGAGACGATGCACGTGCTTCGCGCCGAGAAGGGCTACATCATCGTCGGCCAGGAGACGGACGGGACGGTGACCCCGGACGATGTCGGGCTCGCCAGCATGATCGCCAAGGCGAAGAAGGACTTCGTCGGCAAGCGCTCGCTCGCCCGACCCGACGTGGTCGCCGCCGGACGCAAGCAGCTCGTCGGCCTCGTCACCGACGACCCGAAGCTTGTCCTGGACGAAGGGGCCCAGGTGGTCGCCGACCCGGACCAGCCGATCCCGATGCGGATGCTCGGCCACGTCACGTCGAGCTATTGGAGCGCGAACTGCAACCGCTCCATCGCCCTGGCGCTGGTCGCCAACGGGCGCGAACTCGTCGGCCGCACCCTCCACGTCACGACCCCGGACGGCTTCGCCGCGGCGCGCGTCGCGGAGCCGGTGTTCTTCGATCCCAAGGGGGAGCGCATCAATGCTTGAGGTCCGCTACCGCACCGCCCGCGCGCTGCCGCTCGGCCGCCCGGAAACCACTGCCCCGGACCGGTCCGGCATCCTGATCCGGCCCGCGGACGCGGAGGCGCGCCTGACGCTGCGCGTGCGCGATCCCGGCCGGTCGGCGGCGGACCTGCTCCTCGACCGCCCGATCAACACGGTCGCGGGGGACGAGGGGCGCTGGATCGCCCGCCTCGGACCCGACGAGTGGCTGATCGGCACCGCCGAATACGAGGCGGATGCTCTGGCCGCGACGATCGCGGCCGACCTCGCGGGGAAGGCCCACGCCCTCGTCGATATCTCGCATCGCAATGTCGGCATCGACTTGAGTGGCGCCCACGCTGCCATCGCCCTCAATGCCGGCTGCCCGCTCGACCTCGGCGAGGCCGGCTTCCCCGAGGGCAGCGCCACCCGCACCCTGCTCGGCAAGGCGGAGATCGTCCTGATCCGCCGGCCCGGACCGAGCCCGCGCTACCGCGTGGAGTGCTGGCGCTCGTTTGCCACCTACGTGCACGGCTTCCTGCAGGAAGCCGCCTTCGGGGTCGGACACGGAGAGTAAAGGACGGCGGAACGAATCACCGCGCGATAATCAGCGCCTTCGATCTGTTCGAGATCTCGGGATCGGCCCATCGAGTTCGCACACGATCGGCCCAATGGTTGCCGCATGACGCTTCCGCGCGCATCGCCGCCCGGACCGACGTGGCGATCTTGCTCGGCCTCCTCGGGCCCGAGCCCGCCACCGTCGATCCGGACCACGTGGCTGGCTACACGAAGGCCCGGGTCGACACCGCTCCGGACAACCCCGCTCAGAGAGCCGCGCTTTGCGCGGCATCCGGAAGCGCGAAGATTTCCGGGGCGTGCCCTTCGGCCCGCAGGGCGGCGAGCAGATCGCCGGGGACGAGGGTGAGGGTCCGCGTGTTCACGAGCGGATGGATGTTGATCCGCGATTCGGCGAGCAAGTTGTCCTGGATGAACACCCGCACGCTGTCCGGCGCGGCATTGAGCGCGGCCAGGGGCGAGACCGCGCCGCTCTCGACGCCGAGCTGCTCGCGCAAGGCATCGGCACTCGCGAAGGACAAGCCGCCCCGGGCGCCCAGCACGGACCGGAACGCCTTGAGATCCACCTGCGCGTCGTGAGCGAGGGTGACGAGGAAATAGGTCTTCTTCCCGTCGCGCAGGAACAGGTTCTTGGTGTGCGCCCCTGCGATGGCGCCGCACACCGCCATCATCGCCTCGACGGTCAGGACCGGTGGGTGCTCGGATAGCTGGTAGGCGATCCCGCGCTCGCGCAGCCGGGTCAGGAGGTCGTCGGAGGTCACGGGCATGGGGCTTCCTCATCGGGGGTCGCGGGGTGCGGCGAGCACGCCGATCCGGCGCAGATGGGCCAGGATCTCGCGGGCCGCCTCGTCGGGATCGGGTCGCACGAGGAGCCGCCCGCTCGACGCTGGGCCGGCCTCGCCGGTGGCCGCCTTCAGGCGCTCGGCGGCCGAGCTGCCGGCCGGCGCGCCCTTCACGAGCTTCGGACGGCGGCGATAGGGCCGTTCCTCCACGGCCGGAACCGGGGCCGGATGAGGCGCGAGAGCACCCACGACCGGCTCGATCACGCCGCGCCGGGCCTGGCCGTAGGCGTAGGCGAAGGAAGCAGGGGCATCCGGATGCACCGTCGCCACCACCGGCCCGCGGATCGTCACCCGCCGCCGGGCGCCGCGGCCGAGGCTCTGGTCGAGGTGCAGCGTACCCGCCTCCTCGCCAGGGGCCGCCGCGATGATGTCGGGGATCAGCGGGTAGCCGAGGCGATCCGCGACCGCGTAGGGGACGATCCCGGTCTCGGCGCCGCCCTGTCCGCGCCGCCCGGCCAGGACGAGGTCGGGCGCAAGGGCCGCGAGGCAGGTGGCCAGCGCCGGCACCGGGTCCGCCTCCTCGGGCAGGGCGGCGTGCTGGATGTGCGCGAGCCCCTGGCCCAGGGCTTCCGCCACCACGGCGGCCTCGGGGCCGGCATGAAGACCAATGTGTTGGCCGAGCCCCGCGGCGAGGCGGATCGCCTGCGCCTCCAGGCGGGGCAAGACCGCCGCACCGGAGACCGGATGGCGGCCGGCCGAGAGGAGGATCGCGATCTTCACGCGGCGTCTCCCGGGTCGCCGGCTTCCTGGCCGAGCAAGCGCAGCAGCGCCGGCATGATCAGCTGGGCGTCCTGCACGATGGCGAGGCCCGCGCGCTCGATCATGGCCGCGTGCAGGTCGGTGTTGACCGCCACCACGTGCTCGCAGCCGGCGACCCCCTGGAGATGCTGCGGCGCCCCGGAAATGCCGAGGGCGAGGTAGCAGGTCGCGGCGAGCACGGTGCCGGAGGCGCCGACCTGGGTTTGCCGCGGCATCAGGCCGGCATCGCACAGGACCCGGCTGGCGCCGGGCGTCGCGCGCAGGACCGCGACGAGGCGACGGAAGGTGTCGAGGTCAGTCACGCCGTTGCCGGCCGCCGCGACGAATTCGGCGAGCCCCAGCGGGACCGTGGCAGGGTCGGCCGGGATGCGGATCGCGGACAGGATCTCTTGCGTGATCTCTTGCGCGCCTCGCATCGATGCGTCGATCTCGACCGGCAGCAGCCTTGCCTCGCGGGGAGGGCCCGCATACTCGGCCACGGCCTCGGGCGCGATCGTGGCGAGGAGGCCGGGGGCGGCCCGCTGCTCGATGCTGCGGCCACGCGCCGGACGGATCAGGCCGGTGGGGGACAGGCCCTCGGCATTGCCGAACAGCGGCTCCCGCATCCGCACCGCCACGCGCCGGGCGAGGTCGCCGCCGTCGAGGGTTTCCGGGAACAGGACATGGCGGGGCTTGAGCGCCGCAAGCGTCGCCGCGATCCTGGCGGCCCGTCCGGCAGGATCGTAGGCGTCCGGGTCGTCGTCGAGGGAGATCAGGCGATCGGCGCCAGCGCTGCCGTAGCCCGCGCCGGCGCCGACCGCCAGGACGGCCACGCCGCCTTCGCGGCCGGCGAGGATGCGCGCGGCGCCCAGCACCTGGCGGTCATGGGCCGAAAGGCGACCGCCGGCCATGTCCGGCACGGCCACGACGAGGAAGTCGGGCGCCTCGACGGTCAGGATCGTAGGAGCCGCGGTCCGCTGGGCCGGCTCGGCGCGGACCGGCCCCTCGGCAGGGGCGACCTGGCCGAGATCGTAGCGGAGGCGCAGCGGTCCGGCGACCCGCTGCCCGGCGCGTTCGGCCCGGGGATCGCGGCGCGGGCGTCCGCCGCCGGGACGGCGCGCGCTCCGGTCGTAGCGCGGACGGGCGCCGTCCCGGTCGGGGACGCGGATCGCCGCCCGCTCGGCGCGGGGATCGCGGCGAGGGCGCGTCATCGTCCGGCCTCCACGGCCTGCAGGAGCAATTCGGCGATGTCGCGAATCTCGGCCTTGCGGTCCGGCACGCCCTCCAGCATCGCCGTGCAGGATGGGCAGGCGACGGCGACGATGCCGGCGTCGGTCTCGGCGGCCTGGGCCATCCGCAGGTCGGGGATGCGCCGCTCGCCCGGCACGTCGCTCACCGGCGCGCCGCCCCCGCCGCCGCAGCACATCGCCCGGCGGCCCGAGCGGGTCATCTCGGCGCGGTTCACGCCGATCGCGTCGAGCACGGCCCGGGGCGCCTCGGTCTCCCCGTTGTAGCGGGCGAGATAGCAGGGGTCGTGATAGGTCACCGACAGATCCGGCAGGCGGCCGGGCTTCAGGCGTCCGGCCCGGATCAGATCGAGCAGCAACGCGGTGTGATGGACCACCGTGTAGCACCCGCCGAAGGCGGGGTACTCGTTGCGCAGGGTGTGCAGGGCGTGGGGATCGGCGGTGACGATCCGCTCGAACCGGTAGCGGGCGAGCGTCGCGACGTTCGCCCGCGCCAGGGCCTGGAAGGTCGCCTCGTCGCCGAGGCGCCGGGCGAGGTCGCCGGTATCGCGCTCCTCCGGCCCGAGCACGGCAAAATCGACGCCCGCCTCCCGCAGGAGCCGCACCAGGGCCCGCAGGGTGCGGCCGTAGCGCAGGTCGTAGGCGCCCTCGCCGAGCCAGAGCAGCACCGCGGCCTCGCCGCGCACGGAGATCGGCGGCAGGTCGAGGCCGGCGGCGAAGTCGGTGCGGGCCGCGAGCGGGCGTCCGCCCGGATCGCCGGTCTGGCGCAGGTCGGTCACGGGGCCGACTGCCTTCTCGGGCAGGGAACCGCGCTCCAGGGTCTGGTGCCGGCGCAGGGCGACCACCGCGTCGACATGCTCGATCATCATCGGGCATTCCTCGACGCAGGCCCGGCAGGTGGTGCAGGACCACAGCGTATCAGGATGGATCCGCGCGTCCGGCCCGATCAGCCGGGCGAGCGGCCCGCGTGCCCCCTCGGCCGCCCGCCCCCCCGGATAGGGAGCGCCGGCATAGGCGGGCTCCGAGGGCGAGAACCCCGCGACCAGATCCTGGATAAGTCGCTTCGGGTTCAGGGGCTGGCCGGCGGCGAAGGCCGGGCAGGCGACCTCGCAGCGGCCGCAGCTGACGCAGGCATCGTAGGAGAGCAGCCGGTTCCAGGCGAAATCCGCGGGCACTTCGGAGCCGAGCCGTGGCGCGTCGAGATCGAGGGCCTGGAGCGCCGTGTCGGGGCGGCCCTCGAAGCGGCCGGGTCGCGGGTGGGCGACGAGGTGGAGCGCGCCGGCAGCCGCGTGGCGCATCGGCCCGTGCCGCACCTCGAAGGCGAGGCCGAGCCCGCCCGCCGCCGCGAGCGCGAGAGCCAGGGGCGCGAGCAGCCCGTCGGCCCCGCCGAAGGCCAGGAGCAGGGCCGTGACCGTTCCGCCGACCGCGTAGGCGACGAGCAGGACCGGAAGGATCTGGAAGCGCCCGGCCGAGAGGCGCTTCTGCTTCTCGGGATAGCGGCGCGCGCCGACCAACAGGGAGCCCGCCGCCGTCACCCCGAAGGCGGCGGCCACGAGAACCCAGTAGGGCCGGAAGCCGCCGAGCGGCGGCAGGATCGCCAGGGCCGTCAGCACCGAGGCGGCAAGGAGGCCGCCGGCCACCACCGCGTGCATCCGCGAGGCGTAGGCATCGCGCGCCACGACGTGGTGGACATCCACGAGGTAGCGGCGCGGCAGCTTGGCGAGGCCGTCGAGCCACGCCACCGACGCCGCCGTGCCGAGCCGCCAGAGGGCCGCGCGGCGCGACGCCTGGACGAGCGCCAGCGCCGCCATCGCCCAGACGAGGCCGGGAAACACCGTGGTCAGGGAAGCAAGACCGGTCATGTTTTGTGGTCCGGGCTCGGACGGTCGCGGCCGGCCATGGGCGTGCTCAAAGGTCCTTGCACAGGCGCAGGGCGTCGTAGATCGCCGCATGGATGTTGCGGCCGGCCACCGCGTCGCCGATCCGGTAGAGGGCGTAGCCCTTGGACAGGTCGTAGCGCTGCGGCTCGCCGCGCAGGAGAGCGTCCTGGTCGGTCTGGCCCCGGTTGACCGAGCCGCCCTTGAGGGCGCGGTAGAGGCCGTCGACCGGCAACGTCCCGTGATCCACGACGATGCGGTCGACGAGGCGCTCCTCCTCGGCATCGGTCATGGTGTTGCGCAGCGCCGCGACGAAGCGGTTGCCCTCGGGGTAGATCTCGATCAGCTCCATGTTCGGCGTCATCACCACGCCAAGCTTGTAGAGTTCGCGCAGGTGGATCGGCTGGTTGGTGGTACCGACCTCCTCGGCGACCATCCGGTCGTGGGTGGCGATTTCCACCAAGCAGCCGCGCTTGGCCAGATGCTCGGCGACCGAAGCGGCGTTGTGCTGGCCCATCTCGTCGTAGAGCAGCACCGACCCGGTTGGCTCGACCGCGCCGGTCAGCACCTCGGCGGTGGTCACCGCATGCTGCTCGGCGCCCTTGGCGTGGCCGCGGAACGGCGTGCCGCCCGTCGCCACGATGACGACGTCCGGTCGCTCGGCGCGCACCGCCGCCTCGCTCGCCGCCGTATTGAGGCGCAGATCGACCCCGTGTTTGGTCACCTGCCCGACCAGCCAGCGGGTGATGCCCGACATGGCCTCGCGCCAGCCGGCCTTGGCGGCGATCGCGATCTGGCCGCCGGCCTGGGCGCCCTTCTCGAACAGCACGACGGCGTGGCCGCGCTCGGCGCAGACCCGGGCCGCCTCCAGGCCGGCCGGCCCGGCGCCGATCACCACGATTCTGCGGCGGACATCCGCCTTGCGGATCTCGTGCGGCATCGTCGCCTCGCGGCCGGTGGCGGCGTTCTGGATGCACAAGGCGTCGCCGCCGACATAGATGCGGTCGATGCAATAGCCGGCGCCCACGCATTGCCGGATGTCGTCGGCCCGTCCCTCGGAAAGCTTCCTCACGAGATGCGGATCGGCGATGTGAGCGCGGGTCATCGCCACCATGTCGACATGGCCCTCGGCGACCGCGCGGGCGGCGGTGGCCAGGTCCGTGACCCGCTGGGCGTGAAAGACCGGCACGTCCACCTCGCGCTTGATCGCGCTCGGCAGGAACAGGAACGGCGCCACCGGGAACGACATGTTCGGCAGGGAGATCGCGTGGGCGATGTGGTCCCGCGCCTGGCCGCCCAGCACGTTGAGGAAGTCGACGAGGCCGCGCTTGGCGTATTCCGTGGCGATCGTCAGGCAATCCTCCTGGGACAGGCCGTCGGCGATCATCTCGTCGCCGGACATCCGGATGCCGATCACGTAAGCGTCACCAGTTTCGGCCCGCATCGCCTCCAGCACCTCGATGCCGAACCGCATCCGGTTCTCGAGGCTGCCACCGTATTGGTCCGTGCGCTGGTTGACCGAGGGCGACCAGAACTGATCGATCAGGTGGCCGTGGGCGGCCGAGACCTCGCATCCGTCGAGGCCGCCCTCTCGGCAGCGGCGCGCCGCCTGCGCGAAACTCTTCACGACGCGGGCTATATCCTCCGCCTCCATCTCCTTCGGGACGGTGCGGGACGCCGGTTCGCGCCGGGGCGACGGGGAGATCGTGGGGAGCCAATGCTCGGTGTCCCACTTGGTGCGCCGGCCCATATGGGTCAGCTGAATCATCAGCTTGCCGCCATGGGCGTGCACCCGGTCGGAGAAATCCCGGAAGAACGGGATCACCGAGTCGTCGGCCACCGAGATCTGGTTCCAGGGGGCGGCCGGAGAATCGGGAGCGACCGAGGACGAGCCGCCGAACATGGTCAGCCCGATCCCGCCCTTCGCCTTTTCGGCGTGATAGAGCTGGTAGCGCTCCTGCGGCTTGCCGTCCCGGCCGTAGCCCGGCGCATGGCTCGTCGACATCACGCGATTGCGGATGGTGAGACCCTTGATGGTCAGGGGCTTCAGCAGCGCGTCGGCATTGGCGATCACGGGACGACTCCCGAAGGCAAAAGGGTGATCTTGGAGTGATCTGGACGCGGGTGGGACGGGGAATGGCCGGGGCCGCCCCTCACCGCTCGATGACGAGGTCGCTGGTCGGCTTGGAGCAGCACAGCAGCGCCATGCCGGCATCGATCTCGCGCTGGCGGATGCCGCCGGCATGGGTCATCGCGACGGTGCCGGATGCGACCTTCGACTTGCAGGTGCCGCACAGGCCCTTGGCGCAGGACGAGGGCAGGCGAAGCCCGGCCTTGCGGGCGGCTTCGAGCACCGTCGTGTCTTCCGGACATTCCAGCACCCGGCGGGTCTTGGCGAACTCCACCCGGAAGGTCCGCACGCCGCCTGCCGGCGCGGGTTCATCGAGGACCTGTTCCGCCTCGCGGGCGGCCTCCTGCTCGACCTCCGGCAGCGCGCCGAAATCGAAGCTTTCCTCATGGTGCCGGGTCATGTCGAAGCCGGCGTCGGCCAGCATCGCCCGAACCGCATCCATGTAGGGCTTCGGGCCGCAGACGAAGACTTCGCGCTCGAGGAAGTCCGGGACGGCCTCGCGCAGGATCGCCAGGGACAGCCGCCCCCTCCGGCCCGTCCAAGACTCGCCCGTCGCATCGCCCTCGCAGATCGCGTGGAACCGGAAGGCCGGATCGAGCCGCGCCATCAGCTCCAGTTCGGAGCGGAAGACGATATCCGCCGGGCTCCGGGCGGCGTGGACGAAGGCGATGTCCCGCCCGCCGCCGAGATCGTGGAAGGTGCGCGCCATCGACATCATCGGCGTGACGCCGCTGCCGCCGGACAGGAGCAGGTATCGGGCGGCCGGATGGGTGAAGCAGGAGAACTCGCCCATCGGCCCCAGGGCTCGCACGGTCTCGCCGACCCTGAGGGTCTCGTGCAGCCAGTTCGAGACCGGGCCGCCGGGCACGCGCTTGACCGTGACGGACAGGGCATGCGGCCGGGTCGGCGCCGAGGAGATCGTGTAGCAGCGATGGATCGTCTCGCCGCCGATCTCGAACGCGAAGGTCAGGAACTGGCCCGGCGCGTAGGTGAAGCTCCGGGGCTCGCGGGGGGCGAGCACGAAGGTCTTCACGTCGTGGGTCTCCGCGCGCACGGCGATGCAGGTCAGGAGGTCGTCGGCCTCCGCATCCCAGGGCGTGGGGGCCGCGAGGCGCGCGGCGGCCGGCTCGATCGCGGCGGGAGCCGACGGCATCGTCAGCGCCCGAGATGCGCGGCCATGCGGCCGACATACCAGTTGCAGAACTTCTCGACGAGCATCTCGGTGTTGGGCGAGTACGGGCCGGGCTCGTAGGCGGGGCTGCGAACGCCCTGCTGGCAGAAGCCGACGAGTTCGCTGTCCTGGTCGTTGGTGGCGTCCCAGACGCCGGTCAGGTTGGCGAGGTCGTAGTCCACGCCCTCGACCGCATCCTTGTGCACCAGCCACTTGGTGCGCAGGAGCGAGCGCTCGGCATCGAGCGGCAGCACCGAGAAGGTGACGATGTGGTCGCCGAGGAAGTGGTGCCAGGAATTCGGCTGCGTCCACACGGACAGGCCGCCGAGCTTCGCGTTCGTGAACTGGCCGAGCAGCTTCCGGCAGGCGGCCTTGGTGTCGAGCGTGTGGGATTCGCCCTCGCCGTCGAGCGGCAGGCGCTCGGTGCGGAAGCCCGTGATCATCGTGTCGAGCTCCTCGACTTCCTGCGAGGGCAGCCCCTCCGCCTCCCACTCGGCATGGCGGCTCTTGAGGAGGCAGCCGTAGCGCTCGGCATTGGCGCGGTCGTGCGCGTCCATCTCCTCGGGGGCGAAGCCGAATCCGTAGGCGAAGAGCGGGACGGTCAATTCGGGATGGTTCGCACCGCAGTGATAGCACTCGCGGTTGTTCTCCATCGTGAGCTTCCAGTTGCCGGGCTCGATGATGTCCTTCTGGAAGGCGACCTTCGTGTCCCGCACGTTGTGCGGCGCGATGTAGGGGCCGAGACGGGCGGCCATCGCGTCGAAATCGGCAGGCGGGTCGTCCGAAAGGCAGATGAACAGCAGGCCTTCGAGCGAGCGGATGTGGACCGGCTTCAGCCCGTGGCAGTCCCTCCTGAAATCCGGCCCCATATGCTCGGCATGGATGAGGGCGCCGGTGAGGTCGTAGGTCCAGGAATGGTAGCGGCAGACGAGGTTGCCGACCGTCGACTTCTCCTCGTGGACCAGCCGCGCGCCCCGGTGGCGGCAGACATTGTGGAAGGCCCGGACCGCGCCGTCGTCGTCGCGCACGATCGCCACCGAGGTCCGGCCGATATCGACGACCATCACGTCGCCGGCCTCCGGCACGTCCGGCTCGACGCCGACATAGATCCAGTGGCGGCCGAAGATGACCGCCATGTCAGCCTCGAACACCTCGGGGCTGACATAGAACGCGGCCGGCAGGCTGTAGCCGCGACGGCGCTCCTGCAGGAGACGCTGGAGAGGGGTCGGCGTCACGTCGAGCATGGGACCTCCGAAGCCGATCAGGCCCCACGAGTATCCCCGCCGCTCCACCACCCCGCTGCCCTGTCAGCGACACTCGCTTGGCCTGCCGCGACGCGTCGGGGCCCAGCCTACGCCGCACGGCCGATCGTCCCTCGGTTTCAGGTGCACCTCCGATACGCGATCGATAGGCGGAGGAGGGCTCCCATGGTCAGGGGGGCGACGCCATGACCATGCACAAGGATTACGCCGCGCAGGGACAGGATATGGCTGGCCCCGTAGCCACCGGACGAACGCCGCCGCCTTCCGCAACGGTTTGCTGATGTAACATTGTGTCACGCCCAGGTCATGCGGCGGCTCTACCACGCACCACCCGGAAGCCGGCTGCATGACCGGCCGGAGCAGGAGGCTTGGGCATGATCGGGGCGTTGAGGATCGGGTCGGCGCTGCTCTGCATCGGACTGCCGGTCCCTGTATGGGCACAGTCGGCCACCAATCTCGCGGCCCTGCGCGGCCTGGCCCCGGTTGCCCGGTTGCTGGCCACGCCCGTCGGCAAGGCGGCGCTCGACGCGAACCTGCGCGTGACCGGCGAGATCCAGACCGGCACTGTCCAGCAGCCGACACTGCTGCCGTTTCCCAAGCAGCAGCAATTGGCGTTGGAGGACTGCTCTGTCACCGATGGCAACGCCACCCAGCTGGCCGACGGGCTCGGCACGACGCTCGCCGCCGCCTATCAGGCGAAGGCGCGCCAAATCGATAAGAATGCCTTCACCAGCGCTGCGCCGTCTATCGCTCGTCTGATCGGCTACACGAACGACGTGACCAAGTCGGACTCGAACGCCGGCAAGTATTTCTTCGCGAACGCGACCACCGACGGCAAGACTGCGGTCTCTGCCGAAGCCGCCGCGATCCTCGGCGATGGCGGCGTCACCGATGTGTTCGGCAAGGCCTATGGCCGGCCGGCGGGTGGCCCGGGCTCCGACGCCTTCGGCAATGCTCGGCCGTTCCAGACCCTCCCGAAGGTTTTAGCATACCGGGGCACGGATTACCTCGGTGGCGAGGTCTCCAGCCTCGACTGGCTGCGCGGCCCGAAGCAGGACCTCCTCGACATCCCGTCCTATCCGAGCGGCCACACCACCTACGGCTACACCGAGTCGCTGGTCCTCGCCTTGCTGGTGCCGGAGCGCTACCAGCATATGATCGTCCGCGGCGCCGAATACGGCAATCACCGGATCGTCGTCGGGGCGCATTACGCCATGGACGTGATCGGCGGGCGGGCGACCTCGCTCCACGCGGTGGCGCATCTGCTCGCCAACGACCCGGCCTATGTCGGCCAGATCCGGAAGAACCCCGCGGTGATCGACGCGAACGCGACCGATGCGGACAAGCGCGTCGGCGTGACCGATTACCAGGCGCTTCTGAAGGAGGCCCGGGCGGCCATGACCGACGCGC
This sequence comes from Methylobacterium pseudosasicola, assembly GCF_900114535.1. Classification (GTDB taxonomy): domain Bacteria; phylum Pseudomonadota; class Alphaproteobacteria; order Rhizobiales; family Beijerinckiaceae; genus Methylobacterium; species Methylobacterium pseudosasicola. The sequence goes on along the minus strand of NZ_FOTK01000003.1, from coordinate 258,072 downwards.
TCAAGGCCGGCTGCGGCGACGCGGTGGCGGCTTGCGCGGCCCGGGACACCGGCCGGTTCAAGGACGCAGCCGCCAACGCGGCCTTCTACGAGGCGACCCAGTCCTACGGGTTGCCTGTCGTGCACGACGCCACCGCCAACGCCCGGGAGGATGTCGGCACGCTGGCCCCGGAGGCCGGCCACCTGCTGACCGCGGCCTTCCCGGCGCTGACGCTCGCCGAGGCCAACGCCATCCTGACCGAGACGCAGGGCCCCGGCGGCGGCTTCCTGGACGACGGCTCGGAGTTCGGGGTCTATTCCCGGATCAACCTCTACGCGGCGGCCGGCAAGGCGGCAGCGCTGGCGGCGAGCCGGTCCGGGGCAAGCGCGGCGCCTCGCTGAGGGTAGGGGCTGTTGTCCTTGCGGAAATCGGCCAGCGTCTCGACACCGGGCATTGGGCGGCCGGTCAGTTCGATGTCGCGCGGGTTCTCGCGTTCGAGGCAACGACCCGACGTGATGCGGTCGAGGCCGCCGTACAAGTCGATCTTGAGCAACCTCGCCGGATTGCGGGCAGGATGGCCTGGGGCCCTTCAGGCCGAGGGTCGCAAGGCCATCCTGTCGCCAAGTGACATCACCGACGAAGCGTTCTGCAAAGCGCTCTTGCATCCGTGGGGGACACGCCTTCTCCGCGCTGCATGAAGGCGACAACAACCGCGACGACGATGACGCCGCTTGCGACAAGGCAGAGACGCTTCTGGCTCGGTATCTCAAGCGGCCGGGGCTTGATGGGCCTCGGAAGCGAATGCATGCCGCGTGTCGCCGATCGAGCCCTCGGATTGCTTGAGAATCATCCAAGTATCGCCGGCGAGCTTCTTGGCCTACCGGGCGAGGGATTGGAAAAATCGCCGTTTTCTCAAAGTCTCTGATAGAGAAAGTCTCTGTCCGTATCCTGCCCGATCGCACACGTCGCCCGCTTAAGCAGATGATGTCACGCGCGAACTGCGCGTCGCCACACAGCATCGTGTCTGGAGGGGTAGACCACCAAATCACATCAGCCCCTAGACGACCGGTCTGTTTAAAGATAAATGGAAGATCATGACCGTCACGGCAGCCCAGCATCCGGATGTCCGGCAGCAGATCCTTGATACGGCTCAGGTCATTATGGGCGGTAAAGGGTTTTCCGCGGTCGGTCTCAACGAGATCCTTGTTGCATCCAGGGTGCCAAAGGGCTCGTTCTATCACTATTTCAAATCGAAAGACGCGTTCGGGGAGGCGCTGCTCGAGAACTATTTCTCCGATTACCTCAGGGAACTCGACGCGACGTTCGCTCGGCCCGGGCTCACCGGCGCCGAGCGGCTGATGCTCTATTGGCAGACCTGGCGCGATACCCAGGCAACCTGCGATCCGCAAGGCAAATGCCTGGCGGTAAAGCTCGGGGCCGAAGTCGCCGATCTTTCCGAGGGGATGCGCGGCGTCCTGCTGCGCGGGACGACGGCGATCATCCGCCGGCTTGCCTCCATCATCGGCGTCGCTGTGGCGGACGGCTCGCTCGACCGGCCGGCCGATGCCCATCGGCTCGCCGAAACCCTGTACCAGCTCTGGCTCGGTGCCAGTCTGCGGGCCAAGATCACCCGCGACGCCGAGCCGCTCGAGGCGGCCTTGGTCGCAACCCGGCAGATCCTGAACCTCGACACGCCCAACTAGGACCGAATCGGGGCACCTGCCGGGAAACCACATCTGCAAATCGACTGGCCGAAATTATAGACGACCAGTCTAATAGGAGATGGATGATGCTCGACTTCGAATTCTACAATCCCACCCGGATCGTGTTCGGGCGCAACACCATTCCCCGGCTCGCCGACCTCGTTCCGCAGGCCGCGCGCGTGCTCGTCCTGTATGGCGGCGAGAGCGCCCGCAAGAACGGCACCCTCGACGAGGTAAAAGCGGCGCTCGGCGACCGCGATGTGGCGGAATTCGGCGGCATCGAGCCCAATCCCACCTTCGAGACGCTCATGAAGGCGGTGGAGCAGGTGCGCCGTGAGGGGCGCGACTTCCTGCTCGCCGTCGGTGGCGGCTCGGTGATCGACGGGACGAAGTTCGTCGCCGCGGCGGTGCCGTTCGAAGGCGATCCCTGGTCGATCCTGGAAACGCACGGCGCCAACGTCGAGCGGGCCCTGCCCCTGGCGAGCGTCCTGACGCTGCCGGCCACCGGGTCCGAGATGAACAAGGGCTCGGTCATCACCCGCCGGGCGACCACCTCCAAGCTCGCTTTCCTCAGCGATCATTGCTTCCCGCAATTCTCGATCCTGGATCCGACCAAGACCTTCACCCTGCCGGCCCGGCAGGTCGCCAACGGCGTGGCCGATGCCTTCACCCACGTGGTCGAGCAGTACCTGACCTATCCGGTCGGGGCGCTGGTGCAGGATCGATTCGCCGAAAGCTTGTTGCAGACGCTGATCGAGATCGGCCCGAAGGCGGTGGCGGCGCCCGCGGATTACGATCTGCGCGCCAACCTGATGTGGACCGCGACGCTGGCGCTCAACGGCCTGATCGGCGCGGGCGTGCCGCAGGATTGGGCGACCCACATGATCGGGCACGAGCTGACCGCGGCGCACGGGATCGACCATGCCCGGACGCTCGCGGTGGTGCTGCCGTCGCTGCTGCGCGACCGGCGCGCGGCGAAGCGCGGCAAGCTGCTGCAATATGCCGAGCGTGTCTGGGGCATCACCGACGGCACGGAGGATGCCCGCATCAATGCCGCGATCGCCAGGACCGAGGACTTCTTCCACGGGCTCGGCATCCGGACGCGGCTCGCCGATTACGGGCTCGACGCGGCCGCGATCGATCCGCTGGTCGCCCAGCTCGAAGCCCACGGCATGACGGCGATCGGCGAGCACGGCGACATCACCCCCACGGTCAGCCGCCGCATCCTCGAAGCCGCGCTCTGATCCGGGAGGCCGATCATGTCACAGGACAAGAACCGCCGCATCGTGCTGGCGGCCCGCCCGCGCGGGGAGCCGGTGCCCGAGGATTTCCGCCTGGAGGAGGTCCCCCGGCCCGAGCCCGCCGAGGGCCAGATCCTGCTGCGCAACCTCTACCTGTCGCTCGATCCCTATATGCGCGGGCGCATGAGCGAAGGCCCGTCCTATGTCGAGCCGGTGGCGCTCGGCGCGGTGATGGGCGGCGCCACGGTCGCGCGCGTCGCGCTGTCCCGCCATCCCGACTTCAAGCCGGGCGATCTGGTGACCGGGTTCGGCGAGTGGCAGGATTACGCGCTCTCCGACGGGACCAACCTGACCCGGTTGGGACCGGATTTTGCGCATCCCTCGTATGCGCTCAGCGTGCTCGGCATGCCCGGCTTCACGGCTTGGCACGGCCTGCTGACGATCGGGGAGCCGAAGGCCGGCGAGACCCTGGTGGTCGCCTCGGCCTCGGGGCCGGTTGGGGCGGTTGTCGGCCAGATCGCCAAGCTGAAGAGCTGCCGGGTGGTCGGCATCGCCGGCGGCGCGGACAAGTGCCGTTTCGTCACCGACGAACTCGGGTTCGACGCCTGCATCGACCGGCGGGACCCCGCCTTCGCCGAGGCACTCCGGCGCGCCGTGCCCGACGGGATCGACATCTACTACGAGAATGTCGGCGGCCCGGTGTTCGACGCGGTGCTGCCGCTGCTCAACGTCCACGCGCGGATCCCGGTCTGCGGGCTCATCGCCCATTACAACGACACCGCCCCGCCGCCCGGGCCCGACCGGCTTCCGCGGCTCGCGTACACGCTGCTGGTCAAGCGCATCCGCATGCAGGGCTTCATCATCTCGGACCATTACGGGCCCGAGTTCGCAGCCTTCCTCGACGCCATGAAGGCTTGGGTCGCCGAGGGACAGGTCAAGCTGCGCGAGGACATTGTCGATGGCCTCGAGAACGCGCCCAATGCCTTCATCGGGCTGCTCCGAGGTGAGAACTTCGGAAAGCTCGTGATCCGCATCGCCCCCTGACGCCGCCGCGCGCGGCAACATATGCGGCCCGGCGCGGCCGCCCCATGAAGGATGATTGCCATGAAGATCCTGTTGGTTCTGACCTCGCACGACCGGCTCGGCGACACCGGCAAGAAGACCGGCTTCTGGCTGGAGGAATTCGCCGCGCCCTATTACGTCTTCAAGGATGCGGGGGTCGACGTGACCCTCGCCTCGCCGAAGGGCGGCCAGCCGCCCCTCGACCCGAAGAGCGACGAGCCGTCCTCGCAGACCGACGCCACCCGGCGCTTCGCCGCGGATGCGCAGGCGAAGGCAGCCCTGGCCGACACCCTGACGCTGTCGAGCGTTTCACCGGACGCGTTCGATGCCGTGTTCTATCCCGGCGGCCATGGCCCGCTCTGGGATCTCGCCGAGGATGCCACCTCGATCGGGCTGATCGAGAAGACGTTTGCGGCCGGCAAGCCGGTCGCTCTGGTCTGCCACGCGCCGGGCGTGCTGCGGCACGTCAAGGGCCCGGACGGCAAGCCGCTGGTCAGCGGCAAGACCGTCACCGGCTTCACCAACACCGAGGAGGAGGCGGTCGGGCTGACGAAGGTGGTGCCGTTCCTCGTCGAGAACGTCCTGAAGGAGAACGGCGGACGCTTCTCGCGCGGCGACGATTGGGCCTCTCACGTCGTCGCCGACGGCCACCTGATCACCGGCCAGAACCCTGCCTCCTCGGCCGCGGCGGCGCAGCGGCTCCTCGACCAGCTCGGCAAGTCCGCCGCGGCCTGACGGCGTCAGGGGTCTGACAACGCGATCCATCCGACGGGGCCGACGATCAGCGCCGGTCCCATCGGAACGCGGGTGTTATCCTTCGGGAATGGATAGGCGTTCGACGCCTGTCTTACGAAACGGCCTCTCTGGATCGGCACCAGACCGGTCTTTCGGGGCGGCGGGACGCCACGATAAAGTGTAGGAGACGGGAAGATCTGATATTTGGCCGAAAGCGCAAATTGTTCGGAAGAGGATCGTCTGATCCGGAGGTGCTGAGGCGGTTGAGCGGAGGTCGCGCTGGCGAATTTCTCGCGACTCGACTGCGTCGGAGCTGCCGACATGGATCGCTTTCGTGAGCGGACGTGCGTCCTGACGGTCCGGCCCGGCAGGCGTTCCGGATTGTCCTCGAGCAGGTGCCGGAGCGCCGGCGACTCGAGCACGCCAGCGACTATCCTGCGCATGTCCTCAAGGTCGCCGGATAGTTCGGGTCGGCGACCAGCGCCGAGCGCGGATCGGCATCGCGCAGCTTGAAACCGGCAAGAGACACACAACGATCTGCGTGCGTAAAGATAGTATGCTATCTATCAGCACGAGATCGGTAGGCACGTATGCGACGGGGACATGCCGAAGGGCTTGGCAACGGCCATCCGCGCGACCTAATAGGTAGAACACTATTTAATAGGTCTGCACGGTCCTCACCAGAGCCGCGCGCAAAGCCCCGAGAGGTCACCGCCGGTGTCCGAGACTTTCGACCGTCAGCGCCAGACCTATACCCACACCCTGCTGTTGGCCGGGCGCCAATGGCGTCGGGCGGCCAACGCCGTCGCCGAGGCGCATGGCCTGTCGGACGCGACCGCGCTGCCCCTGATCCTGATCGGGCGCCTCGACGGGCATCCCCGCCAGAACGCGCTAGCCGAGGCCGTGGGCATCGAGGGGCCCTCGCTGGTGCGGCTCCTCGACCAGCTCGGCGCGGCGGGCCTGATCGTGCGCATGGAGGATCCGACCGACCGCCGCGCGAAGGTCCTCAGCCTCACGCCGGCCGGGAAGACGGTGGTCGCCCGGATGGAGGCCGAGCTCACCAGGCTGCGGGACGCGGTGTTCGCCGAGGTCGACAGCGCCGATATCGAGGCCAGCTTGCGCGTGTTCCAGGCCATCCAGCGCTACAGCCGCAACCTGCCCGCGGGCCCGGTGCCCGAGGAGGCCGCGGAATGAACCTTCCCGGTTGGCAAGACTGGTCCTTCGCGATCAAGACCTACACGGCGGCGATGCTGGCCCTGTACCTCGCCCTATGGATCGACCTGCCGCGGCCGTACTGGGCCTTGGGCACGGTCTACATCACCAGCCAGGTCCTGGCGGGCGCGACGCGCTCGAAGGCGCTCTACCGAGTGCTCGGCACCCTGCTGGGCGCGACGGTGACCGTGATCCTGGTCCCCAATCTCGCGAACGCGCCGGAGCTTTTGACCCTCGCCATCGCGTTCTGGGTCGCCCTCTGCCTGTACGTCTCGCTGCTGGACCGGACCCCGAGCAGCTACCTGATGATGCTCGGCGGCTACACCGCGGCGCTGATCGGCTTTCCCGCCGTGGGCGAGCCGGGGTCGATGTTCGATACGGCGGTCGCCCGCGCCGAGGAGATCCTGCTGGGCATCCTGTGCGCCAGCCTCGTCTCCACCCTCGTCCTGCCCCGCTCCGTGGCCCCCCTGATCGCAGGGCGGCTCGACCTCTGGCTGCGCGACGCGCGGGGCTGGGTCGCCGACGTGCTCGGTCGGACCGGCGGGGCTCGGGACACGCAGGCCCGGCGCCTGCGGCTCGCCTCCGACGCCTTGGCGTTCGATGCGCTGGCGACGCCGCTGCGCTACGACATGACCGGTGGCGAGCGCTCGGCCGCCGCCATGGCGACCCTGCGCCAGCACATGCTGATGGTCCTGCCCATCGTCTCTGCCATCGCGGACCGCATCGCGACGCTGGACCAGGCCGGAGCGCTTCCCGCACGCATCCGCGGCGTTCTCGACGAGATGGCCGCATGGATCGCCTCCGGGACGACGGATCCGGATGCCGCCGGGCGCATGCGCTCCGCCGTGGACGCCGTCGACCCGCGCCTGGGGCAGGGCTCGCGCTGGTCGGACGTGGTCCTCGCGAGCCTCGTCGCGCGCCTGCGCGACTTCATCGATCTGCGCCAGGATGCGCGGCTGCTGCAGCGGCACGTCGTCGACGGCACGCCCGTCACGGAGGACCTCGCCTTCCAGTACACGGCCAAGGCCCGCTCGATCCGGCATCGCGATCACGGCATGGCCCTGCTGTCGGCGGTCGGCGTGTTCCTCTCCATCCTGCTCTGCTGCGCGATCTGGATCGCCACCGGCTGGCCCGACGGGTCCGGCGCGCCGATGATGGCGGCCGTCGCCTGCTGCTTCTTCGCCGTCCAGGACGACCCGGCCCCGTCCATCGTCGGCTTCGCCAACTCGGCTATCGTCGGCGGCGTCGTGGCCGGCCTCTACCTGTTCGCCGTGCTTCCGAGGGCGACCAGCTTCGAGATGCTGGCGCTGGCGCTGGCCCCGGCCCTGATCCTCTGCGGCCTCTGCATGACCCAGCCGCGGACGGCGCCGATCGCGATGGGCGCCGCCGTCAACGGCTCGGCCATGATCGCGCTCCAGGGCAGCTACACCGGCGATTTCGCGGCCTTCACCAACGCCTCGGTCGCCGTGATCACCGGGATGTGGATCGCGGCGGTGGTGACGCGGCTGGTCCGATCAGTCGGGGCCGATTGGACGGCGCGACGCCTGCGATTTGTGAACCGCCGGAGCCTGGCGGACGCCGCCGAGCGCCGCGGCGCCGAGAACGGCCTCGAACTCGCGGCGATCATGCTCGATCGGGTCGGCCTGATCGCGCCGCGGCTCGCCGCGCTCCCGCCCGAGGATGCCGAATGGACCGCCGATCTCGTCGCCGAGGTGCGGGTCGGGATCAACGTCGTTGAGTTGCGCCGGGACCGCCGGCGGCTGTCGCGCGAGGCGCGGACGGGCGTCGAACGCCTCCTGGCCGCCCTGGCGGAGTATTTCCGCACGCGCGCCGCGCATCCGCCCATCGCGCTCCTGGCCACGATCGATGCCGCGATGGACGCCACCGCGACGCACCTGCAGCAGGCGTCCCACCGGGCGGCTCTTCTCGGTCTGGTGGGGATCCGCCGCGGCCTGTTTCCCGACGCGTCCCCCTGGCAGCCGAGCCTGTCGATCACCATGCGACCGGGGCTCGCGGCATGACCGGTGAACTCGACCTCTACGGGGTCTTCGTCCCGTGCCTCGCAGCCTGGATGCTGCTCGCCTTCCTGATCAGCTTGGTGGCGCGCGGCATCCTGGACCGGATCGGGTTCTACCGCCTGGTCTGGCACCGCCCGCTCTTCGACCTCGCACTCTACGTCGTGCTGCTCGGGTGCGTCGTCTCGGTGGCGCTGCCGCTGATGTCGTGACCGCGCGGCGACCGCCCCCCTCCCTCACCGTGCTCCTGTCCCCGACCGTTCGGCTTCTCCCATGACCCGGCTGCTAACCCTCTCATTCCGCCTGATCGTCACCCTCGCCATGGTGGCGGCCGCGATCGTCGTCGGGCTCGCCCTGTGGGACTACTACATGGAGGCCCCCTGGACCCGTGACGGGCGCGTGCGCGCCGACGTGGTCGCCGTGGCGCCCGACGTCTCGGGCCTGGTCACCGAGGTCCTGGTCGAGGACAACCAGGTGGTGAAGCGCGGCGACGTGCTGTTCCGGATCGACCCCGAGCGCTTCACCCTGGCCCTGCGCCAGGCCGAGGCCGTGGTCGACGGCAAGAAGGCCAGTGCCGAGCAGGCCGCCGCCGACTATCTCCGCTATGCGCGGCTCAGCGATGCCGCCGTCTCGCAGCAGAAGGTCGAGCTCGCCCGGGCGACGGACCTGTCGGCGAAGGCCGCCTACGACCAGGCCCTGGCCGACCGGGACGTCGCCAAGCTCAATCTCGACCGCTCCGCGGTGAAGGCCTCGGTCAACGGCCGCATCACCAACATGGAGCTGCGGCCGGGCAATTACGTCAACACCGGCAAGGGCGTGATGGCGCTGGTCGACGGCGACACGCTCCGGGTCGAGGGCTATTTCGAGGAGACCAAGCTGCCGCGCATCCATGTCGGCGACCGGGCCAGCATCCGCCTGATGGGCGAGGACGGAGTCATCACCGGCCATGTCGAGAGCGTCGCGGGCGGCATCGAGGATCGGGAGCGCACCGCTGGCGCGAACCTGCTCGCCAACGTCAACCCGACCTTCGCCTGGGTGCGGCTGGCGCAGCGCATCCCCGTGCGGATCAAGCTCGACGGCGTTCCCGACCAGGCCCGGCTAGTCTCCGGTCGCACCGCGACGGTCTCGGTCGCTGCGGACGGCCGCGTTCCGCAGGTCAGCCTCCTCGGCGTCTGGCGCAAGGTCATGGTCGTCGCTGACCGCACGCTGAACTGACGCCCGCCGATCCGCGCCGCTCCCGGAACGCGAATGTGGAGGGGTGCCCGGTAAGGATGTGAGAACTTGGCCGCAAGGCGACATCAGGATCCCGCAAGAAGCATCCAATTCATTCCGTGAGCGCAACGCGGGCGCCGTCCCGTCGAACGGCGAGCCTCGATTAGGGGCGCCACGCCAACCCGCAACAACAGTCATGCAAGCTTCATCGCCACGCCGTAACGGACGCTGCCGTCAGCGGCGACGGAGGGGCAGGTGGCGGAGTCCTCGATCACGCGCCGACAGGCGCTCGCGGCGGGCGTCGCCGCCCCGTTCGTCATCCGGCACGCCGCGCTCGCTCAGGCCGACGCGCGACCGTCGATCACGGTGGCCGTGCAGAAGGTGTCCAACACCAACACGCTGGATGTGCTGCGCGAACAGTCCAATGTCGGCGAGCGCGTCTTCTTCTCGTCCCTCTGGGAAGGCCTGATCGGTCGGAACTGGCGCGGCCAGCTCGAATCTGTACCCGGCCTCGCCACCGGATGGCGGCGGATCGATGAGCGCGTCGTCGAACTCACGCTGCGGCGGGGCGTCCGGTTCCACAACGGCGACGCGCTGACAGTGGAAGACGTCGCCTTCACGTTCGGCCGGGAGCGGATGTTCGGCGACACCCAGCCGAGCGCGGGCAAGACCATCGCGGCCGATTTCTCGATCGGCGGCGGCCGGGGCTCGAAGGAGCTTCCCCTTGAGGTTCCGGCAGTGGCCCGGCGCAACTGGCCGGCCTTGCTCGGCGTCGAGATCGTCGACAGGGACACCGTCCGCTTCGTGAACGCCACGCCGGACGTGACGCTCGAAGGCCGACTCTCGCGCTACGGCAGCGAGATTATGAACCGGCGCGCTTTTGAGGAGGCAAGGACCTATGCCGACTGGGCGAACAAGCCGGTCACCACGGGGCCCTATCGCGTCGCCGAATACCGTCCCGATGTCTCGCTGCTGCTCGAGGCGCATGACGCCTACTGGGGCGGGCGCCCGCCGCTGAAATCGATCCGCTTCGTCGAGGTGCCCGAGACCGCCGCGCGCATCGCGGGGCTGCTCTCCGGCGAGTACCTTTTCGCCTGCGACATCCCCCCGGACCAGATCGCGCAGATCGAGACGAACCCGGCCTTCGAGGTTCATGGCGGTCCGATCCCGAATCATCGGCTGACGGTGTTCGATCGGAATCACGCCCAACTCGCCGACCCGCTGGTCCGCCGGGCGATGACGCATGCGATCGATCGGCAGGCGATCGTCGAGTCGCTCTGGGCCGGTCGCACCGCCATCCCGAAGGGCCTGCAATGGCCCTTTTACGGCGACATGTTCATCGAGGACTGGTCTGTGCCGGCTTACGATCCCGGCCTGGCGCGGGATCTCGTCAAGCAGGCGGGCTACCGGGGCGATCCGATCCCCTATCGGCTTCTCAACAACTACTACACCAATCAGGTGTCGACCGCACAAGTCCTGGTCGAGATGTGGAAGGAGGCCGGGCTCAACGTCGAGATCCAGGTCAAGGAGAACTGGCAGCAGGTCTTCGAGCGCACGCCGACCCGCGCCGTGCGGGACTGGTCCAACTCCGCGCTGTTCAGCGATCCCGTCTCCTCGCTCGTGAACCAGCACGGCCCCAACGGCCAGCAACAGCAGGTCGGCGAGTGGAGCCACCCGGAATTCAACACGCTGTCGGTCGAACTCGAGACCTCGATGGACCGTGCCCGCCGCAAGCAGGTCTTCCGCCGGATGCTCGAGATCGCGGAGCGCGAGGACCCCGCCTACACCGTGCTCCACCAGAATTCGACCTTCACGGCCAAGCCCAGGGCGCTCGCCTGGAAGGCTTCGCCCGCCTTCGCGATGGATTTCCGCGCCGAGAACTGGGGTGGACGAAGTTGAGGTCGGTGCGCGCGAGCGCGCCGAGCGCGACGCCTTCCAGGTTCGCCGATCGGCGCGATGAGCCTGACATCGGTGTGAGGACAGGACGACCGATCATGGCTCGTGCGATCACCCGCTGTGGCAACGTCCAGACCGTGGCGAAGACCTGGAAGAACGACGCGTTCAACGCGCTCTGCCCCGTGCTGCAGGGTTCGCTCGACCCGGAGGAGCGCCGGCGCGTCTTCCGGCAGATGCTGGAGATCGACGATGTGATCGATCCGCCGGGCACGGCCCTGCACGACCTCACCATGTTCTACGGCAAGGCCAAGGCCGTCCCGTGGCAGGCGTATCCGGTCGAGGTCATGGATCTCCGCGCCGGCAACATGGTCTAGGCGCGATGGCTCCGCAATCCGACGACCTGATCACGATCCGCGGCCTGACCGTCACCTTCGACGGAGTCCGCGCGCTCCACGGCATCGACCTGAGCGTCGCGCGGGGCGAAGCCCTCGGTCTCGTCGGCGAGTCCGGTTGCGGCAAGTCGGTCACGTGGCTTGCCGCGCTGGGCCTGCTCCCCGGGCGGGCGAAGGTCGGCGGCAGCGTGCAGTTGGAGGGGCAGGAACTCGTCGGCGCGCCGCCGGCGGTGCTGGACCGGGTGCGGGGCGGACGCATCGCCATGATCTTCCAGGATCCGGCGAGCGCGCTCAATCCCGTCCTCCGGCTGGGCCGCCAGGTCGGCGAGGCGCTGGCGCTGCATCGCGGCCTGTCCGGGGCGGCGATCCGGGCCGAGGCGAAGCGCCTCTTCGACCTCGTGGGCATCCCGGACGCGGCGCGGCGCCTCGATGCCTATCCGCACGAGCTCTCCGGCGGCCAGAACCAGCGCGTGATGATCGCGATGGGCCTTGCCGGCGACCCGGATCTGCTCGTCGCCGACGAGCCCACCACCGCGCTCGACGCCACCATCCAGGCCCAGATCCTGGACCTGCTCACCCGCATCCGGCGCGAGACCGGCATGGCGCTGGTGCTGATCAGCCACGACCTCGGGGTGATCGCGCAGACCTGCGAGCGCGTCTGCGTGATGTATGCCGGGCGCATCATCGAGACCGCGCCGGCCGACCTCCTGTTCGCGCAGCCGCTGCATCCCTACGCACAGGGGCTCCTGGCGGCGCTGCCGCCCCTCGAGGGTGTCCGGCGGCGCCTGTCCCCGATTGAAGGCACCGTTCCCGATCCCTGGGACATGCCGCCGGGCTGCGCCTTCGCGCCGCGCTGCCCCGGCGCCGTCGCGGCCTGCGATCGGACGGTGCCGCACCTCGTGGAGGCGCGACCGCAGCGTCGGGCGGCCTGCATCGCGGTCCGCCCGGAGGAGCGGCCGGCTTTCCCGGAGCGCGCCCGCGCATGAGCGAGGCCCTGCTCGCACTGCGCGATGTTGGGCGCCGCTACGTCACGCGCCGGGGCCTCGTCGGGCGCCGAACCGAGGTCCACGCCGTCGACGGCGTCTCGCTGACGGTGGCGCGGGGCCGCACCCTCGGGCTCGTGGGCGAATCCGGCTCCGGCAAGTCGACCACCGGCCGGCTCGCCCTCGGGCTGGAGCCGCCCGATTCCGGAACCGTGCTGTTCGAGGGCGTGCCGCTGCCCCGGGCGACCACGCCGGACTGGCGGCGCCTGCGGGCACGCATGCAGATGATCTACCAGGATCCCCTCGGCGCGCTCGATCGGCGCCTGCCGATCCTAGAGCAGGTGCGCGAGCCCCTCGACGTGCACGGGATCGGCGAACCGAAGGCGCGCGGCGAGAAGGCGCTCGCCCTGCTGCGCTCGGTGGGGCTGCGGCTCGATCAGGGGCGCCGCTACCCGCACGAACTCTCCGGCGGCCAGCGCCAGCGCGCCGTGATCGCCCGGGCTCTGGCGGCCGGTCCAAGCCTCTTGGTCTGCGACGAGCCGGTCTCGGCTCTCGATGTCTCGATCCAGGCGCAGGTGGTCAACCTGCTGGTCGGTCTCCAGGAGGAGCTGGGTCTGGGCCTGCTGTTCATCAGCCACGACCTCAGGGTCGTGCGCCAGGTCAGCCACCGCGTCGCGGTGATGTATCTCGGCCGCATCGTCGAGGAAGGCGAGGCGGATCTGCTCCTGCAGGATCCGGCCCATCCCTATACCGAGTCGCTGGTCTCGGCCGCCCCGGTGCCGGGCCGGGGCGCGCGGCCGCGCATCGTGCTGCAGGGCGATCCGCCCAATCCCGCCGCGCGGCCGCCCGGCTGCGCCTTCCATCCCCGCTGCCACGCCGTGCAGGCCCGGTGCCGGGTCGAGCGGCCGGCGCTGCTGCCGTTGCGCGATGGGCGGCTCGCCGCCTGCCACGTCGCGCAGACCCGGGCGCCGTTCCTCAGGGCCGCGAGCTGATGCTGCGCTTCCTTCTCATCCGGCTCGGCCGCGCGCTGCTCACCATCGCGCTCGTGGTCACCTTCGCGTTCGTTGTGCTGCGACTCTCGGGCGACCCGGCGCTGATCATCATGAGCGTCGACGCCCCGCCGGAAGCGATCGCCGCCTTCCGCAAGGCCTGGGGCCTCGATGATCCGATCTGGCTGCAATACCTGCACTACTTCGCCGCCATCGGTCAGGGCGAACTCGGCCTCTCGATGCGCAGCGGCAGGCCGGCCCTCGACCTCGTCGTCGAGCGTATTCCCGCGACGCTGGCGCTGACCCTGCCGGCGCTGGCGCTGAAGCTCGGCATCGGCATCCCGGCCGGCATCCAGGCGGCGCTGCACCGCGACAGCCCGATCGATCGCCTCGTCATGATCGCGGCGGTGGCGGGTTTCACCGTGCCGAGCTTCGTCCTCGGCCTCGTCCTGGTGCTGATCTTCTCGGTACAGCTCGGCTGGCTGCCCTCGGGCGGGCAGGAGAGCTGGCGTCACGCGGTCCTGCCCGTGCTGACCCTCGGCATCGGCGGGGCGGCGATCCTCGCCCGCTTCACCCGCTCAGCCATGCTGGAGGTGCTGGGCCAGCCCTATATCCGCACCGCCAGCGCCAAGGGCGTGCCCTGGGCGGCGGTGGTACGCGGCCACGCCCTGCCCAATGCCGCGATCCCGACCGTCACCATCGTGGGCTTCATGGTCGGCAGCCTGATCGCGGGGGCGGTGGTGGTGGAGAGCGTGTTCTCCTGGCCGGGGGTCGGGCGGCTGCTCGTCGTCGCCGTCGCCAACCGCGACCTCGCCGTCGTGCAGTGCATCCTGCTGCTCGTGGCGATCACCATGGTGTCGTCGAATCTTGTGGTCGACCTGCTCTACAGCGTCATGGACCCGCGCCTGCGGGGCGGCGGCGCGGCGGGACGGCCCTGAGATGGCTGGAACGACCGCCTCCAGCCTCGTCCGCGGGGCCAGCGCGCCCGGGCGCGGGCGCCGCATGCCCGCCCCCGTCTGGATCGGGCTGGCGTGGCTGGCGCTGATGCTCGCACTCGCCCTGACCGCCGACTGGATCACGCCCTACCGCTTCACGACCTTCGATCTGCGCAACCGCCTCGCGGTTCCGTTCCATCCGGCGCACTGGCTCGGCACGGACGAGCTCGGCCGCGACGTGCTCTCGCGTCTGATCGTCTCGATCCGCATCTCGATCCTCGTCGCCTTCGGGGCGACGCTGATCTCGGCGCTGCTCGGCACGGCGTTGGGATTCCTGGCGGCGCATGCCCGCGGCCTCGTCGAACAGCTCGTGCTGATGCTGGCGGACTTCCAGGCGGCGATGCCCTTCCTGATCCTGGCCCTGGCCGTGCTCGCCTTCCTGGGCAACGCGCTGCCGCTCTTCATTGCGCTGATGGGGCTCTACGGCTGGGAGCGCTACGCCCGCATCGCCCGCGGGCTCGCCATCTCGGCCGGGGCGCAGGGCTATGCCGGGGCCGTGCGCCAGATCGGGGCCTCGCCCTCGCGGGTCTACCTGCGCCACATCCTGCCCAACATCGCCTCGACGCTGATCGTCTCCATGACGCTGACCTTCCCCGAGGTGATCCTGCTGGAAAGCGGCCTCTCCTTCCTGGGTCTCGGCGTGCAGCCGCCGATGACCTCGCTGGGCAACATGGTCAGCTACGGCCGCGAGTACCTGACGCGCGCGCCCTGGATCATGCTCGCCCCGGCCGCCTGCATCGTCACGACCACCCTCGCGGTCAGCCTCGTCGGCGACTGGCTGCGCGACAAGCTCGACCCCACCCTGCGCTGATCAAACGGGAGTGACCTCATGCTGCCCAACGGCGTCTTCGGCACCGGCATTTCCGCGCCCTATCCCGCGGGCGATCTCTCGGACCTGTCCGCCATCCTCAACCGCGTCGAGGCGCTGGGCGTCGAGACGATCGAACTGCCGACCTTCGCGATGGATCTGGTGGTCGGCGGCCGCATCCGCCGCCCGCATCTGGAGCGCTTGAAGCAGGCCTGCGCCGGGCGCCGCGTCCGCTTCACGGTGCACGGTCCGCTCGCGATCAACTTCTTCGACGATCCCGCCCGGCTGGGGCGGCATTTCGAGGTGCTGGAAGCCTCCCTCGAGATCGCGGCCGAGATCGGCGCGCTCCACTACGTCCTGCATTCCGGCCTCGCGCCCGTCGCGGAGACCGCCATCCTCGAGGGCGCTTATGCCCGCCAGCGGGAGTGGCTGGCGCGCGCCGGCGAGGTCGCCCGCGGTCTCGGCCCGCTGATCTGCGTCGAGACGATGTTCGGCGGCCACGAGGGCAAGGTCCATTCCGCATCGCCCGCGCGCCTGGCGGCGGAACTGGCTGCCATCGACCATCCGTATGTGCGCGCCACGCTCGATGTCAGCCATTCCTTCCTGCGGAACGGCTTCCAGGGCGGCGACTTCGTCGCCGACATCGCGGCGCTCGCCCCGTTCGCGAACCATCTCCACGTTCACGATTCTTTCGGCCGCGCCGACGCGATCTGGATGTATCACGAGAGCGAGCGGCTCGCCTTCGGCCACGGCGACATGCATCTCCCGGTCGGCTGGGGCGCGATTCCCTGGGACGCGCTGATCGACGCCTGCACCTTCCCCGCAGGTACCGTCTTCAACATCGAACTCAGGCCGCGCTACTGGTACGCGGTCGAGGAATGCATCACCGCCACGAGGGCGCTCGCCGCCCGAGCCCGTACGCAGGCGGTCCCGAGCGCGGCATGACCGGCCGCTCGCTTCTCGATCCCGCGGCCGAGAACGAGGCGCCCCGGATCTACGAAGCCGGCCTGGGCGTCTTTCGCCAGCGCCTCGCCAGTGCCGAACGAAACGGCTCGCGAATCCTGCTGCACGGCGGTCGGGTCGATTGAGAAGCTCCCCGGGGCACGGGAATGGGTGTCCGGCGGCGAATCATCGGTGACCCGGCACGCCTCGACGGCAGCCGGCCTCGTGTCGCCAAACCCCGCTCGGGACCGAAGCTGGCGGAGACGTCCTTGGCTGTCCGTTCATAGCCATTGTGGAGCGCACGTCCGGCTGGATTGAGAGCTTCACCGTAGACGCATCGATTCGGCATCGACCGCGACTGTGATCCAGTCGGGCAACGCTCGTCCGACGCATGGCGGCAATGTGCTGCTGCACGGCATCAAATCCACCGCGCCATGTTTTTGCCATCATTTCGACACCTGACCGACTTAATAGAACGTTCTAACAGATGGGCGACACGGATCGCATCAGCAAAGCCATTCGAAATTGCATACCGGGGGTTGTAAGATGGACCCAGCTAGTCTCTCGCCGTCGGCGATGTTCTTTCAAGCCGGGCTGGTCGGTAAGGGGGTGATCATCACCCTCACGATCGCCTCTGTGTGGTGCTGGGCCCTGATCGCCGAGGGCATCTACACGACGACGCGACTCGGGCGGTCGCTCAAGGCGCTGGAGCGCGGGGGCGTCCCCAAGTTCCTACGGCCGGTCATCGATGCCGGAACCCAGGCAGCCTCCGTCTCCCTCCCCAACGAGGGTGCGGGCGAGGCCCGCCAGCGCACCATGGAGGCGATGAACCGCGCCGCCACGCACACGATGATCGCCACGGAAGGCGGTTACTCGAACCTCGCCGTGATCGCCTCCGTCTCGCCCTTCGTCGGCCTGCTCGGGACGGTCTGGGGCATCATGACCAGCTTCATCAGCATCGCCGCCTCGAACGACACCAGTCTCGCGGTCGTGGCGCCCGGCATCGCCGAGGCGCTGGCGACCACGGCGATCGGGCTGATCGCCGCGATCCCGGCGGCGATCGCCTACAGCCGCCTCGGATCCATCCTCGGCAAGCTGTCTCAGAACCTGGCCCATCTGGTCGAGGCGCTCTCGGTCGACCTGATCGCCAAGAACCGCCTCGCGCACAAGGAGATCTGACGATGGCCTTCGCCTCCAATTCCGGCGGCCCCTACCGCCCCTCCGCTGACATCAACGTCACGCCGCTGATCGACGTGATGCTGGTCCTGCTGATCGTGTTCATGGTGACGGCACCGCTGCTCACCACGGGCATGAAGGTGAACCTGCCGCAGGCGCAGGTCGCCAAGCCGGTCGACCCGAAGGAGCCGGCGGTGGTCGCCGTCACCAAGGACGGGAAGCTGTTCATCGGCAAGGACGAGATCGAGGCGGATCGCCTCGTCCCGGCAGTGGTCGCCGCGATCGAGAACGATCTGACCCGGGTCATCCATCTTCGGGGCGACAAGGATGCCGCCTACGGCGACGTGATCAAGGTGATGGACCTTCTGGCCAAGAACGGCATGACCCACATCGCGATCATCACCAGCAAGAACGGCGCCCAGGGCGGCGCCAATGCCGGCCGCGCCTCCGCGTCCGCCGCCGCGGGGAGCGGTGAACCATGACCACGATGGCGCTGGCCGGAGCCAATCCGCTCGTCCTGTCCCTGCCCAGACAGGACAATGCCAAGGGCTTGGTCCGCGGCACAGCCCTCGTCGTGGCGCTCGGAGTCCACGCGTTGCTGTTCGTCTCGTCGGGACCCGAACCGCAGCCCATCGCGCCGCCCGCGGTCGAGACGCTCGAGGTCAGCGTCGTCGCCCAGGGCGACGCGACCACCGACAACGCCGCGGAGACGCAGAGCGCGGCCGAGATGGCGCCGCCACCGGAGCCCGAACCGGTCCCGCAGGAGCCCGAGCCGGAACCGCCTCCGGCGGTCGAGGAGGCGCCGGTCAAGGAGGACCCCTCGGCCATCGCGATCCCGGTCCGCAAGCCGGAACCGCCCAAAGTGGTGAAGCCGCCGGAGCCCCGCAAACCGCCGGAACCCCGTCCGGTGCCCAAGCCGAAGCCCCAGCCCAAGGCTCCCCCGAAGACTGAGCCGCCGAGCGCCGCCAGCGCGGCGCAGCACAGGGGCCATGCCGGCGCCGAGCGCGGCGCGCAGGCCGATGCGAGCAAGGCGATCGCCGATTACGGCGCGCGGCTGAAAGCCGAGATCAACCGGCACAAGGCCTATCCGGCCGCTGCCCGCAACCGGCACGCCGCCGGTATCGTCCTGGTGACCTTCCTGGTGGGTCCGTCCGGACACGTCGCCTCCGCGTCGATCGCCCGCTCATCCGGGGATTCCGAGCTGGATCAGGCGGCCCTGCAGGCGGTGCGGGGCTCTAGCCTGCCGCCGCCTCCGGGCGGCCATTTCGGCGGACGGATCGCGGTCGATTTTTCGTTGAAACGCTGACGAATCCAGGCCTCGACGGGCGCTGCGCCGAATATTTCGGCGGGGCGCCCGTCGCGTTCGTGCTGTCACAGGCCGGGCTCGATCCCGGGCAGGGCGTGAAGCGGCGCGAATCCGTGATCCGGCGGAAAGCAAAGCCGACGCCGGGTTTCCTGGGCAGATTGGGTGTACTTCGCGCGCCACCGAAGCGGACCCGTGATCATCACCCGCCGGCCTTAGGCCCTTGTCGTGACGCACATTTTCTCGATGGGCCGGTATCCCCGTCGTCCGAATGCGCTCTAGCCTTGCGGCTGTGTCTCCAGGACCGAGCCCGTGGAGTCGCGGAACACCAGGCGGGTGGGAAACAGCTTCTGCGCCAGGTCGTCCGCGGGACGTGTGCCCTCGACGAGATCCACCAGCGTCGAGAAGGCGAACCGGACCATCTCCAGCATCGGAACCTCGATCGAGGTCAGGCTGGGGATCGTATAGGCGCACTGGACGAAGTTGTCGAAGCCGACGACCCGGATGTCCTCGGGCACCCGGACCCTGTGATCATGCAGCGCCTTCAGCACGCCGAACGCCACCCGGTCGTTGGCGGCCACGATCGCATCCGGCCGGGACTGGCGCTCCAGGAGGCCGAGCGTCACGCGGCGTCCGCTCTCCGAATTCCAATCGCACGGGACGACGAGGTCGTCGCGCAGCGGCAGCCCCGCCTCGGCGAGGGCGTCCTGGTAGCCCCTGAGCCGCTCGGTGACGGCGCGCAGCCGCCTCCCGTCGCGCTCCCCCTTGAAGAAGCAGATCGACGTGCTTCCGGTCTGCGCGAGGTAGCGGACCATCTGGTACATCGCGTCGCGCTCGGCGCGCATCGCGTAATGGGTGTCGGCAACGTCGAGGCCGAACACGAAGAACGGGAAACGCTTGGCCTGCAGCATCGCGATGAGCGGATCGTCCCGGCGGTCGGCGAAGACGACGATCCCGTCGACGCGGGCCTCGCTCACGAGGCTGCTGATCTTGCCCAGGCCCTCAGGGTCGTCGCTGCGCCAGCGGCGATGGATCAGCGTGTATCCGAATTGGTCGGCCACATGCGCGAAGGTCTGCAGGACGATGCCCTGATAGGTCTCCTGCATCATCCCCGAAAGGTCGTCGTAGGGTTGGGCGCCCACGGAGAACACACAGGCGATGCTGCGGCTCGGCTTCTTCCGGAGCGAGCGCGCCGCGAGGCTGGGGACGAAGTCCAGCTCCCGCATCGCGGCTTCGATGGTCTCCCGCGTCGTCCGGGCAACCTTCTCGGGGTGGTTCAGGACCAGGGATACCGTCTGGAAGCTCACGCCGGCACGCCGCGCGACGTCCTTGATCGTTATCTGACCCATCGTCTCCTCAGCCCCGGCCCGTCCGGCAAGGCGGTACGCGCGCAGCATGACCCAGGCCGTGCTGCGTTCGAGGCCGCGAAACGCCGCCTTGTCGGTGGACCAGTCTAAAGCTGGCGGGGACGAAGATAAAGACGCGGATTGAAGGCGAACATATCATTGAATAGGCATAATTCCGGCGCGCCCAGCTCAAGGACAGGCATTGCCGCGGCCAGAGCATTGATCGAATCGCGGCGCACGGCGCGGTAGCGACTCGTCTCGATTTCGTCGAGCGGCTTGATTGCATAAGTCTGGGTGGTGTGAAACTTGTAAGTGTCATGTCCGGGCTGGTGCAGCTTCAGCAGGTCGGATAGCCGGTCCCGCAGGCGGCGCAGCTTCGTGGCCTCGGACTCGTCCGCCGGCACCAGGTAGATTCCCGCCCCCGGACGTACGTCGACGTTGCCGTCGCCCTCCAGCACCTTCATTCGGAACCGCGGTTCGCAGCCGAGGTCGAAAGCTTCGAGTTTCTCGATGAAGAGCCGGTTGCACGCCTCCACGGGCGCGTCGAGGGCGAGATCGGCCGGCCAGAGACTCGGCTTCCGGTTGAAGTCGATCACCCCCTCGAACACCGTCATGTGGTAGCTTGACGGCGGCGTGAAGGTGAACTTGTGCGCGTAGGGCTCCGCCTCCAGCGCGGCGCGGAACGCCGCCAGGGGGGCGGTTGCCGGGTTCGACGGCTCGATGTGACAGATGATGGTGTTGCCGGGGCAGCGCAGAACCTGACCGTCGGGCGTGAATTTGGTGCCGATCCAGGGGAACGGCTTCGCTCCGTCGGCGGCGGACGCGGCCAGGCTTCGAAGCCCGGCAAGGCTGCCGACCGCCGCCGCACCCGAAAGGTGAAGGACATGCCGGCGCGTCATGGTCAGGCTCCGACCGGTTTGAGAGAGATCACGTTGGCGCATGGCTAGAAATCCAGGCTGAGGCTGGCGACGACCGAGAATGGCGCGCCGAGATAGAAGGTCGGTGTGCCGGCGGAAGAAATCTGAATGCCGGTACTGTTGCCGGGATTGATGTACAAATATTTTGCGTTCAGTACGTTGGTCAGGTTGAGCTTGAATTCGCCATCCTGCGCCCCCGGTATCGCGTCGAGGAAGGCCGTGCCCTTGAGCTTGTAGCCGAGGCCGAGATCGACCGTGGTGTAGCCCGGCAGGCGGATGTCGTTGGTCAGGGTGGCGAAGACCGAGCTGGTCCACTTGGCCCGGGCAAACCCATAGAGCGGCCCGTCTTCGTACATGAGGGTTGCGTTGGTGATGTATTTCGGTGCGTTGAAATACTGTTTGCCCTTGGTCTGAAGAATTTTGTTGGTGTCATCGACCTTGAGGTTCATGTCGAGCGTGTCGTCATTGACCGCTTGCGAGAGCAGGACGCTCCAGCCTTCATAGGGCTTAGTGCCGACCTCAATCTCAGTCCCGATCGCCGTGGTACTGCCGATATTCGTGTACTTGCTGCTCAGCAGATCGCCATTCTTGATCGTGACCGCGATCCGGTCGCTATACTTGATTAGGAACGCGGTCGCGTTGACGTTCAGGAGGTCGCCCTTGTAGCGATAGCCCGTGTCGAAGCTGAGGGAGCGCTCGGGTTTGAGCTCATCCATCGTAACCAAGTTGGTGGTGTTGTTCACATGGCCGCCGTCGGCAAGGTTAGGCGGCACGCGCGCGCCCATGGAGGCATTGAAGAAGATCTGGTTCGTATCATCGAGGTCGTAGCGCACGCCGAATGAGGGTAGGAAGAACGCATAGTTCCGCTTAACCTTGTACTCGAGATACGAATCGGTCGTAGCACTGCTTCCCGCCGGGAGGTTGTGGAACAAGCGCGAATAGATCCGCTCCCGGCCGGAAAGATCGATATGCAGCCTGTCGTCGAACAACGCGATGCTGTCGGATAGCGACAGAGCGGTGTTGTAATAATCCGTTGTCCAATCTCTGTTGGTCACAATGCGACCGTTGTAGTCCTTGAGCAGATGGGACTCGAAGAAAATATCGGGAATCGTGTTCGTCGCGGGATCAATTTGCTCGAATGGGCGCAATTGGTGCTGATGGGTGTACTCCGTCCAAAGGCCGCCGCTGATGGTATGTTCTCCGAACCGCCCCGTCAGCGTCGCGGTGTTGCCGACACGATCGAAATTGCTCTGGCTCATCTGAACCAGCAGAGCATTGGTGTTCCGCGTGCCGTAAGCCGTGAATGCGCCGATTGGATTGGTCAGGAACTTGTTTTTGTATCCCTCTTCTTTGAGAAGCGTCTCGCTCGAGCTTCCGGATTCCTGATGAAGGTAGTAGGGGGTCACCTTCAAGTCGATCGCGTCGGTCAGTGGGAAAACGCCGTCGATCGAAGCGTAGGCGTGGCGGCCCGGCTCCCACTGATAGGGGCCGTAGCCCATATTGGCCGGCGTATAGGGCACTGCGGCATTCGTCTGGGCGAACACAGCTTTCGGACCGGCCAGGAGCGTCGGCGGCACCGTCAGCCATCCGTTCCGATAGCCGAACGCGGCGTATTGCGCCTTCGAAACAGGACGGATGTAGGTGTTCTCGAAGTAGTTGAAGAAGGAGTTGAAGCTTAGGCTGGCGCCGCCTTCGAGTTTCAGGTCGAACCGGCTGTCGACATGGTGCCGGTCGGCTGCGCCAGGGCCGGTGAAATAGTCGGACTGTGCGTGCGAGTACGAAAGGTAGCCCTTTGGGGCGTCATCGTACATGAGGCCAGTATTCGCTCGTATGAAGCTTTTAAAGTTATTGTATGACCCGAACGATTGTGAGACCGTGGTCTTTGGCGTATCGGTTGGGACGCATTGCGACATCGAGACTTGGCCGCCGATAGCACCGTGCTGAGCGACTGCGCCGGCGCTGGTCCCCTGGCTGACATCCACCGAGCAGAGGTTTTCTGAATCCGTGTAGACTTGCGGCGTGACCGCGGAGGTGCCGGGATCGTTGAGCGGCACGCCATTGAGCGAGAGGCCGATCTGCGTGCTGTCGAAGCCGCGAATCGAGTAGCCGCCGCCGAACAGGCCGGAGGCGTCGCGCGAGTAGGAATTGACGCCGACGACCTTGCCGATCTGTTGCGCGACGTTCTGGGTGCCCGGTTGGCGGGCAATATCCTCCTGTCGCAGGGTCGTGGCTGCCGATGTGCCATTCTGCTCCGCCAGCAGCGGAGTGCCACGGTCGGCTCCGCCGGCCTGATTCGCTGCCGCCTCCACCGAAACCGTGCCAAGGTCGTTCACCTGCTGTGCGAGCGCTGGAGTTTGGAGAGCCGCCAGAGCAACACTGCTCAATAGGACCTGAATATAGAACGTTCTAATTTTTGTCATTGGAGATCCATGGCTTGTCAATTCTGAGGCTCAAGAAACCAACGTCGGCCCATCGCGTCTGAGCATGGCAAGTCAGAGATGGTATCCAAACGTCTATTAGAACGTTCCAATTTAAACATGTCAAGCATGTCGGTTTTGCGACGCAATATGAATCACATAAAGGCATTCCAGATATATTTCGTTGCTGCAATTTATTCAATATGCATTACATTATAACGGAAGGTAAGAGTGCCTATTTGCTCATCATATCCAATGGCCAGGGTGCGATTCGCAAAAGCTAATCCTCATCGGCTCGGTATGAGCGCCGATATTTTCTGTCTGTCCGATGAGAGAAGGCACGAGGCGAGGGTCTGAACCGAAGCATCGCCTGCGTTTTGGTTTTGTGACCCATGAACGGCGTTCAAGGCGTCTTCCATGCCACCCGAGAAAACGGCGCTTCTCGCACGACCGCGTCGTCCGAGACTGGCGCGCCGAGTGCCTCGATCCGGTGGGCAAAGTCGCGGGTGACGATCGCGCGCATATCGATTACGTCCGCGCGCTTCGCCACCTCTTTGGCGCTCGCGTCGGCGAGGCGGCAGGTGCCCCGGCACGCTGTGACGGGGCTTGAGGTGCAGGCGATGCGCGCCCGTGATCGGGCACCGGGCTACCGGTGCACCCGTAATGCCGAGACCGGGGCATCCGCAGGTCTCTTGGCGCGACAGCAGTCGGGGTCTCACGCGCGACGGCATCGCGCCGCGATCAGCGGACGAGGCAGGGCTTCTTCGGATCGAAGGTCCAGCCGGGGATCAGGAACTGCATCGCCGCCGCGTCGTCGCGGGCGCCCAGGCCGTGATCGCGGTAGAGGGCGTGCGCCCGCTCGACACCCGACCAATCGAGCTCGATCCCGAGGCCCGGCCGTTCCGGCACTTGCACGAGGCCGCCGCGGATCGCGAGCGGCTCCCGGGTCAGGGCCTCGCCGTCCTGCCAGATCCAGTGAGTGTCGATCGCCGTGACATTCCCCGGGGCCGCGGCGGCCGCATGGGTGAACATGGCGAGCGACACGTCGAAGTGGTTGTTCGAATGCGAGCCCCAGGTCAGGCCGTGATCGCGGCAGAGCTGGGCCACCCGGACCGAGCCGGCCAGCGTCCAGAAATGCGGGTCGGCCAGCGGGATGTCGACGGCGCCGAGCTGGATGGCGTGGTTCATCTGCCGCCAGTCGGTGGCGATCATGTTGGTGGCCGTGGGCAGGCCGGTGGCCCGGCGGAACTCGGCCATGATCTCGCGGCCGGAGAACCCGCCTTCGGCCCCGCAGGGATCCTCGGCATAGGCCAGCACGTGGCCCTGGCCCTTGCAGAGCCGGATCGCCTCGTCGAGGGACCAAGCGCCGTTCGGGTCGAGGGTCACGCGCGCCTTCGGGAAGCGCTCGTGGATGGCGGTCACGGCGGCGATCTCATCCTCGCCGCGCAGCACGCCGCCCTTCAGCTTGAAGTCGTTGAAGCCGTACTGCGCGTAAGCCGCCTCCGCGAGGCGGGCCACGGCCTCCGGGGTCAGCGCCTCCTCGTCGCGCAGGCGGAACCAGCCGTCGCGGGCCTCCGGCGCCCGGTAGGCGAGATCCGTGCGGGTCCGGTCGCCGACGTAGAACAGGTAGCCCAGCATCTCGACGGCGTCGCGCTGCTGGCCCTCGCCGAGTAGCGCGGCCACCGGCACCCCGAGGAACTGGCCGAGCAGATCCAGGAACGCGGCCTCGACGGCCGTCACCGCGTGGATGGTGATGCGCAGGTCGAAGGTCTGCAGGCCGCGCCCGCCCGCGTCGCGGTCGGCAAACCGCGTCCGCATGGCGTTGAGGACCGCGTTCCAGGCCCCGAGCGGCCGGCCGATCACGAGGTCCCGGGCATCCTCCAGGGTCTTGCGGATGGCCTCGCCGCCGGGGACCTCACCGAGGCCGGTGGCGCCGGTCGAGTCGGTGAGGATCACGAGGTTGCGGGTGAAGAACGGACCGTGCGCGCCCGAGAGGTTGAGGAGCATGCTGTCGTGCCCGGCGACCGGCACGACCTTCATCTCGGTGACCGTCGGCGTGTTGCGCGTGGCGTGGCCCTGGTCGTTCAGCATGGCGTTCCTCCTCGATGCGGTGGGTGATTGAGCCGCGCGGCCGGTCTCCGCCGAGTGCGCGCGGCCTTGTCGGAGCGGGACCGGACCGCTTTGGGATCGGTCCGGTCTCGGAGGTCAGCTCGCCTTGAGCTCGACGCGGCGGATCTCACCGACAACCACAAGATAGCAGAAGCAGGCCACCAAGGCGTTCAGGCCGACGAAGACCAGGGCGCCGTTGAACGATCCCGTGCTCTGCACGATGTAGCCGATCACGATGGGCGTGGTGATGCCGGCGGTGTTGCCGAAGGTGTTGAACAGGCCGCCCGAGAGGCCGCCGCTCTCCCGCGGCGAGGTGTCGGCGACGACGGCCCAGCCCAGCGCGCCGATGCCCTTGCCGAAGAAGGCCAGCGCCATCAGGCCGACGACGACCGCATCCGTCTGGACGTAGTTGCAGCCGATGATGCTCATCGAGAGCAGCATGCCGCCCACGATCGGGATCTTTCGGGCCGCGGTCAGCGAGTAGCCGCGCCTTAGCAGCATGTCGGAGATCACCCCGCCAAGGATGCCGCCGATGAAGCCGCAGAGCGCCGGCAGCACCGCCGCGAAGCCGGCCTGCAGGATCGACAGGCCGCGCTCCTTGACCAGGTAGACCGGGAACCAGGTCAGGAAGAAGTAGGTCAGCACGGTGATGCAGTACTGGCCGATATAGATGCCGAGCAGCATCCGGTTGGCCAGGAGCTCGCGCAGCGTTTTGCCGGCATGGCCCGGCTTCTTCGTGCCCTGTCCGTCCATGTCGAGCAGCGCGCCGCCGACCTCGATATAGTCCCGCTCCGCCTGGTTCATGGACGGGTGGTTCTTCGGGCTGTCGACCACGCGCAGCCACAGGACCGCGAAGGCGATGCCGAGCAGGCCCATGCTGGTGAAGACGTGGTGCCAGCCGAAATTGTGGACGATCCAGGCCATCAGCGGCGTGAACAGCACCGTCGCGAAGTACTGGGCTGAGTTGAAGAACGCCGAGGCCATGCCGCGTTCGCGGGTGGGGAACCACGCCGCGACGATGCGGGCGTTGGCCGGGAAGACCGGGGCCTCGGTCAGGCCGACCGCCAGGCGCAGGGCGAACAGCATGACGACGGCGGTGAGGCCGGTGAAGAAGCCCACCGCCCCCTGGACGAGGGTGAAGCCGGACCAGAGGGCCACCGCCGCCGCGTAGACCCATTTGACGCTGTAGCGGTCGAGGAGCCAGCCCCCGGGGATCTGGGCGAGGACGTAGGACCACGCGAAGGCCGAGAAGACGTAGCCCATCTGCACGGGCGTCAGGCCGAGTTCCTTGGCCATGTCGGGCCCGGCGATCGAGATGGTGGCGCGGTCGGCGTAATTGATCGTGGTGGCGGCAAACAGCATCACCACGATGAGCAGGCGGACGCGGGTACGGCGCGCCGCATCGGCAGCGTCGAGCATGGTGCTCGCCGTGCCGCTCGTAAGGGCAGTCATGGACGTTCTCCCAGGATGGATGCTGCCCGATTGCGCCCGGGCGGCGGGTCGGGCCGCCGTTGGTTCGGCAGCTCCGGTCTTGGCGAGGGTGGATGGACTCAGCGGCGATCGCCGATCAGCGCCTTCAGCTCGGCCTGTTCGGCGGCGTCGAGCTCGGTGAGCGGCGGCCGGACGGGACCGGCATGGCGGCCCACGGCGGTCATGCCGGCCTTGACGATCGAGACGGCGTAGCCGCGCTTGCGATTGCGGATCGCGATGTAGGGCAGGACGAAGTCGCGCAGCTCCCGGTAGACCGCGTCGCGGTCGCGCCGGCGCACCGCCTCGTAGAAGGACAGCGCCCATTCGGGCAGGAAGTTGAAGATCGCCGAGGAGTAGGTTGTGACGCCCATCTCCAGATACGGCAGCGCGAAGGTCTCGGCTGTCGGCAGGCCGCCGACATAGGTGAGGCGGTCGCCGAGGCCGGCATAGATCCGCGTCATCAGCTCGACGTCGCCGACGCCGTCCTTGAACCCGACGAGGTTCGGGCAGCGGTCGCACAGGCCGGCCAGGGTGTGCTCGTTGAGCTGGGCGTTGGCCCGGTTGTAGACGATGACGCCGAGCGTGGTGGCGCGGCAGACCGCCTCGACATGGGCAGCGAGGCCCGCCTGCTCGGAGCCGACGAGATAGGGCGGCAGCAGCAGGAGGCCGTCCGCGCCGGCGGCCTCGGCCGCCCGGGCGAGCTCGATCGCGAGGGCGGTGCCCTGGCCGGCCGGGGCGATGACCGGCACGCGGCCGCGGGTCTCCTCGACGGCGGCGCGCAGGACGCGGTCGATCTCGGTGGGTGTGAGCGAGAAGAACTCGCCGGTGCCCCCGGCCGCGAACAGGCCCGAGACCTTGTAATCGGCCAGGCGGCTGAGATTGTCCCGGTAGGCAGTCTCGTCGAAGGCGAGGTCGTCGCGGAAATGGGTGACCGGGAAGGAGAGCAGGCCGGAGCCCAGCGCGCGGGCCATCTCGGCCGGGGTCATTCTGGACATCCGCTTCACTCCCTGATCTGCGCCATTCAGCGTTGCATCAGGGGTAGATCGGCGATTTAAATGCGTCCAACGCTCATTATAGCTGGATTATCCCGGATCTTGCATCAATGTTCGATCTCGGCCACGCCCGCAGCTTCGTCGCCGTCGCCGAGGAGATGCATTTCGGCCGGGCGGCGGCGAAGCTCAACCTGACCCAGTCGCCGCTGTCGCGGCAGATCCAGATGCTGGAACAGACGCTCGGGGTGACGCTGCTCGACCGCACCACCCGGGCGGTTCGGCTGACCCCGGCCGGACGCACGTTCCTGGCGGAAGCCTACCGGGTCCTGGCGGCGGCCGAGAGCGCCGCGCGCATCACGCGACGCGCGGCCCGGGGCGAGAGCGGCGTGATTCGGCTCAGCTTCACCGCGGCCTCGGCCTATCGCACGCTGCCCCATGTCGTCGCCCATGTCCGGGCGCGGCTGCCCGAGGTCGATCTCGTCCTGGCGGAGATGGTCTCCGACGAGCAGATCCTGGCGCTTGAAGAGAATCGCACCGATCTCGCGATCCTGCGGCCGGCCCCGATCCTGCAGGACCCCAAATCCTCGATCGCGACGGCCCCGCTGGTGAGCGAGCGCCTCCTGCTCGCGGTTCCCCGCGGCCATCGCCTGGCGACCGGCCGTGTCCCGACGCTTCAGGATCTCGACGGTGAGGCGTTCGTGACCTGGTCGCCCAAGGGTGGTCGATACTTCATCGATCTGCTCGACACGCTGTTCGAGACCGGCGGGGTGACGCCGCGGATCGTGCAGCGGGTGAACCAGGTCCACGCCATGCTGGCCCTCGTCGGAGCCGGCATCGGGATCGCGCTGGTGCCGGCGAGCACCCGCGGCAACAGCATGGCGGATATCCGTTTGCGGCCAATTGCGCTCCCCGCAACCGCACAGCCGGAGCTGTTGCTCGCGTGGCGCCGTGACAACGCCAATCCCTGCCTGGTTTCGGTCCGAACGATGGCTCTTGAGATCTCAACCGAATCGTGACGTCGCTCGGTCGGCCTCGATGTACGGCACCGCCTTGTCTTTGGCGAAATACGCCAAGGTGAGGCCACCCTGCGCCGACCTCAGGATCAGGGCGGTGCTGTTGAACACCGTCTGTCCCTCGACGCGGACATTGATCGCGCACCTGTCTTGGACGCCCAGATGGACAGGCCGCCCAGTGGCGCTGCCAGCGGCATGGCCATCGGCGAGCGCGCGTCGAGCCGGATGCGGCGACCGGCAAACGCGCCGCGTCCGTGAGCGACGCGCATAGCCCCATGCCGATTTGACCCACTCATCTCCGGACGCTTGCGCGGTACTTTGGATCTTATCCAAGCTGCTCGTGTTGCCTCGGGCATTCCGCTATCGATGGACGGTCCCTGATCCGCCATCTCCCGCAACAGGCTCGGAGACCATGATGGGACGACCTGGAGACCTTGCTATGAGTCGACGTGACATGGTCGCCGGCGCGACCGCCGCCGCAGCAGCCTTGACCACGCTTCCGTCCGGCGCCCGTGCCGGGTCCGCCACCGCCGATAAGCCCGTGATGGCGAAGGTCGGTCTGACCGTGAACGGCCAGCGCCGCGAGCTCGAACTCGACATCCGCACCAGCCTGCTCGACGCCGCGCGCGAGCACCTGCACCTGACCGGCTCGAAGAAGGGCTGCGACCACGGGCAGTGCGGCGCCTGCACGATGATCGTCGACGGCCGACGCATCAACGCCTGCCTAACCTTAGCCGTGATGCATCAGGGGTCCGAGATCACCACCATCGAGGGGCTCGGGCAGCCGGACAACCTGCATCCGATGCAGGCGGCCTTCATCAAGCATGACGGCTACCAATGCGGCTACTGCACCCCGGGCCAGATCTGCTCGGGCGTCGCCGTGCTCGCCGAGATCAAGGCCGGCATTCCGAGCCACGTCACCGCCGATCTCAATGCACCGACCGAGGTGAGCGAAGCCGAGATCCGCGAGCGCATGAGCGGCAACATCTGCCGCTGCGGGGCTTATTCCAACATCGTCGAGGCGATGACCGAAGTTGCCGGGAGGCAGGCATGAGGTCCTTCACCTACGAGCGTCCGAGCACGCCCGCCGAAGCCGCCGCCGCCGTCGCCGCCAAGCCGAACGCCAAGTTCATCGCCGGCGGCACCAACCTCCTCGACCTGATGAAGCTGCAGATCGAGACCCCGGCCCACCTCGTCGACGTGAACGGGCTCGGTCTCGACCGGATCGAGGCGACGCCGGAGGGCGGCCTGCGCATCGGTGCGCTGGTGCGCAACACCGACCTCGCCGCGGACGCGCGGGTGCGGAAGGATTACGGGGTGTTGTCGCGGGCCCTGCTCGCGGGCGCCTCGGGCCAGCTGCGCAACAAGGCGACGACCGCCGGCAACCTGCTTCAGCGGACCCGCTGCCCGTACTTCTACGACACCGCCCAAGCCTGCAATAAGCGCCAGCCCGGCAGCGGCTGCTCGGCCCTCGACGGGGTCAGCCGGCAGCTTGCGGTCATCGGCGGCAGCGACGCCTGCATAGCCACGCATCCGGGCGACATGGCCGTGGCGATGCGCGTCCTCGACGCCACCGTCGAGACCGTCGACGCCCAGGGCACCGAGCGCAAGATCCCGATCGCGGAGTTCCACCGCCTGCCGGGCGACAAGCCCGAGGTCGACACGACGCTCAAGACCGGCGAGCTCATCACCGCGGTGACGCTGCCCAAGCCGGTCGCCGGCACGCATATCTACCGCAAGGTCCGGGACCGGGCCTCCTACGCCTACGCCCTAGTCTCGGTGGCGGCGATCCTGGGCAAGGACGGGTCCGGGCACGTGGCGTTCGGCGGGGTGGCGCACAAACCCTGGCGGGTCGAGGCGGCCGAGGCCGCTCTGCCGCGCGGCGCCAAGGCGGTGACCGACCACGTCTTCGCCGGGGCCAAGCCCACCCACGAGAACGCCTACAAGCTGAAGCTCGCCGAGCGCACGCTCACGGCGGCGCTCAACCAAGCGAGGGCCTAAGCCATGAAGTTCGACACCCCCGCCGGCCAGAACCCGATCGACCAGCTCAAGGTCGTGGGCAAGCCGACCGACCGGATCGACGGCAAGTTCAAGACGACCGGGACGGCCCCCTACGCCTACGAGCGCCACGACGTCGTGGCGAACCAAGCCTACGGCTACGTGCTCGGGGCCGGCATTAGCAAAGGGCGCGTCCGTGCGATCCATGTCGAGGACGCCAAGCGGGCGCCCGGCGTGCTGGCCGTCGTCACCACCTTGGAGTCCCCGCGGCTCGAGCGCGGCATGATGAACACCGCCTACCTGTTCGGTGGAGACGTGATCCAGCACTACCATCAGGCTATCGCGGTGGTGGTGGCCGAGACCTTCGAGCAGGCGCGGGCGGCCGCCTTCCTGGTCAAGGTCGACTACGCCGCCGAGGCCGGCAAGTTCGACCTTGCGGCCGAGGCGAAGGGCGCGCCGCCCGTCCCGAGCGACAGCGGCGAGGGCAGCGGTGGCGACGGTGAGGAGCGGGTCGGCGATTTCGATGGCGCCTTCGCGCAGGCGCCGGTCACGCTCGACGAGACCTACAGCACCGCCGACGAGAGCCACGCGATGATGGAGCCCCACGCCACCGTGGCGGCCTGGGACGGCGACAAGCTCACGCTCTGGACCTCGAACCAGATGATCGCCTGGGGCCACGGCAGCGTCGCCAAGATCCTGGGGATCCCCAAGGAGAATGTCCGGATCGATTCGCCCTACGTGGGCGGCGGTTTCGGCGGCAAGCTGTTCGTGCGCGCCGATGCGGTTCTTGCCGCGCTCGGCGCAAAGGCGGCCGGGCGTCCGGTGAAGGTGGCGCTGACCCGCCCGCTGATCGCCAACAACACCACGCACCGGCCCGCCACCATCCAGCGCGTGCGCATCGGTGCGACCAAGGACGGCACGATTACGGCCATCGCGCACGAGAGCACCTCCGGGAACCTCCCCGATGGCGATCCGGAGACGGCGGTCAGCCAGACCAAGCTCCTGTATGCCGGCGCCAACCGCCTGACCGCGATGAAGCTCGCCCATCTCGACCTGCCCGAGGGCAACGCGATGCGCGCACCCGGAGAAGCGCCCGGCCTGATGGTACTCGAGGTCGCCATGGACGAGATGGCGGAGAAGCTGGGTCTCGATCCGGTCGAGTTCCGGATCCGCAACGACACCCAGGTCGATCCGCAGGCGCCGGAGCGCCCGTTCTCCCACCGCGACCTGATCGGCTGCCTCAAGCTCGGGGCCGAGAAGTTCGGCTGGGCCAAGCGCAACCCGAGGCCCGGCCAGGTCCGGAACGGCCAGTGGCTCATCGGCGTCGGGATGGCCGCCGCCTTCCGCAACAACATGGTCCTCAAATCCGGGGCGCGGGTGCGCCTGGACGGCGCCGGCACCGTGACGGTCGAGACCGACATGACCGATATCGGCACCGGCAGCTACACCATCATCGCCCAGACCGCCGCCGAGATGATGGGCCTGCCCCTCGACAAGATCGTGGTGCGGCTGGGCGACTCGGACTTCCCGGTCTCTTCCGGATCGGGCGGGCAGTTCGGGGCCAACTCGTCGACGGCCGGCGTCTACGCCGCCTGCGTGAAACTCCGGGAGGCGGTGGCGCAGCGCCTCGGCATCAACTCGGCGGACGCCGTGTTTGCGGACGGCGAGGTTCGGGCCGGCAACCGGGCCGTGCCCCTCGGCGATGCCGCCGCCCAGGGCGCCCTGTCCGCCGAGGATACCATCGAGTTCGGCGACATCTCCAAGAAGCAGCAGCAATCGACCTTCGGCGCCCACTTCGTCGAGGTCGGGGTCGATGCGGATACGGCCGAGATCCGGGTGCGGCGGATGCTGGCGGTCTGTGCGGCCGGGCGGATCCTCAACCCGAAATCGGCCCGCAGCCAAGTCATCGGCGGCATGACCATGGGGACCGGTGCAGCCCTGATGGAAGAGCTTGCCGTCGACACGAAGCGCGGCTTCTTCGCCAACCATGACCTCGCCGGCTACGAGGTGCCGGTCCATGCCGACATCCCGCACCAGGAGGTGATCTTCCTCGACGAGGTCGACCCGATGTCCTCGCCGATGAAGGCCAAGGGCGTGGGCGAGCTCGGTATCTGCGGCGTTGGTGCTGCTGTGGCGAACGCGGTCTACAATGCCACCGGTATCCGCGTGCGCGATTATCCGCTCACCCTGGACAAGTTCCTCGAACGCATGCCGGACGCGGCCTGAGCGGGGCCGGATGACGGGTCGGTTCCAAAGCTGACCCGTTGCTGCTCGGATGATATGGGTCGCCGCCTTGCTGCGAGGCGACCCATTTCCATTTCAGGCTGTTCGCAGCCAGATCTTCGGCCCCGGGATCGATGCGACCGGCGTACCGCGCCGGAGCTCGCGGCGCTTTTCCGCCGCTCATCATGCCGATCGCCGGGTTCGGCCCTCGCTCCAGGGGGCCCCAGATCTGGCCTATGAGCCCGCTTCAGCTATGGCAGTCGCCTCGACGAGAGGGCAGGGTCCGCATGGTTGCAGATCAGGCCGCCTGCTTGAGCTTCTCGCGCAAGGCACTGGGTAACGCGGCGAGCCACGCGTCTTCCTCGCCCGGCTCCGGCAGGACGTGGCCGAACTCCAAGACACCCAGCGCCGGGATGTCCGAGATGTAGACCCAAACGTCTTGGTCCGAGATGCCGAGGATCCCGCTCGTTTCCGCCATGATGCGCCGGAGCATCCTGGCCTTCTGCTCCCGGGTCCGGCCCGCCCGGATATCGGCGCGGACCCAGACATGATCGTGCGAGGCCGGCTCGCCGCCGATGAAGATCGACCCAGGCTCGACCTTGTTGAAGATGACCTGCACGAAGTAGCGCGGCGCGGTCGCCTCGACCGCATGGATGGACGTGATGCTCGCGACGATCCCGGCGCGCTGTTCGGCCGTGAGCTCCATCGCTGTCGAGATGACATAGGTCGGCATCGGCGTTCTCCCTGTCCTTGAGCGCTCGGCGTGACGGCCGGTGTACGTCATACGTCCAAGCCGGCCCTCAGCCTCGGCGAGGCCCACCGACCGGTGAAACCAAGGTCGGAGCGCCCTGCACCGTTCCATACCGACCCGACACCGGCCCCCGGCCTCACCGCGGAGGGCGGCCTAAAGGCTCGGATGAAGGTCGCGAACGGGGCTCAGCGTCTCAAGCAGCGCCGCGACCTGCAGGATTGTCGACTCGGCCTGCCAGCTAGCCACGACCTGGACGTTGATTGGCAGTCCCTCATTGCTCGTCCCGAACCGCATCGACAGGCCGGGCAGGCCGGTGACGTTCAACGGCACGGTCGCGCCCTGGAGGTAGGTGGCATCGACAGTCTGGCCGTTGATGACGAATTCGGTGACGCCGTGCTTGTGAGCCGGGATCGGCAGCACCGGCGTGACCAGCGCGTCGTAGCGCCGGAAGTACTCGGCGTAGCCGTCTCGCAGCCGCTCCGCCGCCTGCTCGGCCGCGATGTAATCCTCCATCGACGTGTCCGGGAGCGCCAGCATGGTCTTGGCCATTGTGTAGAGCTCGTCCCGGCCCCGGCCGGCAGTCGCCTCGCGGAAGGCCGGCTTGATCTCCATGACGTGCAGCTTGTTGAACACGTCGAGGGCGAAGTCGCGCTCCAGCGCCGGGATGCGCACGGCCTCCACGAGGCAGC
This sequence comes from Methylobacterium pseudosasicola, assembly GCF_900114535.1. Taxonomy (GTDB): domain Bacteria; phylum Pseudomonadota; class Alphaproteobacteria; order Rhizobiales; family Beijerinckiaceae; genus Methylobacterium; species Methylobacterium pseudosasicola. Next base: position 223,504 of record NZ_FOTK01000003.1, on the reverse strand, counting down.
CCGCGCCCTTGAGAGCCTCTGCCGCCGCCTGGACGGTCGCGGCGACCTCGGGATTGATCGGGCCGAAGCCGGGCTCGACCAGCCAGCCCACCCGCAGCGGACGGCCAGGCGCGGTGCCCAGGCCGGCATCGGCGGCGACGGTGCGGGAGGCGTAGCCGTCCTGGCCGTCGGGCCCGGACAGGAGCGAGAAGGCCAGCGCGAGGTCGCGGATCGAGCGCGCCATCGGGCCGACGTGCCAGAAGCGCCGCGGCGCGCGGGGCCAGATCCCCGTCATCGGCACCCGCCCGTGGGTCGCCTTGAGCGAGACGATGCCGGTCTGCGCGGCCGGACCCCGAACCGAGATGGCGAGGTCGGTCCCGAGACCGAGCGGCGACATGCCCGCTGCGATGGCCGCTGACTCGCCGCCGCTCGACCCGCCAGGCGTTCGCTCCAGGTCCCAGGGGTTGTTCGAGCGGCCCGAGAGCAGGTTGTCGCTCTCGATCCAGTAGGAGAATTCCGGCAGGTTGGTCTTGGCCAGCAGGATCGCCCCGGCTTCCTTCAGGCGGGCGACGCTCGTGGCATCCGCCTCGGGGACGCGGCCCTTGAAGATCGGCGATCCGCGCTGGGTCGGGACGCCGGCGGTGTCGATCGAATCCTTCACGGTGAACGGCACTCCGTGCAGGGGCCCGAGCGCGCCGCCGGCCAGCACCGCGGCCTCGGCCGCGCGGGCGTCGTCGAGGGCCCGCTCCGCCACGGTGACCATGGCGTTGACCTTGGGGTCGACCGCGGCGATGCGGTCGAGATGGGCCTGCACGACCTCCACCGGCGAGACCTGGCGGGTGCGGATCAGTTCGGCGAGTCGGGTCGCGTCTGAGAAGACGATGTCGGTTGTCATGGGTCGGTGTCCTTCGCGATGATTGCCGAGGGCAGGACGCCTCCGGGTTGATCCGGGCGTCTGTCGGACCGCCGGCCCAGGGGAGGCTGCCACCGACCGCGCGGATGCCCGGTCTGTGGTGTTCAGGGGCGGCTGACGGAGACGTCAGCCGTTCGCGAGATGCCCGAGGAGCCGCTCGGCGGCGGGCCTGGACGAGGCCGGGTTCTGACCGGTGATCAGCAGGCCGTCGGCCACCACGTAAGGCGCCCAGTCGTCGCCCCTGGAGAACCGGCCGCCGTTCCGCCGGAGTTCGTCCTCGACCAGGAAGGGCACCACCGCGGTGAGGCCCACGGCCTCCTCCTCGGTGTTCGTGAACCCGGTGACGGACTTGCCCTGGACAAGCGCCGTCCCGTCGGGGGCCTTCGCGCGGCGGAGGACACCGGGGGCATGGCAGACCAGGGCAACGGGCTTGCCGGCCTCGAGCGTGCTCTCGATCAGCGTGATCGAGACAGGGTCCTCGGCGAGGTCCCAGAGCGGACCGTGCCCGCCCGGATAGAACACCGCGTCGAACGCCTCGTGGGTGACGGCATCAAGCTTGGTCGTGTTCGCCAGCGCCGAGACGGCCTCCCCATCCGCCTCGAACCGGCGCGTCGCGTCGGTCTGAGAATCCGGCTCGTTGCTCTTCGGGTCCAGGGGCGGTCGGCCACCCTGCGGCGAGGCGAGCACGATCTCCGCACCCGCATCCTTGAACGCGTAGTAGGGCGCGGCGAGCTCCTCCAGCCAGAAGCCGGTCCTGCGGCCCGTGTCGCCGAGCCGATCGTGCGAGGTCAGCACCATCAGGATCTTCATCGTCGCTCTCCGTGGTTTCCAGGGTCAATCGGGTTGGGTGACGGGCGTCGGGTGGGGTGCGGAAAGACGGGGCGGCGTTACTGCGCCTTCGACGGGCGCTCCACGATCTGCTCGCGTGCGGGCCTCGTCGCCACCGACCGGATTTCCGGGTTCGCGCGGCGGATCTCCTCGGCCCTGGCCATGCGGACGGCGCCGATGGTTTCCAGGGTGATCCTCTCCTGCGCCGAGGCAGCAGGGGGGCCGAGCAGGGCCGCCCCCAACCCGGCGATGCCGAGGAAGGGGATGGCAAACGTCGTCGTGCGGTACGGCATGAGCTTTCTCCTTGTTGAGTTCCGGGTTCCTCGCCGACCTCGGCAAGGCGTCGTCGAACGGCTGTGAGTAGACCAGTCGTCTTGAATTCGAGTACAAGCGTGCTGGGTCCGGTGCTTCCCTTCTGCTTCGGGTTAGCGAGAGGAAAGCCCGAGGATCTGTCGTGTCGTTGCCATCGCTGCGTCGAACGGTGCGTCGGTCCGCACGATCTTCGCCATCAGGCTCGCGCCGAGCCAAACGTGATAGAGTGTCTCGGCGGTCGTATGCGGCTCTCCGGCAACGGTAAGCGAGCCTTCCGCAACGCCCGCTTCGATCGCCCGGGCCAGCCGCTCGATGATCCCGGCGGTCCCGCCCTTGAGGGCGCGACGCATGGTTTCGGACAGGTCCGAGACTTCCGCGGCGAGCTTCACTGCCAGGCACTTGCGCTGGTAATCGGCGCTGCCCTGCGTCGCCTGCCATTTCCGCCAGTAGTTCATCAGGCGCTCGGCATGGCTCAGGCCCAACTCGGCGAGAGTCGTGTCGAGATCGGCAAGATAGGTTTCGAAGTAGTCGTCGAGCAGCGCCTCGCCGAAAGCCTCCTTCGAGCCGAAATAGTGATAGAACGACCCCTTCGGCACCCCGGCCGTAGCCAGGATCTCGTTGAGCCCCACGCCGGAAAACCCCTTCGCCCCCACCAGACCATAGGCGGTGTCGAGGATCTCCTGCCGGGTGTCGGTATGTGCGTTCGGGCGTGCCATGACGCTGAGATAGACCTGATTAGACCGGTCGTCTAGTGGCGGACGGCAAATTTTTGGCCTGCAATCCAAAATGGACCGCAGGCGATGTCCGTGTCCAATGCACGTTCGCGCGCCGGACCGATCCGCCGCGCAGCGGCAGTCCGCCCGCCCTGTCCCTGCTCCTCAGGTCGTCGGGACATCCCGAGCGTCGGTGCCCAGCGTGTCGCGCACCCAGCGGAACGCACCGTTGGCGGCCGGTACGCCAGCGTAGATCGCGATCTGCAGGAGCAGCGCCTGCAACTCCTCCAGATCGACACCGTTGGCGAGCGCGGGGCGGATATGGAGCTTGAACTCTTCCTCGTGCCCGAGGGCCACCATCAGCGCCAGGGTCACGAGCGAGCGCGTCTTCCAGGGCAGGCGCGGGTCGCCCCAAACCTCGCCCCACGCGGTCCGAGTGATGAAATCCTGCCACGGCCCGGCGAAGGCCCCCGCGTTGGCGAGCGAGCGCTCCACATGCGACTCGCCGAGGACGGCCTTGCGGTTGGCGAGGCCGGTGTCGAACGGCACCGCTCCGGCCGATGCGGTTGCGCCCTGATGGCGGTCGAGGAAGCCCAGCAGATGGGCCGCGGCCGCCTCCGGGTACTCGACCGCCAATAGGTGTGCGGCCCGAGGAATCAGCACCAGCTCCGCCTGGGGGATGCCTGCACAGATCTCCTCGGCCATCGCCGGCGGCGTCGCCGGGTCGTCCCGCCCGGCAATCACCAGCGTCGGCGCCGTGATCCGGCCGAGCACCGGCCGCAGATCCATCCGGCCGATCGCCCCGCAGGCGACCGCGTAGCCGGCCCGATCGCAGGCCGTGAACGCCTCCCGGATCGGCGCCACCACCGTCGGCGCCCGCTCGGCGAAGCCGGGGGTGAACCAGCGCCCGAGCGTCGCGTCGACGATCGCCGCCGTGCCCTGTGCGCGCACCGTGGCGGCCCGCTCGTTCCAGCTCGCCTCGCTCGGCATGTAGGCGGCGGTCGCCATCAGGGTCAGGCTCAAGACCCGATCCGGCGCCGCGGCGGCCAGGGCCTGCACCGTCATGCCGCCGAGCGAGAGCCCGACGAGATGAGCGCGGTCGACGCCGAGCCCGTCGAGGAGGCCCAAGAGGTCGCCCGCGAGGTCGGCGATTTCGGCCGGGGCATCGCTTGTGGCCGAGGCGCCGTGGCCGCGGGTGTCGTAGCGCAGCACCCGATAGCGCCCGCGCAAGGCGGCAGCCACGCCGTCCCACATCGCCCGGGTCGTGCCGAGCGAGTTCGAGAAAGCGACCACCGGCGCGCCGCTCGGGCCGGTGAGGTCGTAGGCGATGTCGAGGCCGTTGACGGGGATCAGGGGCATGTCGGCTCCGGGGTCGAAGGGGTGAGGCGGGCGGCGAGCCGGTCGAGCTGCGCCAGCGCCCGATCGGTCGCCGCGGCGGCGGCCGCGACCGGGCGGTCGATGTCGAAGGCGCGGTCGAGATCGACGCCGCTCGTCTCCGGCATCCCGGCCAGGACGCTGCGCAGGTCCCGGCTGGTGTCGCGGACCTCTCCGGCCGCGCGCTCCACCAGGGCGTGGGCCGCCCCGGCGCCAAGCGTCCGGGCGCAGGCCGCGGCGGCCGCGTCGGCGAAGAGCAGGCCGCGGGTGAGGTCGAGATTGGCGGCCATGCGCTCCGGCGCGATCACCAGGCCCTCGGCGAGGCCGCGCGCCTCGCGCAGCGCGCCCGAGGCGAGGCCGAAGAGCTGCGGCAGGGCGTGCCACTCCGCATGCCAGGGGCCGGCCGCGCGCTCGTGGGCGCTCGCCATCGCGTCGAGCAGCGTCGCTGCATGGCCCTTGGCGGCACCGAAGGCGGCCAGGATCACGGTGGCGGAGACCGGGTTGCGCTTGTGCGGCATCGCCGAGGAGCCGCCCCGGCCCGGCACGTGCGGCTCCAACACCTCGCCGACCTCGGTCGAGGCGAGGTGGGCGACGTCGCCGGCGAGTTTCGCCAGGCTGCCGAGCAGCCGGGCGAGCCAGGCGCCCGCCTCGGCGATGCGGGCGCGGCGGCTGTGCCAAGCCACGGTCTCGGGGGCGAGGCGGAGATGCGCGGCGTAGGACAGAGCCACCGCCTCGGCCTGCCCACCGAGGCCCGCCAGCGTGCCGACCGGGCCGCCGAGCGAGGCGGTCAGCAGGCGCGTGCGCAGCTCAGGCAGGTGCGAAAAAACCTCGGCGAGGCCGAGCGCCCAGGTCGCCGCCTTGTAGCCGAAGCTGATCGGCGCCGCGTGCTGGCCGTAGGTGCGCCCGGCGCAGGGCGTCGCGCGATGCGCCTCCGCCATCCGCCGGAGGCCGGCGACCACGGCGGCGCTCTCGACCGCGATCAGGTCGAGGCCGTCGCGCATCTGCAGGACCAGCGCGGTGTCGGCGATGTCCTGGGTCGTGGCGCCCTTGTGGAAGCCCGCTTCCAGCTCGGCCGGCAGCAGCTTGCGCACGGCCGACACGAAGGGGATCACCGGCACGCCCGCGAGCGCGGTGCCGGCGCCGAGGGCCTCCAGGTCGAGCGCCGCGGGCGTGAGTGCGTCGAGGGCGTCGGCGAGGGCGGCCGGCACGAGGCCGGCCTCCGCTTCCGCCCGCGCCAGGGCCGCCTCAGCCCGCAGCATCGCGGCGATGCGCGCCTCGTCGGAGAACACGGCGCGCATCGCCGCGGTGGCGAAGAGGGGCCCGAGCAGGCCGGAATCGAGGGCTGAGAAGGTCATAGGTCGAAGAACACGGTCTCGCCATCGCCGCTCAGGACGATATCGAACCGGTAGGTCGGCGGATCCTCACTGACGCGGGGCGCGACCAGGGTCTGCCGGCGCGCCTCGGGAACGAGGGCGAGGATCGGATCCTCGTCATTCGCGTCGGCATCGGCGAAGTAGACGCGCGTGACGAGTCGCTTGAGCAGGCCGCGCCCGAACACGCCGACGGCGAGGTGGGGAGCCTGCCAGCGGTTGCCGCCGACCTGGATCGGCACCGGGCCCGGCTTGACTGTGAGGAACCGGAAGGTGCCCTCGGCGCTGACCGCGGCCCGGCCGAATCCGATGAAGCCAGGATCGAGCGCCACGTCCGCGCGGTCGTCGGCCGCCCCGTGATAGCGCCCAGCCGCGTTGGCACCCCAGATCTCGATCATCGCGTCGGGGACCGGCCGGCCCTCGCCGTCGCGCACCGTGCCGACGAGCGCGATGGTCTCCCCCCGCACCGGTCCACGTGGTGGAGCGAGGTGAAGGACATCGTGCTCCTCCGGGAACAGGTCGGTGCGCGCGCCGATGTCGCTGCCGCCGACGAGGTCGGCACCGCCCTTCCAGGGCAGGCCGTAATGGAAGAACGGGCCGACCGTCTGCCAGGGCGTCTGGCCGAACAGGGCCGGATCCTGGTTGTCGGGCCGCGGGTCCGGGTTGTGGGGCAGGCCGATGGGATCGTCGGTCATCTCAGGGCTCCCAGGGCGTCGCGTCGCGCCCGCGCAGGACGATGTCGAAGACGTAGCCGAGGGCGTGGTTCGGCTCGGTCGTGTCGATGTCGAACCGCGCCACCAGCCGGTTGCGGTAGGGCAGCGGCACGGCGTTGGCGATCGGATCGATCTCGATGAGCGGGTCGTCGGGGAAGTAGAGCTGGGTCACCAGACGGGTCGCGAAGGCGGGGCCGAGCAGCGACAGGTGGATATGGGCCGGCCGCCAGGCGTTGCGATGGTTGCCCCACGGATAGGCGCCGGGCCGGATCGTGGTGAAGCGGTAGCGACCCTGTGCATCGGTGACCACGCGGCCCGTGCCGGTGAAGTTCGGGTCCAGGGGGGCGTTCCACTGGTCGTTGCGGTGGATGTAGCGCCCGGCGGCGTTGGCCTGCCAGATCTCCACGACGGTGTCGGGCACCGGCCGGGCGTCCTCGTCGAGCACCCGGCCGGAGACGATGATCCGCTGCCCGATCGCCTCGCCCAGGCCGCGCGCGTGGCAGGTGAGGTCAGCGAGCGCCGGCCCCATCAGCGCCTCCCAGGTGCCGGCCGGCCCGGTGATCTCCGTGAGCGTCTGCGGCACGCGCACCAGCGGCTGGCGCGGGCTACGCAACGCCGTCGAGCGATAGGGCGGGAACAGCGAGGGCGGCTGGCCCGGATCCTCGGCTCTGTAGGGTCTGGCATCCGGCATGAGAATCCTCCTGTCCGGCGGGTGGTGCGAGGGATGATGTATTCTCAGTGGCCGAGCGCGTCGGCCGGCCCGGGGGCCGCCGCGTTCGGGCGACCGCCGGCGAGACGCTTCACGACGATGGCCAGGGTGGCGAGCACGGCCGGGATCGCCACGACCGCGAAGGTCGCGCTCAGGCTCCAGTCGGATAAGCCCCCGACCAGGAAGGAGCCGGCGATGCCGCCGAAGCGGCCGAGCCCCAGCATCCAGGCCACGCCGGTGGCCCGGCCCCGCGTCGGGTAGAACGCCGCCGCGAGGGCGGGGAGCGAGGATTGCGCCATGTTCATCAAGGTGCCGGCGACCAGCACCGCCGGGATCAACAGGGCGAGATGCCCGACCGCCTGCCCGATCAGCGCGACTGCGAGGGCGGTCAGCGCGAAGGTGGTCGCCACCACGATGTCGGCGTCGAGCCGGTCCATCAGCGCGCCCAGCAGGACGGCCCCGACGCCACCCAGCGGGAACAGGGCCGCGATCAGGGCCGCCGAGCGCGGGTCGAGGCCGGTCTCGCGAAAGAGGATCGGCATCCAGTTGACCAGGGCGTAGAAGATCGTGAGGCCGCAGAAATAGGTGATCCACAGCATCACCGAACCGAGGCCGTAGGCCGGCGAGAGGACGAGGCGCAGACCGCCCGGCCCGTCCGCGGCGGCTCCGCCGGGTGTGGCTTCGCCGAGCGTGTAACGGCTGGCGGGGGCGATGCCGGGCACCACCCGCCGCAGGATCGCCGCCACGCGCTCCGCCGGTGCCCCATGGGCCACGAGGTGGCGGATCGATTCCGGCAGGAGCGCGCCGAGCAGCAGGGCCAGCAGCAGGGGCGCAACGCCGCCCAGGACCAGGACGCTGCGCCAGCCGAAGGCCGGGATCATCCAGGCGGCGAGAAAACCGCCGAACGCCGCCCCGAGGGGGAAGCCGGAGAACATCAGGTTGATCAGGAGCGCCCGGCGGCAAGCCGGGACGTACTCACTGGTCAGCGTCACCGCGTTCGGCATCGCCGCCCCGAGGCCGAGGCCGGTCAGGAACCGCAGGAGGCAGAGCCAGGTGATGTCCGCCGCGAAGGCGGAGGCGAGGCAGGCGGCCCCGAGCTCCGCGACCGCGGCGACCAGGACGGCCTTGCGGCCGTAGCGGTCGGCGACGGGGCCGGCCGCCAGCGCCCCGAGCGCGAGGCCGAACAGGGCCGCGCTGAGCACCGGCGCCAGCGCCCCGCGCGGCACGCCCCACTCGGCCATGAGCGAGGGCGCGACGTAGCCGATCGCGGCGGTGTCGAACCCGTCGAGCAGCACGATCAGGAAGCAGAGGCCGAAGGTCAGGCGTTGCAGGCCCGAGACCGGGCTCGCGTCGATCAGGGCCGGCACATCAATGGCCGGTGCCATATCGCGGATCATGGGCGCGCCTCCGTCGAGAGCCGTCCGGTGCTCTGATCGAGCGGCAGGCCGATATAGTTCTCGGCAAACGCCGTCTGGGCCGCGCGCGAGGTCCGCAGATAGGCGAATTCGGCCACCTGCATGCGGCGGTCGAAGCCGGTCGCCTCGGGGAAGCGGTGGGTCAGCCCGGTGAACCACCAGGAGAAGCGTTCGGCCTTCCAGACCCGGGCCAGCGCCCGCGCCGAGTAGCCGTCGAGGCCGGATCGTTCGTTCCGGGCGTAGAAATCTTCCAGGGCTTCGGCCAGCATGAGCACGTCCGACACCGCGAGGTTCATGCCCTTCGCGCCGGTGGGCGGCACGCTATGGGCGGCGTCGCCCGCCAGGAACAGGCGGCCATATTGCATCGGCTCGCCGACGAAACTGCGCAGCGGCGCGATGCTCTTCTCGAAGGCCGGCCCGCGCACGACGCCTGCGGCGGTCTCGGACCCGAGGCGCAGGCACAACTCGTCCCAGAAGCGCGCGTCCGGCCAATCCTCAATGCGCTCCTCGATCCCGCACTGGATGTAGTAGCGGCTGCGCGTCGGCGAGCGCATGCTCGACAGCGCGAAGCCGTTGGCATGGCTGGCATAGATCAGCTCGTGCGCCGCCGGCGGCACCTCGGCCAGGATGCCGAGCCAGCCGAACGGATAGACCCGCTCGAAGGTCTTTCGGACGGCCTCGGGGATGAATTGGCGGCAGATCCCGTGGGAGCCGTCGCACCCGGCGACGACATCGCAGGCGAGATGCTGCGGGCCGGCAGCGGTCCGGTAGCTGATTGACGGGGACGCGCCGTCGATGTCGTGCAGTTGCACATCCGCCGCCTCGAAGACGATCGGCATCCCGTGCGTCTCGGCCGCGTCGAACAGATCGCGCATCACCTCCTGCTGGCCGTAGATCGTGACGGCGCCGCCGGCGAGGTCGGCCATGTCGATGCGAAAGGTCTCCCCGTCCATGGCGAGAGTCGTGCCGGTATGCACCAGGCCCTCGGTGCGCAGACGCCGGTCGAGACCGAGCCGGGCGAGCGCCGCGACGGTGCCCTGCTCCAGCACCCCGGCCCGGACGCGGCCCTCCACGTAGTCGCGCGTGCGACGCTCGATCACCACGCTCGCGATGCCCGCCGCGCGCAAGAGATGCGCGAGGACGAGACCCGCCGGCCCGGCGCCGACGATCGCCACCTGCGTTCGCATGGTTCCTCCCGATTCGTGCCGATCTCTGACGGATCGGTCTCCGGCTTCATCCTGCCGGGGCGGGCGGCCCTTGGGGATGGAGACGCGTGCGATTCCCTTGTACTTTTTTACCGATTCCAACCGCGCCGCACCGATGCCGAGACCCCTCGTCCCGCACTATTTCCTCTACGGCGAGCCGCCCCAGGCGCCCGACGATCGCTTCCTGCACGTCGAAGACCTGGACGATCGTAGCCGGGCCGCGGCGTGGCGGATCACGCCGCACGCCCATGCGGACCTGCACCAGGTGTTCCTGATCCGGCACGGGCATGGAACCGTGACCGCGGAGGGGGAGGCGACCGCGTTCTCGGCGCCCTGCGCGCTGATCATCCCGGCCGGCGTCGTGCACGGCCTCGTCTACGAGACGGTCAGCGCCGGCCGGGTCGTGTCCATCTCCGATACGTTTCTGCACGCGCTGACCCGCGAGGAGCAGGCCCTGTCGGGCCTGTTCGGTTCGGTGCGAAGCCTCGCGCTGTCGCCGCAATGCCCGCTCGACGCCGCGATCGAGGCGCTCTGGGCCGAGCAATCCAGGGTGGCACCGGCCCGCAGCGCGGCCGTGGCGGCCCGTCTGACGCTGCTTCTCATCGAGATGGCGCAGCTGATGGACGAAGCCGGCGCCGGCGTGCCGACGCAGCTCGCCGCCCAGACGCGGATCGTGGCCCGTTTCCGCAGGGAGATCGAGACCAGCTTCCGGACCGGCATTGATCTCAAAACCTACTGCGACCGGCTCGGCACCACCCCGGGCCGACTGCGCGCGGCTTGCCGGTCCGTCGCCGAGACCACGCCGGGCCAGCTCATCACGGACCGGATCGTCCTCGAGGCCAAGCGGGGCTTGCGCTACTCGACCCTGCCGGTCTCCGAGATCGCCTATGCGCTGGGCTTCCAGGATCCGGCCTATTTCTCCCGGTACTTCGCCCGCGTCGTCGGCATGCCCCCCTCGGCCTTCCGCAACGCCGCGTGAACGCGCACCGCCGGTCCCAAACAGGCGGCCGTCGCCATGGTGGCGAGGCCGTGTCAGGGCACGCGCCTCCGTCGCGTCATGCGGCGACGGGCCTGACCACCACGTCCTCGGCGTCGACAAAGGTCGCCATGACGCCGGACTGGATCCGAGCGAAGACCTCATCGAGATCGCCCGTGCTCTGCATCAGCACGGCGCAGGAGAGGGCGATGACGTGCGGAGTGCGGTCAGGCCCTTCAGCGAGGAACTCACGGATCGCCTCGGCCAGGGATGCGTTCGGATCCTCCTCCGGCAGAGTGCTCAGGACATGCGCGCAATCCTGCCGCAGCGATGCCATCTCGGTGTCCACGACCGAAACCCAGTGCCGGGCCTCGTCATAGATGAGCCAGCGCACCGAGCCAGGAGCCACCGGGGCCAGTCCCGCGAGATAGCGCCGAGCGGATGCATCGTCGAACATGCCATGGGCTTTAGCGCCGGTCCTCCGAAACGCCAACGCGTCGGATGGCCGGTTCGGAGCGCGCCCTGTTGCCGGCGCGGAACCCGGACGGCATGGTGCCGGCCCCGGAACAGGCGAAGCGAGCGTGCGAGCCATGGGTTTGCTGGACGGATTGCTCGGCCATGGCAGCGAGGTCGACGCCGCATCCCTCGAGCGGCGGCTCGCGGGCATCCTGATCGAGGGCGAGACGGCGCGCTTGGCGTTCAAGATCATCCGGGACGTGTTCGTGTTCACGGAGCGCCGGATCATCCTGATCGACGTGCAGGGCGTCACCGGCAGCAAGGTCGAATTCACCTCGATCCCCTACCGGGCGGTGGTCCGCTTCTCGGTGGAGACGGCCGGCACCTTCGACCTCGATGCCGAACTCAAGATCTGGGTCTCGGGCACGCCCCAGCCGATCGAGCGCACCCTGAAGAAGGGGGCCGACGTGCGCGGCATCCAGCGCGCCCTGGCGGAGGGCGTGCTGCGCTAGTGGTCAAAATCTAACGGATGGAACCCGCCAACAACGTCCGAGAAGGGTGGAAAGCAATTATTCGCTCTTTTAAGGAAGATTATGTTCGAAGCTCTGTCTGTGCTCGTTGCGCCGCCGGTCCTGATCCTCGCATCCGCTATCGGACTGCGTTACAGATGGCCGGTTCTACCCACTGTCGCCTTCGACGGCGTTATAGTTGCTATGGCTGCGTATTTTCTCTACGGGGGAGTTCAACAGAGTTGCCGCATAAACGAAAGTGAGTGCATCGGCGCAACGGCTACCGCTTACATTATCTTGCTCTTCTGGTTTTTGGCAATTGGAGCACTAATTGTCAGCATTATCCTGACCATGAGAGAACGGCGTAAGCACACTGCACGCAGACCCTAACTGTCTGCCATGGGCCGGAAGTTGACCCAGAGCATGGGTTTGATCCGTCAGATTTCGACCACTAGAGCCTCGTCCCGACCGCCGGACGCCGGCTCACCGGGACGGCGTGCCGCTCCGCGATCCGACGGGGGCCATCGCCTCGAACACGCCGTCCCGGCGCACCAGCGCGTGGAACAGCGCCGCCGCGACATGGGTCAGCACCAGGGCAAAGAACGCGAAGGCGAGGTAGGAATGCGCGTTCCAGAGCAGCGTATGGAGCGCGGCGTTCTGCGGTAGGATCGCGGGCAGCCGGATGTCGCCGTAGAGCACGACCGGGTAGGCGCCAGCCGAGAGCATCGCCCATCCGAGCAGCGGCATCGCGAACATCAGCCCGTAGAGCCCGTAATGGGACAGGTGCGCGGCGAGCCTCATCGGAGCCGGCAGGTCGGCCGGCAGGGGCGGCGTCCCGCTTCGCGCCCGCACCGCCAGCCGGACCAGGGCGAGGACGAAGATCGCGACACCCAGGGTCTTATGGGTCGCGAGCAGCGGCACGTATGTCGGCATGATCGTCGAAACCATGCCGACCCCGATGAAGAACATCGCGATGATGCACACGGCCATCGCCCAGTGCAGGAGCCTCTGGCCGCCCGTGAAGCGCTTCCGGTCGGTCGTCATCGCCCCGCCTCCGAGGTGCGCTTGGGATAATCCTTCGCCTCCGCGGTGCGCAGATCGTAGGATCGCGCGTAGGCCGCCGAGCGCGCCGCCGGGAATGGGTCGTCGGAGACCCGGATGCCGTCCGGTAGGATTGTCGGATCGAAGTTGATGTCGCGGCACGGGCCGTCCGCCTCGGGCTCGATGCGCTCGACCACCAGGGTGCCGGCCTCGACGCTGCGCCGTCCCTCCGGCCAGGCGCGGCTCGGATCCGCGGTCGGGTCGCCGGGGTCGGCGACCGTGAGGATCAGGCTCCAGCGCTGCGGCGCGGCCGCGACCCGCTCGGTGATCTCCCGCTCCAGATAGGCCTCGCCGCGCTTGGCGAGGTCCTCGGGCGTGATCCGCTCGGCCTGCGCCTGCGGACGGAACGACCAGCGCACCGCCTGCTCCGTGCCGGACGCGTTGGTGAACAGGAAGGCGTTGAGGCCGTTGTAGGGCTCCTGCGCGTAGCTCGCGGTCCAGTCGGGGCTCTTGGCCCAGGCGCCGAACGGGGCGAATTCCGGATGCGCGGCGACGAAGGTCGCCATTGCGTTCGGCTCCTTGCTCGCCGGGACCCGCAGGAGCTCGTAAAACGCCGCCGGGGTGGCGACCGGGAAGACCGGCGCGTTGATCATGGCGGCGCGCCACACGGCGCCATCGTCCGTCGCGATCTGCAGGCCTAAGCCCCGCACCCTGACGGTGGCGTCCGCCGCGCCGGGATTGGGGGTGCCGAGGTTGAACCGCCCCAGGGCCGGATGGCGCCCGGTTGCGAAGGCCTTGGCGCGTGAGAGCGCGGCACCGTTGCCGTTGGCCTCGAAGACGCCCGTGAAGCAGATGCCCTTGGCGTGGTTGCGTCGATACCCGGGAACCGGCCCCGTCGGCGGCGCGAGGGCGTCGACGAGCTTCGTGGGCGTCAGGCGGTCGGGCGAGAGCCAACCTGCCGTGTAGGCGAACGCCCCGGTGGCGCCGATGCAAACGGCGCCGATGATGGCGAGGGAGGCCAGGGTCGAGCGTGGCCCCGACGGCGGAAGCGGCATACGCGGATACTCCCTTGGCCGTCGCCCGGCGCCAGCCGAGGACGGCCAAAGCGCGGCGACGAACGATCCCGGTTTCGACCGCCGGCAAGAACGAATCTGCCAGCGTTCGAGGCCTCGTAGGCTGCCAGAAATTTTGAATTCAGGAAAGCAAAGCTTCAGAGCCCCGTCGAATACGGGCCGCGGTCGCGGAAAGACGGGTTTTGGCCCGCGCCGCTCAGGCCGCCCGTTGCGCGAGGTGCCGCGCGCGCACGGTGCCGTCGATGCTCCGAAGCGCCTGGAGAACCGCGTCCGCCTCCGGCAGCTGCACCGACGCGTCCACGACGACGTAGCCGAAATCGCCGTCGGTCTGCAGGTATTGCGCATCGATGTTGAGCGCGCGTCCCGAGAAGATCGCGTTGATCTTGCCGAGCACGCCCGGCACGTTCCGGTGCACGTGGAGGAAGCGCGCACCGGACAGGCGCGGCGGCAATTGCACCTGCGGGAAATTCACGGCGCCGAGGGTGGAGCCGGTCTGCGCGTAATCGACCAGCTTGCGGGCGACCTCCGCGCCGATGCGGTCCTGCGCTTCCTCGGTGGACCCGCCGATATGCGGGGTGAGGATGACGTTCGGGAGGCCCTGGAGCGGCGAGACGAAGCGCTCTGCGTTGGATTTTGGCTCGACCGGGAAGACGTCGATCGCCGCGCCGCCGAGACGGCCGTCCCGCAACGCCTGCGCCAGAGCCTCCAGATCCACCACCGTGCCGCGGCTGTTGTTGATCAGATAGGCTCCGGGTTTCATGGACCGGATGCGGTCCGCACTCATGAGCCCGTGCGTCGCAGGCGTTTCCGGGACGTGCAGGCTGACGACATCGCTGGCGGCGAGCAGGCTGTCCAGGCTGTCCACGGGCTCGGTGTTGCCGTGGCGGAGCTTGTCGGTCAGGTCGTGGAAGATGACCCGCATGCCCATCGCTTCGGCGAGATTGGACAGCTGCGAGCCGATATTGCCGTAGCCGACGATTCCCAAGGTCTTGCCGCGGACCTCGAAGGATCCCGAGGCCGATTTGTCCCATCCGCCCTCGTGGGCGGAGGCCGAGCGGGGCAGGATGCGCCGGAGCAGCATGACGATCTCGCCGATCGTCAGTTCGGCGACGCTGCGCGTGTTCGAGAACGGCGCGTTGAAGACCGGCAAGCCGCGGGCGCGGGCGCTCTCGAGATCGACCTGATTGGTGCCGACGCTGAAGCAGCCGATCGCGGTCAGGTTGGGCAGCGCGTCGAGAAGTTCGGGGGTGATCTTCGTCCGCGAGCGGATCCCGAGCACGTTGGTGTCGGCGATGCGCGGCGCATCGGCGACGCCGATGGCGTGCGACAGCTGCTGCACAGCGTCGAGGCCCGCCTGCGCGAAAACCTGACGGGCCGTGGCGGCGATATTCTCGGTCAGGACGATACGATCCGTGGGCAAAACCGGTACCTCTGTGGACGGGGGGCGCAGATTATCACGTTCCCGGCGCTTGGCTTCGCCGGCAATTTTCTTCCAATAGGCGACAGGAGCCGGTTATAGGATCACTGTGCTTCTCAGTTGTATGATCGCATTGATGTGATCGGTGTCGCTAAGATCATCCGGCGGTGGAGTTATCGGTGAGGTTTGACGACTCAACGACGGCACAGATCCGCGTCCGCACCGTAACGTGGCGCTGGAAGAAGGACATGCCAAATGTATGTCCGGACGGGACAGAGATTTTCAGCTTGGTCGTTTGATACGAAGAACACATTCTGTTGACCTGGGGGGTGGTTGGGCGAGAATGCCGCCGATGCCTCCCCGCGCTTTCTTCCGCAGCAAGGCCCCTTTCTTCGGGCTCAACCGATTGCAGGATCGGGATTGCTGAAAGCAGCCGGTCGAGCGTCGGCATTCCGGTTTTTTCGCGCCTTCCGAGACCCCGGCCTCAACGGACAGACGCGCTTGCGCATCCAAGGCAGCTCCCCATGACACGTGATCGCATGAATCTGTCCCGCCGGCGCGTGCTGGCGCTCGGCGCGGGCGCGCTCGGGACCGTGACCCTTCCGGGCACCGGCGGCGCTCAGCAGGGTGCGAAGCCTTCTGTCGTCCGGATCGGTTACCTCACGGCGCCCCGGGCCTGGGTGATCGGCAAGCATGACGGCGCGTTCGAGACCGCCCTCGGCACGCGGGTCGAGTGGATCCCGTTTCCGTCGGGCGGGCCGGCACTGCAACTGCTCGCCGCCGGGAAGCTCGACCTCGCGATCTTCGGCAGCACCCCGATCGCGGCGGGCATCTCTCGCGGGCTGCCGATCCAGATCCTCGGCTCGCCGGAGGTGGTGGCGACCAGCGAACGCCTCGTGGTCAAGCCCGAGATCACGGAGGTCAAGCAGCTCGAGGGCAAGCGCATTGCCGTGGCGCCGTCCTCCACCATGGCCTTCGCCCTGGAGGCGGTGATCCGGATCAACCGGCTCGATCCTGCGAAGGTCAAGCGCCTGCCCCTCGGCCAGCCCGAGACGATCGCCGCCTGGAAGCGCGGCGACATCGACGGCACCTACATCAACGGGCCGTTCTGGGGCGACCTGCTCGGCTCGGGCGGAAAACAGCTCCTGGTCTCAGGCGATCTCCAGCCGCACGGCTTCTTCTTCTGGAACTCCGCGGTGGTGCGGACGGACTTCGCCCAGCGCTACCCCGAGACCGTGGTCACGTGGCTGCGCACCGTGCAGGCCCAGTTCGAGCGCTACAGGGCGGATCCCGAGGGCGTGGCCCGAACCCTGGCCGAGGATTTCGGCGCGCCCTTCGAGGCTGTCCGGGACACGCTGGTCGGCCTGTCCTATCCGACGTTCCAGGAGCAGCTCGGCCCGAAATACTGGGGCCGCACGGCCAAGGCGAGCGACGCGCCGTTCCTCAAGGCGCTCTCGGACACCGCCGACTTCCTGGCGGAGACCGGCGAGATCAAGCGCGGCGGCATCCCGGCCTCCTTCGGGCCGTTCGTGAACTACGATTTGCTCAACCGCGCCTTTCCCGCGTGAGCCGGCTCTCGCTTCCCCACCGCGCCCTGCTGGGTGCGGTGTCGGTGCTGCTGATGCTCCTGGTCTGGGAGGCGGCCTCCCGCCTGTCGCTGGTCGATGCGCTGCTCGTGCCGCCGCCCTCGGAGATCTTCGCGACGGCGGCGGACCTGATGCGCGACGGCTACCGGCAGACGCCCCTCTGGGACCATGTGCTGCTCAGCCTCGCGCGGTCGCTCGCCGGCTTCGGCGCGGCGATCGTCATCGGCATCCCGCTCGGCATCGCCATGGGCATGGCGCCGGTCTTCGGCGCGCTGATCGACCCGTTCGTCCAGTTCCTGCGCCCGCTGCCGAAGCTCGCCCTGATCCCCCTGGTGGTGCTCTGGTTCGGCATCGGCGAGACCTCGAAGATCCTGCTGATCTACCTGTCCACCGTCCTGACGATCGTCGTCGGGGCGGCGGCCGCCGTGAGCCAGGTTCGGCGACAGCAATTGCGCGCCGCCCGTGCCCTGGGTGCGCGCGGCTTCACGATGTTCCGGTTCGTGATCCTGCCGGCGATCCTGCCCGACCTGTTCGTGACCGTTCGGCTCGCCTTCGGCATCGGCTGGACCACCCTGATCGCCGCCGAGATGATCGCCTCCGAAGCGGGCCTGGGCTGGATGGTCGTCAATGCCGGCGCCTATCTGCGCACCGACGTGGTCATGCTCGGCATCGTGCTTCTCGGCGCCACCGGCTACGCCCTCGATCTCGCCCTCGTCGGGCTCCAGCGCTGGGCCACGCCCTGGGCCGGCAGGAGCTGATCCGTGACCGTGCACATCCTACCGCCCGACCTTCAGGCCACCCGGCCGCCGCCGTCGCCTGACCCGCTGATCGTCGTGGAGGATGTGGCGAAGCGCTTCGTCGACGGGCGGACGGGGCGCGTCACCGCGGCCCTGGAGCACCTCTCCTTCGCGATCCGGGAAGGCGAGTTCGTCTGCCTGCTGGGACCCAGCGGCTGCGGCAAGTCCAGCGTGCTGGATCTGCTCTGCGGCTTCGAGCAGCCCAGCGCAGGGCGCATCCGCGTCGAGGGCGGTCCGGTCCGGGAGCCCGGGCCGGATAGGGGCATCGTGTTCCAGGAGGCGTTGCTGTTCCCCTGGCTCTCGGTGCTCGACAACATCACCTTCGCGCCCCGCCTCGCCGGCGTGCCGGCCGCGCTCTACCGTCCCCGGGCGGCCCGGCTGATCGCCCTGATGGGCCTCGACGGTTTCGAGAACCACGCCCCCTACGAGCTGTCCGGCGGCATGCGGCAGCGGGCGGCCATCGCCCGGGCCTGGATCTCGGAGCCGCGCATCCTGCTCATGGACGAGCCCTTCGGCGCGCTGGACGCCCAGACGCGGCTCGGGATGCAGGAGCAATTGCTGATCGCCCGAGAGGCCACGGGCGCGACGGTGCTGTTCGTCACCCACGACATCGAGGAGGCGCTGTTTCTGGCCGACCGCATCCTCGTCCTGAGCGGCCGGCCCGGCCGCGTCGCCCGGGAGATCCCGGTGCCGTTCGGCCGGTCGCGACGCTATTCGGCGCTGCTGACCGACGAACGCTTCGGCCGGCTCAAGCGGGAGATCGTCGAGGAGTTCCGCGCCGGCTGACGGAGGCCGTGCGCCGGGCCTTCCCGGTGGCACAAGCATCTGTCGACACGCGGGAATATGGCGAACCGTTTCCTTGAGGCGGCAAATCGCTCGGGTTAGCTTACTGTCTCGGTCAACCGGCTTCAGTGAGTTGGGTGATGGTGACCTCGAAAAAGCGTCCTTCCTGGATCGAAGGCTACAGTCTGACCACGGCGGAAATTTTTTATCACCTCCCCGATTATCCGCATCTCCTCCAGACCTTCGTCTGGCAGCAGCTGGACCTGTTCCCCCATCTCCCCGAACTGAAGAAGTTCCTGGCCTTCTGGCAGGACCAGCTCGACGGCCCCGTGCATTCCGTGAAGGTCATGCATTGCCAGCTCCTGAAGCCGGCCGAACTGCGCGCCGTCTCCGGAGATTTTTTGCTTCACTGAGAGCTTGTTCGACGGTCTGGCCCGTCCTCATCCTCAGCCCGGCGTGCTGCGCTGAAGCCTCCTTCGAGGCCGCGGCACAGCGTGTCGCCTCAGCGATGAGGGCAGCATCGGGATCTCCGTCGAGCAGGATTACCATGCGATTGCGATCGCGCAGTCGAACAGGCTCCGAGATCCGGATGTGAAGCGCGGCACGAACCGCGTGCATGGGTAGAGGCGGCTGCGGGAAAATATTTCCGGTCCCATCGGCTTTGCTGTTCGAACACTCTGCCGAAGCGCGTTCTTTTAAAAGAACATCTCCGTTGACAGAAAGAACGTCTCTGGACACCTTATTCGGTGTCGGCGCGCCGGGATCAGGGCGCGCCTGAGGCTCGTCAGACTGGAGATTCGATCCCGATGGCCCTTCGACCCCTGCACGATCGCGTGCTGCTGCGCCGCGTCGAGAGCGACGAGAAGACCAAGGGCGGCATCATCATTCCGGACACCGCCAAGGAGAAGCCGCAGGAGGGCGAGGTCGTCGCCGTCGGCCCCGGCGCCCGCGACGAAACCGGTCGCGTGACTCCGCTCGATGTCAAAGCCGGGGACCGCGTCCTGTTCGGCAAATGGTCGGGGACCGAGATCAAGGTCGATGGTGAAGACCTCCTGATCCTCAAGGAATCCGACATCCTCGGCGTCATCGCGGCCTGAACAGGCGTCGCAACCTTAGACTTGGGAGATTGGACATGGCTGCAAAGGACGTGAAGTTTTCCGGCGATGCGCGCGAGCGGCTGCTGCGCGGGGTCGATATCCTGGCCGATGCCGTGAAGGTCACGCTCGGTCCGAAGGGCCGCAACGTCGTGATCGAGAAGAGCTTTGGCGCCCCGCGCATTACCAAGGACGGCGTCACCGTCGCCAAGGAGATCGAGCTGGAGGACCGCTTCGAGAATCTCGGCGCCCAGCTCCTGCGCGAGGTCGCCTCGAAGACCAACGATCTGGCCGGCGACGGCACCACCACCGCCACCGTGCTGGCCCAGGCGATCGTCCGCGAGGGCGCCAAGGCGGTCGCCGCGAACTTCAACCCCCTCGACCTGAAGCGCGGCATCGACCTCGCCACCGCCGCCGCCGTGAAGGACATCACCGAGCGCGCCCGCAAGGTGACGGCCTCCGACGCGATCGCGCAGGTCGGCACGATCTCGGCTAACGGCGACAAGGAGATCGGCCGGCTCATCGCCGAGGCTGTGCAGAAGGTAGGCAACGAGGGCGTGATCACCGTCGAAGAGGCCAAGACCGCCGAGACCGAACTCGACGTGGTCGAAGGCCTGCAATTCGACCGCGGCTACCTCTCCCCGTACTTCGTCACCAACGCGGAGAAGCTGATCGCCGAGCTCGAGGACCCGTACATCCTCATCCACGAGAAGAAGCTCTCCACCCTCCAGCCGTTGCTGCCGATCCTGGAAGCGGTGGTGCAATCCGGCCGGCCGCTGCTGATCATCGCCGAGGATATCGAGGGCGAGGCTCTGGCGACCCTGGTGGTGAACCGGCTGCGCGGCGGCCTCAAGGTCGCGGCCGTGAAGGCGCCGGGCTTCGGCGACCGCCGCAAGGCGATCCTAGAGGACATCGCGATCCTCACCAAGGGCCAGACCATCTCGGAGGATCTCGGCATCAAGCTCGAGAACGTGACGCTGCCCCAGCTGGGGCAGGCCAAGCGCGTCCGCATCGAGAAGGAGAGCACCACGATCGTCGACGGTGCCGGCGACAAGTCGGACATCGCCGGCCGGATCGCGCAGATCAAGGCGCAGATCGAGGAGACGACCTCGGATTATGACCGCGAGAAGCTCCAGGAGCGCCTGGCCAAGCTCGCGGGCGGCGTCGCGGTGATCCGTGTCGGCGGCGCGACCGAGGTCGAGGTCAAGGAGAAGAAGGATCGGGTCGACGATGCGCTCAACGCCACTCGGGCGGCAATCGAGGAGGGCATCGTCCCGGGCGGCGGCACCGCGCTGCTGCGCGCCAAGGCGGTGGTCTCCGCCATCAAGACCGACAATGCCGACGTGAAGGCCGGCATCGCCATCGTGCTCAAGGCCCTCGAAGCACCCATCCGCCAGATCGCGGCCAATGCCGGCGTCGAGGGTTCGATCGTGGTCGCGAAGGTCATCGAGAGCGGCTCCGACACTTACGGGTTCGACGCGCAGACCGAGGTCTACGGCGACCTGATCGAGGCCGGCATCGTCGATCCGGCCAAGGTGGTGCGCACCGCCCTGCAGGACGCGGCCTCGGTGGCCGGCCTGCTCGTCACCACGGAAGCCCTTATCACCGAGCGGCCGAAGGATAAGACCCCGCTCCCGGCCCCGGCGGGGGCGGATTTCTGATCCCCACGCCATAGGCCGGCGCGTTCGGCAGACCCCGGACACGGCGACCGCCCCCTCACAGGTTCGAGGGGGCGGTCGCGCTACGAGACGGAGGGGGCTTGCCACCTCGCGGGATCTGTTGCCGTCGTTCGTGCCCTTCCGATCGGAATCGCTTTTTTGCCGAAAGCCGGCCGTCCCCTATCGAATCGCCGCGCTACGCCACGACGAAGCCGTGTGCGAACGGATCGCGATCGTCGATGAAGATCGTGTTGATGCCGGTCTGGCGCGCCCAGCCCGCCACCGAAGGCACGATTGCCGGCTTGTCGCCCAGCGTCGTGGCAGCTTCGACCCGGCCGCGGAACAGAGAGCCGATGATCGATTCGTGCACGAAATCATCGCCGACCTTCAGCCGGCCCTTGGCGGCGAGCTGCGCCATCCGGGCTGAGGTGCCGGTGCCGCAGGGCGAGCGGTCGATCGCCTTGTCACCGTAGAACACGGCGTTGCGGGCCTGGGCCTCGGGATGGCGCGGCGCGCCGGTCCACAGGATGTGGGACAGGCCCCGGATCTCCGGGTGCTCCGGATGGACGAAATCGTATTGGGCGTTGAGCGCCGCCCGCAGGCGCGGCGACAGGGCGATGAGCTCGCCGGCGGAATAGTCGGCCATGTCCCGGAAGTTTTTTTGCGGCTCGACGATTCCGTAGAAATTGCCTCCGTAGGCGACGTCCACCGCGATCTCGCCGAAGCCCTCGACCTGCGCGGTCAGCCCTTCGGCGTGGAGATAACCCGGCACGTTGCGCAGCCGCACCTCCTCCACGAAGCGGCCCTCCTGCCGGTAGGTTACGTCCACCTTGCCGGCCGGCGCATCGATGGCGAGTCGGCCCGGCTCCCGCGAGGTGACCAAGCCGTTCTCGATCGCCATCGTGACCGTGCCGATTGTGCCGTGGCCGCACATCGGCAGGCAGCCGCTGGTCTCGATGAACAGGATTGCGACATCGCAATCGGGCCGGGTCGGCGGATACAGGATCGCGCCCGACATCATGTCGTGGCCGCGCGGCTCGAACATCAGTCCGGTGCGGATCCAGTCGAAGGCGCGCAGGAAATGGGCGCGCTTCTCCAGCATGGTCGTGCCTTCGAGGATCGGGCCGCCGCCCGAGACCAGGCGGACCGGGTTGCCGCAGGTATGGCCGTCGAGGCAGGAGAAGGTGTGGTTGGCCATGGTCAAAGCCCTATCGGAAGCGCTGGGGCGAGAACGGCGCGAGGTCGATCGCCGGCGGCGCGCCGGTGACGAGATCGGCGACGAGGCGGGCGGTACCCGCCGACTGGGTCAGCCCGAGATGGCCGTGCCCGAAGGCGTAGACGATCCGGCGCGTGGCCGCAGCATGGCCGATCGCTGGCAGGGAATCGGGCAGCGACGGGCGAAACCCCATCCAGGGCCGGCCGCCCTCGGTGTTCAGGCCAGGCAGGAAGCTTTTCGCCTTGCGCAGCATCGCCGCCGAGCGCCGGAAATCCGGCGGCCGGTCGAGGCCGCCGAGTTCCACCGCACCGCCGACCCGGATGCCGGACGACAGGCGCGTCACCACGAAGCCGTGGCCGCCGAAGGTGATCTGCGTGCGCAGGTCGAGGGCGCCCGCGGGCAGGGTCGTGTTGTAGCCGCGCTCGGTCTCCAGCGGGATCTGCTCGCCGAGGCTGCGGACGATCCGGTGCGAGAACGCCCCGGCCGCGACCACCACCTGGGCGGCCCGGCGGGTCCCGGCTTGCGTCAGCAGGGCGACGCCGTCCGCTGTGGGCCGGAGCGCCGTCACGGCGGCGCGCTCGATCGTGCCGCCCTCGGCCCGCAGGCGCTCGGCCAGGGCGAGCACGTAATCTTTCGGGTCGGCGATCGAGAACCAGCCGGGGGTGAACGTCCCGTGCGTAAAGCGCGATGACAGGCCGGGCTGGATCGCCGCCATGCCGGCGGCGTCGAGATGCGTGAAGGCGATGCCGTGATCGGCCCGCACCTGCCAGCCGGGCAGGGTGGCCTCGAACTCTGCCTGCCCTTCGTAGACCTGAAGATTGCCGTCCGTGCGCAGCATCGCCCGGGTGCCCGTGGCGTCGAGAAACGGCTCCAGCGCAGCCCGCGACAGATCCATGAGCACGGACTGGGCTTCCGTTGCCCGGCGGACGCGCTCGGGCGCGCAGGCCCGCCAGAAGCGCAGCATCCAGGGCAGGATCCGCGGGGCGTAGGCTGGCGGCACCGAGAGCGGCCCGAGCGGGTCGAGCAGCCAGCGCGGCGCCTTCCGCAGGGTGCCCGGCGAGGCCAGGGGCAGGATGTCGGTGAAGGCGAAGGCCCCGGCATTGCCCGCGCTCGCCCCGGCTGCCGGGCCCTCGCGGTCGAGCACCATGACGGACAGGCCCCGGGCGCGCAGGGCGAGCGCGGCGGACAGGCCGATGATTCCTGCGCCAATGACGACCACGTCGGTCGGTTCGGAGAGGGAGGCGCCCATTTCTAGCGCACCGCTGCCGGGAGCCGGCGTGTCCTGCAGGGCATGATTCCGGCCGTGACACCCCGGTGGAAGATGATCATTGCGTCCGTCATGCAGATCGTCAGGTCTCTGAAGGTTCAGGACGCATATTCTGGGCCGTCGGAGGCGTCCGGATCGCATGCGCCTTCTGTTCGGGGCAAGTTGTTTTTATGTCAAAGATTTTTTGGGATATGTAGGACAGATAGATCTGCAAAATTGCCTTTGTGGTTGCTTGTTTAAGTTATATATTTTGACGTGAAATACTTACGATGGATGTTTTTTAGCTTCGCGGCGATCAGAAGCACGCCTCCGTTCTAAGTGGTTTAATGCCGCCTGCGAGCGCAGAGACGTTCGCGCCCATGCCGGCCAGAGGGGAGCGCTATCGCGGTGCCGTGCCGGAGGGGGCCGACATCTGCTCGGTGCACACGATCGGGCGCTTGGACGCGTCGGTCCAGATCACCTCCTGGCCCTTGCCGCGCAATTCGTGCGTCTCGTCCGCATAGCGGAAGCCGGAACCGCTCGGCTTGATCGGGAGCGTCACGCTGGGGCCGCTCGGCGGCTGGACAACGGCTTGCTCCGCTTGGCCTACAGTGACGAACGCCACGCTCAAGGTCTGGTCCCTGGGGCAGGAGAAGACGACCCGGTGCGGCTGGGCCGGTTCGGGGCGCGCCATGTCGTTCTGTGCCTGCGCGGGCTCTTCGGCGGCGAGCGCTCGGGTGGTGCCGGTCCAGGCCGATACTTCGAAGAGAAGGCATAGGGCTTGCGCGATTCTTCGCATCGCCAGATCTCCTGCGCGCGGGGTTCAAGGCCTGCGGGTGAACGCGCGGGATCGCAATTTCGCGGCACCGGCCCGTCACGCGATCGGCTGCCGGGCGAAAGCCTACGCTCGTCAGGCATCGAAACTGGGCGGGACAAGCGAGAGGTGCATACCGGTTGTCAGTCGATCGGGGATCCTTCCGGTCGGCCGAGGGCCGCAGGCGCCGGGTTTCCCGCCGTTCACCGCGATGCAGACCGGGACGCCGAGCTAGTCCCCAGCGGCGCGCGGATGCGGATCGAGCTTCACGAAGCGGAAGCGCCCCCGTGTCTCAGCGTCGGGGGTCGGCGTGCTCCTTCAGCTCGCCCAGCAGGGCCAGGATCCGGCCCAGGAGGGCCCGCGCATGAAGGGCGACGCCGCTGCCGGTGCGGTCCTCGGCCTGGCCCGCGCTTGCCTCGTAGGCCGCCCGCAGGGCGGCAAGCTGGCGAGCGCGCAGCTCGGGATTGTCGGAGCCCATGGGCTTCCTCGCCGACAGGCCGATGTCTGCGGTGCGTCCCCGCGGACATGCCTCCTCAACCACCCTAGTCGGGGAGTTGGAAAACCGTGTCTGAACGGTCCCTACGACCTTTAGTGTCGGAACACCTGGACATACGCCGCAGGCTCCCCGACCACGCGGTCAAGGATTCCGGTGCCATCGCGGTTGGCACCAAACCGTCAGACAAGGGGTTTCCACGCCCCGGAGCGGCACGTTACCGCCCCGGGCGGGCGGGTAGCCCATTCTAGGAAGCAAATCCAGGCCGATGTGCGCGTTTCGCCGATGCGACGTGCGGGTGATCCGCTGGCGTACAGACGTGCCATGCGATCAATAAAATGTCGAACGCGATCTCAAAGTCTGCGCTCTCTGACTTCTACAAGCGATGAGCAAACGCGATCTGATCGAGATCTGATCTTGGAAATTATGTCGATTGAACAAAAATTATTGGCACAGGGCGGCGCGAAGCGTCCCTGTCCGACGAGGCCGTGTCGCTGCGCGGCGCATCGGTGGCGGTATTCCGGGTCAGCTTCCAGGAAGGTTGCACGCATCTGGAAAGGGGCCCCGTTTCGTAGGCCCGGGACCGCGAAGTCGGTCGCAACGCCTGCCGTCCCGATCCAAGGTCTCGGCTGCATCGTCACGACGCGCTGAGCGAAATGGCCCGAGGCCGCGCGAGACCGCCTCAGGTGCCGCAGAAGGTCCGGTAGCCGACTCCGCCGCCCTCGGGCGCCTCGGCGTAGTGGGCCATGGCGGGCTGGTCGTCGTAGGGGCGCGACAGCACCGCCAAAAGCTCCTCGAACGGCCCGAAATCGTTGTGGTCGACTGCCGCCGCGATCATCGCCTCGACGCGATGGTTGCGCGGGATGAAGGCCGGGTTGGCTCGGCGCATCGCCGCCTCCGTCGCGGCCGGGTCGCGGGCCTCCTGGGCGAGGCGCTGGCGCCAGGTCTGGGCCCAGGCGTCGTAGGCGGTCGGATCGACGAACAGGTCGCGCACGGCGCTGTCGGCCTCCGGGTTCGCGGCGGCGGCGCACAGGGCCCGGAAGGTGCGGGTGAAGTCGGCCTGGTTCTCGGCCATGCGCTTGAGGAGGTCGCCCGCCAGCGCCGGGTCGCCGTCCCGGAGATCGGTGAGCCCGAGCTTGGCGTTGAGGCCGGCATGGTAGGCGGCCTCGAAGCGCGGCGCGTAGCCGGCGAGCGCGGCCTCGGCCTCGGCGACCGCCTCGGTCT
Organism: Methylobacterium pseudosasicola; assembly: GCF_900114535.1. GTDB lineage: Bacteria > Pseudomonadota > Alphaproteobacteria > Rhizobiales > Beijerinckiaceae > Methylobacterium > Methylobacterium pseudosasicola. Next base: position 197,590 of record NZ_FOTK01000003.1, on the reverse strand, counting down.
CGTCGGCGGCGAGCAGCGGCAGCAGGGTCTCGGCCAGGCGCGTCAGGTTCCACAGGGCGATGCGCGGCTGCTCGCCGTAGGCGTAGCGCCCGTGCTGATCGATCGAGCTAAACACCGTCCGGGGATCGTAGGCGTCCAGGAAGGCGCAGGGGCCGTAATCGATCGTCTCTCCGGCCACCGACATGTTGTCGGTGTTCATCACCCCGTGGACGAAGCCGACCAGCAGCCAGCGCGCCACCAGGGCGGCCTGGCGGGCGACGATGCCTTCGAGCAGCGCCCGATAGGGCTTCTCTGCGCCGGCCGCCTCGGGATAGTGCCGGGCGAGCACGTGATCGGCGAGCGCCCGTAGGCCCTCGACATCGCCCCGGACGGCGAAGAACTGGAAGGTGCCGACCCGGATGTGGCTCGCGGCCACACGGGTCAGCACGGCGCCGGGCAGGAGGGTCTCGCGTATCACCGGCTCGCCCGTCGCCACGGCGGCGAGCGCCCGGGTGGTCGGGATGCCGAGCGCCGCCATGGCCTCGCTGACGAGGTACTCACGCAGCACCGGCCCGAGCGCCGCGCGGCCGTCGCCCCGCCGGGAGAACGGCGTCGGGCCCGATCCCTTCAGCTGGATGTCGCGGCGCTGTCCCGACCGGTCGACCACCTCGCCCAAGAGAATCGCCCGGCCGTCGCCGAGCTGCGGCACGAACTGGCCGAACTGGTGCCCGGCATAGGCGGCGGCCAAGGGCGTCGCGCCCTCGGGAACCTGGTTCCCGGCCAGCGCCGCCACCCCCTCGGGGCCGGCGAGCCAGTCCGGATCGAGGCCGAGGTTTTCGGCGAGCGCCCGGTTGAGCCGGATCAGCCGCGGGGCCGCCACCGGCGTCGGTGCCCGGGCGGCGTAAAAACGCTCCGGCAGGCGGGCATAGCTGTTGTCGAAGGGAATCGGGGTCATCGACGCCATCTATGAACGCGCCCGGCGACCAGCAAGCGCGGCCGCCATCCAGAGAAGACGGTTCAGGCCGCGCGGCGTTCCCCTCAGGGGTCATGATGCCCCCGGCACAGTCAAGGCACCGAACAGCCGGCGAGTTTTGCGACCGAAACGCCGGGATGCGCGTTCGCTCCAGGCATAGGGCTCTCCGCATCCCATCCGGAGCCGCCGATCCGCACTGTGGCAGGCAGGTCTCAGAATGGTGTCTCTGGACGGAAACTTGCCGGCACGGCCGACCGGATGCTTGTAAGACTTGTCCCCACAGGCGATGCCGCTCCCATGGCTATGCCCGGACCTGTATCGATCTTGCCGAAGCCCGTATCGTGGGCGGCACTGCATGGCCGCGAGACCCGCGACCGGGTGCGGGCGGCCGCGCGATCGCGTCGGCCAAGCCAGCCATGAGCGTCACGGCCGCATTTCTGCCCGGGGGCGGCGAACTCGGCGCGATCGTCCGGGCCTATGACTGGGCGACCACGCCGCTCGGCCCGATCGACACCTGGTCCCAGAGCCTGCGCTCGGCGGTCGGCACCGTGCTGCTGTCGCCGGTGCCGATCGTGCTGCTCTGGGGGCCGGACGGCATCATGATCTACAACGATGCCTACTCGGCCTTCGCGGGCGGCCGGCACCCGCAACTCCTCGGCTCGAAGGTGCGCGAGGGCTGGCCCGAGGTCGCCGATTTCAACGACAACGTCATGCGGGTGGGGCTCGCCGGCGGCACGCTGTCCTACAAGGACCAGGAACTCACCCTGCACCGCTACGGCCGGCCCGAGCAGGTCTGGATGAATCTCGATTACTCGCCGGTGCTCGACGAGGCCGGGCAGCCGGCCGGCGTCATCGCCGTCGTGGTCGAGACCACCGAGCGGGTGCTCGCCGAGCAGCAGCTGAAGGCGAGCCAGGCGCTGGCCCAGCTCTACGCCGACCGCATCCAGCTCGCCCTGTCGGCGGGCGCGATCATCGGCACCTGGGTGTGGGATCTCCAGGCGGACGAATTCACGGTGGACGAGGCCTTCGCCCGCAGCTTCGGCCTCGACCCGGCCCTCGGGCGGGTCGGGCTCAGACTGGAGCAGGTGATCGCCACGGTCCATACGGAGGACCGGCAGGGCCTGATCGCGGCGATCAACGAGGTGATCGCCCGCGGCGGCGCCTACGCGCACCAGTACCGGGTCCGGCGCACCGACGGAAAATATTACTGGATCGAGGCCAACGGCCGGGTCGATCTCGCGCCGGACGGGACGCCGCTCAGCTTCCCGGGGGTGCTGATCAACGTCGAGGACCGCCGGGCCGTCGAGGCCGAGCGCGACCGCGCCATCATGATGCTGCGCACCCTGACCGACACGCTGGAGCAGCGCGTCGCCGAGCGGACCAGCGAGCTGATGCGGACCGAGGACGCCCTGCGCCAGTCGCAGAAGATGGAGGCGGTCGGCCAGCTCACCGGCGGCGTCGCGCATGATTTCAACAACCTGCTGACCATCATCCGCTCCTCCGTGGACTTCCTGCGCCGGCCCGACCTGCCGGAGGCGCGCAAGGCCCGCTACCTCGACGCCGTCTCCGACACGGTGGACCGCGCCGCCAAGCTCACCGGCCAGCTCCTCGCCTTCGCGCGCCGGCAGGCGCTGAAGCCAGAGGTGTTCCATGTCGGCCAGAAGGTCCGCGGCATCGCCGACATGCTCGACACGGTAATCGGCGCACGGATCCGGGTGGTCGCCGAGGTGTCGGACGAGCCCTGCTACATCCGGGCCGATGTGAGCCAGTTCGAAACCGCCCTGGTCAACATGGCGGTCAACGCCCGGGACGCCATGGACGGGGAGGGCACCCTGACCCTGCGGCTGGCGGGCAACCGCACCATGCCGGCGATCCGGGGCCATGCCGGGGCGGACACCGCCTTCGCGGCGGTGTCGCTGACCGATACCGGCGCTGGGATCTCGCAGGCCGATCTCGGCCGCCTGTTCGAGCCGTTCTTCACCACCAAGGAGGTCGGCAAGGGCACCGGGCTCGGCCTGTCCCAGGTGTTCGGCTTCGCCAAGCAATCGGGCGGCAACGTCGACGTGACCAGCGCGCCGAGGCAGGGGGCGACCTTCACCCTGTATCTCCCGCAGGTCGACGTGGACCGCGCGACCGACGCGGCCGAGACCGCCCCGGCGCCGACCCTGCCCCTCGGCGCGGGGCAGCGGGTCCTGGTGGTCGAGGACAATGTCGAGGTCGGGCAGTTCGCCACCCAGATCCTGCAGGATCTCGGCTACGAGACCGTCTGGGCGGCCAATGCCGAGGCGGCGCTCGACCTGCTCGGCCGGGACGGCGGCGGGTTCGAGGTCGTGTTCTCGGACGTGGTCATGCCCGGCATGGGCGGCCTGGCGCTGGCCCAGGAGCTGGCGCGCCGGCTGCCGGACCTGCCGGTGCTGCTGACCTCCGGCTACAGCCACGTCCTGGCCCAGGAGGGCACCCACGGCTTCGAGCTGCTGCACAAGCCCTATTCCGCCGACCAGCTCGGGCGGGTGCTGAGCCGGGTGGTCGGACGGCCGGCGCCGGCCTCCGCCGAGTGACGGCTTCGCCCTAGGCGGCCGGCACCGCGGCGCCCGCGCCCGGGGTGCCGCAGGTGTGGCAGAACCGCTCGAAGGTGCTCTTGCGCTGCGTGCAGGCCGGGCAATCCTCGAACAGGCCGAGCCCGCAATGGGGGCAGAAATTCGTGTTCGGATCGCCGAGCGCCACCGGCCGTTCGCAGCCCGGGCAGACCTTCTTGGCGAGCCGCGCCAGAGCCTGATCGGTGGCGATCTCGGTGCGGCGCTCCGCGTCGGGCCGCGCCTCGACCTGCGCCTGGCGCGCACGGTAGGCGTGGAGCGCGTTGATCGCCGCGCGCCCGCCCACCAGCGTGACGATCACGCCGACGCCGTACTGCACGTAGCCGCCGTAGCTCGGCATGTACGGCACCAACTCGACGAAGAACGCGAAGGCGGCGGCGAAGGCGAAGCCCCAGACGAACGGCCAGTTGCGCGTGTGCCGCCGCTTCATCAGCAGCCATCCGGCGAGCGCCAGCAGCGGCAGCGTCAGGGCGAGCCGGTAGCCGAACACCCGTAGCTCCTGGCTCCGCTCGGCCGCATCCAGCTTTTGCTGGGCCTCCATGCGTTCGGCATCGTCCGCGCGGATCTGGTCCCGCTCCCGCTCGGACAGGTCGGCTTGCGCTTGGGCCAGCTCGGTCAGCCGGTCCTCCACCGCCCGCTCGGCGTCCTTGAGGGCGTCGAGCTGCTGGGTGCGGGCGATCAGGCCGGGATCCTGGTCGACGCGCTGCGTGGCGTCCCGGGTCTTCAGCCAGTTGGCGAAGGTCTCGCGGGCGCCCTCGGTCGCCCCCTGGGCCGCGTCGAGGGCGAGCCGGTCCTGCTCGATCCGGCGCCGGTTGTCGTCCATCGCCCGGCGGATCTGCTTGAGCGTTTCCGCCGAGGTCCGGGCCTGGTCGGGCTCCAGGAACTGCTCGAGCGTGTAGCGCTGCTCCACCTGCGGCAGGTCGCCGACGACCAGCGAGCCCAGTCCGATCAGGAACCACGCGAACAGCAGCGCGACGAGCCAGAGGGCGGCGTTGAACCAACGCTCGGACAATCGGGACCCCGCACGCACGCCGTCACCTCCCCAGAACCCGTTGGCCGCAAGCTCTAGCATAGGCCGGCAGCCGCCGAACCCGGTCGGGTGGCGTATCCGCCTCAGCGGGCCGGCGCGGCCCGCGACGTGGGCGCCGCCGCGCGCACCCGGCCCGGTACCAGCGACAGCCCGGCCGAGATCAGGGCGAACAGGATCAGCGGCGTCAGGGCCAGGGTGAAGCTGCCGGTGCCGTCCTTGATCGCGCCGATCAGGTAGGGGCCGAGGAAGCCGCCGAGATTGCCCACGGCGTTGATCGCCGCGATGCTGGCGGCCGCCGCGGCGGGCGGCAATTCCTCGGTGGCCAGGGCCCAGAACGGCCCTTTCAGCATGTAGACGCCCACCGCCGCCACGGTCAGCGCGCCGACCAGCGGCAGGATGCCGGACAGGACCGTGCCGCCCGCGAGCCCGGCGGCCAGGACCAGGAACGGGATCGCCAGGTGCCAGCGCCGCTCGCCGACCTGATCGCTGTGCCGGCCCCACAAGATCATCGCCACGGAGGCGACGCCGTAGGGGATGCTGTTCAGGAGGCCGGTCTCGACATTGGTCAGGCCGTAGCTCTTGACGATCTGCGGCGTCCAGAAGGTTAGGCCGTAGCTGCTGGCGGTGGAGCCGAAATAGATCGCGGCGAACAGGATCAGCCGCCGGTCGCGCAGCATCGTCCCCAGCGAGGGCGAGCCGGTCCCGCCGGTGCGGGCGGCGTTGCGGGCGGATTCCTCCCGCAGGCGCCCCTCCAGCCAGTCGCGCTCGGCCTCGGGCAGCCAGTTCGCGTGCCGCGGCCCGTCGGGCAGGAACCACAGCACGGCGCCCGCCATCAGGACGGCGGGCAGGCCTTCCAGGATGAACAGCCATTGCCAGCCGGCGAGCCCCAGGCCGTTCAGGCCGAGCAGCGCCCCGGAGATCGGCGAGCCCAGGAACGACGAGATCGGGATCGAGATCATGAAGATCCCGACGATCCGCGCCCGATAGGCCGAGGGGAACCAGTAGGTCAGGTACAGGATCACGCCCGGGAAGAACCCGGCCTCGGCGACGCCGAGGAGGAAGCGCAGGCCGATGAACGACCACGGCCCCTGCACCAGCGCCATCGCCATGGAGATGACGCCCCAGGTCGCCATGATCCGGGCGATCCAGATCCGGGCGCCGAAGCGCTCCAGCATCAGGTTGCTCGGCACCTCCATCAGGAAGTAGCCGAGGAAGAAGATGCCGGCGCCCCAGCCGAACACGGTCGCGGTCAGCCCGACATCGTGATTCATCTGGATAGCGGCGAAGCCGACATTCACCCGGTCCAGGAAGGACACGAAATAGGCGAGGATCAGGAACGGCACGAGCCGCCACCCGATGCGGCGCATCGCCGACCGTTCGAGATCAGATTCGGCCATGGTGATCCTCCTCGTCGGCAGCCGTCTCCGGCCGCTCACGGGTGCGGGCGCAGGCTCCGGGAACGCCGGTTCGGCGATCCGGCGACGAAGATTTGGATATCGGAGTGGGAGGCGGTCGCGTGGATCGCACCGAACAAGGCGGCATGGTCGCCCGCGCCGGGATCGGTTCCGGACGCCATCAGAGGGTCGCCGCGGCGCATCGCGTGCGGATCATCTCGGGTTTCCTCGCGGCCGGTCGGTTCGAATGCCGATCCTGGCCAGCCGATCTACCGCGAATGCCCGATGTTCGGAAGTCGTTACCGGGTGACGACTTCCGATTTGTTTCAGCTTTTCCGGAACGGTGCGCGAAGCGAGCGCGCTCACGCAAGGACTTGAAGGCGAGCCCGGTCGCAACGCGATCGGGAACGGCTCTAGGCGGGCTTGCGGCTCCGGGCCGGCTTGGCCGCAGGAGCCTCGTCGGTCTCGGCGGATTTCGGGGTCGACTTCCGGCGCTTGTGACCGAGGCCCGCGGTCCGAGCGAACTCGGCGCGCATGGCCGAATAGTTGGCCGCCGTGGTCGGATAGTCGCGCGGCAGCCCGAAGCGCTCCCGATAGGTCTCGATGGTGAGGCCGTGCCCGGTGAGGTGCCGCTTCAGGGTCTTGTACGGCTTGCCGTCGATGAAGCTGATCAGCGCGTCGGGGGTGATCGACTTCCGGACTTGGGCGGGGGTGAGCCTCTTGGGCTCCGGATCAGCCGGCGCGCTGGCCTGACCCAGCCCGGTCAGAGCCTCATGAACACGCGACAGCAGGGTCGGCAGTTCCGGCATCGGCACGGAGTTGTTGGACACGTAAGCCGACACGATGTCGGCGGCCAAAGCGATGGCATCGACCTGATTGTCTTGCGGAAACGCGGTGTCGTCTTCCATGGGCGGCTCTCGATGCGGAACTGCGCGATGAACGTCGCTCTGTCTGCCGCTAGTCAAGCACCTATCCGAGCAAAAACAAGTGATCACCCCTGTAAATGGTCAAGGTATCTGTTGAATACCAGCATAAAGTGGTTATCCCGCAACAGCGGCTCCGGCAGAGCGCTGTTCTGCCCATGCGATAGGCAACTCGCGCGGATCGACCGCGCCGCGGCGCCGTTCAGGAAGTCTTAACGGCGCTGTGGTCTCTCGAAGCGTCGCTGCGGCTTCGAGGGGTAGGAAGCCGAACGACAGGCGGGCCGAGCCCTGCCCTTCATGCTCGGCCCGCGCCCTTCGGCTCAGGCGTTGGCGGCGCGCGCGATCGGCGTCGGGATCGCCCCGCGCTTGACCGGCGTCGGGATCGCCTGCGGCGTCGCGCCGGACGCGTAATCCGCCCGGTAGGTGCGCTCCAGGTTCATCAGCGTGCGCATCGGCGCTTCCGCCAGATCGAGCAGCCGCGCGTCGCGCCAGCGAAGCTTGGTCAGAGGCCGGCGGTTGAACCACCGGGGCTTCTCTTCCTCGACGAGCAGGACCAGCTTGCCCGTCCAGGTTCTTCGAAACCAGAACCGCCCCGTGAGCTTGCCTGCGCCGAACATGGCAGCACCTCGCATGAGAGTCCGGGACGACAACGTCCCGGAAGCGCGGCGGTTTCCGCCTCAGCCGCTCGTGCGGGCCTGCAGGTGCCGGGCCGTCCAAGAGGCTATCGCCAGGCCGACGATCCCGCCAGCGACGGCCGCCGCCGCCTTCACTAGGAAATCGTCGAACCGGCCGTGGCGCGTACCGGTCAGCATCTGCCCGGCCTCCAGGCCGCCGGCCAGCAGGACCACGCCGAGTAGGATCCAGGGCCAGCGACGCGGGTAGCCGAGCGTCAGGAGCAACCCGGCCAGCGCGTAGGCGGCCGCCCGCTCGAAACTCGGATTGGCGGTCACCACCGGGCGCAGGCCGATCGGCACCAGCGTGATCGCGACGATCGCCGCGACGAGGATCCAGGCTGCAAATCGCACCAGGCTCAGCACCCACTTGTCCATCATGAGCCTCGCGTCTCGAAACACCGCGCCGACCTCTCCCGCATACAGAACCTGCGGACCGGAAGCTGTTGCAGTTCGGTGGCCCGGACACGGAAAGCCGACGCAGCATCGGCTCGTTGGCGAGTCCGACGTGATCGCAAAGGGTTAGGCTGCGCGGGATCGAGCGGGCTCCCGATCGCGCCACTGTTGCTCGTTCGTTCTAGGCAAAGGATCGGCGAATCGGGCATAAGAACGGGATGCGCAGGCCCGTGCTCAGCTCACTCGCGATACTCGTGCTGATCGATGTCGGGTCGGTCGCGATGGCGGCTGCGCCGGCCGATCCGCGCGCGCTCGAACTGGCCTGGCACCGCTGCCTGCGGGAATCCTACGCCCACCAGCCGCCCGGCCAGAGCCGGGCGGGGGACGAACGCAACGCCCTCGACGAATGCAAGGCCCAGGAGGATGCCTTCGTGGCCTCGCTCATGGCCGCCGGACCCGCGCAGGACGGCCGGACCGGGACCGTCTGGTCCCGGACCTGGGCGGCGTTCGTGGAGCCGCTCACCGCCTGGATCGGCGGCCTCCGGCGCTGACGGCGCCGGTCAGGAGGTCGACCACTCGCGCTTCACCTCGTCGGCCGGCCGGTCGAGATGGACCTTCCCGCCCTCGACGGCGCGGACGAAGTCGAGCGGGATGTAGTGGTGCAGGCCGCCCGCCGCCGCGTCGCGCTTGGTCAGCTTGATTTCGCCTTTGTCGATGTGGTCGACGGTGCCGACATGGGCCCCGTCCGAGCCGACAACTTCGGCGTGTTCCTGAATCTGGGCGGCATCAACCATCGGTTTTCTCCCTGTCGTGCCGCGTCAAACCGCGCGCCGGGCGGCGCAGTTCCAGGTTGCGCCATCCAGACCCAGGCCGTCCAATGAGCCGGGCTCCGCGGCGTCGCACCGCGCGGGCGCCGCTGAACCGGTCCAGGCCCGGATCGTTGAACCGCCATGACCGATTCGACCCCCGCCCCGCTGGACCAAGTCGCCGACGCTCGTCGGCACGAGATGGCAACCGAGCACCTGCTGTTCGGCACGATCCGCTTCCTGGCCCAGCGCCATCCAGAACTGTTGGACGAACTCGACCGCAGCCTGGATCACCTGTGGGACCGGGCCGAGGGTGCGGAGCGGGATGACGAGGCCGTGCGCAAGATCGCTGGCCGCATCATCAAGAGCCTGCGGGCGGAAAGCTAGAGATCTGGCGCGCTCGCCGACGCCGAACCAGTATCCGCTTCGGCGGCGAGCGCTCCAGCAGGACGATCGGATCGCCCTGCATTCCGGAGATCATTAATGGCGTGTGCAGCCGATGCAGATGCCGCGGGTGATCGCGTCGTTGCGCTGCTCGGTGGGGCTGCGGCGCTCGATGCTGCCGGTCTCGTTGGGGCCGAGCGCGCTGGGGTTCGGCACCGTCTGGCCGGTGGCCGCGGTATGAGGCGCCTTCGCGGCCGTGGCCGGGCCGCCGCCGGTTCCCGTCTGACTCACGGATTGGGCCCAGACGGGCTGCGTGCCCAGGGCTAGAACGACGAGCGTGGCGATCTTCAGGGGCGCGCGCATAGTGACCTCCCGGCGCTTTTTATCTGCGTGGAACTGACGCACCTGCTCGTCGAAAGTTCCGGTCTTGCCCATGAGCGGATTGCAAGGATCACCTTCGCGCGGCGCTCGGCTGGCCGGGATTACGGCCCCGCCATCCGGGGTATTGGCTAAGCCCTATTGAGGCTTGCCGGCTAAGCTCGAACGCCGGTTACTGGCACCCTCACGATCGAGGGGCTCACCATGAACCCGACCGTCAAGGCCGTGCTGCTGAACGAGCGCGCCAGCGTCCTGGCCGCCATCGCGGCCCGCGAGGGGACTGTGTCCGATCTGCTGGTTCAGTTGAACGGCGTCGAGAACGACATCTGGCGCCTGCGCCACCGCCTGATCGATCTGGAAGCCTTTTTGGTCGGCCAGCGGATCGACTTGCCGGAGGATGCGTCACTATCGGAAGTCGCCATCGTCGAGGCCCCGAGCGACGCGCCCGGCCTGCCGGCCTGCAAGCCCCTCGACGATTTCGTCCGCCATCGGTCCGGCAAGCGGAAGCTCCTCGCCGAGGCCGCGCCCCGCCGCATCGAGGATGCGCGCCGATCGAGCTGAGCGCGCCGACGGGATTGCCCTGCGGCCCCGTCATGGGGCCTATCTAGACCCCGCAAGGATCCGGAAGGGGTGAGGGATGGGCAACCGGGATGGCGCCGGCGCGTCGAGCGCACGGATCGCAGAAGTCCAGCGCCTCGCGACCGCCCTGGCGGCCCGGGTCCGGTACGCGCAACTGGTCCGGCGGCCGGTCTACGAGGAGCAGATCAACGCCCTGGTCGGCGCCGCGCGGCTCCTCGACGAGGAGAAGGTGCCGTGGCCGCCCATGGTCGAGGAGGTGCTGATGGAGCTGGCCAAGTCGCTGGACGGCTCCGGTGCGGAGGAGGCCGAGGCGCCGGAGTCGGACCGGGGGGACATTTAAGAGGCCGCGAGCCGCTGCGGGCTCACGAAAAATCGCCGAGCCAACGCAGGGAGCCCCGGAGGCGGTCGGTGCCGCCCTGGGCGAACCACAGCCCATGCGCGAAGATCACGACCGCGGGATTCAGCGCGACGAGTTCCGCCGCGGCCCGCGCCGCGTCGCGCCGGCGCAGCTTGATCACGAGCCGCAGATAGGGCGGCGGCTGGCCCTCCGGCGCGGTCATACGGGCCAGGCGCAGCAGCGGCCGCAGGAGCGCCGGCATCTTGGCTGGCTCCAGGTTGAGCACGAGATCGGTCAGCAGCAGCGTCCGGCTGTGCCCGTGGAAGAACGCGACCTCGCGGAAGCCGAGGCCGCCCGGGACCACGATCTGGCGCAGGTCCGCGGCCCATTCGGGCGGCGCCGCGTCCGCGAGCACGCGGTCGATGCGCAGGCCGGCGCGGCGGACCTGGCGGCGCTGGCGCAGGTTCGGGGCGGCCCAGGTCAAGGCCTCCGGGCACTGGCTCTGCCAGTCCTTCAGAAAGGTCCAATGCGCGATGTTGGGCGCGACGAGGTGGCGGATCGGCCCGAGCGCCGCGATCGCCCGGTGCAGGGCTGGGTCGTAGCGCGTCGGCGAGTGGAGCCACAGGCTGCCGTCGCCGAGCCGGACCACCGTCATCCGGACGGGGAGCGGCATCCCGAGGATCCGCAGGGGGCCGCTGTCGACGATCCAGACGCCCTCGGCCACGGGCTTGAGCACGTCGAGCGGCGGATACGTCGCCTCAGACAAATCCCATTCCTCTCGGCTGCCTCCGGCGCCAGGGCCGGAAAGTCAGGCAACCGGCGGCGGGCACAGGGTTTCCCGGATGGATCGCCGCAGCGGCGGTTTCTGTCGGTCAGGCCTGGAGATAGCCGGGCGCGGCGACCGGGCGGGCTGGGAGGGCGCGCCACAGGGCGATGCCGAGGCCCAGGAGGGTCAGGAGATCGCAGGTCAGCCCGAAGACCGAGCCGACCAGGAGGTTGTGGCCGGCCCAGCTCAAGGACGCGCCCAGGAACAGCAGGCGCATCGCCTGGGGCGCCGCCTGCAGGCGGGCCGCCGTGGCCAGCAGGGTGCCGAGCGCCGCGCAGGCCGAGGGCGCGCCGCTCCAGGTGGTGATCGTCAGCCAGGCGGCCAGCAGGGTGGTCGCGGCAAACAGGGGATGGACCCAGCCGCTCCGGCGGGGCGCGCCGATGCAGGTCAGGGAGACCAGGCTCTGCACCACCGAGATGGCGCACATCGCGGTGCCGGTGAGGGCCCCGAGGGTCAAGTAATGCGCGCCGAAACAGGCGGCGCAGGCGGCCGAGCCGGCAAGCATCCACGACCGCCGCGGCATGATTCCGGCCGTAAAACCGAGGGTCAGGCCCAAAGATCCAAAGATGTCGAGATGGGTCCCGGCCAGGTGGGACCAGGTCAATACGGAATCGGCGGCAATCATCGGTCGCGCTCAGGCGGCGCGGAGGGCGCCGTGTCCGCCGAATGCGCTAAGTTCGCATGGTAATCGGAACGTTAACGCCCCGGCGCCGGGCGATCACGACGATGCGAGGGTGGCAGAAGCGCCGCAATGCCCACCGGGTGGCCGATCAGTATTCGGTGGCGGTTGTTGCAAAATAACATAAGTTATTACTACGTCACGCCGATCAATGGCGGGAACAATACCTAGAAAGGTCCGGTTTTCCGGGCGTTCACACCCGGGCGAGGCCGCGGCCGATATCGGCCGTGATCGCGTCCGCCCATGCCGCCTGTCGGCAGCCCCGAGCCCGCGCCGGATTGTGCCGGTCACTTAGCCGAGATGCGGCGTCCCGTGGCCGTTCGCTTCGAAGAGCCGCCGAAGTGAGGGCCTCGAACCGTCGGGGCTCGGTCTTGCGCCGAAGAGATTGTCGAGACCAGGCCGATGACGCGATCAGACCCGTTCCCGCACAACCAGGAGGCGTTGCTGGCCCTCGGCCACGCGCTGCGCGAAGCCGGCTACGGGTTCACCACCGTGACCCCCACCACCCACGCCATCGTCAACGCCCGGTCGCAGAACGCCGAGGCGCACACGTTGCGTGACGTGTTCGGCTGGAGCCGGCCGTTCCGGGCGGATCTGCTCCCCGGGCCGATCTTGGCGCTGATGCGCGAGGCCGGGGCCGTGGTCGCGGACGGCGAGCTTCTGCGCCCGTCCGTCCGGTTCTCCAGCCTCGACGGCGAGCTGTTCGCCCATTCCGCCTACCCGCCGAGCGCGACCGATGCGGTGTTCTTCGGGCCCGACACGATGCGCTTCGTCTCCGCGGTGCTGGCCCATCTCGAGGGGCGGAGAGCCCCGATGCGCCGGGCGGTCGATCTCGGCTGCGGCTCGGGGGCGGCCGGGATCTGCATCGCCAAGCGGTCGCCCGGGGCGGAGGTCGTGCTGGTCGACATCAACCCAGCCGCCCTGCGGGCCGCCGGACTCAATGCCCGGCTCGCCGGTACCGACGGCGTCGCGGCCCGGCACAGCGACATGCTGCGCGACGTCGACGGTGCCTTCGACCTGATCGTGTCGAACCCGCCCTTCATGATCGACCCCGCGGCCCGCGCCTATCGGCATGGCGGCGGACCCCTCGGGGCCGGCCTGCCGCTGGCCGTGGTCGAGCAGGCGATCCCGCGGCTCGCCCCCGGCGGCAGCCTGGTCCTGTTCACCGGCGCGGCGATCGTCGCGGGGTCGGATCCGTTCCGGGACGCGGTGGCGGCGGCCTGCGCCCGGGCCGGCCTGGACTGGACCTATCGCGAGTTCGATCCGGATGCCTATGGCGAGGAACTGGCCCATGCCGGCTACGCCGATGTCGAGCGGCTCGCCCTGGTGGTGCTGACGGTGACGCGGCCATGAGCGACCCCATCGACCCGCGCCGGGAATTCCTGCGCGATGCCCTTTTGGGCCTCACCGCCGAGGCAAAGACGCTGCCGGGCAAGTATCTCTGGGACGAGACCGGCTCCGACCTGTTCGACCAGATCTGCCACAACCCGGATTACTACCCGACCCGCCAGGAGATGGCGCTGCTGCCCCGGGTCGCCGCCGAGCTGGCGGCCCGGGTCCGGCCGGGGGTGACCGTGGTGGAGTTCGGCAGCGGCGCGAGCCGCAAGATCCGCACCCTGCTGGACGCCTTGCCCGAGCCGGCGGCCTACGTGGCGATCGACATCTCGGGCGCTTACCTCGAAGATGCGATCCGCCGGCTGGCGCCGGATTATCCGGACATCGCCATGGTGCCGGTCTGCGCCGATTACACGAAGCCGGTGCAGCTGCCGGTGGCCGCGGGCCCCGGCGGGATCCTGGGCTTCTATCCCGGCACCAGCATCGGCAACTTCGCGCCCCCGGAGGCTGCCCTGTTCCTGGAGCGGGTGCGGGCGACGCTCGGCCCCAGCCTGTTCCTGGTGGGCGCCGACGCCACGGTCGAGCCCGAGCGCCTGCAACGCGCCTATGGCGGCGCCGACGGGCTGATGGCGGCGTTCCACCGCAACATCCTGGTCCGGCTCAACCGCGAGCTTGGGGCCGATTTCGACATCGACAATTTCCGGCACGTCATCGAACTCTATCCCGATCCGCAGCGGGTCGAGGCGCATCTCGTGGCGCTCCGCCCGGCCACCTACCGGCTGGGCGATCAGGCGATCGCGTTCGCCGCCGGCGAGCGCATCCGCACCGACACGTCCCACAAATACGCCCCGTCGGTCTTCCAGTCCCTGGCCAGCCAGAGCGGCTGGCGGCCGCGCACGCTCTGGCAGGCGGAGGAGGGGGACTTCAACCTGCACCTGCTGGAGAGCACGGGCGGATAAGAATTTTTGTCTGCAAGATGGTGGATCGGAAATCGCTGCTTTTTCTGATTTCTCATCTTCCGGACGCACCCGTGGACATTCGGAAGCAAGTCGGTTCGCATGGAATCGTTCACGAGGCGCAGCGAATGCGCCGGTGTCACCGGGATCGCAAAGCCCATTTCGTCTTCCGGCGCGAAACCGCGAAAGTCCGTATCCTCGGATAAAGGAATGTCGCGATCCATCAGATTTGTCCGGCCGCCACCATCCTTTCCAACAGGGCATTGACGCGCGTCTGCCATCCAGGACCGCTGCCTCGCAAATGCTCGACCGTCTTGGCATCAAGGCGGATTTTAATCTCGACTTTGGGAGTGGCCGATTTGGGCCGTCCGCGCCGCGAGGGCTTCATTCCGGCCATGAACGCCGCATCCATCGGCGGGTTGTCGTCGTGAATATCCGGGTCAAATTTGGTCATGATAGAACCTCACCTCGTGCTTTTCTGCCAGGCGCAGGCTGATGGCGCGAATTGCGTCGTCGTGGGAACCTTCGGTGAAGGCCAGCACATGCAGGCGACCACCGATCATCCCCAGGGCGACGAACCGAACCTCTCCATAATCGAAGCGATCATCCTCGCGCTCGAACGCTGTGCCCCAATCGAAACCTTCGGCAGCCTGAAACGACACGCCATGCTTGGCGATATTCCTCGCATCCTTGGCTGGGTCGAACTCGATTTCCATTGCAATCCCGTACACCCATAAAATGAAGGGTGCAAATTTATCGTGCACCCATCAATGGGTAAGAGGCAGCCCTTTCAAGGTGTTTGCAGCGGCGGTCGGTATCGGACCGTCCCGCTTGGCCGGCGCCCCATGGTCCTTGCACAGGCCGATCTGAAAACAACCCCGTCATCCCGGGGCCGCGAAGCGGAGACCGGGATCCAGAACCAGTCTCGGATCAACGACTTGCGCCGTCGGCGGATCTGGATCCCGGGCTCGCCTGCGGCGCCCCGGGATGACGGGGTGGAGGCTGGAGCGTCCGCGGAAACCCGGGATCCGTGGAGGAAGGATAGCCCTCTGCGCCCCATCTTTCGCTTCCGCGCTGCCTTCTCGGCTGTCATCCTGGCGAGAGATGGGCGCATGCCATCGGGCCTAGCCTGTGCGGTCTGAAGCGCTTGATCTCATGGGCAGAACGCTCCGCGCACAACCTGATCCAAACACCTTGAAAGGGCTGGGTAAGAGACCGGAATCGGGATCGTGCTGGCAGTGAGGGCGTTATTGGGTGTCGTTTGCCTGCGTGGCTGACAGCCGCCACCCCGTGCAATCGGTGTGGGCTCGGTCCTGACGCGTGCGATCCCGGGTGCACGGCGGGTGCACGGATTGCGGGTCGGACCCCGCAATCCGTGCAATGATCGCGGGCACGGTCCGCCGATGATTGTGATCCCATGTCCCGATGATTGCCGTTCGCTACAGACAGGCCGTTCACCCCGCCTGGAACGGCTGGTGTTTGTCGTCGGCGGTATCCGTCGCCGCGCCCTTCGGTACGGCGCTGGTGTCGACCATCGTGCGCTGGTCGCGTTGGGGATCCGGGAAATCCGTCAGCGCCCGCCAGGGCGTGGCCGGCACGCCCATCCGGAAGCCGCCCGACGAGCGGAACAGCCAGGCCGCGACCAGCATCCAGGGCACGACGAAGAAGACGAAAGCACTGAGTCCCACGGCGATCCTCCAGGGGCGGCAAGTCCACGGCAAGCCTACTGGAAGAACGCGGGAGGAGCCGCCATCGATCCTGGGCCGCCTAGGAAGGCGCGACCGGGATGCCGCCGTCGTCGCCGAGCCCATCGATCAGGCGGTCATACTCGGCCTCGGCCATGCCGTAGCTGTCGCCCGCGAGGTCGAGCAGCCCCTCCCGGTCGACGATCTCGACGAGGCCGCGGTGCTTGCGCACGAAACCGTCCCGCTCCAGCATTCTCAGGGCAGCGGTCACGCCGGGGCGTTCGACGCCCAGCATCAGCGACATGAACTCGTGCGTGACCATCACGGTGTCGCCGTCGCTCCGGTCCTGGTACATCAGCAGCCAGCGGGCGAGCCGCATGGCGGTGTTGCCGCGCGCATTAGCGAAGGCGGTGTGCGCGGTCTGCGCGAAGTAGGTGTGGATGTAGCGGAGCAGCGGAAGGCGCACGGCCGGGCGCTCCTCCATCACCCCGAGCAACACGCGCGCCTCGATCGACAGCATGAGCCCGGGCGCCTGCACGAAGTGCGTATAGGGGGTGCGGTCATCCCCGAGCAGGATCGGGGCGGCGCCGACCAGGCCTTCCCGGCCGATCAGCCCGATCTCCACGCGGCCGCGCGCGCCGTCATTCGTCACCGAGACGATGCCGGCCTCGAGGAAATGGACGGTCTCGATCGGCGTGCGGGGGGCGATCAGGATCTGCCGGATAGCCATATCGTCCGGGCGCAACGCCGGCTGCAAGGCCGCGAAATCCTCCGGTGCGAGCGCCCGAAGGAGGCGATTGCGCAGGTCGGCCTGCTGAAGCTGTGGCACGGGAGCTCATGCATATCGGGCAAGGGCACAAGCGGTCCCCCAATCGTCAGCGCCCAGGATTTAGCTAACAACGCCTCCCCGATAAGGCATCGGCTCGGGATGTGCCAATATAATATATTTGTCGGCGATGAGACACATTTGCTGTCCTTTCAGAACGTAATTTTTTTACATTCAATGCTTCAGCCGATAAAGAAAATAATGTCCAATTGATCTGAAGGGGATGACCGTATACCGGCGCGCCCGATTTGGCTCGGCACGTCCTGGCTCGGTCGAAGGCACGTTGTCCGCTGGCGCCCCCGGGGTTGGATGTCGCCCGGGCGGACGGCTCGCGCGCGATCGGGCTCGGATCTGCCTACGGCGACTGCGCCTGGGCGGCTTGCCGATACGCGCTCGGGCTCAGGCCGTAGCGCTCCTTGAAGCGACGGGCGAAATGCGCCTGGTTGGCGAAGCCGCAGCCATAGGACAGGTGACCGATCGGGATGTGGGCGCAGCCCGGATCCGACAGGCGCTCGACGGCGGCCTCCAGGCGGCGCTGCCAGATCCAGTCCGAGATGTGCTGGCCGCGCTCGTGAAACAATTCCTGCAAGCGCCGGAGCGAGACCCCGACCGCTGCCGCGAGATGCGACGGGTCCAGGGTCGGGTCACTGAGATTCGCTTCGACGAACGCCTTGGCGCGCTGGACCAGGACGGTGCCATGGAGGGGCCGCGGCACGTCCTGGGCCAGGCGCTCGGCGAGACCTGCTACGATCAGATCGGTGCCGATGCTGGCCATCCGCTCCGCGGAACTGGGCGTGAGCGTCTCGTGAACGCGAACGAGTCCCTCGAAGAACGACCGGATCAGCGGACCGGTGCCGCCTTTGGTCCCGAAGGTCAACGCCGTGAATTGCCGGGTCGGGCCGAGCATGCGCTCCAGCGGCACGACCGGCAGTTCGAGGACGAGGGACCGATCGTTCGCCCCCGAGACGTGCACGTTCGGCCGGTCGGCCAGCAGCACGATCTCGCCGGCCCTCTGCACGGCCTCCCGGCCGTCCTGGACATTGATCGAGCCGCCTTCGAGTTGGATCAACACGAAGACGCTCTGGGTCCGCTCGCGCCGGCGCAAAGTATCGGCCGTTATTTCCGACCGCACGCAGCTTTCCCGGATGCGCGTGATCCGCAGGGTGCCGATATCGGCCGCCTGTATTAATCCTTCGAAAGGCTCATCGGAGAGATGGCTTAGTTCGATCGGGCCCATCCGATCAAACAATACCTCGCGCCAGAGTTTAAAGCGGGATTTTTGATCTGTTTCTCTTGTCGATAGGACTGTATGCAAGGGTCGACAACCTAGATAATCTGGCTCTGTGTGTCCGATGCGACCATCGCAGAAACGATCGGCTTCGCAAGCCCTATAAGAACCTCTTCGACCGGTCGTTCCCCTCTCGCCCTCATCCTGAGGCGGCGTAACGCAGCGGAGGCCTCGAAGGAGTCCTCCAGCCAGCCGCGCGATCCCTGGAGAGCGCCTTCGCAGCTGCTGCGCAGCACCGCGGGATGAGGGAAGCGTGGAATCCACGTCGGTCAGAACACCCCGAACCCGTCGCAACGCCGCAGGCGGGATAGCTTTCGCGACCCGTGCGGTTTGCGAGACGACATCACGGGGGCAGGATGGACGCCCGCAATCCCACAACAGCATTCCAGCAGGCCGAACTGACCCTGCGCGGCATCGTGCTCGGGGCGGCCATCACGGTCGTGTTCATGGCGGCCAATCTCTACATGGGCCTGAAGACCGGGATGACGTTCTCGTCCTCGATCCCGGCCGCGATGATCTCGATGGGCGCGTTCCGGCTGATGGGCGGGGCCGGCATCCTCGAGAACAACATCGTCCAGACCCAGGCCTCGGCGGCTGGCACCCTGTGCAACGTCGTGCTGGCGCTGCCGGGCCTCGTGCTGATCGGCCATTGGCACGGCTTCCCGTTCTGGCAGACCACGGCGGTCTGCGCGCTGGGCGGGCTGCTCGGCGTGGCCTTCTCGATCCCCCTGCGCCGGGCGCTGGTCTCGGGCAGCGACCTTCCCTATCCCGAGGGCGTCGCCGCCGCCGAGGTCCTGAAGACCGGTCAGGAGGAGGCTGGGGGCCACGGCCTGCGCGACTTGCTGGCGGCGGCCGGACTCGCCGGAGCGATCGGGTTCGCCACCACCGGCCTCAAGGTTCTGGGCGACGGGCTATCCGGCGCGATCAGCCTCGGCGGCGCCGCCTTCCGCACCGGCACCGGCTTTTCCCTGGCGCTGGTCGGTGTCGGCTACCTGGTCGGCATCGGCGCCTGCCTCGCCCTGCTCACCGGCGTCGTGATCGCCTGGGGGATCGCGGTGCCCGTGCTCACCGCCCTCGCGCCCGATGCGGGCAAGACCGCCGGGCAGGCCGCCGAGGCGGTCTGGTCCGAGCAGGTGCGGCTGATGGGGGCCGGCATCATCGCGGTGGGCGGCCTCTGGACGGTGGCGTCCCTCGCCCGGCCGATCGCGGCCAGCATCCGCACCGCCCTGTCGAGCACCGGCAGCAGCCTGGGCTCCGATCACCCGCGCGAGGAGCGGGACCTGCCGATCGCCTGGGTCGGGGCCGGGGCGCTCGCCCTGTGCGTGCCGCTGGCGCTGCTGTTCGGCGCCTTCGCCGGGCCGGCCGGGCTCGGCAGGACCCTGACCGTGCTGGCGCTCGCCGCGACCCTGTTTACGGTGCTGTTCGGCTTCCTGATGGCCGCCGCCTGCGGTTACCTCGCCGGGCTGCTCGGCTCCTCGTCGAGCCCGATCTCGGGAGTCGGCATCCTCACCACCATGGCGACGGCGCTGCTCCTGCCGTTGCTCCTCGGCCAGGTCGGCGGGCCGGACGGCGAACGGTTCGTCACCGCCATGGCGCTCCTCCTCACCGCGGTGATCATCACCACGGCCTCGATCGCCAACGACAACCTGCAGGACCTCAAGACCGGGCAGGTGGTGGGTGCCACACCCTGGCACCAGCAGGTCGCGCTGATCATCGGGGTCGGGGTCGGCGCGCTGGTGATCGCGCCGCTGCTGGAGCTGCTCTACCAAGCCTACGGTTTCGTCGGCGCGCCCTCGCGCGAGGGGCTCGACCCGGGAAGCGCCATGGCGGCGCCCCAGGCCGCCCTGATGACCCAGATCGCCAAGGGCATCACGCAAGGCGAACTGCCCTGGATGATGGTGCTGATCGGCGCCGGGCTCGGCGTGGTGCTGGTGGCGGTCGAGGCGTGGCTGCGGCGGCGCGACCTGACCTTCCCGGCGCTCACCGTCGGGATCGGCATGTACCTGCCGCTGTCAGTGGAGATGACCATCGCGCTCGGCGGCATCCTCGGCTGGCTCGCCGAGCGCCGGCTGCGCGCCCGGGTCCCGGGGCCCGAGCGGGAGTCGGTCCTCGGCTCCGCCCGCCGCCGCGGCGTGCTCCTGGCCTCGGGCTTCCTCGTCGGCGAGAGCTGCGTCGGCGTGCTCCTGGCCGGCGCCGACCTGATGGCCGGGCACAGCGGCGCGCTCGCCATCGCCGGGCCGGGCTTTGCCTCGACGGCGACCTGGCTCGGGCTGGCGGTGTTTCTTGGGGGGCTGGGGGTTTATTTTTGGCTGGTGTCTGCGGTGGATGCGGAAGCGCGCGTGTGAGACCGCTGCGCGCTCATGCGTTGCTTCATGAACCGCATCGTCATTGCGAGCGCAGCGAAGCAACCGAGGGATACGCTACGCTCGGAGATCGCGCGCCGCTCTGGGTTGCTTCGCTGCGCTCGCAAGGACGGGTTATGAAACAGGCGCCGTTGTCCCATCCCCGCTCCGGGAGATCGCCATGAGAACGGCCGCATCCGAGACCCGGGCGTTCCCGCTCAGCGCCGGCATCCTGTTCGGGCTGGGGCTCGGCGGGTTCTTCGACGGGATCGTGCTGCACCAGATCCTGCAATGGCACCACATGCTGAGCAGCTGGTACCCGATCGAGTCCATCGCCAATCTCGAGCTGAACACCCGCTGGGACGGGATCTTCCACAGCGCCACCTACGTGTTCGTGGTGCTCGGGCTGTTCATCCTCTGGCGTGCCGCGCATCGCGGGCACCTGTCCTGGTCGAACAAGCTGCTGGCCGGCTCGCTGTTGTTGGGCTGGGGCCTGTTCAACAGTGTCGAGGGCATGATCGACCACCAGATCCTCGGCGTGCACCACGTCAACGAGGCGATGCCCCGGGATCAGTGGATCGTCTGGGATCTCGGCTTCCTGCTCTGGGGCCTCGCCATGCTGATCGTGGGCTGGCTGCTGGTCCGGGCCGGCCGCCGGGAGCGGGCGGCGTGAGGCTTCAGCGTACCGCCCTGCCGGCGTTCGTCCCCTGGCTCGTCCTCGGCGCGGCTCTGGTCCTGGCGACGATGCCGGCCTGGCGGCCCCTGGTCTTCGGCACCGCGCTCACCCTCGACGACCTGCTGAGCCTGCGCTGCCTCTCCGGCTGATCCTCAGGCGCCGACCTCGCCGAGCAGCGTCTGGACGAAGCGGCGGGTGCGCGGATCCGTGGGCCGGGCGAACAGCTCGGCGGGCGGGCCCTGCTCCACGAAGGTGCCGCCGTCGAGGAAGACCACCGCGTCGGCGACCCGGCGGGCGAGGCGCAGGTCGTGGGTCGCCATCAGCATGGTCATGCCCTCGCGGGCGAGGCCGGCCAGCACGTCCACCACCTCGGCGGCGAGTTCGGGATCGAGCGCCGAGGTCGGCTCGTCGCAGAGCAGCAGGCGCGGGGAGGGGGCCAGCGCCCGGGCGATCGCCACCCGCTGCTGCTGGCCGCCGGAGAGGCTCGCCGGCCACGCCTCGGCCTTGTGGGCGAGGCCGACCCGCTCCAGCAGCTCCAGCGCCCGGACCCGGGCCGCCTCCTTGGGCCATTGGCCCACGGTGATCAGCCCCTCGGTGATGTTCTCGATCACCGTGCGGTGGGGGAAAAGCTGAAAATTCTGGAACACCATGCCGGTCTGGCGGCGCACCGCGAGCACGTCCCGCCGGGGCGGCGGCGCGCCGGGCCGGAAGTCGAGGCGCTGGTCGCCCAACACCAGGGTGCCGGCCTGCGGGATCTCCAGCAGGTTCACGCAGCGCAGCAGGGTCGATTTGCCGGAGCCCGACGGGCCGATCAGCGCTGTGACCTTCCCCTCATGCACCGTCAGGTCGATGCCGCGCAGGATCGGGGTGTCGCCGAACCGCTTCTCGATCTTCTGGAGGGCGATCATGCCCGGGCCTCCAGGTAGCCGCCGTAGCGCCCGAGGCGCCGCTCCAGCCCGCTCTGGAGCCAGGACAGGACGGAGCACAGCACGAGGTAGATGAGCGCCGCCTCGACATAGAGGATCAGCGGCTCGTAGGTCACCGCGACGATGCGCTGGGCCGCCTGGAACATCTCCGGCACCGTGATGGCGGCGGCGAGCGAGGTGTCCTTTACCAGGGCGATGAAGGTGTTGGACAGGGACGGCACCGCCACCCGGGCCGCCTGGGGCAGGATCGTGCGGCGCATGGCCTGGGCCGGGGTCATGCCGGTGGCGTAGGCAGCCTCCCACTGCCCCTTCGGGATCGACGCGATCGCGGCGCGCACGATCTCGGACGCGTAGGCGCCGATATTCAGGGTGAAGCCGATCACCGCCGCCGGGAACGCATCGATCAGGATGCCGACGCTCGGCAGGCCGTAGAAGATCACGAACAGCTGGACGAGGAGCGGCGTGCCGCGAAAGATCCAGACATAGGTCCAGGCCAGAGCCGCCAGCGGCCGTGGCCCGAACAGGCGCGTGAGGGCGATCACCAGGGCGAGGCTCAGCCCGAGCACGAAGGCGATCAGCGTCAGCGGTATCGTGAACCGGAGACAGGCTTCGAGCAGCGGCCCGAGCGACTGGAGCATGAGGTCGAGCCAGTGCGGCACGGGACGGTGTTTCCTGCGAGATCGGGCGACGGTCTATACGGCTTTGCGACGCGGATCGCGCGGGGGATTTTTGGCTGGGCTGGTTGGGGATAGGCCGTGGTGCGAAAGGGCGCCCGGTCCGGCGATGCCACGGGCGCTTCCTCACCCCGCATAGAGAACGGACTCACGCACGGCGCGACGCGCTCTCCTCCCCCTTGTGGGGAGGAGTTGGAGGTGGGGGTGGTTCAGAAGGCACCGCGGCGCTCGATCCTGCACCACCCCCACCCCTGGCCCTTCCCCACAAGGGGGAGGGGAAAACGCGTGGTGTTTCCGGTGCTTGCTGCCGAATGCAACGTGTAAATCCGGTCGCCTTTATGGATGGCGCGCGTGTTCAGCCGCTGCCTTCAGGCGAAGACCCGCCTACTTTGAAACGTCAGCCCCAAAATACGTCTGCGCGATCGCCGCGTAGCTGCCGTCGGCCTTGATCTCAGCCAGCGCCTTGTCGATCGCCGCCTTCAGGGCGGGGTTGTTCTTGCGCAGGAGGATGCCGGAGGCGTCCGCGTCGTCCTTCTGGGCGACGATCTTCACCGGCGCGTTCGGCTGCTTCTTGTGGAAGTCGAGGAACGACACGTTGTCGTTGAGGGTGGCATCGGCGCGGCCGGTGACGACCAGCTGGATCGACTGGTCGAACCCGTCCGTGCCGACCAGCTCGGCCCCGGCCTCCTTGGCCAGCTGCGCGAAGTTGCTGCTCAGACTCTGCGCGGCTTTCTTACCCTTCAGGTCGGCGAAGGACTTGATCGCGGCATTATCGGCCCGAGTGATCACCACGGCCCGGGAGCGGATATAGGGCTCGGAGAAGTCGAACTTCGCCTGGCGCTCCTGGGTGATGCTGACCTGATTGATCACCACGTCGTAGCGCTTGGCGTCGAGCCCGGCGATCAGGCCGTCCCATTTGCCCTCGACGAATTGCGGCGCGACGCCGAGCTTCTCGGCGACCTTCCGGCCGATCTCCACGTCGAAGCCCACCAGCGCCCCGGAGGCGTCGTGGAAGCTGAACGGCGCGTAGGTCCCCTCGGTGCCGATCCGCAGGGTCTTGGCGGCCCGGATCGCGTCGAGGTCGTCGGCCCGCGCCGGCGCGCCGAGGAAAAGCGCTGCTGCGGCGAGAACGGCCGCGAAGGAGGCGGAAATACTACGCATCACGATGAACTCCAGATCGATCGTCTTGAACCTCGTCCGGACCGCCTGTCGGAAGGCCGCGAAGACTGGGTCGGGACGGGAAAACGGGGCGGCTCGTCGCCGAGTCGTCACCGAGGGCGCAAAACCAAGGGTCCTATACCAAGCGTGGCCGTTGGCGCCTACGCCGCCCCGGGGCGGGTCCATCGCCGGAAAGCAAGGTCTTCCAAGATGCTGCGGGATTCCCGCGGATTGGTTCTTCCGGCCCGTGAACAGGCCCAGCATTTCGCGTGGGGTGGACCGGCTCGGCAGCTTGAGCTGTCAATGGGGCAAGGCGTTGATCGGCTGATGTTTTCCGAGTGCTGGGCCCCGCTTCGCGATCTCGGATTGACGGGGGATGATCTGGCGTCGATCGAACATTCAAGCTGTTGGTAGGGAATAATATTTCTTGCACCCATTTCGGGTTGTCTTGATGGCGTAAGGCTTGCGCCATCCGTGCCGGCACCGCGCAAACACATCGCGGCTTTTGTCGAGCCCGCGCCGGGACGGGCGTTGATCTCGGATGATCCTTCGGCACAGTGCCGGCGTGTCGCCGATCCGGGGTGGCCGCGTGGCCCCGGAGCCGGCCCGGACCGGTCTATTCCTGTGAGCCGGGGCGTGCGGCCCGCCCCGGCGGAGGATCGCGCATGAGCTTGCCAGCCCAGCCCTACCGGGGCGTCTTCCCGGTCGCCCCCACGGTGTTCGACGCCGCGGGCGCCCTCGATCTCGACGGGCAGCGCCGGGCGATCGACTTCATGATCGACGCCGGCAGCCACGGCATCTGCATCCTGGCGAACTTTTCCGAGCAGTTCGTGCTCACCGACGCCGAGCGCGAGACCGTGATGCACGCGGTGCTCGACCACGTGGCCGGCCGGGTGCCGGTGATCGTGACGACCACGCATTTCGCCACGCAGGTCTGCGCCGAGCGCTCGCGCCGGGCGCAAGACGCCGGGGCCGCCATGGTGATGGTCATGCCGCCCTATCACGGCGCCACCATCCGGGTGCCGGAGCTCGGCATCTACGATTTCTTCCGCGGCGTCTCGGACGCGATCTCCATCCCGATCATGATCCAGGACGCGCCGGTGGCGGGCACGCCGCTCTCGGCCGCGTTCCTCGCGCGCATGGCCCGGGAGATCGCAAACGTCTCCTACTTCAAGATCGAGACCCCCGGAGCCGCGGGCAAGCTGCGCGAGCTGATCGCGCTCGGCGGCGACGCGGTGGTCGGCCCCTGGGACGGCGAGGAGGCGATCACCCTGATGGCCGACTTCGATGCCGGCGCCACCGGGGCGATGACCGGCGGCGCCTATCCGGACGGCATCCGCCAGATCACCGACGCCTACGCGGCCGGCCGCCGGGGCGAGGCGCTCGACGCCTATGCGCGCTGGCTGCCGCTGATCAACCACGAGAACCGGCAATGCGGGCTCTTGGCCTGCAAGGCGCTGATGGCCGAGGGCGGCATCATCGCCCACGAGACCGCCCGCCTGCCGCTCCAGCCGCTCCATCCGGACACGCGGGCCGCGCTGATCGAATTGGCCCGGCGCAACGATGCGCTGGTGCTGCGCTGGGGGCGGTGAACGCAAGATGCCGATGTGCGGCGTCGTTAAGGCGCCTCACAGAACGCCTGTTCTTCGGACGTTCTTCCACCCAATCCGAGTGCGCTTCGATGTCGAGCGAAAAAATCATCTGCATCGCTGCACATCAATCCATCAGAAACCAAAAATTCTTTGACACGCCGACTCCTGCCCGTGAATAAATGGGGCATTATCAAGCATGATGGCGAAATCTTCTGTCGTTTCTAATAAAGAAATCGAATTTTCTTGGATTTTTATCTTCACTGAGCAATTTACTTGCGCATCGTGAGCCGGAACGAACCATATATTTGTAACTCGGAACCCCGCGGGTCCAGTATAGCTTGACTCATCATGTCCAGCGATATGCGCGGTGATTGTCTTTCTCCAGATCGGGTCCCCGTCCTCGCTCTGGCTCGTCGGCGGTCCATATCGATTCTGAAATTCGACGATTGATTTCCCTCTCCACTGATATTCTATTTTACGATATGGAGAAAGTCGAGTAACTTCTATAATATTTACTGCGGCGGCGGCCATGGAGTGGATGGAATTGGTGCTATTGCATGCTGTCATTGGTAAAATGAAAATCGTCATCACGACTTTCGCGGCAAAGTATCTATTTATAAGTTTATTCATTATTTCTGACTCTCAGTCATCATGTAAGTCATAAATCCGGCTGAATATAATTTTGTATTTTTGATATAGCTATGGTTTAAACTTCATGATCTCTTAAAGAACCTTTATCATCGGTAAAAGACGTTTAAATTTTCAGCATTCGAAGTAAAGAGCAAAAATACGCAAATTAATCCCGCTAATCGAATATAGATCTAATATACCGATCAGAAATACAATAGATACGCACCGGTATCAGAACAGAAATACGGTCTGTATTGTAAAAGATCTAGTATAGTACCCCAAACTTTGCTGTGGAAAAATGTTACGTCAGGCGCTCCATCGTCTGACAGAAATTTTGAGCGATCTGACCATACCAAT
The DNA here is from genome assembly GCF_900114535.1 of Methylobacterium pseudosasicola. Taxonomy (GTDB): domain Bacteria; phylum Pseudomonadota; class Alphaproteobacteria; order Rhizobiales; family Beijerinckiaceae; genus Methylobacterium; species Methylobacterium pseudosasicola. Next base: position 171,196 of record NZ_FOTK01000003.1, on the reverse strand, counting down.
ATGGAGCTACGTTCCCTTTCTAATGAAACACAACCGATCCCCAAGTCGGTATCTCCGACGCTATCGCTGTTGTTCATCTTCCCGGCGTTCTTAAACGGATCCGAGACAATGGGCCGTTTACAGGGTGTCAAACGTTGTGCTGTCCGCGACTCACTACGCTTCGCCTCCAGTGTGCTTCTCCGTTAGACGCTCCGCTTTGCGGCCAGAGCGGGTGGGACGATCGCATGACCGCATCATTCCCTGTCTCAGCCTTGTGCGGCAAAGATAAAGTACGCGTACGCGGGGACGGGGTCAGATCCGCCCCAGCACCCGTGTCAGCCGGTCCACCGCCTCGCGTGCCAGCTCCGGGCTGATGGCGAAGCAGATCCGCACCAGACCCTCGCCCTCCGGCCCGAAGGCGGTGCCGGGCGCCACGCCGACCTTCGCCTCCCGCAGAAGGCGGTAGGCGAGTTCGAGGCTCGGCTCGTCGCCGGCGATCCGGGGCATGAGGTAGAAGGCGCCGTCCGGCGGGGCCACCGTCACGCCGGGCAGGCTTGCCAGCCCATCCACCAGGATCGTGCGGGCCTCGGCGCAGCGGTCGACCATGGTGCGGATGAAGCCGTCGCCCTCCTCGAGGGCGGCGACGCAGGCGTGCTGGATGAAGGTCGGGATCGAGGTGGTGCTGTACTGCCCGAGCTTGGCGAAGGTCGGCGCCAGGCCCCGGGGGAAGATCACCCAGCCGGCGCGCCAGCCGGTCATCGCCCAGTTCTTCGAGAAGGTGTTGGTGACGATCAGGCGGTCGTCCTCCGTGCAGATCTGCAGGAAGGACGGCGCGATCTGGTTGCCGTAGGTGAAGTGCGCGTAGACCTCGTCCGACAGGATCCACAGGCCGCGCGCGCGGGCGAGATCGCGCAGAGCCGTCATCTCCGAAAGCGGCATGGTCCAGCCGGTCGGGTTCGAGGGCGAATTGACCATGATCACCCGGGTGCGCGGGGTCAGCGCCGCCTCGATGTCGGCGAGCGGCAGCGAGAACCGCCCGTCCGGCTGGATCCGGTAGGGCACGGTCACCGGCACGCCGCCGGTGATGCGGACTGCCTCGGCGAGGTTCGGCCAGGCCGGGGCGGGGATGAGGATCTCGTCGCCCGGCTCCAGCAGCGCCTGCGCGGCCTGCATGATCGCGTTCATGCCGCCGGCCGTAACGGCGAACCTGTCCGCCGGGACGTCCACGCCCCAGTGCCGGGCGTGATAGGCGCTGAGCGCCGCCCGCAGGGCCGGCAGGCCGAGCGACGTGGTGTAGCGGGTATGCCCGGCCTGCATCGCCCGGTGCGCCGCCTCGACGATGAAGGGCGGCGTCGGCAGGTCGCCTTCGCCGATCCAGAGCTTCACCACATCGGGGTCGTCCCGGCCGCGATCCGCCACCAACCCGATTTGGCTCGTGCCGATCCCGCGGATGCGCTCCGAGAGCGCGGCGGCGAGGTCGACGGGCGCGTCGATGGAGACGGCGGCAACGGGTTCGGCCATGGGGCGACGGGTCTCGTGGTGTCCGGGGAGCGGCGTGTCGCGCGACGCGGTGGCCCGAGGGCGGGCACCGCGCTTGCAAGCTCCCGACCGTACGGGGAATCGCCCCGAACCTGCCGTGTCCGGCCGCGCGCGTCCAGGCCTGCACGGCCGCCGCGACAGCCCTGTGATTATCGACTTTTCAGAAATTTCTGAAATTGCTATAAGTCGAGTCGCAGATCCCGAGCCGGAGATTCGTCGTGCTCGACACCCTCGACCCCCTCATCCTCGCCCGCATCCAGTTCGGCTTCACGATCGCCTTCCACATCGTGTTCCCAGCCTTCTCGATCGGGCTGGCAAGCTTCCTCGCCGTGCTGGAGGGCCTGTTTCTCGCAACCGGCCGGCAGGTCTTCATGGACCTGTTCAAGTACTGGCTGAAGATTTTTGCCATCGCCTTCGCCATGGGCGTCGTCTCCGGCCTGGTGATGTCCTATCAGTTCGGCACCAACTGGTCGGTCTTCTCCGACAAGACCGGACCGGTGCTCGGCCCGATGATGGCCTACGAGGTACTGTCGGCGTTCTTCCTGGAGGCGGGCTTCCTCGGGGTCATGCTGTTCGGGATGAGCAAGGTCGGGCCGCGGCTCCACTTCGCCGCGACCCTGATGGTGGCGTTCGGGACCTTCTTCTCGGCGTTCTGGATCCTGTCGGTGAATTCCTGGATGCAGACGCCGGCCGGCTACGGCACCAACGCCGAGGGCCAGTTCGTGCCGCTGGACTGGTGGGCGATCGTGTTCAACCCGTCCTTCCCGTTCCGCCTCGTCCACATGGTGCTGGCGGCCTACCTGACGACCGCCCTGGTGGTCGGCGCGGTCGGCGCCTGGCACCTGCTGCGCGACCGCACCAACCCGGCCGCCCGGACGATGTTCTCGATGGCGATGTGGATGGCCGCCCTGGTGGCGCCGGTCCAGATCTTCGCCGGCGACGCCCACGGGCTCAACACCCTGGAGCACCAGCCCGCCAAGGTCATGGCCATGGAGGGGCACTTCCAGAGCCATCCGGACGGGGCGCCGCTCGTGCTGTTCGGCCTGCCCGACCAAGAGGCCGGCACGATCCGCTACGCGGTGGAGATCCCGAAGCTGTCCTCGCTCGTGCTCAAGCACAGCCTGGACGCGCCGCTCGCCGGCCTCGACAGCCTGCCGCGCAAGGATTGGCCGCCGGTGCCCATCGTGTTCTGGTCGTTCCGCATCATGGTCGGGCTCGGCATGCTGATGCTGCTCCTCGGCGCGATCAGCCTGCTCGCGCGCTGGCGCGGGGCGCTCTACCGGTGGAGCCCGCTGCACCGCTTCGCCATCGCCATGGGTCCGGCCGGGTTCGTGGCGGTGCTGGCCGGCTGGATCACCACCGAGGTCGGGCGCCAGCCCTACACGGTCTACGGCCTGCTGCGGACCGCCCAATCCGCCTCGCCGCTCCACGGTCCGGCCGTGGCCGCCTCGCTCACCGCCTTCGTGGTGATCTATTTTTCCGTCTTTGCCATGGGGGTTCTGTACATCCTGCGCCTGATGGCCAAGCCGCCCCATGAAGGTGAGAGCGGGATCGAGCCCGGCGTGCCGATCCGCACCGCCGGCATCACCCCCGCTCCCTCGGTCGATCCCGACCGCGCCCTCCAGCCGGCCGAGTGAGGCAGCCATGATCCACAGCGTCGATCTCACCGTGATCTGGGCGTTCGTGATCGCCTTCGCGGTCTTCGCCTACATCGTCATGGACGGCTTCGATCTCGGCATCGGCATCCTGTTCCCGGCCCTGCGGCCGGGGCCGGAGCGCGACACCGCCATGAACTCGGTCGCCCCCGTCTGGGACGGCAACGAGACCTGGCTGGTTCTGGGCGGCGGCGGCCTGTTCGCGGCCTTCCCGCTGGCCTACGCGGTGATCCTGCCGGCGCTCTACGCCCCGATCATCGCCATGCTGCTCGGGCTGATCTTTCGCGGCGTCGCCTTCGAGTTCCGCTGGCGCGATCCCGGCCACCGGGCGGCCTGGGATATCGCCTTCACGGGCGGCTCGGTGGTGGCGGCGCTCGCCCAGGGGATCGCCCTTGGGGCCCTGTTGCAGGGCATCGCGGTCGAGGGCCGCGCCTATGCCGGCGGCTGGTGGGACTGGCTGACCCCGTTCAGCCTGCTGGTCGGCGCGAGCCTCGTGGTCGCCTACGCCCTGCTCGGGGCGACCTGGCTGGTGATGCGCACCGAAGGGCTGCTCCAGATCCAGGCCCGCCGCCTCGCCCAGCGCCTGACCATCGCCACCGTGGCGGCGATCGCGCTGGTCAGCGCCGCGACGCTGTTCCTGCAGGGGCGCTACTTCGAGCGCTGGCTGGCGATGCCGAACGTCCTGGTCTCGGCGCAGGTGCCGCTGCTCGTGGCGCTCGCCGCCGTCGCCCTGTGGCGGACCCTGCGGGGCGGGGGCGAGCGGGCCCCGTTCCTGATCGCACTCGGCCTGTTCGCCCTGTCGTTCCTCGGGCTCGGGATCAGCATCTTCCCCGACGTGGTGCCGGGCCGGATCACGATCTGGCAGGCCGCCGCCCCCGAGGCGAGCCAGGTGTTCCTGCTGGTCGGCGCCTCGGTCCTGGTCCCGATCATCCTGATCTACACCGCGTATTCCTACTGGGTGTTCCGCGGGAAGGTCGACGCGCACGGGTATCACTGATGGCGCCTGCAACCCCGCTCCCCCTCTGGAAACGCCTCGCCTGGTTCGCCGCGATCTGGGCCGGAAGCATCCTCGGCCTCGGCGCCGTGGCGACGCTTCTCCGGTTCTGGCTCAAGAGCTGATAAGCGGGCGACGCCCCCCGCTTTCCCCGGGGCCTGAACCGTTCGACGGATCGCCGCCGTGCACCTGCCTCCCCTGGTCCAGACCTTCGTCCTGCATTTCGGCGAGATGGGCTCGCGCTGGGGCATCAACCGGACCGTGGGGCAGATCTACGCCCTGCTGTTCGTGGCCGAGCGGCCGCTCAACGCCGACGAGATCGTCGAGCGGCTGGGCGTCTCGCGCTCCAACGTCAGCATGGGCCTCAAGGAGCTGCAGGCCTGGAACCTCGTGCGGCTCCAGCACGTGCCCGGGGATCGGCGCGACTACTTCGCCACCCCGGAGGATATCTGGCAGATCGTCCGCACCCTGGTCGAGGAGCGCAAGAAGCGCGAGATTGACCCCACGCTCACACTCCTGCGTGAATTGCTGATGGTGGAGGCCGGGACCGAGGCCGAGCGCCACGCCCAGGCCCGGCTCCGGGAGATGCACGACCTGTTCGAGCTCTTTGCCGGCTGGTACGCCGACGTGCGCCGCCTCGACACCGAGCGCCTGGTCCAGCTCCTCACCCTCGGCTCGAAGGTCCAGAAGGTGCTGGCGATGAAGGACCGCCTGACCGGCCTGCCCGGCCGGCTCGCGGGGCGCACGGACAAGGGCGCGTGAGGGGCAGCTGCCGCCTCACGCGCTGAGCGCACGCCGATAAATCGCGATCAGGGATTGCGCGGCGTGCTCGATATGGCTGCGCAGGTGATCGGCAGCGGCTTCGATCTTCCCGGCCTCGCACAGGGCGAGGATCTCCCGGTGCTCCCGGTCGGCCCGGGCGACGTCCCCGGAGGCCGAGAGCTGGAGCCGGGTCGGGCGGTCGCAATCCTGCAGCAATCCGGCGACGATGTTGAGCGAGCGCGGGCGCTCGGCGTGCTGCAGCAGATCGAGGTGGAAGCGGCGGTTCAGCTCGCCCCAGCGCAGGATTTCCCCGGCCTCAAGGGCGGCGCTGTATTCCTCGGTGAGGCTGCGCAGCTCCAGGATGTTCTCCTCGGAGAAACGCCGCGCCGAGAGGGCCAGCAATTCCGGCTCCAGCTGGACCCGGAGGGTGAAGATGTCTTCCACCTCCTCCACCGACAGGCCCGAGACCACGGCGCCGCGATGCGGCATGATCTTGATCAGGCCGGTGGCTTCGAGTTGCAGCAGGGCCTCCCGGATCGGGATCCGGCTGATCCCGAACTCTTCCGCCAGCGCGTCCTGGCGCAGCTGCGTCCCGGGCGGAAGCTCGCCGATCAGGATCCGCTGCCGCAGCGACTCGGCGACGGCCGCGGCCACGGTCTTGTGAACCAGCCGGTCCGGTGCGGATCGAACATGGGCCGCAGGGGACATCAGGGCCTCGCCGGAGCGGATGAATATGCCCCGAACCGGGCAGTGCGCGCGCCGTCGCCGGGCCGCTGCCCGGTTCGGAGGCGCGTGAAAGTCGACAGGCTCACGAGGGAGCAGCGCAACGCGCGCAGGGCCCGTCTCATCGCGGGACTGCGAGGACGCGCGGCGGCAGCCCTGCCTTCAAGACGGTTCGGGGGTCGATCAAGCAACGTATCCGCCCAGACAAAGCGCCCATCAACTGCCTAGCGGACGCCAGGATCGGACGTAGACCGACCGCTTCCAGACACCGATGCCTATAAGTAACTGAAGGTATATAAGCTTTTACAAGCAGGCCAGATACGATCTGGCAAGTCAAGAATATTTGTATAAAATCATTTGCGGCGTGGGGACGGTACGATTCCGACATAACGGTCGTGCTCCCTCTGGGCCCGGACGGGCGCTGGCTCAGCGCCATCGGCGGGCGGAGACGCGGATCGAACGTCGACAGGATGCGCGCGAGGCCCATCGCTTTCCTCCCTCGCTCAAAGGGGTGCGGCGATGCGTGCACGCCGAGCCGCTGCCGGCGTTCGGCGGCCCTGTCCGAAAACCGCAGCTCCTATCGGTTCGCCGGCCCGGCCCAGGGAGCCTGGGCCAGCGTCTGACCGAGATACAAGATCAGGGCCGTGATCCGGGCCGGCCGTGGCTCGCCGGGGGGCGTCACGAGGTGGAGCGCGATCGGCGGCGGCGACCAGCCGGGCAGGACCCGCTCCAGGCGGCCGGCTTCGAGGTCGTCCCAGATCATGAAATCCGGCTGCAGGGCGAGGCCGAGCCCGGCCCGGAGCGCGGGCGCCAGCGCCTCGGCGTTGTTCGCCCGCAACTGGCCGCCGGGCACGACCACCACCTCGGTGCCGGCCGCGTCCACGAACCGCCAACGATCCGGCGTCGGCAGGTAGGCGTAGCCCAGGCAGGCGTGGCGGGCGAGGTCGTCCGGATGCGCGGGCCGTCCGTGCCGGTCGAGATAGGCGGTCGTCGCCACCAGCGAGCGCCGGATTGCGCAGAGCCGCCGGGCGCGCAGGGACGAATCCGGCAGGGCCGCGATCCGCAGGCCGATATCGAAGCCGCCGCCGACAAGATCGACCACCGCATCCGAGAGATGCAGGTCCACCGACACGGCCGGGTGCTTTCGGAGGAAATCCGGCAGGAGCGGCGCGACATGCATCACGCCGAACGTCATCGGCGCGGCGAGCCGGACCAGGCCGCGCGGCTCCGCGGCGCCCGCGATGGCCAGCGCTTCGGCCGCCTCGCCCTCGGCCAGGATCCGCGCGGCGTTGGCCTTGGCGGCGTGCCCGGCCTCCGTCAGGGCGAGCTTGCGCGAGGTGCGGTTGAACAGCCGTGCGCCGATCCGCGCCTCCAGCCGCCCGACCGCCTTCGAGACGGTGCCCTTCGACAGACCCAGATCCTCCGCGGCCCGGCCGAAGGAGCCCGCCTCCACCACCTTGGCGAAGACCGCCCAGGCCTCGAAATCGGGGAGCCGCATGGGTCGTATTCCGGAAACGATGGGTTTCCATCGTTTCTATTTTCTGGCGCGACGGCAAGGGCCAGATTGCCGTCATCGCAAACGCCCCGCGCCCGGCGCGGCGGCTTCTCGGGAGATAGCGTCATGGTGCAGAGCGGCCTCCATCACGTCACGGCCTTTTCCGGCCCGGCCCTGCGCAACCTCGATTTCCACACCCGCGTGCTCGGCCAGCGGCTGGTGAAGAAGACCGTCAACTTCGACGATCCCGGCACCTACCACCTCTATTACGGCGACGCGGCCGGGCAGCCCGGGACGATCCTGACCTTCTTTCCGATCGAGCACGCGGCCCCCGGCCGGGTCGGGATCGGCGAGACCCAGGAGACCGCCTTCCGGGTGCCCCGCGGCTCCATCGGCTGGTGGACCCACCGGCTGATCGAGAAGGGCGTCGCCCACGAGCCCCTGGTCCAGGTGTTCGGCGCGCCGACCCTGCGGTTCCGCGATCCCGATGGGATGATGCTGGCGCTGGTCGGCATCGACGACGCCGAGGCGGAGGCCGGCTGGGCCTCGGATGAGGTTCCCGCCGAGCACGCGATCCGCGGCCTGCACGGGGTGACACTCCTCCTGGAGACGGCCGATCCCACGGCCGCGATCCTCACGGAGGTGCTGGGCCTGCGCGAGGAGGCCCGGGAGGGCAACCTGATCCGGTTCGCCGGCAGTGCGGGGCTCGGCAGCTTCGTGACGATCCGGGCGGTGGGCGGTTTCCTGCGCGGCCGGCAGGGGGCGGGCTCGGTCCACCACATCGCGTTCCGGGCGGCGGACGATGCCGCGCAGGCCGCGATGGCGGACAAGCTGGCCGCTCTCGGCCTCCAGGTCACCGAGCAGCGCGATCGGCAGTATTTCCGGTCGGTCTACTTCCGCGAGCCCGGCGGCGTGCTGTTCGAGATCGCCACCGACGCCCCCGGCTTCGCCGTGGATGAGCCGGCCGACGCCCTCGGCACCGCCCTGAAGCTGCCCGCCGGGCTGGAGCCGCACCGAGCCCAAATCGAGGCGGTGCTGCCGAAGGTCGCCTAACCGAGGCCTCCGAAGAAGACGCTTTCCCCTCCCCCTTGCGGGGAGGGGGCAGGGGTGGGGGTGGCGCCGGATCAGGCGCAGCGGTGCCTTCTGAGCCACCCCCACCTCCAACTCCTCCCCGCAAGGGGGAGGAGAGCGCGCCTCATGCAGTCGAAGATGAGTCAGTCCGCCGCCCATTAGGGCGAAGATCCCAAGCATTCCACCAGCGAGGTCGCCATGACCCAGGAATCCCTCACCCAAGACGCTTTCACCCTGATCCACCGTTTCGAGCCCGGCGCGGCCGCCCGGCCGTTGCTGCTCCTGCACGGCACCGGCGGCAACGAGCACGATCTCCTGCCGCTCGGCCGGATCGTCGCCCCGGGCGCTGCCCTGCTGTCGCCCCGCGGGGCGGTGTCGGAGAACGGCATGCCGCGCTTCTTCCGGCGCCTCGCCGAGGGCGTGTTCGACGAGGCGGATCTGCGCCGCCGCACCGCGGATCTCGCGGCTTTCGTGGGCGCGGCCCGGGCACGCTACGGGATCGGCGCGCCGCTCGCGCTCGGCTTCTCGAACGGCGCCAACATCGCCGCCGCGCTGCTGATGCTGCACCCGGAGGTGCTGGCCGGCGCCGTACTGATCCGCCCGATGGTGCCGCTGGCCGAGCCGCCCGCTGCCGACCTCGCGGGCAAGCCGGTGCTGATGCTCTCCGGCGCCATGGACCCGATCGTCCCGGCCGAGAATGCGAGCCGTCTCGCCCAGCAGCTCACCGCGGCCGGCGCCGCAGTCACCCACCGGATTCTTCCTGTCGGCCATGGCCTGTCGCAGGCCGATGTCAGCCTCGCGACCGACTGGGTCCGCGGCCTCGCCCTTCCGGACGCGGCCTGATCGTCAAACCTCTCCCTGCTGAATCGGAGTCCCCCCATGGCATCCTCGATCGCCCCCGCGCTGGCGCTTCTGCCCGTGACCGGCCGGGTCCTGATGAGCGCGCTGTTCCTGGTGAGCGGGGTCGGCAAGCTCGCCGCCCCGGCCGCGACGCTCGCCACCATCCGGGCGGCCGGCCTGCCGCTGCCGGAGATCTCCTTCGGCGTGGCGGCGCTGGTGGAGATCGTCGGCGGCCTGCTGCTCATCGCCGGCTACCGGACCCGGCTCGTCGCCTTGGGGCTCGCCGGCTTCGCGGTGGCGACAGCGCTGACCTTCCACACCGCGCTGGCCGATCCGAACCAGATGTTCCATTTCCTCAAAAACCTCGCCCTGGCGGGCGGCTTGCTTCAGGTCGCAGCCTTCGGGGCCGGCCCGTTCAGCCTCGACGCGCGGCAAGGCCGGCCCTGACCGGACGACACCTCCAGCCACAGGAGCGGATCATGCCAACCCACACGACCCAGGACGGCACGCCGATCTATTTCAAGGACTGGGGCAGCGGGAAGCCGGTGGTGTTCAGCCACGGCTGGCCGCTCAACGGCGACGCCTGGGAGGACCAGATGCTGTTCCTGGCCCAGAACGGCTACCGGGTGATCGCCCATGACCGGCGCGGGCACGGCCGCTCCGGCCAGCCCTGGACCGGCAACGACATGGACACCTATGCGGACGATCTCGCCGGGTTGATCGCCGAACTCGACCTGCGGGACGCCGTGCTGGTCGGCCATTCCACCGGCGGCGGCGAGGTCGCCCGCACCATCGGCCGGCACGGCACGCAGCGGGTCGCCAAGGCGGTGCTGGTCGGCGCTGTGACGCCCCAGATGGTCAAGACCCCGTCCAACCCGGGCGGCCTGCCGATGGCGGTGTTCGACGACATCCGCGCCTCGGTCCTGCGCGACCGCGCGCAGTTCTTCCAGGATTTGAGCGGCCCGTTCTACGGCGCCAACCGTCCCGGCGCCGCGGTGAGCCAGGGCCTGCGCGACACGTTCTGGCTGCAGGGCATGATGACCGGCCTGAAGAACGCCTACGATTGCGTCGCCGCCTTTTCGGAGACGGATTTCACCGAGGATCTGACGCGCCTCACCGTGCCGACCCTGATCATCCACGGGGACGACGACCAGATCGTGCCGATCGACGCCTCGGCCCGCGCCGCCGCCAAGCTCGTGCCGACCGCGACGCTGACGGAATATGCCGGCGCTCCCCACGGCCTTGCGACCACCCACAAGGACCGGCTCAACGCCGACCTGCTCGCCTTCATCCAGGGTTGAGCGTGCGGCAGCCTTTCCCGCCTCGGTCCCTATCCCGTAAGGCTGCGGCGGGCGGCCCAGCGGGGCCTGCCAGCACACGGGATCCGGCATGACAACCACCGACGATCGGCTCGCCCTCGGGATCATCGGCGCCGGCATCATGGGCGAGCGCCTGATCGGCGCGATCCACGGGGCGCCGGATTCACCGGTGCGGGTCGCCGCCTTGTGGGATCCGGCTCCGGCGGCGCTCGACCGGATCGGCGCCGCCTTCCCGACGGTGCCGCGCGTCTCGGACGCCGCCGCCGTGGTGGCCGCGAGCGCCTGCGTCTACGTCGCCTCGCCGCCGGCCTCGCATCTCGGCTACGCCCGCGCCGCGCTCGCCGCCGGCCGGACCGTGTTCTGCGAAAAACCCCTGGCGATCGATCGCGCCGAGGCCCGGGCCTTCGTGGCCGAGGCCGGGGCGTCCGGCGCGGTGAATTTTCCGTTCGCCTCGTCGCCGGGCGTCGCGGCGCTGGAGCGCTGGATCGCCGAGGGCGCGGTCGGGACGCCCCGGCGGCTCACCATCGCGGTGGCCTTCGCCCGCTGGCCGCGCCCCTGGCAGGCCGATGCGGCGCGCTGGCTCGACGCCCGGGCCGAGGGCGGCTTCACCCGCGAGGTCGTCTCGCACTTCCTGTTCCTCGCCCGCCGCCTGCTCGGGCCGCTGGACTGGCTCGCCGGCCGGGTGGATTTCCCGGAGGCCGGCCGCTCCGAGCGGTCGATCGACGTGACGCTGAACGCCGGCGGCATCCCCGTGACCCTGACCGGCCGGGTCGGCGGCGTCCCGGAGGACGACCACAACACCTGGACGTTTGAGGGTGAGGCCGGCGCAATCCGCCTGCGCGACTGGGCCATCGCCGAGCGCCTTGGTCCGGACGGCCGCTTCACCCCGGGCCCCGACGCGCTGCCCAACGCCCAGGCCCGCCCGATCGCCCTGCGCCGCCAGCTCGACGGCGTCGTCCGGATGACCCGGGGCGAACCCCACCACCTCGCTACCTTCGCCGAAGCGCTCGCCGTGCAGGAGGTGGTGGAGGGGATTCTTACGCTTTGAAGGGTTCGGCGCGTCCTGCGCGTCATCGCGAGCCCGCCTCAGCTCCCCAGAAGCTCCACCAAAAACGGGATCAGCGGCGCGTCCGCGGGGGGCATGGCGAGGTCGCGCAGGGCTTTTGGGCGGACCCATTTGAGCGCCTGGCCCTCCATCGGGCGGGGCGTGCCCGACCAGCGCCGGCAGACATAGAGCGGCATCAGCAGGTGGAAGTCCGGATAGGCGTGGCTGGCGAAGGTCAGCGGCGCCAGGCACGGCTCCTCGACCCGGATGCCGAGCTCCTCGGACAGCTCCCGGATCAGGGTCTCCTCCGGGCGCTCGCCGGCCTCGACCTTGCCGCCGGGGAATTCCCACAGGCCGGCGAGCTGCTTGCCCGCCGGACGCTCGCTCACCAGCACCCGGCCGTCGACGTCGACCAGCGCCACGGCGACCACGAGCAACAGGCGCAGGGCAGGTGTCTCGGGCCCGCTCACGGCGCCACTGCGAAGGTGGCCGAGACCTCGGAGGCGAGCTGGATCGTGCCGGCCTCGATCGGAACGCGCCGGCCTTTCGCCGCCATCGGGGCCGCGAGGGCGCGATTCTGGATCGGGTACGGCGCCGGGGCGCCGGTGTTGCCCAGGGTGCAGAGCGGCCCGAGCTTGGCGCCCAATGCCTCGGCCAGGGCCTCGGCCCGGGTCCGGGCATCGCGGGCCGCCGCGACCTGGAGGGCCGCCTCGGCCTTGTCGGGATCGCGCAGGCCGAAGCTGACCCCGTCGATCCGGTTCGCGCCCGAATCGAGGGCCTGGCGCAGCAGGTCGCCGAGGCGGTCCATGTCGGCGAGGCGGACGGTCACGAGGTTGCCGGCCCGGTAGCCGTCGGGCTCCTCGGTGACCAAGCCCCCCGGACGGGTCACGCTGCGCGAGCCAGCCTGGAGCGTCACCGCGGCGGTGCCGATATCGGCGGGCGGCACACCCAAAGCGCGCGCCTGGGCCGAGACCCCGGCCACCGCCTTCGAGGCGGCGTCGAGGGCCGCGGCCGGGGTCGCGCCCCGGGCCTCGATCCCGACGGTGATTTCGGCGAAGTCCGGCGCCCGCGTCTCCGCGGCGCGCCCGACGACGCTGATACGCCGCTTGCACTCCGAATCGTCGGCCTGCGCCCCGGCGGGCAGCAGCGCCAGCAGGAGCAGCCCGGCGAGACCGGCCCTCACGAGCGGTAATCCCCGTTGATCTCGATGTAGGCCTTGGTCAGGTCGCAGGTCCAGACGCGGGCCTGACCCGCGCCCAGGCCGAGATCGACCCGGATCTCGATCTCCGGCTCGCGCATCACCGCGCTGGTGGCGTCCTCGCTGTAATCCGGATCGCGGGCGCCCTGGACGGCCACGCGCACGTCGCCGAACCAGATCGCCAGGCGGTCCCGGTCGGCGGGCTCGCCGGCCTTGCCCACCGCCATCACCACCCGGCCCCAATTGGCGTCCTCGCCGGCCACCGCGGTCTTCACCAGCGGCGAGTTGGCGATCGACATGGCGATCTTGTGGGCGGAGGCGTCGCTCTCGGCGCCGGTGACCCGGACGGTGACGAACTTGCGCGCGCCCTCGCCGTCCTTGGCGACGAGCTGGGCCAGCTCGATCAGCAGGCTGTCGAGTGCCGCCGTGAAGCCGGCCAGACGCGGGTCGGCCGCGTCGGCGATCTCGGCATTGCCGGCCTTGGCGGTGGCGAACAGCAGCAGGGTGTCGGAGGTCGAGGTGTCGCCGTCCACCGTCACGCAGTTGAAGCTGGTCTTGGTGCCGGCCGTGAGCAGGGCCTGGAGCGCCGCCTGGGGCAGAGCGGCGTCGGTGAACACGAAGGCCAGCATCGTCGCCATGTCGGGGGCGATCATGCCGGCACCCTTGGCGATGCCGTTGATGGTGACGCGCACGCCGTCGATCTCGGCGGTGCGAGTCGCGAGCTTGGGGAAGGTGTCGGTGGTCATGATCGCCCGGGCGGCCTCGGCCCAGGCGGAAGGCCCGTCCGTTGCGCGGGCGGCGCAATCGGCCAGAACGCCCTCGAATCGCTCGGCCGGCAGCGGCTCGCCGATCACCCCGGTGGAGGCGACGTAGACCTCCCGGTCGCTGCAGCCGGCTGCCTGCGCGGCGATCTGCACGGTCTTGGCGACGGCCTCCCGTCCGAGCCGGCCCGTGAAGGCGTTGGCGTTGCCGGAATTGACCACCACGGCCCGGGCTCCGCCATGCGCCAGGGCCTCGCGGCACCAATCCACCGGTGCCGAGGGGCATTTCGAGCGGGTGAACACGCCGGCCGCCCGGGTGCCCGGGGCGAGATCGACATAGAGCACATCGGTCCGGCCGCTGTAGCGGATGCCGGCCTGGGCGGTGGCGATTCGGACCCCCGGGAGCGGCGGCAGCTCCGGCACCGCGCTCGGCGCCAGCGGGGAGACGGGCGGGGATTTCGCGGACGACATCGGCTGAAAGCTCCGGCAGCGCGCGGGGCCTCCCGCGGCGGCCCGGTGTTGCCCGCGCGACCCCGGCGCCGTCAACCGTGCGCCCACGCTCTGCTCATGTGCGAGGCTGCATGCGCTTTGGGCAAGAGCGGCGCGGAATGCGGCGTCTTCGCGGCGCCGGGCTTGCGCGAGCCTTGCTTCCCGGAATAGCATGCTGCATCGCAAAGCCAGAGCGAAGTCGAGTGCGGACCATGCCCACAACCGACGTCGAGACGGCCTCCAGCACATTGCCCCAGGGCGTCTGCTACCGGATCCAGGTGCTGGTCGTCGGCCGCCACAAGCGCTGGCGCGACGATCTCTCTGCTGAGATCCGGATGCTGGGCTATCAGGTGACCGCCTGCGACCGGGGCGTCGACGCCATGACGGTCCTGGCGCTTGGGCTGCCCGTAGACGTGATGGTGGTGGATGCTGCGCTGCAAGGCGGCAGCCTGTGCTGCGCGCAGCTCGCCGTCGAGGCACGAGCCCTGCGCCCGGGCCTGCGCATCGTCCTCTCCAGCGATCCGTTCGACCCGCCGGAGCAGGAAGCCTCGGTGCTGGTCCCGGACGCGCTGTTCATCCAGCGCGAGCAGTTCCAGACCGGCATGGTCGCGACCCTGATGCGCGAAGCGCTGGCGAATCGCGTGGCCTGAGGATTTTTCTGCCGGGCCAGAGGCGGCGGCTTGAGAGCCTGTGGAACGAGTCTTTCCCATCCTCGCATCTGTGGCCGCTGCGCAGCAGCTCAGGCCGAGGGGCAGGGCTGGGGCATCGGTCGAGCCGCAGCCGTCTCGACCGAAGCCGCCGGACCCACGCCGCCGCGCCGCAGGCGGGGGATCGAGATCTCATCGTCGCGATCAAGTGTTCTGGCCTGGGCGGGTGTTCATGTGCCGCTCTCGAGCCAGTTCATCGTCGCATCATCGTCGCTATAGATCTTGATCGAAAGCTTGTTTTCGAAAAGCATACTTCGCAAAACTGATCGCGTGTTGACATATCGGCGTCATCCAGCGGATTTCTAAAGGCGATGTGCCTGTCGACGGCACGGCCTTGTACGAGTCAGATGTCCGTGAAACTGGGAATTCGCTACCGGCTCTATGCCGGCTTCGCCCTGCTCGTGCTGATTGCCGCCAGCATCGGCGTGTTCTCGCTCTACCAGCAGAGCGTTCTCAACGAGCAATACGCGCTGCGCTCCCGCTTCGAATCGAGCGCGCGGGCGATCCTCACGATCAGCAACCTGGCGGCTCGCCTGACGGCGGCGGCCGAATACTACCGCCTCGATCCGGATCCCAAGCAGATCGTCGAGATGGAGCAGACGCGGGCCGTGATCGAGGAGATGAGCGACTCGTATGTCGCGCGCGCACTGAGCGATGATCGGCGCAAGCTCTACCAAGACATGCGGGACAACGCCCGGGCTCTGAAGCCGGAGCTGGAGCGTCTCACGGCGGCGGCCGGCGACCTGGGCCGAGCCAAGACGGACATGTTCAAGGCCGGCGACGGGCTGACTCGCGCGACGGAGGCCCTGATCGCTGGCGTGCGGGCCCGCGCCGACGACGGACTCCTCTTCCGCGCCCAGGTCATCGAGAACGCCATGCTGCATGCCCGGCTCGCCGCCGCACGCCTGACGATCCGGATGGGGGCAGAAGATCGTGCGGCGTTCCCGCCCAGCATCGACCGGGCCCGCACGGCCCTCGACGCGTTCCGGAAGGGCGAGGGCGGTGCGACCTTCGCAGAGCCGGTCAAGGTCGTCGGCGAGGCGCTGGACGCCTATGCCCACGATATCGGAACGTATGACAAAGCGTTCGGCGCGTCGAAGGCGGTTCTGGAGGCGGGGATCAAGCCGCTCTCCGACACGATCGAGCGTACCACCGCGACGGTGCGCGAGAAGGTTCTGACCATCGTCGCCGACATGTCGGCCGCGACGGCGTCCACGGTGGCGCGTGTCGAGCGGGTGCAGGTCGCGATGATCGGCCTGGCCGTCATCCTCGGCGGTCTGCTGGCCTTCCTGATTGCCCGCAGCATCATCCGGCCCATCATCGGCACGACGAACGCGATGAAGCGCCTGGCCGAGGGCGACACCACGATCGCGGTTCCGGTACCCGAGGTGCGCGACGAGATGCGCGAGATGGCCGAGGCGGTGGACGTCTTTCGCCAGAACGCCATCGCCCGGGCCGAGCTGGAGGCCGCCCAGGCCGCCGAGCAGGCCGCCCGCCGAAGCCGGGCCGAGCGCGTCGACCAGCTGGTCCGTACCTTCCAGCAGAACGTCGCGGCCTCTCTTGAGGTCGTCACCGGGGCCGCCACCGAACTCGACGCGACGGCGCGCTCGATGACCCAGGTCGCCGACGACACCAATAACCAGGCGGTCGCCTCCAGCGCCGCAGCCGAGCAGGCCTCGACCAACGTCCAGACCGTGGCGGCGGCGGCCGAGGAGATGGTGTCGTCGCTGCAGGAGATTGAGCGGCAGGTGATCCGCTCCAACGAGGTCGTCGGACACGCCAGCCACGAGGCCGAGGCGACCAACGCCGCCATGGCCAGCCTGCGGCTCGCCTCCGATCAGATCGGCGCGGCGGTGACGACGATCTCAGGCATCGCCGGCCAGACCAATCTGCTGGCGCTCAACGCCACCATCGAGGCCGCGCGCGCCGGTGAAGCAGGAAAGGGCTTCGCGGTGGTGGCGTCCGAGGTGAAGGAGCTCGCCGGTCAGACGGCCCGGGCCACGGAAGAGATCGGCGGCCAGATCGCAGCCATCCAGGCGGCCACCGGCCAAGCCGCGGAGGCGATCGAGCAGATCGCCCGCACGATCGCGGCGGTGAACGAGATCAGCGGCTCGATCGCCTCGACGGTGGTGCAACAGACGGCGGCGACCAGCGAGATCTCACGCAACGCCGGCGAGGCGGCCCGGGGCACCCGGGACGTGTCCGCCAACGTCGCCCAAGTTCTCGCCTCGTCCAGCGAGACTGGCAGCGCCGCCACGCAGGTGCTGAACGCGGCCTCCCAGCTGGCGACGCAATCCCAGAAAGTCCGGCAGGAGGTCGACGGCTTCCTGCGGGATATCCAGGCGGCCTGAAGCGTGGCCCAACGCCCTGACAGCGATTAGATCGCCGCCGCGGGGTCGGTCTCGTCGCCGTCCGGTGCGCTGCGTCTGCGTGGGCGGCGGTCGAGGAGCGAGCGGCCGAGGGCGCGCAGCGGCGCGGTGAGCCGCCGGGCGTCCTCGGCGCGCTCCATGAGGCGCTCGCCGCTGCGGATCTCCTTGTCGAGTTTGGCCATGGTCCGGGCAAGCGCCGGGTCGTCGTCGTCGAGCCAGACCTGGGTGACGCGGGTGAAGGCGATCACCACGCCCTGGAGCTTGAGCTGGCCTAGCGGCCCCTCGGTGTCGATCCCGGCCGCCGCCAGCATGTAGCGGTGGGAATTCAGCATCACGCCGTTCAAGGCCAGCATCGACAGCGGGTCGCCGCGCAACGCGTAGGCGATCCGGCGCAGGGCCGGCTTGTAGGGGGTCATCGCGTCGAGCCGGCGCATCAGCACGTCGAACAGGCGCTCGCGGGTCGGCTCCTCTTCGAGGCCGGCGCTGTCGCCCTCCAGCACCTTGCGGTCGATGATCCGGGTGAGGCCGCCGAGCACCGCGCCCTTGGAGGGGAACAGGTCGCGCAACTCGGCCAGCGTCAGCCCGGCCTCCCGGGCGATGTCGCCGATCTCGATGTCGTTCCAGGGCTGCTCGGCGGCGAGCCGCATCAGCGCCTCGACCGCGGCCTCGCGGGGCGGCAGCTTCGGCGGGCTCTCGGCCTGTGCCGGGCCTTCTTGCGCCGGACCTTCTTGCGCCGTGCCGGCCTGGATCGCGTCATCCGGCACGGCACCTGCGGCCTTGCGGGTGCGCTTCGACGGGGCTCTGTTCTCGGTCATGGGTCTGTCGCCCGCTCCTGTCGGTCGTCCGCGCCTCATGTAGGGATAGCGGCGGCGATGGGCAGACCCGTCGCGCGGCGATGCCGCACGGATGTCAGCCCGCGAGCTCGGCCGCCCGGCTTTTGGCCGCCGCCACGGCCTCGCGCAGGAGCGGCGCCAAGCCGTCCGGGCGCATCAGCACGTCGAGGGCCGCCGCGGTGGTGCCGCCCGGGGAGGTGACGTTGCGGCGCAAATCGGCCGCTTCTTCGGGGCTCGCCTCGAGGAGTGCGCCGGCGCCCGAGATTGTGGCCCGCGCCAGCGTGCGCGCCACGTCCGGATCGAGCCCGGCGGCGATCCCGGCCTCGGCCAGGGCCTCGACCAGGAGGAAGACATAGGCCGGTCCGGAGCCCGAGACGGCGGTCACGGCATCGATCTGCGCCTCGTCGGCGAGCCAGGCCACGGTACCGTTGGCGGAGAACAGGGCGTCGGCCGCGTCGCGCTGAGCCGGGGTCACCTCTGGGCTCGCACACGCGCCGGTGGCGCCCCGGCCGATGCTGGCCGGCAGGTTGGGCATGGCCCGGACCACGGCCCGCGCCCGGGGCAGCCGGGTGCGCAGGTCCGCGATGGTCTTGCCCGCCAGGATCGAGACGAGGAGCGTGTCGCGGCCGACCAGCCGGTCGAGTCCGGGAGCGGCCGCTTCCAGGCCCTGCGGCTTGATCGCCAGGACCAGCACCGCCCCGGGCACGGGATTCGTCGGGTTGAGCCGGATGCCGCACTGCGTGCAGAGATCGACGATCGCGCGGGCCGGCACCGGGTCGATGATCGTGGTGGAATGGGGATCGAGGCCCGCATCGAGCCAACCCGCCAGCATCGCGCCGCCCATCTTGCCGGCCCCGGCGAGGACCAGGGAGGCGGGCATCCGCGTCACGTCGGGGGCCGCCGTCACGCCTCGCCTTCGGTCTCGAACAGCACGGCGTCCAGCGCCTCCCGGGCGCTCTTGCCGGCCCAGAGCACGAACTGGAACGCCTGGAAGTAGCGCTCGCAGGCATCCACCGCGGTCTTCATCATGGTGGCGCATTGCGGGTGGGTCGGCACCGCGCCGCCGGCCAGCAGCAGCGCGTGCCGGAACATCACCACGCTGTCACTCGACCACAGGTCGAAATGGCCGATCCAGAGCTGCTCGTTGATCATCGCGATCAGCCGCAGCACCTCGGTCCGCTGCCGCTCCGGCACCTTGAGGTCGAAGGCGCAGGCCACGTGCAGGGCCTCCACGTCCTCGATCCAGGTGAAGGCGACATGGTAGTCGGTCCAGCGGCCGGGGCTGGTGATCGACATCTCGTCGGTCTCGGCCCGGTCGAAGATCCAGTCGCGCAGGGACGCCAGACGCTCGACGACGTCGAGCGGATGCTCGTTCCGGTCAGGGTCGTGGAAGTCGACGTGGAGAAGCGGCATGACGATCCAAAAGGACGGCCCGGAATCGACCCGGACCGACGTGACGGGGACGCGAGAAGAGTGTGAGAACACTCCGAGAACTTGATACGACCGGCGAAGACAGGCCGGGGGTGACGCGATCGACTGTCGAAGCTCTGCGGACATCGCCCCGCAGCCGCCGAATCACCCTATGCCTGACTATAGACCGGCCGTGACTCGCGACACAAAGTGCAGGTCATGCTCGGTGAACAGGAAACGAAATCATCGGCTGCGCTTCCTGTGCAAAAGCCTGAAGCGTTGCCGCGGGGACTCAGACCACCTCGCTGAGCCCCGCCGCACCGGCCCCGGCGGTGCCGGATTTCGCCTCCAGGGCGGCGACGCGGGCGGCCAGGGCCTCGTTCTGGGTCCGGAGATTGGTCACCAGGTCGCGCAGCACGTCGAGCTCCTCGCGAGAGGCGATGTCGAGGTCGCGGACGAGGCGCTCGACCTGCGCCTTGACCACCGTCTCCGCCTCGCGGCGCACGCCCTGGGCGGCACCGGCCGCATCGGTCATCAGGCGGGCGAGATCGTCGAACAGTCGGTTCGAGGGGGGCATCGTGGTCTCCCGGATCGGCCGGCTGCCGCTTCGGCCGCCTGACTGCGCGATTCACGATGACGAGATAGGAATCTGCGGGGTGCGGAGCAACGCCCAAAGCGATCTGCACAGGGAAACGGGGCCCGAAGGCCCCGCATCTTGAAAATCACATGCGGTGCATGCCGCGGTGATGCATGCGCCGATGCATCATCCGGCGGTGCATGCGCCGATGCATCATCCGACGCTCCATCGGGTGCATGCGAACCTGCGTGACGGAATCGGGTGCGGAGATCCCGGAGGGCAGGCCGGGGGCGGCGCTGGCCGGCTGGATGAGGGCGGCGCCGCCGATCGAGGCCAGCACGGCAAAGGCGAAGGTCAGTTTCCTCACGAGGAGACTCCAATTCTCTGGTAGCCGGGCGTGGCGCCCGGTTCATCCTCCCAAACGGGAGGTTCGGAGAGTCGTCTCGTGCCGGTGAGGGCACGGCGGACCCGTGAGGGTCCGCCGCCAACAACTTCTGGATTAGAGATTCGTTTCCTCGAACGCCTTCACCCATTCGGCGCAGATGCCGGAGCGGACGATGTCGTCGCGGGTGAACTCGACCACCGGGATCGGCATCATCCGGCTCTTGATCAGGTGCATGACCGTGCGCAGGCCCGAGGTCTCGCGCAGGTCGGTTTGGGAGACGTCGCCGTTGATGATGACCTGGCAATCGTCGCCGATCCGGGTCAGGAACATCTTGATCTCGGCCGTGGTGGTGTTCTGCGCCTCGTCAAGGATCACCAGGCAGTTCTTGAAGGTGCGCCCGCGCATCACCTCGAACGGCACGATCTCGATATCGCCGGTCTTGAGTGCGATCTCGAAGGCGGCCTGGCCCATCCGCTCCTTCATGGCCTCGGTGAGCGGGGCGACCCAGGGGGCGATCTTCTCTTCCAAGGTGCCGGGGAAGAAGCCCAGCGAGCGGCCCGATGGCACGTTCGGACGGGTGATGACGACCTTGGAGATGCGGCGCTGGCGGAGCTGGTCGGCGGCGCGGGTCCCGGCGATGAAGGTCTTGCCGGTGCCGGCGGGCCCGAGGACGATCACCTGGGCGGAGCTGGCCAGGGCGTCGAGATATTCGGCCTGGCGTTCGGTAAGCGGTTGTATGGGGCTGAGGTTGCGCTCTTCGTCGAAGCGGGTGCGATGAATACGGGGCGTACGGTCTTCAACCAGTTCAAGTCGTGTGCGGCGTCTCTTCATGGATCAACACTCCAACGGGACTTGCCAACCTGGATCTGTCGATGAACTACCGTTTACCTAAGTGCTCCCGGATTTATTCTATTGCGAAACTAATTCCGGCGCCATGCCGAAGGTTCCGCCCCGTGCTTGTTCGCCTGTGGAGAGCGTCACGCCGCCTCGCCCGGGGTCGAATACGCAGTGCAAGCGTCGCACCAACGTGATTCGCGACTGACGTTTGCTCGGAGGGTGTGACCAGGGGGTGACGGTTGGTTCTGCGGTGCGGAAAAAGCCCGGAGGCTGGCAAGGCTGCATCAGGCCGAAGGCCGGAGAACTGGCCGGGGACACGGGATGACGCGGCACCCTGCACGACCTCGATCCTCCCCGCCCGCACGGGCGAAGCCGGCCGATCCTGCCGCCCTGAAACGTCCGGGCTTGATCGGCGGGAAAGCTGTCATCCTGGTTGGATGAAGCTGTCGAGAACCATCTTCCGGCCGGCTTTATCGAAGTCAACGGTGAGTTTGTTGCCATCGACGCCGGCTACGGTTCCAGGGCCGAACTTCATGTGGAAGACCCGCTGGCCGTCCTGGAACGCGGAGGGCGCGCCGGTCGATTTGGCGATCAGCTCGCCCTCGATCTGGCGCGGACCGCCGGCCCGGCCGCCCGGCGCGTTGCCGAAGCCGGACCGGTTGCCGGCCCCCGCGGCGGTGTTGGCCTGGGCGCGCTGCCAGCCGGGCGTGCCGTAGCTCGATCCGAACGGCGTCGGATTGCGGTCGAACCGGGAGGCGCCGGCCGAGAAATGCGCGGGCGCCTCGACCACGTCGACGGCCGATTCCGGCAATTCGTCGATGAAGCGCGAGGGAATCGTCGAGGACCACAGGCCGTGGATCCGCCGGTTGACCGCAAACGACAGCTTGGCCCGCTTGCGCGCCCGGGTGAGCCCGACATGGGCGAGGCGGCGCTCCTCCTCCAATCCGGCCCGGCCGCTCTCGTCCAGCGCCCGCTGATTGGGGAACAGGCCGTCCTCCCAGCCGGGCAGGAACACGGTGTCGAATTCCAGCCCCTTGGCGGCGTGGAGCGTCATCAGCGAGACCCGCTCGGCGCCCTCGGCCTCGGAGGCCTCCATCACCAGGGAGACGTGCTCCAGGAAGGCCGCCATGTCGGGGAACTCCTCCATCGAGCGGACGAATTCCTTCAGGTTCTCCAGGCGGCCAGCGGCGTCGGCGGAGCGGTCCTTCTGCCACATCTCGGTGTAGCCGGACTCCTCCAGGATGGTCTGGGCGACCTCGCTGTGCGGCTGCGTCTCGATGAGCCGGGCCCATCGCGAAAAGCTCTCGGTGAGCGCCCGCAGGGTGGCGCGGACCCGGGGCTTCAGCTCGTCGGTCTCGCACAGGCGCTGGGCGGCGATCAGCAGCGGCAGGCGGTTGGCCCGGCCGTAGGTGTGAAGCTGCTGCAGGGTGGCGTCGCCCAGGCCGCGCTTGGGCGTGTTCACGATCCGCTCGAAGGCGAGGTCGTCGCTGACATTCATGGTGACGCGCAAGTAAGCCAGCGCGTCGCGGATCTCCGCGCGCTCGTAGAAGCGCGGGCCCCCGATCACCCGGTAGGGCAGGCCGAGCTGGACGAAGCGATCCTCGATCTCGCGCATCTGCGCCGAGATCCGCACCAGCACGGCGATCTCCGACAGGGGATGCTGCTTGGCCTGGAGCGACTCGATCGACTCGGCGAGCTGGCGGGCCTCCTCCTCGGAATCCCAGGCGCCGGTGACGGTGACGCGCTCGCCCGGCTCGTCCTCGGTGCGCAGGGTCTTGCCCAGGCGGCTCTCGTTCTTGGCGATCAGCCCGGAGGCGGCGGCCAGGATATGGCCGGTGGACCGATAGTTGCGCTCCAGGCGCACCACCACGGCGCCCGGGAAGTCGTGCTCAAAGCGCAGGATGTTGTCGACCTCGGCGCCGCGCCAGCCGTAGATCGACTGGTCGTCGTCGCCCACGCACGCGATATTTTTGCGACTTTGCGCGAGCAGCCTCAGCCACAGGTACTGGGCGACGTTCGTATCTTGATACTCGTCCACCAGGATGTAGCGGAAGCGGTCCTGGTAATTGGCCAGGATGTCTGGGTTCTCGCGCCAGAGCTTGAGGCAGAGCAGCAGCAGATCGCCGAAATCGACGGCGTTCAGGGTCGCGAGCCGGGCCTGATAGGCGGTGTAGAGCGCGCCGCCCTTGCCGAACGCGAAGGAGGTCGCCTCGCCCGGCGGCACCTGCTCGGGGCTCAGGCCGCGGTTCTTCCAGCCGTCGATGGTGTGGGCCAGCGCCCGGGCCGGCCAGCGCTTCTCGTCGATGTTCTGGTCGGCGATCACCTGCTTCATCAGGCGCAGTTGGTCGTCGGTACCGAGGATGGTGAAGTCCGACTTCAGCCCGACCAGCTCGGCATGGCGGCGTAGGATCTTGGTGCCGATGGCGTGGAAGGTGCCGAGCCAGGGCATGCCCTCGCCGGCCGGGCCGATCAGCGCGCCGATCCGGAGCTTCATCTCCCGGGCGGCCTTGTTGGTGAAGGTCACCGACAGGATGTCGTAGGGGCGGGCGCGGCCGGTGGCGATCAGGTGGGCGATCCGGGTGGTCAGCACCCGGGTCTTGCCGGTGCCGGCCCCGGCCAGGACCAGCACCGGGCCCTCCGTCGCCTCGACGGCGCGGCGCTGCTCGGGGTTGAGCCCTTCGAGATAGGCGGCGGCGTCCCGCCGGAGGGCGCCCATGGCGCGGGCGGCGATGGAGGTCGGAGCGCCGTCCCCGGCGGGCTGCGCGTGCGGGCCATTCTGCATTCCGCTTCCCTGGACCAAATCGCGAACGGCGTCGAGGCCATTCGATCCCGGGGCCGCCTCTGGCGCCGTCCGGGACTTATCGTGCTATGGCCCATCTCAGTTTGCCCAGGGGGGCACGCGACGGCGGGGCATCACGGTGCCGCGACCGCGCGGGGTGGTTCGCGGAACGGGTAGCGTGCGTGATCTTCTGACCGCGCTGGCGGGCGCCGTCATCCTGGTTCTCGTCGCGGCTCTGGCCGTCCCGCCCATCATCGATTGGCAGGCCCAGCGCGGCCTCGTCGAGCGGGCGCTCGCCCGGTCCCTGGGCGTGCCGGCCCGGACCGACGGCCGGATCGAGGTCCGGCTCCTGCCTTCGCCGCGGCTGCGGATCGACCGGCTGCATCTGGGCACCGACCCGAACCGGCCGAGCCTGGACGCCCGCTTCGTCAAGGCCGAGATCGCCCTGGCGCCGCTCCTGAAGGGCGAGTTCCGCTTCACCGAGACGCGGATCGGCCGCGCCGAGATCAAGCTCCCGGTGGCCGGCGGCGACGCCCTGCGGATCCCGCCCGAGCTCGGCGAGGCCCTGCGCGCCCGCGACCTCGCCATCGAGGACCTGCACGTCCAACAATTCCTCGTGACCACGCAGGTGCCGGCCACGGGCCGGACCGACCAGCTCTACGTCCAGGACCTGCGCCTCCAGGCCCCCGCCCTGGTCGGGCCCTGGCGGGTGGAGGGCACGACCGGCGGCGTCCCGTTCCGGGCGGTGAGCGGCACACCGGGGGCGGATGGCCGGCTCGCCGTGAAGATCGCGGGCGGCGGCGACATGCATCCGCGCTTCGAGGCGGATGCCCGCCTCGGCCTGGTGCCGAACGAGGCCGACGGGGGCGCGCTGATCGAATCCGAGGGCTCGGCCCGCCTCGTGGTCGGGCCGCCGACCCAGGCGGCGGGTCCCTATCTGCCGTTCTCGCTCGGCGGGACGTTCAAGGCTCGCGGCACGCAGGTGCGGTTCGAGGGCGTCGAGCTCGCGATCGACCCGGGCGGGCGCGCCCTGCGGTTCGCGGGAACCGGCCGGCTCGACCTGCGCCAGTGGCGCGCCGCCCTGAACCTGGACGGCCGCCGCCTCGACCTCGACGCCTTCCTGGCCTCGCCCGAGGGCCAGGCCCTGATCGCCCGCGGCGTCCCGGATCTCGGGCGCGGCCTGCCGGCGATGCTCGACCTCGACCTCGCGGTGGGCACCCTGGTGCTCGGCGGCGAGGAATGGTCGAACCTTGCGCTCGCCGGCACCGTGGAGCGCGCGGGCGGCCTGCTGCTGCGGCGCCTGTCGGCGGTCGGGCCCGGCGACGCGACCCTCACGGTGAGCGGGCAGATCGAGGCGGCGCCGTTCCGCCTCACCGGCCCGGTGGCGCTGACCGCCGCGGATTCGGACCCGCTCGGACGCTACCTGCGCCGGCTCGGCCTGGACGGGCCGCTGACCGCGCTCCTCGACGGGCGCCGGATCGAGGCGGCGGCCGACCTGTCCGCGGCCGCCTCCAGCCTGTCCCTGCGCAACCTGCGCCTCGGCCTGGGGCCGGCGCGCATCACCGGCAATGCCCGCTACACCGCCGCGGAGGCGGGCGCGCGCGGACGCTTCGACGCCCAGATCCGCGCCAGCGGCATCGACATCGCCGCCCTGCCGCCGGTGGGGACGACGCTGGGCAGCCTGCGCGACCACGACCTCGCCCTGACCCTCGAGGCCAAGGACGTGCGCTACGGGCCGGCGGGCTCCGGCAACGGCACGATCGCGGCGAGCATCCAGTCGGACGGGTCGAGCCTCGTGGTCGACAGCCTCGATGTCACCGATCTCGCGGGGGCGAGCGCGAAACTGTCCGGCCGGATCGGTGCGGATGGGACCGGCCGCGTCTCCGGGCGGCTGAAGGCCCCGGTGGCGGCGCCGCTGCTCGGCCTGCTCGAACGGGTCTGGGTCGGCGAGATCCGCCTGCTGCCTGCCTTCCTGCGCGAGGCGCCCCTCGACCTCGCCGTCACCCTGGACCGGGAGGGCGGCGCGGCCGATGCCCTGCGCAGCCAGGCCCGGGGCAATGCCGGCGGCGGCACCCTCGACCTGACGCTCGCGAGCCGCGGCACGCGGATCGAGGGCGGGAGCGCGACGCTCACCGCGCCCCGGGCGGGCGTCTGGTTCGGACGCACCGACATCGCCGGCCTGCAGCAGCCCGCAGAACTCCACCTGAGCGCCGAGCGGCCGGACGCCGACACGCTCGCGCTGACCGTCAACGGCACCCTCGCCGGCCTGAAGCTCGCCACCGCCCGGCCGATCCTGGTCGGCCCCGACGCCCTGCCGAATGCCGGCGCAATCCGGGCCGACACGGCCGACCTCGGCCCATTCCTGACCCTGGCCGGCGCCGCCCGGCTCAGCCCCGGCGCCTGGCCGGCCGACCTCACCTTCGTCCTCGCCAAGGACGGCGGCGACATCGCCGCCGACACCACGGGCAAGATCGCCGGCGCGAGCTTGAGCGGCAGGCTTCTGCGGGCGCCGGGCGGGGCGCTGCGCGGCCGTCTCAGCCTCGACCGCCTGTCAGTGCTGCAGCTGGCCACCGCCCTGCTGCTTCCGCCGGACCCGGCCAAAGCCGACCGCTTCGGAGCCGCGCCGCAGCCCATCGCGCCCCTCGCCCTCGATGCCCGGGTCGCGAGTCTCGACCTCGGCCGCGGTCTCACCGCCACGGAGGCCAGCGTCGCCCTGGGACTCGCCGACGGCGCCCTGACCCTGCGCAACCTTACAGCGAACTTCGCAGGCGGCCGGATCGCCGGCTCGGCGACGCTCACCCGCCGCGGGCCCGAAGCCACGATTGCGGGGGAGGGCGGTCTCGACGATGTCGCGCTCGCGGCCCTGGCCGGGTCCGGCCCGATCGGCGGGCGCCTGACCGCGTCCCTGCGCTTCACCACCAATGCCGAGACCCTTCCGGGCCTCGCCGAGAATCTCTCCGGCAGCGGCAACCTCACCCTCAAGGATCTGAGCGTCCCGGAGGCCGACCCATCGGCCCTCGGCCGTGCGCTCGCCCGAGCGGTGGAGATCGACGATCCCCTGCGGGAGGGCCGGCTCCAGGCCTTGGTCGCCGAGGAACTCGCCAAGGGCGGCGCGCAGGCGAAGGCCCCGGCGAGCAGCCCGGCCACGATCGTCGGCGGCCAGATGCGGGCCGGACCCCTCGACCTGGATTTCGGGACCGTCCGCTGGTCCGGCACCCTCGGCTACGACCTGCGCAACCAGCGCCTCGACGCCCGGGGGATTCTCTCTGGCGGCCCGGTACCCCGGGGCTGGAGCGCCGGCTCGCCCTCCGTCCAGTTCGGCTTCACCGGCTCGCTCGGGGCACCCGAGCGGGTGCTCGATGTCGGCGCCCTGTCGAACGGGCTTGCCGCCTTCGTGCTCCAGCGCGAGCTGGAGACCATCGAGCTGACCGAGGTCGACCAGATCGAGCGCCAGCGCCGCCGCGCCCGGATCGAGATGGACCGCGCTCGCGCCGCCGCCCTCAAAGCCGCCGCCGACAAGGCCGCGGCGGACGAAGCCGCCCGGCAGGCCCGGGCGCGGAGCGAGGGGACAGGCGAGGGGCAGCCCAGCGGCGCTGAGGGCGCGCCGCCTTCAGGCAGACCCTGATCGCGGCATCGGACGTTTTGGCCTGAATCCCGGTCCCACCCTCTCCCTCATCCTGAGGTGCCGCGCAGCGGCCTCGAAAGAGCCCTCCAGGGATCGCGAGGGTGGACGGTTCAAGCCAGCTCCTTGAGACCGCCCGGCGTCTCGATCTGCGCACGATACCGAAGCCCAGCCCCCTGGGTGACGACCGGCGCCCGATCTATGGCCAAGTCCTGCAACAAGGCTGCAATGAGAGCGGCCTCAGGGTGTTCGAGCGTAAACCCCTTTAGACGCGCGTCACGATCGGCGATGGCATCCATCGCGCGCGGCTTGCCCCGCCGGTCGATGATGGAGGGAACGCCGCCATCCATGGGGAGGGAGCCATCGTCTGGGATCGTGAAGTGGAATGCGGGGGCTTCGATCGGCAGCCCGACCTTTCGGCCGAAGATGGCCTCGCGACCTTCGAGCACGCGGTCGATGTCATCGGTTCTCGCGACCCAGCCACGGAGGCGGCGGCCAGCATCCCAATCCCGTTTGACCCGCAGGCGATCATCGAGGCCGAACCAGCGGGTGCGGTCGGGGCGCTCGGCATCGGGATCGACCGTAACGATCTCCAGATAGATCTGGTCACCGAGCTGTAGCAGATGGTTGTAGGTGCCCATGTAAGCGTGCCGCTGCCCGAATGGCACGTCGAGGTCGAGGCAGGCACGAACATGCTCGACGCCCTCCGACAAGGTTGGAGCGATGACGGTGAGATGATCGAGCGTAAGCATCGTTGTCTACCGTGGGCTGCCTCCGCCTGCGACCCGCCGCGATTCTTGCGTGAGTCATCTCTCCCCCAAGAACAGATCTTCTAACGTCCACCGTCCGCGGGCCACACGACGTTTTCGAGATCGACCAACCGGCCGACCCTGGCTTCCCACCCGTCGATATCGATGTGCCGCACATCGCTCGCGCGATGCAGCAGCATCAGGGTCAGCAGGCGCCGCCGCATGGCGGCATCCAGGGCATTCGGTCCGAGGCCATACCCGCGCATCAGGCTCGCCACACGACCGGGCAGGCCCGCGCACATGAAGGCACTTGGGCCGAGGAGATCATACTCGCGCCAGCCCGTCATCACGTCGCCAAAGTCGATCAGCGCCGCGAGATGCCATCGACCGTCGGTTTCCGCGAGCAGGAAGTTCTCGGGTATCCACTCCCCCGTAAGGATCACCGGCGGCGCATCGAGCGGGACGACAGAGGGGACTTGCTGGAGGAGTTCGTCGAGATCGGCCAGAAGGTTCGGTGCGAGGCCCTGCCGACGATGCCGCTCGATACAACCCTCCACCTGCCGCGCGATGAAGTCCGGCCAGGTCGGTTCGATGGCTGCGAGGTCACCCGGCGGGACCGCCTGCACCTCCGCGATCGTGCGGCCGATCTCGGCGAGGACGCGCCCCTTCTCGGACTCGGACAGGGTCGGCCAAGCCTCCGACCCGAGAATCCCGTGCAGACGGGTCATGATGAGGTAGGACCAGCCGCTCTGTTCGCCCTCGGCGACGAGCTGAGGAATGGGCACGGAGAGTTTTTCGCCCAAGAGACGGAGCGTCGCGCGCTCGGAGATGAACTGACTGCGGTAGATCGGCGGAAAGAGTTTCAGAATTACGCTGTCGTTCAGGCCAACGACGAGATTTGTTCCGGTCTGGAAAGGTGTGATCTCGTCCGAAACAACGTTCGACGCCCGCGCAATGGCGTTGACGAGGGCGTGCCAGTTGTTGGGCGCCGAACGCCAGCTTGTGAAAGCTTGCTTGTCGGCGATGACGGGAAACGCGATCATTCTTGATCTACAGCCGTGACGCTTCGCTCGACTTGGCGGGCCGCCAGCAAACTACCCTCCACGGATGGTGTCGAGCGTCGGATGTCATGCTCGGAGTGCCGATTTGTCCGCGCGACCCCGAGGCATGACGGCTCTGACGATGGGTATCCCAACTTTCCCCTCATCCTGAGGTGCCCAGCGATCGAAGATCGCTGGGCCTCGAAGGAGCCCTCCAGGGATCGCGCGGCTGGCTGGGGGGCTCCTTCGAGGCTCGCTGCGCTCACGCCTCAGGATGAGGGCGTGGGTGGGAAGGGTCGGTCAGACGGGCCTCAAGGGCGCCGATGACCGACCGTTTATCCGCCTCCGGATGATCCCCTACGCCCGCTCCACCACCATCAGCGCGAAGGCGTAGATCAGCGCCACCTCCTCCAGCCGGTCGAAGCGGCCGGCGGCGCCGCCGTGGCCGGCTTCCATGTTGATGCGCAGCAGGATCGGGCCGCCGCCGGTCATGGTGGCGCGCAGGCGGGCGACCCATTTCGCCGGCTCCCAGTAGGTCACCCGCGGGTCGGTGAGGCCGCCGAGCGCCAGGATCGCCGGGTAGGCCTTCGCGGCGACGTTGTCGTAGGGCGAGTACGACAGGATCGTCTCGAAGGCCGCGACGCTCTCGGCCGGGTTGCCCCATTCGGGCCATTCCGGCGGTGTGAGCGGCAATTCCGCGTCCAGCATGGTGTTGAGCACGTCGACGAACGGCACGTCGGCGACGATTCCGGCGAACAATTCGGGGGCGAGGTTGGCGACCGCGCCCATCAGCATGCCGCCGGCCGACCCGCCATGGGCAACGATGCGCTTTTCCGCCGTGTAGCCGGCCGCGATCAGCGCCCGCCCGCAGGCGATGAAATCCGTGAAGGTGTTGGGCTTCTTCTCGCGCTTGCCGTCGAGATACCAGCGCCAGCCCTTCTCGGTGCCGCCGCGGACATGCGCGATGGCGTAGACGAAGCCGCGATCGACCAAGCT
Source organism: Methylobacterium pseudosasicola (assembly GCF_900114535.1). Lineage (GTDB taxonomy): Bacteria > Pseudomonadota > Alphaproteobacteria > Rhizobiales > Beijerinckiaceae > Methylobacterium > Methylobacterium pseudosasicola. The sequence goes on along the minus strand of NZ_FOTK01000003.1, from coordinate 141,022 downwards.
CAGCAGGTTGGTGCGGAAACCGGCCGGCATCAGCGTCCCGTAGGAGCCGTAGCCGTAGAGGAGCAGCGGCGCGGAGCCGTCGAGCGCCAGGTCCCGGCGGTGCAGGAGCGAGATCGGCACCTGCGCGCCGTCCGGGGCGGTGGCGAACAGCCGGCGGGTGACGTAGGCGGCCGGATCGTGCCCGCTCGGGATGGTCTGGCGCTTGCGCAAGGTCCGGTCGCGGCTGTCGCAGGCATAGTCCCAGGTCTCGGACGGCGTCGTCATGGACGAGTAGACGAACCGGATCGTCGCCGTGTCGAACTCATGCCCGCCGCGCAGGCCCAGCGCGTAGGCCTCCTCGGCGAAGGCGACCGTGTGCTCGGACTCGTCGGCCAAGTCGCGCACGATGATCCGCGGCCGGGCGTTCTCGACCTCGAGGCGGATCAGGTGGCCGGCCAGCAGGTGCAGGTGGCGGATCATCACCCCCGGCCGGTGGGGCACGAGGTCGGTCCAGTTGGCCCGGCCCGGATCGTCCAGGGGGGCGGTGACGATCTTGAAGTCCTCGGCGCCGTCCGCGTTGGTGCGGATGTAGAGCCGGTCGCCGCGATGCTCGACGTCGTAGATCAGCAGCGGCTCGCGGGGCTGCACCAGCCGTAAGGAGCCGGAGGGCGCGTGCCGGTCGAGGAGCCGGACTTCGGAGGTCTCGTGGTCGCTGGCGGTCACGTCCAGGAAGGCGCCGGACTGGGTGCGGCCGATATGGACGAAGTAGCCGGCATCCGGCTCGGTGTAGACGGTCTCGTCCGAGGATTGGGCGGTGCCGAGGCGGTGGCGCATGACCTTGGCGGGCCGGTGATTGGCGTCGAGGGCCACGTACCAGAAGCTGTGACCGTCCGCGGCCCAGACCGCCTCGCCGGAGGTCGCCTCGACCCGGTCGTCGCGGTCGAGGCCGGTGGCGAGGTCGCGCACCTTGATCGTGTAGAGTTCCGAGCCCTTGGTGTCGGCGCTCCAGGCCAGCAGCCCGTGGTCGTCGGAATGGACCGCGGCGGCGATCTCGAAGAACGGCAGGCCCTCGCCCTCGCGGTCGCCGTCGATCAAGATCGTCTCGTCCGGGTCGGGGCCCGATTCCGGCACGTTGGGCGAGGAGGCCGGGCGCCGGCAGACCAGCGGATGCTGCCCGCCCTCGCGGTGGCGGGTGTAATAGGCGTAGGGCCCGTCCGGATCGGGCACGCCGCTCTCGTCCTCCTGGATGCGGCCGCGCATCTCGGAGACCAAGGTCTTGCGCAGGTCGGCGGCGCCGTCGAGGGCGGCTTCCGCGTAGGCATTCTCGGCCTTGAGGTAGGCGGCGATGTCCTCGGGCAGGGCGGCGGGGTCCTTGAGGACCGCCTGCCAGTTCTCCGCCTTCAACCACGCGTAGTCGTCGACGATTTCCCGGCCGTGGACGCTGAAGCGCCGCGGCCGGATCTCGGCCACCGGCGCTTCAGTCCGGTGAGCATGAAAGCCGCGCCCGATCTCCGTCATCGTATCTCCCGCCGGGTCTCGTGCGCCCGGTCTGGGGATGTGTCCCGCCGGAGCCCGCGACGCAAGCCGCCGCGACCCCGGGGCCGGCCGGTGCATCGGCGTGGTGATAACTTTAAGTTAGATACAAGCAGAGTTCCGTCTACTTCTGGATGGGCGACCTGAGCTTGAAGTATCCCGGAGACGATCGAACCGCGGGTTCCGGTAACGTCCTTCCAACTTGTAATACAAAACCTCCTGTTGTATCTTGGTGCAAGGGATCGATTGGTGCACGCATGGCTTGGGGCCGCAGGTTTGCGCCGGGTACCACTCTGTCCCGATGTCTGTGTCGGACGATGCTTGGGACGACGCGGGCAGGAGCGAGACGTACGCTTCACTCTGAAGTCGGGGGTCACGTGGTGAGAGAGAACGAAAACGCGATCGATCTCGTGGGTGCGACGACCGATGTCGTGGCTGCCTATGTCAGCAAGAATTCCATTCCGGTGAGCGAGCTCCGGCCGTTGGTCCACGCCGTCTACGCGGCCCTGAAACGGGTCACGGAGAGCCATCCCGTTGCGCCGTCGGACCCGGCTGTGCCGGTGGAGGGCTCGGTGACGGCGGATTACATCGTCTGCCTGGAGGATGGCCGGAAGTTCAAGTCGCTCAAGCGGCATCTTCGGTCGAAATACAATATGAGCCCTGAGCAGTACCGCGCGAAGTGGAACCTGCCCGCCGATTACCCAATGGTGGCGCCGAACTACGCCAAGACCCGCTCGGACCTCGCCAAGGCGATCGGGCTCGGCCGGCCGGACACGCTCCGGGACGCCGCCTGACAGCGTCGGACCCGCGCGGCAAGGGAGGGATACCGGGGCGATATCGGGCGTTGGGTTGCGATGGCTCGTTATGTGCGATGCGATCGAAACCGCCCGTCCGGCGCCGAGGTGCTGCATGACCGCGTTTCCCGACTCCCAGAACGATGATCCCGCGGAGGATCTCGAGCGGATGAATGCCGTTCTCGCCGAATGGGCCGCACGATCCGCCGCCGACAGCGCCACGCTGATCGATCGCTTCGAAGACTTGGGCTACGCGGTCCGCGGCAAGTCGGAGGACGAGATCGCCGAGATCCTGCGCCAGCCGCCGACCGGACCGCGCCGGACCTGAATCTTGCGATAGGTAAAAAATCTTTGACTTGATGAAGCGATTCTGCGATGGCCGCGGCGGTCGAAGCTGCGTGCCGGGGTTAGAACAAATCATGAACAAAAAATCGAGATCCGGCCGGGCCAAGGCTTCGGCGTCCCGCGAGTCCACCGGAGGCGCCGCCTTGACGGCAGAGGCGGCACGGCTTCTGGCGCGGCTCGGCGAGGCGGGGGCCTATGCCCGGCGCGATCCCCTGAGCGAGGACGGCCTGCTGGTCCGGCGGGGCGGAGACGGGGTCTCGGTGGGCAGCGGGCGGTTTTCGGAGACGGCCGGCCGGGCGCTGGTCGATGCCGACCTCGCCGCCTGGGACCCGGCGGGCGCGAAGCTGACGATCAGCCCGGCCGGGCAGGCGCGTCTGCGGCGCGCGCAGGCCCCGGACGGGATGGCCTATCGCGCCCAGCACCACGACCTGACCGTGATCGAGGGGGGCGGCTCGGAGCCGACCCTGCGCAACGCCTCGGAAAATCCCCTGGCCTGGATGGTCCGGCGCCGGGGCGGCGACGGCGCGCCGCTGATCGACCCGGCCGCCTTCGAGGCCGGCGAGCGACTGCGCCGGGACATCACCACGGCGGCGATGCTGCCCCGGATGGGGGCGGAACTCGGCGCCCCCCGGGTCGATGGCGGCGGCGCCCGCGACCCGGCCGCCGCCTCCGACCAGGTGATCGCGGCCCGTCAGCGGGTGCGCGGCGCCCTCGACGCGGTGGGCAGTGATCTCTCAGGGCTGCTGATCGACCTCTGTGGCTTCCTCAAGGGCCTGGAGCGGATCGAGGCCGAGCGCCGCTGGCCGGCCCGCTCGGCCAAGGTCGTGGCCCGCATCGCCCTGGGGCGTCTGGCCGAGCATTACGGCCTGGCGCGCGAGGCGACCGGGCCGGATCACGGGCGGTTGCGCCTGTGGCGGGCGTGAGGGGAGGGGTCCGAGGCCAACAACACCAACTCAATCCCCCTCATCCTGAGGTGCCGCAGCGAAGCGGAGGCCTCGAAGGAGGGCTCCAGGGATCGCGCGGCTGGCTGGAGGGCTCCTTCGAGGCTCGCTTCGCTCACACCTCAGGATGAGGGGATGGGTGGGAAGACGTCTTCGAGCAGAGGCGGGGCCGGCCCCGCCTCCTACCGCTCCGCCCCCAAAAACCGCACCGCGTCCCGGTGCACCCGGTCGGCCATGGCGCGGACGCCGTTGGAGCGTTGCGGGGTCAGGTGCTCGCCGAGACCCAGCTTGGTGTAGAGCGCGAAGGCGTCGGTCTCGGCGGCCTCGCGGAGCGGCTTGCCGTCGAACAGGGCGATCATCAGCGCCACGAGGCCGCGCACGATATGGGCGTCGCTGTCGCCGCGCATGCGCAGGCGGGGCTCGCTGTCCGAGCGGTCGACGTCGAGATCGATCCAGACCTGGCTGGCGCAGCCCTGGACCTTGTTGGTCTCGGCATGCAGCGCCGGGTCGGCGGGCGGCAGGGCGCGCCCGAGCTCGATGAGGTAGCGGTAACGCTCTTCCCAATCGTCGATGAACGCGAAATTCTCGACGATGGTGTCGATCGGGGGAACCATGGTGGACCGGATCTGGGGTTGGTCGGGGCCGATATAAGGCCCTGGGGAACATCTGGCGACTCGGATACGGAGCACCAGGGGGCGCGGCGCCGAAGATCACGCCTCCGAAGATCACGCCTCCGGCGGCTGCGTCGGCGGCAGGGTCAGGACCAGCGGCTCGGTGGTGCTGGCATCGCCGGTCACCCGAATCTCGGCCTGAGCCGCGTAGGCGGCGATCAGGCGCGGCCCGAGCTTCGGGATGTTGGACCGGCCGGTGGCGGCCATCTCGCTCACCCCGGAGACGATCGAGACGCGCAACGGATGACCCTGCTCTGATTCGATCTCGATCACGATGGAGCAGGCGACGTGCTCGGCGGTGGCGTCGAGGCATTCCGCCACGATCTCGGCGACGATCATGCCGAGCGCGTTGGCGGTGCGCGGCTCGACCAGCCCGGTGCCGGAGCCGCCGACCTGAACGCTGATCCGCCCGGCGCGCCGGAGCTGCCCGAGGCCCGAGGCCAGGCGGTGGAGGTAATCGTGCAGGTCGATCGAGGCGATGTGCGGCGCCTCGTGCAGGTGCTGCTGCACCAGCGCGATCGCCCGCACCCGCTGCCCGAGCGCCTCGAAGCTGCCGCGGCACGGGTCCGGGGCGGCCCGGCCGTAGAGGCCGATCAGGCTGACCATCACCTGGAGGTTGTTGCGCACCCGGTGGTAGACCTCGGCGAGCAGCGCCTCCTTCTCGGCGAGCGCCTGCTCGATATGCTCCTCGGCATGCTTGCGGTCGGTGATGTCGAAGCAGGAGCCGAGATAGCCCTGGAAGCGGCCGTCCTCGATCAGCGGGCGGGCGGTGTCGAGCAGCCAGCGGTAGACGCCGTCATGCCGCTTCAGGCGGAATTCCACGGTGAACGGCGCCCGGGCCGCGAAGGCCTCGGCGACGATCCGGGCGTGGCGCTCGAAATCCTCGGGATGCAGGCCGCTGCGCCAGCCGACGCGCAGCTCCTCCTCCAGGGGACGCCCGGTGAAGTCGAGCCAGCATTCGTTGTGGTGGACGGCGTGGCCTTGCTCGTCCGAGCGCCACAGCATCAGCGGCACCACGTCGGCGAAGCGCCGGAAGCTGTCGCTCAGCGCGATGGTGCCGGCCGCCCCCGGCCCCTGGCCCGCATCCCCAGCGGGGACCGTTGCCTGCGGCGCAGCCGTTCCGGACCCTGGTGGCTGACCGCCCATTCTGTACCCGACCCGCTGTACCGAACTGTGTGAGACGCCGTGATTGCATCGTGATGGCGCCGGTCAACGTGCCGGTGGGGGTCCCGTTCCGGTCCCACGTTGCCGCTGCGGTGCTCATCCACACGCGGATCTGATTTTAGGGACGAGACCGGATTTCGAGAGGGGTTTTTGCGGGCTTTAGCGCGGGTTGCACCACGTGTTACAGATCATCCGTGGTGGGAGCGGATTTTTGGTTTTGGCGTTGCGGGCGCGCTTTCGCCCGCCCGCAAGCGCTGAAGACGCCACGCATTTCCCCTCCCCTGAAGGGTGAGGAGCGCGCGTTCCCTCCTACAAGACACGATGTATGAACGTCGTAGCCCACCCGCAGAGGGGGGAGGGAGGGCGCGCAGCCTCCTGGGCGCCGCCCGCTCAGGCCCGGATCAGCTTCGCCACCACCGCCAGCAGCTGCTCCGGCTTGAACGGCTTGGTGATCCAGCCGGTGGCGCCGGCGGATTTCGCCTGCTGCTTGATGGTCTCGTCCGATTCCGTGCTTAGGAACAGGATCGGCACGCCCGCGCAGGACGGCACCGTGCGCAGCTGCTTGATCATCTCGATGCCGTTCATCACCGGCATGTTGAGATCGGTGATCACCAGGTTGATCGCCTCGGCCTTGGCCTTGGCCAGGCCCTGGGCGCCGTCCTCGGCCTCGATCACCGTGTGGCCGGCGGGGCCCAGCACGATCTTGATCATCTGCCGGATGCTGGGCGAGTCGTCGACGGCGAGAACGGTGGCCATGTCAAAAATCCGGTTCTGGAATCAGGGGGCGGTGGCAGTCGCGTACGGCGCGTGCGGCACGAAGCCGGCGCGCCGGAAGGCCGCCGCGACCGCGTCGGGCAGGTTGGTCAGGTCGAGGGTGACGCCGCGCGGCGCGGCCGACCGGGCGGCGGTGACGACCAGCTGGACGAAGGTGACGTCCACCGTCTCGATCGCCGCGCAATCCAGCGCCAGGCCGGACGCGCCGTCGAGCGCCGCCAGCAGATCGGCCTGGAGCGCCTGGGCCGTCCGGAGCGTGCAGTCCGGCGGCATCGTGAGGGTGACAGGTTCGGCCATGAGGAATCCGCTGCTGGTGCGCGGCCAGACTGGCTGCAGTCGACCGCTTTAAGAATCGGGGCCGTTAAGTTTCCCTTGAGCTGATCATAATGGCCCAACAGGACCGAGGATTCATCCCGCAATTCCTGTTGAAAACTGCTCATCTGGCGCCGGAAGGCGATTTTGTATTGGGGGCATTTTGCGGAGATCATTTCCGGCTGTGGATCTGTTTCGACTGATATTCGAACGATAATCCGAGCTGATGTGCGACATGTATTGATATTCGTAAATCAAAGATCAGAGACAATCATTGGGCGGTCTGGATCGCATGAATTGCGTCATGCGATCCACATAGAGGGCACGGCATAACTGTTCATTCAGATGCCCGGCTTAGAAACCGGCGGCTCACGGCCGTCAATTCGAGCCTGTCCCCGGCGAGAGCTGGCCGAGTCCGAGGAATACAGATTGATGGCCTTCTGGGCGCGCGGGAATCTCAAGTCGGATCACGAGGCGGTCTCGGATTCGCGCGCCGTGCTCGCCGCCGCCGGGGACGCGGATGGCGCCGAACCGGCCGGGGCGGCGGCGCGCCCGCTGCTCGGAGCCGCCGACCTGCTCCAGGCGCGGCTCGGCCTGTCTGAAGTCCAGCGCAAGACCCTCGACGCGCTGATCGACGAGCTCGGGATCATCTCGGCGGATGTCGAGACGGACGTGCACGGCCTGTCGGAGCGGTTCCAGCGCATCGCCGCGACCACCCGGGGCCAGTCCGAGATCGTGCAGGGGCTGGTGACGGCGATCCAGTCGGTGCGGATCGACGGCGCCGAGCGGCCGCTGGCCGAGGTCGCGGCGGCCCTCGGCGAGATCCTGGCGATGCTCAACGACAAGATCGGCTTCATGTCGTCCCGCGGCGGCACCATGGAGGACGCGCTGAACGGCGTTCTGGGCGAGTTGTCGTCGGTGGATGGCAGCGTCGCCGAGATCGAGAAGATCAACCGGCAGACCAACCTGCTGGCGCTCAACGCCAAGATCGAGGCGGCGCGCGCCGGGGAGGCCGGAAAGGCCTTCGCGGTGGTGGCCGACGAGGTGCGCAGCCTGGCCGGCACGATCAACGCCCTGTCCGGGGTGATCAAGCAGCAGATCGGCTCGATCGCCACCGGCCTGCGCAGCAGCCACGCGCTCCTGCACGACATCGCCACCATCGACATGTCGGAGGAGAGCCGCAGCGCCGACGCCCGGGTGCGCCTGGTGATGCAAGCCCTGGTCGAGCAGAGTTCGCGCTTCGCGGGCGTGCTGACCCAGACCGTGCAGACTACCGAGGCGATCACCCAGGACGTCTCGGGCGCGATCGTGGCCATGCAGTTCCAGGATCTCGCCAAGCAGCGGATGCAGAACCTGCAGGCGATCCTGCGCGCCCTCCGGGCCGCCCCGGAGCGCCCCGCCGACGCCGCCGGGGCGGAGCTGGACTGGATCGCCGCCACCATCGCCGGCTGCACCCTCGGGGAGGTCCGGGAGCGGATGTCCCGGCGCCTGCTCGGAACGGCGGCGCCGGTCCAGGACAACGACGACGACCCCCTGGCCGGGATCGATCTGTTTTAAGTCGGCAACAGTCTTCGCCGTTGCGCGGAAATATTGATCGTATCTACCTCAGGTAATGCAGCGCAACTACCTCTACATCCGGTGGTTTACTTGCGCACAATCGATATTGCGCCGGATTGGCGAAATAGAGCTCCCGAATCTTTGCGCTAATATATAGATTTCATTTCATCGAGTTACAGACTGTTGCCCGAAAGATTCCGATAACGCGGATTTTTTAACGACGTTAGGACTTCTTTTCTTAAAGATTTCCAAGTACGGTGATTCCCGATCGATGGCCGAGTCTGATGTCGACCGGGCGTCAACCCGGATGATCGCGACATCTAGCCTCCGGTCGGCGACCTCACGGGCCGGTGATCGCCCGGATGCCTCGGAAGACGGCACAACTGGATCTGCTCGACGATGACTGACCACGATCCAAGAGAGGTGTTCCTGGCGGAGGCCAACGAGCTTCTCGACCGGCTGGAGACGACGCTGCTCGACCTCGGCGACCGGCCGGGCGACTCGGCGCTGATCGACACCGCGTTCCGGGCGCTGCACACGATCAAGGGATCGGGGGCGATGTTCGGCTTCGACCGAGTCGCCGCCTTCACGCACGATTTCGAGACCGCCTTCGACCTGGTCCGGCGCGGCGAGGTCCCGATCAGCGCCGATCTGGTCAACGTGTCCCTCTCGGCCAAGGACTATATCCGCACGCTGATCGAGGATCCGGATTCCACCGCCCCGGTGATCGGCGAGGCCATCCTGGGCGAGCTCGAGCGCTTGGTGGGCCGGGCCTCGGCCCAGCCGAAGCCGCAGCCCGAATCCGAGGCGCCGCACCCGGAGGCCGCCTCCGAGGGGTGGCGGATCGGGATCGCCTTCGCCCCGGAGGTGCTGCGCAACGGCACCAACCCGCTGGCGCTGATCGACGAGCTGCGCGACCTCGGCCCCTGCACGGTGGTGCCGCGGCTGGCCGACCTGCCCGACCTCGCGGCCCTGGACCCGGAGAGCCTGGCGCTCGGCTGGGACGTGACCCTCCGCGGGGCCGCGACCCGGGAGGCGATCGAGGACGTCTTCCTGTTCGTGCGGGACGACATGGTCCTGACCCTGGCGCCGCTGGACGCCCTCGAGCCGGCGCCCGAGCCCGTCCCCACACCCGCCGTCGTCGCGGCGCCCGTGCCGGTTCCGGCCCCGGAGCGGTCCGCCGCCACGGCTGCGGCCACGCCGGCCGCGAAGCCGGAGGCCGAGCGCCGGGGCCCGGCCCGCGGCGGCGAGCCGCGCGCGGCCAGCACCATGCGGGTCGAGGCCGAGCGGCTCGACGAGCTGCTCGACCGGGTCGGCGAGCTGGTCATCGCCCAGGCCCGGCTCAGCCAGCTCGCCGGCCTCCACACCGATGGCGGGCTCCACACCATCGCGGAGGAGATCGAGCGGCTGTCGGCGCAGTTGCGCGACACCACCATGAGCATCCGGATGGTGCCGATCGGGGCGCTGTTCAGCCGGTTCCGGCGCCTGGTCCACGACCTGTCGGGGGATCTCGGCAAGCCCGTGACCTTCGTCACCGACGGCGAGGAGACCGAGCTCGACAAGACCGTGATCGAGCGCCTGGCCGATCCGCTGGTGCACCTGATCCGCAACGCCATCGATCACGGCATCGAGGACCCGGCCCACCGGGCCGCCTCCGGCAAGGACGCCACCGGGCGCATCTCGCTCGCCGCCGAGCATGTCGGCGCCCAGGTCCTCGTCACCGTGCGCGACGACGGCGCCGGGCTCGACGTGGCGCGCATCCGCGCCAAGGCCGAGGAGCGCGGGCTCGTCGCCTCCGGCGCCGTGCTCACCGACCAGCAGGTCTACCAGTTCCTGTTCGCCCCGGGCTTCTCCACCGCGCAGCAGATCTCGGCCCTGTCGGGCCGCGGCGTCGGCATGGACGTGGTCAAGAAGACCATCGAGGCCCTGCGCGGCTCGATCGACATCACCACCGAGCCGGGGGCGGGCACCGCCATCGTGCTGCGCTTGCCGCTGACGCTGGCGATCATCGAGGGCCTGCTGATCCGGGTCGGCGACGGCCGTTACGTGCTGCCGCTGTCGGCGGTCGAGGAATGCGTCGAGCTGCCCGAGGGCGACCGCAGCGAGCGCGGCCGGGACTTCCTCAACATCCGCGGCGACCTCGTGCCGTTCCTGCGCCTGCGCAGCCTGTTCGAGGCCACCGACGCGCCCGACCCGTACCAGAAGGTGATCGTCGTCTCGGTGGGCGAGGCCCGGTTCGGGCTCGTGGCCGACCAGATCCTCGGCAACCACCAGACGGTGATCAAGTCGCTGTCGAAGCTGCACGCGGACGTGACGACCTTCTCGGGAGCCACGATCCTCGGCGACGGAACCGCGGCGCTCATCATCGACCCGGCCCAGCTGATGACCGGCGGCCATATCAGCGCCGCCCCGGACGGGCTGCGCGACTACCGTGAGGTGGCGTGATGACCGATTTCGTCGAGGCCATCGAGCAGGGCCACGCCCTGCAGGTCGTGATGATGCGTATCGGCACCGAGACCTTCGCCCTCGGGGCCGGGATGGTGCGCGAGATCATCGACCCGATCCCGACCACCCGGGTCGCCGGGGCGCGGCCGCATCTCGGCCACGTGGTCAACGTGCGCGGCAACGTCGTGCCGCTGGCCGATATCCGCGAGCGCTTCGGCATGCCGCTCGCCGCCGCGACGCCGGACACCCGCTTCGTGGTGATCGAGCTCGATCTCGACGGCGATCCGACCCTGGTCGCGCTCGTGGCCGACAAGGTGTTCGAGGTGACCGCGGTTGCCCTGGAGACCCGCCAGCCGGCGCCGAAGATCGGCACGTCGTGGCGGCCCGAATACATCCGCTCCATCGTCAAGTCCGGGGATGACTTCGTCATTATCCCGGACATGCAAGCAATCTTAAACTGATCGGCAGGAACTGAAGCGATGCGGGTTTCGATCAAGGCCAAGCTGGCGGGCGGGTTCGGCGCCTTGCTGATTCTCGCGGGCTTGGCCGGTGGTGTGGGCTACCGGGGCCTGATGGAGTCCGACAGGAGCCTGGCGTTCCTCCGCGACCGCGCGGCGACGCAGGCCGTGGTGCTGGAAGCCAAGGCCAACGCCATCCGCAGCACCGCCAACCTGCGCGCGGCGGTGATCACCGTGGACGACGCCCAGATCGCGGATTCCCTCAAGCGCGCCCTCGACATGCGCAAGCGCGCCCAGGAGACCATCGCCAAGGTCAAGGCCAGCCCCTCCACCGAAGAGGGCGGCCGGCTCGTCCAGGATCTCGAGCAGAAATATGACACGCAGGTCGCCCTGGGCAACAAGATCGCGGAGCTGGCGCGGATGAACGCCAACGCTCGGGCCTGGGCCGAGATCGTCGGCGTGGGGCGCCCGGCCATGGCTGTGCTGCGGACGGAGCTGGCGGCGCTCACGGCCAAGGCCGACGGGAACGTCCTCGATCTGATCAAGGCGGTGATGGCGTTCCAGATCCCCCTCGAACGGGCCTGGGGCCGCCTGCAAGCCGCCACGGGCGCGGTCAGCGTCGCCGGGCTGGACGAGCACGTGACTGCGACCAAGCAGATGCACGACGAGATCGCGCGCAGCCTGGAGAACCTGCTCCGGGTCGGTGCGGCCGTGAAGGTTCCCACCGAAGCGGTCCGGCAGAGCTTCGAGACCTGGTTCGCCTCGTTCCAGAAGGCCCTGGCCACGATCGAGCCGGGCGCGCCCATTCACGCGATCGAGCTCGTCGCGGGCGAGTACAGCGTCGCGTCCATCGCGACCAACAAGGCCTTCGACCTCCTGGTCGATTACCAGGGCCGCCAGATGGCGGAGGCGGTCGAGCACTCGAAGACGGCGTCGCAGGAGAGCCAGACGCTGATGCTCGCCACGTTGGCCGGCGCGCTCCTCCTCGGCCTCGGGATCGCCGGGTGGCTCGCGGTCTCGATCGCACGGGGGATGGCGCGGGCCGTGTCGCTCGCCGAGGCCGTCGCGGCCGGCGATCTGGGCCAGACGATCACGGTGACCTCGAACGACGAGGTCGGCGACTTGGTCACCGGCATGAACCGCATGACCGACAATCTCAGGCAGACCGCCGCCCTCGCCAACGCGATCGCGGGGGGCGACCTCACGGTCGAGGCCGCGCCGCTCTCCGACAAGGATACGATGGGTCTCGCTCTGCAGACGATGCTGGCGCGGCTCCGGGCCGTGGTGACGGATGCGAACGCCGCGGCCGGCAACGTCTCGGCGGGCTCACAGGAGCTGTCCTCCTCGGCCGAGCAGCTGTCGCAGGGTTCCACCGAGCAGGCGGCCTCCACGGAAGAAGCCTCGGCCTCCATGGAAGAGATGGCCGCCAACGTGAAGCAGAACGCCGAGAACGCCAGCCAGACCGAGGCGATCGCGCGTCAATCGGCCAGGGACGCCGAGGCCAGCGGCGTCGCGGTCGGGCAGGCGGTCGACGCCATGCAGACCATCGCCCAGAAGATCACCATCGTTCAGGAGATCGCCCGCCAGACCGACCTGCTGGCGCTGAACGCCGCCGTCGAGGCGGCCCGGGCCGGCGAGCACGGCCGCGGCTTCGCGGTGGTGGCCTCGGAGGTGAGGAAGCTCGCCGAGCGTTCGCAGGCGGCCGCGGCCGAGATCGGCACCCTGTCGGCGGACACGGTGAAGGCGGCCCAGCAGGCCGGCGAGATGCTCGGGCGTCTGGTGCCGGACATCCGCAGGACCGCGGTGCTGGTGGAAGAGATCTCGGCGGCGTGCCGGGAGCAGGATGTCGGCTCGGCGCAGATCAACCAGGCGATCCAGCAGCTCGACAAGGTCACCCAGCAGAACGCCAGCGCCTCTCAGCAGGTCTCGGCGACCTCGGAGGAGCTGGCCACGCAAGCCGAGCGGCTTCAGGCGACCATCGCCTACTTCCGCATCGACGAGGCCGAGACGGGGCTCGACACGGCGGTCTCGCGGCTGCGGACGACGGCGGCCCGGATGGGCGTGCCGACGACCGCCCCGGCCAAGGCGAAGGCCCGCCCCGGCCGGGCTCTCCCGGCCTCGGGCGGGGGCTTCGCCCTCGAAATGGGCGACGGTGATGCTCGCGATGCCGAGTTCATCCGCGCCGCCTGAGCGGCGCCGAGCGCCTCGTCCCGGATCCGGTTTCCGGGACGGCACGCGAACCAACCGGCCTGCGCCCATGGGCGCAGCGGCCACGATCAGATCCGCACCCGGGTTCGCCCGGACCACACCAGCCGCAGGGTGCTCCCGACCGAGATCCCCGCTTCGAAGGACAAGGCCATGAACATGCTCGACAACATCTCGATACCGCGAAAGCTGTTTCTGGCCTTCACGCTGATGCTGCTGGTCGGCCTCGGCATCAACGGCGTCGTGTACTGGAAATCCTCTGAGATCCGTCAGTCGGTGAACTGGACGGACCACACCATCAAGGTGATCGACGCCGCCGACCGCGCCCTGTCCGGCATGGTCAACCAGGAGACCGGCTATCGCGGCTTCCTGCTGTCCGGGGATGCCAAGTTCCTGGCGCCCTACCAGAAGGGCTGGGAGACGTTCAACACCGCCTGGCGGCAGGCCAAGGAGCTGACCTCCGACAACCCGACCCAGCAGGAGCGGCTGGAAAAGATCCGCCGGCAGGCCGAGGCCTGGCATAACGGCGTCGCCGAGAAGGGCATCGCCGCCATGGCCAATCCGGAGACCCGCGAGGCCGCGCGCCAGACCGAGATCGCCGGCGCCGGCAAGGAGGCCATGGACGGCCTGCGCGCCGAGGTCGCCGACCTGGTCGGCGTCGAGAACACGCTAATGCGGACCCGCCAGGACGCGCAGAACGCGGCCTTCGACACCACGACGCAGATGATCCTGCTCGGCATCGCCGCCAACCTGGTGATCGCCGTCGCCATCGGCCTGCTCCTGGTCCGCACCGTGGCGAAGCCCGTGACCGCGATCAGCACCCGCCTGGCGACCCTGGCGACGCCGTTCGAGACCGGCCGCCTCGACGAGGTCGGCCGGATCCAGGGCACCGCCCAGGCGGTGGAGCAGGCCTTCCGAGAGATCTCGGAGGTCCTGGCGGCCGCCTCGGTGGGCGACTTCACCAAGACGCTGTCGAAGGATTTCGGCGGCCTCAGCAGCGAGGTCCAGGCCAATCTGCGCGCGACCACCGACAACCTGCAGGTGCTGGCCGGCGTCGCCACGTCGATCGCGGCGGGCGACCTGACCGTCGAGGCCAATCGCCTGTCCGACAAGGACGTGCTCGGCATCGCCCTGGAGCAGATGCTGGACAAGCTCCGCGCCGTGGTGACCGAGTCCGCCCTGGCCGCCGGCAACGTCTCGGCGGGCGCGCAGGAGCTGTCCTCCTCGGCCGAGCAGCTGTCGCAGGGTTCCACCGAGCAGGCGGCCTCTACGGAAGAGGCCTCGGCCTCGGTCGAGGAGATGGCCGCCAACGTCAAGCAGAACGCCGAGAATGCCAGCCAGACCGAGGCGATCGCGCGGCAATCGGCCAAGGATGCCGAGGCCAGCGGCGTCGCGGTCGGCCAGGCGGTCGACGCCATGCAGACCATCGCGCAGAAGATCACCATCGTTCAGGAGATCGCCCGCCAGACCGACCTGCTGGCGCTGAACGCCGCCGTCGAGGCGGCCCGGGCCGGCGAGCACGGCCGCGGCTTCGCGGTGGTGGCCTCCGAAGTGCGCAAGCTCGCCGAGCGTTCGCAGGCTGCGGCTGCCGAGATCGGCACCCTGTCGGCGGACACGGTGAAGGCGGCTCAGCAGGCCGGTGAGATGCTCGGGCGTCTGGTGCCCGACATCCGCAAGACCGCGCTGCTGGTGGAAGAGATCTCGGCGGCTTGCCGGGAGCAGGATGTCGGCTCGGCGCAGATCAATCAGGCGATCCAGCAGCTCGACAAGGTGACCCAGCAGAACGCCAGCGCCTCCGAGCAGGTCTCGGCGACCTCGGAGGAGCTGGCCACGCAAGCCGAGCGGCTGCAGCAGACGATCGCCTACTTCCGCATCGAAGACACCGGGGCCCGGATCGACGTGGCGGCGACGCAGCTGCGGGCGACGGCGGCCCGGATGGGCGCGCCGGCGCCTGCCCCGGCCAAGGCCAAGCTCGGCAAGGCCAACGGCAAGGCCCGCGGCAGCCGCGCCGCGGCGGCCCAGAGCGGCGGTTTCGCCCTCGACATGGGCGAGGGCGACGCCCGCGACGCCGACTTCATCCGGGCCGCCTGAGCGGCCCCGCTTCCCGCGCGGGACTCAGCCCGCGCGGCGCAGTTCCAGTTTCACCCAGCAGGCTGACCCATGCGTTTCACCATTCGAGCCAAACTGGCTCTGAGTTTCGGCCTGATCCTCGTCCTTCTGGGCGGGGCCGGCTACCTCGCCATCGCGAGCCTCGGCGCCTCGAACGAGCGCATGCAGGCCTTCGCGACCGGGCCGTTCGCGCAGGTCCAGCGCGTCCTGCGCGTCGAGACCTTGGCGGTCGAGGCGGCGCGCATCATGAACCGCACCCTGCTGGAGCCGACCGATGCCGGCCGGGCGCAGCTCACCCTCGACTTCAAGGCCCAGGACAGCCGGTTCCGCGCCCTCGTGGCGGAGTTCACCGACCGGGCCTCGCTGGAGGAGCGCGCCCGGATCAAGCCCCTGCAGGACCATTGGAACCAGCTGAACGAGATCGCCGGTAAGAGCTTGGAGTTGTCGGCCAAGAACGGCAACAACAATGCCATCGGCATCGCCGGCAATGAGCAGATGGCCGCCTACGGGACCGTGATGGCCCGGATCGAGGAGCTGGCCGCCCGCCCGGACCTGTCGGTGGAGAACCGCCGCCTGGTCGACGCCATCGAGCTGCGGGTGACCCGCCTCCTGGCCGAGGTCTATCGCGAGGTGATGATCAGCGACGACGCGATGCTCGCCAAGTTCGCCAGCGAGTACCAGGAGCATCGCCGCCAGCTCAATCAGGATCTCGCCCGGCTCACCGAGGCCGGCCGCGCCGACGGCTTCCTCGACGGGGTCAAGGCGATCGCGGCCGCGGTCAAGACCTGGGAGCCGATCGGCGAGCGGATCTTCGCCCTCGGCCTGGCCAACACCGACGCCAAGGCGCTGCTGATCATCGTGGGTCCGTTCACCCAGGCCCGGGCGGCGGTCACCGAGGAGGCCGCGAAGCTGCGCGCCTACGAGGAGGACGTGGCCCAGAACTTCGTCCGCGACACCCAGGCCGCCTACGAGACCACCCGGCTGCTGCTGGTCAGCGTCATCGCCGGCGCGGTGGCGATCGGTCTCGCCATGGCGATCTGGCTGTCGCTCTCGATCTCCCGGGGCCTGAATCGGGCGGTCGAGGCCGCGAGCCGCGTCGCCGAGGGCGACCTGAAGCAGGACGTGGTCGCGACCAGCCGCGACGAGATCGGCGACCTGCTGCGCGCCGTCCAGGCGATGAACCTGAAGCTGCGCGAGGTCGTGGGCCAGGTCATCCTGGCCTCGAGCAACGTCTCGGCCGGCTCGCAGGAGCTGTCCTCCTCGGCCGAGCAGCTGTCGCAGGGCTCCACTGAGCAGGCGGCCTCTACCGAAGAAGCCTCCGCCTCCATGGAGGAGATGGCCGCCAACGTGAAGCAGAACGCCGAGAACGCCAGCCAGACCGAGGCGATCGCCCGGCAATCCGCCAAGGATGCCGAGGCCAGCGGCGCCGCGGTCGGCCAGGCGGTCGACGCCATGCAGACCATCGCGCAGAAGATCACCATCGTTCAGGAGATCGCCCGCCAGACCGATCTGCTGGCGCTCAACGCCGCCGTCGAGGCGGCCCGGGCCGGCGAGCACGGCCGCGGCTTCGCGGTGGTGGCCTCCGAAGTGCGCAAGCTCGCCGAGCGTAGCCAAGCCGCCGCGGCCGAGATCGGCACCCTGTCGGCGGACACGGTGAAGGCGGCTCAGCAGGCCGGTGAGATGCTCGGGCGTCTGGTGCCCGACATCCGCAAGACCGCGCTGCTGGTGGAAGAGATCTCGGCGGCTTGCCGGGAGCAGGATGTCGGCTCGGCGCAGATCAATCAGGCGATCCAGCAGCTCGACAAGGTCACCCAGCAGAACGCCAGCGCGTCCGAGCAGGTCTCGGCGACCTCGGAAGAGCTGGCCACGCAAGCGGAGCGGTTGCAGGCGACGATCGCGTATTTCCGCATCGACGAGGCGGATGCCCGGATCGACGTGGCGGCGACGCAGCTGCGGGCGACCGCGGCCCGGATGGGCGTGCCGGCCAGGGGTGCCGCCGTGAAGGGGGCTCCCCTCAAGGGCGCAACCAAGGCCCGCCTCGGCCGGCCCGGCCGGGCCGTGGGCGGCGGCTTCGACCTCGACATGGGCGAGGGCGACGCTCGCGACGCCGACTTCATCCGCGCCGCGTGAGCGGCCCCGACACCGCGCGGGCTTTTCGTCCGCGCGGTGCCGTCCCTGAAACGACCGATTCCCAAGTCGCCGCGGCGCAAGCCCGTGTCCCCCGGTACGGGCAGGACCCGACCGGCAGCGGCCCAGCCGGAGACCAGCATGTCCAGCGTGTGGCAATACCTGACCCTCGGCCTCGATCGCGAGATCTTCGGGATCGACATCGAATCCGTGCACGAGATCCTCGATTACCGGGTGCCGGCGGCGCTGCCGCACGCGCCCCCGTTCCTGGTCGGCATGATCGATGTGCGCGGCCAGAGCTATCCGGTGATCGACCTGCGCACGAAGCTCGGCCTGCCGGCGATCGCCGTGACCCAGGCGACCCGGATCATCCTGCTCAACATCCCCATGGGCGACCGGGAGATGCGGGTCGGCTTCGTGGCCGACCGGGTGATCGAGGTGGCCGAGCTCGACAGTGCCGAGCTGGAGCCGGCTCCGGATGTCGGCGGCCGCTGGCGCTCGACCTACATCGCCGGGATCGGCCGCAAGGGCGAGGCCTTCGTGGTCGTGTTCGACCTCAAGGCGCTGATGGCGGGCGACGACCCCGCCCTGCTCATGCCGTCGCTGGCGGCCTGACCGCCGCATAAGGACCGATGCCATGCCGCGCCTGAAAGACCGCCATTTCGACACCGTCGCGGAGATGATCCAGGACCGGGTCGGGATCCAGATTCCCCCGGCCAAGCGGACCATGGTGGAGGGGCGGCTGCGCAAGCGCATGCGCGCCCTCGAGATCGAGTCGCTGTCGGATTACGGGCGCCACGTCTTCGAGGAGGGGCACCTCTCCGAAGAGTTCGTCCACATCATCGACTGCGTCACCACCAACAAGACCGATTTCTTCCGCGAGCCGGCGCATTTCGACCAGCTCCGGGACGAGCTGGTGCCGATGCTGCTCCGGGGCGCCGCCGCGCAAGGGCGCCTCAAGCTCTGGAGCGCCGCCGCCTCCACGGGGGCCGAGGCCTACACCCTCGCCATGGTGCTGCACGAGATGGCGATGGCCGGGCACGCCCTCGACTACGCGATCCTCGGCACCGACGTCTCCACGGAGGTCCTGCGGGTCGCGGCCGACGGCATCTACCCGGAGGACGTCCTCCAGGCGGTGCCGCCGCATTTCCGCAGGCGCTACGTGATGAATGCCCGGGACCCATCCTGGAAGGTCGGGCGGATCGTCCCGGAACTGCGCAGCCGGGTCCGCTTCAAGCACCTGAACCTTATGAACGCCCAGTACGCGGTCGATCGCGACATCGACATCATCTTCTGCCGCAACGTCCTGATCTACTTCGACAAGGACACCCAGCGGGCAGTGCTGTCCCGGCTCGCCACACATCTCCAGCCCGGCGGCTTCCTGGTGGTCGGCCACTCCGAATCGATGGCCGGGGCGGGGGTGCCGGGCTTGGTGCAGGTCTCCTCGACGATCTTCGCCCGGTCGAAGGGCGCGATCGGATGAAGCGGACGGCACCGATCCGCGTTCTGATCGTCGATGATTCCGCCTCGGTCCGCCAGACCCTGGTCAGCATCCTGGAGGCAGCCCCCGACATTGCCGTGCTCGGCACCGCGGCCGATCCGTTCATCGCGGCGCGGCGCATCCACGACGAGGTCCCGGACGTCATCATCCTCGACCTCGAAATGCCCCGGATGGACGGGCTGACCTTCCTGCGCAAGATCATGGCGCAGCGGCCGATCCCGGTGATCATCTGCTCGACGCTCACCGACCAGGGCTCGCGGACCCTGTTCGAGGTGCTGGAGGCGGGCGCCGTCGACGTCCTGCCCAAGCCCCGCATCGACACGCGCCAGTTCCTGATGGAATCCTCGGTGCGGGTCTGCGACGCCGTCCGGGGCGCCGCCGGGGCGAAGCTGCGCCCGAGCCGCCCGGCTTTCCGGGCGGTGGAGAAGAAGCTCACCGCCGACGCCGTGCTGCCGCCCGCGGGCCGCCGCCGGACCCTGGCCGGGACCGAGCCGATCGTCTGCATCGGCGCCTCCACGGGCGGCACGGAATCCCTGCGCGACGTGCTCGAAGGGCTGCCGGCCGATTGCCCGGGCCTCGTGATCGTCCAGCACATGCCCGAGCATTTCACCGCCGCCTTCGCCAAGCGGCTGAACGGGCTCTGCACCATCGCGGTGAAAGAGGCGGAGGACGGCGACGCGGTCGAACCCGGGCGAGCCCTGATCGCCCCGGGCGGTCGGCACCTGCTGCTCCAGCGCAGCGGCAACCGCTACACCGTGGCGGTGAAGGACGGCCCGCTGGTCTCGCGCCACCGCCCCTCGGTGGACGTGCTGTTCCGCGGGGCCGCGCAATGCGCCGGCGCCAACGCGCTCGGCATCCTGATGACCGGCATGGGCGACGACGGCGCCAACGGCCTTCTGGAGATGCGCCGGGCCGGCGCCCTCACGGTGGCGCAGGACGAGGAGAGCTGCGTGGTGTTCGGCATGCCCAAGGAGGCGATCGAGCGCGGCGCCGCCATCAAGATCCTGCCGCTGGACCGCCTGCCCCACGAGATCATCCGGTTCGGCCTCGCCCCGGTGCAGCAGCGCCAGCCGGCCTGAGGCGAGGGACTTCGTCAGCCGCCGCGCAGCACATCGATGAGCGCGCCCGACACAAAATCGGCGACCCGCCGGATCCGGGCGTTGCCGCGCACCTCCTCGTGCAGGACCAGCCAGACGGGCAGGGGGGCGATGTGCAGGCCGATCTCCGCCTGCTCCAGCTCGGGCTGGCGCCCGGCCAGAAGCACCTGGGCGAAGCCGAGGCCGGCCCCGGCCAGCATCAGGTTCCAATAGACCATCTGGTCGTCGCAGCGGATCGAAAAATCCTCGCGCGCCGCCCGGAGCCCGTGGGCGGCATAGGCCCGCAGGAGGGCATCGTTGCGGTCGAAGCCGAGCACGTCGTGCCCGGCCAGATCCGCCACAGTGCGGGGCCGTCCGCGGCGCTCGAAATAGCCGTGCGTGCCGAACAGCCCGAGCGGTGCCTCCCCGAGCCGGCGGGCGATCAGGGCGTTCTGGGTCGGGTCGAACATGCGGATCGCGATGTCGGCATCCCGCCGCAGCAGATTCTGGGCCTGATCGGAGGCGACCAGCTCGATCTGGATGCGCGGCTCGGCCGCCCGCAGCTCCGCCAGGATCGGCGGCAGCAGGAGGTTGGCGACCATCACCGAGGCGGTGATCCGCACGGTGCCGCTCAGGCCCTGCGCCCGGCCTTGCGCCTTCAGCGCCAGCGCCTCCGCGGCGGCACCCATGGCGCGGGCATCCGCGATCAGGCTCAGGGCCGCCTCGGTCGGTTCGAGCCCTCGCGCCGTGCGGGTGAACAGGGTGACGCCGAACGCCGTCTCCAGAGCGCGGATATGCCGGCTCAGGGTCGGCTGGGTCGCCCCGACGCGGGCGGCCGCCGCCGACAGCGAGCGCATGTCCACCACCGCGAGGAACGAGCGCAGCAGGGTCCAATCGGGGGTATTCATTTTTCGGACTATGCCATGCGAAACGTCTGTCTCGCCATGCACGCATAGATGATCGAGTCTTCGGCCGTCCACCCGGCGCGTCGTCCCGAATGCCGGATCCGGGACGACGCGCCGGGAGATTCATCATGGCCGGAACCGTAACAGGCGCGCCGCGGCGGCTCCTCCGCCTGGAAGGCTTGGTCGTCCTGATCGCCGCCTCGGTGACGTATGGCCGTCTGGAAGCGAGTGGGTGGCTTTTCGGGCTGCTGTTCTTCGTCCCCGACCTGACCCTGCTCGGCTACGGCGCCGGGCGCGCCGCGGGGGCCGCGTTCTACAATGCCGGGCACTGGTACGGCCTGCCGGCGGCGTGCCTGGCCTGGGGCGTGCTCGCGCCGGCGCCGGAGATCCTGGCGGCGGGCCTGATCTGGGCCGCCCATATCGGCTTCGACCGCGCGCTGGGCTACGGGCTCAAATATCCGGCCGGTTTCGGCCTCACCCATCTCGGGGCGATCGGGACCGGCTCCAGCGCCTAGTCCGGACAGGCGCTGGCCGGCGGCCGATCACGCCCGGCGGCGGTGACCCGCCAGCGTATCGTTGGCGATGACGGGCGGCGCTTCGGGCTGCGCGCCCAAGACCGGCTTGTGCAGCGTCGCCGGAGGCCGGCTCCGCAGGGCGGCCAGCAGGAGGCCGGCGAAGACCGCCGCGCTCCCCGCCCCGAACGGTGCCAGAAGGAGCGCGCCGAGGCCGAACCAGGGCCAGGCGCACAAACAGGTCAGGATGCCACCCGCCAGGGTCGCCAGCACCAGAACGAACACTTCGCCCCCGTATTCGCTTTCGAACGCGTCGCCGCCAAGCGGCTGATGCAAGTTAACGCCACATACAGGCCCGCGGCAATCCCAGTATTTTTGCAGGGCGCCGCGCGAAAACCGGCCGCGCCATGCCCGTTACGCAGCCGGGCGAGGGATTTTCATCCCAGGGGCTCCAGGCGCGTGGGATTATAGAGGGCGAAATCTGAGCGGGGCCGGACCGCCGCGATCGGTTGCTGTCCCAGAAGACTGCATGCGCCGTCCCGACCGGACGCCCGTGCACCTCACGGCCGTTCCGGGTGCGGCACAGGTCCTCTCGCCCGTGCGGGCTAGCAGCTTCACACATCGTACTCGGTGATGCGCGACGCGCTCTCCTCCCCCTTGCGGGGAGGCGTGGGAGGTGGGGGTGGCGCAGAAGACCCCGCTGCGCCCCATCCGGCACCACCCCCAACCTCTGCCCCTCCCCACAAGGGGGAGGGGAAAACGCGTGGTGTTTCAGGTTCTTGCTACCGAACGCGATGTGTGAATCTGCCAGCCCGCGCGGGAGCGGGGGCGCGACGCGGCCTGCACAAGCGGATCTGTGACCATCGTCGGCAAGCGGGGCGAGGGGCCGCCTGATCCGCTCTCCGGCCTCGCCAATCAACAACCTGTAGGAGGTTTAAGCCTAACCAGAAATAGCGCGTGACGGCCGAGTTTAGGTTGTGTCTGATGCTGGCAGACACAACCTTGAGGGTGCGCCGTGAGACCGATCCTGATCGTGACCGTCCTCTTGCTGACGGTCGGGGGCGCCCGCGCTCGGGGCGGGGGTGGTCATGGTCTGAGCGGAACCGGGTCGAGCGGCGCGAGCCATGCGGTGTCCGGCTACACCACCTCCCGCGGGACCGTCGTCGGGCCCTACCACGCCACCAACCCGAACGGCACCGCGCGCGACAATTTCGGGACCCGGGGCAACGTCAACCCGTATACCGGCGCCGTCGGCACCCACGGGGCCGACCGATGATGCGCCTCGCCTGCCCACGGCTGGCCCTAGCCGGTGCCGTGCTCCTCGGCCTCGCCGGGGGAGCCAGCGCCCGGGAGTTCCGCGAGCCCGACGAATCGACCCTCGACCGGCACGGCCATTATCGCAACCGCGACGGCTTCGAGGTCCATCGCCCGGCCAAGACCCGCGACGGCAACAAGCCGGCCGGCGCCACGGCCAAGTGCCGGGATGAGACGTGGAGCTTCAGCCGCAACCACCGGGGCACCTGCTCCGGCCATGGCGGCGTGGCGCATTGGGAGGGCTGAGCGAACGCAAAAATCTCGGCCTAAAATCCAAAGATAGGAATTTTTAGGTTGACACCGTCCCGCTTCTCGGGTACATCCAGGGCACGGTCGAAAAGTGTGCGGAGCGGCGGCGATGCGGACACTTGAGGCCCTGCCGGCCGAGCGGCGCGCGGCGGTCGAGCGGCTGCTGCGCGAGACCGCGCTGTCGGTCGAGGAGATCAGCACCCGCACCGGCGTGAAGCCGGCCACGATCCTTACCTGGAACGCCCGGTCGGGCTGGCTGCGGCCGCGCCGCTGGCGGCATGGTGTCGCCGCGCGCTGGCCGGAGGCGCGGCGGGCCGCGCTCGCCCGGCTGCTGGGCGAGGCGCGCAACGATCCGGAGGACGTCGCCGAGGCGGCCGGTGTCGGGCGCGAAGCCGCCGCCCGGCTCCTGGCGCTCTGCGGCGTCGCCCGCCCCGAGCCCGCGGCCGAGCCGGAGGCGGCGGTCGAGCCCGGCCTCCTCGATCCCGACGCGGCGGCGGACCCGCCGACCCTGCGAGCGCATCTGCGCGCCCATATCGCCCGGCAGATCGCCGCCTTCGACGCGGCGCTGAACGGGGAGGGCGCGGCCGTGCTCGATTCCGCCCGAGTGCTGCGCGACCTCGGCGGCCTCAAGCGGCTGCTCGACGAGATCGGTTCGGGACACGGGCGAGAGAGCGGGGAGGGCGGCGATGGCACCGAGCCCGATCTGCCGGCCCTGCGCGCGGAGATCGCGCGCCGCTATGCTGGCTTTGTCCGCGGCCGGACAGCTGCCTGACTTCCTGGCGACCCTGCCGGCGCCGCTGGTTACTGCTCTCGCCGAAGACTGGCTGCACCAGGCCCGGCCCGACCAACTGCCGCCTTCGGAGACTGCCTGGACGACCTGGGCGGTGATCGGCGGCCGTGGCAGCGGCAAGACCCGCACTGGGGCCGAATGGGTCGATGCGATCGCCCGGGGCGATCCGGCCTTCACGCCCGAGCCGGTCGGGCGCATCGCGCTCGTGGGCGAGACCCATCTCGACGTGCGCGACGTGATGGTCGAGGGACCGTCCGGCCTGCTCAACCTGCCGGGCCGGGGCTGGGCGCGGCCGCACTGGTCGCCGAGCCGGCGCCGGCTCGCCTGGGACAACGGCGCGGTGGCGCTGGCCTTCTCGGCAGAGGAGCCCGATGCGCTGCGCGGCCCGCAATTCGGCGCCGCCTGGTGCGACGAGGCCGCCAAGTGGCGCCGGCCCGAGGCCGCCTTCGACATGCTGCAATTCGGGCTGCGGCTCGGCGCCCGCCCGCGCAACCTCGTCACCACGACACCGCGGCCGGTGCCCCTGATCCGCCGCCTGCTCGCCGATCCGCGTACCGTGGTGAGCCGCGCCCGCACCCACGACAATGCCGCGCACCTCGCCCCGGACTTTTTGGAGGCAGTGGTCGGGCGCTATGCCGGCACCCGGCTCGGCCGCCAGGAGCTCGACGGCGAGTTGATCGCCGACCGGGACGATTCCCTGTGGGACCGGGCCGCTCTGGAGGCTGGCCGTCTCTCCGCCACGCCGGAACTCGCCCGGATCGTCGTGGCGGTGGACCCGCCCGCGACCTCGGGGGCGCGCTCGGATGTCTGCGGGATCGTGGCCGCGGGCCGGGCCGGCGCCCGAGCCTACGTGCTGGCCGATGCCAGTCTCGCCCGGGCGAGCCCCCAGGCTTGGGCCGGAGCCGCGCTGGCGCTCTATCACCGGCTCGGGGCCGATGCCCTGGTGGTCGAGGTCAACCAGGGCGGCGAGATGGCCGCCGCGGTGCTGGCCCAATGCGACCCGGCGGTGCCGGTCACCCCGGTCCGGGCGAGCCGCGGCAAGTATCTGCGCGCCGAGCCGGTCTCGCTGCTCTACGCACGCGGCCTCGTCCACCATGTCGGGGCGTTTCCGGCCCTGGAGGACGAGCTGTGTGATTTCGGGCCGGACGGGTTGTCGAGCGGCGCCTCGCCCGACCGGCTCGACGCCCTGGTCTGGGCGATCACCCACTTGATGCTCGACGGGGCGCGGGAGCCGCGGATCCGCCGGCTGTGAGGGGCGCGTGCGGCCTCACACGGGAACGTGACGCACAGCTGCATCCATAAATTGCATACATTCCGCCCGGCTGATAGTGTCGACCACATATCGGAGGGCGGCCCGTGAACGCGGATCCTGATCCTGAGAGCAGCTGTCTGCCCGACAGCGCCCATCGCCGCCTGCGGTCGATCGCCGAAACCCTCGGCTGCTCGGTCTCCGATTTCTTCGGTCCGACGACGAGCCGTTCCGACCTGAGCGCCACGGTCGAGTTGCTGCGTCTGTGGAACGCGATCACCGACGAGGCCGACCGCGCTGCCGTGCTCCGCCACGCCCGGGAAGCCGCCGGTGTCGTCGCGCGCGAGGTCGAGACCGTTTAACGGCGGGACTTTATGTCCGACCGTTGAGCAGGGTGCCATTCTTGCTCAACAGCCGACGGCTGGCGATTGCATCGTGATTTTATTCAAGACCATTCGTTTCAAGCCCGACGCTGATCTTCAAGCCGTGACGCGAGGGGCGACCGTATAGATCACGCTGTCATTCCGGGGCGCCGGAGGCGAGCCCGGAATCCAGAACCGCCGACGGTGCAAGATCGTGCGCCACCTCCGTGTCTGGATCCCAAGCTCCGCTTCGCGGCCCCGGGATGACAGGGCGGGTGATGGGACGCTTCGGGGATCCTGCGATCGATGGGAGAATAAGACTCCCCGCTCGATCGCGAACGGTGTTCCACCGAGACCGCACAATCAGGCTGCCCGCCCGCTTCCGCGCGCAAAACAATACGGCGCGCCTCGGTGAGAAGCGCGCCGGGAGTCGGTTCGTGGTCTCTGGAACGAACTGAATCCTGAATACACGACTCGGCCGATCATGGCTGTGACAGCGTAGCCACGGTGACGGCTCGGGGTGCGGCGAAATCACCGCACCCACTCGGCCGCGTGGTGGCACGCCAACCCGAAAACCGCATCGCCGAACGCTGCCCCGGCCCGCGAGCCGGCGGGCGGATCGGAGCCTCACACCCTAGCCCAGGATCGCACCGGCATGGCGACTCTCCTCGATCGGCTGGCACGGGTTGCGCGTCACGCCGCCCGCCCGGCAGGGCCGGATCTCGTGACCAAGGCCGCCCCGGCCTTCGCGCTCTACACCGACGGGCGGGCGAGCTGGACGTCCCGGGACCCGGCGGCGCTGGCCCGGGCCGGGTACCAGGGCAACCCGATCGTGCACCGGGCGGTCCGGCTGGTCGCCGAGGGGGCGGCGAGCCTGCCCCTCGTCGCCACCGGCGCCGGCGCCGCGCGGGCCGGGGACCTGCTGGCCCTGCTCGCCCGGCCGAACCCGCGCGAGAGCGGCGCGCGCTTGCTGGAGACGCTTTACGCCGATCTCCTGCTCAGCGGCACGGCCTATCTGGAGGTGGTCAGCCTCGACGGGCGGGTCGCCGCCCTGCAGGCCCTGCGGCCGGCCCGGATGCGGATGGTGCCGGGCCCGGACGGCTGGCCCGTCGCCTATGTGTACACGGTCGCCGGGACCAGCCGCCGGTTCGACCTGCCGCCCCCCGGCGCCCCCGAGGTGGCGCCGATCCTGGCCCTGACCCTGTTCCACCCGGACGACGATTATGCCGGCCTCGCCCCGATCGAGGCGGCCGCCACCGCGCTGGACATCCACAACGCCGCCAGCGCCTGGAACAAGGCGCTCCTCGACAATGCCGCCCGGCCTTCGGGGGCGCTGGTCTTTGCCGGGGCCGCGCTCACCGAGCCGCAATTCGACCGGCTGAAGGCCGAGCTGGAGGCCAATTACCAGGGCGCCGCCAATGCCGGCCGGCCGCTGCTGCTGGAGGGCGGCCTCGACTGGAAGCCGCTGGCCCTCTCGCCCAAGGACATGGACTTCGTCGAGGCCAAGAACGCCGCCGCCCGGGAGATCGCCCTGGCCTTCGGGGTGCCGCCTCTGCTGCTCGGCCTGCCCGGCGACAACACCCACGCCAACTACGCCGAGGCCAACCGGGCGCTCTACCGCCAGACCCTGATCCCGCTCGCCGCCCGCACCGCCCAGGCGCTCGCCGGCTGGCTGGAACCTGCCTTCGGCCCCCTGGACCTCGAACCCGACCTCGACCGGATCGAGGCCCTGTCGGGCGAGCGGGAATCCCTCTGGCGCCGGGTCGAGGCGGCCGGGTTCCTGTCGGCGGCCGAGAAGCGCGAGGCGGTGGGCTACCCGCCAGTCCCGGGGTCCGGGGCCTGAGGCCCCGGCGGGTCCGGGCGGAGCCCGGGTCTCGGTTCGTAGCACTCAGTCTCGGAGCCTTTCGATGGATGGCCATTTCTCCGGCTACGCCAGCGTGTTCGGCGTGCCCGATCTCGGCCGCGACGTGGTGGTGCCGGGGGCTTTTGCGGCGAGCCTGGCGCGCCGGGGGGCCGCGGGGGTGCGGCTGCTGTTCCAGCACGATCCGGCCGAGCCGATCGGGCGCTGGCTGACGCTGCGCGAGGATGCCCGCGGCCTGTTCGCCGAGGGACAGCTCAACCTCGCGGTCCAGCGCGCCCGGGAGGTGGACGCGCTGCTGCGCGGCGGCGGTCTCGACGGGCTGTCGATCGGATTCCGCACGCTCCTAGCCCGCAAGGGCGCCGGGGGCGAGCGCCGGCTCCAGCGGGTCGATCTCTGGGAGATTTCCCTGGTGACCTTCCCGCTGCAGCCCGGGGCCCGGGCGAGCCCGAGCCCGACCCCCGACGACATCCGCGGCCTCGCCCGCCGGATCGCCCCCGCCGTCCGCCCGAGCGCGGCGGCTCGTTTTCGCTTCGCCCACCCCAGCCACGAGGTTGCCCGATGATGTCCCACGCCATCGCCCCGTCGAACCCCGCCCCGGAGACCAAGGCTGTGCTGCCCGGCCTGGAGAACAAGGCCGGCCGCCCCGGGGCCGAACCGGTCCAGCCGGCGCTCGACGAGCTCGCCACCGCCTTCGAGGCCTTCAAGGAGACCAACGACACGCGCATCGCCCAGATCGAGGGCCGCCTCGGCACCGACGTGCTCACCGAGGAAAAGCTCGCCCGGATCGACGCGGCGCTCGACGCCGCCCGGACGCGGCTCGACCGGATCACCCTCGACCGCGCCCGGCCGCCGCTCGGCCAGCCCGGCCCCCGGGAGGATGCGGCTGCGCAGGAGCACAAGGCCGCCTTCGACCTTTATGTCCGGGCCGGCGAGAGCGCCGGGCTGAAGCGCCTGGAGGCCAAGGCCCTATCGGCCGGATCGGGGCCGGACGGTGGCTATCTCGTGCCGCAGACCCTGGAGCGGACCGTGCTGGCGCGCCTGGCGAATGTCTCGCCGATCCGGTCCATCGCCAGCGTGCAGCAGATCTCCGGCGCCCAGTACAAGCGCGCCGCCTCGGTGGGCGCCCCGGCTACCGGCTGGGTCGCCGAGACCGCACCGCGCCCCGGCACCGACGGGCCGGTGCTCGCCGAGATCGCGTTCCCGGCCATGGAGCTCTACGCCATGCCGGCCGCGACCCAGACGCTCCTGGACGACGCGGTGGTCGATCTCGACGCCTGGCTCTCGTCCGAGGTCGAGATGGCGTTTGCCGAGCAGGAGGGGGTGGCCTTCGTCACCGGCAACGGCGCCAGCCGCCCGCGCGGCTTCCTGAGCTACGACATTGTGGCCAACGCCGCCTGGGCGCCGGGCAAGCTCGGCTTCGTTGCCACCGGGGCGGCCGGGGCGTTCCCGCAGAGCAACCCGTCTGACGTGCTGTTCGATCTGGTCTACGCCCTGCGGGCGGCCTACCGCCAGAATGCCGGCTTCGTCATGAGCCGGCGCACCCAGAGCGCGATCCGCAAGTTCAAGGACGCGCAGGGCAACTACCTCTGGCACCCGCCGCTCACCGCCGACCGCTCCGCGACGCTGATCGGCTTCCCCGTCACCGAGGCCGAGGCGATGCCGGAGATCGCGGCCAACAGCCTGTCGGTGGCCTTCGGCGACTTCCGCCGGGGCTACCTCGTGGTCGACCGCACCGGCCTGCGGGTGCTGCGCGACCCGTATTCGGCCAAGCCCTACGTGCTGTTCTACGTCACCAAGCGCGTCGGCGGCGGGGTGCAGGACTTCGATGCGATCAAGGTTTTGAAGTTTGGGTGAGGCTGATTCTGTGTGCCTAAGCTGGCGTTTGCTCGCGGCCAGCCCGGCTCGTCTGCCAACAGGATGAGAGGCGTCTGTATAAATCACCCTGTCATTCCGGGGCGCCGCAGGCGAGCCCGGAATCCAGATCCTCCCTCGGTGCAAGACCTGGCTTCGCTGGCGTTTCTGGATCCCGGGCTCCGCTGCGCGACCCCGGGATGACAAAGCGGGTGATAGGAGGGCGAGAAAACGCTCAAACCCTTGGAGAAACGCCATAGCCAAATGCAATCGCCCTCCCCGTTACCGGGGAGGGCGATGTGACCAACGCTTTTGAATGCTGGGACGGGTCTTACCGGCCCGGGTTGCCGTCGCGCAGGGTGCCGGTCGGCTCCTGGACGTGGGCCTCAAGGAACCAGAGCTGCTTGTCGACCGCGCGCGAGATCTCGGTGAACAGGTCGGCCGTGTCGGGGTCGCCCGCCTCGTCGGTCTCGTCGATGTTCTCGCGCACCGCGTTGGCATAGGCGGCGTAGCTGTCGATCAGCGCCGCGATGTGGTCGGCGATGGCGTAGATGCCGGTCGGGTAGGGCGGCAGCTTGGTCTTCTCGGCGACCACCTGGGTCGAGCCGAACGCGGTGGCGCCGAGCTGCACGGCCCGCTCGGCGACCTTGTCGTTGAGGTCGTCGAGCTCGGTGCGGAAGCCGTCCAGCATCAGGTGGACGCCGATGAACTGCGGACCCTTGAGGTTCCAGTGGGCCTGCTTGACCGCCAGCGCCAGATCGATGCCGTCCGCCAGCCGGGCGTTGAGGGCACCGATCGAAACCTGCTTGGCGTTCGAGTCGGTGTTGTTGCGGGTCTTGTGCGCCCGGACGGTGTCAGCCATGAAAATGCTCCGTGAACATGCGATCGGGCGGCCGCGAATAGGCCGTTACGGCCGCGATGCCTCGCCCGACGCGATTGCGTTGCACAACGCGACGGCTCGCCCGGTGTTCCGAGCCGCAGGTCTGACCTGCTTCAGCCGCGACTGGTATTGGGAGCTTGTAACCGCCCTGCGGACCGGGCCTCAGCGGCGCCGGCCGGGCTTGGCCATCCAGTCGGAGCGGTTGCCCCGGGGCAGGGCCTCGCCCACCGGCATCCGCGCGAGTTCGGCCGACCGGGTGGCGATCCAGCCGGTATGCTCGGCCACCGGGGTCACCGCGGTGAAGCCGCCGCAGGCGGTCCGGCGCGCGCCCTGCTGCAGGGCGCCGCTCGACCAGCTGACCACGCCGACGATCCGGTAGCCCCCGGGGCCGCCGGCCAGGATCGGGCCGCCGGAATCGCCCAGGCACGCCCCGGCGCCGGAGGTCTCGGCCATCCGCCGCCGGTCGGTCACCACGGTCACCCGGTTGGCGACCTGCAACGAGCCGATCGACACGAGATGGGCGAGCCGCAGGGTGCGGGCCGTGTCCCGCCGGTTCTCGGCGACCACGCCGAAGCCGGCGATGTCCACCGGGGCGCCGGTATCGATCGAGGCGGCGCCGCGCGGATCGAGGGGAACGAAATCAGTGCCGAGCGGCGCTTCGAGCTTGAGCAAGGCGAGGTCGACGCCGGGCTGGTCCTCGGGCGTCGTGCCGGGCACGAAATCCGGGTGCATGGTCGCGGCGATGACCTGGGTGCGGTGCTGGCGGAAGCCGCGGTCGACGCTGATCACCGTGTAGCCGGCCGGGCGCATCACGCAATGGGCGGCGGTGAGCACGAGGTCCTGGGCGATCAGGGTGCCCGAGCAGATCTCGCCCTCGGTGCTCTCGATCCGCACCGCGAAGGTCCGCGCACCGTTGGGATCGCGGGTGGTGGTGCCGTTGATCACCGCCGCGGCCGGGGCCGGCATCAGGCCGGCCAAGGATCCGAGCAGGGCGCTCCCGAGCAGCCCGGCGCCGAGCCCCCAGCCATGGACGCGCGGGCCGGCCTTGCGGATCAGGCGACGGGACATCGGGCACTCCGGGGGCGCCGTGTCGGCGCGAGAGGGGACGCTGCGGCGAAGACGCGGCGCCAGGTGAGCCTAGAGCAAGCCAATGTCCCGGCCAAGCTGCGGTTCCGAACGGGCCGGTGATGGTGGGGAAGAAGCAGGTTCAAACGGCCTGTTCGACTGGTCTTCCATCCCTGCTTTGGGGGCGAGGGCAGAGATCGGGGGACCGCAAGGCCGACTGACTTCGCCCACCGTCATTGCGAGCGCAGCGAAGCAACCCAGGGAAACGCTCCGTCCGGGGGTCGCGCGCTGCCCTGGGTTGCTTCGCTCCGCTCGCAATGACGGCGTGCTGAAGCGGGGTCGACCGCTGCGGCTGCGACCTCGCAATTACCTCACCCGGTGACGGCCCGTCAGCCGCCCCAGCGCGCGCCGCGGCCCCATCCATCCAGCACCCGGTCGATCCAGCCGCGCTGGGGCCCCACGAGAACACCCTGGGTGAGGCCGCCGCAGGCGCCCCCGATCCAGGCGGCGAGCGCCAGGACAGCGCCGTCCGGACCTGTGATCGGGCCGCCGGAATCGCCCTGGCAGCCGCCGCCCGCGCCGCCCTGGAGCCAGACCAGGATGCGGCTCGGACCGTGGGGTTCGATCACCGGCAGGGCGACGCTGCGATAGGTGCCGGTCGTGCGCGGGTCGCCGGGTTTGGCCGCGCCGTAGCCCGCCAGGGTCAAAGACTCGCCGGCCCGCGGCTGCGCGGCGCTTAAGGTCACCGGGGGGAAGCGCGGCGGCAGCGGCGTCGCGGTGCGCAGGAGCGCGAGGTCGATGGAGCGCCTCCGGCCCGAGGCGGCGCCGGCATCGTAGCCCGGATGGATCGCCCGGCCCGCGACCTCGACCAGGACCGGCGCCCCGGACTCATCGCGAAAATGGATCCGGTGCTCCCGCCCGGCGGCGACGCAATGGGCGGCGGTGAGCACCGTGTCGGGGGCGAGCACCAGCCCGGTGCAGACGCCGCCGTTCGAGGACAGGACCATCACGGCCCCGCCGGACGGCGCCTCCGCGCCCCCGACGATCGCGCCGGCCGGGCCGGCCGCGAGCCACAGGGCCGCCGCCAGGACGATGAGGGGCGCCCGGCGGCGCTTCGGGACCGGCATTCGAGACATCCAGCGAGGGGGCAACGCGATGATCCCGATACGCGCCGACGGGGCCGTGGTCGAGCCGGTGAGCGTGGCCGAATTGCGCGCCTATCTGCGCCTCGACTCCGACGATGGCGGCACCGAGGACGGCCTGCTCCAGGCCCTGATCACCGCCGCCCGGGCCAGCCTGGAGATCGAGGCGCGCCGGGTCCTGGTGCCTGGCCGCTACCGGATCGCCCTCGATGCCTGGCCGGCGAACGGCCGGCTGACCCTGCCGCTGAGCCCGCTCGTGGCCCTGGTTCGCGCCGGCCTGTCCGACGCCAAGGGCGTCACCGAACTCGCCGCCGGCCTCGTCCGCCTCGGGCCGGACCCGATCGAGGCGCCGGGCCTGCTGATCGACCCCACGGTGCCGGACCCGGCCGGCCGCACGATCCTGATCGAGGTCGCGGCCGGGTTCGGGGGCGACGGGCCGCCGCTCCCGGCGCCGCTCCGGCTCGCGATCCTGCGGCTCGCCGCTGCCCGCTACGAGCATCGCGGCGACGAACCGGATGCCGCCCGCACCGACGCCGCCGACCTCGCCGCACCGTTCCGCCGGATGCGCCTGTGAGCCGGCTCACTCTTCGTCCGAGATCCACTGGAGCTTCGCCGATGGCGACCAGCCTGCATCACCCGCCGCTGGGCGCCCGGCGCCGCCGCTTCGTGCTCGAACGGCCCCTGGAACAGCCCGACGGGTTCGGCGGCGTGCTGCGCCGCTACGTGGCCGGCCCGGTTCTGTGGGGCGCGATCAGCCCGTCCGGCCTCGCAGACCGTCTGGAGGGCGGCCGGACCGACACGCTCCCCGCCTACCGGGTCACCCTGCGCGCCCGGGTCGCCTTCGACCCGACCATGCGGCTCGCCGCCGGTCCCCGCCGCTTCGCGATCCGCGCGGTCAGCGAGCCCGACGCCAAGGGCCGCGACCTGATCTGCCATGTCGAGGAACTGGCCCGGGAGAGCGCGTCGTGACCGACCCGAGCCCGCTCCTGGCCCTGCGGGCCGGCCTGATCGCGCGCTTCGCCCCTGATGCCGCCCTCGCCGCCCTGCTCGGCGGAACGGTTCGGCTCCACGATGAGCCGCCCCGGGGTTCGGTGCCGGTCTATGCCCTGTTCGGCGAGGCCGAGATCGTGGACGATTCCGTCGCCGGCGCCGAGCGCCATCGCCACAACCACGTGATTGCGGTGATCGCCAAGCCCGGCTCGGTCCGCACGGCGCTGGACGCCGCCGAGCGCATGGCCGCGCTCCTGACCGACGCCACGCTACCGCTCCAGGGCTGCCGCCTCGTCACCCTGCGGGTGCGGGTGATCAAGGCGACCCGAGACGCCCGCACCGGCGAGGCCCGCGCCACCCTGACGCTCGAGGCCGTCACCGAAATTCTTTGAGACAGGCAGGGTGCCTGACCCGCCCCCTTTCCCGGACGCCTGGAACGTCAGTGGAAGGCGATCCGGGACCCAGGAGAGACCGCGCTGCGCAGCGGCACGATACGTAACCGGACGCTGCGCAGCGTCCCGTGCTCGGTCCCGGGTCGCATTCCGCTGGCGCTGCATGCGCCCGGGAAAAGGGCGGTGCGCCCGGCGACGTTCGATTCCAAAGCATGAGGAGGGCCCGATGGGCGCACAGAAGGGCAAGGACCTGCTGCTCCGGGCCGGCGACGGCGCGGGCGGCTTTGTGGCGGTGGCGGGCCTGCGCACCCGCCAGATCACCCTCAACGCCGAGACCGTGGACGTCACCAACGCCGATTCCACCGGCCGCTGGCGCGAGCTGCTGGCCGGCGCCGGCGTGCGCCGGGCCGCGATCGCGGGATCCGGGGTGTTTCGCGACCAGGCCTCGGATGTGCGCCTGCGGCTGATCTTCTTCGAGGGCGCAATCGAGACCTTCCAGGTGGTCGTGCCGGCCTTCGGGACCCTGGAGGGGCCGTTCCAGATCGCCAGCCTCGAATACCGCGGTGACCATGCCGGCGAGGTCACCTTCGACATCAGCCTCGACTCGGCGGGCGTGCTCGCCTTTACGGCGGCCTGAACCATGGTCAACCGGATCCGCGGCGAGGTGCCGCTCGTGCTCGCCGGCCAGCGCTACACCCTGTGCCTGACGCTCGGTGCGCTGGCCGAGCTGGAGGGCGCGCTCAAGGCCGGCGACCTGATCGGCCTGGCCGAGCGCTTCGACGGCGGCCGGGTCTCGGCCCGGGACCTGATCGCCCTGCTGGGCGCGGCCCTGCGCGGCGGCGGCCACGCCCTCGACGACGACGCCGTCGCGCGCCTGCCCCTGGCCGGCGGCTTGGAGGCGGTGTCCACCGCCCTGGGCGAGGTCCTCGCCGCCGCCTTCGGGGAGGCGCCGGGCCCCGCAAACCCTCGGTAGAGCCGGTGCCCGACGCTTTTGCGTCGGCGCCGGCTCGAACCTCTCCCTTCCCCTGGGACGACGCCCTGACGCTCGGCCTCGGCGCGCTCGGCTGGAGCCCGGCCGGCTTCTGGGCGGCGACGCCCCGCGAATTCGCTGCCGCTTTGGGGCGGCGACGCGGCCCGGAGCCCCTGAGCCGCGATGCGTTCGAGCGCCTGCTCGCTGCCTATCCGGACCCGGGCCAGTGACCGGAGCCGGGGCTCCGCCCCAGACCCCGCCAAAGGGCTGAGCCCTTTGGTATCTCGGGTTTTGGCACCGTGCCGAACCTAAGCACAATGGAGGGGTGCTCGATGAGCGACGCCGATCCCGATCCGCAGGATGCCGCCCGGATCAAGCAGCTGGAGACCCTCGACCAGCTCGCCAAGAATTTCGGCCGCAGCCTGGATTCGGCGCTCACCCGTGGCGCTGCCTCGGGGCGCACCCTCGACGGCGTGCTCGGCACGATCGGCAGCAAGCTCGCCGGCGCGGCCGCCCGGGCGGCCACCGGCCCGATCCGCTCCGGCATCACCGGCCTGGTCAACGCCGTGCTCGGGGCCGGCGCCGGCAGCGAGACCGGTTTCGCCCGGGGCGGACTGTTCCGGGGCGGCCGGGTCCAGCCCTTCGCGACCGGCGGCGTGGTGGCCGCGCCGACCTACTTCCCGATGGCCGGCGGCACAGGCCTGATGGGCGAGGCCGGCCCCGAGGCGATCCTGCCGCTCAACCGCGGACCGGACGGCCGCCTCGGCGTCGCGGCCGGCGCCGCCGCATCCCGCCCGGTCGCCGTCACGGTCAACATCGCCACCCCGGACCCCGGCGCCTTCCGCCGCTCGGAGGCGCAGGTAACGGCGAGCCTCGCCCGCGCCGTGGCCCGGGGGCAGCGGTCGACGTGAGCCCCCCTTACGCCGCCTTGCTGGCCGCGGCTTCCCTGGCCCGGCTGCGGCGTCCGTCCACGCTGACCGGGGGGACGCCCTCGATGGTGACGCGGCGGACCACCCGGGGCTGGTCGCCGTAATCGTCCACCGCCCGGTGCACCGTCGCGCGGTTGTCCCAGATCGCCACGTCGCCAATCCGCCAGGACCAGCGCACCGTGTTCTCCGGCCGGGTCGCGTGGTCGTTGAAGATCGCGAGCAGGTGCTGCGAATCCGAGGTCGTGAGCCCGAGGATGCGCTGGATGAAGTGCCCGACGATCAGCGAGCGCTCGCCGGTCTCCGGATGCACGTGCACCAGCGGGTGTTCGGTCTCGTAGACGGTCTTGGTGAACACCTCGTTGTAGCGCTGGCGCCCGGCCTCCGGGGCGTTCACGCGCCCGCCCACGTAATCGTAGACGTTGGAATGCAGCGCCCAGAGCCGGTCGGCCAGCTCCCGCAGGGGCTCGGGCAGCTCCGCATAGGCTGCCGCCGTGTTGGCCCAGAGGGTGTCGCCGCCATAGGCCGGCAGGGTCACGGCGCGCAGGATCGAGATCGCCGGATAGGCCGGCACGAAGGTCACGTCGGTGTGCCAGGAGCTCGCCCGCTCGCCCCGGCTGCCGTCGAGGTCGAGGACGCCCGTAGTCCCGGCTAGCGACGGTACGGTCGGGTGCGGGACGAGGTCGCCAAGCCGCCGGCCGAACGCCTCTTGGGCCCCCTCGTCCAAGTCCTGGTCGCGGAAGAACACCACCTTATGGGTGACCAGGGCCTGGCGGATCGCCGCCACCGTCGCGGCGTCGAGATCGCCCGAGAGCGCGACGCCGCGGATCTCCGCGCCGATGCGGCCGGCGACCCGGCGGATGTCGAGAGTGGGGTGCAGCGGCTGCGGGACGGCGCTCATCGGAAGGCTCCTCAGTGAATCGGCGACGAGGCACGTCTCCCGGCTAAGATCTTTTGAGATCGGCCGCAGATAAAAATCTTCACTGAAACGTCCGTCGTCTTCGATGATCTTTGCCCGCTGGCGACCGGTTGTCGATGAACGGCGTTTCCGAAGTTTCGCCCGTTCCCAAAAGACTCTTCCTGGTCCTCCGCGGCCGGGAGGACGGGCCTTCTCCCTCCCCCTCTCCGGGATCTTCGCGCCATGGCCGACGCCTTCCACGAGGTCCTGTTTCCCCTCGACGTGTCGCTGCGCGGCAGCGGCGGGCCGCAGCGGCTCACCGAGATCGTCACGCTGGCCTCGGGGCGGGAGCACCGCAACGGCCGCTGGGCCGATTCCCGCCGCCGTTACGATGCCGGGTTCGGAATGCGAGGGCTCGATTCGCTTCACGCGGTGCTGACCTTCTTCGAGGAGCGGCGCGGCCGGCTCTACGGCTTCCGCTACCGCGACCGGGTCGATTTCCGCTCCGGACCCCCGGGCCGGGCGATCGGCCCCCTCGACCAGCCGCTCGGCATTGGCGACGGCGCCACCGCGTCGTTCGCGCTGACCAAGACCTACGGCTCCGGCTTCGCACCCTATCGCCGGCGCATCGCCAAGCCGGTGGCGGGCAGCGTCCGGGTGGCGGTGGCAGGCCGGGAGGTCGGCGTCGACGCCTTCGCCTGCGACCCGACAACCGGGCTCGTCACCTTCGCGGCCGGCCACGTCCCGGCCAAGGGGGCCGCTGTTACCGCGGGCTTCGCCTTCGACGTCCCGGTCCGCTTCGACACCGACGACCTCACCATCGACCTCGCGGCCTTCACGGCCGGCGAGATCCCGAAGGTGCCCCTCGTCGAGATTGTGCCGTGAGCAACCTCTCGTGCGTGCGACCAGCCTCACGCATTGGGTCCGGTGGCAAACAACTGAAACACAACGCGTTTTCCCTCCCCCTTGTGGGGAGGGGCAGGGGTGGGGGTGGTGCCGGATGAGGCGCAGCGGTGCCTTCTGAGCCACCCCTACCTCCAACTCCTCCCCACAAGGGGGAGGAGAGCGCGTCGCGCATCGCCGAACACGACGTGGGAACGCTGTAGCCCGTGCGGAAAGGGGACCGACGCGGCCTGCAACGGCGCTTGTGCCTCAAACTTCGGGTGCCCTGAAGGTTAAACGATGCGCGATATCCCGAATGCCTTCGCGGCCCATCTCGCGGGCGGCGTCACCACCCTGTGCCGCTGCTGGTCCTTGCGTCGGCGGGACGGCGTGGCGCTGGGCTTCACCGACCATGACTGCGACTTGGGTCTCGCGGGCCTCGTCCACGCCGCCCGCACCGGGCTGGAGGCCGCGGAGGCCAGCGCCGAATCCGGCTTCGCGGTGTCCGGGGGCGACGTCGCCGGGGCGCTGAGTTCCCTCGGGCTGACCGAGGCCGACATCGCCGGCGGCCTCTACGACGGCGCGACGGTGGAGACCTGGCTGGTCGACTGGACCAACCCGAAGACGCGCCTGCTTATCGATGTCGGCACGATCGGCGAGGTGCGCCGGGAGGGCGACGCCTTCGTGGCGGAGCTGCGCGGGCTCGCCCACCGGCTCGGGGCCGAGCGCGGCCGGACTTTTCGGGCGACCTGCGGCGCCGATCTCGGCGACGGGCGCTGCCGGGTCGACCTCGCGGCTTGGCAGACCACCGGCCGGGTCACGGGCCTGCCCGAACCCGCGACTCTTAGCGTGACTCTGGCGGGCGGCTTCGCGGACGGGCTGTTCACCGGCGGGATGCTCACCTGGACGGAGGGCGCCAATGCCGGGCTTAGGGCCGACATCCGGCTCCAACTGGGCACGCTCCTCGAATTGTGGACCGTCCCGCCCCGTCCCGTGGCGGCCGGGGATGCGTTCAGCCTCACCGCCGGCTGCGACAAGCGGCTCGCCACCTGTCGGGACCGCTTCGCCAACGCGATCAACTTCCAGGGCTTCCCGCACATGCCGGGCAACGACGCGGTGATGCGGGCGGTGCCGGGCTCGGAGCCCGTCCTCGACGGTGGGAGCCTTTTTCGATGAGCGCGATGCGGCGGGACATCGGCGTGACGGCCCTCGGCGAGGCGCGGCTGTGGCTCGGCACGCCCTACCGGCACCAAGCGTCTCTGCGCGGCGTCGGCTGCGACTGCCTCGGGCTGCTGCGCGGGGTCTGGCGTGGGCTCTACGGAACCGAGCCGGAGCCGGTGCCGCCCTACGCCGCCACATGGGCGGAATCCGCCGCCCCGGGCACCGACCCGCTCACCGCAGCGGCGACTCGGCACCTCGTGCCGGTGGCCGGCGCGACGCCTGAGCCCGGCGACGTGCTGCTCTTCGCCTTCCGGTGCCATCTCCCGGCCCGCCACTGCGCGATCGCCACCGGCGACGGCGCCATGATCCACGCCCACGACCACGCCGCCGTAGCCGAGGTGGCCCTCACCGCCTGGTGGCGGCGGCACATGACGGGTTTGTTCCGGTTTCCGGATGAGCCGGTCGCCACGGTCGGCTTGACGCCGGGCACGTGCAAGTAGGGTCATTGCCGCCGTCACTGTGAGCGCAGCGAAGCAACCCAGTGCAGCGCGCGATCCTCGAATGTGGCGTATCCCTAGGTTGCTTCGCTGCGCTCGCAATGACGGTGGAGGCAGCGGCGAGCGCTTCGATCCCAAACCGCATCAAGCCGATCAGGCCGCCGCGGCGACGCGCAGCTCGACCTGTAGTCCGGCCGCAGCGAGCATCGCGACCAGCGAGTCGATCGCGAACAGGTCGATCTTGCCGCGCATCAGGTCCGAGACGCGCGGCTGCGTGACGCCGAGGATTTTTGCCGCCTGGGACTGGCTCAGGCCGGAGCGCTCAATGTGATCCCGCAGCGCCATCATCAGCTGCGAGCGGACACGCATATGCGCAGCCTCGGCCGGTGTGTCCTCGATCGCGTCCCAGACGCTGTCGAAGTTTGTCTCAGTCATCGTTGTACCTCCTGCACGAAGTCGGCGTAGCGGCGTTTGGCCGTGGCGATATCGGCGAGAGCCGTTTTTTGGGTCGTCTTGCGGAAGCAATGCAGGACGACCACTGCGCCGGGGAATTTCGCCACGTAGATCACCCGGAAGGCACCATCCGGCTCCCTGATACGGATCTCGCGGACGCCCGAACCGACGGTCGGCATCGGCTTCCAATCGTCCGGATCAAGGCCGGACTGAACGCGGTCGATCTGATGTCCTGCCGCGCGTCGCGCATCCCTGGGAAAGGCGCGCAGGTCGTCGAGTGCGCTTCCGCGAAATATTACGCCCTTGGGTCGCTCAACCACGACACCGCCCAACTTATCAAAACCTCAGACCCTATCCATACAAAAATTTGTATACCCTCGCAATCGCTGCTGCCCACCCCCACCCCGGAGCCCGCCATGGCCACCCTGATCCTGTCGACGGCGGGCGCGGCGGTGGGGACCGCTCTGGGCGGGCCGATCGGGGCCGTGGTGGGGCGCGCGCTCGGGGCGGCTGCGGGGGTGGCGATCGATGGCAGCCTGTCGGGCTCCGGGCGGCACACGCGCTTCGTCGAGGGGCCGCGGCTCGCCGACGTGGCCGGCCTGTCCTCCACCGAAGGCGATCCCATTCCGCGGGTCTACGGGCGGGCGAAGATCGGCGGCAGCCTGATCTGGGCGACGCGGGCCCGGGAGGTCGCCAACACCACGGTGGAGCGCGCGGCCTCCGCCTCCAAGGGGGCGGGCGGGCAGAAGACCGTGCGGACCCGCTACGCCTACTTCGCCAATCTCGCGGTCGGCCTGTGCGAGGGCGAGATCGCCATGGTCCGCCGGATCTGGGCGGACGGCAAGGAGATCGATCAGGTCGGGATCACCCTGCGGGTCCATACCGGCGGCGCGGACCAGGCGGCGGACCCGTTGATCGTCGCCAAGGAGGGCGCCGAGAACGCCCCGGCCTATCGCGGCCTCGCCTACGTGGTGTTCGAGAACCTGCCGCTCGCCGATTTCGGCAACCGCGTCCCGCAATTCGCCTTCGAGGTGGTGCGCCCGGTCAACGGCTTGTTCCGCCGGATCCGCGCCGTCGACCTGATCCCGGGGGCCGGCGAGTTCGCCCTCGACCCGAACCTCGTCACCGTCGATCTCGGCCTCGGCCGGACGCAGGCGGCCAACCGGCATCAGCTCCAGCGCGCCACCGACGTCACCGCCTCCCTCGACGCCCTGCAGGCCCTGTGCCCGAACCTGCGCCGGGTCGCCGTGGTGGCGACGTGGTTCGGCACCGATCTGCGCGCCGGCGCCTGCCGGGTGGTGCCGAAGGTCGAGACCCGGGGCAAGCGCACCAAGCCGGAGGCCTGGAGCGTCGCCGGGATCACCCGCGACAAGGCCGAGGTGGTCTCGACCCTGCCGGACGGCACTCCCGCCTATGGCGGCACGCCCTCGGATGCCGGTCTGACCCGGCTGGTGGCCGACCTCGTGGCCCGGGGCCTCGAGGTGCTGCTCTACCCGTTCGTGATGATGGACGTGGCCGCAGGCAACGGCCTGCCCGACCCGCGCGTGCCCGGCGCGACCCAGCCGCCCTATTCCTGGCGCGGGCGCATCACCTGCGATCCGGCCCCGGGCGTCTCGGGCAGCCCGGACGGCACCGCCGCGGCGGAGGCACAGATCCAGAGCTTCTTCGGGAACGGCTACCGCACGGAGATACTGCATTATGCCGGCCTCGCGGCGCAATGGGCGGCAAGCGGCGTGCGGATCGCCGGCTTCGTGATCGGCAGCGAGTTCGTCGGCCTCACCCGGGTACGCGGCGCCTCGGGCTATCCGGCCGTGCAGGCGTTCAAAAGCCTCGCCGCGGAGCTGCGCGGGCGCCTCGGCACCGGCGTGACACTCGTCTACGGGGCGGACTGGACCGAGTACGGCGCCCATGTCCGCGACGGCGGCGCCACGATCCGGTTCCCCTTGGACGACCTGTTCGCCGACCCGAATATCGGCGCGATCGGGATCGACTGGTATCCGCCGATCTCCGACTGGCGCGACACGCCGGACCATGCCGACCTCGCGGTCTCCGGGGACATCGCCGACCGCGCCTACCTGAAGGCCCGCGGCGCCTCCGGCGAGGCCTATGACTGGTACTATGCCGACGCGGCCGGGCGGGCGGCGCAAACGCGCCTGCCGATCCAGGACGGCGCCGCCGGCAAGCCCTGGATCTTCCGACCCAAGGATCTGGTCGGCTGGTGGTCGAACCCGCATGTCGAGCGCGACGGCGGCGTCGAGACCCGCGCCACCGCCTGGGTGCCGAAGGCCAAGCCGATCTGGCTCACCGAGGTCGGGGTGCCGGCGGTGGACAAGGGCACGAACGGCCCCAACGTCTTCCCCGATCCGAAATCCGCCGAGGGTGCCTACCCGCCGCATTCCCGGGCCTTGCGCGACGAGCTGATCCAGTTGCGCGGCGTCGAGGCGGTGATCGCCCGGTTCGATCCGGCCGCGGCGGGTTTTTCGGACTCCGACAACCCGGTCTCGCCGGTCTATGGCGGCCGGATGGTCGATCCGGGATCGATCTTCGTCTGGTCCTGGGACGCGCGGCCCTACCCGGCCTTCCCGGCCGTGCAGGCGGTCTGGGCCGACACCGCCAACTGGCGGGTCGGGCACTGGATCACGGGCCGGATCGAGGGCTGCGACCTCGACCTATTGGTCCTGAAGATCCTGGCCGATTTCGGCTTCGACGCGCCGGTCGCCGTGGAGGCTGCCGCCTTCCTCGACGGCTACGTCATCGACCGGCCGCTCTCGGCGCGCGGCGCCCTGGAGACCCTGGCGCAGGTCTACGGCCTCGACGTCTCGGCGGTGGCCGGCGCCCTGCACCTGCGCGGGCCGCGCCGCGACAGGCCGGTGGTGCTGGCCGAAGCCGACCTCGTCAGGCTGTCCGAGGAAAAACCGGTCCTGCGCCAGGTCCGGGCCGAGGAGAGCGCCCTGCCGCGCTCGGTCGAGCTCGGGCTCACCGAATCCGAGAGCCCGGATTACCGCCGCGCCTCGGCCGCCGCGATCCGCCCGGTGGGCGAGCGGCGGCGCGAGACCCGGATCGAGGCGGCAATCGTCACCCGCCGGGAGAGTGGCGACGGCCTCGCCGAGGCGATGCTGGACCGGGTCATCGCCGCCAGGGACAGCGCGGTCTTCACCCTGAGCCCGCGCCGCGTCGAGCTGGAGCCCGGCGACCTGCTGGCGGTGCCGGCCGACGTGCCGGGCGGGACGGTGCTGCGCAAGATCGACCGGATCGACGACGCGCCCACCGGGCGCCGGATCGAG
Source organism: Methylobacterium pseudosasicola (assembly GCF_900114535.1). GTDB lineage: Bacteria > Pseudomonadota > Alphaproteobacteria > Rhizobiales > Beijerinckiaceae > Methylobacterium > Methylobacterium pseudosasicola. The sequence continues at coordinate 98,398 of NZ_FOTK01000003.1, read as the reverse complement.
GCGAGTGGCGTGCCGCCCCGGGGCGGGCCCGCGCGCGGCCTGTCCCGCAGCCAGGCCCTGCCGGCCGGCGCGACCCCGGCCTTCCCGGGGCCGCCCTTCGCCGTGGTGCTCGACCTGCCGGTGGATCGCGGCAGCCCGACGGTGCTGCAATACCTCGCGGTGGCGGCCGAGCCCTGGCCCGGGGCGGCGGCCGTCTGGCGGGCGGAAGGCGCAGGCGCGCTCGCGCTTCACAGCCTCGTCGACTACCCGGCCTGCCTCGGCCGGACCCTCACGGACCTGCCGGCCGGGCCGCTCTGGCGGCTGCAGCGGGGCGTTCCCCTCGACGTCACCCTGCGGCGGGGCGGGGCCCTCGGCTCCATCGGCGAGGCCGCGATGCTGGCGGGCGGCAACCTGTTCGCGCTGATCGGGCCGGACGGCGCCGTGGAGCTGTTCTCCGCCGCCAACGCGGTGCTGACCGGCCCCGACACTTACCGGCTCTCGGGGTTGTTGCGGGGGCTCGCGGGCAGTGAGGCGTCGGCCGGCCGGGCGCCCCCGGCGGGCAGCCTGATCGTGCGGCTCGATGACGGCGCGGTGGTGCCCCTGGTCGAGCGCCTGGACGAGGTCGGCCGCGGCTTCCGCTACCGCGTCGGCCCGGCCGACCGGGACCCGGGCGATCCCGCCTGTTCGGAATTTGCCGCCACGGCCGGGCTCGCGGCGCTTCGTCCCCTGCGGCCGGTTCACCTGCGGGCGCGCCGGGAGGCCTCGGGGGTGCGGCTCTCCTGGATCCGCCGGGCGCGCCGGGACGGCGACGCCTGGGAGCCCGCCGAGATCCCGCTGGACGAGCCGGAGGTTTACGCGGTCACGGTCTATTCCGGAGCCGGCACGCCCCTGCGCACGATCCGGGCCGTGGCGCAGCAGGTCCTCTACGCCGACGAGGCGGCCGATTTCGTCGGCAAGCAGACCAGCCTCGACGTGGCCGTGGCGCAGATCGGCGCCGTGGCCGGCCCCGGCCCGGCCAGCCGCGCGCGCATTCCCGTCCGCTCGGCCTGATCCCGTCTCGCGTCGAAGCCCTCACCGTCATTGCGAGCGCAGCGAAGCAACCCAGGGCAGCGCGCGATCCCAGACCGTGGCGCGTGCCTGGGTCGCTTCATTGCGCGCGCGATGACGGCAAAGCACATCCGGCCGGGCGATCCGATCGGACACTGAAAGCCTTCCGGAGCTCCCATGACTGACGCCACGCCCCGCCTCGGCCTGCCGCTGATCGCGGCGAGCCAGGCCCAGAAGCACGTCACCCACAACGAGGCGCTCGGCCTCCTCGACGCCCTGGTCCAGCTCGCCTGCCTGGACAAGGACCTCACCGCCCCGCCCCAGAACCCCGCCGACGGCGACCGCTACCTCGTGGTCGCGTCGAACCCGGGCGGCGCCTGGGCCGGGCTCGCCGGCCAGGTGGTGCGCTACGCGGACGGCGTCTGGATCGGCGCCGTGCCCCGGGCCGGCTGGTTCGCCTACCTGATCGACGAGGCCGACCTCTATGTGTTCGACGGGACCGCCTGGAGCAGCTTCCGCCGGACGCTCACGGCGATCCAGAGCGTCAGCCGGCTCGGCATCAACACCGGGGCGGATGCCACCAACCGCCTCGCAGTCAAGTCCGACGCGGCCCTGCTCACCTGGGACGACACGACGCCCGGCTCCGGCGACATGCGGATGTCGGTCAACAAGCAGGCCGCGTCCCGGGACGCCGGCCTGATCCTCCAGACCGGCTATTCCGCCCGCGCCCTGCTGGGCCTTTTGGGCAGCGACGATTTCTCGCTGAAGGTCTCGCCTGACGGGTCCGCCTTCGCCACTGCGCTCACCGCCTCCGCGGCGAAGGGCGGGATCGATTTCGCCTCCACGGAGACCGCGCTCGCCTCGGCGGCGACCACGGATCTCGGCGCGGCCGGCACGCGGCGCGTGCTGGTGACCGGCACGGCCCGGATCACGCGCTTCGGCACCGGCGCCGACCGGGAGCGGCTGGTACGCTTTTCCGGTGCCGCTACCCTGGTCCATGATGCCGAGCAGCTGGCCTTGCCGACCCGGGCCGACATCGTCACGGCCGCTGACGACACGTGCCTGGCCACTTCGGACGGCGCCGGCCGCTGGCGCGTGCGCACTACCAGCGCGCCGACGGCACGCCTCTGGCGCTCGGCACGCAGGCGCTGGCTCCGACCGGCTATGCCCGGCTCTCCAACGGCCTGATCCTGCAATGGGGGATCGCCACGAGCGCGGACGCGGACGTCTCCGTGTCGTTCGCCACGGCCTTCCCCAGCGCCTGCTTGGGCGTCTGGACGCAGCCGGTCGCCCGGGATGCCGGGACGCTCTACGCCAGCCAGGTCAGCGACGTAACCGCCGCCGGCTTCACCCTCCGCAACCGCCGCACGACCGGCGGCACGGTGACCGGCGCCGGGAGTATTTCAACGTATTGGTTGGGATTGGGGGCTTGAGGGGCTCAGTCCAGAGGGGGGATGTAGCCCCCCTGAGTTCCCTCCGTGTCATTCCGGGGCGCCGCAGGCGAGCCCGGAATCTAGATACGCCGGGGGTGCAAGGTCTTCATATGTCGGCGTGTCTGGATTCCGGGCTCCGCTTCGCGGCCCCGGAATGACAAGGCGCTGGAAAAGGCCGCCGCTTTGCGGCTTCACTGGCCCGACACCTCATGATCCGCCAACGCCGCCAGCATCACCGGCTCGATCGCTGCGTAGCCGGTGGCGTTGAGGTGGATGCCGTCCTCGGTGAATTCCGGCCGGAGCGCGCCTGACGGGGTGGCGAGCGGCGCGTGATAATCGATCAGCGCCGCGGCGCTGGCGGCGCAATGGGCGCGAATCCAGCGGTTCAGGGCGTCGATGCGCGCCACGGGTCTTAGCTCCGGGCGCCACCCCCAGAAATCGCTCGGCATCACGCTGCCGATCCAGAGCGGAAGTCCGGCCTCGAAGGCGAGCCGCGCCATGGCGGCGATGTTGTCTCGGATCGCCCCGTCCGAGACCGGGCCGCCGATCTCGGCGATGTCGTTGATCCCGCACAGCAGATGGATGCCCCGGGCGCCGGCCGCGTCCCGCAGGAACCGGGTGCGGATCTGCCCGCTCGTCTGGCCCGGCACGCCCCGGGCGATGAAGTCCTGCCGCGCGAACGTCTCGGCCCGGGCGACGCCCCAGCCGGCGGTGATCGAATCGCCGATGAACACCAGCGGCCGGTCCTGTCCGTGTCCCACGTGTCCCCCGTTCGCGCCGCGCGGACCCATGCCCGGAGAAGACCCATGCCCGCAACCACCGGTCCGGCCCGGGGGCCGAGCGACGCCTTCGCGGCCGGGTGCCGGAGCCTCGGGCTGCGCCTCATGCGCGATCTCGGGCTCACCGACCTCCAGGCCGCCGGCCTCCTGGGCAATCTCGGCCACGAGAGCGGCGGCTTCCTCCGGCTTCAGGAGGTCGCCCCGGTGGTGGCCGGGTCGCGGGGCGGCTGGGGGCTGGCGCAATGGACCGGCCCCCGGCGCGTGTCCATGGAGGCCTGGTGCCGGGCGCACGGTCTCGATCCGGCATCCCTCGAGGTGCAGTACCGCTACCTCTGCGTGGAGCTGCGCACCACCGAGGCGGTGGCGCTCACCGCCCTACGGCAGGCCCCGACCTTGGAGGCCGCCACCGAGACCGTGTGCCGGCTCTTCGAGCGGCCCGGGGTGATCGCGCTGGCGAGCCGGCTGGACTGGGCCCGCCGGGCCCTCGCCGCCCTGCGCGACGGCGCGCCGCCCCCATCCGAATCCCGAGCCGGCCGGGTCCGCCGTGCGCGCAACACCGGAGATCGATCATGACGCAGCTGTTCCGTACCGGGCTGGCGCCAGAGCGCTCGTCGCCGAAGTGGATACCGGTTCGGCGTAAACGAGCGCGTCAAATCAAAGATCTAGAGCCGTTCCCGGTCGCAGCGCGATCGGGAACGGCTCTAGCCAGCGCCGCGATCCCGTTCGTCGCCCTCGTTTCCCCGGCTCTGGCCGCTGCGCCGGCGGGCGGCGTCGCGATCCCCTGGGGCGACTGGTTGGTGGGCCTGCTGCAGCCGGTCTCGGCGGTGCTGGTGCCGATCGCTGCCGCAGCGGTCACCGCCGGTGTCGCTCGGGTCGCGCCCTGGGCGGCTTCGCTGCTGACCCGGGAGCGGGTCGAGGCGGCGATCCGGGCCGGGGCCGAGTACGGCCAGAACGCTGTGGCCGGCGCCGCAAGGGGCCGGACCGTGAGCGTCGATCTCGGCTCCGCGGTGGTGGCGGCCGGCGCCCGGCATGTCCTGGCGACCGCCCCAGCCCACGTCGTCCGGCAGGCCGGCGGCGCGGAGGGCGTCGCTGCCCGGATCTTCCGCGCCTTGCCGCTCGATCCGCAGGCCAGCGTCGGCAACGTCCTGACGCCGGCGCTGGCGGCTCTGCGCGCGGGGGATGCAGCCCATCGGGCCTGACGACGCGCCGCGCTCTCCGTCCGCGAGCGGGCGATGTCGCTCCATGCCGGATGTGGCGCAGGCTCCCTGTCTAGGGGCCTGCGATGTTCACACACCGGCTTGTGAAGGCCGCACCGCGCTCTCCTCCCCCTTGTGGGGAGGAGCCGGAGGTGGGGGTGGTTCAGACGGCACCATCACGCTTGATCCGACACCACCCCCACCCCTGACCCCTCCCCACAAGGGGGAGGGGAAAACGCGTGGTGTTTCAGGCGCTTGCTGTCGGGGCGGATGATTAGATCCGCCCGCCCTCAACGCAGGGGCGCGACGCGGCCCGCGCACGACCGTGTGCGGGTCCGACCAGGCTCCGAGGGGCAGAAAACCATGACCGCCGCCCGTCACCCCGCGCGCCATCCGCCGGACCCCGACGACCGGGCGCGCACCATCCGGTTTCCGCCGTTCTGGCACGCCTATGTCGCGCGCCAGACCGAGCCGCGGCTCGCCGTCCTCGACGCGCTCGTGGATGCCCATGTCGAGCGGCGGGTGCTGCGCCGCTATCTCCGGCGCCTCAAGCACGCGACCCTATTCGCCTTCGTCACCGCGGCGACCGCCGCGCACTGGTTCTCGGAGCAGATCGCGTGGCTCACCGAGCGCATGCCCGCCCTGCGGGCGTTCTGGGCCCTGATCACGGGAGGGTCGCGATGAGCCGACACTGGGACCGGATCCTTGATCGGATCTGGCTGGCCCTGTCCGGGGCGGCCGCGATCGCGATCATGCTCCAGCTGGGCGCACAAGTCGGCGCGCGGCCCTGGTCGATCGACGCCGTCCTGGCCGCCCACGCGGCCGCGCCGGCGAGCCTGGTCCGGCCGTCCCTGCCAGCCGGTTGCCGGGACGCTCGCTAGGCGCGCGGGATAGGCCCTGCAATCGCCTGTGTGGCGCGTCGCGAAGGGTGGGGTGGAACCCGAAAAGCCCGTCGGCCGTAGTGCCGGACGATGCCGTCCGCGATCAGACCCTTCACGCTCACCCGTTGCCGACAGCCGGTCGAACGCGCGTCGTCGGACCTCCAGCTCCGTATTCAGGGCGCATTCAGTGCCCTCGGCGCTACGTGTCTGGCAATGCGCTACGCCATCGCCCTCGTTGCCATCAGCCTGACCGCCGCGGCGCTTGCCGCCAGCGGCCTCGGCTCCATGGCCGATGACGGACCCGCTCCGCAGGCGGCTCCGGTGGCGGATCCGACGCCCCTGCGGATCGAGACCTGCCTGTCGCCGGCCGACATGCGCGAGGAGGTCGGTGAGCGCCGGGTGATCGCCCCGGTGGCGGCGATCCGGGCGGCCCGCACGGTGATCCCCAGGGCCGAGATCCAGCGCGCGAGCCTGTGCCGTCACGAGGACGGCCTCGTCTACATGCTGACCGCCTTGCGCCGGGATGGGCATTTCGTGCACGTGATCGTGGATGCCCGCACCGGCAAGGTGGCGGGCCAATATTGACCGGGCTTCACACCCGCAGCGGAATGGAGTGAGCCGTGCGACTGCTCGTCGTGGAGGATGACCGGGACATCAACCGGCAGGTGGTCGCTGCGCTGGAGGAGGCCGGCTATGTCGCCGACAAGGCCTATGACGGCGAGGAGGGCGGCTATCTCGGTGAGAGCGAGCCCTACGACGCGATCATCCTCGATATGGGCCTGCCCAAGGCCGACGGCGTCTCGGTGCTGCAGAAGTGGCGCCGGGCCGGGGTGAAGACGCCGGTGATCATCCTCACCGCTCGGGACCGCTGGTCAGACAAGGTCGATGGCTTCGATGCCGGCGCCGACGATTACGTGACCAAGCCGTTCCACATGGAGGAGCTGATGGCCCGGGTCCGGGCGCTCCTGCGCCGGGCCGCCGGTCACGCCTCCAGCCAGATTGCCTGCGGGCCGGTCACCCTCGATACCCGCTCCGGCAAGGTGTTCGTGGACGGCGCCCAGGTGAAGCTCACCAGCCACGAATACCGGCTGCTCTCCTACCTGATGCACCATACCGGCCGGGTGGTCTCCCGGGCCGAGCTGACCGAGCACCTCTACGACCAGGATTTCGACCGGGATTCCAACACCATCGAGGTGTTCGTCGGCCGCCTGCGCAAGAAGCTCGCCGTGGACCTGATCCAGACCGTGCGCGGGCTGGGTTACTTGGTGGATCCGAACCAGCCGCCGGCCCGGGTGTGACGGGTTTGCCCAGCCCCGGCACACTCCGGGCCGTGTTCATGCGCGGCGGCACCAGCAAGGCGCTGATGCTGCGGCGGCAGGACGTGCCCGGGGATATCGCCGCCTGGGAATCCGCCTTCCTCTCCGCCATGGACAGCCCCGACCCGTTCGGGCGCCAGCTCAACGGCATGGGCGGGGGCGTGTCCTCGGTGTCAAAAATCTGCATCGTCGAGCCCTCGACCCGGCCGGATGCCGATATCGACTACACCTTCGTGCAGGTGGTGGTCCGCGAGGGCCGGATCGACCTGTCCGGCAATTGCGGCAACATGCTTTCGGCGGTGGGGCCCTTCGCGGTGGACGAGGGCCTGGTGGAGGTCGCCGACGGCCCGGTGTGCCTGCGGATCTTCAACACCAATACGCGCAAGCAGATCGTCGCCGGCTTCGAGGTCCGCGGCGGTCGCGCCGTCTATGGCGGCGACCTGGCGATCCCCGGCGTCACCGGCACGGGCGCGCCGATCCGCCTCGACTTCGTCGATCCGGGCGGCGCCACCACTGGAAAGCTGCTGCCCACCGGCGCCGTCCGGCAGATCCTCGACGTGCCGGGCCTCGGCCCGATCGAGGCCTCGCTGGTGGACGCGGCCAATGCCTGCGTGTTCATCCGCGCCGCCGATCTCGGCCTCACCGGCACCGAACTGCCCGCCGCCCTGGAGGCGATGCCCGGCCTCCTCGACTGGCTGGCGCGGATCCGCGTGGCCGCCTCCGTGGCGATGGGCATCGGCCCCGATCCCGACGCCGCCGCGCGGATCGTGCACGTGCCCTTCGTCGGCCTGGTCGCGCCGCCCCAAGATTCGTCCAGCCTGTCCGGGGCGGCGATCCGCGCCGGAGACGTCGACCTGACCGCCCGAATGATCTCGAACGGCGTTCCACACCAGGCGCTCCCGCTCACCGCCACCCTGTGCCTCGCCGTTGCCGCGCGGATCGAGGGCAGCCTGGTCCATGAGGCCGCCCGCGCCACCGGCGACGCGGCGCTTCGGGTCGGCATGCCCTCGGGCATCCTCACCGCCGACGCCGCCGTGGCGCGGGACGGCGCCGGATGGCGGGCGGAGCGCGGCTCGTTCTTCCGCACCGCGCGGCCGCTGATGCGGGGCGCGGTGTATTATGATGCGGTGACGCCGGGGTGAGTGCGGTTGTCCCGATGAAAACCCTGATCGGTCTCTTCTCCCTCCGCCGCCGCTCGATCGCGGTGCGGCTTGCCGTGTCGGCGTTCCTGTCGAGCTCGGCGATCCTGCTGATCGCGGCCTGGATCCTCACGACGCTGTACCGGGAGAACACCGAGCGCGCCTTCGATAGCCGGCTCCTGGTCTTCACCAACAACCTCGCCACCGATCTCGTTTCGCCCAACGATCCCGAGAGCCGCAGCTTCGCGCTCGGCGATCCGCGCTTCGACCTGCCCCTGTCCGGCTGGTACTGGCAGGTCGGCAAGCCCGATGCGAAGCCCCGGGACCTGCGCACCTCCCGCTCGCTGGTCGGCGTGCCGCTGGGGCCGGCCACCGATTCCGACGGCAAGGTCGGGGTCGGGCAGATCCGCCAGGGCTACGGCAAGGCCCAGGACGGGCGGCTGCTGCGCATCATGGAACGCGACGTCGATCTCGGCGAGGAGGGCCGCTACACCGTGCGGGTCGCCGGCCCCGCGGACGAGATCGTCAACGATGTCGACCGGTTCCGGAATTCGCTGACCATCACGTTCGGGCTGCTCGGCCTGTCGCTGGCGATCACCACCCTGCTGCAGATCCGGTTTGGTCTCGCGCCCCTGAAGAAGATGCGCGCCGCGCTCGGCGCCGTGCGCCGCGGCGAGGCCGACCGTATCACCGGCACCTATCCCCGCGACATCGCCCCGCTCACCGGCGAGGTGAATCTCCTGATCGAGACCAACCGGGAGATCCTGGAGCGCGCCCGCACCCAGGTCGGGAACCTCGCCCACGCGCTCAAGACGCCGCTCTCGATCATCGTCAACGAGGTCGGCGCCTCGGACGCCCCCGAGGAACTGTCCCAGAAGATCCGCGAGCAGGCGGCGGTGATGCGCGACCAGGTGAACTACCACCTCGACCGCGCCCGCGCCGCGGCACTCGCCGGTACGCTCGGCACCTCCACGGAGGTCGAGCCGGCCCTGGCCGGCCTCGTGCGCACCTTCGGCAAGATCTATCGGGACAAGGACATCGCCTACGATGTCCACGTTCCCCCGGGCCTGCGCTTCCGGGGCGAGCGCCAGGATTTCGAGGAGATGGTCGGCAACCTCGTCGACAACGCCTCGAAATGGGCCCACGGCCGGGTCGCGATCCGGGCCGAGGCGGTGGCCAAGCACGATTATCCCCACCTCGTCGTCGCCATCGAGGATGACGGCCCGGGCCTGCCCCCGGAGGCCCGTCAGGCAGTGCTCGGCCGCGGCCGGCGCCTGGACGAATCGAAGCCGGGCTCCGGCCTCGGCCTTTCCATCGTGGCGGATCTCGCCGCGCTCTACCGGGGCCGCTTCACCCTGGAACAGGCGACGCTCGGCGGCCTGCGGGCGGTTTTGGAAGTGCCCGGCGACGCGCCCGTTGGGGCGGCCAGCCATTGATGGGATTCAAGTCGAGCGGCAAAGACTGCCGTGTTGACGCCGGCGATCTTCGGGTCTGACAGTGCCGCAAAGCTTGCCGCGTAGGCTGCTCAGTGGAATCAGATCTTGGCGTTCGTCTCCCTCATCTCGGAGATGCCGGACTCATTCAGCATCGAAGCCGACGGCGACGGGGCGCACGTGGTTCTGGTGCCGGTCGCCTATTGTGATGTCACCGACAGGCTGGTTCAGGTCGAATCGCGGCTGACATACACGCAGGCAACTTTGCCGCGCCTGAACATCGCTTCCTTCCACGAATTCTCCTTTACGATCCTGGTCGTCAGCCTGTCGGACGACGCGCCGACCTATGAAACACAGGATCGAACCTACGCACGGCTCTACCTGCCTGATGGATGCCGGCCCCTGATCATGCCGATCGTTTCGGCATGTCTGAAAGCACTCGTCGCTCATGTCCGGCCGACGGTGATCTACCGCGTCACAAAGTCTCGCAATCCGCCCGAGAAGGCGCTGCGGAAAGATGTCTTGCTGACACGAACGCTGGAAGATGAAGGCTATGCGGTCATAGAGACCGGAACAGATCTGTGGGGGCGAAGGTTTTGGGTCCTGAGCAGAGCGTTGACAGTCTGAGATCCGTGTGGAGGATATCGGTCGTTCAGGAGGATGCCATGACCACCACCCTGCGGCATCCGCGCAGCGACGATCATTACGTCAGTGACCGCGTTTTCGATGGCATCCGGACACGTGATGCCGACACGTCGGCCCGGGATCGCGAGCGGGCCGTGAAGCAATTGGACCGTCTTCGTGCCGGGCGCCGGGCGGATGGCGATAAGCGTGCCTGATTACGGCGATGTCTCACGCCGCGACATATGAAGACCCCGCCCGAGCGGGGTTTTTTATTGCTTTTGCGGGACCGGGCCCGCAAGCGAAGTCTCGCGCCGACCGGGGTAAACGGCGAAGCGATCAATCCTTCCTGCGGCCTATCGTGTTAGGCCTTCCCCGACTGGGCCACGGCAGAGTTTCCGAGTTTCGATGACGGCGATCTGGTTCATCCTGGCGGGCATGACCGCGGCCTGCGTGCTCGGCCTGCTCTGGCCGATGTCGCGGCGCTCCGCCGTTCCGGTCGGCGAGGCGGGCGGCTCCGCCGTCGATACCGAGACCGCCTTCTACGAGGATCAGGTCGCCGAGATCGCCCGCGACCAGGAGCGCGGCCTGATCGCGCCGGACGAGGCGGAGACCGCCCGCGCCGAGGCGGCCCGCCGGCTGCTGCGGGCGAGCCGCGAGGCCCGGCGCGATGCGTCGGATGCCGTCGCGGACGAGGCCGCGCGTCCGGCCGAGCCGCGGCTCCGCCGGCGCCGGGCGGCCTCCGCCTTCGCGCTGTCCACGATCCCGCTGGTCGCGCTGATTGCCTACGGGCTCTACGGCTCGCCGGAGCTGCCCGCGCAGACCGATGCCGACCGGCAGGCCGCCCGGGGCGGCACCGAGGACCTGATGAAGGCGGTCGGCCAGATCGAGGCGCGCCTCGCCCGGGATCCGAACGACGCCCGCGGCTGGGCCGTGCTCGCCCCCGTCTACATGCGCACCGGCCGGTTCGACGACGCGGCCCGCGCCTTCGCCAACATCGCCCGGCTGAAGGGCGAGACCGCCGACACCCTGGCCGATTGGGGCGAGGCCCTGACGGCGGCCGGTGAAGGCACCGTCTCGCCGGAGGCCAAGGCGCTGTTCGAGAAGGCGCAGGCCAAGGAACAGAACGCGCCGAAACCCCGCTTCTATCTCGCCCGGGCGGCCGAGCAGGCCGGCGATACCGGCGAGGCGATCCGCCAGCTCAGCGCGCTGGAGGCCGTGAGCCCCGCCGATGCGCCCTGGCTCGGGCTGGTCCGGCAGAACCTCGCACGCCTCAAGGGCGAGCCGGCGCCGGCCGCCGCGCCTCCGGCGTCCCCAAAGATCCCGGCCGAGCAGCAGGCTGCGATCCGCGGCATGGTCGATGGGCTCGATGCCCGGCTCAAGGCCGGCGGCGGCACGCCCGATGAGTGGCTGCGGCTCACCCGGTCCCGGGCCGTGCTCGGCGAGCGCGATCAGGCGGTCGCCGCGCTCGCCCGCGCCCGGGTGGCTTTGGCCGGCGACCCGCAGGGGCTCGCCCAGGTCGAGGCGGGCGCCCGCATCCTCGGCCTCGAGCCCGGAGAGGCGCAGCCGCGGGGTCCCGCCGCACCCCGTGCCGACACCGAGTCGGCCGCCGGCGCCATTCAGGCGATGGCCCCGGCAGAGCGCGACGCCGCGATTCGCGGCATGGTCGACGGCCTCGACCGGCGGCTGGCGGCGCGGGGCGGCACGCCGGACGAGTGGCTGCGCCTGGTGCGCTCCTACAGCGCGCTGGGTGACCGCGATCAGGCGATCAAGGCCCTCGACCGCGCTCGGATGGCACTTGCCGCCAACGCCGAGGCGGTGAACCGGCTCGACGGGCTCGCTCGGGAGCTCGATCTAGCACCCAAGTCCAATCCCTGACGGCTGCGCCGGCTGTTCGTACGACAATCGGTCCTGGCCGACGCCCTTGACCGGCGCGGCTACCGAGCCGACACCCTGCAAGGCTAGAATGAGAACGGTTTAGGTCTGAACGGGCACAAGCCCGACGGACCCGGGGTGGAAGAGACGTGACGCGCAAGAGCCGCCGCCTGATCCTGATCGCCGCTTGCGGCAGCGTCCTGGCGCTCGCCGTGGGGCTGATCCTGTTCGCCATGAGCGGCTCGATCGTGTTCTTCCGCTCGCCCACCGACATCGCCCAGCAGGGCATCGCCCCCGGCACCCGGATGCGCCTCGGTGGCCTGGTGAAGGACGGCTCGCTCAAGCGCGGGCCCGACCAGACGGTGGATTTCGCCGTCACTGACACGAACGCCACCGTCGAGGTCCAGTACAAGGGCCTGCTGCCCGACCTGTTCCGCGAGGGCCAGGGCGTCGTGGCCGAGGGCATGCTGGAGCCGGGCGGCCGGTTCCGGGCCGACACCGTGCTGGCCAAGCACGACGAATCGTACATGCCCCGCGAGGTCGCCGACGCCCTGAAGGCGCAGGGGCGCTGGCAGGAGGGGGGCAGCAAGGGCGCCGGGCCGAAGCCCGCGACCGCCTCCAATGGCGGCACCCTCGGCCCCCGCAGCGAGCGGTAAGGAAACCGGATGATCGTCGAGACCGGCCATTTCGCGCTCGCGCTCGCGCTGGCGATCTCCCTTGTCCAGATGGTGATGCCGGTCTGGGCGGCGCGCTCGGGCGACCCGGCCCTGCGGCAGGTCGCCTCGCAGGCGGCGCTCGGCGCCTTCGCCTGCGTGCTGTTCGCCTTCGCGGCCCTCACCTGGGCGCACGTGACCTCGGACTTCTCGGTCCAGAACGTGGTCGAGAACTCGCACACCCAGAAGCCGCTGATCTACAAGTTCTCCGGCGTCTGGGGGAACCACGAGGGCTCGATGCTCCTGTGGGTCCTGATCCTGACCCTGTTCGGCGCCTGCGTGGCGGCGGCCAAAAACTCCGTGCCGCCGCGGCTGCGCGCCAACACGCTGGGCGTGCAGGGCCTAATCACCTTCGTGTTCGTGCTGTTCATCATCACGACCTCGAACCCGTTCAGCCGCGTGGTCCCGGCCCCAATGGAGGGCAACGACCTCAACCCGCTGCTGCAGGATGTCGGCCTCGCGATCCACCCGCCGCTCCTCTACATCGGCTATGTCGGCTTCTCGATCAGCTTCGCCTTCGCGGTCGCCGCCCTGATCGACGGGCGGATCGACGCGGTCTGGGCGCGGGCCGTGCGGCCCTGGACGCTGGCCGCCTGGTCGTTCCTGACGCTCGGCATCGCGATGGGCTCGTACTGGGCCTATTACGAGCTCGGCTGGGGCGGCTGGTGGTTCTGGGACCCGGTCGAGAACGCCTCGCTGATGCCCTGGATCGCCGGCACGGCGCTGCTGCACTCCACCGTGGTGATGGAGAAGCGCGACGCCCTGAAGGTGTGGACGGTCCTGCTCGCCATCCTGACCTTCTCCCTGTCGCTGATCGGCACCTTCCTGGTCCGCTCCGGGGTGATCACCTCGGTGCATTCCTTCGCCACCGATCCGACCCGCGGCGTCTTCATCCTGGCGATCCTGGTTCTGTTCATCGGCGGCTCGCTGACGCTGTTCGCTTGGCGGGCGCCGCTGCTGCGCCAGGGCGGCCTGTTCGCCCCGATCTCTCGGGAAGGCTCCCTCGTCCTCAACAACCTGTTCCTGGTGGCCGCCTGCGCCACGGTGCTGGTCGGAACGCTCTACCCGCTCCTCTTGGAGATGCTGACCGGCGAGAAGATCACGGTGGGGCCGCCCTTCTTCAACGCGACCTTCATCCCCCTGGCGATCCCGCTTCTGCTCATCGTCCCGTTCGGCCAGGCGCTCGCCTGGAAGCGCGGGGACGTGCTCGCCGCCTCGCAGCGCCTGTTCGCGGCGCTCGCCGTCGCCCTGGTGGTCGGCTTCACGGTGATGGCTCTGACCTGGGGCGGCCCGGTCCTGGCACCGGTCGGGATCGGGCTCGGCGCCTACCTGCTGATCGGCTCCGCGCTGGAGATCGTCTCCCGGGCCCGGGGCTACGGGTCCAGCCGGACCCGCGACCTCGGCCAGATCGGGCGCCGGGCCATCGGCCTGCCGCGCTCGGCCTGGGGCACCGCGCTCGCCCATGCCGGCGTCGGCGTGGTGGTGATCGGCATCGCCGCGCAAGGGTGGGCCACCGAGGGGCTGGCGACGCTCAAGCCCGGCCAGACGCTCTCCACCGGCCCCTACACGGCGACCCTTGATCGGGTCGCGCCCCGGGCCGGCCCGAACTACGAGGAGGCCGCGGCCTTCCTGACGATCCGCACCCGCTCCGGCGACGAAATCGGCCGGGTCGAGACCGGCAAGCGCTTCTATCCGAGCCGCAAGATGTCGGTGACCGAATCGGGCCTGCTGACCATCGGGGCCAGCCAGGTCTATGCCAGCCTCGGCGAGATCGGCCAGGACGGCGGCGTCGGCCTGCGCCTCTACTACAAGCCGCTGGTGCTGATGATCTGGCTCGGCGCCGTGGTCATGGCGCTGGGCGGCGGGCTGTCGCTCACCGACCGCCGGATGCGCGTCGGCGTCCCGGCCAAGGCGCGGGGGCGGGCCATGCCGTCCGCAGCCGCGGTACCGGCCGAGTGATGGTGAATATGAAGGCCCGTGCAGCTCTCCCTCCCCCCTCTGCGGGGGAGGGTACCCTGCGAAGCAGGGGGGGAGAGGGGCAGCGCGACGGTTCAGGTTATGACACCCGTCGCGACCCGTCTGGATACGGCGCTCCCCTCTCCCGACCCCTGCTGACCCAGGGGCCACCCTCCCCCGCAGAGGGGGGAGGGCGGGCGCGTGGCTGCCTTGCCTTCGCGCTCCTCGCCGCCCTCGCGTTCGCTGCCCCGGCCCATGCTGTCCAGCCCGACGAGGTGTTGAAGGACCCGGCTCTGGAGCATCGCGCCCGGGAGATCTCGTCGGAGCTGCGCTGCCTCGTCTGCCAGAACCAGTCGATCGACGATTCCGACGCCCCGCTCGCCAAGGACCTGCGCGTGATCGTCCGCGAGCGCCTGCAAAAGGGCGACAGCGACCCGGCGGTGCTGCGCTACGTCGTCGACCGCTACGGCGAGTTCGTCCTGCTGCGGCCGGTCTTCGCCCTGCACACCCTGCTGCTGTGGCTGACCCCGATCCTGGCGGTCCTGCTCGGCGGGTTCGGGATCTGGCGCCTCGCCCGCCGCCGGCCGGCCGCGCCCGTCCGGACCCTATCGGCGGCCGAGGAGGCGGAGGTCGCGGCGCTGCTCCGACGGGAGTAGGATCGGGTATATCGCGATTCGCCTGCTCGATTCGGCACGAGTCTTGGATCCGGCACAGCAGATCGCATGATCGGCGACGCGCCCGGGGTGAAGACGATGACCGCCGCCACGCTCACCATCTCCAGCCGCAACTACTCGTCCTGGTCCCTGCGGGGCTGGCTGATCTGCCGGATGGCCGGGATCGACTTCGACACCGAAGTCCTGTCGGGCACGGACGCCACTAGCCGCGCCGAGCTGCTGCACCTGTCGCCGTCCTTCCTGGTGCCGCGCCTGCGCCACGGCGACGTGGTGGTCTGGGACACCCTCGCCATCGCGGAGTATCTCGGCGAGACCTTTCCGGAGGCCGGCCTGCTGCCCCGCGACGTCGCCGAACGCGCCCATTGCCGCTCGATTTCCGGCGAGATGCATTCGGGCTTCGTCAACCTGCGCTCGGCCCTGCCGATGAACCTGCGCGCCTTCCATCCGGGCTTCCGGGTGTTCAACGGCGCCAAGGCCGATATCGAGCGCATCGTCACGATCTTCGACGATTGCCTGGACCGCTACGACGGCCCGTTCCTGTTCGGCGCGCGCCCGACGCTCGCCGACGCGCTCTACGCCCCGGTCTGCACCCGGTTCCGCACCTACGACGTGGCGCTGCCGCCCCGGGCCGCCGCCTACCGGGACACGATCCTGCACTGGCCGCTGATGATCGAATGGGCCGAGGTCGCCGCCGACGAGCCGGACGAGATCGAAGAGCTGGACATGGAATTCTGAGGCGCCGTCTGCCCGCCCGGATGCAATTTCGTGCATGGCACAAATCGATGTTGCGATGCACGCAAGATTTCCCGACGGCCCACTTGCATCGGAAACGAAAGCTTTAAGAAAGACTTATCGTGGCTTTCCGCCGCGACCATGGTGCGGGTGACAGGTCAACAGAGATCCTTTGTCGGCCGACCGGACTGCGCCATTGATGGGGTTCGGCATTTCTGTTCCACTTCGCATTAGAAGAAGAACAGACTGGGCTGGAAACCATGGCGGGTCACGAGCCCTGGAGTGCGGAACGCGCGACCGGGATCATTGCTGAGCACACCCATCTCGAAGGCGCGACGCTGCCGATCCTGCACGCGTTGCAGGAGACCTTCGGGTACGTCGATGGCGGCGCCGTGCCGCTCATCGCCGACGCGCTGAACCTGTCGCGCGCCGAGGTGCATGGCTGCATCACCTTCTACCATGACTTCCGGGCTCATCCGGCCGGCCGCCACGAGGTGAAGCTGTGCCGGGCCGAGGCCTGCCAGGCCATGGGCTCGGACAAGCTCCACCGCGAGATTTTGAGCCGCCTCGGCTGCGGCTGGCACGAGACCACCGCCGACGGCAGCGCCACGGTGGAGCCGGTCTACTGCCTCGGCCTCTGCGCCAACGGCCCCGCGGCCCTCATCGACGGCGAGCCGGTGGCCCACCTGACCGCCGACGCCCTCGACGAGGCGCTGGCCGAAACCAAGCGGGAGACCCGCCAGTGAGCGTCACCCTCTACGTCCCCCGGGACGCCGTGGCCCTCGGCCTCGGCGCCAACAAGGTCGCCCGAGCCCTGTTCGCCGGCGCCGAGCGCCGCGGCCTCGACGTGACCATCGTGCGCACCGGCTCGCGCGGCCTGTTCTGGTTGGAGCCGATGGTGGAGGTCGCCACCCCGGAGGGCCGGATCGCCTACGGGCCGGTCAAGGTCTCGGATGTCGACGCCCTGCTCGATGCCGGCCTCGCCACCGGCGGCGAGCATGCCCTGCGCCTCGGCGACCCGGAAAAGATCCCGTTCCTCGCCCGGCAGCAGCGCCTGACCTTCCATCGCTGCGGCGTGATCGATCCGGTCTCGGTGGCCGATTACCGCGCCCATGGCGGCTATCGCGGGCTCGAGGCGGCGCTGAAGCTCGGCGCCGAGGGCATCGTCGCGGCGGTGCGCGATTCCGGCCTGCGCGGCCGCGGCGGTGCCGGCTTCCCGGCCGGCATCAAGTGGAACACGGTGATGCTCGCCAAGAGCGAGCAGAAATACGTCGTCTGCAACGCGGACGAGGGTGATTCCGGCACCTTCGCCGACCGGATGATGATGGAGGGTGACCCCTTCAACCTCATCGAGGGCATGACCATCGCGGCCGTCGCCACCGGCGCGACCCGCGGCTACATCTACCTGCGCTCCGAATACCCGCAGGCCTTCGCGACCTTGAAGGAAGCGATCGCCAACGGCATCGAGGCCGGCGTCCTCGGGAACGACATCCTTGGCTCCGGCAGGACCTTCCATTTGGAGGTCCGGCTCGGGGCCGGCGCCTATATCTGCGGCGAGGAGACCTCGCTGCTGGAGAGCCTGGAAGGCAAGCGCGGCATCGTGCGGGCGAAGCCCCCGATCCCGGCGCTCAAGGGCTTTCTGGGCAAGCCGACCCTGGTCAACAACGTCATGACCTTCACGGCCGTGCCGTGGATCCTCGAGAACGGCGCCGGTGCCTATGCCGATTACGGCATGGGCCGCTCGCTCGGCACCCTGCCGATCCAACTCGCGGGCAACATCAAGCATGGCGGCCTGATCGAGCTCGCCTTCGGGGTGACCCTGCGCGAGGTGATCGAGGATTACGGCGGTGGCACGCGCTCGGGACGGCCGGTGCGGGCCGTGCAGGTCGGCGGGCCGCTCGGGGCCTATTTCCCCGACCATCTCCTCGACACGCCCCTCGATTACGAGGCGATGGCGGCCAAGAAGGGCCTCGTCGGGCATGGCGGCATCGTGGTGTTCGACGACACCGTCGACATGGCGAGCCAGGCCCGCTTCGCCTTCGAGTTCTGCGCCACCGAATCCTGCGGCAAGTGCACCCCCTGCCGCATCGGCGCGACTCGTGGCGTCGAGACCATGGACAAGGTGATCGCCGGCATCCGGCCGGAGACGAACCTGAAGCTGATCGAAGACCTCTGCGAGGTCATGACCGATGGGTCGCTCTGCGCCATGGGCGGGCTTACGCCGATGCCCGTGATGAGCGCGATCACCCATTTCCCCGAGGATTTTGTCCGCGCGGGCTCGCTGCCTGCCGCGGCCGAGTGAGGAGGCTTTCATGGCCCTCATCAAAGAGATCGACTACGGCACGCCGATCCGCGTCGCCGAGCAGACCGTCACCCTGACGATCGACGGCATGGACGTGACGGTTCCGGCCGGCACCTCCGTGATGGCGGCGGCGATGCATGCCGGCACGCAGATCCCGAAGCTCTGCGCCACCGACAGCCT
Source organism: Methylobacterium pseudosasicola (assembly GCF_900114535.1). GTDB lineage: Bacteria > Pseudomonadota > Alphaproteobacteria > Rhizobiales > Beijerinckiaceae > Methylobacterium > Methylobacterium pseudosasicola. The sequence continues at coordinate 80,142 of NZ_FOTK01000003.1, read as the reverse complement.
GGAGCCGTTCGGCTCCTGCCGCCTCTGCCTCGTGGAGATCGAGGGGCGGCGTGGCACCCCGGCCTCCTGCACCACCCCGGCCGAGAACGGCATGGTCGTGCGCACGCAGACCGACAAGCTCGCCAAGCTCCGTAAGGGCGTGATGGAGCTCTACATCTCCGATCACCCGCTGACCTGCCTGACCTGCGCCGCCAACGGCGATTGCGAATTGCAGGACATGGCCGGCGTCGTGGGGCTGCGCGACGTCCGTTACGGCTACGAGGGCGACAACCACGTCGTGCCGACGGCCGAAAAGTATCTGCCGAAGGACGAGTCGAACCCGTACTTCACCTACGATCCGTCGAAGTGCATCGTCTGCAACCGCTGCGTGCGCGCCTGTGAGGAGGTGCAGGGCACCTTCGCCCTGACCATCGCGGGCCGCGGCTTCGACAGCCGCGTGGCGGCCGGCCCGACCAACTTCATGGAATCGGAGTGCGTTTCTTGCGGGGCCTGCGTGCAGGCATGTCCCACGGCCACGTTGCAGGAAAAATCGATCCACGAGTTCGGCCAGCCTGAGCACGCCGAGGTGACGACCTGCGCCTATTGCGGCGTCGGCTGCTCGTTCAAGGCCGAGATGCAGGGCACCCGCGTCGTCCGCATGGTGCCCTACAAGGGCGGCAAGGCCAACGAGGGCCACAGCTGCGTCAAGGGCCGCTTCGCCTACGGCTACGCCACCCACAAGGACCGCATCACCAAGCCGATGATCCGCGCCAAGATCACGGATCCGTGGCGCGAAGTGTCCTGGGAGGAGGCGATCAGCCACGCGGCCTCCGAGTTCAAGCGGATCCAGGCCACCTACGGCAAGGACTCGGTCGGCGGCATCACCTCGTCGCGCTGCACCAACGAGGAGGCCTACCTCGTCCAGAAGCTCGTGCGCGCCGCCTTCGGCAACAACAACGTCGATACCTGCGCCCGAGTCTGCCACTCGCCCACGGGCTACGGCCTGATGTCGACGCTCGGCACCTCGGCCGGCACCCAGGACTTCAAGTCGGTCGAGAATTCCGACGTGATCCTGGTGATCGGCGCCAACCCGACCGACGGCCACCCGGTCTTCGGCTCGCGGATGAAGAAGCGCCTGCGCCAGGGCGCCAAGCTGATCGTCGCGGATCCCCGTAAGATCGACCTCGTGAAGTCGCCCCACATCAAAGCCGACTATCACCTGCCGCTGAAGCCGGGCTCCAACGTCGCCTTCATCAATTCGATGGCGCACGTCATCGTCACCGAGGGGCTGATCGACGAGGCCTATGTCCGCGAGCGCTGCGATCTCGCCGAGTTCGAATCCTGGGCCCGGTTCATCGCCGAGGAGCGTCATTCCCCGGAGAGCCAGGAAGCCTTCACTGGCGTGAACCCGGCCGATCTGCGGGCGGCGGCCCGCCTCTACGCCACGGGCGGCGCGGCCGGCATTTATTACGGCCTCGGCGTCACCGAGCACAGCCAGGGCTCGACCATGGTGATGGGCATGGCCAACATCGCCATGGCCACCGGCAATATCGGCAAGCTCGGTGCCGGTGTGAACCCGCTGCGCGGCCAGAACAACGTCCAGGGCTCCTGCGACATGGGCTCGTTCCCGCACGAGCTCACCGGCTACCGCCACGTCTCGGACGACGCCACCCGCGAGAGCTTTGAAGCCCTGTGGGGCGCCAAGCTCGACAACGCGCCGGGCCTGCGCATCACCAACATGCTGGACGAGGCCGTGGATGGCGCGTTCAAGGGCATGTACATCCAGGGCGAGGACATCGCGCAGTCGGATCCCGACACGCACCATGTCACGTCCGGCCTGAAGGCGATGGAATGCATCGTCATCCAGGACCTGTTCCTGAACGAAACCGCCAAATACGCCCACGTCTTCCTGCCGGGGGCCTCCTTCTTGGAGAAGGACGGCACCTTCACCAACGCCGAGCGCCGCATCTCCCGCGTGCGCAAGGTCATGCCCCCGATGGGCGGCTACGGCGACTGGGAGGGCACGGTGCTGCTCTCCAACGCGCTGGGCTACAAGATGGAGTACAGCCATCCGTCCGAGATCATGGACGAGATCGCGAGCCTGACCCCGAGCTTCACCGGCGTCTCCTACGCCAAGCTCGACGAGCTGGGCTCGGTGCAGTGGCCCTGCAACGAGAAGGCGCCGCTCGGCACCCCAATGATGCACGTGGACCGCTTCGTCCGCGGCAAGGGCCGGTTCATGATCACCGAGTTCGTGGCCACCGAGGAGCGGACGGGAGCGAAGTTCCCGCTGATCCTCACCACGGGCCGGATCCTGTCCCAGTACAATGTCGGCGCGCAGACCCGGCGCACCGAGAACTCGCGCTGGCACGAGGAGGACGTGCTGGAGATCCACCCGTTCGACGCCGAGCTGCGCGGCATCGTCGACGGCGACCTGGTCTCCCTGGAGAGCCGGTCCGGCGACATCGCCCTCAAGGCCAAGGTCTCGGAGCGGATGCAGCCGGGCGTGGTCTACACCACGTTCCACCACGCCAAGACCGGCGCCAACGTCATCACCACCGACTACTCGGACTGGGCGACCAACTGCCCAGAATACAAGGTGACGGCGGTGCAGGTCCGGCGGACCAACCGGCCCTCTGACTGGCAGGCGAAGTTCTACGAGGAGGACTTTTCGCTGACGCGCATCGCCCAAACTCTCGACGCGGCGGAGTGAGCCGATGAGCGCGCAGACCCAGGAGGACAAGCTCCTCCGGATGGCGAATCAGATCGCCACGTTCTTCCGGTCCTACCCGGAGGACGAGGCGGTGGCCGGGGTGCACAAGCACATCACGGCGTTCTGGACGCCAAAGATGGTCTCGAAGCTCGAGGCCGCCCTGCCGGAGATGGGCGACCGGGCCGATAGCTTGGTGCAGCGGGCGCTCCGCGGCGCCGAGCCCCAGGCCGAGAGCCCGGTGCGCCCGGCGACCCGCGATCCGCAGAAGCTCGGCGAGGGCGCCAGCGACGCCGGCTGATCCGGGCGCCCCGCAGTCGAGCCAAGAACTGGATCGCGCTCCAGATGGTTGCGCGTTCTGGCACCCGGCAGCCGGAACCGTTAAGATTGCGTCGCGGCAAGACTCGCTCAAGAGAGTCGGCCCGGAGGAGTCGCGATGCATTCAGAACTAGCGGGCGCGGTCGCGCCCGGGAGCGATCACGGCTGGCTGTCCCGTGAGCGCATCGTCGCCAAACCAGGCTTCAACCGCTGGCTGGTCCCACCCGCGGCTCTGGCGATCCATCTCTGTATCGGCATGGCCTACGGGCTGTCGGTGTTCTGGCTGCCGCTGAGCCGGGCCCTCTCCATCGGCCAGCCCGCCCCGGCCGCCTGCCCCGACATGGGCGTGATCACGGCCCTGGTCACCACCACCTGCGACTGGCGGGTCAGCGACCTCGTCATCGTCTTCTCGATCGGGATCGTGATGCTCGGCCTCTCGGCCGCCGTGTTCGGCGGCTGGCTGGAGCGGGCCGGGCCGCGCAAGGCCGGTATCGCGGCGGCCCTGTGCTGGGGCGGCGGATTTCTGATCGGCGCTCTCGGCGTCTACCTCCACCAGCTCTGGCTGGTCTGGCTCGGCATGGGCCTGATCGGCGGCATCGGGCTGGGGCTCGGCTACATCTCCCCGGTCTCGACGCTGATCAAGTGGTTCCCCGACCGGCGCGGCATGGCCACCGGCATGGCAATCATGGGCTTCGGCGGCGGCGCGATGATCGGCTCGCCCTTGGCCGACGGCTTGATCAAGACCTTCCGCAGCGCCGAGTCCGTCGGCGTCTGGCAGACGCTTGCGGTGATGGGCGTCGGCTACATCGTATTCATGCTGGGCGGCGCCTTCGGCTACCGGGTGCCGCCGTCCGGCTGGCGCCCGGACGGGTGGACGCCGCCGGCCGCCAAGAACGCCATGATCGCCTCGGGCCACGTCCACCTGCGGGACGCGCACAAGACCTTCCAGTTCTGGATGATCTGGCTGGTGCTCTGCCTCAACGTCTCGGCCGGCATCGGCGTCCTGGCGCTCGCCTCGCCGATGCTCCAGGAGATTTTCGGCGGCGCGCTGATCGGGCTGCCCGGCACCGGTTTCTCCGCCCTCGACGCCGGGCAGAAGGCGCAGATCGCCGCGATCGCGGCCGGCTTCGTCGGCCTGCTGTCGCTGTTCAACATCCTGGGCCGGTTCTTCTGGGCCTCGATGTCGGACCGGATCGGCCGCAAGCTCACCTACGCGATCTTCTTCGCGCTGGGCGGCGTGCTCTACGCCGCCGCCCCCTGGGCCGCGGGGATTGGTTCGCAGGCGCTGTTCGTCGGGTTCTTCTGCGTGATCCTGTCGATGTATGGCGGCGGCTTCGCGACGATTCCCGCCTACCTCGCCGACGTGTTCGGCACCCAGTTCGTGGGCGCCATCCACGGCCGCCTCCTCACCGCCTGGTCGACCGCCGGCATCGTCGGGCCGTTCGTGGTCACCAAGATCCGCGAGATCCAGGCCGCCGCCGGGGTGCAGGGCGCGGATCTGTATGGGCGGACCATGTACGTGCTGGCGGCGTTCCTCGGCGTCGGGTTCGTCTGCAACCTGCTGATCCGGCCGCTGGCCTCGCGCTGGTTCATGTCCGAGTCCGAGCGCGCCGCCCTCGATGCTCAAGCCGGCACCGCGTCGGCGCGCGCGTCGGGCTCGTTCGGCATCGGCCGGGGTGGGTTCAGTGCCGGGGCTGCGCTGGCCTGGGCGGTGGTCGGCATCCCGATCCTCTGGGGGATCGGCATCACCTTGTCGAAAGCGTTCATCCTGTTCCGCTGATCGGCCTGTTGTGGCGGGACCTGCCGGTGATTACGTTCTGGCATGCCAAAGCCTGCCGGCATGAGTCGTTCGGAATGCCCGCGTGATCGACAAGCTGGATTTCCTGCTCGCGCTCGCTCGCGAGCAGCATTTCGGCCACGCCGCCGAGACCTGCGGGGTGACGCAGCAGACCCTGTCGGCCGGGGTGAAGCAGCTGGAGAACCGCTTCGGCGTGCAACTCGTGCTGCGCGGCTCGCGCTTCCAGGGCTTCACGCCCGAGGGTGAGCGGGTCCTCGAATGGGCGCGCCGCATCGTGGCCGATGCGCGGGCGATGCACGAGGAGGTCACCGGCTTGCGCCGGGGCCTGACCGGGCACCTGCGCATCGCCGCGATCCCCACGGCCCTGCCGATGATCGTGAGCCTGACCACCCCGTATGGCGAGCGCCACCCGGATGTCCGGCTCACCGTCGAATCCGCCGCCTCGGCCGACATCTTCTCGCTGATCGAGAATTTGGAGGCCGATGCCGGGCTGACCTATCTCGACAACGAGCCCCTGGGCCGGGTCGTGTCCGTACCGCTCTACCGGGAGCGCTATCGGCTGGTTACGGCCGATGGCGGCCCGTTCGACGGCCGCAGCAGCGTCACCTGGGCGGAGACCGGGCAATTGCCGCTCTGCCTGCTGACGCCGAACATGCAGAATCGGCGGATCATCGACCAGCAGATCCGCGAATCGGGCGCGGAGCCGGCCGCGACCCTCGAATCGAACTCGATGATCGTGCTGATGACCCATGTGCGCACCCTGCGCTGGGCCTCGATCATGCCGGAGATCCTGGTCGACGCCCTCGGGCCGATGGCGGGGGTGCGGGCGCTCCCGATCACCGCCCCGGACCTGGAGCACACGATCGGCCTCGTCGCCCCGCGCCGGGAGCCTTCGACCCCGATGGTCACCGCCCTCGTCGCCATCGCCCGGACCCTGGCGCGGACGCTCGATCCCGAACTGTCCGGGGCGGTGCCGCCGGGCGCGTAAGGTCCGCTTAGGCTGGTGCGGAGAGGCTCCGCACCAGGAACCGCGCGGCCCGATAGGGCAGCAGCGGCAGCTTGAGGACGATGCGGATCGCCAGGACCGCCAGGACGATCACCATCGTCAGCAGCATTTTGGACATCGTGCGCGCGCTCCAATGACCGGTCAGGCCAATGCGGGGGGATGCGAATCCCTGCGCTGCGTCAGGCAGCGCCCGAATCGCGGCGACACTAAGGTGCGGTGCTGGGCTGGCGCCGTCCACCAGGGGGCGGATCGGTGCGCGCAAAGAAAAAGCCGCCCCGTCCCCGGAGCGGCTCGGCGGATCGGCTGAGGCCTGAGTAAGGCCCCAAGCCTTGCTCGATCTTGCCTTACTTGATCTTGGTTTCCTTGAACTCGACGTGCTTGCGCGCCACCGGGTCGTACTTGCGCATCGTCAGCTTCTCGGTCTGCGTGCGGGAGTTCTTCTTGGTGACGTAAAAGTAGCCGGTGTCGGCGGTGGAGATGAGCTTGATCTTGACGGTGACGGCCTTGGCCATGGCGCGGCGCTCCTGCAGGGTGCGGCATTCCGCGTGAGCGAAACGCAAATGGCCGGGAAAGCCCGGCCGAATACGGGCGGGTCAATGCCCGATCGGACCGGTCAGGTCAAGACCGGGCGGCGGGTCGCTCCATCGTAGCGAGGCTTACCGAGAAGGCCAGGAACAGGGCGAGCAGCGCCCAGGCGAAGCCGTGCGGGGGCACCAGGTCGAGGCCGCCGCCGATCAGGGGCGGCCCCAGCATCAGGCCAACATTGTACAGGACCACGAAGGCGGCGTTGGCGCCCGCGAGGTCGGTGGCCGGCACCCGGTCGCCCAGAGTGGTCAGGCCGACCGTGTAGAGCGTGCCGGCGATGCCGCCCCAGGCGAACAGGACGAGGCCGAGGGCCACCGGCGAGCCGGAGGCCAGGGGGATCAGGGCTGAGCCCGCGGCGCCCCCAAGGCTCGCGCCGAGCAGCACCGTGCGCCGGTCGAAACGGTCGGCGAGCCAGCCGAACGGGATCTGGAACAGCACGTTGCCCAGCGCAATCAGGCTGACGAGGCCGGCCGCCCCCTGTGCGTCGTAGCCGAGGCGCAGCCCGTAGAGGGGCAGGATCGCGAAGATCCCGGTCTCCACCGCCCCGTAGGCGAGGGCGGCGAGCAGCGCCCCGGGGGCGAGGCGCAGATAGGCGATCAGGCTGCGGCCGGAGCCGTGCTCGATCGTCGGCGATAGCCCCCGCGCGAGGACGATCGGTAGGCCGCCGGCCAGCATCAGGGCGGCCCCGGTCAGGTAGGGCGCCAAGCCCTCGGTTCCGACAAGCGCTAGCAGGGCCGGGCCGACCGCGAAGCCCGCCGCCAGCACGGTGGCGTAGATGCCCATCACCAGGCCGCGCCGCTCAGGCGGGGCGGCCGCGTTGATCCAGTACTCGGACAGCACGAACAGCGCGCCGAGCGTCATCGAGAACACGAAGCGCAGCGGGAACCACAGGGCGATGCCCGGCAGGACCGGGAAAGCCGCGAGGCTTACAGCCCCCACGATCAGCGCCAGGCACAGGAGCCGCGCGACTCCGATCCGCGCCGCGAGCCGCGGCACGAACGGCACCGTGCAGATGCTGGCCATGCCGGCGACCGCGGTGTTGAGCCCGATCAGCGTGCTCGACGCGCCGCGCCGCTCCATCTCGATCGACAGGAGCGGGATCGACAGGCTCAGCCCGATCCCGACGACGGTGACGCAGGCGATGGCGGCGGTGATGGCCGCCACGGTGTCCGGCCCGATCCCGCTTGCTGCGGCGATCCGGTCCGGCCTCTCGGAAACATTCACAAAGCGATCCGTTCGCGGCGGCCGTAGCGCTCGTAGTGGAAGGGAATCATCCGGTACGGCGCGAAATCGACGGCGATCTGCGCCTCGAGATCGTCCAGGACCGCCCGGGTGATGAATGGCAGGTCGAGCTTGCGCGCCGCGTCGAGGCGGACCCAGGCAAGCTCGGTGAACTCGGAATCCGGGCTGACCCGGCCGGGCTCCTCGGCCGCGACCATGCGGCGATCGATGGCGAAGAAGCGCGTGTCGAACCGGCGCACGCGCTTGGGCGGGGTGATCGCCCGGGCCACGAGGTGCAGCGCCTCAAGATCCGGCAGGATGCCATGCCGGGCGAAGGCCTCCCAGCCCGCCGGGGTGGTCTCCGGGGCGCCGTGCTCGGTCGTACCCAGCAACAGGCCGGTCTCCTCGTAGGTCTCGCGGATGGCGGCAAGCGCCAGCGCCCGACCGAGATGGTGTGGCGGCCGGGAGACCTGGCGGGTCAGCGCGGCCTCGGCATAGTCGGGCAGGGCGCCGGCCACCGGCATGTGGCGGTCGCCGAGCTCGATCCGGCCGCCCGGGAACACGAACTGCCCCGGCATGAAAGCGAGCTTCGAGTTCCGCCGGCCCATCAGGACCTTCGGGCCGCCCTTGCCGCGCCGATCGAGCACGATCAGGGTCGCGGCGTCCCGCGGGCGCAGGCGCGCCGGGGAGGGCTTGGGCTCAGGGCTGGTCGGGATCTCGGATTCCTGCTGCGGCTCCGGCTGCGGCAAGGCGTGTCTCCTTCAGCCCCGAGACGGGGCCGCCCCGCGGTAACGTGGCGAAGCCGTGCATGCCAAGGGCGTATTGCAACCCGACGACGGCACCCTTGACCGGCTGGAGCAACGCGAGGGCGAACAGGAGCGTGAAGACCGGCCAGACGCCCATCTCGACCCAGAGGGGGACGTCGTAGGCGCTCTCGGTCTCCAGGATCAGGTAGCCGACCACGTGGGCGACGATGAAGATCACCACGTAGGGGGGCAGATCGTCGGCCCGGTGATGGTGTAGTTCCAGGCCGCAGACATCGCATTCCGGGCGCACCTTGAGGAAGCGCCCGAAGATCCGGCCCTGGCCGCAATGCGGACAGCGGCCGATGAAGCCGCGCGCCATCGCGGGGATCAGGCGGGTGCGCACGGGAATCGCGTCGGTGGCCATGTCCAGGGTCTACACCGGCCGGGTCACCGGCGCGACCCGCGATGGCGCGTCCCAGAGTTGCGGATGCCGGGCGGACGACCCGACGGCGCGGCCTTGAACGGGCGGCCGCCGGGCTTCCGGCCGCCGCTGTCCTTGCCGGACCCGGCGCGGGTCTTGCCCTCGCTGAGCAATTCGAAGCGCAGTGCGCCGGCCACCGGCGCGGCCTCCACCAGGCGAACCTCGACCCGGTCGCCGAGCCGGAACGTCTCCCCGCTGCGCTCGCCCACCAGGGCGTGGCGGGCCTCCTCGTGGCGGAAATAGTCGGCGCCGAGCTGCGAGATCGGCACGAACCCGTCCGCCCCGGTCTCGTCGAGCTTGATGAACAGGCCCGATCGGGTGACGCCCGCGATCTGGCCCGCGAAGGTCGCGCCGATCCGGTCGACCAGATGGTGGGCGATCAGCCGGTCGATGGTCTCGCGCTCCGCCGCCATGGCGCGGCGTTCGGCTGCCGAGATCTGCTCGCCGACCTGCGCGAGTTCGCCCAAAGACACCTCCGGCGGCAGGCCGTCGGAGCCGAGGCGGCAGGCGGTGATCAGCGCCCGGTGGACGATCAGGTCGGCATAGCGGCGGATCGGCGAGGTGAAATGCGCGTAGCGGCGCAGGTTCAGGCCGAAATGGCCGAGATTCTCGGCGGCGTACACCGCTTGCGCCTGGGAGCGCAGCACCACCTCGTTGATGAAGGTCGCGTGCTCGCTGCCCGCCACCGAACCGAGGATGCGGTTGAACAAAGCGGGGCGTAGGGCCCCTTCCTTGGGCAGCTTGATCCCGACCGAGGCCAGGACTTCCCCCAGAGCCTGCATCTTCTCCTGCGCCGGCTCGTCGTGGACGCGGTAGATCAGCGCCTGCTTGGCCGCCTCCAGGGTCTCGGCCGCGGCGACATTGGCCTGAATCATGAACTCCTCGATCAGCCGATGGGCGTCGAGGCGTTCCGGCACGATCACCCGGTCGACCGCGCCCTCGGGCGACAGCAGGACCTTGCGCTCGGGCAGGTCGAGGGCGAGCGGGCCGCGGCGGTCACGCGCCTCGCGCAGGGCGGCGTAGGCCGTCCAGAGCGGGCGAAGCGCCGTTTCAAGCAGTGGCCCCGTCGCGGCGTCCGGCTGGCCGTCGATGGCGGCTTGCGCCTGCGCGTAAGACAGCTTGGCGCGCGAGCGCATCATCACCCGGTGGAACGTGTGGCGGCGCTTCACGCCGTCGGCGGCGATCACCATCCGCACCGCGATGGCCGGGCGATCCTCGCCCTCGCGCAAGGAGCAGAGATCGTTCGAGATCCGCTCCGGCAGCATCGGCACGACCCGGTCGGGGAAGTAGACCGAGTTGCCGCGCTCCAAAGCCTCGCGGTCGAGGCTCGATCCGGGGCGGACATAGGCCGCGACATCCGCGATGGCGACGGTGACGATGAAGCCGCCCGGATTGGCCGGGTCGGGATCGACTTCCGCCATCACCGCGTCGTCGTGGTCCTTGGCGTCCGGCGGGTCGATGGTCAGCAGCGGGCGGTCGCGCCAATCCTCCCGACCTTTGAGCGAGGCGGGCGCGGCGGCGTCGGCCTCCGCCAAGGTCGCGTCCGAAAAAACGTGCGGGATGTTGTGCAGATGGAGCGCGATCAGGCTCACGGCCTTCTCGGAACCGAGCGAGCCGAGCCGTTCCCGGACCCGGCCCCGCGGCAGGCCGAAGCGCGTCTCGCGCTCCAGCGAGACGCTGACGAGGTCGCCGTCCCGGGCCTGGCCCTCCTCGCCGGGCGGAATCAGGATCTCGCGCCCCTGCGAGCGCTTCTCAACGGGGACTATCCGGCCGCCCTGCGCGCCGGCGCGGTAGACGCCGATGATTTCGGCCTTGTTCTTGCCGATGACCTTGATGACCCGGCCGGTATAGCCGCCCTCGGCATCGCGCTCGACGCGGACCAGGGCGCGGTCGCCGATGCCGGCAGCCGGCCGGCCGGCCTTGCGTGGGCCGCGCTGTTGCGTGAGCAAGATGGCCGGTGGCTTGCCGGTGCCGGTCCACTCCACCGGGATCGCCAGGAAGTCGCCGTGCCGGTCGCGGCTGCGGATATCGGTCAGCACCACCGGGGGCAGGCGGCCCGCGGCCGCGAGGCCGCCGCGCCCACGATCGATGGCGCCCTCCTCTTCGATCTCCTTGAGGATCCGCTTCAGGTCGATCTTGGCGGCGCCCTTGATGCCGAACGCCTTGGCGATCTCCCGCTTGCCGACGGGTTCGGTCGCCTCGGCCACGAAGGCGAGGATCTGCTCGCGGGTGGGGAAGGGCGGGGGAGCGGCGGGCTCGGCCGCCTCTGCGCTGATGCGTCGTGCCAAAAGGTGGTGCCGGACGGTTCTCGAAAAAGAAGTGCGCCCGCGATCGGGCGCCGGACCGCTGATTCGGTCTTGTCACCACAAGATGGGGTTCCGGCCGGTCCGCGGCAACGGTAACCGCCGCGTCCTCAACAGGCGCGATCAGCCCGTGGAGGCCGATTTGCGGATGCGGTCAACCGCCAGATCCACGTCGAACCCGGGCGTTACGATCTCGTCGAGGCTGAACGGGCAGGCGCGCGGCAGTGTCAGGTTCACCTGGCCCTCTTCGGCTGCCAGCTCCGGCGTCTCCGCCTGCTGGATCGCCAGCATCCAGGCGCCGTCCATGCGCAGGTTCTCCGCTTGCGGCGGGTCGGACGCCAGGGCGGCGAGCTTTTCCCGCCCGGCTTCCCGGCAGGCGAGGCTCTTGCCGTCGTCGGAGATGAGGGCCGCCTTGATCAGTTCGGCCAGGGCATCCCTGACCCGTTCGACGCTCGCGTTCATGAATTTCCGCTCCGCAACTGCATCCGACATGGCAAACCGAGTGCCAGCCTGTTTCGGCGCAGCGTGACATAAGCGCCGATCTTTCCTCGCGCGTGGCCGGGTGTAGAACGCTTCCATGATCCCGGTCCTGACCCGCCAAACCGAGGCCGTGCCGCTCTACGAGGCGGCTGTCGCCGAACTGCGCCTGCGCGGCTTCGAGGGCGATCTGACTCTATCGGCCGCCGACCGGACGGTCTTTTCCACCGACAACTCGATCTATCAGGTCGAGCCGGGGGCCGTGGCCTTCCCGCGCTCGCGCGACGACCTCGTGCGGATCGCCAAGCTGTTGGACGATCCGCGCTTCACCGAGATCGTGATCCGTCCCCGCGGTGGCGCCACCGGCACCAACGGCCAGTCGCTCGGCCACGGCCTCGTGGTCGACACCTCGCGGCACATGAACCGCATCCTGGAGATCGACGTCGCGCACCGCACCGTCCGGGTCGAGCCCGGGGTGGTGAAGGACCAGCTCAACCGCGCGCTGGCTGCGCACGGCCTGTTCTTCGCCCCCGAACTCTCGACCTCGAACCGCGCCACCCTCGGCGGCATGATCTCCACCGACGCCTGCGGGCAGGGCTCCTGCCTGTATGGCAAGACCCGCGACCACGTCCTGGCCCTGACCTGCGTGCTCGCCGACGGCACAGTCTGGGAAGCCGAGCCGCTGGACGAGGTGGGTCTCGCTGCCGCCAAGGCGCGCAACGATCGCGTCGGCGAAATCCACCGCACCGTCGACACCGTCGTCACCGAGAACGCGGCGCTGATCGCCAAGCGCTTCCCCAAGCTCAACCGCTGCCTCACCGGCTACGACTTGGCCCATCTGCGCGACGCGTCAGGGCGCTTCGACCTCAAGAGCGTGCTCTGCGGCTCGGAAGGCACCCTGGCATTGATCGCGGAGGCGCGGCTCAACGTGCTGCCGATCCCGAAGGCCTCAGTGCTGGTGGCGCTCTCCTACGTGGATTTCGACGCGGCCCTGCGTGACGCCCAAGCCCTGCTACCGTTCGGCGCCGCCTCCGTGGAGACCATCGATTCCACCGTGCTGGGGCTCGCCCGCCAGGACCCGATCTGGGCCGAGGTGCAGGCCTTTTTCCCAGACGATCCGGGCGGCCGTCCGGTCCACGGCATCAACCTCATGGAGTTCGTCGGCGACGATGCGCAGGCCGTGGACGCCGCCCTGGCGCGGCTCACCACGATGCTGGCGGCCGAGCGCGGTACGGAGACCAAGCGTCTGGGCTTCACGATCGCCCGCGGCGAGGCGATCGAAAAACTCTGGACGATGCGCAAGAAGGCGGTCGGCCTGCTCGGCGCCGCCAAGGACGACGCGCGCCCGATCCCGTTCGTCGAGGATACCGCCGTGCCGCCGGAGCGGCTGGCCGACTTCATCGCCGAGTTCCGGGCGCTGCTCGATGCCAAGGGGCTGCGCTACGGCATGTTCGGCCATGTCGATGCCGGCGTGCTGCATGTCCGCCCAGCCATCGACCTGAAGGACCCAAACCAGAACGCCCTGATCCGCGAGGTGACCGAGGGCGTGGTCGCCCTCACCGCCAAGTATGGCGGCCTGCTCTGGGGCGAGCACGGCAAGGGGTTCCGCTCCGAATTCGTGCCCGCGACCTTCGGGCCGCTGATGCCGGCGCTGGAGGCCATCAAGCGCGCCTTCGATCCGGGCGACCGGATGAACCCGGGCAAGATTGCCTCGGCTCGGGGCGGCGCGCTCACCCAGATCGACGGCGTGCCCCGCCGGGGCGAGCAGGACCGCACGATCCCGCCGCCGGTCCGGCAGGATTTCGACGAGGCCCTGCACTGCAACGGCAACGGCGCCTGCTTCAATTACGACCCGGACGACGCGATGTGCCCGTCCTGGAAGGCAACCCGGGAGCGGCGGCACTCGCCCAAGGGCCGCGCCTCGCTGATGCGCGAGTGGCTGCGCCTGGCCGCGCAGGCGGGCATCGACCCGGCCGTCGAGCTGAAGCGTCAGCGCGCCGGCTGGCTGCCCGATCTTTTTGCGACTCTGCGGAGCGCTGTTCGGCGCGCGCCCGACGACGGCGACTTCTCGCACGCCGTGAAGGAGGCGATGGATGGCTGCCTCGCCTGCAAGTCCTGCACGGGTTCCTGCCCGATCAAGGTCGACGTGCCGACCTTCCGGGCCAAGTTCCTGGCGCTCTACCACGCCCGCTACGCCAGGCCCCTGAAGGACCATCTCGTGGCGGCGCTCGAGCCGCTTCTGCCGCTGGCGGCCCGGATGCCGCGCCTGAGCAACGCGGCCTTGACCAACCCGGTCGCCCGGAGGCTGCTCGCCAAGGCCGGCCTGGTCGAGATCCCGGCCCTGTCGCCCGGCGACCTGAAGGCGCGGCTCGCGGCGCTCGGCGTCGCCACCGCGACCCCGGCGGCGCTGGACCGGCTCGCCCCGGCGGAGCGCGAGCGCGCGGTCCTGCTGGTGCAGGACGCCTTCACCAGCCATTTCGAGGCGGCCCTGGTGGTGGATGCCTGCGCGCTCCTGATCGCGCTCGGCTTCCAGCCCTGGCTCGTACCCTACAGGCCGAACGGCAAGCCGCTGCACGTCCACGGCTTCCTGGCCCGGTTCGCCGCGGTGGCGTGGTCTAACGCCGCGATGCTGCGGACGCTCGCCCGCTCGGGCGTGCCGCTCATCGGTCTCGACCCCTCGATGACGCTGACCTACCGGTCCGAATACGCCCAGGCGCTCGGCGGCGACGACCTGCCCAAGGTCCAGATCCTGCAGGAATGGCTGGCCACCCAGCTCGACCGGATCGCGCCCCGTCAGGGCGGCGCGACCCTGCGGCTGCTGCCCCATTGCACCGAGCGCACCAACGCCCCCGGCGCGGTGCGCGACTGGCAGGCGGTGTTCACCCATCTCGGGCTGCGGCTCGACGTGCCGGCGGCGGGCTGCTGCGGCATGGCCGGGACCTACGGCCACGAGACGCGCAACCGCGCCACCTCCGAGGCGATCTACGGCTTGAGCTGGGCGCACCACGTGGCCGATGCCCCTGCCGGCACCCTGCTGGCGGACGGCTATTCCTGCCGGTCGCAGGCGAAGCTCGTCGATGGCGTGCGCCTGCGCCACCCGGTCCAGGCCCTGCTCGACCATGTCCGGACGAGCGCGGTCGGCGCCGCCCCGTTCCATTCCGAGCGCGCCGCGGCGGCGCCCCGATGAAGATCGCGATTCTCGGAGCCGGGGCGGTCGGCTGCTATTACGGCTTCCTGCTGGCCCGGGCCGGCCACGCGGTCACGCTGATCGGTCGCCCCGCGCTGGTCGAGGCGGTTCGGTCCGACGGGCTTGTGCTGGAGAGCGCGGCCGGGCGCGAGACTGTCCCAGTCCAGGCGACCGCGTCCGGCCAGGGCGTCGCAGGCGCCGATCTGGTGCTGGTCTGCGTCAAGTCGGGCGACACGGAAGCCGCCGGGGCGACGATCGCCGCACATCTCAGCCCCTCGGCCGCGATCCTCAGCCTCCAGAACGGCGTCGACAATGCCGAGCGCCTGGGCGCCGTGCTCGGGCGGCCCGTGGTGCCGGTGGCCGTCTACGTCGCCACCGAGATGGTCGGGCCGGGCCACGTCCGCCATAACGGAAGGGGCGACCTGGTGCTTGGCGCCTCGGAGGCGAGCCCGACGATTGCCGCCGCGTTCGATGCGGCCGGGATCCCGACCACCGTCTCGGACCGCGCCCTGGATGCGCTCTGGGGCAAGCTGATCCTGAACTGCGCCTACAACGCCCTCTCGGCCCTGACCCAGCTGCCCTACGGCCGCCTAGTCCAGGGGGCGGGCGTGATCGCCGCGATGACCGACGTGGTGCAGGAATGCGTCGCAGTGGCTCGCGCCTCTGGCGTCTCCGTGCCCGACGACATCCGCGACACGGTGCTCGCCCTCAGCACCAGCATGGCCGACCAGCGCTCCTCCACCGCCCAGGACCTCGCCCGGGGCCGGCCCAGCGAGATCGACCACCTCAACGGATACGTCGTGCGGCGAGGCGCGGCGCTGGGCATTCCGACGCCGGCGAACCGAATGCTGCACACGTTGGTCAAGCTGGTTGAGCGGCGGGATCGGGCGTGAGGTGCGAGGGGGGATGGGACGGATGATGGAGTCCGTTGTTGACACATCTCGGACGTTCGATCGGGCGCCCTAGGTTCTATTGAGGCGCGGACGCGGGAGCTTTCGCAGTCTCGATATGCCGAGCAAGAAAGTCGCGTGTTAGCCGCGCGACCTCATCCGTCGCCTCGTCCAGCGCGAAGTGTCCGGCGTCGAGGATATGTAACTCCGCCGTCTGCATGTCGCGTCGATAGGCTTCCGCCCCGGGCACGAGGAAGGACGGGTCGTAGCGGCCCCACAGCACAAGGGTCGGCAACGGATGACCGCGCATCCATTCCTGCCAGACCGGGTAAGACGCCACGTTCGTGCGGTAGTCGTAGAGAAGGGCAGCCTGGATGACCCGCTCACCCGGCCGGGACAGGTTGGCGTACTCATCCGCCCAGGTGTCCGGGTTGTACCGTTCGGGGTTCGGGCTGGTGCCGAGATGGCGCTGCTTGGCTCCTTCAAGGGATGTGAAGGCGTCGACCTGCTCAGGGTGAGTTGCGGGGTCGGCCCAGAACTTGGCAATGCCCTGCCACTTCGGCCCGAGCCCCTCGGCGTAGGCGTTGGCATTCTGGACGATCAACGCACGCACCCGCTCGGGGTGGGCGAGCGCCATGCGGAACCCGACCGGGCCGCCGTAATCCTGCATGAAGAGCGTGTACCGTTCGATGCCAAGATGCGCGATCAAGCCCTCGATCGTCGCGGCAATGTTGTCGAAGGTATAGGAGTACTGTTCGGGCGATGGCGCATCGCTGTGGCCGAAGCCGGGATAGTCTGGCGCGATCAGGTGGTAGCGGTCGGCGAGCAGCGGCAGTAGCGGGTCCCACTGCCGCGACGACGATGGATAGCCATGCAGCAGGAGGATCGTGGGTGCGGCACGCGGACCAGCCTCGCGATAGAAGACACCCACGCCGTTGATTTCGGCCCTGTGGTAGCTCGTCGTGGCCGAGACGGAGGGAAGTGGCTGCGGCGAACCGTGTGCAAGTGCCAGCGCGGCGGCGGCGAGAACGGTCTGTGTCGGCATGGCCCAGTTCCTTCGCGCGCGAGAAAGGGCGTTTCGCCTGGACGATCAGTGGTCGAAGCGCCGTAAGGACTGCTTTCCACCCCACTTTCGGAAGTAAGAATGACTGGGGCCAGTTCGATCCCACGTCGTCCGATCACGCGCTCGCTGCAGCATTCGCCTTGCGCGTCGCCGCAGCCTTCTTGGCCGAGGCCGAGCGCTGTTCCGGTGTTCGGCCGGCGGAGGCCTTGCCGCCCGTGGTGCCGCCCTTGTGGGCTGCCGGATGGCCGGTGGCCTTGCCGCGGCCGGAGCCGCCCGGCTTCTTGCCGCCGCCGTCGTCTTTGTTGACGGTGGCCCAAGCGCGGGACTCCGCCTCCTGCTCCGGCACGCCGCGGGCCTCGTAGGATTCCGCGATGTGCTCGGCCTTGCGCTTCTGCTTGTCGGTGTATTTCGCTTTGTCTCCCTGCGCCATCGCGCCTCTCCTCAGGCTCAGCCTACGCCGGTCGGACCGTCGAGGATCGCCCGCACGCGGCGGACCAGCTCCGTGCGCCGGTAAGGCTTGTTGAGCAGGTCAAACTCCGAACCGCCGATATCGGTTCGCTCCAGGCTCGCCTCCGCGTAGCCCGTGGCGAGCAGAACCTTGAGCTTGGGCTGGCGGCGGCGCGCCTCCCGGGCGAGCAGCACGCCGTTCATGCCGCCCGGCATGATCAGGTCGGTGAACAGCAGGTCGATGCGCTCGCTGGAATCCAGGATCTCCAGGGCCTCGCGGGCATTGCTGGCCATCAACGTCGTGTAGCCGAAATCCCGCAGGATGGTGCGGGCGAGCTCGGCCACGTCCTCGCGGTCGTCCACGATCAGGATCGTCTCGGTGCCCTGCCGGTCCACCGCCCGGTGCGAGACCTTGGACGGGGCATGCGCGTCGCTGTCGGTGGCCGGGAAGGACAGGCGCACCGTCGTGCCGGCGCCGACCGCCGACTCGATCTGGGCGGCACCGCCCGATTGCTTGGCGAAGCCGTAGACCATCGACAGGCCGAGCCCGGTGCCCTTGCCCTCTTCCTTGGTGGTGAAGAACGGGTCCATCACCCGGGCGAGCACCGCGGGCGGGATGCCGGTGCCGGTGTCCCGGATGGCGATGCTGACGTAGCGGCCGGGGCGCAGCGGCCCGATCTCGCCGCCCGCCACGATCTCGGTGTTCTCGGTGGTGATCTTGACGGTGCCGCCCTCCGGCATCGCGTCGCGGGCGTTGATCAGCACGTTGAGGATCGCGACCTCGGCCTGGGTCGGATCGACCCGGCAGTTCCAGAGGTCCCGGGCGAGATCCAGCTCGATCGTCACCACCTCGCCCACCGAGCGGGCGACCATCTCGCGCATGCCCTCGACGAGGGTGTTGAGGTTGACGGCACGCCCGTCCAGCCGCTGCTTGCGGGCGAAGGCCAGGAGCTGCTGCGTCAGCGTGGTCGCGCGCTCGGCCGCTTGCCGGATGTTGTCGGTGGCGCGCCCCAGCCGGGCCCGGTCGGCATCCGGCTTCTCCAGCCCGGACGCCAGGATGTCGACATAGCCGACGATCACCTGCAGCAGGTTGTTGAAGTCGTGCGCAATGCCGCCGGTGAGCTGGCCTAGCGCCTCCATCTTCTGCGCCTGGCCCAGGGCTTCCTCGGCGTCGCGGCGGCGCGAGACGTCGAGCTGCGAGCCGAAGAAATACACCAGCTCGCCGGCCGAGTTGTACACCGGCGAGACGAACAGAGCGTTCCAGAAGGTCGAGCCGTTCTTGCGGTAATTCAGGATCTCGGTGGCGAATTCGCGCCGCTCGGCGATCGCGGCGCGGACCTGGTCGACGGTCTCGCGATCGGTCTCCGGGCCTTGCAGGAACCGGCAATTGCGCCCGACCAGTTCTTCCGGCGTGTAGCCGGTCATGGCCAGGAAGGCGCGGTTGGCGAAGATGATCGGGTTGTCCGGCTGGCGCGGATCCGTGACGATCATCGGCATCCGGGTGGTTTCCACCGCGGCGAAGAAGATGTCGCTCGTGCGGTCGGCGACATCGCTCGCCGCACCGTCTCTGACCACGGCGCTCGGTCCGATGGGGGGCTTTTCGGGAGAATCGGACATGCCGCGCGGTCTTGTTTCTTTCGATCCTGAAGAATGCGGATCCCGGCCTGATACCGGTACCCGGCTGCGACTTTAGGGGGCCGATCGACGTTGTCGATGGCACCAATGTCGCGCTTCGTGTGCGCCCTGAGGCTAGGCCGCCGCCGTTTGGGCCGCGCTCGGCAGGGCCTTGGCGGGCGCCGGCGCGATTCGCGGGGGCGCCGGGTCCCGGCAGGCATTCAGCACTGCGGAGAGCGCCTCGTTCAGCGAGGTCACCAGGAAATCGGCCGAGGTCGCCCGGCGCAGGCGATCCAGGGTCGCCGGGTCGCGCTCGCGCCAGAAGCCAACCAGGATGCGCACGCCCGGCACCGCGGCCCGGGCCTGCCGCACGGTGAAGCGGATCTGCGACAGGCTGACCGGCTCCAGGTAGGAGAAGCAGATCAGCGCCAGGCCCTCCGGATTCGCGGGCCGCTCGCCGGCCCGGATCGCGGCCATCGACAGGGTCTGCGAGGCCAGCCCGTGCCGGGCCAGGATCTGGCTGAGCATCAGGGTCGCCGCCTCGTCGAACGGGCCGCGGCTCGACACGCAGAGCACCGGCGTCTCGCTGCGCCAGGCCGGATCGAGTTCTTCCCGAGCGAGCACGATGCCGGCGACCTGCCGGTCCGGCCCGACGGCGGCCAGCGCCGCCGCGGTCTCGGTGTCGGGCGAGCGCGCCGAGCCCCGCCAAGTCCGCCGGGCCACCGGCGCGGTCCCGAGCCGCGCCACCACGGTGCGGATCGCGGCGCCGACCTCGTCCTGGCGGGCGCGGTCGAGCGTACCGCGCGAGAGATCTTCCTGCGCGAGCAGCAGCCCGGCCAGGGCGACCTCGTCGTAATAGGTGACGAGCGCCCGCTCCTTGAGGAACTGCCAGCCCTGGTCGATCGCCTCGGCCGGATCGCCCGCCAGCATGCGCTGGTAGAAGATCTCGGGCGGCGCCAGGGCGGGCCGGTCGCCGAGCAGCACGTCGAGATACCAGAGCCGCTCCACGTGGCGCCCGAGCACGACCAGGCAGACGGTGAGCGGGGTGGCGAGCACGAGGCCGATCGGCCCCCACAGGAAGGTCCAGATCGTGGCCGCCAGGATCACGGCGATCGGCGAGAGGCCGGTGGAGTGGCCGTAGAGCAGCGGCTCGATCACGTGGCCGGCAATCGGCTCCACCACCAGGAACAGGGCCGCCGTGGCGATCACCATGGTCCAGCCGGGATCGACCGCGGCGGCGAGGATCAGCGGCAGCAGTGCGCTGATCGCGGCGCCGATATAGGGGACGAAGCGCAGGATCGCCGCGAGCACGCCGAACAGCGTCGGGCTCGGCACGCCGATCAGCCAGAGGCCCACCCCGATCACCACCCCGAAGGCGATGTTGAGGGCGAGCTGGGCCAGGAAGAACCGGCTGAGCCGGCTGGTGGCGTCGTCGATCGCCGCCGTCACCCGGCGCAGGTCCCCGGAGCCGCCCGCCAGCCGGATCGCCCGGTTCCGCAGGTCCTCGCGCTGGAGCAGGATGAAGATCGTGAAGATCAGGATCAGCCCGGTGGTGGCCAGCGGATGCAGGATCGGCCCCGCGAAGGTCTGAAACGTCTCGACCACGCTCGCCCGGGCCGGGCTGATCTCCACGGTGAGCGGGTGCGTGCGGGTTCCCGGCTCGCCCTTGACCTCGATGGCCGCGGGCGGCTGGAGCGTGGCGCTCAGATCCTGGACCATGTCGACCATCCGCGACAGGGTCCCGGTCCCTGCGGTAGCACCGCGCAGGTCCTTGATCTTGGTGCGCATCACCTGGGTGTAGCGCGGCAGGTCGGAGGCGAGCTGCGATGCTTCGGTGGCGATCAGGCTGCCGATCCCGAACAGGCCGCCGAACACGATCACCACCACCAGCATCACCGCCGCCGCCCGCGGCACGCGGATCCGCCGGAGCACGCGCACCGCCGGCACCAGGACGAAGCTCAGCAGGATCGCCAGCGTCACCGGCACCAGGATCTCACGCCCGAGATACAGGGCCGCCATGATCGACACGACCAGCAGGGTCGAGGCGAGGGCGACGATGACCGGCAGGCCCTGCTTAAGGCGCTGGGCGGTGACGGGATCCTCGCTCACGGATACGCTCCAAACTTCATCGAACTCGGGGACGCTGCCGCCCGCGACAGCGGGGCGGTTCGGGGAGCCTATCGTGCCGGCCGGCCTCAGCCGGCTTGCGCGGTCTCGCCCAGGGCGGCGCTGATCTGGCTGAGCAGCTTGGAGAAATCGACCGGCTTGGGATGGTAGTCGTCGCAGCCCGCCTGGATCGCCTTGTCCCGGTCCCCGGACATGGCGTGGGCGGTGAGCGCGATGATCGGGATCGCCCGCGTGTCGGATCCGGATTTCAGCGCCCGCGCCGCCGACCAGCCGTCCAGCACCGGCAGGTTCATGTCGAGCAGGATCACGTCGGGCTGGCCCGACCGGGCCTGCTGGACGCCGGCCTCGCCGTCATGGGCCAGGATCACCTCGTAGCCGCGGCGCTTGAGGCGTCGGGACAGGAAGTCCCAGATCTCTTCATGGTCCTCGACCAACAGTATCTTCGCCATCAGAACTCAAATCCCCGGGTCGCGTCGCGCCGGCCGGCACCCCAACGCGCGGCATCGCACAATCGCCCAACGTCCCTGCCGCGATTCCGGTCCCGGCGGAAGAGAGCGACCCGTATAGACCGGCCTCGGTCGAATCCGGATGTTCCGTCGCGCCGAACCAGTGCGCTGCACGATTGACCCGATCCTGCGGCCGGACGAAGCGTATCGCCGCGCCAATCATAGATATTGGGAGGATGCCGCATGGCGAATACGCCGGAGATCGCGTTCTATCACGCGCCGAATACCCGCTCGACCGGGGTGCGCGTCCTGCTGGAGGAGCTCGGCGCGCCACATCGCCTGCACGTCCTCAACATGCGGGCGGGCGAGCATCTCGGAGACGCCTATCGCGCGATCAACCCGATGGCGAAGGTGCCGGCGATCCGCCACGGCGAGGCGCTGGTGACCGAGCAGGCGGCGGTCTACCTGTATCTCGCCGACCTCTTTCCCGAAGCCGGCCTGGCGCCAGCGATCACCGATCCCGGCCGGGGGACGTATCTGCGCTGGATGGTGTTCTACGGCTCCTGCTTCGAGCCCGCGGTGATCGACCGCCATCTCCAGCGGGAGCCCGGGCCGCGGGCCATGTCGGCCTATGCCGATTACGACAGCGTGATCGCGCGGATCGCCGAGGCGCTGAAGCCGGGCCCGTACCTGCTCGGTGATCGCTTCAGCGCGGCGGACATCCTCTGGGGCAGCGCGCTCGGCTGGACGATGGGCTTCGGCCTGGTCGCGCCCGATCCGGCACTGTCGGCCTATGTCGAGCGCGTCCGCGGACGCCCGGCCTTCCAGAAAGTCGCCGCCGCGGATGCCCAACTCGCCCAGGCGCACGAGGCGGCGGCCGGCACGGCCTGACCCATGATCAGACCCTCTCGGCCTCGGCCCAGATGCCGGTGCGCGCGAGTTGCGGCGCCGGCTCCGGCTCGCTCCAGCGCAGGGGAACGGCCCCCCGGCGCCGCCAGCCGCTTGTCACCGTGAAGGACCAGGAGCGCTGCGAACCCAAGAGCCCCGCGGCGCCCGTCCAATCGATCTCGGTGCGGCCCTGCAGGACCAGCAGGTCGCCTGAGGCGAAATCGAGGATCAACAGCGCCGCGCGGGGCTCGCCGATCAGGTTGCCGAGCGTGTTGAAGTAGCGGTTGCCGGAGAAATCCGGCACCGTCAGCACGTCGCCGCGGCGCCGGACGAAGCCCGGCCGCCCGCCCCGGTGCGAGATGTCGGCGCCGCCCTCCCGGAGGCCGTCTCGCGACCGGGTCGCCACGAACAGCGTATCGGCTCCGTCGATCAGCGCCCCGGCCTCCGCATCAAGGGCCGTCAAGATCTCGGTCGGGCCCGGCTGGCGCGGCGCCGGCTCGACCGCGCGCCGCTGGATGTATTGCGGGCAATTGCCGAAGCTCTGCGCGACGGCCACGGTCAGGCCGGTCCCGTCGCGACGGACGATGCGGCCGTTGGCGCGGTTGCGCCGCCGCGTCGCCAGATCGATGCCCAAGATCCCGGCCTCGGCACCCGGCACCAGGAACTCGGCCGCCGGGTCGGCGGGGTCGAGCGCCGCGGCGATAGCGAGGTGCGTCGCGTCCGGGCTCTGCACGAAGCCGGGCGCGCCGGTCAGCAGGGTCGCGACCGGCGCGCCGGCGGCGTCCGCGGTCCCGATCAAGAGATAGGGCAGGCCCGCGAAGAACAGGCGGTGCTGATCGGGCATGAAGCTCCGGATCGCCGGGGTGCCGCCGAGGACATGGCCGGCATGGGCCTGCGCGATCAATTCGTCTGCGTGGAAATCGGCCATGGCGCACCTCACGCCTGTTCGGGGATGGGTGAGGACGGCATCGGGATGAAGCCCGGCAGGGCCTCCACCCGGGCGATCCAGGCCCGGACGGCCGGGTAGGGAGCGAGCGAGACGCCGCCCTCGGGGGCGTGGGCGACGTAGGAATAGCAGGCGATGTCGGCGAGCGTCGCCCGCTCGGTCGCGAGATACGGGCGCTCGGCCAGATGCCCGTCCATGAAGGTCAGGATCCGCGCCGCGGTGGCGTGCACCGTCGCCCGGTCGGCGGTCGCGCCGAACACCACCATCAGCCGGGCGAGCGCCGGCCCGGTGCGTATCTCCCCGGCGGCGATCGACAGCCAGCGCTGGACCGAAGCGGCAGCCAGCGGGTCGGCCGGCATCCAGCCGCCGTCGGGCGCGTAGCGCGCCGCCAGATAGGCCAGGATCGCGTTGCTGTCCGGGATCACAGCCGCGCCGTCGGCCAGGACGGGGATCTGGCCCAGCGGATTGAGGCGCTGGAACGCGGTGGCGGCCCGCTGCTCCGCGCTCGCCACCTCGACGAAGCGATAGGGCAGCCCCAGCAGCGACAGAAACAGTTCCGCGCGGTGCGAATGGCCTGAGAGGCGCAGGCCGTAGAGGGTCAGGTCAGGGTCGGACATGGTCGAGGTCTCCAGCGAGGCCCGGACTATGGCTCTTGCAAAGCCTGACGATAATCCGGAGGCTCTGACACTCAGAATTTCAGTTTCTGAAATGATCCATGGACCGGCTGGACGAACTCGCCCTCTACGTTGCGATCATCGACGCCGGCAGTCTCGCCGGGGCCGCGCGCCGGTCGCGCCGCTCGGCCGCTGCCGCGACCCGGGCGCTGGCTAGCCTGGAGGCGCGGGCCGGCACGCGGCTGGTGGAACGCACCACCCGGCGCCTCGCACCGACCCCGGCGGGGCTCGAACTGGCCGAGCGCGCGCGCTTCCTGCTCGCGGGCTACGAGGCGGCCGTCTCCGGCGCGGCGGGCGACGCGGTGCGCGGCCTGGTGCGGGTGACGGCTCCGGTCCTGTTCGGGCGCAAGCACGTCGCGCCGGTCGTGTCCGGCTTTCTCGATGCCTACGCGGAGGTGCAGGTCGAGCTGGTGCTCGCCGACCGCAACCTCGACCTCGTGGAGGAGGGGATCGACGTCGCCCTGCGGATCGGGCAACTCGCGGAATCCCGCCTCGTCGCGCGCCGGGTCGGGCAGGTGAGCCGGGTGGTCGTGGCGAGCCCGGGCTACCTCGCGGTGCGAGGAACGCCGCGGACGCCCGCGGACCTCGCCGACCACGACACCATCCTGGGCACGGTCCGCGCGAACATCCGCGAATGGCGCTTCGGTGCCAACCGCGTCCGCCTCACACCGCGCCTCATCGTCAACGAGGTCGAGGCGGCGCTGGTCGCGGCCCGGGCCGGGCGGGGCATCGCCCAGGTGCTGTCCTATCAGGCCGCCGAGGACATCGCCGCCGGCCGCCTCGTGCGCTTGCTGGTGTCGCACGAACCGCCGCCGGTGCCGGTGCAACTCGTCACCCCGAGCCAGGGGCTCCGGCCGGCCCGGGTCAACGCCTTCCTCGACTACGCCACCGATGCGTTGCGCGCCTTGCCGGTCCTGCACGCGGCCAAATCGGAGGGATGATCAATATCCCGGCGTTCGGTTCGGTCGGAAACCGGTCTTGGTTCCGCCATCCGGCATCCCCGCGGCCGGACTCTTGCTGAGCGGTAATCGGAAGTCTGATCCGGCTTCCCGCCGCCCGTCTCGGCCGGCGCCTCGATGCACGACCCCGGAGCCTGCCAGCCCATGCGCCTGCTCACCCCGATCCTCGCCGTTCTGCTCGCGGCCCTTCCCCCGGCGGCCCAGGCCGATGCGCTCACCGGCACCCTCAAGAAGATCAAGGACAACAACCGGATCGTGCTCGGGGTGCGCGATACCGCGCCGCCCTTCAGCTACCTCGACCAGAACCAGAAGGTGGTCGGCTTCGCGGTCGATATCTGCCGGACGATCGCCGACGCGGTGAAGCGCGAGCTGAAGATGCCGGGTCTCGAAATTGCAATGGAATTCGTGAACTCCTCGTCCCGCATCCCGCTGATGACCAACGGCACCACCGACCTCGAATGCGGCACCACCACCAACAACACGGAGCGCAAGAAGCAGGTCGACTTCGCCAACACCCACTTCCTCACCGCGACCCGGTTCATCTCCCGGAAAGACCAGGCAATCGGCAGCCTGGAGGATCTGCGCGGCAAGTCGGTGTCGTCGGTGGCCGGCTCGACCAACATCCTGATGCTGATCAAGGCCAACAATGAGCGCAAGCTCGGCATCAACGTGATCGCCGCCAAGGACGTGCCGGAAGGTTTTTTGCTGGTCGAGACCGGCCGGGCGGCGGCCTTCGTCATGGATGACGTGCAGCTCAGTGTCGTGGCCGCCCAGTCGAAGGATCCCGCGGCTTACGTGATCAGCCAGGAGACTCTGTCCAACCCGGAACCCTACGGGATCATGCTGCGCCGGGACGATCCGGCCTTCAAGGCGGTAGTCGATAAGGCCACGGCCGATCTCTACCGCAGCCCCGAGATTACGAAGATCTACGAGACCTGGTTCCTCAAGCCGGTGCCGCCGCGGGGGCTGACCTACAACATCCCGCTCTCCTCGGCGCTCCGCTGGGCGTTCGAGCATCCGAGCGACAATTCGGATCCGGCCTTCTACGCGCATTGATCCGGGTGGGTTTCGCTCCGGCCGCGGAGATGCGATGCCGCGGACCTTGAGTCCCGCCGCGGCGCGAATCCTCTCCATGCTCGACAGACAAGAGCCGGCGCTCACGCCGCCCGCGACCGTCACACAGGCGCCGGCCGCCTCGATCCCACGGCTGATCGTGGTCCTCGCCTGCGCCGGGTTCGGCAGCACCTTCGCGCTGCGCTCGGTCGAGCCCCTGGTCGGCGTGCTCGCCCGGGATCTCGGCAGCGACGCGCACACGGTGGCGCTCCTCTCCACCGCCTTCGCGCTGCCCTACGCCTTCATCCAGCCGGTGCTGGGCCCCGTGGGTGACGCGCTCGGCAAGGAACGGGTGATGAGCGTCTGCCTGGCGGTGCTGGCCGGCGCCCTGGTCCTGTGCAGCCTCGCCCCGGATATCGGCAGCCTGTTCGGCCTGCGGATGCTGGCCGGGGCGGCGGCGGGGGGCTGCATCCCGCTGTCGCTGGCGCTGTTGGGCGACCGGGTGCCCATGGACCGGCGGCAGGTGGCGATCGGGCGCTTCCTGGTGGCGGTGATCCTCGGGCAGCTCACCGGCTCGACCTTCGCGGGGCTGATCGAGGCGGCGATCGGCTGGCGCGGGGTGTTCGCGGTAACCGCGCTCGTCGCTGCCATCGCCTGTGCCGCGACGGTGTTCGGCTTCGACCGCACTGGCCGCCTTCCGGCCCGGCGCCCGGCCTTCGGGCAGGCGGTGCAGCGCTACCGCACCATCCTGGCCAATCCGCGCGCCCGGATCTTGTTCTCCGCGGTGTTCGTCGAAGCGATCGCGATCTTCGGCGTGTTCCCGCATCTCGCCCCGCTGATCGAGGCCCGCGGCGAGGGCGGCCCGCGGGAGGCCGGCCTGGTGCTCGCGGGCTTTGCCATCGGCGGCCTGCTCTACTCCGCCTTGGTGGGGCTGCTGGTGCGGCTCCTCGGCATGCCCCGGATGCTGATCGGCGGCGGCCTGATCTGCGGCGCCTCGCTCACCGTCGTCGGGCTGGCCGGAAGCTGGCAGGTCGATTGCGCCGCCCTGACCGCCATGGGGCTCGGCTTCTACATGCTGCACAACACCTTCCAGACGCAGGTGACCGAGGTCGCGCCGACGGCCCGCGCCTCCGCGGTGGCCCTGCACGCCTTCTCGTTCTTCTGCGGTCAGGCCCTCGGGGTCGCGGTCCTGGGTCAGGCCTTGCTGCAACTCGGGCAGTTCGGGGCGCTGGCGGCCTGCGCGGTCACGATCTTGGGCCTTGGGATCGCCACGGCGGTGGCTCTCCAGCGGCCGGGGCCGAAGATCACCTTCTCGAATTGACCGGCCCAGGTCAGGGCCGCGCCATCGCCAGGGCCTTGAGATCAAAGCCCGGATCGGCCGCCTGCTCGGGGGTGAGCGGCGTGCCGGCCGCCAGCAGGCGCCGGGCGATCATGTGGTCGCCCGCCCGGTCGACCGATTCCACGGCCCTCAAGGCCCCGTCCCGGAAGCGGAACACCGAGAACGCCGCGCCGGACCCCCGGACCACGCTGGCATCGCCGGGGCCGGACAGGCCGGCGATCTGCAGCTTGTGCGGACCCTGGTCGCTCCAGAACCACGGCAGCGCCCCGTAGGCTGCCGGTTTCCCGTTGAGCCGCGCGGCGAGGCAGCGGCCCTGGTCGATGGCGTTCTGCACCGACTCGATCCGCACGGTGCCGTCCGGGGTGAGCCCGTGGGCGAAGGGGCTCGGGAAGCGGACGCAATCGCCGATCGCCGAGATCGCGGGATCGGGCGTCGCCAGGAAGGCGTCGACCCGCACCCCGTCCTCCGCTGGAAGGCCGGCCTCCGCGGCGAGCTCCCGGTTCGGCAGCACACCGATGCCGATCAGGATGAAATCGGCGGGGAGTTCCCGTCCGTCGGCCAGGACGATGCCGGTGGCGCGGCCCGCCCGACCCGTGATCGCGGTCACGCCGGCCCCGAAGGCGAAGTGCACGCCCATGGCTTCGTGGGCGGCTCGAAAGAACTGCCCGATCTCCGGCGAGACAGCTCTGGCCATCGGCCGGTCGGCCGACTCCACAACGGTCACCGACAGGCCCCGGGCGGCGGCCACGGCAGCGAATTCCAGCCCAATGAAGCCTGCGCCGACCACGACGATGGCCTTGGCCTCGCCGAGCGCCGCCCGCAGTGCGTCAGCGTCTGCGAGGCCGCGCAGCTGCTGCACGTTCGGGAAATCCGCGCCTGGCACCGGCAGCGGCCGGTTGCGGGCGCCGGTGGCCAGCACGAGGTGGTCGTAGGCGAGGCTCTGGCCGTCCGAGAGCTGAAGGCTCCGCCCCGCCCGGTCGATCGCGACGGCTCGGATCCCCGGCCGATGGGTGATGGCATGCTCGGCGAAGAAGCCGGGCTGGCGCAGGAACAGGCCCTCGGCATCGGTCTTGCCCGCCAGATACGCCTTCGACAGGGGCGGGCGCTGGTAGGGCAGGGCGGTCTCGTCGCCCACCAGGGTGATCGGGTCCCGGAAGCCGCCCTCGCGCAGGGAGGCGGCGAGCTGGAAGCCTGCTTGCCCGGCCCCGGCGACGACGATGCCGGGAGTGCTCACGCCTTGGCCCCCGCGACTTCGAGGAGCGTGACGCCCGGCAGCATGCGGGCGCCGTCGCTCATCAGGTAGGACCAGACCGCGGAGGCCGCCGGCCCCAAGACCTTGTCGGCCCGGCGCACGGCGTACCAGTCGCGCCGGATCGGCAGGCCCTTCACGTCGAGGAGGGCGAGGCGGCCGCTCTCGACCTCGGCCGCCACGGAATGCACCGACAGGAGCGCGATGCCGAGCCCGGCCATCACCGATTGCTTGATGGTCTCATTGGATCCGGTGTCGATGTCGAGGAGTGCGCGCTTGACCAGGATGCCGCTCATGAACTCTTCGAAGACCGTGCGCGTGCCGGAGCCCTCTTCGCGGAAAAAGAACGGCTGGTCGGCCAGATCTTCGCGGGACAGGCCGGTCCGGCCGGCGAGGGGATGGCTCGGGGCCGCGACCAGCACCAGCGGGTGGGGACCGAAGGTGGCAGCCTCGATCGGGAAGTCCCGGGGCGGGCGGCCCATCACGGCGAAATCGATCTCGTAGCCGCGCAGCGCCTCGACGGTCTGGCCGCGGTTGCGCACCGACAGGCTGATCTCGACCCCGGGATGCTTCTTGACGAAGCCGGCGATCACCTGGGGGGCGAAGTACTTGGCCGTCGAGACGACGCCGAGCGCCACCCGGCCACCCTCGGCGCCGCGCAGGGTTCGCAGCCGGTCGGTGCAGGTCTCGAGCACGGTGTTGATGCTATCGATCGCCCAGAGCATCTCGCGCCCGGCATCGGTGGGCTTGAGGCCGCCCGGCGTCCGGTCGAACAGCAGCAGCCCGGCCTCCTCCTCCAATTGGCGGATGCGCGCGTAGAGGGCAGCCGAGGTGACGTTCAGCTCCTGCGCGGCCCGGGTCATGGTACCCAGGCGGGCCACCGCCGCTACCGCCTGAAGCTGCTTGAGGGAGAGATTGCGCATGGCGGAGGTGTCGTTTTTTTTGTCCTATGACACAAGATCCCCCAGAAATCTTGAGCGTGACGCCTCCGGTTGTTGTCGATCGGGGCGCGCCGCCCGCTATCATGGTGCTAGAGGGGCCGGTACAGACCCGACGCGGAACGCGCGATCCCGGCAGGCGGGATCCGAGCAGGAGAGATAGGCCGATGGCAATTTCAGCAGCGATCGGGACGCCGCTCGAGACCTGCCTGGCGCAGGCGGTCGAAGCCAACCCGGCCTTGAAGGATGCCGCCGCGGTGATCCGTGCAATTGCGGGCTCGGCGGTGGAGATCAGCACCCTGATCGGGCGCGGCGCGCTCGGCGGCGATCTCGCGGCGGCCGGCGATCACAACAGCGACGGCGACGTCCAGAAGGCGCTGGACGTGATCGCCCACGAGAGCGTCACCGCTGCCCTGCAGGGCGCGCCCGTGGCCGAGGTCGCCTCCGAGGAGGCCGAGGATGTGATGCGGCTGAACCCGGACGCGCCGCTGGCGGTCGCCATCGACCCGCTCGACGGCTCGTCCAACATCGGCGTCAACATGGCGGTGGGGATGATTTTTGGCATCCGCCCCTCCATCAAGGACCCGGCCAACCCCCTGGCCTCGTTCACCACCCCCGGCACCGCCCAGATCGCCGCCGGCTTCGTGACCTACGGCCCGGCCACCGCGCTGATCCTGACCCTGGGCGAGGGCACGCAATCCTACGTGCTCGACCGCGCCGAGGGCGTGTTCCGCCTGACCAGCCCCGCCATGTCGGTCCCGGCCTCGGCCAAGGAATTCGCGATCAACGCCTCCAACGTCCGGCACTGGGACGCCCCGGTGAAGGCCTATATCGAGGATTGCCAGCGCGGCACCGAGGGGCCGCGCGACAAGGACTACAACATGCGCTGGCTCGCCTCCCTGGTGGCCGACATCCAGCGCGTGCTGACCCGCGGCGGCGTGTTCCTGTATCCGGGCGACGCCCGGAAGAACTACGCCCGCGGCCGCCTGCGGCTGCTCTACGAGGTCGCCCCGGTGGCGATGCTGATCGAGCAGGCCGGCGGCGCCGCGACCGACGGCCAGACCCGGATCCTCGACCTGGTCGCGACCGGGATCCACGAGCGCGCCCCGCTGGTCTGCGGCTCCACCGAGGAGGTCGATTGCGTCGCGACCTATTACGGCGGCGGCAAGCCCGATGCCGGCCGCTCGCCGCTGTTCGGCCAGCGCGGCCTGATGCGCTCATAGGCAGGACGCCAAGCAGAAAAAATGTCGGCGCGTCACCCCATTATCTCGGTGACCGGCTCCTCCGGAGCCGGAACAACCTCGGTGCGCAACACCTTCGAGCAGATTTTTCGCCGGGAGGACGTGCGCGCGGTGTTCATCGAGGGCGACGGCTTCCACGCCTTCGACCGGGACACGATGCGGGCCATGATGGCGCGCGAGCCGACCCTGTCGCATTTCGCGCCCCGGGCGAACCTGCTGCCCGAGCTGGAGGCGGTGTTCCGCAGCTACGCCGAGAGCGGCACCGGCCGGACCCGCCACTACGCGCACGACCAGCACGACGCCCGGGCCTACGGCATCCCCGAGGGCAGCTTCTCCGAGTGGGAGGCGTTCCCGCCGGATTCCGACCTGCTGTTCTACGAAGGCCTGCACGGCTGCGTGGCCGACCAGGATGTCGACATCGCCCGCTACGCCGACCTGAAGATCGGCGTCGTGCCGGTGATCAACCTCGAATGGATCCAGAAGCTGCACCGGGACCGCTCGTTCCGCGGCTATTCCACCGATGCCGTCACCGACGTGATCCTGCGCCGGATGCCCGATTACGTGCAGACCATCTGCCCGCAATTCTCGTTCACGGACATCAACTTCCAGCGGGTGCCCACCGTCGACACCTCGAACCCGTTCATCGCCCGCTGGATCCCCACCGCCGACGAATCGATGGTGGTGATCCGGTTCAAGGACCCGAAGGGGATCGACTTTTCCTATCTCGTCTCGATGATCCACGACAGCTTCATGAGCCGGGCCAATTCCATCGTGATCCCGGGCGGCAAGCTCGACCTCGCTATGCAGCTGATCCTGACGCCGATGATCATGCAACTTGTGGAACGCCGCCGCCGGCTGGCGTGAGTTTTTTGGGATGGGGCCTTCCTGACTGCACGAAGTGGGAATCGCCTCCGTCGCTTCGGAATGACGAAGCCATGCAACTTGCCTTTGGTCCTGCGCTGATCCCTCAGCCGATCATTCCCCGCCGTCATTGGGAGCGCAGCGAAGCAACCCAGGGCAGCGTGCGCTCCCGAAACGTGGCGGATCACTGGGTTGCTTCGCTGCGCTCGTAATGACGATCCGGGTCGCCGGCCCTGGCGACTCGGTCCTCCGCGTGCCACCAGCAAAATCCCAAAAAAGGATGTCGGATCGTGCAGGTGGAGCCACGGGTCGGGTGCGGGGCCGCCATCGTCGTCGATGGGAGCATCCTGCTGTTGCGCCGGAGAACCGAGCCGGAGGCCGGGTATTGGGGGCTGGCGGGCGGGAAGGTCGACCTGTTCGAGCCCGTGGCCGACGCGGTGAAGCGCGAGGTCGCCGAGGAACTCGGCATCGGGATCGAGCCCGTCACGCTGCTCTGCGTCGTGGATCACATCGATCGGAAGGCAGGTATCCACTGGGTCGCGCCGGTCTACCGGGTGGATGCCTATTCCGGCGTGCCGCGGCTCGTCGAGCCGGACAAGCACGACGGCCTGGACTGGTTCGCCCTGGAGGCACCGCCCGAGCCCCTGACGCTGGCGGCGAAGACCGCCATCGCGCTCATCCGGCAGGGCCACACGCGGGGGTAGGAACCGCCAGCGAGGCGACGTAAACGGGGCGAAACCTGTCGGCCTCTACGCGCACACGCCCGATCCCGGATATCCCATGCTGCCTCCCGTCATCTCCCCGTCGATCCTGTCCGCCGATTTCGCGCGCCTCGCGGAGGAGACCCGCGCGGTGGACGTGGCCGGGGCCGACTGGATCCATCTCGATGTGATGGATGGTCACTTCGTGCCCAACATCACCTTCGGACCCCCCGTGGTGAAGGCGCTGCGCCCGCACACGCAAAAATTCTTCGACGTGCACCTGATGATCGCGCCGGCCGATCCGTATCTCGCGGCCTTCGCGGAGGCCGGGGCCGACGGGATCACGGTCCATGCCGAGGCCGGGCCGCATATCCACCGCTCGCTCCAGACCATCCGCGACCTCGGCAAGCGCGCCGGCGTGGCGATCAACCCCGGCACCCCCGCGTCCCTGGTCGAGCCGGTGCTCGACATCGTGGATCTGGTGCTGGTGATGACCGTCAATCCCGGCTTCGGCGGCCAGAAATTCCTGAAGAGCAGCATGGAGAGCGTGGCGCGGATCCGCGCCATGGTGGCCGGCCGTGACATCCGCATCCAAGTCGATGGCGGCATCGACGCCGAGACCGTGAAGGCGGCGAGCCGCGCCGGCGCCGACACGTTCGTGGCCGGCAACGCGGTCTTCAGCGGCGGTCCCGCCGCCTATGCGGAGCGCATCGCGGCGATCCGGGCCGGCGCGGAGGGCGCCTCCGGCCGCGACCTCTCGTGCTGAGGGCGCTGATCTTCGACGTCGACGGCACGCTGGCCGAAACCGAGGACCTGCACCGGCAGGCGTTCAACCGCGCCTTCGCGGCGCTGGACCTGCCCTGGCGCTGGGACCCGGCGCTCTACGCCGAGCTGCTCACCGTGATGGGCGGCAAGGAGCGGCTCACCCACTACATCGATACCCGCCACCCGGGCGACGCAGCGTCCTTCCACGCGCAAGCACCTGAGATCCACGCCCGCAAGACGATCGCGTATGGCGACCTGATGGCCGAGACCGGGCTGCCGCTACGCCCGGGGATCGCCCGGCTCATCGCCGAGGCCCGGGCTGCCGGGCTCCGGCTCGCCATCGCCACCACCACCAGCCGGCCGAATGTCGATCGGTTGCTGGCCGCCAATTTTCCGGCCTCCGACGCGCCCTTCGCGGTGATCGCGGCTGGCGACGAGGCGGACCGCAAGAAGCCCGCCCCCGACGTCTTCCTGCTGGCCCTGGATCGTCTCGGGGTGCCGGCCACGGAGGCGATAGCCTTCGAGGATTCCGCCGCCGGCATCGCCTCGGCCCGCGCCGCCGGCCTGCCGGTCCTGGCGACACGAAGCCGCTACACCGACAGCCACCGCCTCGACGGCGCCTTCTCGGCGGTCTCGGATCTGGGCGAGCCCGGCCACCCGCACCGGCACCTCGCCGGCTTGGAATGGCCGGGCCAAGTGGTCACGCTGGCCGCTTTGCGGGATTGGCACGCGGGGTTGCGCTGAGGCGCGGCCGCAGAATTGCCCGGATGATGCCAGGGAATTCGGGCCGATCGCCGCCTCGATTCGTCGGGCGCGATCGATGCGGCCCTCGTGCTTTGAGCGGACCCGATGCGGATATTCACCCTGCTCGCCCTATTCATCGGCACCTCCGGCGCGGCGCTGGCGCAGGATGCCGATCTCGACTGGCGGACCCCCAGCTTCATCTGTCTCATCGATGCGCCAAACCCCGATGCGGGGACTTCTCCGCCGGCTGCCGGCCCACACCTCAAGGGCCGGCAGGGCTTTCCGCGCTGCCTGGCTGACGCGACAATCTGGGTCGGGCCGCTGTTCCGCTTTCCCGGCGGTCAGCGTTTTTAGAGCGGGGTGTGAAATGAGGAGATCCAGGCTCTCACCAACCGCGCGCGATCACGATCGGGGAATGCCGCCGTGCGGATCATCTTGTGCGTCGGCATCGCGCACGCGGATGGGTGAAGCCGCCGAGCGCCGCCGTGCCTCCGACCGTCCCTTGGCCTCGGTGGCGAACAGCATCGTACCACCGGCGACGCCGAGCAGCGCGGCGATCCCGAGCTTGAGCCAGCGCGGGTCGGCGGCGGCCACGTGCGCCGTCGCCCGGGCGTCGAAGCGCCCGTGGGCACCGGGATCGGTGTCGACGGGCTCGTAGAGGTTGTCCGGACGGTTCTTCTGAGCTTGCACGCTGGTCATCTCCCCGCGATAGCCGTGTCGGGCCAGGTAGCCGTCGATCCATCCCGGGATCAGCATCGTGCCGAGTATCGCCTCCCAGGCCGAAGCGCCGATCCACAATTCCCGCGGCACGTCGTGGGCGGCCCGGAAGACGTGCCGGGCGATGGCCTCGGGCTGGTAGATCGGCGGCACCGGCTCGAGCTTGCGGGGCAGCCGCGAGCGCGCCCAATCGAATTGCGGCGTGTTGACCGCCGGGAGCTGAACCATCGTCAGCCGCACTCGGCTGCCATCGTGCCGCAACTCGCTGCGCAGGGAGTCGACGAAGCCGCGCACCGCCGCCTTGGCCGCGCAATAGGTCGCTTGCAGCGGAATCGACCGGTAGGCGAGCGCCGAGCCGATATGGACGATCGTACCCCGGTCGCGCGGCACCATGTGGCGGAGCGCCGCCAGCGTCCCATGCACCTGGCCGAGATAGGTCACCTCGGTGACGCGGCGGAACTCCTCCGGGCTCGTTTCCTGGACGGGCGCGTAGATCGTCACCATCGCGTTGTTCACCCAGACGTCGATGCCGCCGAAGTCCCGCGCGAGTGAATCGGCGACGCGCGAAACGGCATCCGCGTCGGCCACATCGATCGCGAAGGCGCGGGCGCGGCCGCCGGCACGCTCCACGTCGCGGACGGCGCCGGCAAGCCCGGCTTCACCCCGGGCGATGAGCCCGACGTTCCAACCGTGCCGGGCGAATTCGTGCGCCACCGCCCGGCCGACGCCGGCGCTGGCGCCCGTCACCATCACTGTCCTGCTGTATTCGGTCCGGCTCGGCATTGGGCTTCCACGTGAAAGAGACCCCCGCCAACGCCCGGCGCGGGCGATCTTTCCGTGAGCGCGACGATCCCCGGGCGCGTTGCTTCGTCGGAAGCCGGCGGCCTATAACGCGGCGACCTCACAGCCGCGACGGCGGGGTCCCGCACGCCCGCCCTCGCCAACGAACAAAGTCTCACACGCCATGGCAGGCCATTCGCAGTTCAAGAACATCATGCACCGGAAGGGCCGGGTGGACGCGGTCCGCTCGAAGGTGTTCGGCAAGCTCGCCCGCGAGATCACCGTGGCGGCCAAGCTCGGCACGCCGGACCCGGCCATGAACCCGCGCCTGCGCGCGGCGATCATCGCGGCCCGCGCCGAGAACATGCCCAAGGACAATATCGAGCGCGCCATCAAGAAGGCGGCCGGAGCGGAGGGGGAGAACTACGAGGACATCCGCTACGAGGGCTACGGCCCGGGCGGCGCCGCGCTGATCGTCGAGGCGCAGACCGACAACCGCAACCGCACCGCCTCGGACGTGCGCTCGGCCTTCACCAAGTCCGGCGGCAGCCTCGCCGAGACCGGAGCCGTGGCGTTCATGTTCGACCGGGTCGGTGTGATCGGCTTCCCGGCGAGTGTGGCCGATGCCGACACGATGCTGGAGGCCGCGATCGAGGCTGGGGCCGACGATGTCAGCTCCAGCGAGGAGGGCCACGAGGTCGTCTGCGCGCAGGACTCCTACGGCGAGGTCGCCAAGGCCCTGGAGGCCCGGTTCGGCGAGCCGACCCGCACCGGCCTGGTCTGGAAGGCGCAGAACACGATCGATGTCGACGACGAGACCGGTGAGAAGCTGATCCGCCTGGTCGAGGTGATCGAGGACCAGGACGACGTGCAGCACGTCTACGTCAACTTCGCCCTGTCCGACGCGCTGATCGCGAAGCTGGAAGGCTAAGCGCCGTTCAGGTCTGAGCTGCCAGCTCGGCGCCGAACCGCTCCTGCACGTAGGCGTCGAGCGAGAACCTGTCATCCGGCAGCTGAGCCATGAAGCGCTCGGCCACCTCGGTCAGGACCAGGTCCGGCTTCGCCCGGTCGATGTAGGACCAGTCCAGCGACGTGTTCCAGACGAAGTGCACCTCGCGGAAGGTCTCCGCGAGCAGGATCGTCAGCATGTACGGCATGACGTGCGAGAACGAGTCGCCGAACAAAGCCAGCCGGCGCGGGTCGGTCGCCTTGGCGTTGCCGTAGACGACGTTGGCCCCGACATGGAGCGTGTGCAGCAGGCCGGCCTTCTCCCGCGCTTCGACGATCGGGCTGGCATAGATCCGCACGGCATCCCGCTGGATCCGATAGGCCCGTGACGGTGCCCGGCGGGGCGGGTCGAAGGCGCTGCCGAGGTCGCCGTCATGGTCGATCTGGGCGAAGGGCCGGTCCCGGAGATCCGCCCGCGGCTCCGCTCCGAAGGCCCGACAGATCTCGGCATAGGCCAGGTAGCAGCCGTCGAAGCTCCAATGGGTGTCGGTTCGGCAGTAGAGGTCGGCCGCATCGCGGGCGGCGCGCATCGGCCTGACTAGGTCGATGCAGGTCTCCCGCCAGCGCTTGCGCCGCCGCCAATCCGTGTAGAGGCCGGTGAGGCCCCGCCGCCACGGGCTGCCGAGCGGCGGCTCGGCGTGAAGCAGCCGGTAGGCCGGGGAGGCGGTCGGCGCGATGGCGATGCCGTCCAGATGGTTGTCGTAGATCAGCAGCTTGTCCGGCGCGACCACGTGGCGGTAGCCGATGCCCAGCGCCCGCAGCCGCCGCTCCCGGGTCGCCACGAGGCTGCGCCAGGCCCAGATCAGGTCGGTGGTCTCCTCCGGGCGCTCGAACTGCCCGAGGATGTCGTTGGTCCCGGTCTTCAGGAACAGCCAGCCGTCCCGCCCGACATGGATGTGATCGGTGTTGTTCGACGCCATGGCGCACTCAGGGGAGGGATCGGGAATTTGGCAGCAAGGCGCGGGATGCGGCCTCGGCCGCGGGACGGCAGGGTGACGGGCATCCGATATACGCACCCGGCAGGTCCCGTCATGTCCGCCTCCGCCAAGCCCCTCCTCAACACACCGGCCACGCCGCATACTGCGCTCATGGCCCCGCTCTCGACCGCCAACTCCGAAAATACCGAGCGCTGGGCGGCGCTCGCCGCCCGCGATGTGCGGGCGGATGGCCGCTTCGTCTATGCTGTCCGCACCACCGGTGTGTATTGCCGTCCGAGCTGCCCCTCCCGGGCGGCAAGGCCCGAGAACATCACCTTCCACGCGACCTGCGCGGAGGCCGAGGCAGCGGGCTTCCGGCCCTGCCTGCGCTGCCGGCCGAACGAGCCCGGTTTGGCCGAGCGCCGGGCCGAGGCGGTCGCCCGGGCCTGCCGGCTGATCGATGTTGCCGAGACGATGCCGCCGCTCGCGGACCTCGCCCGGGCCGCGGGTCTGAGCGCTTTCCATTTCCACCGGGTGTTCAAGGCCGCCACCGGGGTCACCCCGAAGGCATACGCCGCCGCCCGCCGGGCTGAGGCCGTCGCCGCCGGCCTGCCCAAGGCGGCCACCGTGACGGAGGCGCTGTATGATGCCGGCTACTCCACCGCGAGCCAATTCTACGCGGATGCCGCCGGGCGCCTCGGCATGGCGCCGGCCGCCTACCGCAAGGGCGGGCTCGGCATCCGCATGAGGTTCGGCGTCGGCGCCTGCACGCTCGGCGCGATCCTGGTGGCCGCCACCGAGGCGGGGCTCTGCGCGATCCTGCTCGGCGACGAGCCCGAGCCCCTGGTTCGCGACCTGCAGGACCGGTTCCCGGGGGCGGAGATCGAGGGCGGCGACCCGGATTTCGAGGCCTGGATGGCCAGGGTCATCGGCCTAGTCGAGGCGCCGGGCACAGGCCTCGACCTGCCCCTCGACATCCGCGGCACCGCGTTCCAGCAGCGCGTCTGGGCGGCGCTCCGGGCGATCCCGGTGGGCGCGACCGCGACTTACGCGGACATCGCCCGCGCCATCGGAGCGCCCACCGCGATGCGGGCGGTCGCCCAGGCCTGCGGGGCGAACCACTTGGCCGTGGCGATCCCGTGCCACCGGGTGGTCCGCTCGGACGGCTCCCTGTCGGGCTACCGCTGGGGCGTCGCCCGCAAGCGGGATCTGCTCGCGCGGGAGGCGGGGGGCTGAGCGCCCTCCTAGCGCCGACCCCCGCCGGGTGGGCCGCCGAAGCCGCCTGGGCCTCCGGGGCCGCCGCCAGGGGCACCAAAGCCTCCAGGCCCACCCAAGCCCCCGGGACCGCCCGCCGGTGCGCCCGGGAACGTGCCGGGGCCGCCCGGTGCGCCTCCGAAAGGACCGCCGCGCGGCGCCCCGAAGCCGCCGGGGCCATCCGCACCCGGAATGCCGCCCGCGCCGGGGCGGGTGTCGATCGTCGGGCCGTGGCTGCCACCGAGGCCGCCGAACGGGCTCTGACGGTTGCCGGGGTCGGCGCCGAGGCGGCCGGGCATCTCCGGCAGGTCGGGCAGCTTCTGGAGGTCGAGGCGGTCGCGCTCCCGCTCGAACCGGGGCGCGTCCGGCCGGGACGGTTCAGGGGCGAGCCTGTCCTCGACCCGGAGCCGCTCCAGGGTGAGCACGCCGTCCGGCGCGATGTCGGCGGTGAGCACGCCGCGCACGCTGCCCTGGCGCGGTACCCGCAGCCCGGCATAGCCCGACACCGCGAGGCCCGAGCCGAGATCGAGGCCGGCACCGGCGCGGCCGATATAGGCCTCGATCGAGACCCGCTTGAGGCCCGGCGGGAACGGCAACCCGACCTGGGCGGCGTTGGTCACGCTCAGAACGCCGAGCTCGGTCACGCCGGTCACCACGGCGCGCCGGCCCGGGGGCAGGGCGTCGGCGCCCCTCAGGCGCAGGCCGCCGATGGCGAGACCGCCGCCCGCGTCGCGGCGCACCGGCCCGGCGACGCGATCGGGCCCGGAGGTGCGCGGCTCGATCAGGCTCGCCACGATCACGCCGTCCGGCCGGCGCAGGCCGCTCACCGCCACCCGAGCGCCCGCCTGCCAGTCGCCCGTGAGGCTCGCGGTATCGACCCGCTGGCCGAGCACGATCATCCGCCCCGGGGCGACCGACTCCACCTTGCCGACCACCTCGCTGGTCACGTCGATGCGGCTTGTGCCGAGCCCGCCCCGTTCCGGCCGGGCGACGACGTGCACGACCTGCCCGATCTTCAGGTCCGCCGCCTTGGCGAGTTCCCCGTCGATCCGCACGGCGACCTCCGGGGGATAGGCGATGCGCAGGTCGTTGACGACGATCGAGCCGAACCGGCGGATCGTCCCGATCACACCGGTGCCGCCGATGCCGCGATCGCCCTCGCCGAGGGCGCCGTCCTTCGGCTCCTCGATCATCTTCATGCCGGTGCCGCCGATCCCCTGATCGCGCGGATTCTCCTGCGGTCGGGCGATGCCCGGCAGCAGGGTGGCG
Organism: Methylobacterium pseudosasicola; assembly: GCF_900114535.1. Lineage (GTDB taxonomy): Bacteria > Pseudomonadota > Alphaproteobacteria > Rhizobiales > Beijerinckiaceae > Methylobacterium > Methylobacterium pseudosasicola. Next base: position 40,441 of record NZ_FOTK01000003.1, on the reverse strand, counting down.
GCGCCCGCGAGCAGGCGCAGGACGAACCGGCGGTTCGGAGAGGATCGCACCGGCCGGCCTCTCAGCGCTCGTCCGCGGGCCGGGCCGGCGGCGCGGCCTCGGCATAGACGTAGACGCCGAAATTCCAGCGGTACGCGCCGCCGGGATCGGTCTGGCAGGCGGCATGCGCCTCGCGGTTGGCCTGCTGCAGGGCCTCCATGGCGATCTCGCGCGCCCGCGCCTCGAGCTTGGCCGCCAGCTCCTTCGACAGCCCGTCGTAATGGACCGCACGTTCCAGAAAGCGCGGCGTGTCGCCGACGATGTTGGCGACGCTCGCCGCGATATGGTCGTGGAGGTTGCGGCCGAAATAGTAGAGCTGCGGCTCGCCCGAACCGTCCCCGCGCGGCACGTAGGCGGCTTCCGCCAGCACGATCCGGTCCCGCGCATCCGTGAAGGCGAGCCCGCGGTCGAGCCACTCGTCCAGCACCGCCCGGGGGCGCAGATCGCGGGTTACCCCGGAGACCAGCGCCTCGAAGGACGGCGCGCCCGCATCGGCCGTGCGCGGCAGCGGCAGGGGCTGGCCCTGCGAGTCGGTGAAGGCCGGGTCAGCGATCCAGCGGGCGATGATCCGGCTCGTGCGTGAGACCACGGCCGGTACGACGCTTACCGGCGCCCCGGCCCCGCGCAGGCGCCGGACCTCCTTGCGGTGGATGCCCGTGAGCAGGGAGACGCGGCTGTCCGTCTGCTCCTTGCCCGGCAGGGCGAAATCATACTCGGCCACGTTCACGTAGAGCTCGCGCAGCAGGTCGGTGAGCGCCGGAAACGTGATGCCGCGGGCCACGAGTAGCCGCACCAGCGGCCGCAGCAGCCGCGCGAGCGGCGCGTGCAGGCTGGCGCCCTCCGGTTTTGTGTCGGTGCTCTCGGACATGGCGTCATCGTTAGCGGATGTGTCGTGGGAGACAATCCCACGGCGTGCGCCTCCGCACGCTAGAGCAGCGATTTCCGGTTGACGTGGGAATTTTGCACACGTAACTCGGCGTCGTGGTCAAAATTCCCACGCAGACGACGGAGCCCGGGACGATGCGAGCCAACACGCGCAGACTGGTAACGGAAGCCCTGCCGCCCCTGACGCTCCCCAAGACCGCGCCCTGCCGGTCCGGGCAGACCAGCCCCATGGCGCGGCTGAAGCGCATCCTGTGCGTGCTCGCCGCCCTCGCCCTGCCCGCCCTCGGCATCACCGTCGCGGACACGGTCCACCGTGCCGGTGAAACGAAGGCGTTGCAGGCCGCCGCTCCGGCTATCCCCTCAGGCGGGGCGGCGGCACCTTCCGACCCTGTCACGCCCGCCCGCGCCGCGCGGGCAGAAAAGACCGCTGCCGTTGCTCGGGTCGATATGGAAGCACGGTCGTGAGCGCGATGATCCCGGCGGTGGATGACCGCACCCGGCAGACGCCCACCTGCGGCGGTGCGCCGATCCTTGACCTCGCACTCTGCCTGATCCTCTCGGTAACGGTCGTCGGCCTGCTGCTCCTGGCCCTCTGACCCACGGCACGGTCGCGGGGTCCGTCGGAACGGCATACGACGACCACCGCCCCTTCGTATTACCGTGCCGGCAAACAGAATTCGCGGCCCGTGTCGGCCAGGATCGGTAAGGATTGCCGAGTCTGTGCAATATTCGTAACCGGCGATCTTGACGATATCATCGCGTTCGGTCGCAATGCTGGGTGTTCGGCTTCGCGAATCCGTGTGCCGGTCGGGATCTCCGCCGCGCGCCGGGATGCGGCCGCCGAATGCCGCGTCGGTATCGCCGCGCGGCGTCAGGAGGCATCTCCGACGCAGGATCGGCCGTGAACGCTCCCAGGCTCAACCCCATCGCGGCGGCTCTGTTCGCCCTCGGACTCGCCGTCTCCACCGCGACGGCGCAGGAAATCGTACCGCCCGGGCCATCCGGGCAGGGCGCCCTCCTGATCTACGGCAATTTCTGCGGGCCCGGGAGCCGCGGCCCGGGTTATCCGCCGATCGATGCCCTGGACCGGGCCTGCGCGCACCACGATGCCTGCTGGCCCGATGCCGCCTCGGGCCGGCTGCCGGCTTGCGCCTGCAACCGGCGCCTCCAGGTCGAGGCGGGCGTGGTCGCCCGTGACCCGCGCACGCCGGCCGAGACCCGGCAGACGGCGCGGTTCATTTCCGACTTCGCCACGACGCTACCCTGCGAGGAAGCTTCCGCGCAGGTACGCTGACGCGGCTTGACGATCAGGCGGCGTCGGCGGGGCTCGCCGCCGCCTTCGGACCGCCCTTGGCGACACCGACCAGGGCCGGGCGCAGCACGCGCTCGCCGATCACGTAGCCGGTCTGCACGACCTGCACGACGGTACCGGCCGGGACATCCGGGTTCGGCACCTCGAACATGGCCTGGTGCCGGTTTGGGTCGAACTTCTGGCCCTGCGGCTCGACGGGCTTCACCCCGTGGCGCTCCAGGGTCTTGACCAAATCGCGCTGGGTCAGCTCGATCCCGTCGATCAGGCCCTTGAGGGCGCCGTCCGCCGAGGCCTTGGCGTCCGCCGGGACGCTCTCGAGGGCGCGGTGGATGTTGTCGGCCACGTTGAGCACGTCGCGGGCGAAGTTGGTGACCGCGTAGGCGCGGGCATCCGCGATCTCCCGCTCGGTGCGGCGGCGCAGGTTCTCCATCTCGGCCAGCGTGCGCAGCATCCGGTCCTTGAGCTCGTCGCGCTCGGCGGTCAGCAGGGCCAGGGCCTCGGCGACCGGATCGACGGACTGCGTCTCGGCATCCTTGGCGGGCGCGGTCTCCTGGGCCGCGCCGCCGGCACCGGCCTCGACCTTGGTCTGGCGCTGGTCATCCTGGGACATGTCGTTGCTCGTCATCACGTTTCAGTCGTCGGCAGGGATAGGTGTGGGTAATGGGATTCGGCGCTGATATCTGACCCGGGACGGCCGAAATCAACCCGTACGCTCACGCCTCGCGCGGCGGCGGCGCGGCGACCAGAGCCTCCAGCCCCTCGGCCTTGAGGGCGGCCACGTCGCCCGCGAACACGTCCAGCATCGCCTTGCGGATCGCCGCCTGCCGGTCGGGCTGCGTCACCCGCGTGCCCGTGAGGTCGGTGACGTAGAAGACGTCCACCGCGCGCTCGCCGAAGGTCGCCACATGCGCCGAGGTGATGTTGAGCGACAGCCGGCCGAACGCGGTGGTCAGCTCGTAGAGCAGGCCGGGCCGGTCGAGGCCGGTCACCTCCACCACGGTCTCGCGGGAGGACAGGGCGTTGTCGATTCCGACATCCGGCGGCACCAGGAAGGTCTTGGCCCGAGCGCTGGTCGGTGGGTGCTTGTCGGCGACGAGGTCGGCGATGCGGATCTCGCCCTTCAGCGAGCGCTCGATCGCCGCGGTGATGCGCTTGCTCCGGCGCAGCTCGTCCTCGTCGCGCTCGAAGGCCCGCGAGATGAAGATCGTGTCGAGGGCGAAGCCGTCCGTGGTCGTGAAGATCTGCGCGTCGACGATGTTGCTGCCGGCCGCCGCGCAGGCCCCGGTGATGATCGCGAGCAGGCGCGGGTGGTCCGGCGAGTAGATCGTGATCTCGGTGACACCCCGCACCGGATCGAGGGCCACGTCGGTGGCGCTGGTGCGGCCCTCGCTCAGCACGTCGCGCAGGAAGATCGCGTTCTTGAGCTGGCGCGTGCTGTCGACCTTCAGCCAGTAGGCCTGGCCGTGGCGCGCCGCGTAGGCATCGAACTCCTCCGAGGCCCATTCGGGCAGCTGCTCGCGCAGGCTCATCTGGACGAGCCGCACCCGGTCGGTGCGGGCGATCTCGGAATGGCCGCCGGAGAGGAACACCTCGGTTTCGTCGTAGAGGGTGCGGACCAGAGTGCCCTTCCAGGCGGTCCAGACCCCGGGACCGACCGCGCTGATATCGGCCACCGTCAGGATGGTCAGGAGCTTCAGCCGCTCCAGGCTCTGCACCACCGAGGCGAAGCGCTCGATCGTCTTGGCGTCCGACAGGTCGCGACTCTGCGCGGTCATCGACATGAGCAGGTGATGCTCGACCAGCCAGGTCACGGTCTCGGTCTCGGCCTCGGTGAGGCCGAAGCGCGGACAGAGTTTTTCCGCGATCGCGGCGCCCGCGATGGAGTGGTCCTCGGGCCGGCCCTTCGCGATGTCGTGCAGCAGGATTGCCACGTAGAGCGCCGTGCGGTTGTGGATCGTGTGGATCAACCGCGAGACCAGCGGATAGGCCTCCTCGGCGCGGCCCGACTCGATCGCCGCCAGCACCCCAACGGTGCGCAGCAGGTGCTCGTCCACCGTGAAGTGGTGGTACATGTTGAACTGCATCATCGCGACGATGCGGCCGAAATCCGGGATGAACCGGCCGAGCACGCCGGCCTCGTTCATCTCGCGCAGGGCCTCCTCGGGGGCGTTGCGCGAGGTCAGGATTTCGATGAATAGCCGGTTGGCCTCCGGATCCGCCCGCAGGGTCGGGGTGATGAGGCGCCGGGACCGGTTCGCCAGCCGCTTGGCGTCCGGGTGGATCGCCAGGTTGTGCCGGTCGGCCAGCCAGAACAGGCGGATCAGGTTGACCGGATCGCGCTCGAACGCGTCCTCGGCGCGGAGATTCACCCGGCCGTGGTCGATCCAGAAATCCTCCGCCTCGATGGCGGTGGCGCGGAAGCGGTCGCGGAACCGGACGATCCAGCGGTCGAGCACCGGCGTGCGCTTGGCGTGGCGCGCCTCCAACTCGGCGCAGACGATGGCGGTGAGATCGCCGACATCCTTGGCGACGCGGAAATACGCCTTCATGAAGCGCTCGACCCCGGATAGGCCGCCCCGCGCCTCATAGCCGAAGCGCTCGGCGATCCGGGGTTGCAGGCCGAAGGACAGCCTTTCCTCCGACCGCTTAGTGACGAAGTGCATGTGGCAGCGGACCCGCCACAGGAACTCGTCGCAGCGCTCGAACAGCGCGTATTCCTCTTGCGTGAACAGGCCGGCGCCCACGAGCTCGATCTGGTCGCGCACCCGGTAGGTGTATTTGGCGATCCAGAACAGCGTGTTGAGGTCGCGCAGGCCGCCCTTGCCGTCCTTGACGTTGGGCTCGACCAGGTAGCGCGACAAGCCGGCCTTCGAGACCCGGGCGTCGCGCTCGCGCAGCTTCGCGTCCACGAACTCGGCGGCCGAGCCGACGACCAATTCGGCGTCGAAGCGGGTCACCAACTCCTCGAACAGGATCCGCGTGCCGAACAGGTAGCGCGCCTCCAGCAGCGCGGTGCGGATCGTCATGTCGGCCTTGGCCTCGCGGAGGCATTCCTCCACGGAGCGGGTGGCGTGGCCGACCTTAAGCTTCAGGTCCCACAGCACGTAGAGCATCGCCTCGACGACGCTCTCCGACCACGCGGTCTGCTTGTAGGGCAGCAGGAACAGCAGATCGATGTCGGAGCCGGGCGCCATCGTGCCCCGGCCGTAGCCGCCGGTGGCGACCACCGCGAGCTGCTCGCCGGTGGAGGGGTTGTCGTTGGGGTAGAGTCGCCAGACCACGGCGTCGTGGATCGCCCGGACCACGGCGTCGGTCAGGGCGGACAGCGTCTGCGCGCAGGCAAGCCCGTTGCGGTCCTGGAGCAGCTGCGCCTCTGCGGCGCGGTGGCCCTTCTCGATGACCCGGCGCAGCTCCGGCACCAGGGCGGCGCGCAGCTTCGTCGGCTCGCGGGCTTCGCGGTCGAGATTTTCGAGAACCGTTTCGAGGGCGGCGACGGGATCGAACATGCCCCCCGTTAGCATGATATGCCTACGCCGCCAGCTTTGCGGAGATGCGGAGCGCGAGGCAACGCCTTCCGTCCCGCCGCCCCGCCTGATCGGAAACGACGTCTGAGGCGGTGCGGGAAAAGGCCATCGTTACTCCGCCGCCGGCAGGTTGAGGGCCAGGAGCCGCGCCGTGCGCGGTCGGCTGGTCGCTGCGGGCGCCGAGTCGTCGGCGCGCCGCCGCGCGTCGGCGATCGCCGCGTGGACGCCGTCCACCGCCAGGATCAGGGCACTGACCGTCCGGGAATCGATGCTGCGCTCCCGGGCATAGCAGACGACGTCGGCCACCAGCCCGTCGGTCTCGATCGCGATCTCATCGAGCTCGGCTGCGCTGGTGGCGGCGCGGACCTCGTGCATGATGTCGAGCAGGCGGTCGAGCACGATGTCAATGCGCTCCCGGCGCTTGCGCGCGAGCCGTTGCCCGATCCAGGCGATGCCGGAGCCGATCGTGCCGCCGAAGAAGGCCAGCAGGTAGATGTAATCCTCGTAGCGATCGAGGAAGGTCTGCTGCTCGCGCTCGAAATAGTCGACGGCGCCCGGGTGGTTCGGCAAGCGCGCCGAGGTCGCCGCGACCGTTGTGTCGAAATCCGGCGCCTTCATCAGCTTGGCGGCCGGGGCCGCGGCGGCGAGCCGCGAGCGCCATTCGAACAGGTGCTGCGTCGCCGAGGCGATGGCGACCCGGCTGACCGAGCCCCGGGCCATCAGGCGGTAGGAGGCGCCGACGGTGCGGACCTCCTCGTCGGGGCGCTTCGGGCGCCCGCCGAAGGTCCCGGCCGGGATGGTCACCGCCTGCAATTCGGGGAAGCGCTGCAGGATCGCATCCCCGTCCGGGATCGATACAAACCCGATCTTGCGGTCGGGGGAGCCCTGCTCGATGGCGCGCACGACGGCGCCGGTGATCTTTGAGGCCGGGCTCGCGATCACCGCCACTGCGTCGACGCGTTTCTCGGTGAGCGCCGCCGTGACCTCGCCGATCTTCAACGGCACCACCTGCACGTGGCCGGCGGCGATCTCGGTCTCGGCCGCAGGATCGCCCTGCGGTGCATCCGCGGCCGGGCTGTCCGGCAGAAGATCGTAGAAGGAGAGCAGGTTCGTCAGGAACGGCAGGTCGGCGCCGTGGCGCACGACGATGCCGAGGCGCTTGCGCGCGAGCGCCGGTACGTCCTCGATCTCGGCCCCCTCGGGCGCCGCGATCACCAGGGCCTCGTCGTGCAGGATCGCCAGGGTCAGGCCGTTCTCGGGCAGGAACACGTCCGGCCGCACCACCGCGAGGTCGGCACGGTTGCGCTGGAGCGCCAGGGCGCTGTCGCGCACGTCGCTGAATCGGACGACCCGGAGGCGGACATCCTCACGGCTCCGGTCGAGGGCGTTGGCATAGGCCTCGATCAAGGCGGCCTCGGCCCCGTCCTGGGGGCCGACCGCCACCGTCAGGGTGGTGGGGCGCGACAGATAGACGATGCCGGCCGCGACTGCGGCCAGCCCGAGGGCTACCAGAACGAGGAGCCACTCGCGGCGCATCAGGATCGTCGCCGCGACGCGCAGGCGTCTCCGCCACGGGCCGTGGGTGCGTTCGGGCGAAGGACTTTGCTCCGGACCATGGCCGAGCCTGTCGCGTTGCGCGCGTTCCATACCCAAGTCATGGAACGCAAACCTGTCGAGATCGTGAAGAACCGGTGAAACCACCAAACGTTGCAGAATCCGGGCCAGGAACCCGCAATGCGGAGCGTCGGCCGCCCGGCCCGGTCAGTGCGGCCTGGCTGCAGCGCGTCGCGCTCTATTACTTGGAGCGCTACAGCGCCTCGACCGAGATGCTGCGCCGGACCCTGGCGCGGCGGGTCGACAAGCGCGCCCGGCTGCGCGGCGAGGACCCGTCCGCCTTCGCCGAGATGATCGCCGCCACCGTGGCGCGGGCGGTCTCGGCCGGTCTCGTGGACGATGCCCGCTTCGCCGATACCCGGCTTGCCACGTTGCGCCGACGGGGCACGTCGACCCGGGGCGCCGCGGCGAAGCTCGCCGCCAAGGGGGTGCCCCGCGACGTGGTCGAGGCCACGATGCGGGCCGAGCGCGAGGCGATCCCCAAGTCGGAGGCTGCCGATATCGAGCTGCAGGCGGCCCGCGCCTACGCCAAGCGGCGACGCCTCGGCACGCATCGCCGGCCCGACACGCGGGCGCTCCACCGCGACCGCGACCTCGGCGCCCTGGCCCGGGCCGGTTTCTCTTATGATCTTGCCCGCCGGGTGGTCGATGCCGAGTCGGATGAGGTGGAGTGAGGAGATTCTGCCCGGCTATCAGTCGGGTGCGGCATCGCGGACGGGGGCCGGGCGCGGGTCGGCCTTGCACCTTCAGGCCTCTCGTTCATTGTCTGTTCGATGGACGAAACCCTGGCCAAGAAACTGCGCATCCTGGCCGATGCCGCCAAGTATGATGCCTCCTGCGCCTCCTCGGCGGCGCCGAAGCGCGCGGCCGGGAAGGACGGGCTGGGCTCCACCACCGGGGCCGGCATCTGCCACGCCTACACGCCGGACGGGCGCTGCGTCTCGCTGCTGAAGATCCTGCTGACCAACTGGTGCCTGTTCGATTGCGCCTATTGCATCAACCGGCGGTCCTCGAACGTCCGGCGGGCGAAGTTTTCCGTCGAGGAGGTCGTGAACCTCACCCTCAATTTCTACCGGCGCAACTACATTGAGGGCCTGTTCCTGTCGTCCGGTATCATCAAATCGCCGGACCACACGATGGAGCTGCTGACCCGGGTGGCGAAGTCGCTCCGACGCGACCACGGCTTTGCCGGCTACATCCATCTCAAGTCGATCCCGGAGGCGAGCCCCTGGCTGATCGAGGAGGCCGGCCTCTACGCCGATCGGCTCTCGATCAATGTCGAATTGCCCACCGAGGCGAGCCTGGAGCGCCTCGCCCCCGAGAAGGACGGCGCCGCGATCCAGAACGCCATGGCGCAGATCGGCGAGCGCATCGTCGAGGCCAAGGCGGAGAAACGGCGCTTCTCCCCGGCCGGGCACTCGACCCAGGTGATCGTCGGGGCAGATGCCACCACCGACGAGGCCCTGATCCGCAAGAGCGCGCATCTCTACGGCAGCGTTGGTCTGAAGCGGGTCTATTACTCGGCCTTCAGCCCGATCCCGGACGGCTCGGCGATCCTGCCGCCGAAGCCGCCGCCGCTCCAGCGGGAGCACCGGCTGTACCAGGCCGATTGGCTGCTTCGGTATTACGAGTTCACCCCTGACGAGGTCGCTGATGCCTCGGAGGGCGGCATGCTCGCCCTCGACATCGACCCGAAGCTCGCCTGGGCGCTCAAGCACCGCGAAAAATTTCCCGTGGACGTCAATAAGGCGGACCGGGAATGGCTGCTGCGGGTGCCGGGCCTCGGCGCCAAGGCGGTCGACAAGATCGTCACGGCGCGCCGCCACGCGACCCTGCGCCTCGACGACGTCGCCCGGCTGACCTCCGGTCTGAAGCGCGCGCGCCCGTTCCTGATCGCGGCCGACCATCGCCCGGTGGGGCTCACCGACCGGCTCGACCTGCGCGAACGCCTAGTCGAGCCGGCCCGGCAGCTGAGCTTGTTTTGATGAAAGCCGGAACCGCGCCTTTCCCTCCCCCCTCTGCGGGGGAGGGTGGGCCGGCCGTCAGGCCGGGTCGGGAGAGGGGCAGCGCGACGATGCAGGATGGCGCGGTCGTCGCGACTCTTCCGGAAGCGGCGCTCCCCTCTCCCGACCCCCTCCGGGGGCCACCCTCCCCCGCAGAGGGGGGAGGCGATCCGCGTCGGCCGCAGAGCATCCTCCTGCGCCCGGGCGCCGATCTCACCGGCTTCCGCGATGCCGCGCGCCGGCTCGTCGCGCAGGGCGTCCCGCCCGAGGCGGTGACGTGGTCGGTAACGGATTCGCCCGGGCTATTCGGCGCCGAACCGGTTCAGGCCGCAAGCGCGCCGCTCGCCCTGCCCAAGGCCGTCGCCGGCCTGATCCCGCAGGTGATCCCCCATCGCGATCCTGAACGCTACGGCCTGCTCTACGCCCTGATCTGGCGGGTCTGCCAGGGCGAGCGGCACCTGATGGAGGTCGGCAGCGATCCCCTGATCCACCGCCTGCACCGGATGGCGAAGGCGATCGGGCGCGACCTGCACAAGATGCACGCCTTCTTGCGCTTCCGCCGCGCCGAGGATTCGGGCGGCGAGCATTTCGTGGCGTGGTTCGAGCCCGACCACCACATCCTGGAGGCGGCCGCGCCGTTCTTCGTCGCGCGCTTTCGCGGCATGCGCTGGTCGATCCTGACGCCCGACGGCTCGGCGCATTGGGATACCGAAACCCTGACCTACGGACCGCCGGGCGACCGGGCCGCGCTGCCCGAGGGCGACGGCTTCGAGGCCGGCTGGCAAACCTATTACGAGAGCACGTTCAACCCGGCCCGCACCAACCTGAAGGCCATGCGGGCGGAGATGCCCAAGAAGTACTGGCGCAACATGCCCGAGACCGCCGCGATCCCCGCCCTCGTCCGGGCGGCGGCGGGACGGACCGAAGCCATGATCGAGAGGGAGCCGACCTTGCCCACACGCCGCGAACCCGCCCGCGCCGTTGCCGCCATGGCCGACCAGGATCCAAAAAACCTCGACGAACTGAACGCCATCATCAAGCGGACCGAGCCGCTGGTGCCGGGCGCCACGCAGGCCGTCCTCGGCGAGGGGCCGGTCGGCGCCACCATCGCCTTCGTGGGCGAGCAGCCCGGCGACCAGGAAGACCGGCAGGGCCGGCCTTTCGTCGGACCCGCGGGCCAGCTGCTCTCGCGGGCCATGGCGGAGGCTGGGGTCGACCGCGGGGCGAGCTACCTCACGAACGCGGTGAAGCATTTCAAGTTTGAGGAGCGCGGCAAGCGCCGCATCCACCAGAAGCCCACGGCCGGCGAGGTCAGCCACTACCGCTGGTGGCTCGACCGGGAGCTCGACTTCGTGGCCCCGAAGCTCGTGGTGGCCCTCGGCGCCACCGCGGTGCTGGCGCTGACCGGTAAGGCGATCCCGATCACCCGGGCGCGCGGCCCGTTCCGGTTCGATCGGCTCGACAACCGCTTCCAGGGCTTCATCACGGTCCACCCGTCCTACCTGCTGCGCTTGCCCGACGAGGCCAAGGCGGAGGCCTACGCGGCTTTCGTAGACGACCTGCGCCGGGTGCAGGAGATCGGGCGCGAACTGGCCGCCTGATCGGCCGTCGCGGCTGAGCCTCGCCAATCCGGCGGGGATGTGGGCGGTAAGGCTTGAGTCCTGCCGCCTCGTTTCTGTTAACCTGCCGGCGTTCTGCATCCGCCCGGCCCCTCCGACATGGACCGCCACTCCGCCCTCGCCATCCTGCGTGCCAACGAGGCCGAGCTGCGCCGCCGCGGCGTCCGGCACGCGGCCCTGTTCGGCTCCGTCGCCCGCGGCGAGGCAGGTGCCGACAGCGACCTCGACGTGATGATCGAGATCGATGCCCCGGTGGTGGGGGGCGTCTACGGCTATGTCGGGCTGTGCCGCTTCATCGGCGACCTGTTCCCGATCCGCGTCGATGTTGCCAACCGTGCCGGCCTGAAGGACCAAATCCGGCAGCGGGCCGAGCGCGATGCCCTTGTCGCCTTCTGAGCGCGACCGTGCCGCCTGCGCGGATATCGTCGCCAACGCGCAGCGGGCCGTCGCCTTCGTGGCCGGATTCACGTTTGCGACCTTCGCGGCGGACGACCGCACCCATTACGCCGTCGTGCGCTGCCTGGAGATCATCTCTGAGGCGAGCCGCCGGCTCAGCCCTGCCGCGAAGGCCCGGCATCTGGACGTACCGTGGCGACTGATCGCGGGGGCGGGCAACGTCTACCGCCACGGCCACGACAGCGTGACTCTGGACATCGTCTGGCTCACCGTCCACGACGAATTGCCCGTTCTCGTCGCGGCCTGCCGGGCCGAACTCGCCCGCGCGCCCGACCCCTGATCGCCCCGAGACGCCTGCGCCCATGACCGTCGAGACCGCCGCCGCAAGTCCCAAAAAAGTCGGCCCGGGCGATCAGGTGATCCTGGTCGACGGCTCCTCGTTCATCTTCCGGGCCTATTTCCAGTCGATCAACCAGGACCAGAAGTACAATTCGCGTCCCTCGGACGGTCTGCCCACCGGCGCCGTGCGGCTGTTCTGCACCAAGATCGCGCAGTTCATCCAGGAGGGGGCCGCCGGCACGATGCCGACCCATCTCGGCATCGTCTTCGACAAGTCCGAGGGCTCGTTCCGCAAGGAGATGTTCCCGGATTACAAAGGCCACCGCCCCGACGCCCCCGATGACCTGAAGCGCCAGATGCCGCTGATGCGCGACGCGGTGCGGGCCTTCGGCCTGCACGCTGTGGAGCTGCAGCGCTACGAGGCCGACGACCTCATCGCCACCTACACAAGGCAGGCGGAGGCAAGGGGCGCGGGGGTCATCATCGTCTCGTCCGACAAGGACCTGATGCAACTCGTCGGGCCTCTGGTCCGGTTCTACGATTTCGAATCCGGCGCCAAGGGCAAGGCCGGCTACCGGCCCGAGCGCAACCTCGATGTCGAGGCGATCATCGCCAAGTGGGAGGGCCTGCAGCCCAACCAGATCGGCGACGCTTTAGCGCTGATCGGCGACACCTCCGACAACGTCCCCGGCGTGCCCGGCATCGGCCTGAAGACCGCCGCGGCTTTGATCAAGGAGTTCGGCAGCCTTGAGGCGCTGCTGGAGCGGGCCGGTGAGATCAAGCAGCCCAAGCGCCGCGAGACCCTGCTCGCCAATGTCGAGCAGGCCAAGCTGTCGCGCAAACTGGTGGCTCTGGTGGAGGACGTGCCGGTCCCGGTCGACCTCGACGACCTGCGCGTCCCCGAGCCCGACCCGCAAAAACTCGTCGGCTTCCTCAAGGCGATGGAGTTCAACACCCTGACCCGCCGCATCGCCCAGATGCTGCATGTCGATCCCGAGGCGGTGAAGCCCGATCCGGCGCTGCTGCCCGGCGCCAAGCCCCACGGCTACAGCAACGGCGCCGGCGGTAGCGACGCGGTGCCGTTCTTCGGCGATTCCGTTCCGCCGGACCCGGAGACCGAGGCCGCCGGGGCCGAGCGGCCGCCGGGCGCCGCCCCGCCCGAGGGCGGCGAGGTCGATCCCTTCGCCGATCTCGACCTGCCGGACGCGCCGGCCAAGCCCCGGGCGCCGATCGAGGCGACGCCGGGCAACGTGGTGGCCGCCCGCGCCGCGGAGGCGGTGGCGCCGTTCGACACGGCCGCCTACGAGACTGTCGCGTCCCTGGACCAGCTCGACGCCTGGATTGCCGAGGCCGAAGAGGCCGGGGTGGTCGCGGTCGATACCGAGACCGATGCCCTCGATGCCCACAAGGCCGGGCTCGTGGGTGTCTCGCTGGCCACCGCCACCGGGCGGGCCTGCTACATCCCACTGGCCCATATCCAAGCCGCGAAGGTGCAGGCCGACGCCACCGACCTGTTCGGCGAGGGCGCAGCCGCCTCCGACGTGGCCGAGCCCGTCCCCGGCCAGATCCCGCTGGACGCTGCCATCGCCCGCCTGAAGCCGCTCCTCGAGAATTCCGGGGTGCTGAAGGTCGGCCAGAACCTGAAATACGATTGGGTCGTGCTCGCCCGCTACGGCATCGAGATCGCGCCGTTCGACGATACGATGCTGATCTCCTACGTGCTCGATGCCGGCAAGGGCGGCCACGGCATGGACGAGCTGGCCCGCCGCCATCTCGGCCACCAGCCGATCACGTTCTCCGATGTGGCCGGCACCGGCCGCAACAAGGTTAGCTTCGATCGCGTCGCCATCGACAAGGCCACAGCCTACGCGGCCGAGGACGCGGACGTGACCTTGCGCCTGTGGCGGATGATGAAGCCGCGCCTCGTCGCCGAGCACCGGGTCGCCGTCTACGAGACCCTGGAACGGCCGCTCCTGCCGGTGATCGCTCGGATGGAGCAGCGCGGCATCCGGGTAGACCGCGAGATGCTGAGCCGGCTCTCGGGCGATTTCTCGCAGATCCTGGTCCGCCTGGAGGAGGAGATCCAGGAGGATGCCGGCGAGAAGTTTTCGGTGGGCTCGCCCAAGCAGATCGGCGACATTCTGTTCGGAAAGATGGGCCTGCCGGGGGCCAAGAAGACACCCTCCGGGCAGTGGGCGACGCCCGCGACCCTTCTCGAAGAACTAGCCCAGGCCGGGCATCCCCTGCCCAAAAAGATCCTGGAGTGGCGCCAGCTCTCGAAGCTGAAATCCACCTACACGGATTCGCTCCAGACCCATGCCGACCGGGAGACCGCCCGGGTCCACACCTCGTTCTCGCTGGCGGCCACCACGACGGGCCGCCTGTCCTCCTCGGAGCCGAACCTCCAAAATATCCCGATCCGCACCGAGGAGGGTCGCCGCATCCGCCGGGCCTTCGTGGCCGCGCCGGGCAACCGGCTGATCTCGGCGGATTACTCGCAGATCGAGCTGCGGCTCCTCGCCCACATGGCCGACATCCCGGAGCTGCGCAAAGCGTTCGAGGACGGCATCGACATCCATGCGGCGACCGCCTCGGCGATGTTCGGCGTACCGCTCAAGGACATGACCCCGGACCTGCGGCGCCGGGCCAAGACCATCAATTTCGGCATCATCTACGGCATCTCGGCCTTCGGGCTGGCCGACCGCCTCGGCATCGGCCGGGAGGAGGCGTCGGCGTTCATCAAGCAGTATTTCGAGCAGTTCCCCGGCATCCGCGACTACATCGACAGCACCAAAAAGATCTGCCGGGACAAGGGCTACGTCACGACCCTGTTCGGCCGGGTCTGCCACTACCCGCAGATCCGCTCCAACAACCCGTCCGAGCGCGCCAGCGTCGAGCGCCAGGCGATCAACGCCCCGATCCAGGGCTCGGCCGCCGACATCATCCGCCGGGCCATGACCCGGATCGAGGGGGCGCTCACCGCCCAAAAACTCAAGGTCAGCATGCTGCTGCAGGTGCACGACGAGTTGGTCTTCGAGGCCGCCGAGGACGAGGTCGATCGGGCGATCCCGATCATCCGCGGCGTCATGGAGGAGGCGCCGGCGCCGGCTCTGACGCTGCGCGTGCCGCTGGTGGTGGAGGCCAAGGCGGCGGGGAATTGGCAGGAGGCGCATTGAATCGCCCGCCCGCGCCATCCCGGCGGTCTAAGCGTCGTCGTGCGACGAAGGCGGCGGGCAGGATCGCAGGACGTCGGCGATGAACGCGTCCTTCGCGGCGCGGTACAGCGTCATCGGCTGGTCGTGGTGGGCGCGCTTCAGGGCGTTGTAGCGGACCACCCGTTCGGGATCGGCGCGCAGGGCCGCGGCGAAAAGGTGGAAGACATCGAGCGGCCCGCCTTTGACCGTGAGCTGGATCCCGAGATGAGGCGTCCGGCCAGCATCCGTGAACGCCGCGAAGTCGTCCGTGCGGACCGATCCCGCGTTGCGCGTGAAGCGCGCCGCCAGCCGGCTTTCAGCTTCGGCGAAGGCCGGGCCATCGACCCGCACCACAAGGTCGAGATCTCCTTTGGTCAAGCAGCCCGGTATGGCTGTGGCGCCGACGTGCAGGATCTCAGTCGCGGGCGGCAGGACCGGCTTGAGTGCGACCCGGACCACCGCGAACAATCGGTCCGCGGCTGCACGGGCCGCGTCATTGTCTTCGGTCAGACGGAAGCGCTCAACGTCGATCATGCCGGTCGATCTTCAAAATACGCCTGGCAGTCTTGGAAGTACGGTCGAACACAGCCATACGCGGCATCACCCATGATGCAGATCACCATCGCCCCGTGACCGATCCCCTGGCCTTCCTCTCCGGCGGCGGCGAGGCCGCGCGGATGATTCTTGCACGCGATTGGTCCGGCCATCCCCTCGGCCCGCCCGAGACTTGGCCGGCGGAGTTCCGCGCCGCCCTGTCGCTCGTGCTCAACTCGCCGGAATCGATGATCCTGGCCTGGGGGCCGGATCTGCATTTCTTCTTCAACGACACGTACTTTCCCTTGCTCGGGCCGAGGCTGCCCTGGGCCATGGGCGCGCGGTTCGACGAAGTCTGGGCCGATGCCTGGGCTCAAGCCAAGCCCATCATCGAGGCCGCCATGGAGGGCCGGCCCGAGCGGTTCACCGACCTGCCGTGGCGGCTCGACACCGACCGGGGCGCGCAGGACACGTGGTGGACCTTCTCGTATTCGCGGGTGCTCGACGCGGACGGCAAGGTCGCCGGCCTGTTCATCCTCACCAATGAGACCACCGGCCGGGTGCTGGCCGATGCCGCCCTCGCGGGTAGCCAGGCCCGGCTGGAGACGGCGCTCGCGGAGCTGCGCGACCTCAACGCATCCCTGGCCCGGCAGGTCGAGGAGCGCACTGCCGACCGCAACGCCCTGTGGACCCTCTCCTCCGATATGATGCTGCGCTGCCTGTTCGACGGCACCATCACGGCGGTCAACCCGGCCTGGACGGAGGTGCTGGGCTGGCACGCCGACGAGCTCGTCGGCACCAACCTCATCGACTTCGTCCATCCGGACGATCTCGACCGCACCGCCGAGGGCGGCCGGCAGCTCGCCGAGGGTCGCAGCCACGCTCGGTTCGATAATCGCTACCGACATCGGGACGGAAGTTACCGCTGGATCACCTGGGCGGCCCGGCCCGGGGACGGGGTGATCAACGCGGTCGGGCGCGACTTCACCGGGGAGCGCGAGCGCGCCGATGCGCTGGCGACCGCCGAGGAGGCGCTGCGCCAGTCGCAAAAGATGGAGGCGGTGGGCCAACTCACCGGCGGCATCGCCCACGACTTCAACAACCTGCTCGCCGGCATCTCGGGCTCGCTGGAGCTGATCCAGACCCGGCTGGCCCAGGGCCGCGTCATGGATGTCGACCGCTACATCAACGCCGCCCAGGGCGCGTCGAAGCGCGCCGCCGCCCTCACGCACCGCCTGCTCGCCTTCTCCCGCCGGCAGACCCTCGATCCGAAACCCACCGATGTGAACCGGCTGGTGCACGGCCTGGAGGAACTGATCCGGCGCACGGTCGGCCCCGCCGTGACCGTGGAGGTGGCCGCCGCCCCGGGCCTGTGGCCGGCCCTGGTCGATCCACCTCAGCTCGAGAATGCCCTGCTCAACCTGTGCATCAACGCCCGGGACGCGATGCCGGAAGGCGGCCGGATCACCATTGAGACCGTCAACACCCGGCTCGACGCGCGGGAAGCCCGCCGCCGGGACATGCCGCCGGGGGAGTATCTCGTGCTGCGCGTCACCGATACCGGCACCGGCATGCCGCCGGAGATCGTCGGGAAGGTGTTCGAGCCGTTCTTCACCACGAAGCCGATCGGCCAGGGCACCGGCCTCGGCCTGTCGATGATCTACGGCTTCGCCCAGCAATCGGGCGGGCAGGTCCGGATCGTCTCCGAGTTCGGCCAGGGCACCAAGGTTTGCCTGTTCCTGCCTCGCCATGGCGGCGCCGTGGCGGAGGAGGATCCGCACACCGCCGTCGGGGCGCCGGCCCGGGCGGCGCCGGGGGAGACCGTTTTGGTGGTCGACGACGAGCCGACCGTGCGCATGCTGGTCACCGAGGTGCTGGAGGATCTGGGCTACACGGCGATCGAGGCGGCCGACAGCATCGCCGGCCTCAAGGTGCTGCAATCCGACGTGCGCATCGACCTGCTGGTCAGCGATGTCGGGTTGCCCGGCGGCATGAACGGGCGCCAAATGGCCGAGGCCGGGCGGGCCACGCGCCCCGGCCTCAAGGTGCTGTTCATCACCGGCTACGCGGAGAATGCGGTGCTGGGCAACGGCCAGCTCGACCCCGGCATGCAGGTGATCACCAAGCCGTTCGTGGTCGAGGTGCTGGGCGCGCGCATCCGCGAGATGATCGGGACGGCTTGACCGCGCGGCCGGTCTTTGCCTGAACCTTCGCCTGAACAGAGACAAAGACATCGATCGGGAGGACAGGATGCGGGCGCTGCTGTGCACGAGGCTCGATGGGCCGGAGCATCTGGAGATCGTGGAGCGTCCCGATCCGGTGCCGGGCCCCGGGCAGGCCCTGGTGCGGATCCGGCTCGCCGCGCTCAACTTCTTCGACACGCTGATCGTGGCCGGCCGCTATCAGGTGAAGCCGCCGCTGCCATTCTCCCCAGGGGGCGAGGGCGTCGGCGTGGTCGAGGCCCTGGGGGAGGGGGCCTCGGGCGTCGCGATCGGCGACCGGGTGATCGTCCATGCCGGCCACGGCTGCTGCGCGGAGCTGATCGCCATCGACGCCGGCAAGCTCACGCCGGTGCCAGAGGCCGTGCCGGACGCGCAAGCTGCGGGCCTCACCATCACCTACGGAACCTCTCTCCATGCGCTCGCAAACCGGGCGCGCGTCCAGCCCGGCGAATGGCTCGCCGTGCTCGGCGCCTCCGGGGGCGTCGGCCTCGCCGCGGTGGAACTCGGCCGGCTGATGGGCGCCCGGGTGATCGCCTGCGCCTCCTCGGAGGAGAAGCTCGCGGTGGCCCGCGCCCACGGCGCCGAGGCGACGCTCGTCTACGATCCCGCGACCCTGAAGGACGAACTGCGCCGGATCAGCGGCGGCGGGGTCGACGTGGTCTACGACGCGGTCGGTGGCGACTACGCCGAACCCGCTCTGCGGGCGCTCGGCTGGCGCGGCCGCTACCTCGTGATCGGCTTCGCCGCCGGCGGCATCCCGCGGCTGCCGCTCAACCTGATGCTCCTGAAGGAGCTCGACGTGCAGGGCGTCCATTGGGGCGCCTTTCTCGACCGCGAGCCGGAGGCGCACCGGGCCGACCAGCGCCGGCTCCTGGCCTGGGTCGCCGAGGGCAAGCTCACGGCGCAGGTCCACGGCACCTACGCACTGTCCGAATTTCCTGAGGCCTTCGGCCTGCTGACCCGCCGGGCGGCGGTGGGCAAGGTGCTGCTGCGGCCGTGATCGGCAGGCCGCTGCGGCGATCGCGGTTTCTCTACTTCCGATTGGGCTCAGGCGGGTCTGATCATGCTATAAGTCGAGCCTGCGAAAGAATTTTCTCGACATTCCGTCTGTCAGTCGCCAGATTTTTAAATCAAATCGCCGTCTTAAAATCCATCATGTCATGCTGGCGCGATAATATCTTGCGCCATGACGTGGGGTGGAGAGTGAGATGCGGTTCGGTCGCAGCATAACGGTCCGGTTGTTCTTGGTTTCGTTTATCGGACTGGTCCTTCTGGTCGTAAACTCATTATGCAATATCGTGAGTATCAAAGACGTGCATGATTCGGCCCGGGAGATGCGGGATGTCTGGACCGTGAAGAACCACGAGCTGGACGACCTTCAGTTCCTGGCACTCCGCTACCACACCACGACGATCCGCAAGGTCATTGCCGAGGACAGTGCCGAGAACCGCGACCTCGACGCCGAATTCACCGAGATGGATGCGGCCATTCCGGAAAAATTCAATCAGTACCGGTCGCATATCGGATCGCCGCGCGAGACCGGCCTGTGGAACGCGTTCGAGGCGCGGTGGCAGGCCTATCTGGCGTCCCGGGAGGCCATCGTGGCCGCGCTCAAGCGCGGTGACCGCACCGCGGCCCGCGACGCCATCGCGCCGGCCCGCGCGCCGCTGGTGGGCGCCTTCGGGGCGCTGGCGGATCTCGCCAAGGTCAATGCCGAGGGTACGCAGACCGCGACGAAGCGTGCCGAGGACGCCTACACCACCGCCTGGACGGTGACGGCCGCCGTGCTGATCGCCGGTCTAGCCGCGACGGCGGGCGCCTTCTGGCTGATCCTGCGAGGCGTCGCCCGCCCGATCCGCACCATGACGGACATCATGACCCGGCTGGCCGCGCAGGACCTGTCCGTCGCCGTTCCCTATGCCGAGCGGCAGGACGAGATCGGCGCCATGGCGGCCTCGGTGCAGGTCTTCAAGGACGGCCTGAACCGGGCGCGCGCCCTGGAGGCGGAGACCGCCCAGGCGCGGCAGGCCGCCGAGGAACAGCGCAAGACCGGCATGCGCCAGATCGCCGACGCCTTCGAGGGCGCCGTCGGCGGCATTATCGGGACGGTCTCGGGGGCCGCCGCGGCGTTGCAGGCCACCGCCACGACCATGACCAGCACGGCCTCAGGCGCCGCCAGCCAATCCCTGCGGGTGGCGAGCGCGGCCGAACTCGCTGCCGCCAACGTCAACACCGCCGCCTCGGCCGCGGAGGAACTGGAAAGCTCCGTCCAGGAGATCGGCCGCCAGGTCTCGAATGCGGCAACGCTGACCCAGGCCGCGGTCGAGGATGCGGCCTCGACCGCTCATCTCGTGCAGGAGCTGAGCGGCGCCGCCGCCCGGATCGGCGACGTGGTGACGATGATCACCACCATCGCCGGCCAAACCAACCTCCTGGCGCTCAACGCGACCATCGAGGCGGCGCGCGCCGGCGAGGCCGGGCGGGGTTTTGCCGTGGTGGCCGCGGAGGTGAAGGAGCTGGCGAGCCAGACGGCCAAGGCCACCGACGAGATCAGCGATCATATCGGGCGGATCCAGGCCTCCACTGACGATGCGGTTTCGGCGATCGGCCGCATCGGCGGGCGGATCCAGGAGATCAGCGCGGTGGCGACCCTGATCGCCGCCGCCGTCGAGGAGCAGGGGGCCGCGACCCAGGAGATCGCCCGCAACGTCACCGAGGCGGCCTCGAGCGCCGGCGAGGTGACGAGCAGCATCTCGGGGGTCGCGGGCGCCGCCAACGAGACCGGGGCGGCGGCCAATCAGGTGCTCACCTCGGCCTCCGAACTGTCGCTCCGGTCCGAGCATCTCCGGAGCGAGGTGACCCATTTCCTCGCGACGGTGCGGGCCGCCTGAGCAGCCGGATCAGAGCAGCTTGCGCTCTTTGGCCAGACCAACGAGGTCGGCCTGGGGGCGTGCGCCGATATGCTGGATCACCTCGGCGGCCGCCAGCGCGCCGAGGCGGGCGCTGGTGACGTTGTCGAGGCCGCGGGCATGGCCGGCCAGGAACCCGGCGGCGAAGAGGTCGCCGGCGCCGGTGGTGTCTAGCACCTCGCGCACCGGGCTCGCCTCGACGGACCGGACCTCGCCACCCTGCACCACCAGGGCGCCCTCCGACGAGCGGGTCACCAGGCCGAGCAGGTGCCGGCCGCGGGCGTTGCGCTCGTCACGGAGCGCGGCCACGGCGGCCTCGGGATCGTCGGTTTGGTAGAGGCTCTGAAGCTCGCCGATATTGGCGAACAGGATGTCGATGCTGCCGTCGCGCACGAGCCCCAAGAATTCGTCCCGGTAGCGGCCGACGCAGAACGCGTCCGAGAGGGTCAGCGCCACCGCGTTGCCGGCCTGGTGGGCGATCTGGACCGCCTTGCGGAACGCCTCCTTGGCGGCGGGCGGATCCCACAGATAGCCTTCGAGATAGACGACCCGGGCCGAGGCCACGAGCGCACGGTCCACGTCCTCGGGCTTCAGTCGCTGGCAGGCGCCGAGATAGGTGTTCATCGTGCGCTCGCCGTCCGGCGTCACCAGCACGAAGCAGCGGGCCGTGGCCGGCCCCTCGCTCGCCGGCGGCACCGTGAAGCCGACGCCCGTGGCCTTGAGGTCGTGCCCGAACAGGCCGCCGAGCTCGTCGTTCCGGACCTTACCGACGAAGCCGGTCTTGGCGCCGAGCAGGGCCGCGCCGACCGCGGTGTTCGCCCCCGAGCCGCCCGAGACGATCGTGGCCGGCCCCATCGCGGCGAACAAAGCCTCCGCCCGCTCCTCGTCGATCAACTGCATCGCGCCCTTGGTCACCCCCTGGGCGTCCAGGAAGGCGTCGTTCGTGCGGGCGATCACGTCGACGATGGCGTTGCCGAGCACGAGGAGATCGAGGGGTGTGGTCATCCGGGCGTCCTGATTCGCGTTTGCGCCGCTGTGACATCCGCCTCGGATCGGATCAAGCCGCGGGGTCTGCGGGGGGCGGGAGATCGGCGAACAGCTCGGCGACGGATAGGCTCATTCCGGGCGGCGTCAGGTCGAGGGCGCCCTCGGTGGCGATCCGCGTCGCGATCAGGCCTCCCGCGCCGCGCGCATGGTGGATCACGAGGCGCTTGACCGGGTCGATCATCAGATAGTGCGCGACGCTGGCGACGCTGAAATAGCCGGCGAGCTTGCGGCCGGAATCGACTGTGACCGTGCTGGGCGACAACACCTCGACCACGAGGATGGGATTGGGAATCTCGATCGCGTCCGGATCCGCACGCGCGCCGCAATAGACGAGGGCGTCGGGCTCGAAGACCGTCGTGTCGTCGATGCGCACGCTCATCCCGTCCGGCAGGGCGCGACAGGGAAGCGGCGTCCGGTTCAGTGCGGACCGGAGGGCGAGATAGGCCGAGGCCTTGACCTCGGCGCGCCGGACCCGCTCCGGCGACATCGCGACAACTCGGCCTTCGACCAGCTCGTAGCGTCCCGGCTGGTCCTCGGCCCAGACCAGGAACTCATCGACCGTCATCCGGGGCTTCGGCTGCGCGACCATGTCGTCAGGCTACCACGATTCGGCACTGTGCGAGATGGTGGAGCTTCAGCTTAGGACTCAGAAGCTAAACCCGAACGAACAGGTCGGCGACGGCGATCTGCAGGCCCGGTGGGGTGAGATCCAGGACGCCATCCGAAACGATGTGGGTTTCGACGCTGCTGCCTTGCCCGCGCCGATGATGGATCAGGAGGCGTTTGACCGGATCCAGGATTAGGTAGTGGCACAGGCTCGCAACCTGAAAATAGCCGATCAGCTTGGTTCCGGAATCCACGGATCTGGTCCCCGGCGAGAGCACCTCGACCACGACGACAGGGTTGGGCACCTCGATCGCATCGAGATCGACCGGCGGTCCGCAATAGACGAGCGCGTCCGGCTCGAAGGTCGTCGCCGCATCGATGCGGACCGTCATCCCGTCCGGCATCATGTGACAGGGGAGGCCTGCGGTTTCGATCGCACGGTTCAGCGCGGTCTGAGCCGCGTACTTGACGAGACCGTGCCGAGCTCGCTCCGGCGACATCGCGAAAACCTCGCCGTCGACCAGTTCGTAGCGCCCCGGACGGCCCTCGGCCCAGGTCAGGAACTCGTCGACCGTCATCCGGGGCTTCGGCTGTGCGACCATGGGCGCAGGCTACCACGATTCGTTATTGCGCGGATGCGGGCCTCACCCCGCGATCTTCTCCAGAGCCACGTCGCGCGTGCGGGGTCCGAGAAGACCGACCAGAAGCCCGGCTGCCAGCATCGCGGCGGAAATGAATAAAAAGACGCCCGGAGTGCCGGCCTCGCGCAGCACGAAGGCGATGACGAAGCCCGTAAAAATTGCTGAGAAGCGGCTCCAGGAATAGACGAAGCCCACGGCTCTGGCCCGGATGCCGGTGGGGAACAGCTCGGCTTGGTAGGCGTGGAAGCTGTAGGACATCACGTTGGAGGCGAGCGTCAGGCCGATCCCGAGCGCGACGATCACCGACACGTCCCGGGTCTGCGCGAAGGCCAGCCCGCAGGCGATGTAGACCAGCGCGGCGGCCACGATGACGTGCTTGCGCTCGAACCGGTCGGCGATGGCGAGCCCGATCAGCGGTCCCACCGGGGCGGCGAGCGCGATCAGCGCCGTGTAGGCGAGGCTCGACGTGATGGTGATGCCCTGCGCCACCAGCAGGGTCGGCACCCAGTTGGCGAAGCCGTAGAAGCCCACCGTCTGAAAGACGTTGAAGCCGGCCATCATCAGCGCCCGGCGGCGATAGGGCGGCACCCAGAGGTCGCCGTAGGTGCCGCGCCGCTGCACCGGCTCCGATGCCGCGGGTGGCGGCAGGGGGCGGCCGTACTCGGCGGCGACTTGGCCTTCAAGGCGCCGCAGAACCGCGTCGGCCTCCGCGAGCCGCCCGCGCTCGACCAGCCAGCGCGGGCTCTCCGGCAGGCCGGCACGCAGCCACCAGACCCCGATCGCCGCGGTGGCGCCGATCAGCACGACCCAGCGCCAGCCGTCGATCCCGAGCGGCGCCGTCGGGATCAGCAGGTAGGACAGGAACGCCACCACCGGCACGGCGGTGAAGCCGATGCCCTGGCACAAAGCGAAGGCGCGGCCGCGGATCCCCTTCGGCACCAGCTCCGAGAGGTAGCTGCCGATGGTCACCATCTCGAGGCCGAGGCCGATCCCGGCGATCAGCCGCCACAAATTGAGCCCGAACGCCTCGGTCTGGCAGGCCATCACCACGTTGGCGGCGGTGTAGGACAAGAGCGACCACGTGAAGATCGCCCGGCGGCCGAACCGGTCGGCGAGCCAGCCGCAGACCAGGGTGCCGATGAACAGCCCGGTGAACAGGGCCGCCACGAAGCTCGCGACACCGCTCGCGCCGAACAACCCGGGGGTCGTCGGCGTAAGGATCCCGGCCTTCACAAGTCCCGGGGCGACGTAGCCGGTGAACAGCAGATCGTAGAGCTCGAAGAAGAAGCCGAGGCCGAGCAAAGCCACGAAGCGCCAGATCGTGCGCGTCGGCGGCAGCCGGTCGAGGCGGGCCAGGATGGCGCCCGGATCGAGATCGCTGCCCGACGTCCGTGCCACCGTACTCGTTGTCATGTGCCACGCCCTGCCTCAGGCGCCGCAGCACCTTACGGGCGCAGTGCCGTGGAAGGCGACGCCGCGCAAGGTGTTGGTCAGGCCCCGAACACCGACCAGCCCATGCGCTGGGTCAGGCGCTCCAAGGCGACGCGGCCGAGATGTGAATTGCCCGCGGCGTCGAGACCCGGCGACCAGACCGCGATCGAGGCCTTGCCGGGGGCCACCGCCAGGATGGCGCCGCCGACGCCGCTCTTGCCCGGCAGGCCGACCCGGTAAGCGAACTCGCCCGAGCCGTCATAGTGGCCGCAGGTCAGCATGATCGCATTGATGCGGCGCGCCCGCTCGGCCGAGACGACGTTGTGCCCTGTCGAGGGGTTGCGGCCGTTATGGGCCAGGAACCGCCCCGCCGTCGCGAGCTGGCGGCAGGTCATCGCGATGGCGCAGTGGTGGAAGTAAACGCCGAGCGTGTAGTCCACCGGGTTCTCGATGACTCCAAAGGACTTCATGTAGTTGGCGAGTGCGGTATTGCGAAAACCCGTGCGCTTTTCCGAGGCCGCCACGCGCTCGTCGATGGTGATGCTCGGGTCCTGGGCCAGGAACTGCATGAACCGCAGGATCTCGCCCAGCGCCTCCCGGGGCTCGTGACCCGAGAGGATCACGTCTGTCACCGCGATGGCGCCGGCGTTGATGAACGGGTTGCGCGGCACGCCGCGCTCGCGCTCCAGCTGGACGATGGAATTGAACGGGTTGCCCGAGGGCTCGCGGCCGACCCGCTTCCACAGCCGGTCGCCGGCCATGCCGAGTGCCAGGGTGAGCGTGAACACCTTCGACACGCTCTGGATCGAGAACGGCGTCTCGCTGTCGCCGCCGCTGATGACCCGGCCGTCGGCATCGATCACCGCGATGCCGAACTGGTTCGGGTCCACGTGGGCGAGTTCGGGGATGTAGTCGGCCACCGCGCCCCGGTCGGGGCGCTGCGCCATCTCCTCCGCGATCTCCCGGACGACGCTGTCGAGGTCGGGCACGGCCGGCTTCCCCGGGCGCCCCGCTCAGGCGGCGGCCAGGGACATCGACATCGATTCCTTCTTCATCAGCTCGCGGAAGAAGCCGTCGAGATGGGTCAGGTTGTCCGGCGAGCCGTCCTGGATGATGCGGCCGCCCTCCAGCACGACGATCCGGTCGAAGTCCTGAAGCGTCGAGAGACGGTGCGCGATGGCGATGACGGTCCGGCCCTTCATCAGGTTGGCGAGCGCCTGGCGGATTGCCTGCTCGGATTCCGCGTCCAGTGCCGAGGTTGCTTCGTCCAGGAGCAGGATCGGCGAGTTCTTCAGGATCGCCCGGGCGATGGCGATGCGCTGGCGCTGGCCACCCGAGAGCTTGACGCCGCGGTCGCCGACCATGGTGTCGAACCCCTCCGGCAGTGCCTGGATGAACTCGGTGCAGCGCGCCGCCTCGGCGGCCTGCCAGACCTCCTCGTCAGTGGCCTCCGGCCGGCCGTAGCGGATGTTTTCGCGCAGGGAGCGGTGGAACATCGACACGTCCTGCGGGACGACCGTGATCGCCTCGCGCAGGGATTCTTGGGTGACGCGCTCGATGTTCTGGCCGTTGATGCGGATCTCGCCGCTCTTCACGTCGTAGAAGCGCTGCAGCAGCGAGAACAGGGTCGACTTGCCGCCACCGGACTTGCCGACGAGGCCGACCTTCTGGCCGGGCTCGATCACCAGGTCGAAATCGGTGAAGACCGGGCGGCCATCCGGGTAGTTGAAGGCGACGTGGTCGAACTCGATCTTGGCCCCCTGGCCGGTGAGCGGCTTCGCCTCCGGATGGTCCACGAGGTCGTGCGGCTGGAGCAGGGTGTGCAGCGCCTCGGCAAGGCGGGCGGTGTGCTGGGTCGCGTCGACCAGGGCCACCGCGAGATCGCGGGTGGCCGCCAGGATGCGAATACCGAGCGTGCAGACCAGCACCACCTGACCGTTGGTCGCCTGCCCGGCCTCCCACATCTGGATCGCCCAGTAGAGCAGGCCGAAGACCGCCAAGACTGTCAGCACCGCGTGCACGATGCGCAGCTTCTCGAGATAGAGCAGCGACGAGCGCCGGGCGCGCATCTCGGTGGCGATGGTGCCCTCGAAGCGCTGGCCCTCGCGCTTGAAGCCCGAGAAGGCGCGCACCAGCGACATGTTGCCGACGAGATCGACCATCTCGCCATCCACGGAGGCCGCCTTGGCGGCGAAGTCGTGGTGCAGCGGCTTCCCGGCGGACGCCATCTTGAACATCAGCACGACGACGGCCGCGAAGACGGCAGCCAGGATACCCGCCATGGTGGTGTTGACGGTAGCGATGTAGCCGATCGACCCGAAGGCCGCGACCGTCGGCGGCATCACGTTGAACACGAACATGTTCTCGACCGTGAAGATCGCGTTCGAGGTCGCCGTGATGCGGGACGCCAGGGTGCCCGGCTGCCGGTCTGAGAAGAAGGTGGGGGAATGACCGGTCATGTGCCGGAACAGGTCCCGGCGGATGTCGCCGGTGACGCCCACGAAGGTGAAGGCCCCGGTCAGCGCCGCCACGCGCCAGAGCATGTTGTCGGCCGCAATGAAGCCGATCAGGACGGCCAGCGCCCCCCAGACCAGGGTGTTGCCCGGTCCCGGCCCCTTGGTCAGCGCATCGACGACGCCCTTAAGGGCGTAATCAGTCGAGACCGAGAAGCCGACCGCGCCGAGCACGGAGATCAGGATCACCAGGTGGGGCACCCAGCGGCGCCGGAGGTATCGCCCGACGAAGGCGAAGGGCCTCTCAGCGTATTGGTGCAGCTCTTCCATCGCGGTGACCATTCCGTATTCACGCGGCACTGGCGGGTGCGGGCTGAGGCGGAGTGCAACGCGGGCGCAGACAGACCCGCAGCGGCAACGCGACAGCGTTGCCATATGTTGCACCGGCCCGCACCTCCCGCGCGCTTTTATCGATCAAACCTGAACGCCGCTTGAGCGGCGCGGATACACGCAAGCGAATCTGGTGCCGCGGATCACGCCTCCTCGGCGGGTTGGCGCGTCTCAGGCATGATCAGCGCCACCAGCATGAACGCGGCAAATCCCATCAAGGCCAGACCAAGGAAGGCGCTGTGGCTGCCCAGGCGGTCGGCCATGATCCCGGCGAGCGAGGTCGAGAGGGCGGCGCCGACGCCCATCGCGGTACCGACGGCGCCGAGCGCCAGGTTGAAACGTCCCGTGCCCCGGGTGAGATCCGAGACCACGAGCGGAACCATCACGCCGAGCACCGAGGCGGAGATGCCGTCGAGAACCTGGATGGCGACCAAGCCGTAGGGGTTGGTTGTGTAGGCGAGCATCAGGCCGCGCACCGGCAGGGCGCCGAAGCCAAGGAGCAGCACCGGGTAGCGGCCGAACCGCTCGGCCGCCCTGCCGACCGCGGGGGCGCTCACCGCCAGCACCGCCTGGGGGACCATGATGCAGGCGGCGACCAGGGCGGTGGCGGTCTCACTCGCTCGCAGGGTCAGCACGCTACCCACCAGAGGCAGCATCGCGGCGTTGGCGAGGAAGAACAGGACCATGCAGGCCGAGAAGCACAGGAGCCCGCGATTAGTCAGCAACGCCCGGACCCCGTCCTTCCCGGAGGCGCGCGGCGCCTGCGCCGAGGCCGCTTCCTTGAACACGTTGGCGTCGATCTCCCGGGCGCGGATGCGGCTGAGCGCGATGATGGTCGGCACCACCAGGGCGGCCGTCAGGTAGAACACCGCGCCGTTCGAGAGGTAGTAGCCGATCGCGCCCATGCCGGCGGCGCCGAGCGCGTTGCCCAAGGCTGCGAAGCTGGCGTTGCGGCCGAGGCGCTCGCCCGCCCGGGCGCGGCCGACGAGCCCGATGCTGATCGCCGCGATCGCCGGGGTCAGGACGCAGCTCGCCCCTGAATGGACCGCCATCGCGAGCAGAACCACCGGGAAGCTCGGCCAGACCGCCAGCGCGAAGGCGCTGCCCGAGATGCCGATCACGGCCACCGCGGCGGCGAAGCGTTTCGAGCGCACCACGTCCACGAAGGCGCCCCCCGGCACCTGGCCGAGCAGGGCGACGAGGCTGCCCACGGTCAGGGCGAAGCCGATATCGGATTGCGTCCACTTCGCCTGCGAGAAGTAGACTGCCAGGAACGGCCCGAACCCGGTCTGCAGGTTGGCCACGAAGAACGCGAACGCGTCGAGGCCGTGGCGGCTCACCGCCGACACCGTTCGGTCCACCGGCGCGGCCTCCGCGGCGGCCCGGGCCGGCTCGCGGGCGACCTCGGCCGAAGAATCCTTCAGGCGGACGGGCCGCGACCGCGGATCCTGTCGGGACACGTCGCGCTCGCGGGGGGAAACGGCGGGTCTTGCCTTCAATCGGGCCACCGTCACTTATCCGGGGCCTTTTCCGGAGGGGTGGCGGGGGCCGGCGCGGGCGACGGGGCTGCCGGCATCGGCGTCGCGGCGGGCGGGGCCGGAGCGGCGGTCGTGGGCGCGGCGGGATTGGACGGTGCGGCCGGGGTGGCAGCCTGGTCGCCCTCGGTTCCGGGGGCGGCGGGGCTCGCCGGGCCGAGCACGACGATCGGCTCGCCGGCCTTGTATTCCGGCGACACGCGGACCTGGTTGCGGCTCAGCGCGACGGAGAGCTTGCGCTCCTTGTTGCCGTCGGCGGTGAAGCGCAGGGCGCGCCAATCCACGGCGATCTTGCGGGTGCCGACGCCAAGGAAACCGCCGAAATCGATGATCGCGGCCCGGGGATGCCCGTCCTTGTCGATGATGATGTCGATGACCCGGCCGAGCTCGTCGCCGCCGGCGCTGCGCACGCTGCGGCCGAGCAGGCTCTCGTAATCCTGGGTGTCGAGGACCGTAGCCGGGGTGCCCTGCTGCTGTTGCTGCTGCGCGGCATTCGCCGGGGGCGCCTGCGTCGCAGGGGCTGCCGCGGGCGCGGCCCCTGTCGTCGCGCCCGGCGCCGGCTGGACGGCAGGCGGGCTCGCAGGCGGAGCCTGGCCGGATGCGCCGTCGCTCCCGGTGGACGGGGCTTGCGCCACGGCTCCCGACGCCCACAGGGCAAGCGTCACGGCCGCGATCATCCGGTTGGTTCTGAACACGCTGCGTCCTCTGAGGAAGGGCCGGGCCGAGCCGACGCGCCGGCACGACCGCGACCGTATCGGTCGGGTTCGGGCCCGCCGCCGGCGTGACCCCGCCTGCGGACAGATCTCTGCCGAAGGACCTGGGCGAAGTTATGGATCGTCGCAGCCGGTCCGCAAGTTCCGCGCCGGTGCCGCGCGGCAACCTCCGGTTCGTACCGCCGCACGGGCGTCTGGTTTTCGCCGCAACCCCAGCGTAGAGATCGGACCAGAAACCCATGCGAGCCGTGGAAAACACCGCGGCCTGTTGCGAGGACCACACGATGTCGACCCTCACCTCGTCGGGATGCGCCGCAGCGCGCGGCCTCGCGCTCGGCGCTGCCCTGGCCGGCTTGGTGGCCGGCTGTCAGGCGCTCGGCGGCGGGGGCGGTGTGATGCCGGAGACGGAGGTCGGGCTGCCGCCGTCGCTGCGCGGCTCCCTGCCCAACCGCGAGGCCAAGAACGCTGCGGTCGATGCCGACGGTCAGCCGCTCCAGACCACCCCGACCAAGCAGCTCGCGATCCCGCGGAGCGCCGGCGGCGCGACGCAATCGGCCAGCGCCGGCGAGCGTCGGATCCGGCGCGAGGATATCGAGGGCGGCAACGCGTCGAGCGGCAGCGGCAGCAGCTCGATGGGTCCCATGCTCTCCCCCGGCGGCAGCGTCGGGCTGGGCGGGAAGTTTTAAGGGCGGTATTCGGGACGGGCGCGGTGCACAGGCGGGCCGCGCTCTCCGTTCCCTCGCGGGGGACCTACGGGCTACGCAGGTTTCCCGCGCTGAGCAGGTCACGGCGTATTTCGTGACGGGCGAGGGTCTCCTCTTCCGTGCGGGAGAGGGACAGAGTGAGGGATGCGACTTCTCCGGATGAACCTCGTCCCTCACCCCAACCCTCTCCCGCACGGGAGAGGGGGCTCGTAAGGACCTGTAAAAGCGACAGCGCTTAGATCCGTGCAGGTGGTAGCCGCGGGGGTGGAAACGCGTGTTGCCCACCACTCAGCTCACAGCGTCGGCGCGCGGACCCCGTAATAATCCTCGATCTTCCCGCGATAGTTCGGATCGGCGAAGGCGTCCTCGCCCGGGCCGTGGCTCGGCGCACCGGCGAGATTGCCGGGATCGATGTCGACCACGTAGCCGCCGAGTTCGGTGCTGTAGGTCAGCGCCTTCCAGGGCAGGGGATGATGGTTCTCGCCGAGCCCCAGAAAGCCCCCGAAGGCCAGGACCGCGTAGGCGACCTGACCGGTCACCTTGTCGACCATGAAGTTGTGCACGGCCCCGAGGTGCTTCCCCTCGCGGTCGTAGACCGCCGTGCCCTCGACCTTGTTGGACGCGATCAGGCGGGCGGTCTCGTCGATGGCGATGCCCTCGCCGGTGGGATCGAGCTCCAGGGAGCCTGTCTTTCTCACGGGACGCTCGGTGGGCAGATCCGTCGGCATGGTGACTCCCGGGTTACGCAGACCCGACCGGACGTGCCTCCGGCCTTCGTCACTAAACGCCGGGGCGGAAGTGGGTTCCGGTGGATCACAGATCCGCGAGCATCCCGGCATTGGCCCGGCGCTGGTTGATCCGGTCCCGGACCGAGCGGCTGGCCAGCAGCATCTCGAACCCGAAGGCACACAACGCGCACAGCGTGCACAGGATCGCGGCGCCGAACAGGCCGAACAGCAGGCTCGCCACCGTGCTGTCGCGCAGGGCCCCGACGAACAGGGTCAGCACCGAGCCACAGGTCGCGACACCTCCGAGCGCGGCCAGGAAGACGGCCGCATCCAGCGCCAGAGAGCGGGTGTGCAGCCGGTCCAGGCGCTGGCCCAGGATGATCCGCTCGGCCTCGCCGGCGCCGGCCAGCCGCGTCGAGACGCGCTCGGCCTGATCCGCGACCCGGGCGAGCCGGGCGCCGAAGACGTTGAGCAGCGTCGCGATGCCGGACAGCAGGAAGACCGGGCTCAGCGCCACCTGGACGACGTGGGCGGTGCTTTCCAGGGTAGTGGGTGTGATGGGGTCGATCATGGCGCCGGGCAGATGCACCGGACGGCCCAGCACCGCAATACCGCCGGCACTCAGACCAGGTGGCGGCCCGGTTCCAGGCCGGGTACGGCCGGTTCGGCCCGGATACCCAAACCAAGACCGAGCACGAGCCCGGTGGCGAGCAACAGCGCGAGCGTGAGAACCGGGGTAAACATGACTGTATTGCTGGAGCGCGACCGTTAAGAGCAGGTTTCGATCGGCCGATTCTGACGAAATCATCTTCGCCGCGGTGCAAATCGGCCGGTTCCGGTGTGGATTTCCGCGCCTGCCCTGTGGATGATGCCCCTCCGAAGGCGATTTCCCCTTGGAACGGCGGCAGCACCGCTTAGTTGCTGCTATGCTGGCTCGGCCGTGGGGCGCTCATGCCCCGGCCTGCGGCCCGAGAACCGGAGGAAGTTTATGGCCACGAAGACCGAGAAGGCTGCGCCGAAGGCGGCCAAGACCACCAAGGCTGACGAGAAGGCCGCGAAGCCGGCGAAGGCCGCGAAGGTCGCCGCCCCGAAGGCTGCCGGTGCCAAGCCGAACGCCCTGCAGCAGCCGCTGAAGCCGTCCGCCGATCTCGGCGCGATCGTCGGCACCAGCCCGCTGCCCCGCGGCGAGGTGGTCAGCAAGGTGTGGGACTACATCAAGAAGCACAACCTGCAGAACCCCGAGAATAAGCGCGAGATCCTTGCCGACGACAAGCTCAAGAAGGTCTTCGGCAAGGACAAGTGCTCGATGTTCGAGATGAACAAGCATCTCGCGGCTCACCTGAAGTCTTGATCCCTTAGGGCCGCGTCCGGCGCTCTCGCCGGACCGACGCTCTGGATCGACCGGGGCCTGCCGGCCCCGAGCCGACGACCGTTTCGTTCGAGGCGGTCTACGCGAGACCTTGCAGGACACCGCCATCCACCCGCAGCGCAGCGCCCGTCGTGGCGCTCGCTGCTGGGCTGCAGAGATAGGCGACGAGGTTTGCCACCTCCTCCACCGTCGCGAGACGCTTGATCAGCGACGACGGGCGATGCTCGGCCACGAAGGCCCGGCCCATCGCGTCGAGGTCGGCATCGGCCGCGCCCCCGGCCATCTGCTTCATGAACTCTGCGACGCCCTCCGACAGGGTCGGCCCGGGCAGCACGCTGTTGACCGTCACGCCGGTGCCTGCGACCGTCTGCGCGAGCCCGCGGGAGATCGCGAGCTGCGCGGTCTTGGTCATGCCGTAATGGACCATCTCGGTGGGCGTGTTGATGCCGGATTCGCTGGAGATGAAGATGACCCGGCCCCAGCCGCGCTCGGCCATGGCCGGCGTGTAGGCGCGCGACAGGCGCACGCCGCTCATGACGTTCACGTCGTAGAAGCGCTGCCAATCCGCGTCCGGGATCTCGAAGAACGGTTTTGGCTCGAAGATCCCGGTGTTGTTGACCAGGATGTCGACCGCCGGAAGCGCCCGGACGAGGGCATCGACCCCCTCGGCGGTGGCGACGTCACCCGCCGCCGCGAAGGCGCGGCCGGCCTTGGTCTCGCCGCGCAGCTTGGCGAGCGCCGCCTCGACACGCTCGGCGGTGCGGCCGTTGATCCCGACCTCGGCGCCGAGATCGCAGAGTTCCTTGGCGATGGCGTAGCCGATGCCGCCGGTCGAGCCGGTGACGAGGGCCTTCTTGCCGGTGAGGTTGAGGTCCATGGGCGGAGGCTCCGGGGCGTGGATCGTGCGGGTATCGATCTCGGCCCAACGCGTGCCACGCTGGTCGGTGGCATGCCGGGTCCGCCTAACCGCCCTTACCCCGCCGCAGGACGCTGGCGCAGCCGCCGATCGTGGCGAGCGCCACCGCGCAGGACAGCGACAGGGTCACGGCCCGCTCGGGCCCAAGCCCGTGGGTCAGCCCGAAGATCACCGCCACCAGGGCCGCACCCAGGGACTGGCCAGTGAGCCGGGCGGTCGATTGCATGCCGCTGGCGCCGCCGGCGCGCTCCCGCGGCGCCGAGGTGACGATCACCTTGTTGTTGGGCGATTGGAACAGGCCGAAGCCGAGCCCGCACAGGGTCAGGCGCCAGACCACATCGAGGGTTGCGGGCGCGGCCGGCAGCAGCGTGACGCAGACGAGGCCGGCGGCCAGCATGGCGAGGCCGATGCCGCCGAGCAGCCCCGGCGGGTAGCGGTCGGCGAGCCGCCCGGAGATCGGCGCCATGGCGGCCACCGCGATCGGCCAAGGGGTGAGCAGGAAGCCGGTCTGGGTGCTGGAGAGGTGCAGCACATCCTGGAAGTAGAACGGCAGCGCGACGTAGGACACCATCTGGGCGGAGAACGACGCCACGGACGTCGCCATCGATAGGGCGAAGGCCGGGATCCGCAACAGGTCCACCGGCAGCAGCGGCGCTGGCAGCCGGATCTGGCGCCGCACGAACACGGCGCCGATCACCACGGCGCCCACGAGTTCGGCTACCGCGATGGCCTGGCCCTCCGGGTCGCCCAGCCCGTCGATGCCGATGATCAGCAGGCCGAAGGTCAGCGCGTTGAGCACGGCGCTCACCAGGTCGAAGCGCCGCCCGCTCGCCGGCGTCACCGGCAAGGTGCGCGTTGCCACCGCCAGGGCGAGCAGCCCCACCGGGACATTGACCAGGAACAGCCAGGGCCAGGTCGCCACCGAAAGGATCGCGGCCGCCACGGTCGGGCCCGCGGCCGAGGCCACGGCCACCACCAGGGCCACGTTGGCGACCCCCTGGCCGATCATCCGATGCGGGTAGATGAAGCGCACGAAGCCGATATTGACGCTCATGATCGCCGCAGCGCCGAGCCCCTGGACGATGCGCCCGACAATCAGCAGCGACAGGTTCGGCGCGACCGCGCAGGCGAGCGACGCGGCGACGAACACAGCGAGCCCCGGCAGGTAGACCCGCCGGAAGCCGAAGATGTCGCCAAGCGACGCGAAAGGCAGCAGGCTCGCCGTCACGGCGACCTGATAGGCGTTGACCACGAAGATCGCGTCGGCCGGCTTCACCGCCAGGTCCTTCGCCATCACGGGCAGCGCGACGTTGACGATCGCCCCGTCGAGCACCGCCATGGTCATGGCGAGCCCGATCGCCGCCATCGCCAGGACCCGCTCGCGCGGCGGCAGGCCATCATGCTGCTGCGCGGGGGCGCCTGTACCGGCCGGGACCTGCACCATGCGCGCGCGCTCCTGCGGCGTCCCGGTGGGGCCGGTGACGTCGATTGCGTGGGAAACCCGGGCGCAGGACGCACCGCGGATGCCGGCTTCCTCTCGCGCAGCCGCGGCACAGCGTCGAGGGCTGCGGCGTGTCCTATGTCACGGCGCGGGTGGGATTGTTCGTCAGGCCAGCATATAGGTCAGGAGCGAGCGGAGCTGCGCGGGCTTGATCGGCTTGTGGACCAGCTCGGCGCCGGCCGCCGCCACCCGCGCCTCGATCGCCTCGGAATGATCGGCGGTGGTGACGATCGCGGGGAGCGGGCGCGCGGACCGTCCGCGGAGATAGGCGGCCACGTCGAGGCCGCAGGCGCCGTCGTCGAGATGGTAGTCGAGCACCAGGATGTCGGGCGGTGCAGCCCCGGCCTCGATCGCCCCGCGCACGCCGGCGAGATCCCGGAACGTCGAGACCCGGGCATCCCAGTTCTGCAGCAGGCGCGCCATGGCGTCGGCCGTGGAAGCGTCGTTCTCGACCACCAGGACATGGGCGCCCGAGAGCCGGGTCGCCACGGGGGCCGGGGGCGCCGTGGCGGCCGGGATCAGGCTCAGGGGCAGGCCCAGGGTCACCCGGGTGCCGTGGCCGGGCCGGGAGGCCAGGGTGAGGGGATGGTCCAGGGCCTGCGCCATGCGGCGGACGATCGAGAGGCCGAGTCCGAGGCCCGGCTCCTCTGCGCTGCCGGTCCGGGCGCCGCCCCGGAAGAACTCCTCGAAGACGAGGTCGCGCTCCTCGGCGGCGATGCCGCAGCCGGTGTCGGTCACGTCGACCCGGATCCCGCCGGCCCGTCGCCGCGCCGCCAGCACGACGCCGCCGGTGGTGGTGTAGCGAATGGCGTTCGAGACCAAGTTCTGGAGGATCCGCTGGAGCAGCATCAGGTCGCTGGTGACCGTGAGATCCGGGCAGCGCACAGCCAGCCGCAGGCCCTTGCGCTCGGCGAACGGCTTGAAGCTCTCCGCCAGTTCCGCCAGCAAATCGGGCAGAAAGACCGGCTGCAGCTGCGGCCGGACGATGCCGGCATCGAGCTTGGAGATATCCAGCAGCGTCTTGATCAGATCCTCGATCGTCTGCAGGCCGCGCTCGACCTGGCCCGCGATGGTGCGGGCCTCGGGCGGCAGCGGCAGGTCATCCAGCGCCGAGATCGACAGCCGGGCGGCGTTCACGGGCTGCAGCAGGTCGTGGCTCGCCGCCGCCAGGAAGCGGGTCTTGGAGCGGTTGGCGGTCTCGGCCTCCTCCTTGGCCGCCGCCAGCGCCTCGTTCGAGCGCTCCAGGCGATGCATCAGCCCGGTCAGCTCCTCGGTGCGGGTGCGGACGCGGCCCTCCAGCATGATCGCGGTCTGGAACAGCGAGTAGGCGCTGCCGCGCTGGTCCATGCTGCGCTCGACATGGGACATAAGCGCGGCGTTGATCCGCTCCAGCTTCTCGATCCGGCGGCGCAGGGATTCGTCGGTCTCGAGACCGCTCGGGTGCAGGGTCATAACGCGACCGGCACGTCGCCGGTCTCTTCACGCCCGGAAAGCCCCTTGCCGATGGCGATGCCGGTGAACGTCTGGTTGAGGTGCATGGCCCGGTACTGCTCGCCGAAGGTCTCGAAGCCGACGACGTTGTAGCGGCGGTACAGGTCGGCGATGCCGTGGCCCACCTGCCGGCTCTCGGCATCGAGCCGGCGCAGCACGCATTCGAAGCCGATGATCAGGTCGACGCCGCCCAAAGCCGTGTCGAGGCGCGCCAGCTCGTCCCGGGTGGAGGCAACGATGTCGCGCGGCTCGGCGAGCGTCAGCACCACGCCCTCGTCGATGGCGCAGAAGAAGCTGAGCGACCCGTCCTCGTTCATGCGGCGGATCGAGCGGCAGAAGTACTCGCCGCCGACCTTCACAGCGAGCGGGTAGGCGGCGAAGCTCATCGGCGACAGGCCCTCGGGATCGAGCCCGATCGCCATCGCGTATTCCCGCGCCGCCGGCTCGGCGTTGAGTTCGTGGACGGTGCGACGCTCGCCGTCCGAGGCGGTGACCACGAACTTTGTCTGGGTCGGCTCGAAATTGTCGCTCTTGAAGATCTCGAACGGCCAATCGGTCTCGACCAGGACCAGCACCGCCGCCTTGCGGTGGATCCGGCCGCCATGCAGCAGCACCGCGTCCCGGAAACGCAGGTCGTCGCCCGCCGAGCCGCCGACGATCGGAATGCCGTCGAGGGCCCAGGCGATGGCCGAGACGACGGTCTCCTCCGCGTTGGCAAGCCCGTCGATCAACGACAGGGCAAAGCGGCGGTCGGCAGCCGGCGCATCGGCCTCGCGGCAGGGACCCGCCGGGTCGAGGGTCCGGCGCAGAGCGCGCACGGCCGAGGCGGTGCGTTCGACATCGAGATGGTCGATGGCATCGAGCACCGTCGAGACGATGCGGAAACGCTCGGCCGGGAAGGCGATGACCACGAGGCCGCGATCGAGTCCGCCGGCCGGGGCGATGCCCCCCGACATCGAGCAGCCGGCCACCGGCACGCCGGGGAACTGTTTTGTTAAGGTGTCGGCCAGGATCTCGGGATCGTAGTCAGCCGAAAAGAACGCCACGATCTGGGACAGGGACGCCGTACCGATGGCCTGCGCAATGTCGGAGACCGCGTCGGAAGCCGAAGCTGCCTCCGTCCAGGCCGTCCAGATACCG
Organism: Methylobacterium pseudosasicola; assembly: GCF_900114535.1. Taxonomy (GTDB): domain Bacteria; phylum Pseudomonadota; class Alphaproteobacteria; order Rhizobiales; family Beijerinckiaceae; genus Methylobacterium; species Methylobacterium pseudosasicola. The sequence goes on along the minus strand of NZ_FOTK01000003.1, from coordinate 3,186 downwards.
CACAGATGGCGGCGTCCTCCCGTCCCTCGAGCCACGTTTCACCCCCTGGCGTCCCCCCTTGACGAGTTTTGCGCTCGCTCTTCAGAGTCTTGCCGGGAGTATGTCGTGCACAACCGAGCGGCGCAACGGGGCGTCGCGCCGCCGGCATCGCAGCGCTGGGGAGCGCCGCTCCGCGTCGCGCCTCACTTCATGCAGGCATCTTCCGCCTTGGCGAAGGCAGCGGGCTTCGGCTCGTGCTCGGCCGGACGGTTTCGGCCGATTGCCCCGTCCGAGCGGGCGCGCAGGTAGGTGTAGATGTCGGGCATGTAGCACATGACGTTCCGGTTATCCCCGAAGGCCGGCATGACCAGCTCCTGGGATGCGTTCACGTCCTTCTTGCCGCCGCTGATGATGCCGGCAAAATGGGCGTAGTCCATGCCCTTGAGCGCATCGACCAGGGAGGGCGCATAGGTCGAACCCATGCCGTCGGGACCGTGGCAGACGATGCAGTTGGAACTGTACCGGAGGTACCCCGACATCGTGTACCAATCGACCTTCTTGCCGCCCTCGGTGACGTGATAGGTCGGATCCCCATTCGCGTCGGTGTATTGCCCGTCCTGCAGCTTGGCCGGCTGCGTCGGGCCGTCGCTCTTGAGATCGCCCGCGCTCGCGCTGCCCTGGGCCGGTTGCGGCGGCGGATCGGCCGGGTTCGCGGCCGCGGCGGGACCGGCCGCCAGGATTCCGATCACGAGTCCCGCGCGGGCGAACCCCGCGAGCACATCGGCTGTGCATGGCATGAGCGTTCCTCCAGCCGCCCACGGGTTCCGTTTTTAGGATGGCGGCGAAGATCAACGGCGATCACCGTCTGCGAAGACCGTTGGAAATCTTCACGTTTTCGCGCGGACTCGGCCTGCTCGAAGGCGCCGCCGCCACAGGCTCGGATATTCCTACGTCATCCGCGTTGCGCACAGCATTAACCTTTTGTTAATCCGCCGATTGCCGCCGGCCCCCCGGCGTGAGAGCTTTCGTTAACGAGAGCTTAACGGTTGGGTCACGGCGATGCGGTTCGCGGCTTCCATGGTGCAGGGTTCTGTCCCCAGCGCTGCACCTCGTCGGGCTTCCCGCAGCCGTCGGGTTCTGGCCGGGTTCATCGGGGCGGCCCTGTGCTTCGCCGGGCTCGGCGTCGGTGCCGTCCAGGCGCAGACCTTCGCGAGCCTGCCGTCCCCCCAGATCGGGGCCGAGCCGCAGGGTGCGGCGCGCCCGATCGCCGCCTGGGTGACGTTCTGCCAATCCTACGCGGAGGAATGCGCGGTGGACCGGAGCGAGCCGGCCCGCATCAGCCTCACCCCGGCGACCTGGGCGACCATCGTCTCGGTGAACCGTCGGGTGAACAAGTCGGTCGAGCCGAAGACCGACATGGAGCATCTCCACGTCGCCGACCGCTGGGACCTCGCCGAGGACGGCATCGGCGATTGCGAGGATTTCCAGCTGCTCAAGCGCCATCTGCTGGCCGAGGCCGGCCTGCCCCGCCGGGCGATGCGGATGACCGTGGTGATCGATGAGAAGGGCGAGGGCCACGCGGTCCTGACCCTGATCACCGATCGCGGCGACTTAGTCCTCGACAACAAGACCAACGCGATCGTGCCGTGGCACAAGACCGGCTACGTCTTCATCAAGCGCGAGAGCCAGGACGCGACGGCCTGGGTGTCGCTGGGCGGCGTCACCTCCCCGGTCACCACCGCCAACCGCTGATCGCGCCAGCCCTATCGGTTTCGAGGACCGAGCTGGCTGAGGTTCGCAGCTTGCTCATCTGTCCGTGCAATTTGGCGTCCGCTCCGCACTGAGGCTTAACCCTTCGCTAACCCTGTCGGCGTCACCCTGTCCCCGGACCGAGTGCCCGATCCATGCCCCCTGCGTCTCTCAGATCGCTCCTGCTTCTCGCGGCGACGCTGCTCGTCTCAGGTCCGGTTCGCGCCGACAGCGAAACCGAGATGCGGCATGGCGGCTGGCGCGACTGCCTCAGCCGCAACTTCCGGATCCAGGCCGCGCTCACGGATCCCGATCTCGCCGCGGATGCCGCGTTCCGAGCCTGCCGCGGCGCCGAGGAGGCTTATCTCGCGGCCCTGGCCCGTTCCCCGCTCCTCGACGACGACGACATCGCCCGCGCCCGGCCGATGCTCGCCGGCCGCATCCGGGCCTGGCTGGTCGGCAGTAGGGGGTGACGCGCGGTCGCGCCGGGTCTCCATGGCATCCGCGCCAGCTGACGCGAGGGGGCGCCGTTCACCAAAATCTAAAACCCTATATCCCGCAGGCGCAGCACGACCGAACATTGGCGATCCGCTGCGCGGGTGTGCCGAAACTCGGCCGGGTCGTGCCGTAATGGGTCCAGTGTATGATCCATTGTTTGATGTAGTGCCGCCCGTTGCGCGCGGCTGCGAGCTGATGCGCCGCCCAGCAATCCGCCAACCGATCCGATGTCGTTTGGATGGCCAGAAGACCGTATTCGTGGACGATATAGAAATGACTGGCGTCCTGGACCTGAGAATCGATCAGTTCCGCCCGGGTTGGGCAAAGAAAGAGGCCATCGGGCTTTGCGGATGCGACAGACCCTGACGTCTGATTGCAATCCTTTGTGACCGGAACATTTAATAGGCTTCCGGCTGGACTCCATTGCGCGCCTGCGGGTGCGCAATAAAATAATACAGCGAGCGCAGTTATTGAAAACAACCGCAGATTGACCATGGAATTATTCCAAACAACAGTTCCTTGCTCAATCTATATCGGGATCTGGGACCTGAGAAACCGTGCGCGGGGTCGACGGTTATCGGTTGGTGACACGGGATGGCGAAATGTCTGCACCGTCGTGGGTGGTTGATCTCAGGGACTTAGAGCGCCTAACAGAACCGTCTGATCTGGTTGAGTGTGATGAGGCTGGCAGCGAGGCTGGTGAAGGCTTTGTAGATGTCTGCACGTCGCTCGTAGCGCACGGGCAGCCGACGGAAGCGATTGAACCAAGCGTGCGTGCGCTCCACCACCCACCGATGCCGGCCTAGCCTCTCGCTGCTCTCGATGCCGCGGCGTGCGATGCGCGGTACAATCCCACGCGCCCGGCACTCGTGTCGGCGCGGTTCAGCGTCGTAGGCTTTGTCGGCGTGCAGTTTGTCCGGGCGGTGTCGCGGCCGGCCCCGCCGACCGTTGCGCACGGGT
>NZ_FOTK01000071.1 GCF_900114535.1 Methylobacterium pseudosasicola | reverse complement strand
CCGGGCGACATCGTCATCATGGACAACCTGCCAGCCCACAAGGTCGCGGGCGTGCAGGACGCGATCGAGGCTGCAGGAGCGCGGCTGCTCTACCTCCCGTCCTACAGCCCTGATTTCAACCCGATCGAGCAGGTCTTCGCGAAGCTGAAGGCGCTGCTGCGGAGTGCGGCCGCCCGCACGATCCCGGATCTCTGGGCGGCGATCCGTCAGGCCTTCACGCGCTTCACTCCGCAGGAGTGCCGCAACTACCTCGCCGCAGCCGGCTACGAGAACGACTTGGCCGTCGCTACCTGACCGGGAACAGCTCTAGCGTCGGCCCCCTCGCCGCTGCACCCATGTCATTGACGGCCGCCGCATACGATGGCGTCTCATCCGAACGTCATTGAGCATGTCGGACGGGGAGGCAATGCTCACCGTCGGACCGGCAGGCACAGCGGCGGCTGGCAAGCTCAGGCCAGCCAAGCCGATGCCGGCGAGCGCGGCGAAAATTAAGATGCGCATGGAAATCCTCTTTGCCTTCGCGCAGGAGGATCGCGTCGGCCTGTAGGGAAGCGCTAAGATACGCTTTTGGTTCAGGCCCCCCTCATTTGATGACGATTCTTGATCGCCCCCAACGGCCAATCCCACGCCATCCAACGGTGCGATCGGGCTGCTCTCCAATGAGAGGCGGATCATCTCAGAACGACTCTCGAGCAACGTGGCAGGGGCTCCCCGACCAGCACTGTCCGGCCTACGATGAACTCCGGACGCGACATCTGGGTGAGTGCCCGCCCAGGCTGGGGAACGGGCTCGGTCGACATGACGCGTTGGCTGCTTATGGACGGGGTAGGCGCACTGCTCCCCACATGTTTCAACGCGCTATGGCCGGGAAAAGGCGCGTTGCTTCAATCAGATCGGCCGGTGGGGCAGAACCACCCATGCTGCCGCTCGTTGTTGTGTCATGTTACAGCCGAAGCGACAGTCTGACTGCCCTCGCACCAGAATGCGACAGCGGCTCGCGTTCAACATCCTGCTGGACGTATTCGCGATCGAAATCTTGTCGGAAGCGCTCACACCCCTGCGAACGGCTGACGATCCGGGCGTAGCTCAGGTCGAGCATGCGATCCGAAGCCATCGTATCGGCATTCTGAAGCAGCGCGCGATCCTGGGCGCTGCGGGTATTGAGATCGAATGACGACCGCGCCCCCCTTCGCCGTGAGGGCGAAAAGGCCCCACGGGACCGTGACCTACAACTGCCCAACGCCGGAATGGGCGCTCAAGAAGCTGCGCGACTTCCAGTCTGTGAGCTACGAGAACATCAGCGTGACCGGGCCGGGCGGGCAGCCGCTGGTCGAAGCCGACCTCGTCGCGATGATCGAGGGCGGGATGCAGACTGCGCCCGTCGCGAACCGGATCACGACCGCCGTTCAGTCGTAGCCTGGATCTTGTCCCACAGCCGTCATCTGCCGCGGCTGTGGCCGTCAGGCATCGGCCTCGATCTCGGCCAGTGCCGCCGACATCTCGCACATCACACCTTCCGGGAGGTAGCTCAGCACGATCCTGCCGCCAATCGACCCCGCCAAGCCGCGTTCGATCAAGCGCGATCCGAACCCACGCCGTTGCGGTGGCGTGACCGGCGGCCCTTCGTGTTCGCTCCACCGGAGGTTCAGCACCGCCCCCTTGTCGGTCGGCTCGATGCCCCAGCGTACCTGCACGTAGCCGTCCGCGGTTGAGAGGGCGCCGTACTTGACGGCGTTGGTGGCGAGTTCGTGGATCACCAGCGTCAGCGACAGGGCGGGTTTGGAGCCGATCTTCACGGACGGCCCTTCGAGCCGTAACCGCCCAGCCTGGGCGTCGTCATGAATCGCCAAGGCTTGCCGAGTCACTTCGGCGAGGTCCGCGCTCGTCCCGGTCTGATCGAGCAGCATGTCATGGGCTCGGCCCAGCGCGATCAGGCGTGCCGACAGGGTGCCCTGCGCCGCGTCGAGATCGACCGCGTTGCGCATCGTCTGCGTGGCAATGGCCTGCACCATCGCCAACGTGTTCTTCATGCGGTGGCTGAGTTCGCGGTTGAGGGTGCCCTGCTGCTCCTCAGCCCGCAGGCGTGCCACGCTCGCCAGAACTCGATCGGCGACGTTGCGGGCGAACACCACTTCTTCGGGGGACCAATCCCGCCGCTTCCTGTCGTGGACGTAGAGCATTGCGACCGTTCGGCCCTGCTCTTGGATCGGCACGTTGAGCAGGGCTTGAATGTCGAACCTGCGGAAGGTTCGGGCGTCGTCGGCGGTGAGCGAATGGGTGCCCACGTCCCCGATCGCGAGCGTCTCGCCACGGGCCACCACCGGACCCAAGGTCCCGTAATCAGCGAAGCGATGCCTCCCCAAAAGGTTTCTGGCCCCGGAGGGAGTCCAGTCCGCCAGAACCTCGATGACCGCGCCCGTGGCATCGAGCTCGCCGTACCCCGCCCGACTGGCCTCCAGGGTTCGGCCGACGATCTCGGCGGCGGCGGCGCTCATCTGCGGGATGGTCGAGAGATCGCGCAGATGGTCGCCGATCTCGGTCAAGGCCACTTGACGCGCGAAGGCATTGGACAGGCGATCCTCGCTGATCCGCAATCGCACGAGTTGGCGCCGCTCGTTCAGCAAGGCCATGACGTGGCGGGCGAGCCGGCGGAGGTTGTCGGCTTGGTCCCCGGTCAGGCCACTTGGGCGGGGCGTGGTGTCAATCACGCATATGCTGCCGAGCGCATGCCCCTCCGGCGAGCGTAGCGGTACACCGGCATAGAAGCGGATGTGGGGATCGCCTGTGACCAGCGGATTAGCTCGGGTGCGGGCATCGACCGTGAGGTCCGGGATGACGAGCATGTCCGGCGCGGTCAGCGCATGGACGCAGACGGAAGAGTTGAGGTCGGTCTCGCATGGGGGGAAGCCGACGCGGGCCTTGAACCACTGCCGGTCGGCCGCGACCAAGCTCACCAGCGCCACCGGGACGGCGCACACCGAAGCCGCCAAGTGTACGATATCCTCGAACCCGTCCTCCGGAGCGGTGTCGAGGATGCCATAGGCATCCAAGTCCGCGAGGCGCGCTGATTTCGTGGTTCTGGGGCGCGTGACACAATCCACCGGATCGAACAGCCTATACATCAACGGTAACTCGTTCGTGCCGCGATGATGATAAGGCATTTATCGATCACCGGACGATCTATGACAAGCATCGACGCCGTTGCATTTGCCTCGGTGGCGGCGTCAGCCACTATGCAAGCCCTCGCGCCGACATCTCGATTTAAAGCGTATTTCATAGCATTCGAAACGAGGAAATTGGTTCAATGAAATGTCGAATGTAAGAATTGTACACTCCGATCAGATTTCAAGCATTGCCCTATTCGTGCATTTTGGCAACTGCCTTTGTGATGCTGGAATGTATCTACTGCTATGTCGTGACGCTCCCATGGCCTCGATCCGAGGGGGCGCGATACGTGCGCCTCGATCCTGAAGGCGAAATTTTCACGCCTGCAACCCCCGCGAAGCCGAGGTCACGTGGCACCACTAACGAATTTCACACTGGAAAATTCGAATGAAAGAGATATTTGGGTGGTGATTTTGATCGAATTGGCACTTTATAAATGCATTTCTACTTACCCAGAGCAAATTATATGATAATTAAACAAATGATATTTGTAAACATTTCATAGAAAACGATTTCAATTCGACTTCCAGGTGTATTCAGAGCGCGGGTGATTGAGAGACCACGTACGCTCTTGCCCGTCGCGAGTGAGCACCCGTGGCATTTCTCGAACAAGCTGACCTGCGCAACGAACTTCTCAAGGCACTTCCGCCAGACGGGTTCGAGACCCTCCGGCCTGCGGTGCGGGCCGAGGAAATGCCTCTGCGGCACGTCCTGATCGCCTCCCATTCAGCAATCGAGACCACCCATTTCCCGGAAGGTTTTGCCTCGATCACCATCGATGGCCCCAGCGGCCGCGTGGAGATCGAGCTGATCGGCCTGGAAGGATTGGTTGGTGCCGCCCCGATCCTACTCAACGATGATCGGAGCCCTCATGACCCACTTCGTGCAGATGACCGGTCACATGCTCAGTATCGACGCGGCGGTGCTGCGCGTTGAGGTGGAACGGCACCCGGTCCCGCGTGGGGGCCTCCATCGCTTCATCCAGGCGCAGTTCGTCCAGACGGCGCAGACGGCGTTCGTGAACGTCCGGGGCAACACCGCGGTCCGCCTCGCCCGGTGGCTGCTGATGTGCCACGACCGGATCGACGGCGATCAGATCACGGTCACGCAGGAATTCATGTCGTTCATGCTGGTGGTTCGAGCGCCCGGGCGTGACAGGGGCGCTGCGGGTCCTGGCGGAAAGCGGCTTCGTCCGGAAACACCGCGGCAGCGTGGAGATCATCGGCCGCGGTGGCCTACTGGACCTCGCGGGCGAGAGCTACGGCGTAGCTGAAGCCGAGTGCGCGCGTCTGATCAAGGGACGCTTCGAGCCGAACATCTGACTGCGAACACGCGCAATCTGCCAGGCCGGAGCCGAACGCCAGCGCATGCGGTGACACTGCCAGATCCTGAGCGGCCGCCCGGCCCGGATAGGGTGCGAGAGGATAGGGTCACCCTCAGCTAGCCTGGACGCAGCCGGGATCCGAACCCGGCTGCATGACCGCGTGCGTCAGACAAGAACGAGCGGCTGGGTGGAGGACGCAGAGGATGAATCGAGGGTCCAAGCGTCACGCATGATGCGCTTTGCCGACGTCAACGGCCGTTCCACGAGGATGGTCTGAGATGTGCTCTTCCGTAGGGTTTTAGTGCCCCACGGCCCGACACGGGACCACAGTCGCGATTTTCGACGGTTTTCGCTTCCTTCTGGCCGGGGCGGTCATCGGCCCGCCGGAGGATCGGGCCGCGCCGTTCAGCGAGATCAAGGACGGGGTCATCACGTACCCGCAGGGACAGAAGTGGCGCACCATCGGCCCATGGCTGGTGAACGTCATCTCGGGAGCGGGCGCAGCCTAGTTGGCGTGCGGATGGGCGCCCCGCTCGTCGACGCGTGAAATTCCGAGACCGGCGCCTGCTGGCGCACGAACGGCCGGATGGCCGAGATGCTCGGGATCAGTCCGTTAGGGGTGATCGAGGGCCTGCGGCTGCTTGATCGGGATGGGTACGTCGTCCTCGTCATGGCGGTGCGCAACGGCAAGCCCCAACGGTGCACATCCCAGTTTCAGGGACACGGGAATAAAAGAGGCCACCCCCAAGGGAGTGGCCCGAAGTCTAGGGAGGAAACGTCCAAAAGGACGCAACACGTGTGCATGCCGTGTTGCGGCGCGTCAACCGATGCTGCAGCGCAAGGTTCCGCCTCCGGCTACGAATCAACACAGATGTTTCAGGCTCACCGGCTCGACTCGCGGGAGGGGGCTCTTTGAGTCGGGCGGATGGGTATCCTTAGGGAAGAGACGCCATGCTGCAGCGCGATAATCAGGGTATCAGATGGTGAACGAGCAAAGCCCGTCCCGATGTCATAGAATGGGCTTGCCGCGACTGCGCTGACGAGGCCGCAACCCAGGGTGGGCGCTGCTTTTCCGACGCTCAGACCCCGGCTCCATGGTTCTCCCGCACTTTGCGTGAGAACGGTTGCGGTGACGGGGATAGCATGAACTGATTCACGAGGCAGATGATCCTGTCCTCATCCCTGCCGGGCCGCACCATCGAGCGCGTCTTCCAGACCAGGCCGTCTCGTCGTCATCGCCCATGCGCGGCATGTTCGCGGTCGGTGTCCGACCTGCTGCACGACCGACTCTGTCGTTCATAGCCGCTACGAACACCGTCCGACCGATCTGCCAAGCCTTGGTCGGCCCGTGACGCTGCGCCTGCGCGTCCGACGCTTCTACTGCCTTCATCCCGCCTGCCGCCGCCGTACCTTCGCCGCGCCATTCCCGCGGCTGATGCCGCCGCGAGCGCGTCGGACGCGCCGCCTCGCGCAGGCCCAGAGTCGGATCGGGCTTGCGGCCGGCGGCGAGGCTGGTGCGCGCCTGACCGGCCATCTGGGGATGCGGACCAACCCCAATACGATCCTGCGTATCGTACGCCGCCTGCCGCTGCCGCTGCCGAGCGTGGATCGGCCGCGAGGTGTGGGCATCGACGATTGAGTCCTCCGCAAGGGACAAACCTACGGTACGCTCATCGTCGAGGTCGAACGCAGAAGCCCAATCGGCCCGCCGCCCAACCGTTCGGGAGTGACCGTCGCCGATTGGCTGCGACGCCATCCCGGCATCCAGATCGTCGCCCGCGACCGTTCGACCGAGCAGCCACTGCGGGCGCGCCAGCTGCGCTTCGGGTCGCCGACCGATGGCATCGATCGCCTCTCCAAAGCAGCCGGCCTGAATCCAAATTCAGCCGATCAGGACGTTGCCGCCCCAAGCCGCAGCTGACCTCGCGCGCACCGGGAAGGATGGCTATGCAGCACGCGTTGCCGATTTGGCGCGGCGGTTCACGATGCTGGTGCGCACCTGCGGCCAGGATGCCGGTCGCGAGCTCGATGGATGCCTCTTCGAGACGCGCACCTACGGCGTGGCGGCGTTGGAGGCCGTCGCGGCTGGCTTGGCGCAGGACCGGACGGCGGTCCGGACGGCATTGACGACGTCCTGGAGCAACGCGCAGGCCGGAGGGCAGATCAGCCGGCGGAAGATACTCAAACGCACCATGTACGGCCCCACCAGCTTCGGAATGCTTCGCCGCCGCGTGCTCCTCGCCGCTTGATCCACGTAAAGTGCGGAGGAGCCTGAGGTCGGGGGAGGATCATTGTTGGGCCGAAGCGTCCGGAGGAGCGTGTGCGGCGGACCCTGAAGACCTTTGCCGAATAAGGTCAGAATCGCTGCTCACAGGCATCTGAAGGCCCGCCAGCCTGATGGCCAGCGGGCCGTCCGACATCAGCAGTTGTCGTCGCCCGGCTTCACGGGCTGGCCCTCAGCGGCCTTCTTTGACCCATCGTCTTTCGTGGTGGCGGCGCCGACGTTGTTCATCGCCCCCACCGCACCGGGGGACTCCCCCTTTGCGCCGGGCGTCACCTTGGCGGTCGAGCCGCCCTCGACGTTGGAGCTGGTGTCCTTCGTCTGAGCCTTGGCGCCGGTGGTCGTACCTACGTTACACGGGGCGGCGAACGATGTGGCTGCGGTAAGCGCGAGAATGACGGCGGCACCAGTCAGCGTAGCGATGCGTGGCATGTTTCCTCCTGCTATGTTGCAGGAGGAAGGCGCGATCTCGCACAAGAGTTCCACCGTGGCTCAGCCGCCGTCCCCGCCGTCCCCGGCATCGTCGTCGCCGACCCAGCAAGTCAATGCCGATACCCCCGGCCGCATCCTCGCAGGCTTACGCGACGGCTTCTCGCAGTGCTGTGCCCGCACTTCGGCGAACAGTTCGCGTGCCAGTTGATCCAGAGCGTCGTCGGACAGAACCCGCTCCCGGCCGATCGGCAGGGCAGCATACACTCACCCGTGCCCCGGTGCTCGGCCCCGCCCCGATCTGTTCACAGGGCGGGGGAGCATCCGATCTCACCAACGGCAGGCCGATACGCAACAGGGCCCGTAAGCATCATGCCGCAACTGGGTTAGGCGGCCGTCACCCGGGCGCGCTTGGAGCTGTGCCGAAACAGGCCGCGCAACGCTCGGAAAGGCAGCAGAACGAGCTTGGCGACGCCGTGGGCGAGCATGACGACGGCGATGGCCAGCAGGGCCAGAAGGGTGTTCAGCACGCGACGTACTCCAAGCGGCTCGGTGCTCAGCGGGCCGCCTCCGCCATTGCTTCCAAGAGACACGCTGATCGCGGCGGGACCGTGATGCGGAAATCCGTGACGTAGGCTCATTCCCCGATGACGTGGCGGTATTCCATCAGTAAGCCAACGCTATGCCGTCCTCACCGAAGCGTCATGCCTACCTGGTGGCCGTGTCGCAGAAGCGCGCGACGGTACGGGTCAATGCGGTGCTGACAACCGCACCGGATGAGGCGTTGAAAGCCGTGGCGCTGAACGTCCCGCCCGAGGCAAAACTGGAGATCGTGGGCGTCTTGGCCCGGGGCGTGGCCAAGCGGCTGCGCCTCAAGCCAGGGGAGCCGCTGCAGGTGTGAGCATCAATCCTGTCAGGAGGACGCGACGACCGGCGCGCTCACATGTGCGAACCGCTTCAGACCACCTGCTGACTACCAAGTGAGGCATTCCGGCGGACAACTTTTTTTGAGTACCCCAGGATTCGTGGCCGTGAGCCGGCGTTTGCGGTGTCCAGTTCTCCCGCCGCATGACCCTCACGCGTTCGCCCGGCCGAGGCTTCCCAGGCTTTCTGCGGAGAACTGGCCCGTGGTCATCTGCCGCCACGTTCTTTCCCCTCGAAGCAGCGGGCGCCCCAAGACACCTCCGTGGTGAGAGGCGCTGACACAAGATGTCAGCGCAAAATCGACAACCCCATACCGAGCAGAGCGAGACCGGAGACGATCAAGCTACCCGCCAGTCCTTCGAGGATGTGGCGTGCTTCAGGTCGACGCACAGCTTCAACCGCGAACAAGGCGCCGCCGCACAGAGCAAACAGGCTTAGGCCGAAGGTCATTTCGGCTCCTCCGGAAGCCGCCAATCAGGCGCCGTTGCAGGTGATGATGTCGTGCAGGTTCATGTTGTCGTCCGGCGCGCAGGCCAGGGACGCACCAAACAGGAGGAGTGCGGCCGTCACGATCGCCATCGCAGCCAGGAGCCGCGTCAGAGCAACCGCATGCGCCCGGGCGGCATGAATGACGGCGCAGCCCAGAGCGAAGGCGCAGACTTGGATGGCCGGTGCGATGAAGCTCGCGGTCATTCTAGCTCCCTTGAGCTCGCAATGATCATCGGACAACTGGCTTGGAGGAGGGATGAGTATTGTAAGGAGGGAGCGGCGCCTGGCCCGATCGGATCAGCCTTAGACCGGCTCGCCGCCTCACCGCGATCGTCGTATTCGCGAGGGCGGCCACGGTCGTGAGGATCGTAAGCCATTAGAACCCCCGCATGGCGAGCGGCAGGAGAAAGCCGGTCAGGACGCCGTTCAAGCCCATGCCGAGGCCCGCGAACGCACCCGCCACATCGCTGATCTGCAGCGCCCGCGCGGTTCCGATCCCATGGCCCGCGATGCCGATCGCGAGACCCGTGATCCGGTCGTCCTCCACATGCAACCAGCGCTGGATCGCCGGGCCAGCTATGGCGCCGACGATGCCCGTGCTGATCACCAAAACCGCCGTCAGGGCCGGTACGCCGCCAATCGCCTCCGAGATCCCGACCGCGATGCCGGTGGTCACGCTCTTAGGTGCAAGGGAGAGCAGCGTGACCTTGCTTGCGCCCAGTGCCCAGGCGATGCCGACCGCGCTCAAAACGCCGGTCGGCAAGCCAACGAGAAGCGCCGCGACGATCAGGCCGCCCGAGGCCCGGATCAGCGCCGTCTGCCGGTACAGCGGCACCGCCAACAACACGACGGTCGGCGCGAGCAGGAACTGAATGAACCCCGCTCCGCGCAGGTACGTGGCGTAGGAGATGCCCGTGGCATTGAGCACGAGCACGACCAGGACGATCGCAATCAGCGTCGGGTTGAGGAATGGGTTATTGCCGCTCCAGCGTGCAAGGCGCACCGCCGATAGGAAGGCGAGCACGGTGACGCCGACCTCCAGGATCGGCTGCTCGGGCAAGCTGGCCCAGGCGTGGATGTCAGGCACGGAAGTCGGCCTCCCCCAGGTCGCCGGCGCCTACCCGCTTCCGCCGTCTCGCCCATGCACGGGTGAGTGCCAGCGTCACCACCGTCGCGAGTAGGGTGACGGTGGTACCGCCGACGATCGCCGCGACGATGGGCAGGAACTCGGCTTTCAGGATGTCGGCGTGGGCGACGACGCCGACACCGGCGGGAACGAACAGCAGACCGAAGAGCGCCAGCATGCGATCCGCCAAACGGCCGAGATCCTCGGGCAGGCTCTGGTGCCAGAGCAGGTCGAGGTAGAGCAGCACGAGGCCGGTCACGGGCCCTGGCACGGGGACGAGACCGAGTCTCATGAGCACCTCGCCCAGTCCCAACCAGACGACCACGCGGGCGATGGCTTCAAGCATGGGGCTAGGAGCTGTCGGGAGATCAGTTCTGGATCGTGCAATTGGCGACATCACCCGTCGGCAGGAACTCGCAGATGGTGATTGTCCCCGTCTTCGATGCGGAATCAGCGCTCGACGCTATGCTGGTCGGCGGCGAGATGAGCATGGTCGCTACGAAGGCAGCGGCTGCCAGGATGAAGCCGGCGGTGAAAAGAGTTGCGATCCGCATGGCATGTCCCCGTTCGGAAGCGAGGTCGAAGTAGCCGGAGGGCTACGATCGATCGACCTCCATCTCGGAGGGAGCCAGCATTCGCACTGCACCGCCTCCCCCAAATCGAGGAGAAACCAACGCGATTCGGCTTACATATTGTTTTTGCTCAAGATTTGTATTTTTATTACACAATTCGGTGGCATTCATGATGCATTCGAAGGCGAAAAACGCCATGAGAATGCGCAAGTTATGGGCGATTGTTATGGATGCGATTATCCTGTCGCGCCTGATCGAGTCGATCTACGACTGTGCGATCGATCCAACCCTCTGGTCGAGTGCGCTGGAGGAAATCGCGTCAGCCCTCGACAGCCCAGCCGGGACCCTGAGCGTCAGCGATTTCGTCACGGGAACCGAACGCGCGCTGGTCTACGTCGGCATCTCAGAACATTACCAGGCGCTCTACCGCGAGCACTACCACCTCTCCGACCTGTTCGGTCACAGCCTTCTCATGCGCCCGGTCGACGAGCCTTCGACTTCCGAGGAGCTCGTCGCGGAGGACGAGCTGTTGCACAGCCGCATCTACCGCGAGTGGGCTGCGCCGCAGGGCTTCCGCTACGTCCTGCTCACCGCGCTTATCAAGAGCCAGGCGCGCTTAGCCTACATCGGCCTCACCCGCGGAGCGGAAGGCGGCCCCTACGACGCAGAGGAACAGGCTCGCATGGCCCTGCTGGCGCCACACGTGCGACGAGCCATCACCATCGCCGATCTGATCGAGCATAAGAGCCTTGAGCGCAACAATCTCGCGGATACTCTCGACGCACTCACGGTCTCGGTGCTGGTACTCGGCCCCGATGCCCGGCTTGTCTACAGCAACGCGGCCGGCGAGGCCTTGCTCGCGCGCGGAGACCTGCTGCTTTCCCATGTCGGTGCCATCGAACCGTGGGATCGGACCGCCTCACTGGCATTCCGCACCGCGATCACAGCCAAGGGCGGCGGCGGAATCACCTTGGCCAGACGCGGCGGCGGCGGAGCCGTGATGTTGGCGCTGCCACTCTGCGCAGGGCGGCGCCAGAGCGTTGCGTCCAGTCAAGCACGTGTTGCCCTGTTCATTCAGGACAACCCCTGCGGCCCGCACGCCATCGAACTGCTAGGCCGGGCTTACAGCTTGACCGGAGCCGAGCTGCGCGTCCTCCTCGGGCTGGCCGAGGGTGCAACGCCGACTGATATCGCCAAGCGCTACGGCATCGCAGCCTCGACGGTACGCACACACCTCAAAAGCCTGTTCGCCAAGACGGGAGCGAAAAGGCAGAAGGATCTGATCAAATTGTTGCTTGCCATTCCACCCGTGGGCGCCAAACTACCGTAATGACATCGGCCGGGTTATGCGTAGCGATGATTCCCTTTCGCACAGGTTCATTTGGCCAAGGACATATGGGCGGGCCCCGGGGAACTGTCTCAGGTGCGCCCGTCGTCGCTCACCGTGCCGCAGGTCTCGACGAAACCGCGGAAATTCGGACGTTCGGCTTTGCCCTGCGCAACACCTCGACGAGGAAGGCGACCGCACTCTGGGCGTGGGACTGCGCCACGGTCAGAAGCTCCGCACGATTCGGAATTAGATCCGCCGGCCGCCGGGCGATGTCCTCGACGGCACGAAGGGCCGATCGGACCGCGTCCAGGGCGCTGTAGAGGCCGGGGGTGTTGCTGGCGGCGTTGGAACGAATCGTCAGCAGGCAGGCTTCGGCATCGCGCAGGGCAGCCCCGACCGAGCTGCGGGATCCGGCTACCACTTGGATCGCGTCGTGAAGCATCTGAATGGATGGCGCGAAGCAGGGCTGTAGCCCTGCGCCTGAGACCAGATCGTTGTCGTTCGTCATATCGTCCGCCTACGTGCGCATACCGCGTAGCTAATCCCGCGCCACGACCCGGACGGGTTCGAGGATCGGCCGCGCGGTCGATGTCGCCCGCTGCCCCTCGGCAGCCTGCTTTGGGTTCCGTTTTCCCGATTCTGACATGGTTGGAGCCTCAGTAGGCCTCCTGGTTACGCCTTTGACTCCTCCCCCGTGGAAGACGAGGCCACGATGGCTCTCCCCCCTCGGGCGGGGATAGGTCGAGCGGCATTGCCCTTTCGGGCCAGCCGCGGCCAGGCCTGCCATTCCGGTGAGATGATCCGGAGCACGTTCGTGTCGTTGCGGAAGCCGGTGATCCGGCGCTCCTTGACGGCAGCAGGCCCTGCTTGGCCGCCTCGCGGATCGCGTTCTCCACGGTCGACCGGCACACCCCGGTGACGGCGACCATGTTCTCGATCGACAGGCGGCAGTCCTTCCGGCGCAGGACCTCGGCGGTCAAAAGGGCGAGGACCGCCTGCTCGGCCAAAGTGAAGCGGGCGGCTAGCCCCGGTGGAAGCCGGCCCAAGGCGGCCCAGCGGTGAGGGCGTTCCCATCGAGGCATCCGTGTGCGGGCGCGAGCCGACGGCCCTCCTGGGCGATCCTACATAAGGCTGGCTCGGATCGCCTCCCCCGTCCGGCCGATGTTTGGATTGCGTGGGAGCTTGTCCAGCTCGCTGCCTATCCGCCGACAGGGTGCGGGCCTCAATCAGGGCCGGACGGGCGTTCGGCTTCCGCTTGCGTGACCTTCCATCCCCATAGGCACGCCGCACCAGTGTCGTCACCTGCGGTAGGGTGATTCGATCGGCCACCTCGATGGCGCACCCTAACTCTTCGGCAAACATGGCGCTCGGCCGCAGGAAAGGGCCGCAACAGGTCGTTCCGGGCCGACGAAGGGGCGTCTGGTCCACGAGGCAAAGTCTCATCGTCGTCGCGGCATCGGCGTTCCGACTCGACGCCAGGGAGGTGCCTCATGGCTTGTGAGGGGCAGCTCAGCCGGGTCTCACAAGGCCTCAGGTTTTTCGACAGCCTCTTCCTTGCCGGGAAGGGGCTGTTGGCTTTTCAGGGTCTATCTCGCGGCGATGGTCTCCTGAATTGCCGGCTCTCGACTCGCCGAGGCGGTCCCGGCCGGAACAGTCCATGTCGGCTGGACGGCACGGTTAAGTCAAAGTTGGCATTTCAGCCGTCGACATCGTCCGACCCTGCCGTATGGTGTTGGCGCGAGCGAACGGCGTCAGTGCCGGATCGCGCCAACGTCGCGATCGGACTGCGAATGCGCTTCTCGACCCTGCTCGTCAGCTTCTGTCTCGGAACCGGACTGTCCGGTGCAGTACTGGCCCAACCCGCCCCGAAGCCCGCACCTTCAGCTACGCCTGATCCAGCCTTGCTGAAGGCCGCTCGTGAGACGGTGGCACAGATGCAGGGTGACCGCACCGCTACGCTCAGCGCGATGGCTGCGCCGATGGTCGGCATGATGCAGCAGATCGGCATCAAGGAGCCCGACAAGGCACAGGTGCTGGTCCAAGAGGTCGTGATGCCGACCTTGATCGCACACTACGACGAGCTTCTCGACATCCAGGCTCGCGGCTTCGCCACGATCCTCGGCCAGGATGACCTGCAGGCGATCTCGACCTTCTACGCGACGCCCGCCGGCAAGCGCCTCGCGGCCGCCCAGCCCCAGCTCGCACAGATCCAGTTGGCCGGCCTGCAGCAGTGGATGCAGTCAGTTGGACCCGAGATGCAGGGCAAGATCGTCAAGGCGGTCCAAGCCCATGGCTGGGTGATCGGCGGACCGGCCAAGGCGCGCTGAATTTAGTCTGACCAACGTCAGGGCATGATCAGCACGCCCATGCACGGCAGACTTCCGACCGTCGCCGACCTGCGCAAGTCCGGCCGCATCAGCAGCCATGAGATCGTCGCAGCGATCTGTCATCACCGCCCGTTCAACCGCGCCGTAATCTGCTGATGTTTGAGCTCGGCTAGCCAGCAAGGGCGCTTCCGGTTCGGATGTCACCCTGCTCGTGCCAAGTCCTGGCCATGCCGTATTGATCCGCTTTGAACAGCATCAGCATGTACGACGCACGCTTGGGCAAGCTGCAATGCGTCGCCCTCGCCCCGCACAAACCGGCCAAACGCCAACATAAGTTTATAAATAATATGCTTTAGCTTGATCTTATTAGTATCGCCAAAAATTATATTTTGTATCAGCTGAAACAAAAAGCCACCGCTATCTCGTTGAGGGTTTTGGGATTCCGTAAGGGCACATCGATTACTGCGCGCTCATCGCTTCGATAAAGGGACACAATGCCTGACAACGCAACATGTGATAGGATCGCGACGGAACAATCGACATCGCCGCGGTCCCGACACCCGTGGCCCGGCTGGATGGCTAACGTTTTACTCGCGCTCTTTCTAGTATTTACAATATTTGCTTGGAGCTATGCTACGTGGATAGTCATTTGTAAGGCAACGTCGTACTTAATTTGATTATTCTATCGACTCTTGCGCTTTTTACATAAATATAAGAACTGAACCACTCCCGCCAAGTAGGCTGTGGCAACTAAGACAGCAGGACAAACGGTAAAATTCATGATGCAACCTGTTCGTCCTCTCCGCCTACATAGCCGCAGCTTCAATCAAATCATGTCGACGAAATAGTTGCGTAGAAGCCATTTGCGATGCGGCATTTAATCAATTGCCCGTCAGCCTTCCGGTGAAATTTTCCGATGCTTCTGCGGAATAGGTGCGATCAAAGGAACTTCTGCTCGCCCCCAGCTCGATCCGGTCGGGGCAGGGGAGCAACTGACATCACCACCGCGAGCCGATACGCAACGCTTCCCATCACTGAAAATGCCAGTACGCGGTTGCGGTCCAGTGAACCACGCGGCATCGAGCGGCAATGATCCGGTCCGAACTCATCGCCCGCATCGCGGAGCAGAACCCGCACCTCTATGAGAAGGAGATCGAAGCGGTCGTGCTGACGATCCTCCGCACGATGTCGGATGCCCTGGCTCGCAGAAACCGGGTCGAACTCCGCGGCTTCGGCGCGTTCGAGGTTAGGGAGCGTGACGCCCGGACTGGGCGCAACCCGCGAACCGGCGAGACGGTGGAAGTCGAGGCTAGGGCCTCTGTCCACTTCAAACCCGGCAAAACGATCCAGGCCCGGCTCAACGGCGTTGACGTTAGACCCAAGCGGAAGGCTAAGAGCGCCTAACAGAACGGGCACGGATCGTCTGGGAGTGCGTTGGTTTGGATGGCCCGCCCGCTACTGCCCGATGATCTCTGGGACGCGATCACCCCGCTTCTACCGCCGCCACGCCCGCGTCCGAAGGGCGGGCGCCGCCCGATTGAGAACCGGGCGGCGCTGACCGGCATCCTGTTCGTGCTGCGCTCAGGCCTGCCCTGGGAGATGCTGCCCGCCGAGATGGGCTGCGGCTGCGGGATGAGTTGCTGGCGGCGCCTGCGCGACTGGCAGGAGGCGGGGGTGTGGGCGCGCTTGCATCAGGTTCTGCTGGAGCGCTTGCACGCGGCGGGTGAGATCG
>NZ_FOTK01000042.1 GCF_900114535.1 Methylobacterium pseudosasicola | reverse complement strand
CGCAACGGTCGGCGGGGCCGGCCGCGACACCGCCCGGACAAACTGCACGCCGACAAAGCCTACGACGCTGAACCGCGCCGACACGAGTGCCGGGCGCGTGGGATTGTACCGCGCATCGCACGCCGCGGCATCGAGAGCAGCGAGAGGCTAGGCCGGCATCGGTGGGTGGTGGAGCGCACGCACGCTTGGTTCAATCGCTTCCGTCGGCTGCCCGTGCGCTACGAGCGACGTGCAGACATCTACAAAGCCTTCACCAGCCTCGCTGCCAGCCTCATCACACTCAACCAGATCAGACGGTTCTGTTAGGCGCTCTTATCTCGACTTTGGCCAATCATGCGGCGTGGCAGAGGGCATAGGCCCAGGGCGTTGGCAAACGGAAGCGGGGTTTTGTTCGGGCGCGTCGGCGCGGTGATGTTGCCAAAGTCCCCTTGCGCCAGATCGCACAGCGCACGGCGGCCAGAGCATCGGCGAAGGTCGGACGCGGTTTGGGGTACCACGCGGCGGCCGCGATCCGTTGCCGTTGGCGGGCCGGGAGCTGCGCAGCCAGCAGCGTGACGATCGAGAACAGGGCGAGCAGGCAGGGCGTGGTGCGGGCAACCGCTGTGTCGGACCACTGCCGCTGCGTCTCGACGCCGAGATGGGCGCGCACCTCTTGGAAGGTGACCTCGACGCTCCAACGGCGGACGAACCACGACACGATCTGGGTTGGGTCGCAGGCGAGATCGGTGCAGAGCAGGGCTTGGGCCTCGAAGCGGTGGGCGGGATCGCGCACGAGCACCCAGCGGATTGGCACGACGGGCATCCCGCCGTGCCGCCAGACCGCGGTGCCGGAGGCGATCTCGATGCCGCGTTGGGCTGACCCGTACCAGCCCGACACCACGCCCGCATGCCAGCGCGTGTCCTTGGCCACGAGGGTCGCGGCGAGCGTCGGCAGCCGCGCGCCTTTGGTCCGCGGGCGTCCGATTGTGCCCGGCAGCCGCGGCGGGGCGGGTTCGTAGAGGGCCGCGTCGAGCCGTAGGCGGGTGATCGCCGTGATGCGGGCGCGGCGCATCGCGTCGAGGAACAGCAGGGCGGAGAAGCTGCCGTCACCGACCAGCACGAGATCGCGGCTCGGCAGCCAGCGCCGCGCCTGGAGGGCGAGTTGACGCCCGACGTCAAGCAGAGGCTTGTGCCGGCGTCCGCGCTCCCGGCAGGCGCGTTCGGACGGCACGAGCGTGGTCAGGAACGGCAGCGCCCAGATGCGCCCCGCCCAGGGGATTGGGGCCAGCAGCATCAGGCTCATCCAACGCAGGCCGCTCGCCTTGACGAAATGGCTGTCGGAGGAGCGAACCGGATCGCGGTAGATGCCCTTGGCGGCGATCCGCTTGCCGCGGCGGCGCTCGATCGTGTCGTCGAGAGCCATGACGACGGGACCGCGCGGAGCGAAAGCGGCGATCAGCAGCCCGAGCAGGATACGGCCGCCAGCACGCGGGCTCCACGCGGCGCGGTTGAGGATGCGGTGAACGTTCACGAACCGCCGATCCTGCGCGCGACCCATGATGCGCAGGGCACTCGCCACCGTGCGCCGCCCCGGGGTCAGGATCGCACCGATTAGCAGCAGTTGCGCGTGTCGCCACGAGCGGTGGACGAACAGCGGCGCGAACGCCAGGATGAGCCCGGCGAAGCGGGCGGGCAGATCAGGCATTGGGTGTCTCTTGGTCGGGACACACCGAGCCTACCCGTCATGCCCGCTTCGTCACCTGCCGCCCAACCGCCCGTCCGATTGGCCAAAGTCGAGCTTATTACGTTGGGATATATAGGAAGTTTTTCATCGAGGTAGGGTCACCTTCCGTGCCGATCGTGACCCTACCTCGATCTTGATTTTCGCAGCTCGGAGAGAGCCTTTGCCAGGTTTTTACCGAGATCATGCTTTAACGCCGATTCACACCTTCCAGCATCACATGGATCTTCTCCTCGAACGAGAACTGCCGACGTTTGGCCCGACGGATGTCGTTGATCACCGATTCTACCAGCTTCTTGGCCGGTCCGGATGTCTGCTTCATCTTTGCTCCTCAGGGGCTACGATGAACCTGCCATCCTCCGTTCGTGAAGAATTTCCATTTGTCCCACAGGTGCTGACGTCGGACAGTTGTCCAATTAAATTCATCGGATGCCGTAACGTAATATCATCCGGCCCCTTCCGATGAGCCTCAACCCAAATTTGTTTAGTTTGACTAAGACCGGGTCCGAACCTTTGATTGCGATAATGTCCTCTGACCCAAACGGAACAAAGCAAAGGACCATGCTCGTTTCTTACTGCCTCTATGGGCATGCATCGCCGCACCTCTTCTGGTACAGGTCCAACGCGCTCGATGCGAAACAAAGACCGTGCCTCGTCGGTATCCCCAGCTTTCCTATCCGCCCCATCATATTCGCGTATGTACGCGGAACGTCGTATAGGATTTGCCGGCAAACCGGCTGCATACGCTGCTGGCAACATGGCCGCGCGGAGCGAATGCTGCTGGAATAGTGCAGCCGCGATCATGCCTTCTACACGGCGGCAAAATTCGTGGACGCTCAGTCCTGTTGTCTCGATCAAGTCAAGCGTAGATGGTATATTGCCGTCATGATCGTCCGGAGTTCCGCCTTGCAACTCGTTGTGGAACTCATCAGTACCCATAGCCCATACAAGTCGACGCTTGCAGCGCTTGTTTTTTGGTGCAAGCAGAACGGTCACAGTTGAGCGTGGCTCATCTTTGAAGAATAGCATGACATCATCTGTCGTACCAATACCGTTATCAACGAAGACAGCTTGAACTTGTACTGTTTCGGAGACCATCCAAGCATTGCGAGGCAGATCAATGTAGATAAGCGGCACCTCGTGGCACTCCTCCAGCCATTCTATGATGGCTGGGTTGCGAGAGGCCATATCGATGAGTGGCGCCACGATAGAGCGCTCAAGCCGCATATTACAGGGCAAATTCCCACTTGGCACAGGAACCAAGGGCATAAAAAAGGGAAATAAAATTGAAAGCAGCCTCTCCGTCTCAGGCATTGGCCTGCCTTCACGTTGAGCGTCTATAGCTTTCATGGCGCATTGTTGGGTGATGACACGCATCGCACCCTCAGGCGTTTTTAGCCCGTCCGGCAGTGAGTGCCCCGCTTCCCGGTAAACACGCCGCTGTAACTCGCAACGCGTCCATGAAAACCAATCCAACCAAGTTACGGACATCAGCGCAACACTGCTCAAATGAATGATACGAAATCATCACACAATTCTACGAACGATGTGATTTGGGTTTCATTCAAATTGCGGCGAAATAAATTAATTTTCGCCAAGGATGAGGGCCTCCTCAACACCCCCCCCCCGCGGGGGAAGCGTTCCGGGCCATCCCGAGCCGCGGTGTTACCGGAGGAAAGCGATAGGTCGTCACAAATGGAGCGTGTCGCTATCCGTGATACGACGTTCCCGGATCGGCTAACTTGGTAGGGTGCAGACCAACAGACGGCAGAACTATAATCGGCGCAGGCGTGTCCCCAGAAACAAGCTGGGGCGTTCAATGTGCCGGGGGACGTCCTTCCGAGGGGACCAAGGCGCGCCAATCACCACGAATACGCCGTCCCTCCGCGATGCGCACGGTGAATCCATGCGCATCGAAGAACTCCAGAAGCGGCATGGTCATGTTGCGCCCGATGCCGGCTGTCTCGCGGAAGCGTCCGACCGTAAGCAGGCCCTCGGGATGCGCGTTCGCCACGGCGTCCGCGATCCGCGCAAGTTCGATGGCGGCCTCCGGCAGCACGTAATAGCTCTTCGAGATGCGAAGGAGCCAACCGAGGCGACCAGCCTTGTCGAGCAAGTGGCGGAGATCGTCCGCTTCGCGGCCGAGGCGGTCGGCCACGACGGTGAGGCGGGGCTGGTCCAGTCCCGCCTCCTCCAGCACGGCGCGCGCGGCCTCGTAGAGCGCCGCATCGGCCGGCCGCAGACGAGCCACATGGTCGGGCAGGTGCAGGAGTGGTCCGCGCCGCGCTAGCCGACACGTCCGGACGAGTTCGTCGATGGCGGCCGGAAGGGCCGGGCGTTCGGAGGCTGGTACGGCCGCCGCGATCTCGTCGGGAGAAAGCCCGGGGTTGTCGGGCTGCGCCATGTGCGCCCGGGCGAGCTCCGACACGACCCCCGCGGCCAATGCCGCAACCCGCGCACCCTGGAACGCGATCCGCCGACCGGGCTCCACGACCGCCCCCGCCTCGGCGACGAGGGCGTCCAGGGTCGCCGCCGGCAGGTTGCGCAGGCGGGCGAAGCGGGTGAGGTCGACCCCGGCCTCGGAGGCGCCGAGAAGGCCGTGCAGCGCCTTCGCGTCATCCGGGGTGTCCATCGCGGCCACGACCGCCCGACGGCCGGGCGTCCACGGTCCGCGGCGAGGCCCGTCCACATCGATCACCCGACCGCCGCCGAGCGTTCGCGTGGCCGAGACGTCGCGCAGAACGAACCGGTCCCCTGCAAGGGTGCCGACCTCGCGGTCGAGCGTGATCAGCGCGTGCGCGCTTGCGCCGGGCTCGACCGCCTCGCCCCCGGCGAGCAACAGCCGCCCAGTCACCGCGATTGTGCCGAGGTGGAGCTGGACGGGGGTGCGGTGGCGCAGGGACCGAACTTCGTGGGGCAGCACGCGCAGGGACACGTCGAGGCGGGTGGCCGGTCCGTGCAGGTCCGGCGCCAGGATCCAGGCGCCGCGACTGACCTGTTCAGGGGACAATCGCGGGCCGGCCAGGTTCAGGGCGCAGCGTTCCCCGGCGCGCGCGGTGTCAGCCACCGTGTCGTGGACGCGCACGCCGCGTACCCGCACCTCGCATGAGCCCGGGGAGACGAGCAGCCGGTCGCCTACACGGACGGTGCCCGCGTGCACCGCGCCGGTCACGACGAGGCCGGCCCCGGACACGGTGAACCGGCGGTCGACGGCAAGCCTGAAGCCGCGCCCCGCGTCGTCCGGGACGTGAGGGTTGGCCGCGGCTTCCAAGAGCCGGGCGAGCTCGTCGACGCCCACGCCCGTGAGCGCGGAACAGGCGACCATTGGCACTGCGTCGAGCCTAGTGCCAGCCAGGAGGGCACCGATCTCCGCCGTCACCGCCGCGACGCGGTCCGGGCCTACCCGGTCGGCCTTCGTCACCGCGACGACGCCCGTGTCGATGCCGAGGAGGTCGAGGATGGCGACGTGCTCGCGGGTCTGCGGCATCACCCCGTCGTCGGCGGCGACGACGATGAGCGCGCAGGCCACGCCGGTGGCGCCCGCGACCATGGTGCGCACCAGCCGCTCGTGGCCGGGCACGTCGACGAAGCCGAGCGGGACCCGCAGGAGACCGCCCTCAGGCGCGTAGGCGAACCCGAGATCGAGGGTGATGCCCCGGGCCTTCTCTTCGGGCAGCCGGTCGGCGTCGACCCCCGTCAATGCCTTCACCAGGGCTGTCTTGCCGTGGTCGATGTGCCCGGCGGTCGCGACGATCATGGTGTGCCTCGACCGAGCGGCATCCGGGTTGGAGGGGCCGGCGCGGGTGTCACCGCGCCGGCTTCGTTCTCAGGCCAGAGCCCTCAACCCTTGATCCGGGTCTCGGCGAGCTCCGACATGCAGGTGTCGTAGGCCGTGAAGGCGACCCGGTCAGAGACCGCGAACAGGGTGAAGGGCGAGTACAGAAACAGGGCCTTGGACCTGTCTTGGACGTACCGCTCCACCTCTCGGGTCACGCCTTCCACATCCTCTCCCGTCGCGTGCAGGAGCTTGTCGTAGAGGGCATCGAACGCCGGGTCCTCCGGACCCTGGCGCAGGGTCGCGTCCTTCCCGAAGAACTCCCGATGGACGCAGGCGACCGGATATTGCGGCGTCCAGTCGAAGTACCATTCGAGCTTGACGTCGAAATCGTCCGGCAGGTCGCCCCGGTCGCTGACGAACCGGGCCGAGAGACCGATCTCCGCCAGGTTCCGGCCAATCGCCTCGACCACGCCCTTCCAGGCGGGAGACGAGACGAACACGAGGTCCCGGCCCCCGAGCCCCGCCTTCTCCAGCACCGCCTTCGCGGCCTGGGGATCGTGCGGAAGGGGTGTCATGCCGGGATCCGCGCCGTAGCGGCCGGGTTGGATGAAGGCCGGGATCACCGTGCCGTAGCCATGCGCCCCCTGGTCGAGGATAGCCCGCCGGTCGATGGCGAGGTTGAGCGCCTTGCGCACCTCCGGGTCGCGCCAGGGCGATTCCGGCCGGTTCTCGTTGAAGACGCCCGTCAGGATCGTCTTGGCCTTCTTGGTCTGGATCCTCCCCTTATCGGAGGCGGGGAAGCCCTTGGCTTCGTCAGGGGTGAGGTCGAACACCACGTCGACCCGGCCGTCACCGGCCGCGACCGACTTGATGCCCTCGGCCTTGCCGATGACGTTGTCGTAGACGATCCGGACCGTCGGCCTGCGGGCCGGGTTCCAGTACGTCGGGTTGGGCTCCATGACCACGCGGTCGGAGCGGCTATCGATGAGCGAGACGCCCTCGGTGAGCACGAACGGGCCAGTCCCCCACGGACCAGGCGCGTCGATGACTCACCAATGGCCTTCCGCCGACCCGGTCTTCGGGTCGACGAAGCCCCACTCGTTCCAGAACCGCGTCGACGGCAGGTGCATGCCGCGCAGCTTCATCAGCGCCGCGGAATCACCACCGGGAAAACGCATCCGCACGGTGCGGTCGTCGACCGCCTCGCATGTGACGTCCCGGGCGAAGTTCAGAAAGGCGCCCGGCGGGTGCGGGTTGGTCCATTCCTGGACCTTGTCGAAGCCGAGCTTGAACATCGCCGCGTTGAACGGTTCGCCGTCCTGGTAGACGGCCTCGCGCATCGTCAGTTCGAGGGTCTCCCCGTCGAGCCAGCGCCAGCTCTCGGCGAGGCTCGGCTGACCGATGCCGTCATGGTCGACGCGGTTGGCTTCCTCCATCGTGTTCCAGGTGATGGAGAGCCAGTTGACCGGCGACGGGTCGACGACCGTCACCGTGTTGTGGGGGCCCCAGGGCTGGCCGCCCCCCGGATCCCCGGTCGCTTGCGCGTCCATGTCTCCTCCTCGTTGTCATGACCCGCATGGCGTGCGGGTGGCGTCCGGCTCGACATGAGCCGAATTGGTCGAACGCCGGCGCGCCGCCGCATCGCCGTCTCTGTGTCTGTCGGCACCAAGGGACCGTGGGCTCGATAAGCCTCTTGCATCGCTGCTTGGCCCCTCGGCGGAAAGCATTTGCAGTGTCGGGGCCTCAGGACGCTTTGGGCGTCCGGAAGCGTCAGTCGGTCGGCGCGATGACGTCATCGGCGACGCGCCCGGCGAGATCCTTCAGTTCCTGGCGGAGGTCGGCGAGGTCGCGCTCGCCCAAGCCGGTGCGGCAGACGACGGCCTGCTGGGCCACCGCGACCTTGTCCTCCAGGAGCCGGCCAGTCTCCGTCAGGGCGACCAGGACGATGCGTCGGTCCGCGGCTCGGGCGCGGGTGACGAAGCCTGCCGTCTCCAGCCGGTCGACGAGGGGCGTGATCGCGCTGGACGTGAGTTGTAGCCGGGCGGCCAGGTCATGCACCGCCGTCACGCCGTCCTGCCAGAGCGCCAGCATGACGAGGTACTGCGGGTAGGTCAGGCCCAGCTCGCCCAGCAGCGGCCGGTAGGCGCGCACGACCGCGTTCGTCGCGGCATAGAGGGCGAAGCAGAGTTGGTCGTCCAGTTTGAGCCCGGGGCCCTTCGTCGATGTCGCCATTGACCGATGCTCCGTTCAGACCTTAATCATTCATGCGCGAACGATGCTGTCAACCTGTCGCGTCCTCACGATTGGCGAGGCGCCGACCCCGCCGACGATCCGGCATCGTCCGCATCGAGCGAGACCTGACACAAGGGTCCGCCAACGGAGAGGAAACGACATGACGAGCAAGATCCTGTTCGCCGCGCTGACGTTCGCCGGTTTATCGGCCACCCCCGCGCTCGCGCTCGACGTGACCCGGACCGCCACGGTCGCGGCGCCCCCGGCCACGGTCTGGAAGACCATCGGCGAATTCTGCGGCATCGGCGACTGGCACCCGGCAGTCGAGAAGTGCGTCCTCTCCGAGAAGGGTGGCAAGAAGGTGCGCACGCTGTCCCTGAAGGGCGGCGGTACCATCGTTGAGGAGCAGGTCGCCCGCGACGACAGGAAGATGGATTACACCTACGCCATCCTGGAGAGCCCGCTGCCGGTCGAGGGCTACAAGTCGACCCTCTCGGTCGCGCCCGACGGCAAGGGATCGAAGCTGACCTGGACCGGCAGCTTCAAGGCCAAGGGCGCGCCCGACGCCAAGGCCGAGGAGGTCGTCGCTGGTATCTATGAGGGTGGGCTCAAGGGCATCGCCGAAAAGGCGAAGTAGCCCCTGCTGCATGCGGCGGCGGGTGCGACCGGCTCGGGCGCGTTCCGGCTTGCCCGACGGCATGTTCGCCGTGCGCCCCGCTGCCGTGGGCAGGTTGGGCGGCGACCGGTTCGCTAAGGCCAGGAACAACTTGCCGTAGCGGGGCCAGCCGCAACGACGACGCCTATCGAACGTGCACGAACCAGAATAAACCCTGAATGCCTAAGACAAGGATGAGTGGATGAGCACGGACGGCGCCGGGGTCCTGGAAAGGATCCTCACGGAGGACGAGGCCGCCATCCTCGATGCCTGGAACACTGCTCTTCGGGAAGGTGCCTCCCTGCAGGGCGGCCGCATCCGCGAGGCCGAGCTCCGGACCCAGGCAAAGGCCGTGCTCGGCCAGCTCCGGGACGCTCTCGCCTCGAACAGCCTCGATGCCGACGGCGAGGGCTTCGCACCGCTGCGCGAGACGCTCGCCGACATCTCACGGTCGCGGGCGATCCAAGGTTTTACGCCCACCGACACCGCCAACTTCGTGTTCTCGCTCAAGGAGCCGATCTTCGAAGCACTTAGGCGGAGCGCCGATGTGGACGCGTCGACGCTGGCGGCCGGCGTGTGGGCGGCCGGCAAGGTGCTCGACCGGCTCGGCCTGCATACCATGGAGGTGTTCCTGGCCAGCCGCGAGGAGGTCATCGGGCGGCAGGGACAGGAGATCGCCGAGCTCTCCACCCCGGTGGTGCGCCTCTGGGACGGCATTCTCGCCTTGCCGCTCATCGGCACCCTCGACAGCGCCCGCACCGGCGTCGTCATGGAGAACCTACTCCAGGCCATCGTCGACGAGGAGGCCGAGATCGCCATCATCGACATCACCGGCGTGCCCACCGTGGATACCCTGGTGGCCCAGCACCTCCTCAAGACCGTCGCCGCGGCCCGCCTGATGGGCGCCGATTGCATCGTGTCCGGCATCCGCCCGCAGATCGCGCAGACCATGGTCCACCTGGGCGTCGAGCTCAACGTCGTCTCGAAGGCGACCCTGGCGGACGCCTTCGCCGTCGCCCTCAAGCGCACAGGCCGCAAGGTGGTGCGCCAGCAAGCCCCGGCCGAGGAGCGCCGCTGACCCCATGGACCGCATCCCGATCCTCAAGCTGGGCGGCGCGCTCATCGTTTCCATCCAGGTCGACATGCACGACCGCCTCGCGCTCGCCTTGGAGGAGGACCTGACGGCGATGATCGCGCGCACTGGCGCGCGCGGCGTGCTCATCGAGATCTCGGCGCTTGAGATCGTCGATTCCTTCATCGGTCGCATGCTGGTGAGCATCGCGGCGGTCTCGCGCGTCCTCGATGCCGAGACCGTGGTCGCGGGGATGCGCCCGGCGGTGGCCATCACCCTGGTCGAGCTCGGGTTGGAACTCACCGGCATCAAGACCGCACTGAACGTCGAGCGGGGCATGGCGCTGATCCAGGTTCGGCTCTCCGAGGAGGACGACGGGCACGGGAGCGACCGTGACCGTCACGAAGACTGAGGCATTACCTGTCCGATCCGGCGACGACGTCGTCCGCGTGCGCCAGCGCGTGCGCGCGCTCGCCGTGGAGATCGGCCTCGGCCTCGTAGACCAGACCAAGATCATCACGGCGGCGAGCGAACTCGCGCGCAACACCCTCGATTACGGTGGCGGCGGCGACGTCCGCATGGAGACCGTGCTGGCGGGGACGCGCAAGGGCCTGCGCCTGACCTTCGAGGACCAAGGACCGGGCATCGCCGACATCGAGCAGGCGATGACCGACCATTACACCTCCGGAGGGGGGCTCGGGCTGGGGCTTGGCGGAGCCAAGCGGCTTTCGAACGAGTTCCACATCGAGTCGACGCCCGGTTCAGGCACCCGCGTGACCATCGCGCGGTGGAAGTAGCCATGGACCGGGTCACCATCACTGAGGCGAGCCAGGTGGCCGAGGCGCGGCGGCGTGCCGTGGCCGCGGCGCAGGCCATCGGGTTCGACGAAACCGCGGCTGGACGAGTGGCCCTCGTCGTCACCGAACTCTCCACCAACATCGTGAAGTACGGGGTGCCAGGCGAGATCCTGGTCGGCACCTTTGAGGACGCGACGGGCTCGGGCGTCGAGATCCTGGCGC
Source organism: Methylobacterium pseudosasicola (assembly GCF_900114535.1). Lineage (GTDB taxonomy): Bacteria > Pseudomonadota > Alphaproteobacteria > Rhizobiales > Beijerinckiaceae > Methylobacterium > Methylobacterium pseudosasicola. The sequence goes on along the minus strand of NZ_FOTK01000042.1, from coordinate 37,024 downwards.
TGGACAAGGGCCCGGGCTTCTCGGACCTGGGCTCGGCCTTGCGCGACGGCCACTCCACCGGCGGCAGCGCCGGCGAGGGCCTCGGAGCCGTGCGTCGGTTGTCCGACGCCTTCGACATCGCGTCCCGGCCCGGCACAGGCACTGCTGTGCTGGCCCGTCTATCGGGCGTCCGGCCGGCCACGGCTGATGGTTCCGCGGCCTTCGGGGCCGTCACGGTGCCTCTGAGGGGCGAGACAGCCAACGGCGACGCCTACGCCGTGCGCGAGCGGCTCGACGGATGGACCGCCATCGTGGCGGACGGCCTCGGCCATGGACCGGAGGCCGCCAAGGCGTCGCAGGAGGCCTTGAGCCTATTCCATCACCATCGGGACAAGCCTCCCGGCGCGATCCTGTCCGCCATCCATGCTGGACTGCCGCAGACCCGAGGCGGTGCGGTGTCCGTAGCCAGCTTCGACCGGGACGCCGGCATCCTCACGTTCGCGGGCATCGGCAACGTCCTGGGAGCCGTCGTCTCCGGCGCAGTGACCAAGCGCACGGTCAGCCTTGCCGGAACGGCCGGACATGCGGCCCGGCGCATCCAGGAGTTCGAATACCCGATGGGGCAGGACGACGTGTTCGTGCTGTGCTCGGACGGGATCGCGACCGGATGGTCCCTGGATGCCTATCCCGGCATCGCTGCGGCCCACCCGTCGCTCGTCGCCGGGTTGATCTACCGCGACTTCGCCCGCGCCCGCGACGATGCCACCGTGCTCGTCGTGCGGGGTGACGCATCATGAGATGGCCACTCCTCGCCACCTGCGTCGAGCACGAGGACGACATCGTCACCGTGCGCCAGCGCGTGCGCAGGCTGGCCGAACACCTCGGTTTCGGCATCCAGGACCAGACGCGGATCGCCACCGCGGTGTCCGAGATCGCGCGCAACGCCTACGGCTACGCCGGCGGCGGCAGGGTCGAGTACGGCCTCGACGAGGAGAATGGCGGCCAATCCCTGGTCATCCGCGTGATCGACAAGGGCCCCGGCATCCCGCACTTGGACGAGATCCTCGAAGGCCGCTACCGCTCGACGACGGGCCTGGGCATCGGCATCACCGGCTCCCGCCGGTTGATGGACCGCTTCGAGATCGAGACCGACCCCGGCAAGGGCACGGTCGCCACCTTCGCCAAGCGGCTGCCGTCCGGCACGGAATCCTTCACGGGAAAGCGGCTCGCTACCCTCGCCGAGGACGTCGCCCGTGCGCGGACCGAGGAACCGCTGGTCGCGCTGCGCGAGCAGAACCGCGAGCTCCTGCGCAGCCTCGCCGAGCTGGCCGAGCGCGAGGAGGAGGCGCAGCGCCTCAACCGGGAACTCGCCGAGACCAATCGCGGCGTCGTCGCCCTCCACTCCGAGTTGGAGGCCCAGGCCGAGCGGCTGCGAGAGGTCGGGGCCTCGCTGGAAACCCAGGTCGCCGCGCGGACGGCCGAGCTCGCGGAAGCGAATGCGCGGTTGCTCGCCGAGGCGGTCGAGCGCGAGCGCATGGAGCAGGACCTGCGGCAATCGCAGAAGCTTGAGGCCGTGGGCCAACTCACCGGCGGCGTCGCGCATGACTTCAACAACCTGCTGACCATCATCCGCTCCTCCGTGGACTTCCTGCGTCGCCCCGACCTGCCCGAGGAGCGGCGCAAGCGATACATGGATGCGGTCTCCGACACGGTCGACCGAGCGGCCAAGCTGACCGGTCAGCTCCTGGCCTTCGCGCGCCGGCAATCCCTCAGGCCCGAGGTGTTCGACGCCGGCGAGCGCCTGCGTGGCGTCGCCGACATGCTCGACACCATCACCGGAGCCCGCATCCGCCTCAGGGTCGAGGTTCCGGACGCGGCCGCGCTGGTGCGCGCCGACGTCAACCAGTTCGAGACGGCGGTCGTGAACGCCGCGGTCAATGCGCGGGACGCCATGGACGGCGTGGGCACGCTGACGATGCGGGTGCTCGCCGGGCAGCCAATGCCCTCCATCCGGGGGCACGGCGGATCGCGGGGGCCGTTCGTGGCCGTCTCCCTGACCGACAGCGGCTCGGGCATCCCCGCCGACGTCCTCGGGCGCATCTTCGAGCCCTTCTTCACGACCAAGGCCGTCGGCCGCGGCACCGGGCTCGGGCTCTCCCAGGTGTTCGGCTTCGCCAAGCAGTCGGGTGGCGACGTCGACGTGGCGAGCGCGGTGGGAGAGGGTACGACCTTCACGCTCTACCTGCCTGAGGTCTCGGACGGGCCGTCCCGGATGCCCGTCCCCGACCGCGATGCCGGGGTGGCGCCCTCCGGCCAGGGCCAGCCGGTGCTTCTGGTCGAGGACAACCTGGAGGTCGGGCGCTTCTGCGCCCAGATCCTGGAGGACCTCGGCTACGCGCCCGTATGGGTCGTCAACGCCGAGGAGGCGCTCGAACGCCTGGGCACCGACGGCTCCGGCTTCCGGGCCGTCTTCTCCGACGTCGTCATGCCCGGCATGGGCGGCATCGAACTCGCGAAGGCTCTCCGCATCCGCATTCCCAACCTGCCGGTGGTGCTGGCCTCTGGCTACAGCCATGTCCTGGCGCGTGAGGACAGCCACGGCTTCGAGCTCCTGCACAAGCCGTACTCGGCCGCGCAGATCGGACGGGTCCTGGGACGGGTCATCGCCGCCTCTCCACCCCCCGTCCGCAACCGAGGACGGGTCCCATGACACGCCGCCCGAAGGCACCGGCCGGCCTCGCCGGCCGCGGACGCCTCGACGCCCTCGACGGCTACGCCGTCCTCGACACCGCGCCCGAGCCCGGCTTCGACGGCATCGTCATCCTGGCGCGCGCCATCTGCGCCGCCCCGGTCGCGTTGGTGAGCCTCGTGGCCGACGGGCGGCAATGGTTCAAGGCGCGCTCCGGCTTCCCCGAATGCGGGACCGACCTCGATGCCTCGGTCTGCAAGCACGTGCTCGGCAGGCGCGACCTGCTCGTGATCCCCGACCTGTCGTGCGACGCCCGGACCGCCGGGAACCCCCTCGTGACCGGGGAGCCGCACCTGCGCTTCTACGCGGGCGCTCCCTTGGTGACACCGGACGGGCATGGGCTGGGCTCGGTCTGCGTCATCGACACCGAGCCGCGTCCGCTCGGCCTCACCGAGGAGCAGCGGGAGTGTCTCCAAGTCCTCGCCGCTCTGGTCATGACCCAGCTCGACATGCGGCGGTCCCTCGCGGCGATGGCTCAACCATGAGCTCGCATCGGTCGGCGTTCGGCGGGGCGCGGCTTCCCGGTCCCGAGCAGGCGTCCGTGCACGAGGACGGAGCCTGTGCTCCCCCGTTCCTCTCGGGCGGCGGCGCGATGGGGGCGCTGATGCGCGGCCACGACTGGTCCGCGTCCCCGCTCGGATCCCCGACGACCTGGCCGGCGGCCCTGCGCATGGGCGTCAGCCTGATGCTGAACTCGGCCTTCCCGATGTTCATCGCCTGGGGCCCTGGCCTGGGCTTCCTGTACAACGACGCCTACGTCGAGATCCTCGGCGCCAAGCACCCATGGTCCCTGGGACGCCCGTTCGAGACGGTCTGGTCCGAGATCTGGGACGACATCCGTCCCCTCGTCGAGCGGGCCATGGCCGGTGCGGCCACGTTCATGGAGGATCTGCCCCTCGTCATGATGCGTAACGGGTATCCGGAGGACGTGTGGTTCACGTTCTCCTACTCGCCCATCCGCGGCGAGGACGGCGCGGTGCAGGGGATGTTCTGCGCCTGCACCGAGACGACCGCGAAGGTGAAGCAGGAACGCCGCAGCGCCTTCCTGCTGGCTCTCGGCGATGCCCTTCGCGTCCACGACGACCCGGATGCGCTGATCGCGATGGCCTGCGGCATGCTCGGCCGGCATCTCGGCACGCAGCGTTGCGGCTTCGGCGAGGCCGATGCCGACGGGGTCCACTATAGGGTCGAGCGCGACTGGACCGACGGCACGATGCCGAGCCTCGCCGGAATCCACCGCATGGCCGATTTCGGCGAGGCGGTGGTGGGGGAGCTGCGCGCCGGCCGAAGCCTCCGGGTCGACGATGTCGCTTCCGACCCGCGCACGACGGCCCACGCGGCGGCCTACGAGGAGGTCGGCGCCTTGCGGGCTGTCCTATCCGTGCCTTTGGTCGTGGAGGGACGCCTGTGGGCGTCGGTGTTCGTCAACCAGTCCACCCCGCGTCGCTGGTGCGACGAGGACGAGGCTCTGGTGCGCGACGTCGCCGGGCGGATACACACCGCCCTGTTGCGCGCGCGGGCGGAGGCCGGTCTCGCCGATGGTGCCAGGCGCCTCGAAGAGGCTCTGGCGGCGACGCAGGAGAGCCGGACCCGGCTCTCCGTCGCGCTGGACGTCGCGCGGCTGGGCACCTTCGACTGGAACACGGCCACGGGCGAGGTCGCGATGGACGCGCGCAGCCGCGAGATCTTCGGGCTGCCGCCGGAAGTCGCCATCTCCCAGGATGACGTGTTCGCCCGCATTGCGCCCGAAGAGCTCGCCGACGTGCTCGCCACGGCGCAGGCCGGCTTCCGGAACGGCGCGCGCGTCGATACCGGCTACACGGTCGTCCTGCCCGGCGGCAGTCGCCGTTCGGTCCTCAGCGCCGGCCATCCGGTCGACGACGCCTCCGGCCACCGCCACATGGTCGGCATCTTCAATGACATCACCGCCCTCAGGCAGGCCGAGGCGGACCTGCGGCAGGCGAACCAGACGTTGGAGCAGCGGGTCGAGGAGCGCACCGGCGCGCTGATGGCCGCGGAGGAGGCCCTGCGGCAGTCCCAGAAACTGGAGGCAATCGGGCAACTCACCGGTGGCGTCGCGCACGACTTCAACAACCTGCTCACCGTGATCAAGTCGTCGACCGACCTTCTGAAGCGTCCCAACCTCGCCCCGGAACGCCGCGCCCGCTACGTGGGGGCCATCTCCGACACCGTGGACCGGGCCGCCAAGCTGACCGGACAGTTGCTTGCCTTCGCCCGGCGTCAGGCCCTGAAGCCGGAGACGTTCGCCGTCTGCGACAGCGTGCGGGCGCTTTCCGACATGATGGGCACGCTGACCGGCTCGCGCATCGAGATCTCGACCGACCTGCCGGACAGGACCTGCTTCGTCCATGCCGACCCGAGCCAGTTCGACACGGCGCTCGTCAACATGGCCGTCAACTCCCGCGACGCCATGGACGGCGAGGGGCGGCTCGCCATCCGCGTACGGCCGGTCGAGACGATGCCGGCGATGCGGTCCCACCCGGCCGTCCCGGGCCCGTTCGTGGCCGTGTCGATCAGCGACACCGGCAGCGGCATCCCGGCCGAGCGGCTGGAAAGGATCTTCGAGCCGTTCTTCACCACCAAGGGCGTCGGCCAGGGCACGGGGCTCGGACTTTCCCAGGTGTTCGGTTTCGCCAAGCAATCGGGCGGCGAGGTGACGGTCGAGAGCGAGGTCGACCGAGGCACCACCTTCACCCTCTACTTGCCGCGCGTCTCGGAGGCGGGGAAAGGGTCCGACACCGGCGAGCCCGAACCTCTCATGGACGGCCACGGGACCTGCGTGCTCGTGGTCGAGGACAATGCCGAGGTGGGCACCTTTGCGGTCCAGACCCTGACCGACCTGGGCTACGTGACGGTGCTCGCCGGCAATGCCGCGGAGGCCCTTGCGGAACTCGCCGAGGACGCGGACCGGTTCGACGTGGTGTTCTCGGACGTCGTGATGCCTGGCATGAACGGCATCGACCTCGCGCATCGCATCCGCGAGGAGCACCACGACCTGCCGGTGCTGCTCGCCTCGGGCTACAGCCACGTCCTGGCGCAGAACGGCACCTACGGTTTCGAACTGCTGCACAAGCCGTATTCGGTCGAGCAGCTCTCGCGGTTGCTGCGCAAGGTCGCCACTTGGCAACGCCGCAAGCGCATCCTGGGCGCCTAGCCGTCCTCGGCCCCTAACGGCGACGCTTCCTCAAAAGACGCGCAATCGCGGTCCACCGTGCTACGACGTACCTGCGAGCGCGCATGTGACCCCAGGTCATCGGCGTTCGAGCAAGCTCCGCGAGACGCGACCCGACCCGGGGCGCGGGCAGGCGGCGGACCCCGTCAACATGTCGAAGCGTATCGTCGCGCGCGCCAACCTCCTCGTCTTCGGCGTGCTGCTCGCCATCCTCGCCCTCGTCGGGGTCGTGACGTGGGAGCGCCTGAACGCCACGCGGGAGGCGCGGGAGTGGTCGCAGCACAGCTACCGCGTGTTGGCCGCGATGAAGGATCTCGGCATCGCCCTGCGCGATGCCGAGACCGGCCAGCGGGGCTACATCATCACCGGCAAGGACGACTATCTCGCGCCCTACGATTCCGCGCGCGACCGCCTCGGCGTCCTTCAGGGCGAGCTCCTGAAGCTCACGGCGGACAACCCCGTCCAGCAGGACCGCCTGCGCGCCCTCGCCCCGATCATCCAACACAAGCTGGAGGAGCTCGCCCAGACGGTGCAGTTGCGCCGCGACGTCGGGGTCGAGGCGGCACGGCGCCTCGTCAACACAGATGCCGGCCGCGGCTTCATGAAGGAGGCGGAGGCGACGCTCGCGGCCATGCTCGGCGAGGAGGAAGCGCGGCTCGCCCGGCGCCTCGGAGAGAACGACGCGCGCGCCGCCTGGGTCCGGTGGACGACGTTGGGAGGATCGCTCCTCGCCATCCTGACCCTTCTCTGGGCCGCCCGCCTCCTGAACCAGGCGTGGTCGCGCTCGTACCTGACCGAGGCGGAGCAGCGCACCCAGGCCCTTCGGCTCCGGACGACGCTCGACAGCCTCAGCCAGGGCGTGGCGGTGTTCGCGCCGGACCGCACGCTGACGAACTGGAACGCCTGCTTCCTGGTGTTGCTTGACCTGCCGAAGGCGATGGTGCGGCCGGGCGCGTCCTACGCCGCCTTCTCGGAACACACCGCCGAGGCGGGCGGGCCCGCGCTGGAGACGTGGGACCAGGTCCGACACGGCAGCAATGCCCCACGGGAGGCGACCGTGTACGAGCGCACGCGCGCCGATGGCCATCACCTGGAGATCCGCCGCACCACGATGCCCGACGGCGGTTTCGTCCTGACCATCTCGGACATGACCAAGCGCGCCCAAGCCGAGGGTGTCCTTCGGGAAGCACAGAAGATGCAGGCCATCGGCCAGTTGACCGGCGGCATCGCGCACGACTTCAACAACCTGCTGCAGGTCATCCTCGGAAACCTTGAGTTCGTCCGGGCGAAGCTCGACGGCGACGGCAAGCTGCAGTCTCGGATCGAGCGCGCCGCCTGGGCCGCCCAGCGCGGGGCGACGCTCACGGGCCAGCTCCTGGCCTTCGCCCGCAAGCAACCCCTGGCGCCGGCCGCCATCGACCTCGCGGCGACCATGCCGGACCTGGTCCCCCTCCTGCGTCGGACACTCGGCGAGCACATCGAGGTGCGCTATGTCGAGAGCGCCGGCCTCTGGCCCGCGATGGCCGACCCGGCGCAATTGGAGAGCGCCGTCCTGAACCTCGCGCTCAACGCCCGGGACGCCATGCCGGGCGGGGGCCGGCTCACCATCGAGATCGGCAACAAGGTCCTCGACGACGCCTACGCCCGCGACCACGCCGAGGTCGCGGCCGGCGACTATACGATGCTTGCGGTCTCGGACACCGGGCATGGCATGACGCCGGACGTGGTGCGGCGGGTGTTCGAGCCGTTCTTCACGACCAAGCCGGACGGAAAGGGCACGGGGCTCGGCCTCGCGATGGTGTTCGGCTTCGTCAAGCAGTCGGGCGGCCACGTGAAGATCTACTCGGAGCCAGGCGAGGGAACGACCGTGAAGATCTATCTGCCGAGGGCGGTCGGCGCCTTGGTGGCAATCGGGCAACGGAGCGCGCCGCCCGTCGATCTCCCTCGCGGCTCGGCGACCGTGCTGGTGGTCGAGGACGAGGCGGCGGTCCGCGAGATCGCCTGCGCGATCCTCTCAGACCTCGGCTACCGCGTGCTGGAGGCCGCCGACGGCGAGGAGGCCCTGCGGGTGTTCGGGGACAACACGGCCGCCATCGACCTGCTGCTGACCGACGTGATCCTGCCGGGCAAGGTGAAGGGACGCGACCTCTCCGAGCGCATCCAGGCGCTCAGGCCGAAGGTGAAGGTGCTCTTCATGTCGGGCTACACCGAGAACTCCATCGTCCACCACGGTCGTCTCGACGACGGCGTGCAACTCATCGGGAAGCCGTTCAAGCGCGAGCAACTCGCCCGTAAGGTCGCCGAGACGCTCGGGGCCGAGTTCGCCCCGGTCGCCGAGGCCGGAAACGTCGTGGCGCTGCGTCCCAGGCCTGACGCCTAGCCTAGCCGGTCAGGCGGAACCGGCGGACAAGGGCATCCGCACGGAGACCCGTAGCCCGTCAGGCGCGAAGTCCACGTCGACCTCCGCCCCGGTCTGGGGAGCCAGCACCTTCTTGAGCAGGCGGTGGCCGAAGCCGTCGCGCGTGGGATGGGGGGCGGGCGGGCCGTCGTGCTCGCTCCAGGTCCAGAGCAAGGTGCGCCCGGCAGGCCCGTCCTCGACCTTCCAGGCCACGTCGAGCCGGCCTCCCGGAGCCGCGAGGGACCCGTGCCGCAAAGCGTTGCTCGTCAATTCGTGCAGCGCCATGCCGACCGGCACGGCAAGCTCCGACGGCAGCACGACTCTGGGGCCGCCCAGGGTCAGGCGCCCCCGCTCGTCGTAGGGGTCGAGCTCGGCCCGCAGCAGCGCCTCGAACGACGCCGCTTGAGCCAAGTCCTCCGTGATGAGGGCATGAGTCCGGGCGAGCGAGCCGATCCGGCCGGAGAAGGCCCGCGTGAACTCCGCGACGGTGGGGGAAGATCGCGCGGTGGCGTTCACCACGGCCTGGACGGTGGCCAACGTGTTCTTCACCCGGTGGTGCAGCTCGCGCACCATCAGCGCCTGCCGGTCCTCGCCGGCGCGCCGTGCGGTGATGTCGCGCTGCGCCGAGACCCAGTGGGTGATGCAACCGCCGGCATCCCTCAGCGGGGTGATCAGCCACTCCACCATGTAGGTCGAGCCATCCTTCCGGTAGTTCAACGCCTCGCCCTGGAACGGTTCGCCGGCGAGCAATGCGGCCCGCATACGGTCGATTATGGCCCGGTCCGTTCCGGGCCCTTGCAGGAGGCGCGGCGTCAGGCCGACGACCTCATGCGCCTCGTAGCCGGTCATGCGGCTGAAGGCCGGGTTCGTGTATTCGATGCGGGGACCCGGATCTTCGAGCTCCGCCGATGTGATGACGATGGCCTCCCCGGAAGCCTCGACGGCGGCGCGAAGCAACCTCGGGTCCGCGGTCCCCTGACCCGTCTCGTCTCGCACGACTTACCAATCCTTCAGGATCAGCCGGCATAGGGCGGCTCCCGAGTTCGTCCGCCCGAAACCGGTCGCACGTTTTCTAACCTACGGCGGTGACCAGGGTTGCCGCGCCCCTTCGCCCCAGCCTGGTCCAAGGGGAAGGCGCTAGTGAGGGCTGGGCTTGGTCAGGCAATCGCGAGGCGCCGCGGCGCCCATCGCGACCGGGCGTTCTGCCGCCGTCACGCCGCTGCCTCGTCGCCGGCCTCCTGCATGGAGGCGAGTGGCGCTTCGAGCCGGCAGACGAGGCCGGTCGGGGCGTAGGTGAGCCTGACCTCGCCGCCGACCTCGGCGGCGAAGCTGCGCTCGATCAGGCGCGAGCCGAAGCCGCGCCTTGACGGCTGCGCCAGGATCGGGGGGCCGCCCTGCTCGGACCAGGACAGGCGGAAGCGGGGCTCGCCCGCCTCGTGGACCACGTGCCAGCGCAGGTCCACCGTGCCGGAAGCGTTCGAGAGCGCCCCGTACTTGGCCGCGTTGGTGGCGAGCTCATGCAGGGCCAAAGCCAGGGCCAGGGCCGGCTTGGCGGCCAGCGCCACGTCCGGGCCGCTGGACCGGATGCGGGAGGCGCCGGAGCCCCGGTGGACCGCCAGGGCCCCCTCGACGACTTCGGCGATGGGCGCCTGGGTCCAACTCGCCTGGGTCAGGATGTCGTGGGCGCGCCCGAGCGAGATCAGGCGTTCGGCGAAGGCCTCGCGCGCCGCGCCGAGGTCGGATGCGTTGCGGAAGGTCTGGCTGGCGATTGCCTGGACCAGCGCGAGGGTGTTCTTCACCCGATGCTGAAGCTCGCCGGTGAGCAGGCGCTGATGCTCCTCGGCCTGCTTGCGCCGCGTGATGTCGAGCATGGCCCCGATCATCCGCACCGCCTGCCCGGTCCCGTTCCGGATGACGTAGCCTCGGTCGAGGATGTCGGCGTATGAGCCGTCCGCACGCCGGAAGCGGTACTCGTCCGCCCAGGCCGTGCCGACGCCGTCGATGACCGCGTGGATGGATCGGTCGACGCGGGCGCGGTCATCGGGATGGATATGGGCGATCCACCAATCGCCGGTCGGCTCGACCGCATCCGGGACATGCCCGTGCGCCTCCCCGAGGGCCTCGTTCCAGAGGACATGGTTGGTGGCGAGGTTCCAGTCCCAGATCGCGTCGTTGGTAGCGCGCGCGGCGAGGCGGTAGCGCTCCTCGGCTTCGCGCAGGGCCTGATCGGCGCGACGGCTCTGGGTGACGTCCCGCGTCGTGCCGATGAAGCGCAGCGTGCGGCCGCCCTCGAAGAAGGCCTGTCCCTTGGCCGCCACCCAGCGCTCGATGCCGTCTTCGAGACCGACGACGCGGAAGGCGATGTCGTAGGTGCCGGGACCATCCGGGTCGATGGCAGCCTTCACCGCCGCGTCGACCCAGTCCCGGTCGTCGAAGTGAAGGCCGGCGAGGAATACGTCGTAGCTCACCGGCGCGTTGGGCGGCAGGCCGAACAGGGCGCGGGTGCGCGCGTCCCAGACTAGCGTGTCCGAGACGAGATCGTAGTCGAAGATCCCGATCCCGGTGGACCCGACCGCCAAGCGCAACTGTTCCCGCGCCCGGATCAGGTCGTCCTCGGCCTGGCGGCGGTCGTGGATGTCGCTGTCGCTGCCCAGCCAGCCGACCACCGCACCGGCGCCGTCCCGCATCGGTTCGGCCCGGATCAGGAACCAACGGTACTCGCCGTCGTGGCGGCGCAGCCGAGCCTCCGTATCGTAGAGGACCTCGTTCGTGCGGGCATGCTCCCAAACGTCCAGCAGGCGCTGCAAGTCGTCCGGATGGATGACCTCGCCCCAGCCGAGCGGCAGCGCCTGCTCCGGGGTCTGGCCGGTGTAGGCGTACCAGCGGTCGTTGAGGTAGCTGAGGCTGCCGTCGGGGTTGCCGAACCAAATGATGGCCGGGGCGAGCTCGGTGAGCGTCTTGAACCGCTCTTCGGCGAACTTGCGCTCATGGATGTCGATGGAGGTGCCGATCCAACTGCGTGCTGAGCCGTCCGCGCCATGCACGGGCTGGGCCCGGGACAGGAACCAGCGGTACTGCCCGTCGGCTCGGCGCAGGGGGAACTCGACCTCGTAGGGCCGCCCCGATCCGGCCGCGGCCAGCCAGGCCGCGCGGGTCGCCTCGCGGTGGTCGGGGTGGATCGCCCCCAACCAGCTCGCCTCGCCGGTCTCGCCGGCAGGCAGGCCCGTGTAGTCGTACCAATAGGCGTTGCAGTAGGTGACGTTGCCCGCCTCGTCGCCGAACCAGACCACCTGCGGGCTGACCTCGACCAGCGAACGGTAACGCATCTCGCTCGCCTCCAGGGCGGCGCCGCTCTCGCGCTGCTCGGTGCGGTCGCGCAGGATTTTGAGGAAGCCGATGGTCCCGCCCGCTTCGGTCTTGAGCGGCATCATCTCGCCGGAGGCCCAGAACCGGCTGCCGTCCTTGCGCATGTGCCATCGTTCGTCCGAGGCGCTGCCGTGCTCAAGCGACAGCCGCATCTCGGTCCCGGCCCGGTCCCTGGCACGGTCCTCAGGCGTGAAGAACGCCTCGACCGTCCGCCCGAGCATCTCGGCCTCGGTCCAGCCCAGGATGCGCTCGGCGCCCAAGTTCCAGCGGGTGACCAGGCCTTGCGGGTCGGTCGCGACGATGGCGTAATCCGTGGCGCTGTCGAGGATGCGCTCGTGCAGCAGGCGCTGCTCCGCCTGCTCCCGCAACGAGCGGCGCAACTCCATCTGCCCCATGGCCTGGCGGGCGAGTCGCATCAGGCCCCGGCGTTGCCGCTCCGCGAGCTCGTGCGGCTTGGTGTCGAGGACGCAGACCGTGCCGACCGGATGCCCTTCCGCGGTCCTCATAAGGGCGCCGGCATAGAAGCGCAGGCCGGGCTCGCCCGTCACCAGCGGGTTGCCCTCGAAGCGCGGGTCGAGCGACGCATCGCGAACGCACAGGAACTCCTCCTGCAGAAGCGCCTGCCGGCAAAAGGAGGTCTCCAGCGGGGTCTCGCGCACACCGAGTCCGACCTCGGCCTTGAAGAACTGGCGGCCGTCGCCGACGAGGTTCACCACCGCGATGGGCGTCTCGCAAAGGTCGGCGGCGGCCTCGGCGATATCGTCGAAGTCCCGTTCGCGTGGGGTGTCGAGCAGGCGGTAGCGTGCGAGGGCGCGGAGGCGGGCGGCCTCATCCCCGCCGGTGCATGCACGATCCTCGTCGCGGGGGGCGCTGTATCCGTGGGGTGCCATCCTAGCGGGATTCCGATGAGGAGCCACGGCGGACCTGGGAAGGGACGATCTTGCCGAGGATACGCCCGAGCTGGTCGGCCGAGTAGGGTTTGTGAAGCAACTCGAACCCGTCGGGTCCGTCCTGGGCGAGGACGTGGCTGTAACCCGAGGCCAGCAGCACCGGCAGGTGGGGCAGGCGCCGCTGCAGGATCTTCGCGAGCTGGAACCCGCCCATGCCGGGCATCACCACGTCGGAGAACACCGCGTCGAAGCCGGACCCGTCCGGGCCAAGCTTCTCCAACGCCTCCTCCGCGTTCGCCGCCCAGGTCGTGCGGTATCCGAAATCCTCCAGGATCTGGGTCGCGAAGCGTCCGACCTCGACGTTGTCCTCGACGACGAGCACGCATTGTCCGTCGCCGGTCGGGAATGCCTCGCCGTCCCGCACCTCGGACGGCTCGTCGCGGATCACCCCCTCTACCTCGGGCAGGTAGAGGGTGAAGGTGGTTCCACGGCCGAGCTCGCTCGCGACGTCGACGTCGCCGCCCGACTGCTTGGCGAACCCGAACACCTGTGACAAGCCGAGCCCGGTACCCTGGCCGACGGGCTTCGTCGTAAAGAACGGTTCGAAGATGCGCCCGACCTGCTCCGCGGCGATGCCGCAGCCGGTGTCGACGACGGAGACCGCCGCGAAGAAGCCCGGCGCCGCGGCATGGCCGCGGATGGGCGGCATGCCCTCGGCGCAGTCGAGCCGCAAGGTCAGCGTGCCTTCGCCCTCCATGGCGTCGCGCGCGTTCACCGCCATGTTGATCAGCGCCGTCTCGAACTGGCTGAGGTCGGCGCGCACGAAGCAGGGCGCGTCCGGCGCCTCGGTCACCACGCGGATGCGCGCGCCGGTGACCGTGTCGAGCATGTCGGCAACCGCCCGCAGCTGGGCGCCGACTTCCAGCACCTCGGGCTTGAGCGTCTGGCGCCGCGCGAAGGCCAGGAGCTGGCCGGTCAGCTTGGCGGCGCGGTCGACCGTGTCGGAAACCGCGTCCATGTACCGGTTCCGCCGCTCCTCGGGCAGGTTCGGCCGACGCAGGAAGTCGACCGACGAGCGGATGATGGTCAGCAGGTTGTTGAAGTCGTGCGCCACCCCGCCGGTCAGTTGCCCGACGGCCTCCAACTTCTGCGACTGCCGCAGCGCCTCCTCGGCCTGTTCGAGCAGCATCGTCCGCTCGCGCTGCTCGGTGACGTCGCGGGCGACGCAGTAGAGCAATCCCTCGACCGGAACCGCCCGCCACGACAGTATCCGGTAACCACCGTCGCGAGTGCGGAACCGGTTCTCGAACGCGAGCGTGGTCTGCCCGGCGGCGAGCCGCGCGACCTCGGCTCGGGTCGCCGCGCGGTCGTCAGGGTGCTCCAGCCATTCCGAGGTGCGCCCGATGACCTCGCCCGACTGCCAGCCCAGGATGGCCGTCCAGGCCGGGTTGACGCTGAGCCACACCCCTTTCCCATCGGCGACACCGAGCATGTCATGACTGACCTGCCAGATGCGGTCCCGCTCCTGCGTGCGTGCCTCGACATGGTCGGCGAGGGTCGCGTTCAAGGCTTCCAGCGCCGCGGCGCTCTCCCGGCGTTCCTCCTCGGCCCTCACCCGTTCGGTGATGTCGCGCGAGACGCCGACCAGCTTGAGTTCGCCCGTTCCCTCGACACGGAACGGCGCGAAGCTCACCTCCCACCAGCGCGGCTCACCCTTCGCGGTCGGGCAGTACCCTTCGGTCCGCGATGGCACGCCCGACGCCGCCGTCCGGACCGCCGTCCTGATCCTGGCGCGCTCGCTGTCCGGCCACAGGTCGGCGAGTTCCTGACCGAGTACGTCTTGGAGTGACCCGAGTTGGATGAGGTCGAGGCCGCGCTCGTTCATGTACTCCAACCGGCCCTCCGCGGAGAGCACCTTCACGCAGTCGGGGCTCGCGGCGAGAATGCCCCGGACGAACGCCTCGCTGCGGATGGCGTCGTTCGCCGAGGCGTTGCGCCGGTGGGCGTCGACGTGGAAGGCGATCAGGTCGGCGAACATCCCGAAGGTGCCCACGACCTCGGGCCGGTCGACGGACGCAGGCTTCGGGTCGATGGCGCAGAGCGTGCCGAAGAACGTGCCGTCCGGCAGAACGATGGGCATCGAGACGTAGCTCTGGAAACCGTACCGCGCCGGCGTGGGATGGTCGCAATAGGCGGCGTCCGCGGCGACGTGATCGATCACCACGGGCGTCCGGCTCTGCCGGATCTCGTGGCAGATGGTCGAGGCGACCTCCAGCTCGTCGCCGGCCCGCAAGCCGAAGGAGATCTCGTCCTTGACCCGACAGGCGACCCAGCGGTCCTCTGTGACCCGGGCCACGGCCGCGAAACCCATCCCGCTCACGCGGCAGGCGACGGCGAGGATGGTGGGGATCGCCTCGATGCCGCCGACGAGGTCGATGTCGGCCTGGAAGTCGTGCGGGGCGGCCACGTGCGCGAGGGCGCTCATCGGCTCGGCCGGTCCTCGACCACCGCCTTCGAGCGGGGCGAACCTCGGTCGTGCTCCATGAGCGGGCGAAGCCCCGTCCGGACGACCTTGCTGGCATTCGGGTGGCGGCCGGACGCGACCTGCGCCCGGATGTAATTCTCCGGGACCGTGGTCAGGGCGATGTTGCGGGTCGGCGTGCTCGACATGCCGTGTCCGTCCCATGCCGACCATGGACTGTCAAAGATCGGCAACGCCGAGCTGTCCGCAGCGCCGTGGGCGATTTCGTCGCAATCCGGCCCGGGCATAGGGATGCTCTTGATGGCGCGGGAGACCGCACGCGGCTACGATGGGCGCTGGAAGAGCGGCGCGCCGTCCCAGACCAAGGCCGCCACCGGCAGGCCGACCTTCAGATTCCCGCGTACCAGGGTGAGCCCTGATCCTTTCGATAGCCGCCCTTGCTGCGCCGGCCCGGGCAGCGTGTCGCTTGGTGTCGTCTTGCGCATCGAGAACTTGTTGATAGTCGGCATGGCCGTCTGGCGCATCTTCGGCGATGCCCTGGGGCCTCAGGTATTGGCTCGCGGCCTCGGCATGGACGTCACTGATGCGGCAATAAGATTGGCCGCCATCACACCTTTCCTTGCCGGGGCTAAAACTTTCCGGAGCGAGTCTCCGTACATGTCGGCGTACGCCCGACCAGGGCGCGGCGTGGGGCCCTGCTTCAGCGCCGGCAAAGTTGCGCCCAGCCGGCATCGGGCGCAGATATTTTATTCGTAAAATCAGGAACTTGCGACGCGTTTCTTCCCTTGCCTCCCCGTGCGATTGGGGATTCCTTCCCCGTACAGGAGACGACGAATGAAGATCACCACCCTCACGCTCGCCGCTACGGTCCTCGGCGGCCTCGTGCTCGGAACCGGCGCAGCTTCGGCGGCCCCGATGGGACCGAACGGCCTTCAGTCCGCCCCGGCCGGCATCACCCAGGTCCGCATGAGCAGCAGCGAGCGCATGATGATGAAGAAGCGCATGATGCATAAGAAGATGATGAAGCGCCGGATGATGAAGCGGAAGATGATGATGAACCGCATGTAAGCGGCCATCATGAACGCGGCGGCTCGATCCTCGGGTCGGTCGCCGCGCCCCCGTCCTGCAGGATCCGCTGCCCTCGTGCCCCGCACTTACCTGACGCGTACCGCACCCGACACGGGCGAGGTCGAACACCGGCGCTGGATGTTTCGGCACCCGGTCGTCATACGCGTCACCCATTGGTTCAACGCGCTTTGCCTGCTTGTCCTGCTGATGAGCGGCCTGCAGATCTTCAACGCCCACCCGGCCCTGTACTGGGGTAAGGTCTCGACCTTCGACACGCCCCTCCTGGCGATGTCCCAGACCGAGGATGACCCGCCCAAGGGTGTCACTACGGTCCTGGGGCGGACGTTCGACACCACCGGCTGGCTTGGCTCGTCCACCGGGAGCGACGGCGAGGCTGCCGACCGCGGCTTCCCCGCGTGGCTGACCCTGCCGAGCGACCAGGACCTCACCGGTGGGCGCAGCTGGCATTTCTTCTTCGCCTGGGCCTTCGTCCTGAACGGCGCCCTGTACCTGCTCTACGGCCTGCTCAGCGGGCAGCTTCGGTTCCGGGTCATCCCGCAGCGTGACCAAGTCCGCCACTTCGGCGCCTCGGTATGGGAGCACCTGACCCTACGCTTCCCGCAGGGCGACGAGGCCAAGCGCTACAACGTCATCCAGAAGCTGACCTACGCCGTGGTGCTGTTCGTGCTGCTGCCGGTGCAGGTGCTGGCCGGCCTGGCGATGTCGCCGGCGATGGACGCAGCCTTTCCCTTCCTCCTGACGCTGTTCGACGGCCGGCAATCGGCGCGCACGGTCCACTTCGTCGTGGCGGCCCTGCTGGTCCTGTTCGTCCTCGTCCATGTCGCTTTGGTCGTGCTCTCGGGCTTCTGGAACAACATGCGCGGCATGCTCACCGGATGGTTCGTGATCGAGCGCAAGGTCGAGCCGGCCCCCGCCGCAGATGGCACGGGACGCGCCTCATGACCCGCCCGCCCAGCCGCCGCGCAATCCTGCTTGGCGCCACCGCTGCGGCCGGCACCGCGATGCTCGGCGGCTGTGACCGGCTCGGCGAGGCGGAGTGGTTCCGGCGCACGCTCAAGACCGGCGAGGACGCCAACCTGTTCGTGCAGCGCCTCCTCCTGACGGATCGCACGCTGGCACCCGAGTTCACCGAGGCGGACATCTCGCCGTGGTTCAAGCCGAACGGCACCGAGGACCCGCCCGACAAGTCGTACAAGGCGCTCGCGAGGCGCAAGTTCGAGACCTACCGCTTGGAGGTCGACGGCCTGGTCGAGGACCCGCTCAAGTTGTCGCTGGCCGATTTGCGCAAGATGCCGTCCCGCACGCAGGTCACCCGGCACGATTGCGTCGAGGGCTGGAGCGCCATCGGCAAGTGGACCGGCGTGCCCCTCGCGGACCTGCTTTCCCAGACCCGCCTCAAGTCCCAGGCACGCTACGTCGTGTTCCACTGCGCCGATACGATGGATCAGGGAGACGACACCGGCACCGACGCGGACGATGCGGACGCGGCGACGTCCGGCGGAAACGCCAACCCCGCGATGACCAAGCAAACGGGCGGGGGTGAGGACAAGCGGGACTCCGGCGGACAGCAGGCCGCGGACACCGAGCCGGCCACCGAGCCGGTGCGCTACTACGAGAGCATCGACTTGGTGGATGCGTTCCACCCCCAGACCATCCTCGCCTACGAGTTGAACGGGAAAGCACTGCCGGTGGCGAACGGCGCGCCCCTGCGCCTGCGGGTCGAGCGCAACCTCGGCTACAAGCAGGCCAAGTACGTGATGCGGATCGAGGTGGTCGAGAGCTTCGCCGACATCGGGGAGGGCAAGGGCGGCTACTGGGAGGATCAGGGCTACGCCTGGTACGCGGGAATCTGAGAGAGACACGGGCCGGTCGCATCGAGAACCTTATCGGGCGGGAATAGCCGGCGGACACGTGCCGCGGCGCCTCCACTGGCCGCAACGGGGTGCGGCGCCTGGAACTTCGATCCCCGAGGCCTGCTCTGATCAAACCGTCAGGATGCCGTGGCGAGCGGTGCGGCATGCACGATGCCGGATACGGGCAGCCGGAACAGGAAGGTCGTCCCCTGGTCGACGGCGCTCCTGACTTCGAGCACGCCACCCTGGCGCTCGACGAGGTCCCGGCACAGCAGCAGGCCCAGGCCGCTCCCGCGCTCGCCCGCCGTCCCGTTCGTCGTCGTCCGCCGGTCCAGCCTGAACAGGTCGTCCACCCTGCCCGGCGGCATGCCGACGCCGGTATCCGTGACCGAGATCTCGACCTCGTCGCCCTCACGTCGGGCGGCGACCGTGATGGTGCCGCCGGGCAGCGTGAACTTGATCGCGTTGCTGACGAGGTTGCGCAACACCGTGGCGAGCATGTCCCGCTGCGCCCGCACCACCGTGCGGCCGCAGGACGCTTCCAAGCTCAGCCCCTTGTCCGAGGCGGCCTCGGCGGCTCCCTTCAGGACGTCTCCTGCCAGGGTGCCGAGGTCGACGTCGGTGAGGGTGACCGCCAACGTGTCCATCTGCAGGCTCGCCCAGGAGAACAGGCTCTCCAGCAGGGCGTAGGCCTGCGTCGCTGCCTCGTGGATACCTTTGGCGCGACGCTCGATGGAGGCGGGGTCGCGCGCCGCGACGGCCTTTCCGAGCACTTCCGACAGTCCGAGCAGCGCCTGGAACGGGTTGCGCAGGTCGTGGGCGATGATCGAGAACAGCAGCGACTTCTGCCGGTTCAGCGTGTCGAGTTCGAGGGACTTCGCCTCCGCCTCACGACGGGCTTCGGCGAGTTCTGCCTGGAAGGCGCGTCGAGCCTCGGCGAAGCGGATCGCCCGCGCCAGGCCGGAAGGCGTGACCTCGGCCTTGTCGATGTAGTCCAGCGCGCCGGTCCGCATCAGCCGCGTCGCCAGGTCCGGGTCGGCCTCGCCGGTCAGCATCAGCACCGCCCGCGCTTCGCCCTCGGCCGCCAGCAGGGTCTTCAGGAGCGCGAACGTGTCGATGCCCGGCAGGCGATAATCGAGCAGGATACAGTCGAACGTTTCCTCGGAGGCGAGGCGCTCGCCATCCTCGCCGCCGGCGGCCTCGGTCAGGGTGTGGGCGAGGCCGGACTTGGCCAAGGCCCGCCGCACGGCCGCGCGGTCAACCGCGTCGTCGTCGATCAGGAGGATGCGGGTCGGGTTCGTCACGATGGGGACTATGCAGGAAACTCGACCACCTTCCAGTAGTGCTCCAGGAGCGCCACCGCTTCCATGAAGGTATTGGCCGGGTCGCGCTTGACGATGTAGCCGGCGACGTTGTGCCCGTAGGCGCGCATCCGGTCCTCGTCGGCCTTCGACGTGGTGATCATGAACACCACCGCCGAACGCAGGTCCTGGTCGGCGCGGATCGCCTCCAGGAACTCGATGCCGTTCATGCGCGGCATGTTCAGGTCGAGCAGGATCAGGTGAGGCCTCGGCAGCTTGGTATGTCCGTTCTCGCCGCGCAGGATCTCCAGGGCCTCGACGCCGTCGCGGGCGACCGTGATCGGGTTGCCGATCTTGCTCTTCTTGAAGGCGCGCTTGAGCCCCTGAACGTCGACCTCGTCGTCGTCGACCAGCAGAATGTTAACCGTCGAGCCCATCCGCCTGTCCCTTCCGGCCGTCTCGCGGCCACGTGAAATGCACCGCCAAGCCGCGCCCGTCGGGCCCGTCGGAGAGCCAGATCTTGCCACCCTGGCGGTCGACCAGCTTGCGCACGATGGCCAGCCCCATGCCGCTGCCCTCGACCTCGTCGCGGGGCTTGAGCGTCTGGAACATGCCGAAGACGCGCTCGCGGAACTGCTCGGGTATGCCCGGCCCGTCGTCGGTCACGACGAACTCGACCTCGTCCCCCGCCGGCTTGGCCTCGACCCGGATATGCCCCCCGGCCGGTCGGTCGTGATGCTTGATGGCGTTGCCGATCAGGTTCTGCAAGGCCTGGGTCAGCGGGGCCCGGGCCGCCCGCAACGTCGGCAGGGTGTCGTCTGCGGTGATTGCGAAGCCTTCGGGAGGGCTGACCAGGATGGCGAGTTCCTCGACGAGCGCCTTCGTGTCGACCGTGTCCATCGCCGCGTCGGCCCGTCCCGCCCTGGAGTAGGCTAGGAGGTCGTCGAGCAGGCTGTCGAGCCGCCGCACCCGGCTCTTGAGCAATTCCATGTTGGTCTGGACGTCGCCGGTCAGCGAACCCTCCAGGTCCTCCTCGATCCAGCCGACGAGGTTCTCGATGCCGCGCAGCGGCGCCTTAAGGTCGTGTGAGGCGACGTAGGCGAACTGCTCCAGCTCCTCGTTGGATCGGCGCAGGTCCATGGCGTGACGGGCGAGCCGGCGCTCCAGCCCCTTGCGCTCGGTGATATCGGTGTTGGTCCCGAACCAGCGCAGGATGGCCCCGTCCGGCCCGCGATGGGGTTGTGCCAGCGACAGGAACCAGCGGTACTCGCCGTCGGCGCCCCGGAGCGGGAAGGTGTCCTTCCACGGCTCGCCGGTCCGGAACGCCTCGCTGATGCGCTCCACGACGCGCTCGACGTGATCGGGGTGATGGACGTCGCGCCAGCCCCAGCCGAACATCTGCTCGATGGTGGTGCCGGTGTAGTCGTACCAGCGCTGGTTGTACCAGATGATGTCGCCGTTCGGCTCGGCGACCCAGGCCATCTGGGGCAGCGCGTCGGCGAGGGCGCGGAAGTCGTCCGTGGTGAGGTTCGCGGCACGCTCCACGCGCGGGTCTCCTAACGATGGGCTCGGAATGCGGTCGGTCCCGCATACCCCCAGACGAGATGCGCGTCACCGGAGCGTGCCCGGGCCGCCAAGCCACGCAGGCGGGCAAGTTTTCTGGGATCCGAAAGCCGTGGACCGCATGACCGCCGGGAACCGCCTTGCTTCAGGAAAATTGGCTCCCAGAGCCGGGCCTGCAACCGGTAGGGAGGAATTAGACGATGTCGGCGGATACCGAGAAGCACCGCGCGCTGTTGGCGGCCCTGAAGGACGCACAGGGCAAGGGCGACGGCTCCTTCGAGCGCGCCGTGACCGATGCCTTCGAGCACGTCTTCGAGCACCTGGGACGCCTGAACGATCACGTGTCCCTCGGAGGCCCCGACGGTGGCGACCCCCATCTGAAGCCCGGCGAATCCGCGACCCTTCGATAGGGACTCAGACCGCCGGAGGACGCAAAGCGAAAGGGACGCGCATGATCACGCTTTATACTTGGTCGACCCCGAACGGTCGCAAGATCCCGATCATGCTTGAGGAGTGCGCGATACCCTACACGGTGGTGCCGGTGAACATCGGAAAGGACGAGCAGTTCGCCCCCGACTTCCTAAAGGTCTCGCCCAACAACAAGATCCCGGCCATCGTCGACGACGAGGTGGAGGGCGGTACCCTTTCGGTATTCGAGAGCGGTGCGATCCTCACCTATCTCGCCGAGAAGACCGGGCACTTCCTCGCACACTCTGGGCCTGCCCGCTATAAGGCCCTGGAGTGGCTGCACTGGCAGATGGGCGGGCTGGGTCCGATGCTGGGCCAGCTCGGCTTCTTCGCGGTACGCTCCGACGAGAAGGCGCCGCTCGCGATCAAGCGGTTCACCGACGAGGCCGACCGCCTGCTGCACGTCATGGACAAGCGGCTCGGCGAGGAGGCCTACCTCGCGGGCGCGGACTACTCCATCGCCGACATCGCCTGCTACGCCTGGACCGTGGCGGCCACGTCGTTCCTGAAGGAACCACTCGCTGGCACGCTCGGCGACGTCCCGAACGTGCATGCGTGGTTGGCCCGGGTCGGCGAGCGGCCTGCCGTCCGACGCGGCATGGAGGTCCCGAAGACCTGAGGCGCGGAAACTCGGCGGCCTGGAAGCATGAGCGGCAATAGCTTCCTGGGTGTACGGGAAGTCGCCGGTGTCTTCGTAGACCGGGTTTGAGAAGATTTTTGAGTTGCTCACGGTGACGATGCGGCCGGGGAACTGGCGACTGCGCACCCACATCGCCGGATTTGTCCCCTGAACCGCGGGCCACGGGCGGATTGTCTACTCGGAACGCCGTCCCGACGCCCACGAGCCGCGACCGCGATACGGTCGCCTCCGCAACGCTTCATGCCGAACCAGCGGCTCAATTCAAATAGCGGTCGGCCCCGCGCGGGGAGCGTCGATCGCGGTATCGTTCCGACTGGAAGTCCTTCAGCCGCGTCCGAGCGGGACCCTGACATGGACGCGCAATCCGTCGGCATCGAACTTGATGTCGACCTCGGCCGCGACCTGTGCGGTCAGGATTTTCATGAGGAGCCGGGTGCCGAAACCCTCGCGGGTCGGCAGGGTCGGCGGCGGCCCGTCATGCTCGTTCCACGTCCAGGCCAGCCAGGGACCCGTCTCCTCGACCTCGGCCGCCCAGGTTACCTCGACCCGCCCGCCTGGATCCGCCAGGGCCCCGTGTCGGAAGGCGTTGGTGGTGAGTTTGTGCAGCGCCATGCTGACGGGCACGGCGAGGTCGGAGGGAAGTAGCAGGGGCGGTCCTCGGAGTGAGATCCGCCCGCCGTCGGCGTAGGGGTCGAGCTCGGCCCGCAGCAGCCCCTCAAACGAGGCAACCTGCGCTTGGTCCTCGGTGATCAGTGAGTGCGTCCGGGCCAGCGACATGATGCGACCGCCGAAGGCGCTTGAGAACTCGTCCATCGTGACGGACGAGCGCAGGGTCGCGTTTAGCACGGCCTGGACCGTCGCGAGAGTGTTTTGACCCGATGATGGAGCTCGCGAACCATCAGGGATTGGCGATCCTCGAAGCCGCGGCGGTCGGTGACGTCCCGCTGGGCCGAGACCCAATGCGTGATCTGGCTGTCGCCGCAGTGCACCGGCGTGATGAGCCACTCGACCATGTAGGTCGAGCCGTCCTTGCGGTAGTTGACCGCCTCGCCCCGTGCGGGTTCACCGGCCTGGAGCGAGGCGCGGAGCTGGTCGAGCACGGCGCGGTCAGTCCTCGGTCCCTGCAGGAACCGTGGCGAGCGTCCCAGCACCTCCGCTAACTCGTAGCCGGTCATGTCGGTGAAGGCAGGATTGGCGTACTCGATGCGGGGGCCCGGCTCATCGAGCTCGGCCGAGGTGATCAGGATGGCCTCGCCGGACGCCTCGACCGCCGCCTGAAGCAACCCGGGGGCGATACCGCCCGGGCCGTGTTCCTCGCTCCGCACCGGCATCCCCCACGTCCCTAACATCACGGATGTGAGCCCTGGCCTGAACGCGCCTGGGAATACCGCGAACTGGTCAACTTGCGGCGCCTGGGACGGTTTCGTCGGTGGCTGAGGTGTCGCAAGCCGGCGTCGTTCGTCGGCCGTATTGCGAAAGAACGACGACACAGAACCTCGACGCCTTCGTCCCGCACTTATCGAAATTTCTGGGGCCGCTGCGTTCGAAAAAACTTTGCCGTTGATGGTCCTTACTGCGCGGGAAGAAAGCGCTCCAGGATCGAGGTTGCCGCCATTCTCGGAAAAGGTCCGGATAGGCCGAATACGCAAGAGTCGCAGGGAGGAATATGATGTGCGGCCTTGCTCGCCATCCGTTGCGCGGCCGGGGCAGCATCCGGATGCCGACTTCATCAGAGGCGATGCGACCGGCGCAAAAGTGCTCTGCCTTGGGAGACAGAGTGATTCACGATCGCAAAGCCCCAATCACGCGACGTCTCGTGCTGGTCCGGCATGGCCAGAGCGTAGCCAACCGATCCGGTCTGTTCACGGGATTGCTGGACTCGCCCTTGACCGAGCAGGGTCGGATAGAAGCCGTGGCAGCCGGGAGGCGTTTGGCCGAGCGCAGCTGGCGCTTTTCCGATGCCTTCACCTCGACGCTGACGCGGGCCGTCGTGAGCGGCCGGCTTATCCTCGATACGCTCGGGCAACCTGGATTAATCCCTCAACGCTTCGCCGCGCTCGACGAGCGAGACTACGGCGACCTCAGCGGGCTCGACAGGACCGCCGCCGATGCGCGCTGGGGGGCGGAGCGGATCGAGACCTGGCGGCGCTCCTACGCCGAGGCGCCGCCGAACGGTGAGAGCCTGCGCGATACCCTCGCCCGCATCGTGCCATGCTACCTCCGATCCATCCTACCGGCGGTCATGGGCGGGGACGTGCTCGTCGTCGCCCACGGTAATTGCCTGCGGGCGCTCGCTATGGCGCTCGACGACCTCAGCCCGGCGGAGGTCGAGCACCTCGAACTCGCGACGGGCTCCGTCAGGATCTATGAGTTTGCTGCGGATACGACGATCGAGGCCCGCTAGATCGACAGTTGAATGCGCCTGTCGGCCCCCCAAAATGGATCTCCGCAAGCTGCAAAGGAAGCCTCCTTTCATCTATTCAGTTGATGGGAATTATCTAATCATTCCGTTGGAGTGAACGAAAGGGAAGTGGGATTCTCCGGCATCACATCGGAGCCATCCATGCCCGCCCCCAGACTTGTCTCCCACCCTCGATCGATGCGTGCCCTGGCCGGCACGAGAGCCATCCTTCCAGGACTGAGCCTTTGCGTGGCAGTTACCGCCGCAGCGGTCGGCTTCGAGGCCGTCGAGACGCACCTGTTCGGTCGCGCTTGGCTCGAAGCCCTGGTGCTGGCAATCCTGCTCGGGAGCGCGATCCGCACCGCCTGGACCCCGTCGCAGCGTTTCTTTCCCGGCATCGCCTTCGGGGCCAAGACCGTGCTGGAGATCGCGGTCGTTCTGCTCGGGGCCTCGCTCAGCCTCACGACGATCCTCGCCGCCGGTCCAGGCCTGCTCTTTGGCATCGCGGGCGTCGTCGTAGCCGCGATCCTGTCGAGCTACGGCATCGGCCGGGTGCTCGGGCTGCACCCGCGCATGGCGATCCTCGTCGCCTGCGGCAACTCGATCTGCGGGAACTCCGCCATCGCCGCCACGGCCCCGGTGATCGGCGCCGACGGCGAGGACGTCGCCGCCTCCATCGCCTTCACCGCGGTGCTCGGCGTGCTGGTGGTGCTCGGCCTGCCGCTGCTGGTGCCGCTGCTCGGCCTGTCGCCGATGCAGTACGGGGTGCTCGCCGGCCTCACCGTCTACGCCGTGCCCCAGGTTCTCGCCGCCACCGCGCCGGTCGCGGCGCTCAGCGTCCAGGTCGGAACCCTGGTGAAGCTCGTCCGGGTGCTGATGCTCGGCCCGGTCGTCCTGGTGCTCTTCCTCGGCGCGAGCCGGCTGCGCGAGGAGACCGACGAGGCCGCCCCCGGCGTCACAGTCGGCGACCGCCCGGCCCGCGGCGGCCTTGCGATCCAGCGCCTGGTGCCGTGGTTCATCCTCGCCTTCCTGGCGCTCGCGGGGCTCCGCTCGGCCGGGCTGATCCCGCAGGTCGCCCTCGCGCCGATGTCGGAGACCGCCAACGTGCTGACCGTGGTCTCGATGGCGGCGCTCGGCCTCGGGGTCGACGTGCGTAGCGTCGCCAAGGCCGGGGCGCGGGTGACCCTGGCGGTGGTCGCCTCGCTCCTTGCCATCGCCGCCGTCAGCCTCGGCCTGATCCATGTGCTCGGCCTTGTCTGATCCGCGCTATGGCATCGATCTGACTTCTCGATGGGAGAACTGCCGTGACACGTTCGTCCCAATCTTCGTCCGAGGCGGTCGCGCAGGCGACAGGATGGTTGATGGGGCCGGGTCGCAAAGCGGCGGACGCGGCAGCCCTTCTCGACGGTTTCAGTGCGTGCCTCTCGGGGCTCGGCCTGCAACTGGCCCGCGCCACCACCCACGCGCCGACCCTGCATCCCTCGTTCCAGTGGGTAATGCGCGTCTGGCATCCAGGAGCGCCGAGCATAGCCCTGCGTCGCCGCCACGGCATCGAGGGGACGCCGACCTTCCACGGCAACACCGTCGAGCACGTGGTCGAGACTCGTACCCCGTTCCGATACCGTCTCGACGGGGATGGGCTGCTGCCGTTTCCCGTGCTCGGCGAGCTTCGCGACGAGGGTCTGACCGACTACCTCCTCGTGCCGCTGCGCGCCGCGCGTGGACGCATGGGCGCCGCCTCCTGGGCCACGGTGAGACCGGGCGGCTTCACGCCGATCGAGATCGACACGTTGCTGGCGCTGGTCGAGCCGTTCTCGCTGCTGTTCGAGATCAAGGCGCTCGACGACATGCTCGGCGCGGTGCTGAGCGCCTATGTCGGGCGCGACCCGGCGCGGCAGATCCTGGCCGGCACGGTGCGGCGCGGAGACGTGCGCCTCATGCGGGCCGCGATGATGCTGACCGACCTGCGCGGGTTCGGTGAACTGTCCGACCGGCAAAGCCCCGACCATATCGTGGCCGCCCTCAACCGGATGTTCGATGCCATCGTGCCGGCCGTCGAGGCGGAAGGCGGCAAGGTGCTAAAGTATATTGGTGACGGGCTGCTGGCCGTGTTCGATGCCGATCGCGACGAGGCCGAGGCGCGCCGTGCCGCCTTGCGTGCCGCCGAGGCCGCACTCGATGCGCTTGCGACCCTGCGCGACGGTGACAGGGCTGCCTTTGAGGTCGGCGTCGCACTTCATGTTGGGGAGGTCGCCTACGGCAATATCGGCGGCGGCGACCGGGTCGACTTCACGGCGATCGGCCGCGATCTCAACGTGCTCGCTCGCGTCGAGCGCCTGTGCAAGACCTACGACACGCCGCTGATCGCCACCGACACCTTCCTCCACGGCCTGGCGCATGCCCTCGAACCGCTCGGCATTGTCGCCCTTCGCGGTTTCGCCGAGCGTCACGCCTTGTTCGGGCATCGCAGGGCCGCGCCTGTCGAAGCACCGGCGGTTTGACGTCGAGACGATATCTAGCACCACCGGCGCGGAGATCCAAAATTCTCAAATCATCGCGTTGGGAGATCGTTCGCATCGCGAAAGACCGTTGGTGGGAATAAAACGCATCCCGTAGCATCTCCCTAGTCGCAAGGAATCGCCACGGGTCCGGTGCCCTCGAACGCATCGACGCCGACGAACTTTGAAGGGAGAGACCATGCACGGATTGGACAGACCGACGAACCGCCGCCTCCTGTTAGGCGGGCTCGGGCTCGGCAGCCTCGCCGCCGCGATGCCGGCCTGGGCCGCGGGCTCGGTGAAGCTGCCGCTACCCGGCGGCCCGGATGTGCGGGATCTGACCACGGCCTTTCCCGGCAAAGGCGAGATGATCCTCCAGCGCACCCATCCGCCGCTGCTGGAGACGCCGTTTGCGGTGTTCGACGAGGGCGTGTTCACCCCCAACGACCGCTTTTACGTGCGCTGGCACTGGGCCTCGATCCCGACCGAGGTCGACGCCGGCACCTTCCGGCTGAAGGTCCACGGCCATGTCGAGAAAGAACTCTCGCTCTCCCTCGACGCCATCGCCGGCCTTCCCCGCTTCGAGATCGCCGCGGTCAACCAGTGCTCGGGCAATTCGCGCGGTCTGTTCGAGCCGCGAGTGCCCGGCGCGCAATGGGCCAACGGCTCGATGGGCAACGCCAAATGGACCGGCGTGCGCCTCAAGGACGTGCTCGAACGGGCCGGGGTGAAGGCCGGCGCCGTGCAGGTTCGCTTCAGCGGCCTCGACGAGCCTGTGGTCGACGACGCGCCAGACTTCAAGAAGTCGCTCGATCTCGACCTCGCCAACAATGGTGAGGTGATGATCGCCTACGCCATGAACGGCGAGCAGCTGCCGCTGCTCAACGGCTTCCCCCTCCGCCTCGTGGTGCCGGGCTGGTACTCGACCTACTGGGTCAAGATGCTGTCCGACATCGAGGTGCTGGACAAGCCCGACGACCAGTACTGGATGAAGACCGCTTACCGCATCCCGGACGTGCCGGGCGCCAACATCAAGCCCGGCCAGACCGGCTTCAAGACGGTGCCGATCAACAGGATGGTGCCACGCTCGTTCGTCACCAACCTGCAGGACGGCGCAAAGGTGGCGGCTGGAACGCCCGTGGTCGTTCGCGGCATCGCCTTCGGCGGCGATTGTGGGGTGAAGACGGTCGAGTTCTCAGGCGACGGCGGGGCGACGTGGTTTCCAGCACAGCTCGGCGTGGACGAGGGCCCCTACAGCTTCCGTCGCTTCGAGGGCAGCCTGCCGGCGCCGGCCGCCGGCACCCACACGGTCAGGGTCCGCTGCACCAACACCAACGGCGTCGCACAGCCCAAGGAACGGGTCTGGAACGGGGCCGGCTTCATGCAGAACGGCATCGAGGCCGTGTCCTTCCAGGCCGCTTGAGGAGAACAGCCATGACCCCGATCCGCTCTGCGGCCCTCAGCGTCGCGCTCATACTGTCTCCCCTGGTGGCGCTCGCCACCCCGGCTCCCGAGCCGATGCGCTTCACCTCGCAATCGATCGAGATGCCGACCTCCGACCGGATCTTCCCCGACGGGCCCGGGGCCGAGGCGGTCAACAACAACTGCCTCGCCTGCCACTCGGCCGGGATGGTGTTGACCCAGCCCAAGCTCTCGAAGGCGCAGTGGACCGAGACCGTGAACAAGATGGTTCACGTCTACAAGGCTCCGGTCGATCAGGCCGACGTGCAGACCATCGTCGACTACCTCACGGCGTTGAAGCCGACGCCCTGAACCCCCGAATCCCGAGGCCGCCGCGCTTTTTCCGCCGGCCTCGGGGAATAGACCGCGCTCGCTGGCATCTCTCTAAGGCGATGCAGGGCCTGACCGGTCCCGCAGGACGCAATCCGATTTCGAACCCGCCCGCACGGCCGGCCCCAGGCCGCCGAACGAGGGCGCATGCCCGAGAGACACGCTTCATGACCCACGTCCGTACCAGCCTCCGCGGCCTCCTCGCCGGAGCCGCCCTGCTCCTCGCCCAGGGCCAGCCCGGGTTCGCCGCCGGCTTCGACGGCGCGATCAAGAACAACGCGCTGGCCCTGAACGCCGCCGGGACCGTCGCCGCTGTGTCGAACAGCGAGGAGAGCAGCGTCATCGTCTACGATGTCGCCAAGGGCACCGTGCTGCGCCGCCTCGATGGCTTCGTGACCCCGCGCAACATCGTGTTCGCACCGGACGGCGCCCGCTTCTACGTCTCCGACAGCGGCACCGGCCGGATCACGGCCTACGAGACCGCCACCGGCAAGGAGGCCGGCGTTCTGGCCGCCGGGCCCGGGGCCTTCGGCACGGTGCTCTCGGCCGACGGGGGCAAGCTCTACGTCAACAACGAGGCGGCGAGCACGCTGACCGTGTTCGACACCAAGACCATGCTCGCCGAGGCCGTGATCCCCGGCTTCGCGCAGCCGCGCCAGGGCGTGAAGCTATCGCCGGACGGCAAGACCGTGTTCGTGACGAACTTCCTCGGCGACAAGATCACCCTGGTCGACACCGCCACCAACAAGATCACCGGCGAGATCGCCGGGTTCGACAAGCTGCGCGCCATCTCGATCACCAAGGACGGCAGGACGATGTTTGCCGCCAACAGCGGCCGCAACACCATCGGTGTGGTCGATGTCGCCGCCCGTAAGGTCACCTCCGAGGTGGCGGTGGGCAAGGACCCCTACGGCGCCGCGCTGACCCCGGACGGGCGCTTCGTCTATTCGGGCAACCTCAAGGACAACTCGCTCTCGGTGATCGACACCGGCACGCTCAAGGTCGTCGCCACGGTGACCGGCCTGAACGAGCCGCGCCAGGCGATCGCGTTCTCGGCCGACAACGTCCATGCCTACGTCCTCAACCGCGACCTCAGCGTCGCCGTGGTCGATCGCGCGAAGAACGTAGTCGTCTCGACGATGAAGCCGTGAAACGACGCGTGCCGGGGGCCTTATCGCCCCCGGCGCGTTCTCGTCGTCGACACGTCACGAACGCAGGACAAAGACCCCATGCTCGGCCTGTTCCAGCGCAAGGACCGCCTGATCGTCCACGGCGAGGCGCCCTACAACGCCGAGCCGCCGCTCGATCGCCTGCGCGCGGCCTTCCTCACCGATCAGGCCGACTTCTACGTCCGCAGCCACGGCGATATCCCGGACCTCGATACCGACAGCTACCGCCTGACGGTCGACGGTATGGTCGCCGCGCCGCTCGAACTGTCCGTCGCCGACCTCAAGGCGCGCTTCAAGCCCGTCACCGTCACCGCGGTGATGCAATGCGCCGGCAACCGCCGGGCCGACATGCTGGCGGTGGCCCCGGTCTCCGGCGATCCGTGGGCGCCCGGCGCCATCGGTAATGCGGAATGGACCGGCGTGCGGCTCGCCGACGTGTTGCGCGCCGCTGGAATCGACGCCAGCCGCGAGCGGCACGTCGCCTTCGAGAGCCACGACCGGATCGCGGACACGGACACGCGCTTCGGCGCCTCGATCCCGCTCGCCAAGGCGCTGGCCCCCGAGACGTTGCTCGCTTTCGCGATGAATGGCGAGCCTCTCGCCCCCGAGCACGGCCACCCCCTGCGCGTGGTCGTTCCGGGATTTGCCGGTATCCGCAGCCCGAAGTGGCTCGCCCGCATCTCGGTTCAGGACCGGCCCTCCGACAACCCGATGCAGGCTGACGACTACAAGCTGTTTCCGCCCGACGTGACGGCCGAGACCGCCGACCCGGCCCACGGCATCACCATCGAGGCGATGCCGCTCAACAGCGCGATCTGCGAGCCCGCCCGCGGCGCGGCGTTGAAGGCCGGCCGGCACGCGATCCGCGGCTATGCCATCGCCAGCGACCGCGCGGTCGCCCGCGTCGACGTCTCGACGGATGGCGGCCGCAGCTGGGCGCAGGCCCGGATCGAGCGCGATGCCGACGCGCCCTACGCCTGGACGTTCTGGGAGATCGAGCGCGAGCTGACGGCCGGCGAGCACGAACTTGCGGTGCGTGCCTGGGATTCGGCCGGCCAGACCCAGCCTGCGGCGCCGGACGACACCTGGAACTACAAGGGCTACCTCAGCGCCGCATGGCACCGGGTGCGGGTCACCGTGGCCTGACCCCTTACGCCCAGAGCAAGGCGGTGGCCGCGAGGCCCGAGATCGCGATCAGCAAGGCCGCGATCCCGATGGTGAGGATGCGCGGCATCATCGGGATCTCGGCATGGGCGAGACGCGCCCGGATCGCCCGGTCCCGCCATGCGGCGCCGGCGAACGAGGCGAGCGCGCAGGCGATCAACGTGAGCGACAGCACCTTCAGCGGCCAGACCGCCAGCACCTCACGCAGGAAGCGCTGCGCGGCCAAGCCGACGCCCAGGAAGGCGAGCCCGGTGCGAAGCCACGCCACGAACGTACGCTCGGCTGCCAGCACCGTCCGGTCCTCGGCGAGCCTCACCCGCGGGTCGTCGGGGGGCACGAGTTTCGCGGGCTCGCTCATTTGATGTTCGCCGTCGCGATCAGGTCGAGAAGCGCGTCGGCGGCCCGGCTGCGGTAGCGCTCCTTGTGGCACAGCACCCGGAACGGCCGGCTCGGTAAGTCGAACGCCGCCCGGACCAGGGTCCCGGTTCGAAGCGATGCGGCGACCACGGTCTCGGACAGGACGGCGGCCCCGCCCCCGGCCTCGACGGCGGCGCGCACTGCCTCGTTCGAGGGCAGTTCGAGCATAACCCGGAGCTGGGCCGCGGCAAGGCCGGCCGCACCCAGGGTCGCCTCGAAGGCCGAGCGGGTTCCCGATCCAGCTTCGCGCAGCACCCAGTCGGCCCCAGCGAGGTCTTCGGGTGCGAGTGCAGCCGCCCCGGCGAAGGGATGGGCCGGGGCGACCACGAGGACGAGTTTGTCCTGGGCGATGGTCGTGCTTGCGAGCGTCGGGTCGTCCAGCGCCCCCTCGACGAAGCCGAGTTCGGCCTGCCCCGCGCGCACCGCGTCGGCGGCGTCGGTGGTGTTGCCCACCGCCAACCGGATAGCGATCTCAGGGTAGGCCCGGCGGAAGGCGACGAGGTGGCGAGGCAGCCAGTCGCTGGCGATGGTCTGGCTGGCAAAAAGCGCCAGCGTCCCACGCCGCATGCCGCTGAGGTCGGCGAGCACCAGTTCGGCCGCCTCGGCGCGGGCGAGCACGGCGCGGGCCTCGACGAGGAACACACGCCCCGCCTCGGTCAGCTCGATCCCGCGGCCAACCCGGTGAAACAGCTTGGCCGCGTGCCGCCCTTCGATGTTGGCGATCGCCGTGCTGACCGCCGATTGGACGAGGTTCAGCGCCTCGGCAGCCCGGGTCACGTGCTGCCGCTCCGCCACGGCCACGAAGATGCGAAGCTGATCGAGGGTCATGGCTGCCGTCGATCCGGCGCGAGGCCGCGGACGTGCGCATCGACCGCCTGCGCGACGGAGAGCAGCCGGGCCTCGTCGGTGCGGCCGGTGATGACGTAGGACATGCCACCATCGACCCAGGAGAAGGCAGCGATGTCGCCCTCGCGGGCGAAGCGGAAGAGCGTGCGGCCGTCGCCGTCACCGACGCGGCTGTAGAGCGTCAGCCGGGTGCCGCGGTCGTCGTCGTACATCAACATCGCCGCGGGCTCGGTGCCGGCCGGCAACAGGCGCCCGCCCATCAGCCGGAAGCCCTGCGCCGAGAGGTCGGGGGCCGCGACCGCGTGACCGAGACGCTTCGAGAGCCACGTCACGAGGTGGGGCTTCTCGTCGGCGCGCACCTCCACCGGATGCACCGCCTCGACCACGAAGGTGCGGAAGGCTGCGACCGCGTCCTGCGTCGCCGGTGCCTCCGCCACCGCCGCCGCCGCGGGCACACCGTGCAGGGCATGGCCGACCCAGCCGCCGGCACCGCCGAGCGCGAGGCAGAGCACGGCCGCAGCCGCCATGGGGAACCAGCGTGCGCCAGGGTACAGGTGTCGCGAGCGGATGTTGGCCACCCGCAGTCGCGCCGGGATCGCCTCCTCGGCGATCGGCGCGAGGCGGGCGCGCAGGCGCTCGCGCAGAACTCGGTCCGTCGAGACTTCAGCCGCACGCGCGGGGTTCCCCGCGAGCCACGCCTCGACCAGCGCCTGCCGCTCCGGTTCAAGGCGGCCGTCGATCAGGCCGTGCAGATCGTCCTCGCCGACCGGGCGCGGATCCCCGCTCATTTCACCCTCCTCAGCAGGCCTGTCCGGCCCGTCTCCAAAAATCCGCGCATCCGCGTGCGCGCCCGGCTCAATCGTGACATCACCGTGCCGAGCGGCACCCCGAGCACCTGTGCCGCTTCGGCATAGGACAGGTCCTCCACCGCCACGAGGAGCAACACCGAGCGCTGCTCCTCGGGCAGGGTGTCGAGCCCGGAGAGTACGTCACGGGCTCCCAAAGCTGCCCCCGGGTCGGCGCTCGGATCGGGCACCTGATCCAACGCTTCCGCGCCGAGATCGGCGCCGCGCCGGCCCCGGCGTCGGACGGCGGCGAGGAACAGGTTGCGCTCGATCGTGAACAACCACGCCCGCAGGTCGCCGTCGCGGCGACGCCCGGACCAGGCGGACAATGCCCGCTCCAGGGTGTCCTGGACGAGGTCGTCCGCCGCTTCGCGATCCCGAAGAAGCGCGACCGCGTAGCGCCGCAGGGCCGGGATCTGCGGTTCGATCAGGGCGGCGATCTCGTCCAACGACGTGTCCCAATCAGAGGGAGCCGATCCGGGCATTCACCGATCAGGGCTTTGCGATGTGCCACGCACCGTTGAGGAAGCCGTCACCGGTGGTGTCGCCCGGCTTGGTGTCCTTGGCGAAGGTGTAGAGCGGCTTACCCTTGTAGGCCCACTGCATCGTGCCGTCGTCCCGGGTCACCGTCGTCCAATCGCCGGAGGCCGCCGATCCGGAGGCAGCCGTCAGGGCCGGCCAGTTGGCGGCGCAGGGGCCGTTGCACATCGACTTGCCGCCCATGTCCTTGTCGAAGGTGTAGAGGGTCATGCTCTTGGCATCCACGAGCGCCGGCCCCTTGGCGGTCTCGGCCGTGATGGCGGGCGCGGCGGCCTGGGCGGCCTGGGCGGCCACGGCGGAGAAGGCGACAGCCGCGAAGGCGGTACGGATCAGCAGATTGCGCATGGGTGAAGTCTCCCGCGGTCGAGCATGACCGCATCGGGAGGGATGCGGAACGGGCGCCTTTATTCCGCTGACACACGAAAAAAGGCGATCCCATCGGCGCGAACGCTTTTTCGGCCCCGCCGCGGAATAAAGCCGGTCCTCTGGCATCCCTTCCATCGATACCGGATCGCGAGGAGGCCGCATGCGCGGATCACTGGGATTTGCCGTGACGGCGGCGCTGATGGCGAGCGGCCTCGTCGGCGTCCGGATGATGATGCGCCCGACGCTGGCCGCCAGCGAGCCTCCGGCCGCGTCGTCAACGTCGTTCGACGCGATGATGGCGCAGTCGATGACGCGGATGCACGCCGACATGATGGTCCCGCCCTCGGGCGATCCCGACCGCGATTTCGCCGCGATGATGATCCCCCACCACGAGGGCGCGATCGCGATGGCCAAGGCGGAGCTGCTCTACGGCAAGGATCCGTTCCTGCGTCGCCTCGCGCAGGGAATCGTCGTCGAGCAGGGCCAGGAGATCGATGTGATGCGCCGTGCGCTCGCCAGTCTTCCCAAAGCGCCGCAGCCATCGACTGGTGCGACCCATTCCCACGACCACGGTGCGGCCCCCGCCGCCATGCCCTCGGAGACCCGCCGATGAAGACCGCCCTGACTATCCTCGCCCTCGCGCTGCTCTCCGGCCCGGCGCTCGCCGGGCAGGCCCCGGGCGCAGCTTCCGCCCCGGACGTGCCGGTTAGCGGCAAGGATCGGTTCTACACCTCCGACCAGTTCTCCAACACGGTCTCGGTGGTCGATCCCGCCGCCAACACCCTGCTCGGGGTGATCCGGCTCGGCGACCCGACGCCGATGAACCTGAGCCCGCTCTATCGCGGGCAGCTTCTGGTTCACGGCATGGGCTTCTCGCCGGACCACAGGACCCTGCTCGCGGTCTCGATCGGTTCGAACTCCGTGAGCTTCATCGACACGGCGACCAACGCGGTCCGCCACACCGCCTATGTCGGCCGCTCGCCGCACGAAGCCTTCTTCACGCCGGACGGCCGAGAGGTTTGGGTGAGCGTGCGCGGCGAGGACCATATCGCGGTGCTCGATGCCGCCACCGCCAAGGAGACCCGCCGGACCACCGTACCGAACGGGCCCGGCATGACGATCTTCTCGCCGGACGGCGCCTACGGCTACGTCTGCTCCAGCTTCAGCCCCGAGACCGTCGTCATCGACACCAAGACCCACACCATCGTCGGCCGCGTGAAGCAGGAGAGCCCGTTCTGCCCTGACATCGCCGCGACGCCGGACGGCAAGCAGGTGTGGTTCACCCTCAAGGATGTCGGCCGCACCCAAGTGTTTTCGGCGCGTCCGCCCTTCGCGCCGCTGAAGACGATCGAGACCGGGCCGATCACCAACCACGTCAACATCGTCTCGACCAAGGCCGGCCAGTTCGCCTACGTGACGATCGGCGGCCTGAACCAGCTCAAGGTGTTCCGCACCGACGACTTCTCTCAGGTCGCCACCATCGCGACCGGCGCCCTGCCGCACGGGCTCTGGCCCTCGGGCGACGGCAGCCGCGTCTATGTCGGCCTGGAGAACGCCGACATGGCGGCGGTGATCGACACGGCGTCGAACACGGTGATCGCTGAGGTGCCGATCGGGCAGGGTCCGCAGGGCGTCGCCTACGTCCCGAACGCCGTGCCGGAGGGCGACGGAAAGCAGAACCTCCAGCCGCTGGGTGCTGCCGGCAAGACCAGCGCGCTGACGCTCACCGGTTCCGATGACAAGCCGGCGACGCAGGTCACCCTGTTCGACCAAGGCGTGCTGCAGACGCTGCAGGCCGCGGTCACGGGACTGCCCGCGAAAATGCCCTTCGTGCTGGCGCTCGCCGCCGATCCGAAGGGAGCGACCGGCCTGGAGCCGCTCGCCGCCTTCATGACCAACCCGGCCGGCGCGGCAATCGTCAACGCGATCGGCCCGATCCGACAGGTCACCCGCACGGATGCCGGCGCTAGCCGGCGCTACCTCGTGGTGGTCTCGGGCAAGCCCGGTGAACTCGGCGGGGTCGTCCAGATGCAGACTGTGGATTGATCGAGTGGGGGGCGCTAGTTCGGAAGGCGAACACTCATAAGAGTACCTTGGCGGCGCGAGCCCAGTTTCGATGTCTGCTTTCGAGAACGACGTCGGACTGCTTCTACGGCGCAGTTGGGTCGAAAGCGGGAGGGCTGGTTAGGGTAGATTTCGGCTGGCCCGCTTCTGGGCGACACTGCGTAAAAGCGGATATGGTCGCCGCTCCTGCTCACGACCAACCCTGAGTCCTGCTTGATCCGATCCATTCAGACATGCAGGACTCGGCAAGGGACGTTCGCGCATCCATCGCAGGTGAGAACGCCTCTCATAACGCATGTCCAAAACGATTTCAGAACTTGCGCAGGATCGGGCTAGGCTGAGGAGCCTCGTCTTTATCCTGGTAGATCGGCACGGTTACGCGCAACCAGCCGCGTGTCTCAAGTCCTGCGTAATTGCGCTGAACAACATCCCGCGTAACGTAGGCCTGGAGATTGACCGGGCCGAAGTTGTAACCCACGAGGCCGCCCACTGCGAACTGGCCTTGCCGAGCATAGGACGGATTGTTGGTTGGAAGGTCGGTCGATCCGAAGGCTACCGGCCCGATTTCCCACTTGCCAAAATGCTTGGTGGCCGTGAGGTCGAGGTTGAGGAAGTCGGGGTAGAATGTACCGCTGGCCGATCGCGTATCGAAGAAGGTGCCGTACAGGAAGTTGCCTGTCAGGTTCCAGCCATCGCCATTGTATGTGATGGCGAAACGTTGGTGCAGAACCGGATTTTGGATGACGATCTTGGTCTCGCTGGGTAGGTAGGCCCCGAGCAGGTAGCTGAAGTTGATATTGTTACCGAGCTTCCAGGCCACTTGCGCAGCGAGCAGCGTCTGGCCGAACCCGCTCTGGTACGCCGCGCCCCGTGTGCTCGAAGCTGTGATCGGCTGTAGCACGACAAGTTGCAGCCGTCCGCCGACCACCTCTGCCGGTGTCGCCCAGATGAA
>NZ_FOTK01000112.1 GCF_900114535.1 Methylobacterium pseudosasicola | reverse complement strand
AAGCCTTCACCAGCCTCGCTGCCAGCCTCATCACACTCAACCAGATCAGACGGTTCTGTTAGGCGCTCTTAGGCGTGCAGGAAGGGTGCGAACGGCTCCTTCAGCTGAAATACCACAGTGAGCAGGTCCGGGGCCTCAGCCGAGGCCAAGCGCGAGAACGTGCCGCGCGCCCGGGCATGGGCCTCCATTAGCGCCTACGTGACCGAGAACACCACGTCCTCCGAGGTCATCGGCGACCCGTCGTGGAAGGTGATGCCGGGAAACAGCTTGAAGGTGTAGGTCAGGCCATTCGGGCTGCGGTCCCAGCTCTGGGCCTTGCCGGGCTTGGGCGTGAGATCGAAATCGTAGGTCAGCAGGCTCTCGTAGATCTTGCCGCACACCGTAAGTGTGGGGGCTTGCTGGTTGAGCGCCGAGACCAGGATGGGCGGCCCGGGCTAGATCTCGGTGTTGAGGACGCCGCCCCGGGTCTGGCTCGCAGCGCGCGTGATGCCGAAGGGCATCGGCCCCGCTGCCCCCGCGGCGAGCATGAGCTTGGCGAAATCGCGACGGTTCATCCGGAACCGTTTCAAGCGCCTCGGACCGCCCGCGCGGACGATCCTGCAATCCCCATGGCAGGCCGAGGCCGTTCCAGCCCAGTGCATCGAACAGGCCACTACTGGGCATGGAGACGAGGCGGCCGACATGGAGAGGGTGACGATGTCCGTGCACCGTTGTCGAGAAACGCACCCCGCTCGGCCTGTGCCGCCGCTGCCTCCTGCCGGCCTGACCCCGGCTCGCAACCGACGCCGGGACAATCGCTGAAGCGGAGAGCGGCATCGTCCTGGTATTGGGCTTGCCTATCCGGCCCGGACAGAGGGCGAATGCACATGAGACGATCCTGGCTTCCCGGGTTGCTTGCAGCCGCGGCGGCGTTCCTGGCACCTCTGGCGCCTGCATCGGCCCGGGCGGAAACAACGGTGCGGGCCGTGCTCGAAGCCGAGATCGTCACTCTCGATCCGTATTTCACCACGGCCTACATCACGCGGACCTTCGGCTTCATGGTCTACGACACGCTTTTCGCGCCGGACGCGAAGGGCCAGTTCAAGCCGCAGATGGTCGACACCTGGTCGGTGTCGGACGATCGCCTGACCTGGCGCTTCACCCTGCGCGACGGCTTGCGCTTCCATGACGGCACGCCTGTTCAGGCCGCCGACTGCGTTGCCTCGCTGAAGCGCTGGGCGGCCCGCAGCGCGCTCGGCGGCCGGCTCATGGACGTGGCGGCCGCCCTCGACGCCGTGGACGACAGGACCTTCGTGCTCACGCTGCGGGAGCCGTACGGCCTCGTGCTCGACACCCTCGGCACCACGTCGAGCCCGACGCCCTTCATCATGCCGGCCCGGCTTGCCGCGACGCCGCCCACGACGCAGCTCACGGAGGTCATGGGATCCGGTCCCTTCGTCTACGACCGCGCCGCGCACATCACCGGCGACCACATGCTGTTGCGCAAGAACCCCGATTACCGGCCGCGTCCTGAACCGGCCGAATTCCTCGCCGGCGGCAAGGTCGTGAAGGTCGATGCCCTCGACATCCGCGTCATCCCGGACGATGCGACCGCCGTCGGGGCCCTCGGCGCCAGCGAGATCGATCTCATGCAGTACGCGCCCTTCGATCTTATCGAACAGATCGAGCGCAACAAGAACCTGGCGGTGATGAACTTCACCGGTCCACACCGGTTCACGGGGCATTACCGCATCAATACGGCGGCCAAGCCCTTCGACGATCCGGCGATCCGGCGCGTGTTGCTCCGACTCGTGGATCAGCGGGAAGTCCTGGACGGGTTCGGCCTCGACCCGCGCTTCTCACAGACCTGCGACGCCTTCTTCATCTGCGGCTCCCCCTACGAGACGCATGTGGGGCCGAGCTCTTGTACGATCCGTCCGTGGCGGCGGCGCGGGCCGCCCTGAAGGCGACCGCCTACAAGGGCGAGCCGGTGATCGTGATGGCGGCCAACGACCTTGAGGCGGCGCGCGTCTCCTCCACGATCCTCGCCGACCGGCTGAAACAGGCCGGCTTCACCGTCGATCTCCAGGTCATGGATTGGGCGGCCCTGCTGGCGCGTCGCACCAAGAAGATCGGTTGGAGCGTCTTCGGCATTCACGCCCTCGGACTCGATCTCAGTTCGCCGCTGACGAACTCGGCGATCAACTTTGCCTGCAAGGACGCGGCGAGTTCCGGGTTCATGTGCGACACGCGCGTGGTCGGGCTGTTCGATCGGTTCGCCCGCGAGCCGGATCCGGACAAGCGGCGTGACATCGTCGGCGAGATCCAGTCCATCGTCTACGGCGAAGGCCTGGTCGTACCCTTCGGCCAGTTCGCCCAGCCGGCAGCCTACCGGACCTCCCTGACCGGGCTGATTCCGTCCGCCATCCCGCTCTTCTGGAATGTCGAGAAGCCATGAGCGCTGCCATGTACGATGTCATCGTCGTCGGCGCCGGCTCTGCCGGTGCCGCCCTGGCCGCGCGCCTGACGGAGGATCCCGGCCGCCGTGTGCTCCTGCTGGAGGCGGGACGCGACTGGCGCGCCTCAGATGCCCCTCCGGCTTTGCGCTCGGCCAACATCATCCCGTTTATGTACGACTCGAGCCACCAGGCGGACTGGCAATGGCCGGGGCTGATGAGCCGGCGAACTCGCGCGCAGGAGCCCCGCTTCTACTGGCGCGGTCGCGCGCTCGGCGGCAGCTCGACGGTCAACGCGCAGATCGCGATCC
Source organism: Methylobacterium pseudosasicola (assembly GCF_900114535.1). Taxonomy (GTDB): domain Bacteria; phylum Pseudomonadota; class Alphaproteobacteria; order Rhizobiales; family Beijerinckiaceae; genus Methylobacterium; species Methylobacterium pseudosasicola. The sequence goes on along the minus strand of NZ_FOTK01000112.1, from coordinate 475 downwards.
GCGGTGTCCCGGCCGCCTTCGATGCCTGGGCGGCGCAGGGCTGCACGGGCTGGTCGGCAGCGGACGTGATGCCGCTCTTCGACCGGATCGAGGACGACGCCGAATTCTCCACCGAGGCGGGGGCCCGTCGCGGCGGCCCGCTGCCGGTCTACCGCGCCCCGCTGGACGCATGGGGCGCCGTCGACCGCGGGCTGCGGGAGGCCGCGCTGGCGGGCGGCTATGGCTGGAAAGCGGATCTCAACGCGCCGCAGGGCGAGGGCGTCTCGTGCAACCCGATCAATAGCCGCAACGGTCACCGGGTTACCACCAATGACGGCTATCTTGAACCGGCGTAACTGCCCAGGATTGGGTCGTTGTCTTGACGGGTCATCGGGGTGTGCGAGTCAAGGTGAGGATGACGCTCGCCGTGACAGCGGAGACGGTTGAGAGGCTGCTGGGGCTGGCCGGCGAGCTTGAGCGACGCAATGCGCTGTTG
>NZ_FOTK01000004.1 GCF_900114535.1 Methylobacterium pseudosasicola | reverse complement strand
CGCTGCCGCAAGGCCCGCGACCAGGTCGCCAGCGAGATCGAGGCTGGCGCCGCCGCGATCGAGGCCGCCGCCGTCGAGCTGTCCCGCGCCGCCGCCGCCTTCGATGTTGCCCGTGAGGCAGTGGAACGGGCCTGCGGCGAGCACGGTCCCAAGGGCGTCAACGGGTTCGATCAGCGGCACGTCATCATCGATGCCGCCAAGCGCCAGGCCGGGCTGCTCCCCCGCACCACGCAGGAGTGGTGGACGAAGCTGCACCTCGACGCGGTGGCCGGCGCCGAAGAAGTCGTGGCTCCGATGCGCGCCAACGCCAAGGCGATCCGCGAGGGCGCCGCCCCGATCGTGATCCCACAGAAGCCTTCGGCAGCCCCGGCGCCGGTCGCGTACCCCATGGTGCGGGTCTGCCTCGCGCAGCCCGCCTTCTACCGCGGGTTCCTCGGCCACCGGATCGACCTGTTTCCCGGCAACGTCGAAGTGCCGGAGCCAGCTGCGCAGGCCGCCATCGCGAAAGGAATCGGCTTCACGCCGAGCAGCACCGCCGGCCAGACCATCACGCGGGCTATGCTGCTGGAGCCGAATGCCAGCTTCCAGATCGACGACACCGGGTCGGTCCGTGTCGTCAAGTTCACGGGCGAATTGGGCGAAGGCGGGAAGGGCCTGCCGCCGGCCCCGCCGCCGGTCGACCTGGGCCAGATGCCGGATACGCTCGGGGTGATTGCGGAGGCTGCGCAGTGAGACGCTACAGCCTCGACCGCAACGACGGCCGCATCTGGATCGACGGCCATATCGCCGAGGGCCACGTGAGCGCGGCGGCCGTGCGCCGGTCCCTCCTTGAGGTTGACCAGGTCGGACCGGTCCGGGTGGTGATCGACACGCCCGGCGGATCCTGCGCCGAGGGTCTGGCGATCTACACCGCCTTTCGCGAGTGCGGCCGGCCCATCGAGGTCACGATCCGCAACGCCTACTCGATGGGCGCCGTGATCGCGATGGCGGGCGAGCGCATCTCCATCGAGACGAAGGGCATCATCGGCCTGCACAGCAGCCGCGTCACGCGCGAGGCAGCCGGCGCCGAGGTAGCGGACCGGCACCTCACCGCGGAGGCCCTGCGCCGCTTCGCTCGGGCCCTGTGGTCGGACGAGGCCACCAAGGGCGCCGCAGCCCGGGTGCTGGACCTCGCACACGGCGCCGAGAACGCCGACGCCACGCACCTCGACATCCTGGCCCGCCGCACCGGCCTGGCTCGGCACGATCTGACCGCCCTGCGCGCCGCCGAAACCGAGTTGGCCGCCGAGCGCGCCGTCACACTCGGATTCGCCGACCGCATCATCCCGACCCTGGAGACCTGACATGGCCGACACCTACGATGACCTCGCGGCGCTGGCCGCCAAGGATCCCGCCGGCAAGGGGCGGCTCTGGCACGTCCGCGATGGCAACTGCTGGAGCTATGCGGGCTGCCCGACGCCGCCGGACGCGGACCTGAAGGTTCCCAACGAGAGCGTTCCCGATGGTCGTGTGCGGGCTGCGCTCACGGACGGGACGTGGATGGGCGCTGTAATCGACGTCAACGCCACACCGATCATGATCCTCGCGGTGCAGAAGACGCCCGCGCCGGGCGCGCCAGTGACCGTGCTGCGCGCCAGCGACCTCGGCACCCCGGCAGCGGCCTGACCGCCCCACTATCCGCACGACGAGTAGGAGAGCCGTATGGCCGACGAAGCCCTGCGCATGGAAGCCGAGGTCCGGGACAAGTTCTCCGGACCCCTGAAGGCCCTCCGGTCCCAGCTGCTCGACACTGCCCGGACCGGCGCGAACCACAGCGAGACGCTCGTGAAGGGGTTCAAGGGCGTCGAGGGGGCGATGCAGTCCACCGCCCGGACGGCATCGAGCGTCGTGAACCCGGCGCTCGCCACACTGGGCGTCACCGGCCTGACCGCGGGCGCCGCGATCGCGGGCATCTCCGCCGCGCTCAACAAGCTGACGGGGAACCTCACCGGCCTCGGCCAGCTGAACCGGGACACCGGCATCGCCGCCAAGACCCTGCAGGAGTTCGGAGCCGTGGCTGGGCGCTTCGGCATCGAGCAGGAGGCCGTGGCCCAAGGTGCCAAGAACTTCGCCGCGCAGATGCGGACGTTCTCACGCAGCACCGGTGACACCTTCAATTGGGTGATCCACCAGGGCACGAACGCCGCTGGCCGCAAGGCTTTTCAGGACTTTGCCTCTGACCTTCAGCACACCTCGGATGAAGGCGAGAAGCTGAAGAAGGCCTTGTCTTTCATGGAGACGATCAAGAACCCGGTCGAGCGCGGGATCTTCGCCCGCCAGTTCTTCGGCAACGACGATTTCCAGCGCTTGGCCGACCAGCACCTCGGCACCGTGACCCAGATGTTCAAGCAGGCCCGCGAGCGCCTCGGCGCCTACGATCCGGCCGACATCATCAACGCGGAGAAGTTCGACCGATCCATCAGCAGCCTGCGGAGCTCGATGCAGCGTTTCGGCCTTACCGTCGCTCGGGAGTTGCTGGGGCCCGCCACCGAGTTCACGACCTGGATGGATACCTTGGTGTCGGGCGAGCGCGCCGACGTGACCAGGGCGCTCCGTGAAGGCCTGCAGGGGGTGAAGAAGGAGCTCGGAGAGATCAACTTCAAGCAGTTCGGTGAGGACGCGGTCAGAGGCCTGCAGGCTGGCACCGCGTTGGCGGGCTCGATGGCTCGGACCTTCCACGAGATCGCCAACGCGATCCATGCCATCCGGGAGGGCGACGTAGCGGGCGCTGCCCGAGGCATTGATGGCGCGTCCGGCCCGCTGGCCCGGCGGCTGGCACCGCGGGTCGGCGACGATGAGATCGCAGCGAAGGAGCAGATCGAGTCCTGGAAGAAGGCGCTGGCCGAGGCCGAGTATGACCAGGAAACCGGCGGCCCGGCGATCGACTTCAAGTCGCGAGAGCCGCTCCTGCGCAAGCGCCTGAAGGAATCGGAGGATGTTCTTTCCGGCCTGCAAGGCCGCACGCCCGAGCAGCGGCAGAAGGACTTCGAGTCGTCGGACAAGCTCCGCAGGAGCGTGGACGCGCTCACCGACGAGATGAAGGCCAGCCGCAGCGGCGCGACCGTCCAGAAGCAATCCATGGACACGCAGGGCGGCCTGTTCGGCGAGGCGACTGTGCAGACGGCCGCATATGGCGGTGGCGGCTTCGACCGCCGTGGCAGGCGGCTGCCACCGATAGATCCGGTGCAGCGCGACGCGCGCCGGCGCGCTGCCGAGGGCAACTCGGGAAATCCGGATGCTGGCTGGTTCGGCGGACGGGCGGGTGCGGATGCCAAGACCTATGGCTTCGAACAGGGCGGACGGCCCCGATTAGCGCCAATCGGGCCGCGGCCAGATGTGCCAAGCATCGGACCCAGCGGCACCGGCCGAGGTGCACGTGCGGAACGCGGCGGCGGGTCGGCTCGCACCGGCGACATGATGCGCTACGCCATGGACCAGCTGCGCCAAGAAGGCGTGCCGGAGGATCGCCTCCGCGAAGCGGCGGCCCACCTCGTTGGGCAAGCCACGATGGAGTCAGGCCTTGACCCCAACAAGGTCCACGACGGTGGCACCGGCTACGGCATCTACGGCGCCCGAGATCCAAAGGGATGGGGTAGCTACCGCGGCGCTCGCCGCAGCGACATGGTTCGGTGGCTGGAGGCGAACGGGTTCTCGCGCAACTCTGCCGAGGGGCAGATGCGAGAAATGGCGCACAGGGCCATGTCTGGCGCCTATCCGCGGACGCGAGGCATTCTCCTGGGCCGCGGGACTGGCGATCTGGACCGCGACACGAACACGATCACGGGCGAGTTTGAGGCGCCCAAGGTCATCAACCGTCGGTCAGGTGCCGTGCTGAATGCGCTGCGCACTGGTCCCAGCCAGGCAAAAGCCGAGCGCGCGCCCGGTGTCGACCTGCCGCGGATGCCCTTCACACGCCGCGCCGAGGTGCTTGCCGATCCGAATGATGAGCGCCGCCAAGGCGAGAAGCCGTTCTACTCCGATGAGGATGATCGGCGGGCCGCTCGGGACTTGGGCATCGCCCTACGCGCCACGCGAGCCAAGCAGGAAGCCCAACGGGAGCAGATGCGCCTGGATGGGGCCCGGGTTGGCGCCGCTGCCGCCCAGGCTGGTGTCGTGGGCGCGCAGGTGAACGGCAGCGTCACGACCGTGATCGAGAAGGCCGGCCCCGAGGCGAAAGCCAAGACCAGCGTGAACGGCAACCTCTTTCAAGAAGTGCGGACTCAGAACGGTTCACAGATGCGGAAGGCGGACTGAGCTACCGCCTGAGGCAAGCTGTTCCAGGACGTCGTGCAGCGGAGCGGCGCGCAGATGCGGCGGGCGATCCCGCGGGACCCGCCGACCTGACACCGTCCCACATCGCCATCATCTTGAGCCCCGCCGGCAGCCGCCGCGCGGGGCTTCTCCAGCCCGTCGTTCACCAGCCCATCGCGCGGGCCATGTCCCGGTTTGACGCTTGCCCTACGCAGCGGTATTTAGGTTTCAACACGAAGCACCAATGACTGGAGCGCGCTCCGGTCACAATGCGGCGGAAGCTCAACTGGATGAGCGCCCTTTTCGCAAAGGGGAGGTTGGCGGGTTCGAATCTCCCACGCCCCTGCGAATGGCCTACCTAATTCGAAAGCGGAAATAAGCTGACCAGATTTGCGGCCGTCCCAAGGATGACGGCTCGAATCGTCCACCAAACGGCCGCCCGATTGAAGTCGCCTGACGACTTCGAGGCCATTAAGGCGGCTAATTCCAAATCGACTTGGCGCATCGCCGGATCCACCGGTTCGGATCGCCCGGGAAGACCTAGTGGCGTCCAGTCCGGGTAGCTGGAAACGCCGGCTGCCTGATACGAACGGCGAGCCGCTACGCCAGCGCAAAGCAGCGCCAGAAGGGCCAGCGTTCCTGATGCCAGTTTAAACGCCAGCGTCGCTGTCACTGTCTGACTTCCGTCGCGAGGCTGCTCTTAGTATGCCCACGGCTGTTCGCCTCACACGCTGATGAGCGGCGACCGCTTGACCAATGATTTCATTTTCTTTTTATCAATCCGATTGTTTGTAAAAACACTTCCCATTCCGCACTTATCCCACCTGAACCTCTGATAAGGTCCAATGTCATTCTTGATTTCAAAGAAGCAGAATCAAAACCTTTCCTATAATCAGGCCAAGTCTTCAACAATTCTCTCTTAGCCTGCGCAGGCGTGGAATTTAATCGGCCACTGAGAATTTTACCAAGATGGGTTTCCAAGCAGTCCACTTGCTGAACGAGGTGTATGCCGGCTCTAAGCGCTTTTGCTACTGCTTCCGGGCCTATTCTATCGGAGTCCAGCAGAACAAATCTTCCACCATCATACATACCGCGCTTCAATATTCGATTGTTGCTTTCTTTGATTGATTTTTCAATTATTATAGCCGGATCACCGCCATGGCTGTCGTATGGATCAAGGTGCACTGCGCAGTCGGTCTCTTCGGCATATCGCTGCAGCACGACCGTAAGGGATCGCTCACCCTTACCTTCACAACCAACAAAAATCCGACGTCGAATTCGAGGCATTGTCCTGTGGGCCGCTCCGGCTGCCGCTCACCCGATATAAGGGATAGCACCATAGCGTCCAGCAAGGTAATCGCGCTGGAAATTTGCGTCACGCCTTACGCCAGGTATGTCTTTCAGACCATAAAGCTTTACGCGGCCGCCATCGTCTTTCTTGGAAAAGAATATCTCTTCTTTCCGCAAAAAATCGAGCACCGCCGGATTGTTGCAAGTTGTTATAAGCTGAGCATTATGAGGATTGGTTTCTGGGTCCGTAAACCAGCCAAGAATTTCACGGAGGAGTTCGGGATGAAGATCGCTATCAAGCTCGTCCATGAGCGCAAGGCCGCCAGACACAAGAACTCGATGTATTAATGGGAATACACTCACAAAATTCATTGTCCCCTGGGACTCTAGGGCGGCAGGCAAGTCAGAATTCAAGCCAGAATGACGAAAATATAGGATCATACGCTTTGATTCGCCCGATCCTATACCGGGAAACTCCTGAACTCGAACATCATTGATGCCCAAATCAGCCCTCTTGATTAAATTATTTAACGCCTTTAGCGTACCTGGATCGTCAGCATACATTTTTGCCGTTTCTTCATCAGTCCTTCTTGGCCGGCCCCAGAAATAGAAATTTGACACAACCCCAGACAAGCTATTTTGTATAGTATCAACCAGTGCGTTCCCTGCTACAAATTGCCCAAGCAAAGAGATGACTGAAGCATTATTTCTAGCCAGTGCGGTGCGGGGTATTTTCCCACCAAGCGACCCCATTTCCCGTCTAAATGAGGCGCGATCCTGCTCTCGAACCACGAGAGCAGTCCATTGGCTTGCCGGCTTATATTCGAGCGCTTCAGATTCGACGACTCGTTGGAACGAGCTTTTTCCAGGAGCTGCGACCATGGTGTAGCGCAGAGGCATAGGATTTCCAGGAGAAAACCAGTCAGCTTCAAATTCAACACTAAGTTTTGACTTCGCTTCCTGCGACTCTTTATCAGAAAATGGATAAAAAATTAGGCCAGCGTCCGGCGGATAAAGCGCCGATCTCGATGTAAAGTCTGCTAAAAATCCAAGCGCTCTTATGGCAGTTGTCTTGCCGGACGCATTGGCGCCTAGAATGGCAGCGATCTTCGGAACTCTAGAGTTTTGATAGCCAACAATTTGCCTATCTTCTTCATGCTCGACTTTATTAGAAATCGAAAAGTCCAATACCTGGAGATCTCTGATTGCTCCAAAATTGGTTATGCTCAGCCGGTGAAACATCGACTCGCCTGTGTTACGGCTTAGCCGCACTAGGGATACCAAAGGGACCTTAGTGCCTTTTCAACGAAAAATCGGCAGAAACCCCTTGAGACCCTTATGGCCCTATGAGGTGGGCTTTGGTCAATAGCGTCAAGGCAACTTGGTGCCCTCACGGGCGACTAATCCGCGATCTGCACCGCCGCGGTCTAGCGGGCGGGGGTCATTGAGCGACCGCCTTCCGCAGCCTTACCCCCGGCCCCTCGCCGTTCTCCTCGATGAAGATGACGCCAGCGGCTTCGAGGGCGGCTACCAGAGGCGCAGTAGGTAACCGCCAGCCACCACGACGACGGTGAGGGTTACGATCGAGAGGTAGAACCTCTTTGCTGCTTCGGCCCGAAGATCGGCACGGCGCTGATTGGTTCGAGGCCTGAAGGCGACGATCTTCGGATCCGACAGGTGCTGGGTCAGGCTGTCGGGTAACCGACGCTTCGATCGTCCCATCCGCATGTTCACTTTTCTACGGCCGCCGCATCGCATGGAGAACTTGCGTCAGGTGCCCCACGACGTCGTCACCCTTCGTCGCATCTGGGCCAGCCTGGCGACCTACCTCGGCCGGCTCAGCACGCTTGGCCACTTCCATCAGCACATGCTCCACGGAAGGCGGCCAGGGGACGCCGTTGTCCTGAAGCATCCTGGTGGCGTTGACGAGCATGTGGAATTGGTTCGTTGGGATCGTCGTGCCGGCAGCGTGCTGCTCAAGGATGCGGTCAGCGAGTGCCGTTGCCAGCCCGGCGACCTCGGCCAGCTTCTCGGGCGGCACGGCAGGCCCTGTCATTTCAGGTAGCCCTTCGCCTTCAGGTGCTCGGTGAGGAGCTTCTCGACGTAGGAGGCGACTGGCCGATGATCCTCGGCGGCAGCCTCCTCAAGCGCCTTTTTGACGGATGGCAGGATCCGTAGCCCAAGCGGCGCGGACCGAGTCTCACGTGTCTCTGACATTGTTAGCAGATGCTAGTTGACGCTTGGGATGTGAGCAACTATAAGCAATCTGCTAGCAATAGCAAACGGCCCGACACGGTGCGTCAACACCGTGCCAGGCCTAGCCCTCAACGTCGTGGATCTACGTCAATGGCTACTCACGCCCATAGCACACGCACGCCCTTATTACCCCCGTCCGGCAATCCTCGGACCTTATTATGCCAGGGGTTCGGCCAGCTGCCGGGCCCCGTCACGGAGGCCATTCGAGCCTGCCGCGCCGCCGATCCGGCCGACCAAGCCATCGCCGCCATTCAGGACGGCCTGGAAAGCTTCTTCAGCGATGCCAGTCATCAGATGCAGGCGCCGACCGCCAGCTCGACGGCCGCGCTGAAGGCCCGCGCAGCCGATCTGCGCGGGGCGCTGGTCAAGTGCCCTCGCACCGGCGGCACGGACCCGCACGTACCGTTCGGCCCGGCCCTGATCGGTGCCCACGCCGCCGCCATGAGTGTCCGCTGGGTGTTCGAGGTCGAAGACCCCGAAGCCGAGCCCTACAAGGCCGCCCTGGCTGTCGACAACGTGCTGAGGCGCCTACTCGCCGAGGTCCTAGCTCTTCCGGTTCCATGCACGATGGCCGGACTCGCTGTGGTTGGGCTCGCAGCGGCTTTCGAGGTCGAGGGCGCCCTGTCGCACCGCTGCCTGGAGAACGAGGACAAGCTGGCCACCACTGCTCGGGCGATCCTGTCGCTGACCCGTACCAAGCTGCCTGCCAGCTTCCTCGGCTTCGGTGACGATCCGGACTTCGAGGCGCGTGAGCAAGCGATCCTGACGCCACCGGTTGGGTAGGCGCTCGAAGCATCCACGCCCGCCCTTACGCCTCGGGGGAGATGAGATGGGCGAGCGTGGAGATCAGCGAGGCGCCTCAGATTCCTCGCCGATCCCGGTAGCCTATGCCGACGCGGGCAAATGCGAAACGGTTTCACATATCGGCACAGTCTGCCGTTTTGCGCTCCCCTGAACCGGGGATGCCAAACACGACACTGTGTCGCTTTTCGAAAACGGAAACCATTTCCGTTTTGCCGAGCCGTCAAGGGCTAGGCTGCGAGCCCTCGCAGGATCACCCCCACGGCCATGAACGCACCGGCCGAATAGACGACCGTGAAGGCGAGATCGAACATGGTGTGGTCACGCTTTCTGCGATGAATCTGTCGGCTGGGCACGGCCTCGTGGTGCGAGGCTTAGACTGGCTCGGCAGCTTGACGCCCGATCTTATGATGCAAGTTTGCAGGTAATCTCGCCGCAGCGAGCCCCCAGCCGAACGTCGCTCGCGCATCCCGTGCGCGCGGCTCAACTACCGGAACAGACAGCGACCATCCGCTACCGCTTTTGCTACCAAACTCGGTCGCACAGGCCAGTATGGAACGGGATGAGAACGAGGCGAGGACCCGAAAATGCCTAGGCGAGGCAGGACGTTATCGGATCGGCTGGGAGGTGGCGGGATGGCCGAAATCGCATTTCGAGTGCGGTGCATTCAACCGCTCTGCCACCTCTCCGCAAGGTGCCTCGATGAGACGGGCGGTGCCTAGCATGCGCGCTCGCGCTTCACAAGCGATGTCGCGGCGCCGGGCGCCGGTCAGACCACGATGGTGATCGCCTGCGCGGCCCGGGTGAGGCCGGTATAGAGCCAGCGGGCGCGGTGCTCGCGGAAGGCGTAGGATTCGTCGAACAGGGTCACCCGGTCCCATTGCGAACCCTGCGCCTTGTGCACCGTCAGGGCGTAGCCGTAGGTGAACTCGTCGGTCTCCCGGCGCAGGAACAGCGGGATCTCCTCGTCGGAGCCCGAGATCATCGCGCGCAGCACCTTGATGTCGGTGGCCCGGCGGCGCAGCGCCGGGTCGTCCTCGGGGACGACGTCGAGGCGGATGAGGTCCGGGCGCGGCGGGGCGCGCAGGGCCTGCACCGTCCAGGTCGAGCCGTTGAGCAGGCCCTTCACCCGGTCGTTGCGCAGGCAGACCAGCTTCTCGCCCACCGCCGGCATCGGGTCGGTATGGCCGGCGAGTTCCCGGAGCCGGTTGTTGTACAGGCGGCGGGTCTTGTTGAGGCCGACCAGGACCTGGTCGCATTCGAGCACCTCGGCCGGGTCGAGGGTGCGGCGGGAGACGATCCGGCTCTGGCCGTAGGTGCCGAGCTCCAGCCGGCCGCCCTCGCGCACGGTCATGGCCATGCGGACGATCGGGTCGTCCTTGGCCTGGCGATGGACCTCGGTGAGCATCACGTCGGGCTCGGCCTCGGTGAAGAAGCCGCCGCCGCGCACCGGCGGCAGCTGCGCCGGGTCGCCCAGCACCAGCACCGGCCGGTCGAAGGACAGGAGGTCGTTGCCGAGGTCGGAATCCACCATCGAGCACTCGTCGATGATGATCAGGTCCGCCTTCGCGGCCGGGCCGGAGCGGTTGAGCGTGAAGGTCGGGCCGCCTTCTTCCGCCTCCTTGGTGCGGTAGATCAGCGAGTGGATCGTGGCGGCGTCGTAGCAGCCCTTCTGGCGCATCACCGAGGCGGCCTTGCCGGTGAAGGCGCCGTAGACCACCGTGCCGTCGACATCCTCGGCGATCCGGCGGGCAAGCGTGGTCTTGCCGGTGCCGGCATAGCCGAACAGCCGGAACACCTGGCTCCCGCCCTCCCGCCGCCAGGCCGCGATGGCCTTCAGCGCCGCATCCTGCTGCGGCGCGTAAGCCGAGGGGAGACCGGCGCTCACGGCCAGCGCACGGTGGGCGGCAGGGACGACAGGATCGAGGCGACGTTGCCGCCGGTCTTCAGCCCGAAGATCGTGCCGCGGTCGTAGAGCAGGTTGAACTCGACGTAGCGCCCGCGCCGGACCTGCTGCTCCTCGCGGTCGGCCTCGGTCCAGGCCGTCCCGACGTTGTCGCGGACGATCTTTGGATAGGCTTCCAGGAAGGCGCCCCCGACATCGCGCGTGAAGGCGAGGTCCGCCTGCGGATCCCCGGTCCAGCGATAATCATAGAAAATACCGCCGATGCCGCGGGGCTCATTGCGGTGCTTGAGGTGGAAGTATTCGTCGCACCACGCCTTGTAGCGGGCATGGTCGACCCCGTGGGCCGCGCAGGCGCGCTCCAGGCAGGCGTGGAAGTGGCGGCTGTCCGGGTCCTCCTGGTTGCGCCGCCGCATCAGCACGGGGGTGAGGTCCGCGCCGCCGCCGAACCACGCCTTCGTGGTTACGACGAAGCGGGTGTTCATGTGCACCGTCGGCACATGCGGGTTCCACGGATGGGCGATCAGCGAGATGCCGGTGGCGAAGAAGCGCGGATCCTCGGCGGCCCCGGGCATCTGGGCGCGGAATTCCGGGGCGAACTCGCCGTGGACGGTGGAGATGTGCACCCCGGCCTTCTCGAACACCCGGCCCTTCAGCATCGCCATGACGCCGCCGCCGCCGGGCTGGCCGGTATGGTCGGTGCGGTCCCAGGGCGTCTTCACGAAGGTCCCGGGGCCTGCGGGGGCGTCCGGGTGGAACGGCCCCTTGGCCTCGGACTCCAGGGTCTCGAAGGCCGCGAGGATGCGGTCGCGCAGGGTCGCGAACCAAGCCGCGGCCTCCGATTTCATGGCGGTCACGTCGGCCTCGGACAGGGGGGCAGTCAGGGCCGCGCGGGCGTCGTCCGGCATCGTCATGCGCTAGGCTTTCCCACTGCGCCGATGGGTCGTCAATCGGCGGGCAGCAATTCGGCTTGCCGCGTGCGCCGCCGCCGAACCGGTGTCCCCTTCGGCGGCGCGCGCTCTAGATCAGCCGGTCCCGCGCCGGTGCGGCGCCGCCTCGAACCGTCAGGACAGCCCGAGCCCATGGCCGACACGCTCCGCCTCTTCACCTCGCCCTCCGCCTTCCCGAATCCGCAGCGCCTGCGCCTGTTCGCGCACGAGAAGGGCATCGCCCACCTGTTCGACGAGGTGATCTACAACATGGCGCCGGGGGGCGAGCAGCGGCGATGGCGCCATCTCAAGATGAACCCCTGGGGCGAGACGCCGACCCTCCTGCTCGCCGACGGGACCGTGCTGTCCGAGACGGCCGCGATCGTGCGCTACCTCGACGCGGCCCATCCGGGGCGGCGCCTCACCGGCGACACGCCCCTGGAGCAGGGGCTCGACACGATGTGGGAGAACCGGATCTGGGTGCACATCCTCTACCGCATCACCACGATGTTCCACGTGCTGCACCAGGGGCTTGGGCCGAAGCTGGAACTGACGCACAATCCGCAATGGGGCGAGCATTGCCGCAAGGAGGCGCTGGGGCACGCCGCCCTGGTCGACCGCCACCTCGCGGATGGCCGCGCCTGGATGCTCGGCGGCGATGAACCGACCTTTGCCGACATCACGCTCTGCACGGCGATCGCGTTCTCGAAGTTTCCGGTCTGCGCCACCCCACTCGACGAGCGGTTCGAGCAGCTCGACGCTCTGTGGCGGCGCTGGCAGGAGCGGCCGAGCTTCAAGGCGGCCTATGCCGATGGCGGCAGCGGCCTGACGGAACTCGACCACCTCAAGACCGCGTAAGCGGGCCCTTGGGCCCCGGCCCGGCGCAGGCCTGCGCCGCACCGAGCGCGCGTCAGCGCAGGGGGCTCTCGCTCACGGGCTTGAGCAGGCCGGTGGCGCTCGCCACCAGCTCACCCTCCGCGTCGCGGATCTCGGCCTCGCAGAAGATCACCGAGCGTCCGGCCCGGGTGACGCGGCCCTCGGCGATCAGGATTCCGCGTCCCGGGGCGAGGAACCGGGTCTGCATGTCGAGGGTCACCACCGGCCGCCCGGCCTTCAGGCGGGCGGCGGTGCCGAGGGCGACATCCAGCAGGGTGCAGATCACGCCGCCATGCGCGATCCCCAGATTGTTGGCGTGTTCCGGCCGCAGGGCGAGGCGCAGCCGGGTCCGCCCCTCCTGCACGTCCAGGGCCTCGATCCCGCAATGGTTCACGAACGGGATGTGGGCTCCGAAGACCGTGCCCTGCTCCGATGGTCGATCCACGCCGATATCCCCAAATCTCGTCCCGCCGACAGCGTCATCGTGCCAACAATATACATTCCCGCGCGGCGGATCGCGCAGGAAGCCACGTGTTTCCGGTTCGTTGCGAGACCGCCCAGGGCTTTTCCCAGACGAAGCAGCCGGATTGGCGGCGGCCAAAGGCGTAACAGAGGCGATCGGCAAGGACCCGATCTCGTCCAAGTCCGGCGCACCGCTGTGGGATTGCTCGTGCGACGATTGCAGCTGCACCGACGGCTTGAGTAATATGCGTGTTCATGACCGACGCATTGTGCAAAGAAAATCTCGACGACGACTTGATTTTGTTGCACAGACGATAGAACCGTGCCCCAGCGTCGGATAGAGGGAATCATCGATGGACGACATCGCCACAGATCAGCAGCAGACCTTTATCGAGCAGGCATCGGACATCGTGTCCGCGTATGTCTCGAACAATTCCGTCCCGATCAGCGAATTGCCCGCGCTCCTGGCCGGCGTTCACGCGGCTCTGGCGAAGCTCTCCGCGCCCGCGGCTGCCGTCACCGAGACGGCCGACAAGCCGACGCCGGCCCAGATCCGCAAGTCGGTGACCCCGGATGCGCTGGTCTCGTTCATCGACGGAAAGCCGTACAAGACGCTGAAGCGTCACCTGTCGCGCAACGGCCTGACCATCGAGCAGTATCGCGAGCGTTTCGGCCTGCCGCGGGACTATCCCTCGACCGCCGCCAGCTACTCGGCCCAGCGTTCCGAGCTCGCCCGCAGCCTCGGCCTCGGCCAGCAGCGCCGCAAGTCGGCCGCCGCCCCGGCGCCGGAGCCCGAGGAGGAGCCCGCCGAGAAGCCGAAGAAGGCCAGCCGCCCGCGCAAGGCCAAGGAAACGGCCTGATCTTGAACGCCCCAAGACAGGGGCCTCGATTGGATTGACGATCCGGGCGGCATGCGCGCAGCGTGCCGCCCGGATCGTTTTCGTATACTGCCGATCTTCGCGGGACCGGTCGTCCGTCGCGGCGATCAGGCGAAATCCGCGAGATCGTCGGCTATGTCCCCCGCGGCCTTCTCCGTCTCGGCCTTTTCGGACTCGCTCTTCTCGGTCTTGTCAGCCTCGGGCTGCCGGCCGGGCGCTGGCGGCGGCCCGCCCTCCCCCGGCTCATCGCCGCCCTGCCCGTCCGTGGTCTGGTCTGGCACCCGGCTCGCCATGCTGCGCCCTCCCCGTGATCTCGCGCCTGCCGAGCCAAACCGCCGGGCCGGCGCCCGTTCCACGCGCGATGCCGCGCGCGCCATGACGGCGTAGGATGACCGCCAGGGACCACGACACGGGAGCAGGGATTGGGCAATCGCTACGGGCTGGAGATCCGCGCCGCCGCGGGACCCGACGCGCCGGGTCTCGCGGAGCTCTTGGGTGAGGCCGGCATCGCGGTCGGCGCGGCGGACCTTGCCGCCCGGCTCGACGCCCTCCAGGGGAGCAGCGGCACGGCCCTTGTGGCAGTCGAATGGGGACCGCCGAGCGGGCTGATCGTGCTCGCTCCCATCCGCACCCTCGAGGCATCCAGGGCCCTGGGCCTGATCACGACCCTCGTGGTCGCGGCTGAATCCCGGCGCCGGGGCATCGGTCGGGTCTTGCTGAAGGCAGCGGCGCGGGCGGCCCGGCAGGCCGGCTGTGAGCGGCTCGCCCTGTCTGTCGGCCCCGGTCAGGACGATCTGCTGGCCTTCTGCGCCGCTGCCGGTTTCACCGACGAGGGGCAGATCCTCACGCGGCCTTTGCTCAAACGGGGATCCGCGGAGACTTGAGATCCGCGACACCATGGGCGCAGCCGGCGGCCAGTATCGGGCGTTGACCCGGTAATACTGGAGTTCCACCGATGCTGCGATCCGAGACCCCACCGCCCCCCGGGAACCTGCAGGCCGATCCGCCGCCGGATTCCGACAACCCGACCTCGGCGCAGCTCAAGGGCGACATCGACAGCGGCCGGACCGGCGACAAGGCGCCCCACGTGGATGTCGGGGCCGCCCCGCTCGGCACATGCGACGAGGCCGGCGGCACACCGCCGACGCCGCAACGGATCCGCCTGGCGCGGCTGACCGAACGCGCGCCCTCGGAGAAGGCTGCCGCCGGCATCATGCAGCAGCGCACCCCGTGGATCACCTCGGCCTATGCCGGCGCGATCGTGGCGATCGCGGCGGTGCTGACGTTCTCCCTCTGGCTGGTGCACTGAACCTGGCCACGGTCCCA
The DNA here is from genome assembly GCF_900114535.1 of Methylobacterium pseudosasicola. Lineage (GTDB taxonomy): Bacteria > Pseudomonadota > Alphaproteobacteria > Rhizobiales > Beijerinckiaceae > Methylobacterium > Methylobacterium pseudosasicola. The sequence continues at coordinate 261,190 of NZ_FOTK01000004.1, read as the reverse complement.
GGATGATGCAGGACGGCACGGCCCGCTCGGGGGCGGCTTAAAGGTCGATTCACGTCGATGCGGTTAGCGTGAGCTTACTGCAGTCTTGCGTAACCCGATCCTCATGCCCCCATCCGTCGATGCTCCGCCGGACCTGTCCGGGCTCCTCGAATTGTCGCGGATCGAGAATCTCGATCTCAAGCCGGTGATCCTCCGGGTGCAGACCGATCTGTTCGTTCGGGCACCCGGTCGGGATCGGGCCGAGATCGAGATCTTCGAGTCCCTGGCCTGCGGCCTGATCCCTCGGGTGGACGACGAGACCGCCCAGGTCGTCGCCAACAAGCTCGCAGCCTTCCCCGAAACGCCGTCCTCGGTCCTGGAGGCGCTAGCCATCCGGGGCGGCGCCGTCCGCGACACGGTGGTGAAGCTCGCCCCCGTGCTGAGCCACCGGCTGATCGAGGCGGCGCTGGCCGACGGCTCCGACATCGCCGCCCGCATCGCCGCCCGGGTCGGGCTGAGCCGCGAGGCGGTGGACGAACTCTCCCGCGAGGGCCGCCCGGAGATCGACTTGGCCTTGGCCGCCAATGTCGGCATCACCCTGCGCGGGGCGGCACTCGCGCGCCTCGTGAGCCGCGGCCGCGGCGTCGCCGAGCTGGCGCGCCTGCTGCTCGCCCGCCCCGATGTCTCGGCCGCCGACCTTGTGCCCCTCTACCTGCACGCCGACCCGATCCGGCGCGAGGTGATCGGCCGGACCGTCGAGGCGACCGCAGCCCTGCGCCCCTGCCCGCCCCCGCCGCGCGGCCTCGGCGAGACCCTGACCGGGCTCTCGGCCGCGCAGGACGTCCCGACATTCATCGCCGCCCTGGCCGACAGCCTCGGGGTCGCGCACGACTTCCTCACCGTGGTGGACGATCCGGGCGCGCGCTACGACCTACTGACCCTCGGCCTGCGCGCCGCCGGCCTGCACGAGGAGGAGGCGGTCTACATCTTCCTCACGCTGAACCAGGGCGTGGCGCGCTCCGCCGAGCGGGTGGCCGGTCTGGTGCGCCTGTTCCGGACCGTGAGCCGACCGGCCTCCCGCGACCTGATCGCCGCCATCCTCGACACGCCGCTCGCCGAGCGCAGCCGGAGCGAGGCCCACCAGCCGCTGCACGGCCCGGAGGCCAAGCTGCGCCAGGGTCCCGAGCGCGCCGCCACGCAGCGTCCGCCCCTGCCGATGCGCCCCCTCCGGGCAACCGGTGCCGAAGCCGGCTGACGCGTCGAAGTCCCGGTTTCAAAAGGTCTTCGACCTTCTGCGGGTCCAGGGCAGAGCCCTGGTCTCTCGGGGGCTCTGCCCCCGAACCCCTGCCAAAGGGCGAGCCCTTTGGAAACCCATGGTTTGACGTGGGATCAGCGGGGCTCCGCGGGGCCGCGCCAGGCGGGCTGCCGGTCGGAGGCTTCCAGCGTGTCGTTCGAGGCGGGCTCCGGCTCGTCCACGCCGGCGCGGCGGCTCAACTCGGCCATCAGGCCCCGGGCCAGCACGGCGCGCACGGCCCGGTCGCGGGTCTCGGCCGGGACGGCCTCGAGGGCGGCCGGCAGCGTCGCCTTGGCGCCCGCGGCCACCGATCCCGTGAGCTTGCGAGCTTCCGCGGCCGGATCGGCGCCGTTGCGCTGCAGCGCGAGGTACGAGAGCGCGCCGATCACCAGCGCGGCGCGCAGCAGGAAGGTCATCGGACGGGCTCCTTCGCGGGTCTCGACCGGGAAAATCCGCCGGATTTCGTGAACTCCACCTCAACCGTGCCGGGGTTTCGCGTGCCATGGTGAACGAAGCACGTTCAGAAGCGGCTGGTTACCTTACGGAAAGCATCCCGCGCATTCGGCCAAGTCCCGCAACACTCGTTTAAGCCGCCCCTGCGACTGTCCGGTAGTCGTTTTGAAGTCGAGCCGGAGGCGCGGGGAATGTCGATTGGCATTCACCGCGGCGCGTGTGAGCCTTGCCTGTTAAAAAAGCCCTGACTTCTCTGCTCGACGACCGTCTCGCGGGTCTGGTCCACGAATCCGTGGCCGACGATGCGAGCGTTCGGTTCCGGCACGAGCGCTTCCTGGTGTCCCGCCTCGCCACCGGCATGGTGATGATGGCGGCGCTGCCGCCTTATCTCGTCTGGCGCGGGGTCCCGTCCGGCATCGAGGTGCTGGCGATCGCGAGCCTGCTGCTGCCGGTCCTGGCCGCGGTGCTGCTCGCCCGCACCGGCTCCCTCTGGGTGGCGCATGCAGTGTCGTCGGCGGGCCTGACCGGGCTCGTGGTCTGCCTCGCGGGTCTCACCGGCGGCGCCGCCTCCCCGGCGGCGGTCTGGCTGGTGGCGATCCCCCTGGAGGCGATGGTCTCCGGCTCGATGCGGGCCACGGCCGCCGCATCCTGCCTGGCTGTGCTCGGCGTACTCGGTGTCGTCTCCCTCGGCTCCTGGGCCGGGACCGTGCCGATGATGGAGATCTCCGCCAGCGTCGCCCTGCCGGTCTTCGCGCTCACCGCGATCGGCCATGTCGCCGCCCAGGCCCTGGAGCACATGCGCAACGAGGGCGCCTGGCGCGAGCGGCTGCGCGACAACGAGGCCCGCGACCGCCTGCTGCTCTCGGCGATCGACGACCTCGTGACCTGGCACGACCGCAACGGCCGGGTGCTGGAGGCGTCCGTCTCGGCGAGCCGGCTCGTCGGCAGCGACGCGGCGCGGCTGCGCGGCCACGGCCTCCTGGAGCGGGTCCACGTCGCCGACCGGCCGGCCTTCCTCAAGGCGGTGAGCGACGTCGCAGCGACCGGGCGTCCCGCCACCCTGCCCCTGCGCCTCCATGTCGAGCCCGCGGCCGGCCGGCCCGACGGCGCCCGCCTGATCCATGCGGAGATGCGCGCTCACCGGATCGCGCACGGCCCGCACGACGCGGCCATGACCGTCGTCGCCGTGACCCGCGACATGACCGAGCATCACCGCCACGCCGAGGAGCTGGAGCGCGCCCGCGCCGAGGCCGAGCGCGCCGACGCGATCAAGGGTCGGTTCCTGGCGAACGTCACCCACGAACTGCGCACGCCGCTCAATGCGATCATCGGCTTCTCCGAGGTTCTGGCCGGCGAAGGCGCGATCAGCCTCAGCCCGGACCAGGCGCGGGACTATGCCGGGATCATCGGCGCCTCCGGCCACCACCTGCTCGGAGTCGTCAACACGCTGCTCGACATGAGCCGGATCCAGAGCGGCAATTTCGACTACGCGCCGGAGACCTTCGACGCCGCTGCCCTGGTCCGCTCCTGCTGCGACCTGATGCGCCTCAAGGCCGAGGCGGCCGGGGTCACCCTGTCGGCCGCCGTGCCGGGCCCGATCGAGATCACGGCCGATCCGAGCGCGTGCCGCCAGGTGCTGATCAACCTGATCTCGAACGCGGTGAAGTTCACCCCGCGGGGCGGCCGGGTCGACCTGTCCCTGCGGCCGGGCCCGGACGGGCTGGACATCGTCGTCGCCGATACCGGGGTCGGCGTCGGCGAGGGCGACCTGCCCAAGCTCGGCACGCCGTTCTTCCAGGCCGGGAGCGGCGGCTACAAGCGCCAGCACGAGGGCACCGGCCTCGGCCTCTCGGTGGTGCAGGGCCTCGTTGGCCTGCATGGCGGCGCCATGCTGATCGAGAGCGCCCCCCAGGCCGGCACCGTCGTGACCGTGACGCTGCCCCTCGTCTGCCGGGATCCGGCGGCCGCCGCCGGCCCCGCCCCGATCCGCACCGCCGTGCGGGGTGCAGCCGCCCCGCGCCGGTCGGTGGTGCGCCTACCGCTCGGCCTGTTCGACGCCGAGCCCGCCGCCTCGGAGCCGACCCTGCGCCGGGCCGGCTGAGCCGGCGATCCGCGAGAAGGAGACACGATGTCAGGCTACCGCGAGATCACCGTTCCGGGCGAGGCCCGCGCCGTCCGCCGTCCGGCGACACGCCGCGCCGCCGCCCCGAGCGATTGGCGCGGCGTGCTGGTCGGTGCGGTGAAGGCGACGGGCGCCTCGTGCCGGAACAGCCCGGGCACGGTGCTGAGCAGCGTCGTGGCCGTGGGCGCGGCGGGCTTCATCTGCTTCAACGCGCTCGGCCATCAATCCGGCCGCCATCCGGCGCCGATCCTGCCCAAGGTCGCGACCCAGAAGGCCCCCGCCCCCCGCGAGCCGACACCGACCGCGAAGGAGGCGATCCGGGATGTCGTCAAGGAGCCGACGCAGCCCGACCGGGCCGCCCCCGCCAAGCAGGCCGCTAGGGACCCGATCGCCGACCTGATCCGCTCCGACGAGACCACCGCCTCGGTGACGCCCCGGGCCGTGGCGGCCCGGACGGCCGCCAAGCCTGTGCCGAAGGACGCGCCCAAGGAGGCGGCGAAGACGGCTAAGCCCGAGACGCCGGCCGATCCGGTGCTGCGGGCGCAGAAGGCGCTGTCGAAGCTCGGCTATCCGGTCAAGCCAGACGGGGCCATGGGGCCCGGCACCCGGGCGGCGATCGAGAAGTTCGAGCGGAGCGCCAAGCTGCCGGTGACCGGCGAGGCCGCGGGCCGGACCCTGCGCGCGCTGATGTCCCGCGCCGGCCAGGGATAGAGCGCACGCCGCCGAAGTGGAGGCCGGTTCGGCGCCGCGCGCGTCTCGTCAAGAACCTGTGGCGAGCCCGATTGCAACGCGATCGGAAACGACTCTAGTTGGTCGCGACCGGCAGCGTCCCGCTTCCGGAAGGCCCGACACGCATGCGCCTGCGCTCCGATTTCTGGGTCTCGGCCCACCTGCGCCGCCTCGGGGTCGAGGGCATCCCGGCGGTGCTGCGCCGACGCGGCTCGCCGGAGGCCGGCGCGATCTTCGTGAAGGTCGACCGCCTCGACGGCACCGCCGATCTCTACGGCCCCGCCCCCCAGGCCCTGTTCGAGGCCGAGGACAGCGGCGACCGCCGTTTCGCCGCCCTGGTCACGGGCGCCACCCCGCTCGACGTCGAGGAGCGGCTGACCAAGGAAATCCGGTTCGACTCCGATCTCTGGATCATCGAGATCGATGATCGGGAGGGACGGCATTCTTTGGAGCTGGCGGAATAAGCTGTCGTTCTCCCAATAGAAAAGACTCCTATCAGCACAACCCCGGCGCAACTGATATTGGAGCCAAGTTCAAACATAAATATCTACATTGAATGCTGCACTAAAGTATTTGCGTCGATCATTGCATCGACAACTGACGGCGGCAGCCCAGGTCTCAGCAGCTCAGGAAGACAGCATCTGCCTACCTCATCCTGAAACTTATTCTCGAAATTTAACTATCAATTTAGCGGGCGTTTGTACGCCCCTCTAACGGGGATCTGGTGATGCGCATGAGAATATCGTTTGTTCTGAGAGGCCTGATCGGGCTGCTCGCGATCGGCTTCCTCGTTCAAGGTGCCATGAGCGCGCTGCAGTTGCGCGCCGTCAACGCCAATGCCCGCGATCTATCCGATAACTGGATGCCCAGCGTACAAGCCCTTGGCGAGCTGAAATACAAAGTGACACGACTCCGACTTGTCGACGCCCGATACGTGACGGCAATCGAGCCCGTTCCGGAACTCGATTTGGTGTCGGCTCGCCGCCTCAAGGACGTCGAAGCCGTCGCAACCCGCTATGAACCGCTGATCGCGAGCCCGGAAGAACGAGCCGCCTGGATTGCCTATCAGCAGAACTGGAGCGCTTACCTAGAATTCCGATCGCGGATCATGTCTGCTGCGCAAGCAAAGGATCAGGGGGTCCTGAACGAAATTTTTCAGGCGTCCCGCAAGCCGTTCGATGCTTCGATCGAGTCGCTCGATCGAAGCACGGCCTTGAATGTTTCGGGGGGCGACGAAGCCAAGATCAAATCCGAAGCAACCTATGTGCATGCCCTCTGGATCATCGGCCTGCTCTGCAGCGTATCCTTCGCGTTTGGGCTGGCCGGCATCGTCTATGTGCTCGTCGGCGTTACGCGACCGATCGACCGCCTGATCCTGCGCATGCGGAATTAGGCTTCCGGCGATGTCGACGCCTCGGTTCCTTACACGGACCGCACCAACGAGGTTGGTTCCATTGCCGCTGCCGTCGAGGCGTCTCGGGAAAATCTGGTGCGGACGCGTCAACTGGAAGAGGAAACGGTGCTGGCCCGGGCTTCTGCCGAGGAACAGCGCAAGGCCGGCATGCGCCAGATGGCCGATGCTTTCGAAGACGCGGTCGGCGGTATCGTCGGCATGGTCTCCTCCGCCGCCACGGAACTTCAGACGACCGCACAGTCCATGACGATCACGGCGGGCGAAACCGCAAACCAGTCCGGGTCGGTTGCGGCCGCCGCCGAACAAGCCGCGGCCAACGTCAACACCGTCGCTGCGGCGGCCGAGGAACTCGGATCGTCCGTGCAGGAGATCGGGCGTCAAGTGTCGGGCTCATCCGATCTGGCACGGACGGCGGTCGGCGAGGCGGACCAGACCCTGCAGCTCGTCCAGGCCCTCGGCCAAGCCTCGTCCCGAATCGGCGACATGGTCGGGCTGATCTCCAACATCGCGAGCCAGACCAATCTTCTGGCGCTCAACGCCACCATCGAGGCGGCGCGCGCCGGCGAGGCCGGTCGGGGCTTCGCGGTGGTCGCCACCGAGGTCAAGGAACTGGCCACGCAGACGGCACGGGCGACGGAGGAGATCAGCGGCCAGATCAGCCAGATCCAGGGCGTGGCGAGCCAAGCGGTGGCGGCGATCGGCTCGATCACTACGCGCATCCGCGAGATCAACGGCGTTGCAACCTCGATCGCCGCCGCCGTCGAACAACAGGGTGCGGCGACGCAGGAAATCGTTCGCAACGTCGCTCAGGCGTCCACCGGCACCAGCGAGGTGACGAGCAACATCACGGGCGTCGCGCGCGCTTCGGAAGCGACGGGGGCGGCGGCCAATCAGGTGCTGTCGGCGGCCTCCGAGTTGTCACACCAATCCGAGCATCTGAACGGCGAAGTCCTCCGCTTCCTCGCGACAGTCCGGGCGGCCTGAACCGGGACGGTTACGGCTTCGCGGCGGAGGAGAGCCGGTTAAACGCGGCCGCGATCCACCACCATCGATGGCTGCCGCCAGCCTCCCCTACCCCCACAAATCCGGCTCCGGCGGGTGCACGATGCTCCCGTCGTAACGCAGCGGCGGGTCGCGGTCGCGGGCGAGGAGCAGCGGGCCGTCGAGATCGACGAAATCGGCCTGGGACGCCAGCAGCGTGGCGGGGGCCATGCCGAGCGAGGTGCCGAGCATGCAGCCGACCATCACGGAGAGGCCGCGGGCCTTGGCCTCGCGGGCCAGCAGCACCGCCTCGGTGAGGCCGCCGGTCTTGTCGAGCTTGATGTTGATCGCGTCGTAGAGGCCAGCCAAGGCGTCGAGGCCGGCGCGGTCGTGCAGGCTCTCGTCGGCGCAGACCGGGACCGGGTGTGGGATCTCGGCGAGCAGGGCGTCGGCATCGGCCGGGAGCGGCTGCTCGATCAGGGCGACGCCGGCTTCCAGGCAGGCCGCGAGGTTGGCTTCGACCGTTTCCGGCCGCCACGCCTCGTTGGCGTCGACGATCAGCCGCGCTTGCGGCGCGCCCGCCCGCACGGCGGCGATGCGCTCGGGGTCGCCTTCCCCGCCAAGTTTGACCTTGAGCAGCGGCCGGTGGGAGGCGGCCCGGGCGGCCTCGCCCATGCTCTCGGGTGTGCCGAGGCTCAGCGTGTAGGCGGTCACCGCCGGGGCGGGGACGGCCAGCCCGGCGATCTCCCAGGCCCGGCGGCCCTGGAGCTTGGCCTCCAGGTCGAACAGGGCGCAGTCGAGGGCGTTGCGCGCAGCGCCCGCCTTCATCCGCGCTGTGAGTTCGTCCCGCCCGATCCCGGCGGCGATGGCATCGGCCTGCGCCTCGATCAGGGCGACGACGCTCTCGACGCTCTCGCCGTAGCGCGGATAGGGCACGCATTCGCCGCGCCCGACCCCGTTCGCGTCCGTGATCGTCGCCACCACCACGGCGATCTCGGTGCGGCTGCCGCGGGAGATCGTGAAGGCCCCGGCGATCGGGAAGCGCTCGACGGACAGGGTCAGGCGGCGAGTCATGTCAGACCTCCGGGAAATCGGCGACGATCCGGTCGACCAGCCCGGCGACGCCGAAGCGCACCGGATCGGTGGCGGGCAGGCCGTGCTCCGCGGCGAGCTTTTCCAGCAGCGCCTTCGCCTCGCTCTCGCCGAGCGCCTGTGTGTTCACGGAGATCCCCACCGGGCGGATCGCCGGGTTGGTCAGGCTGCCGAGCTGCACATTGAGGTCGATCACCTGCTGGAGGGTCGGCAGGGGGTGCTTCACGCCGCGCATGGTGGTGCGGGTGGGCTCGTGGCAGACCACGAAGGCATCCGCCTGGGCGCCGTGCAGCAGCCCGAGGCTGACGCCCGCGAAAGACGGGTGGAACAGCGAGCCCTGGCCCTCGATCAGGTCCCAGTGATTCGGTGCGGCCTCGGGGGAGATCGTCTCGACGGCGCCGGAGATGAAGTCGGCCACCACGGCGTCGATGGCGACGCCCCGGCCGGAGATGAACACGCCGGTCTGGCCGGTGGCGCAGAAATCCGCGTCGAGGCCGCGCTCGCGCATGCCGCGCTCCAGGGCCAGCACGGTGTACTTCTTGCCGACCGAGCAATCGGTGCCGACGGTGAGCAGGCGCCGGCCCGCGCGCTTGGTACCCTTGCCGGTGGGGAAGCGCTCGTCGGTGTGGCGCACGTCGTGGAGCTGCCGGCCGCGCCGTGCGGCGGCCTCGGCGATGGCCGGGACCGCGCCGAGCTTGACGTGCAGGCCGCTCGCCACGTCGAGCCCGGCCTCGATCGCCGCCACGATCTCCTTCACCCAATGGTCCGGCAGCACGCCGCCGGCATTGACGACGCCGATCACCAGGGTCCGGCAGCCCTTGGCCAAGGCCTCCGGCAGGGTCATGTCGGGGATGCCGAGATCGGCGGCGCAGCCGGGGAGCCGCATCTGGCCGACGCACCAGTCCGGGCGCCAATCCTTGATGCCGTAGGCGGTCTTGGCCGCCAGCGTGTCGGGCACGTCGCCCAGGAACATCAGATAAGGCGTGGCGATCTGCATCGGTCAAAAGGCCTTCTGGGGAAACCGGCGCCCCGTCTATGCGGGATCGCGGTCGCCGGGCGCAATGCACGATGGCGGCCAGGGCGGTGGACGCCGCCGCAACCGGGCGCATCGCCGGTATGCTCGGGCTGCGGCGCCGACGGAGGAATCCGCGGCATTCCGACTTTCCTGTCAGCTTATCCGGAACGGGCCGCGGCCCTGCGCGATTGCCGATGCACCCCGTGCTCCCGATTTGCGAATGTGCCGATCGAGCCGCCATCCGCGACCGGAGGCCAAACGATGATCTTCATGACCGACGCTGCCGGGGCGCTGACCTATGTCAGCCCCGAATGGCACGGCCTCACCGGGCAGGATCGGCAGGACGCGGTCGGGCAGGGCTGGTTCGAGCGGCTCCACACCGAGGACGGCGCGGTCTTGCGGGCCGTCATCAAGGAGGCGGCGCAGGCCCAGGCGGAGTTCGTCGTCCGGTTCCGCCTGGCCCGGGACGGGGGTGGCTCGATCTGGGCGGCGGCCGGGGCGGTGCCCTCCTACGGGCCACCGAATCAGACCTTCCTGGGCTTCCTCGGCTCGATCACCGAGCTCGCGCCCGGCGGCACCGAGACCGAGGCGCAAGGCGGTCTCGGCCGATTCGTGCCGCCGCCGCCGCGTCCCTCCACGGCTCCCGCCTCGACCCTCGACCTCGTGGCCGACCACCTGCTGATCGCGCATGGCCTGATCGAGGTGGATGGCGGCAAGTCGGCGCTGGCGCCCCTGCGGGAGGCCCTGTTCCGGGTCGGCCAGGAGATCGCGCAGAAGATGGCGGTCGCGCCCACCCCGTCGGCCATCGAGAAGGGTGAGACGATCCACTGAGACCGGTCCCACGCTCACCGGGACCGGTCCTGGCGTGACAGATCAGGCGGCGCGTCGTCGCGCGACCGCGGCCTCGTCCGACACCGTCTCGACCGGAGCGAGGACGCCCGTGGCCCGGACCATCCCCTCGGCGCCCGTGAGTGCCCCCGGGCGCAGTTCCAGGCCGAGGAACCGCGCACGCTCGAACGGGCCCGGCAGGGTGAGCCCATCCGCCAGCGCCCGGTCGAAGCCGAACCGGACGTAGTACGGCGCGTCGCCCACCAGCAGCACGGCGCCGTGGCCGAGGGATTCCGCCCGGCCGAGGGCAGCCTGCATCATCACCGAGCCGAGCCCCTGGCCCTGGATCTCCGGATCGACCGCGAGCGGCCCGAGCAGCAGCGCAGGGCGGGCGAGCCCGGCCTCGACGTGCCACAGGCGCAGGGTGCCGACGAGGCGGCCATGCCGGGTGGCCGCGAAGGCGAGGCCGCGGGCGGGCAGACGGCCCTCGCGCAGGCGCTCCGAGGTCCTGGCGCGTCGATTGCCGGCAAAGCACGCGTCCAAGAGGCGCTCGCGCGCTGGGACGTCATGGATGCGCTCCGCACGGATCTCGATCATGACTGTGCCCTCCCCGGGCCGACAAGCGGGAGAAGCTGTTTTCGGATGGCGGGCCGAGCACCCCCATCCGTGCGATTTTTGGAGATCGATGTCCAGCGGCCCTAGGCCGCCGGAACAGTCCGAAAAAATCAGATGACGATCTGCTGGAGGGGCGGGAAGCCGTTGAAGGCCACCGCCGCGTAGGTCGTGGTGTAGGCGCCCGTGCCCTCGATCAGGACCTTGTCGCCGATCGAGAGCGAGACCGGCAGCGGGTAGAGCTGCCGCTCGTAGAGCACGTCCACCGAGTCGCAGGTCGGCCCGGCGATGACGCAGGGCTCGGTCCGGTCTCCGTCCCGGGTGGTGCGGATCGGGTAGCGGATCGACTCGTCCATGGTCTCGGCCAGGCCGCCGAACTTGCCGATGTCGAGATAGACCCAGCGCACCTCGTCGGCATCCGCGGACTTCTTCGACACCAGCACAACCTCGGCCTCGATCAGGCCGGCATTGCCGACCATGCCGCGGCCCGGCTCGATGATCGTCTCCGGGATCTGGTTGCCGAAATGCTTGGTCAGGCCGCGGAAGATCGCCTCGCCGTAGCTCTCCACGCCCGGCACCGCCTTGAGGTACTTGGTCGGGAAGCCGCCGCCGAGATTGACCATCGACAGGAAGATGCCGCGCTCGGCACATTCGCGGAAGATCGCCGCCGCGGAGCCCAAGGCCCCGTCCCAGGCCTCGGTGTTGCCCTGCTGCGAGCCGACATGGAACGAGATGCCGTAGGCCTCCAGCCCGTGCCGGTGGGCGTGCTCGAGCACGTCGGTCGCCATCTCGGGCACGCAGCCGAACTTGCGCGAGAGCGGCCAATCGGCGCCGGCGCCGTCGCACAGGATGCGGCAGAACACGCACACGTCGGAGGCCGCGACCTCCATGGCCTCGGCGGCCCGGACGATCTTCTCGACCTCGGCCTGGCAATCCACCGCGAACAGGCGGATGCCGAGCTTGAGCGCGCGGCCGATGCAGCGCTCCTTCTTGATGGTGTTGCCGAAGGAGATCCGGTCCGGGGTGGCGCCGGCGGCGAGCGCCATCTCCATCTCGGCCACCGAGGCGGTGTCGAAGCAGGAGCCCATCTCGGCGAGCAGGCGCAGCACCTCGGGGGCCGGGTTGGCCTTCACCGCGTAGAACACGCGGGTGTCCGGCAGGGAGCGCGCGAAGGCGGTGTAGTTGTCGCGCACGACATCGAGGTCGAGGACCATCACGGGCCCCTCGTCCTGACCGAGGTCACGGCGCACGCGCAGGAAATCACGGATGCGATCGGTCATGGTCGTCTCCCGGCACGGGTTCGCGAGCGCCCGTCCTGCGGGCGCGCTGTCGATGTGACGACCCAACGGGTCGCCGGCGTCAGGGGGCGATGCGTCGCGCGGACCCACGCGCTTTGGAGACGCGTCGATCCAGGCGGGCGCAGAGCACCCGGAAGCTGCCGTGGATTGGAAGGGAGGACCCCCACCGCACGCCGGGCAAAGAGAAACAAGCCTCTTCGGTGCCGGCCTTTGGAGGGCCGACGAGACCAAAAAAGCCCGTTCGTCGTTGCTTTAAGCTGCGTCCCCCGTGGAGAGCGGGGTTCGCCGGTTTCGCCTCCGGCTGCCGGTTGTTGTCGGGGTCCGGTGTTGCCACCTGGATGCCGGCCGTAGGGATCCACCCTTGCGACCATCGATCCTTTAAGACCCCTGGCGGCTGTCCGGCAGTTGACCGGATGCCCACCAACCGGCACGCGGCCACAGGCACGTGCGAAATTGGGCAGGGCGCATATACGGAGATCGGCCCTCGACAACAAGGGGTTTCGGGCCCGATCGAGCCGCATTTCCCCACGCAATTCCCAGTCGGTCTCCGCCGTTGCAAAAACGGCGCATTTCGGCGGCGGCGGCCGGGTCCGCGGGCTTCCCAAGCGGACCGGAAGCGGGCATCTCACCGCCGGAGCGATGTCCCTCAGACGAGCGTGCGATGGCCGGGCCGAACAGATCGAGAGCCGCGCTTGATCGCCTTGCCCGCGCGCATGATCCCGAAGCCGTGTTCAAACCCGCAGGCGCGCGATCCGACGCGGCCGACGCGTGAGCGCCCCCATGAACACCCTCATGCGCGCGTCACACGGAGAAGAGCTCCCGCAGCCTTTGATCCGGGCGGCCGGCCTCGCCGATCTCGACGCCCTGGTCGCCCTGGAACACGCGGCCTTCGCCACCGACCGGGCCGAGCGACGGGCGATCCGCCACGCGATCTTGTCGCCCAGCATGGATGTGCTGGCGGCTTTGATCCCGGGACCGGACGGGGACCGGGAGCCGGTCCTGGTCGGCGCGGCGGTGCTGGAGCGGCGGCGGGGCAGCCGGATCGCCCGCCTCGCCTCGATCGCCGTGGCGCCCAACCGCGGCGGCCTCGGGCTCGGCGGAAAGCTCCTCGACGCCGCGGAGGCCCAGGCCCGCGCCCATGGCTGCGACCGCCTGCGCCTCGAAGTCCGCTCCGACAACGGTGCCGGCATCCGCCTGTACGAGCGCCGGGGCTACACCCGCTTCGCCGTGCAGCCCGCCTATTATGAGGACGGGATGGAGGCTTGGCGCTACGAGCGCGGGTTGTAGAGGCCCGTCAGACCTCGCCCTGTTCCCGCCCCGTTAGGAGAGTCTTACGGGTCCCTGCCTACATCCCTGGGGCAGCTCGAAAGAACCTCGCCGCGCATGAGGCGCCGTCCATGGCCGTGATCGCCGCCTTCGTGATCAATGCGGGGCTGAACTTCGTCCTCGGGCTCCTGATCGCCCAGCTGCTCGGGCCGGCTGATTTCGGCCGGTTCGCTCTGGCGACCACCGGGGCGATCGTGCTGAACACGGTGCTGTTCGAGTGGCTGCGGCTGTCGGCGACGCGGTTCTATTCGGGGCGCGTGCGCGTGGACGAGCCCTGGATCCGCCACGGACTCGACCGGGCCTATCTGCGCATCGGCCTGCTGCTGCTCGCCGCGGCTTCTCTCTGCGGGGCGTTCGGCTTCGGCGGCGGCGCGGCCGGGCGCGAGGCGGTCCTGTGCGGCACCGGGCTCGCCGCCCTCGGCATCGGGGTGTTCGACTACCACGCGGCCCTGGCCCGGGCCCGGTTCGACGGAAAGCTCTATCTCGGCCTCGTGGCGGTGAAGAACGTCCTCGCCTTCCTGATGATGGCCGGGGCCGCCTGGTGGCTGCCGCAGCCGGCCTGGGTGCTGGCGGCGGCCGGGCTCAGCCAGCTCGCCGCGGTATTCCTGCTGCGTCATCCTTTGCGCGATCCCGAACATCCTTTCGAGCGGCCGCGCCTGACCGCCACCTGGGGCGTCTTCGCCCGCTACGGCCTGCCGCTGATCGCCGCCAACACCGCCTATCAGTGCCTGGCCTTCGTGAACCGGGGCGCGATCGCCGGCCATGCGGGCTTCGCGGAGGCCGGCTATTTCGCGCTGGCCGCCGACGTCACCTCGCGCTCGCTGATGACGCTCGGCACCGCCCTCGACCTGCTGCTGTTCCAGTTCGCCGTCCAGGCCGAGGAGCAGCACGGCCGCGCGGCCGCCGAGGCGCAGGTCGCCGAGAATGCCGGCACGGTGTTCGCCCTGCTGGCGCCCTGCGCGGTCGGGTTCTGGGCGGTGCTGCCGGCGCTCCAGGGGCTGGTGGTGCCCGACGCCTATCGCGGCCCGTTCGAGAGCTACAGCGTCGCGCTGATGCCCGGCCTGTTCTGCCTGTCGATGATGTTCTACGCCCTCAACCCGGTCTTCCAGATCCGCCGCCGGACTTTTCCGGTGATCGCCGCCGCGCTGGTCGGGCTCGCGGTCAACGGCGCCGGCCTCCTGTTGCTGCCCGGGCTGATGGGCGGGATGGGCGTCGCCCTGGCCCAGACCCTCGGGCTCGCCGCCGCCGCGCTCTGGCTTGGCTGGCGGGCGCTCACCGGCCCGGAGCGGATCGTGCTGCCCTGGGGCCAGATCGGCGCCGCGACGCTGGCCTGCGGGGCGATGGGGCTGGCGCTGGCGCCGTTCCGGCACCTGCCGCCAGCCGCTGCCCTGGCGGTGCTGGTCCCGGCCGGAGCAGCGCTCTACGGGGGGCTGGTCTGGATCTTCGACATCGCCGGCCTGCGTCGGCAGGTCGCCGGGCGCCTGCGCCCGAACCGGACCATCGCGGCCGAGTAGTCTTCGGATTTTCAACTTTCGCGCTTCGCCAAGCCCGCGACGCCGCCTCCGCTTGAATCCGGCGCCGGTTCCGGCGAAACCAGGCCTGGAACAAGTCCAAAAAGAACCGGGGCGGAGACGATGGGCGGCTACGAGCCCGGCACCGAGGCGGAGGCTGAGGAGATCGTGCGGGCGGCGTCCGGGCGCGGCGAGCGCCTGCGGCTGGCTGGCGGCGGCACCGCCGCGGGGCTCGGCCGGCCCGCGCAGGACACTGCGACGCTCTCGGCCCAAAAGCTCACCGGCGTGACACTCTACGAGCCCGCCGAGATGGTGGTGGCGGCCCGGGCCGGCACGCCGCTGGCCGAGGTCGAGGCGCTGCTCGCCTCCCGGGGCCAGATGCTACCGTTCGAGCCGATGGACTTTCGCACAATCTACGGCAGCACCGGCGAGCCGACGCTCGGTGCCGTGGCGGCGACCAACAATGCCGGACCCCGCCGGATCAATGCCGGGGCGGCCCGGGACAGCCTGATCGGCGTGCGCTTCGTCAACGGGCGCGGCGAGGCAATCAAGTCGGGCGGCCGGGTGATGAAGAACGTCACCGGGCTCGACCTGGTGAAGCTGATGGCCGGCGCCCACGGCACCCTCGGGCTGCTCACCGAGGTCACCTTCAAGGTGCTGCCGGCCTGCGAGCGGGTCGCCACCCTGGTGTTCTCTGGTCTCGACGATGCCCGCGCGGTGGCGGCCCTGGCGGCAGCCCTGGGCTCGCCCTTCGAGCTCACCGGCGCGGCGCACCTGCCCGCCGGCATCGGCGCCCCCGAGGCCCGGACGCTGATGCGCCTCGAAGGGTTCTCGGAGTCGATCGATTACCGCACCGGCGAGCTGCGCCGCCTGCTCAAGCGCTTCGGCGCGCCTGAGCTTCTGGAGGGCGAGGCCGGCACCGCCCTGTGGCAGGCGGTGCGCGATGCCGCCCTCCTGGCCGAGCCCCGCGACGCGGCCCTGTGGCGGATCTCGACGGCTCCGACGCACGGGCCCGCCCTAGTGGCGGCGATCGCGGCCCAGCGCGAGGCCCGCTGGTTCTACGATTGGGGCGGCGGCCTGATCTGGCTCGCCACCGGCTCGGCCGGGGATGCCGGCGCCGCCACCGTGCGCGCCGCTCTGCGCGACCAGGGCGGCCACGCGACGCTGGTGCGCGCCCCCGATTCCGTGCGGGCGGCCGTGCCGGTGTTCCAGCCCCTGGCGGACCCGCTGATGCGGATCACCGCCGGGATCAAGACGGCGCACGATCCCGCCGGGGTGCTGAACCCGGGCCGGATGTACGCGGGCGTTTGAGACGGGTCCCCTCCCCTCCAGACCGGGGAGCGCAGGCAGGAAGGCATCGTGCAGACCAATTTCAACCTCGTCCAACTCGCCGATCCCGCCATGGCGGCGTCGGAGAAGATCCTGCGGACCTGCGTGCATTGCGGTTTCTGCACCGCGACCTGCCCGACCTACCTCCTACTTGGCGACGAGCTCGATTCCCCGCGCGGGCGGATCTACCTGATCAAGGACATGCTGGAGGGCGGCAAGCCGGCCTCGCAGGAGGTGGTGAAGCACATCGACCGCTGCCTCTCCTGCCTGTCCTGCATGACCACCTGCCCGTCGGGGGTGCACTACATGCACCTCGTCGACCACGCCCGGGCGCATATCGAGACGACTTTTACGCGCCCCGCGGGTGACCGACTCCTGCGCGCCTTGCTCGCGCAGGTGCTGCCCTATCCGAACCGGTTCCGGCTGGCCCTGATCGCCGCCAAGCTCGGCGCGCCGTTCCGCGGGCTCGTGGCGCGGCTGCCCCGGGTGGGGAACCGGCTGGCCGCGATGCTCGACCTCGCCCCGGCCCGGCTGCCCGGCCGCGAGCCGACGAACCGCGCCGGCAGCTTCGCGCCGCAAGGCGGAGCCGCGAACAAGCGCGTCGCCCTGCTGCGCGGCTGCGCCCAGAGCGTGCTGCGGCCGGATTTCAACGCGGCGGCGATCCGGCTGCTCAACCGGCACGGGGTCGAGGTGGTCCATGCCGAGGAGGGCTGCTGCGGAGCGCTGACCCACCACATGGGCAAGGAGGCCTCGTCCCACGCGCTGGCCAAGCAGGCGATCGACGCCTGGGACGCGGAGATCGCCAAGGGCCTCGACGCGATCCTGGTCACGGCCTCGGGCTGCGGCACGACCATCAAGGATTACGGCTTCATGTTCCGCGACGACCCGGCCTATGCCGAGAAGGCGCAGCGGGTCTCGAGCCTCGCCAAGGACGTGACCGAGTACATGGCCCAACTCGATCTGGCGGAGACCGTGGAGAGCGACCTCGTGGTCGCCTACCATTCGGCCTGCTCGATGCAGCACGGCCAGGGCATCCGCACCGAGCCGAAGACTCTGCTCAAGCGCGCCGGCTTTACCGTCAAGGACGTGCCGGAGGGCCATATCTGCTGCGGCTCGGCCGGGACCTACAACATCCTGCAGCCCGAGCTCGCCGCGAAGCTGCGCGCCCGCAAGGTCGCCAATATCGAGCGCATCCGCCCCGACGTGATCGCCACCGGCAATATCGGCTGCGCCACGCAGATCGGGAAGGGCACCGGCATCCCGATCGTGCACACCGTGGAGCTGCTGGACTGGGCCACCGGCGGCCCGAAGCCGGCCGCGCTCAATGGCGTCGCGCCGCGGCTGGAGGCGGCGGAATGAGGATGGCTCGGCGTGTCACCGAGCCTGCGACGGGGGATCCGACCGGATCTGCGCGACGAGAAATTCCGTCGCCCGCCGCCAAGCCTCGTCGTTGTCGCCCCGGAAGTTCAGTTCACGCGTGAACAGGACCCGCCCGGACCCGGTATCGACGATCCGCGCCCACATCTGCATGATCAGCGTGCTGCTCTTGTGCACGACGCCGACGAAGGCGAGGCTCGCCCCGGCAGCACGCACGAAGCCGAGAAGGCAATCCGGCGTCTCACTCGGGCAGGCCGCACACAGATCGTCCGGCTTGACGCGAAGCGTCCGGTACAAGTCAGGCGTCCCGAGCGCCGAGGCGAGATCGGCCCCTAGAGAGGCGAGGCGCTCCGTATGTGCAGCGCGTTGGTCGGTGGGCTCGGCGGAGGTGTCGAGGAGCTTGATGGGCAACACAGCCAACACCGGCTCGGCTGCCTGGGCGAGCCTCGCAGAGGTGAGAACGCTCCCAAGCAGGATCACCACGGATATCCGCCGCCCGATATATCTCCCGCCCGGCACGCGAAGGTCCATGACACTTACCTCGGATGGGTCGCCTCAGGCGTTCCCAGGATGATAAGCGCGGCGAACCGCACGTTCTTGCCATTTCGCGCCAGCGACGCGGGCGTCGCAACGCGATGAGCGGAGTCGGTTTCACCCGGGCGCGATCGATAGGGCCGGTGATCCAGGCTGTGGAGGCGAGTGGTGGTTCCGTTGCGCGGGTATTCCGCCGGGCGGCATTGCCCGCGAGTCTGGTCGACGAGCCAGATCGGCCCGTGCTGTTGCGCGATCAGTTTCGGCTTCTCACCTGCGCCGCTCGGGAGATCGGCGACGATGCGCTTCCGGCGCGGCTCTCGGTCGATAGCGGCCTCCAGGGGCTCGGGCCGCTCGGCCTCCGCGTCGCAGCAGCCCCGACACTCCGCCATGCGATCGAACGCGCCCACGCGCTGACGCCGAAACTCCTTCAGACTGCGACTTGGACGGGGCTCACCGTGCGGGGCCCGTTGGCTCAATACGGCTACGCCGTAACCGAACTGATCGGGATCGGGCGGCAGGAGAATGAGATTCTTGCCCTCGGTTATCTTCTCGGTGTGGTGCGCCATTTCATGGGGCCAAGCTGGCAGCCAACCCGGGCGATCGTGACCGGCGGGGCATTACCAGGGCGGCTTACGATCGAGGCTGTGCTCGGCTGCCCCATCACGCTGGGACCTCATGCCGGCCTGATCTTCCCAGTCGACATTCTGAATGCGATCAATCCGGGTCCGCTCTCGGACCTCGAGCCGGACGAGGCCGCCCCGATTCCGGATCCCATCGATTGGGCCGCCTGCCTGACCGAGTTGCTCCGCGCCGGTGAACCCTCCGGCCCGCCGAAGCTAGACCGGCTCTGCGACAGGCTCGGGCTGACGCGCCGAACGCTACAACGGCGCCTTGAGGCCCAGGGGACGTCCTTCGCGAAGATCCGAGGACAGGTCCTGATCACCCGCGCCGAGGCGCTGCTCAGAACGCCCGGTCTGCCGATCGGCGAGATTGCATACCAACTGGGTTATTCGGACCCGGCGCATTTCAGCCGCGCATTTCGGCAGGCTACAGGCCAGTCGCCCCGGGCAGCGGCGCGGACCTTGCCATGACGATACCGTGACATCGTCCCGCGCTTGACCCTTGCCAAATCCCCGCGGCGGTCTGTAATGATACTGACCCTTCTCCGGTCCCGCCGGCCGTCATAACGGCTTGCGGACGCGGCCGAATTCCTTCGAGAAAACGGACGCGGCGTCGCGGCGGGCTTTTTGGGCCTGCCTTGCGGCGACGGGTGTCTTTCCCGATCGGGCAGGTGTCGCACGACGCGGTGGAGATCCTCCGCCGCATCCAGGAATTCACGGCCGGTCTCACCCGGTCGAGATTGTTTCGCGAGGTCGGAACCAGGATGAACGGACGCACGGCTCAGCATGGCGCTGCGCGTGCCCCGGAGGCGCAGGCGCTGCGTCGCACCGGCCCGTTCAGCCTACCGGCCAAACTCAACCCCAGGCGCCCAGGGCGCCGAACGGCGGTTGACGGCAATTTCCCCTCGAACCCAGCCGCCTCGGTAACGAGGCCGGCACCCTGTCAGACCATATTGAGGTCGGGCGAGGCGCCGCCGGGACCACGGGCACGGAGAACGACGTCGGCCGCCATGCCGAGAGTCCGACATGGCCAACAAAATGCTGATCGACGCGATGCACCCGGAGGAGACCCGGGTCGTCACGGTCCACGGGTCTAGGGTCGAAGAGTTCGACTTCGAAGCCGCCAACCGGCGCCAGCTGCGCGGCAACATCTACCTCGCCAAGGTCACCCGGGTGGAGCCGTCGCTCCAGGCGGCCTTCGTCGAGTACGGCGGCAACCGCCACGGCTTCCTCGCCTTCAACGAGATCCACCCCGACTATTACCAGATCCCGCTGGCCGACCGGCAGGCGCTGCTCGAGGACGAGGCCCGCGACGCCGAGGAGCACCGCGAGCGCGAGGAGCGCCGGCGCCGGTCTCCCCGCCGCTCCCGCGGCCGCCGCGCCGAGGCCCGCTCCCGCACCGACGAGACGGCGAGCGCGGAGGACGTGTCCGAGGCGCCGCAGGGTTTCGACGCCGGGCAGGATTCCGAGGCTCCGCAGGTTCTGGAGTCCCGGCAGGATTCGGACCTGCCGCAGGCCGCCGAGTCCTCGGAGGCCCAGGCCTCTGAGGCCGATACCGCGCAGGCCCAGCATCGCGCCGAGGGGCACGCCTCCGAGGCTGCCGCCGACCTGCCCGATACCCTCGCCGAGAACCCGGAAGCCGTGCAGGAGGCGATCGCCTCCGAGAAAGCCGCCGGGGACATTCCCGCGCAGGCTGAGACGGCCCAGACTGACGCGCCGAAGGCCGAGCCGGTCGCCGAGCCGCAGGCGACCGACCATGACGGCCCGGTCGAGCCCGAGGCCGTGGTCGCCGTGGCCGAAGCCCTGACCGTCGCCGACGCGCCGGCCGAGACAATCGCCGAGGACGCCGCCGAGGCCGCCTCCGCCCGGAGCGCGTCCGTGATCGGCGAGGCCGACGACGAGGCCGACCTGGAAGACGAGGAGTCCGAAGAGGACGACGAGGACGAAGACGAGTCCGACGAGGATGACGAGGACGAGTCCGACGAGGAGTCGGATGAGGATTCCGACGATCCCGACGCCGAGCCCCGGATCGCCCAGGTCGGCGGCAACGGCGACGCGCTGGCCGAGATCCCCGAGCGGCCGCGCCACTATCGCCGCCACTACAAGATCCAGGAGGTGATCAAGCGCCGCCAGATCATCCTGGTGCAGGTGGTCAAGGAAGAGCGCGGCACCAAGGGCGCGGCGCTCACCACCTACCTGTCGCTCGCCGGCCGCTACTCGGTGCTGATGCCCAATACCGGCCGCGGCGGCGGCATCTCCCGGAAGATCACTTCGGCGGCCGACCGCAAGCGCCTCAAGGAGGTCGTGGCCGACCTGGAGGTGCCGGATGGCATGGGCGTGATCCTGCGCACCGCCGGCGCCTCGCGCTCCAAGCCCGAGATTGCCCGGGACTTCGAATACCTGATGCGGCTGTGGGAATCGGTCCGCGAGCTGACCCTGACCTCGATGGCGCCGGCCCTGGTCTACGAAGAGGGCTCGCTGATCAAGCGGGCGATCCGCGACCTGTACAACAAGGACCTGGACGAGGTGCTGGTCTCCGGTGAGGAGGCCTATGCCGAGGCCAAGGACTTCATGCGGATGCTGATGCCCGGCCAGTCCAAGGTCGTGAAGCCTTATCGCGATCCGACGCCGATCTTCGCCCGCTACGGTGTCGAGCAGCAGCTCGACGCGATGTTCTCGACCCACGTCTCGCTGAAATCCGGCGGCTACCTCGTCATCAACCCGACCGAGGCCCTGGTCTCGATCGACGTGAACTCGGGCCGCTCGACCCGTGAGCACGATATCGAGGACACCGCCCTGCGAACGAACCTGGAGGCGGCCGAGGAGGTCGCCCGCCAGCTGCGCCTGCGCGACCTCGCGGGCCTGATCGTCATCGACTTCATCGACATGGAGGAGAAGCGCAACAACCGCGCTGTCGAGAAGAAGCTCAACGACTGCCTGAAGAACGACCGCGCCCGCATCCAGGTCGGCCGGATCTCGCCCTTCGGCCTGATGGAGATGAGCCGCCAGCGCATCCGCACCGGCGTGCTGGAATCCTCCTCGATCCCGTGCGTGCATTGCGGCGGTTCGGGCTACGTGCGGGCCACCGCCTCGGTGGCGCTGCACATCCTGCGCTCCATCGAGGAGGCGCTGCTCAAATCCGCCTCCCACAACCTGATCCTGCGCACCCGGACCGAGGTGGCTTTGTACATCCTCAACCAGAAGCGCGGGCACCTGCGCGAACTGGAAGTCCGCTTCGGCGTCACGATCACGATCGCGGCCGATGAGCGGCTGGCGGTGACCACGGCGTTCCAGCTCGACCGCGGCGAGCCGGCCCAGCGCGCGGAAGGCCCGATCACGGGCGTGCGTGCGCAGGCGATCTCGCCCGCCATGGAATTCGACGACGAGGACGAGGCCGAAGAGGGCGACGACGCCGAGGCGGAGGCCGAGGGCGAGGCCGAGGAGGGCCGGTCCGAGGCGCGCGAGGACGGCGCGCGCGAGGACGGCGCCCGCGAAGATGGGACGCGCGATGAGGGCGACGGCCGCCGCCGGCGTCGTCGGCGCCGCCGGCGTGGCGGTCGCCAGGAAGGCCGTTCGGAAGACGGCCGGTCCGAAGAGGGCCAGGCCGACGGCGAGGACGAGGACGACCAGGACGAGGCGCGCGGCACCGAGGAGACGCCCGACTTCGCCGAGGCCGCAATCGCGCCCGTGGCGTCCGAGGGTGGTGAATCCGACGAGACCGTCGCCGGCTTGGACGAGGGTGCCCGGACCGAGGAGGATGGCACGCGCCGCCGCCGTCGCGGCCGCCGGGGCGGTCGGGGCCGAGCCGAGGGCCGCACCCGTGAGGGCGGCGAGTCGGACGGGTCCGGCGAGACGGAGTCCGATGCGGTCGCCCTGTCGGCCGAGGAGCCGGTGAGCGCGGAGGCGGTGGCCGAGGCGGTCGAGGCCGCGCCGTCCCCGGTCCACGCCGAAGTCGCCATCGACCTGCCGGTCGCTTCCGCGCCGGAAGCCGCGGAGCGGACCGAGGCACCCACCGTTGAGGCCCCGCTCGAGGCGGCGCCGAAGGAGGCCGCCCCGCCGCCCGAGCCCGTGGCGGTGGTCCTGACCCAGCCCACCGATCCGGACCGGCCCAAGCGCGCCGGCTGGTGGTCCCGCACCAAGGCCGCGCTGACCGGCGAGTGAGACATGCCGACGCCCCCGGACGAAACCGTCCGGGGGCGTCGGCCGGGAAACGGACGCCCTCGTCCAATTCCAATAAGGGATGGTTATCCTTCATCTTCGGTTGAAGGTTCCGTGCGAATATGGCTCCCGAATCGACCTTCGCAGGAGCCTCCGCATGTTGAGTTTGCGCCGCAAGCGCCCGGCCCTGGATACGGTCGGGACCGCGGCGACGGCCGATGCCCAGATCGCCTCGCCCGTCCCGACCCCCGTGGCCCCGGTTCCGCAGGCCGCGCCCGATCGCGAATTGATGACGCTCCTGGCGCGCCTGTCGGCCGCGGCCTCGGATGCCGGCACCTCGATCGGCTGGATGACGCACGACGCCTCCGGCACCGCCGAGCAGGCCCGGTTGATCGCCGCCGCCAGTGAGGAACTCGCTGCCAGCACCAGCGAGATCGCGGCCCGCTCCTCCTCGGCGGCCGAGACCGCCGAGGCCGCCCGCACCGGCATCGTCACCTGCGTCGACGACCTCCAGCGCGCCAGCGACGGCATGCGCGGGATCGAGCAGGGCACCGAGGAGATCGGCAGCCGGCTCGACAGTTTCTCCGCCGCCGCCCTGAGGATCGAGGAGATGGCTGGGACCATCGCGGCGATCTCGGCCCAGACCAACCTGCTGGCGCTCAACGCGACGATCGAGGCCGCCCGGGCCGGCGAGGCCGGCCGCGGCTTCGCCGTCGTTGCGGCGGAAGTGAAGATGCTCTCCGCACAAACTGCGAAGGCAACCGACGAGATCCGCGCCCGGCTCGGCGGATTACGCGAAGAGATGGCGGCGATGCAGGCGGCCGTCACGCGCAGCCGCAGCGCCGTCGAGACCGGCGCCGCCGCCATGGTGCGCGCCAATGTTCGGGTCGAGGCGGAGAGCGGCGCCGTCGCCACCGTGGCGGCGCAGATGCGCGAAGCCTCCGAGATCATGAGCCAGCAGATCCAGGCCACCGGCGAGATCGCCCGGAGCGTCGGCCGGATCGCCGAGGGCACCGACAAGGGCCGCCGGGAGATCGGCGACGCCCTGGGTCAGCTCGACCGGATCGAGGATCTCGGCCGTACCCTGCTCGACCGGCAGGCCGGGGACGACGCGGCGATGCGGCTCGCCCGCATCCCGGCCGATTGCGCCGCTTGGCGCCGGGCCATGGCGGCGACCCTGGTGGGGATGCGCTCGGTGGACACGCCGCCGGTGGGCATCCCGGCCGATCCGAGCCGGCCGGCCGCCGTGGAATCGGCCCTGACCCGGGCTCGGGAGTTCGCCGCGGCCCTGGCCAAGCACATCCGCGCCCAGGCCTGGGACGAGGCGACCACGGCGTTCACCAGCTTCGAGGCGGCCCTGGTCGAGGCCAAGGCGGCGGCCGCAGCCTGAGGCTCAGTCCGCGACCAGCCCGTCCAGGCGCATGCGGGTGATCTGGGCGATCTCCTCCAGGGCGGTCGCCTCCTCGACGGCCGGGTCGCGGATCAGACGTGCCTCGAAGGCGGCCAAGATCTCGGCCCGGCTCCGCCCGCGTACCGCGATGATGAACGGGAAGCCGAACCGCGCCCGATAGTCTGCGTTCAGCCGGTCGAAGGCCGCGGCTTCCGCTGCCGGGATGCGGTCGAGGCCGGCGCTGCCCTGCTCGTTCGCCGAATCCGCCGTCAGGCTGCGGGCCCGGGCCTCCGGGCCGGCGAGTTCCGGGTGGTTGTTGAGAAAGACCCGGCGCCGCTCCGCCGGGGCGTGCCGCACCGCCCGCATCATCGCGTCGTGGAGAGCGCCGACGCTGGCGAAGGGCCGGTGCGGCCAAGCGGCCTCCGCTACCCAGGGGGCGTGCTCGAACACGCCGCCCAGCAGCGCTACGAAAGCCTGCGCCTCCATCCGGTTGAGTGCGGCGAGATCGGGCACGGCCTCAGCTGCCGCGATAGGTGGTGAAGCTCGCGGGCGCGCACAGCATTGGCACGTGAAAGTGCTGCTTGGCGTCGAAGATCGCGAAGCGCACCACCGGGTCGTCGATGAAGATGTCGGCCTCGTCGGTCCCCGGGCGCTGCCGGAAATAGTCGCCGACGTGGAAGACCAGCTCGTACTGGCCGGTCCTCGCCTCGCTCGCCGGCAGGATCGGCGCGTCGGTGCGCCCGTCCGCGTTGGTGACCACGCTCTTCACCAGCCGCCACGTCTCGCCGTCCAGGACCGAGAAGTCGATGCGCACCCCGGCGGCGGGGCGGCCGCGATCGGTGTCGAGGACATGGGTCGAGATGCCGGCCATGGATCGAGAAATCCCAGTCAGGCTGGGCTCAGCTGCCGCGATAGTAGGAATAGCCCCAGGGCGTGAACAGCACCGGCAGGTGGTAGCGCTGGCGCGCATCGCGGATCTGGAAGCGGATCGGCACGAGGCCCAGAAAGTTCGGGCTCGGGAGCGTCACGCCGAGCGCCGCGAAATACGCCTCGACATGCAGCAGCAGCTCGTAGCGGCCGGGCTTCAGCGCGTCGTCGACCAGGAGCGGTTCGGCCGGGCGGCCATTGGCCTGGGTGGTGACCGTCTTGATCGGCCGATAGACATCGCCGTCGCGGATCGACAGGTCGCAGACCAGACCGGCGCCGGGCGTGCCATGGGCATTGTCGATGGCGTGCAGGGTCAGCCGCGGGCCGAGACCGGCCTGGGAGGTCGGGGCGACGGCGAGCGCTCCGGGCTGAGCGCCGGTGCCGCTCGGCCCCGCCTGGGCCAGTGCGCCGCGTGCGCTCGCCGCGGCAGCCGCGCTTCCGAGGCCGAGCCCGGCGAAGCTCCGGCGGGTCAGAGCGAGAGGATCCACGCCGGGCTCCCGTTCGTTCCGGAGCCTGGAGCGCGCTTCGGCCCTGCAGGGCGGCGAAGCCGGTGTGAAACGGATCTCGGTCTCATCCCGCCCGGCCCTCGCCTGTCGACATGCTCGTGCCGCAGGGTCTCGCAAAGGCCGAGCCAGCCGTCGAGGGTCCTAATGCGTTTCGGGATCGGCGGCCGGGGCAGGCGGCGCCGCGTCGGCCTTCCTGCGGTTGCGCTCCTTGCGCAGTTCCCGCTCGGCCAGCAGCCAGAACTCGATCTCGAACCCTTCGGGCCGGTGGTTGCGCTCCCACAATTCGTAGGCGCGCTCCCGGATCTCCTCGAACGGAATCGCATCCGGCGCGGTCCTGTCCTCGGACCGGTTCGGAGGCGGACGAGGGCCGCTCCCCGGAGCGACGGGCTCCGGGGAGGATCCTAGGTCGGGTTCGGGGTCCGACGCCGTCGTCTTCATCAGGAGACCGGCTTGTCGAGATAGGCGGCGACGCTGGTGATCCGGCTCCCCACCATGGTCACGGCCTTGCGAAGCCGCTCCTCGCTGACGCCGAAGCGCTGGGCCCATTCCTCGCGCATGGCCCGGTCGAAGATGTCGATATGCGTCTTGCCTCTGAACTCGGTGGACATGGTTCGCACACTCTGGATTGGCGCTCAGCCACGGTCGGGCCGGGCTGTCTGGAGGGACAACCGGAATGGGCGTGATCGGTTGCCAGGGCGCGTCCGATCGGGGGGCCCTGCGCAGCCCCGAATGACACGGTGACTTATGGGGCCGTTGCCTGCATCGCGGAGGTTATGAAAAAGACTTTGGGAAGGCGGGGTATTTTTCAGAAAATCTTTCTTCAATCTTGTAACCCGGCCCTGTCCTGAACCGGGCTGAGCTCGGCCGGCGCCTCTCCCACCGCCTCGCAGGCGAAAGGCGACGGCGGGGCCTCGACGCCGCGCCAGCGGGCATAGGTCCAGGGGCGGTACCAGGCGGCGCCCGCCGGCAGACGGTCCGGCACGAGATCGATGCCGTGGGTGCCGAACGGACCGCAGCGGCAGATCCGCGCGAATCCCATCCAGCTCCCCGGCCAGAGCCCGTGCCGGGCGATGGCCTGGTCGGTGTACTCGGAGCAGCTCGGCCAGTGGCGGCACTGGCGGCCGATCAGGCCCGACAGGGTGAGCTGGTAGGCGCGAATCGCCCAATGCGCCGCGCGCCGGACCATCGGGCTCTACGCGGCAGCCTGACGTTTGGCGGCGATCTGGTCGAGGGCGTCGACCACCGCGTCGAAGGTCAGCAGGGTCGAGGCGTGGCGCGCCTTGAAGTCCCGCACCGGTTCCAGGACCGCGAGGTCCGCCCAATCCCCGCCGGGGGCCGGGCCGTTGGCCTTCAGCATCGCCCGCATGGTCTCGCGGACGCCGCGCAGCTCGTCCTCGGTTGCGCCGACCACGTGGCGGCCCATCAGCGACGAGGAGGCCTGCCCGAGGGCGCAGGCCCGGACCTCCTGGGCGAAATCGGCCACCCGGCCGTCCTCGCCGAGCACGAGGTCGACGGTCACGGTGGAGCCGCACAGGCGGGAATGCGCGGTGGCGCTGGCATCGGGCCGTTCCAGGCGCCCCAGAAGCGGGATGTCGGCGGCCAGTTCGAGGATACGGCGGTTATAGATGTCGTCGAGCATCGGGGCCTCAGCCGGGTGCGTCATCCGATCGGCTTTTGCCCATCGGGAGTCTGCCGCGCGACGCGTGCATTGCGTGTTGCCGCGCGAACAATGATATAGGCCGCATACGGTCGCTTCGCGAGGAGGCGGCTCGTCGACCAGGGTCGCGCCCACGGCCAAGGTAGTTCCCAAGGCTCACGTAACCGGGGCGCCGGCTCGAAACCGTTTCGAGCCCGGGATCTCCCTCACAGCCCGACGCGATCCGACGATGTATGCCAAGCCTGATAGCACCACGATGAAGTCCCGTGTGGCGCGGGCCGGAGATGCCATGGATGCCGCGCTTAAATCGCTGTCCTACCGGGGCGAGGGAAACGGTCTGGACCGTGGCGGCCTCGATGGGCGAGATCTGGGACAGAGTCTGACGGGTATGCGCAACGACAACCGACCGGTCGATGACGGCCGCCCCGCTGCGGTCGAGGTCGCGCCGGAGCCCGCCTCCGCCACCCGCGTGCCCGAGGGCATCGAGACCGGCCGCCCGAGCCGCGCCGAGGCCGAGGCCGCGGTGCGCACGCTCCTGCGCTGGGCTGGCGACGATCCGGCCCGCGAGGGCCTGCGCGATACCCCGGCCCGGGTCACAAAGGCCTACGAGCAGCTGTTCGGCGGCTACGACATGGATGCCGAAGCCCTGCTGGCCCGGGTGTTCGAAGAGGTCGAGGGCTACTCGGACATCGTGCTGGTGCGCGACATCCCGTTCTACTCCCATTGCGAGCACCACATGGTGCCGTTCATGGGGCTCGCCCACATCGCCTATTATCCGACCCGCGGCGTCGTCGGGCTCTCGAAGCTCGCCCGCGTGGTCGATACCTTCGCGCGCCGCCTGCAGACGCAGGAGACGATGACCGCCCAGATCACCGACGTGATCGAGAGCATCCTCAAGCCCCGCGGCGTCGCCGTGATGGTGGAGGCCGAGCATCTCTGCATGGCGATGCGCGGCGTTCAGAAGGCCGGCGTCTCGACCATCACCAGCCAGTTCCGCGGCGTGTTCAAGGACGACGCCAACGAGCAGGTTCGCTTCCTCACCCTGGTGCGGGGCGGCACGAAGTAACCGAGGGCTCGACCAGGCCGCCACCGTCACGCGGCTTTCATCGATCAGCCTACACCCACTAGCCTCGACTCAAGCTCCACCGGATCAGCTTCCGCCGCCATGACCGCAAGCGATAGCGCTTTCGCTCCCCCCGGCACCCGGGCCGAGGTCGAGGAAGGTACGGCCTTCACCCCGCGCTTCGACCGGGACGGGCTGGTCGCCTGCATCGCGGTCGACGCCCATGACGGGCGGGTGCTGATGCTCGCCCACATGAACGCCGAATCGCTGGCCCGGACCATCGCCACCGGGGAGGCCTGGTACTGGTCGCGGTCCCGGCAGGAACTCTGGCACAAGGGCGCGACCAGCGGGCAGATCCAACGCGTCGTCGAGATGCGGGTGGATTGCGACCAGGACGCGCTGCTGATCCGCGTGGAGGTCGGCGGCGATGGCGGCTGCTGCCACACCGGCCGCCGGGCCTGCTTCTACCGCCGCGTCGTCCGCGGGGCGGATGGCGCTGTCACCCTGGAGCCGGCCGGGACATGAGCGCGTCCCTTGCCCTGCAATGGCAAGCGTGTCCGGCCGTCCCCCATTTCCTCCCCGGCACCGTCGAGCCGATCCGGCCGCTGCCGAGCGCAGGCCCGCGCATCGGCTTGGCCCTCGGCGGCGGCTCGGCCCGGGGCTGGGCCCATATCGGGGTGATCCGCGCCCTCGAGGAAGGGGGCATCCATCCCACCGTGGTCGCGGGCTGCTCGATCGGCGCCGTGGTCGGCGCCTGCTACGCCGCGGGGCGCCTCGACCGGCTGGAGACCTTCGCCCGTGAGCTGACCCGGCGCCGGGTGGTCCGGCTGATCGATCCGCGCTTTCCCGGTTCCGGGCTGATCGCCGGCAACCGCCTGCGCCAGCGGCTGTTCGCCGATCTCGGCACGCGCCGGATCGAGAGCCTGCCGATCCGCTTCGGCTGCGTCGCCACCGAATTCGGCAGCGGCCTGGAGGTGAGCCTCACCGCGGGCCCGACGGTCGAGGCGGTGCGCGCCTCCTACGCGATTCCCGGCCTGTTCCCACCCGTGACCCACGAGGGCCGCGTGCTGATGGACGGGACCCTGGTCAACCCGGTCCCGGTGGCGCTCGCCCGTTCCCTGGGGGCCGACCTCGTGATCTGTGTGAACCTCAACGGCGATACCGGCGGCCCGGTGGTGCACGAGGTGCCGACGCCGGCCCCGCGCCGCAGCTTCCTCCAGGTGATCCGCGAGCGGCTGCCGGGCTTCGAGCGGCAGGAGCCCGAGATTCCGGTCCCGGGCATCGCCCGGGTGGTGCTCGGCGCCTTCAACATCACCCAGGACCGGATCTCCCGGGCGCGGCTGGAGCGCGACCCGCCGGACGTCGCCATCGGGCCCGATGTCGCCAGCTTCGGCCTGTTCGACTTCCACAAGGCTGCCGAGGGGATTGAGATCGGCTACCGGGCGGCCCGGGCGGCCCTGCCCCGCATCCGTGCCGTCGTGAACGGCGCCGCCGCACGAGCCTAAACCTCCTCGCGATCGGCCTCGCGCCAGGATCGTCACGCGGTTGTCGCGACCGGTTGCGATGGGCCCGCATCGACCTAGAGGGCTTCCAATGTACGCGAGCCGCCGCCAGATCCTTCTCTCCGGAGGCGCCAGCCTCGTCGGCATGGCCACCGGTCTGGCCCGTCCCGGCCTGAGCCGGGCCGCCGACCGGCCGCTCCTCAGCCACGGCCTCCAATCCGGCGATGTCGGCACCGATTCGGCGGTGGTCTGGGCGCGGTCCGACCGGCCGGCGCGGGCGATCATCGAGTGGGCCACCACCGAGAGTTTTTCCGAGATCCGCGGCGGGGTCTTCGCGGACGCGCTGCCCGAGAGCGACGGCACCGTGAAGGTGGCGCTGACCGGCCTGCCCCCGGGCCAGGACGTGTTCTACCGGGTCCGGCTCCAGGATGTCGCGGCCCCCACCATCGTCGGCCCCGCGCAGGTCGGCCGGTTCCGCACCGCGCCGGCGGACAGGCGCTCGGTCTCGTTCTGCTGGTCGGGCGACACGGTCGGCCAGGGCTGGGGCATCGACGAGGCCCGCGGCGGCATGACGATCTACTCCGCGATCCTCAAGAACCGGCCGGACTTCTTCATCCATTCCGGCGACACGATCTATGCCGACGGGCCGATCCAGGCCGAGGTGAAGCTCCCGGACGGCAGCCTCTGGCGCAACCGCGTCACCGAGGAGGTGTCGAAGCCCGCCGAAACGCTCGCCGAGTTCCGCGGCCGCCACAAGTACAACCTCACCGACCGGAACGTGCTGGCGATGAACGCCTCGGTGCCGATCCTGGCGCAGTGGGACGACCACGAGGTCACCAATAACTGGTGGCCGGGCGAGCCGCTCACCCGGGCCGAGCACCTGAAGAAGAAATACGCCGACCCGAACGTGCTCTCGATGCAGTTGCGCGCGGCCCGCGCCTTCCATGAATACATGCCGATGCGCTTCGAGCCGGCCGAGCCCGGCCGGGTCTACCGCAAGATCGCCTACGGCCCGCTGGTCGACGTGTTCATGCTCGACATGCGCTCCTACCGGGGCCCGAACGGCGAGAACCGGCAGACCGCATACGGCCCCGACGCGTATTTCCTCGGGCCGCAGCAGATCGCGTGGCTGAAGCGGGCGCTCACCGAATCGCGCGCGACCTGGAAGGTGATCGCCGCCGACATGCCGCTGGGCCTCGTGGTGACCTACGACGTCGACCGGGATTTCGGCTCGGAGGCAGTGGCGCAGGGCGACGGGCCGCCACTGGGGCGCGAGCTGGAGATCGCCGACCTGCTGCGGTTCATCAAGCAGGCCAAGATCCGCAACACGGTCTGGCTGACGGCGGACGTGCACTACACGGCCGCCCACTACTACGATCCCAACAAGGCGCAGTTCCAGGATTTCGACCCGTTCTGGGAGTTCGTCTCCGGGCCGCTCCACGCCGGCACCTACGGCCCCAACGCCCTGGACAACACGTTCGGGCCGCAGCTGCGCTACGTGAAGGCCCCCGACAAGGGCCAGGTGAACCTCTCCCCGGCCGCCGGATACCAGTTCTTCGGCCACGTGGCGGTGGACGGGGCCACCGAGCAGATGACCGTCACCCTCAAGGACGCGGCCGATACCGACCTCTGGCACGTCACCCTCGACCCCGCGAAGGCGTGAGGGCGACGCCCGGCCGGCGCAGGGCCTACGCCATGGTGATGTAGTCGCGCAGGGCCTGGTGCTCGGCCACCACGGTGGCGATGCGGCGCGCCACCACGTCGCCGATCGAGACCAGGCCGATGAGGCGGCCGTCCTCGCAGACCGGGACGTGGCGGAAGCGCCCTTCGGTCATCAGGCCCATCACCTCCTCGATGGTGCTGCTGCGGCCGCAGGTCGTGACCTGGGTGGTCATGTGGTCCGAGACCGGGGCGTCGAAGGTCGCGCCCCCGTGGCGGGCCAGCGCCCGCATGATGTCGCGCTCGGAGATGATGCCGGCCACCGAGCCGTCGGGATGGGCGACCACGAGCGCACCGATCCGCTTCTCGGCCAGGATCTGGATCACCTCTTCGAGGGTCTTGTCGGGGCTCACGGTGACGACGGAGCTACCCTTCTCGGCGAGGATGCGTGCGACGGTCATGGCTCTCTCCCTGTGACGCGGTGCATGCGCCGTCAGCCGCGGCGCCTTTTACGCTGTCGTCCGGGTAGGCCCCGGCTCGTTCACATTATGGCGAGTGTGTGACCGAACCGCCGCGTTGGCAAGGTGCTAGCCTCGCGCCGCCTCGCGCCGATCCAGGAGCGGGAACAACAGGAAGCCCGCGATGAAACCGCCGAGATGCGCGTCCCACGCGATGGCGGCGTTCTCGCCCACCAGCGGCACGCTCACGAGGCCGAACAGCAGGTTGGTGGCGAGCCAGATCGCCAGGAAGGCCACCGCCGTCCGGTTGCGCAGAAGCTCGGGGATCGTCTCGACCGGACGGTGCGGCGGCAATTGCCAGGGCGGCCCGGCATAGCCGGAGACGGGCGGCTGGAACACGAAGCGGGCGGCGGCCGCCATCAGGGCCGAGATCCCCGCCGAGGCGCCGACCAGGGGCCCCGCGCTCAGGGGGTCGATCAGCACGTGCAGCACGCCGCCGGCCACCGTCCCGGCCAGCCCAAGCAGAACGTAGCGCCAGGCGCCGCAGCGCCGGGCCACCGGCGACCCGAAGGCGGCCAGCCAGACGCTGTTGAAGATCACGTGCGTCCAGGAGCCGTGCAGCAGGGCGTAGGTGCCCAGCGTCCAGGGCTGCAGCGCGTGCTCGGAGGTGATGTAGCGGGCAAACGCCTCGCGGGCGGCCTCCATGTCCGGGTCGCCGCTGCCAGCGGCGGCCTGGATCACCTCGGCGGCCTTGCCGGGATCGAACCATACCGTCCAGCGGGCGGGCACCAGCGCGAGGTCGAGGACGACCCGGATGTCGAGGGTGTCCGGCAGCAGGAACTCGCGCACCGCCTGGATCGCCATCAGCAATCCGATCGAGAGCGTCACCACCCCCGGCATGTTGAACACGGGCACGCGGCTCTGGCGCGGGAATTCGGGGGAGGCGTCCATCCCGGCACCATGTCGGGGCCAAGGGGGATCGGGCAAGTCCCGGCGACGTAGTGTAGCTTTTTCGTGTGATGTTCGGGTGCCGTCGTGCTGTCGAGAGCGTCCGAACACCGCTCCGGTCCCGGCGCCGCCAGGACTGCGCCACGCATCCAAATTCGCGCCCGTCTCAATCCCAAAAAAATCCCGCGCTGGGCGGCACGCCGCATGCGCCCGGAAGCCTGAAATCGCCCCGGATCGCCGGCCCCTCCCCCGCGGATGTGCCAGATTGATCCGGGGACGGACAACAGGCGTATCGATCCGGGACTCCGATGAAACATCCCACGAGCCGCATGCTCCATGCCTATTGGGAGCGCCTGCGCGGTGAGCGCGCCGCGCCCGAGCGCGCCGAGATCGAGCCGGGCGAGATCCGGCATCTGCTGGCCGACAGCCTGATCCTGGAACTCGACATGGCCACGCGCTCGGCCACCGTCCGGCTCGCCGGCACGCGGGTCTGCGCCCTCTACGGCCGGGAGTTGAAGGGCGCGACCTTCGCCAGCCTCTGGGGCTCGGAGGCGCCCGACCCGTGGCGCATCGTCGACATCGTGGCGAGCGATACCCTGGGCGTGGTGGCGGGCCTGCGCGGCCTGAACACGGCCGGCGAGGCGGTGGATCTGGAACTGCTGCTCCTGCCCCTGCGCCATCGCGGGCGCATGCAGGTCCGGGCGCTCGGGACCCTAAGCCTCGAGACCACGCCGCATTGGATCGGCCTGCGCCCGCTCGTGGAGGCGGAAACCACCTCCCTGCGCATCCTGCCCGGCCGCCGGGTGGAGGCAGCCCCGCCGGCACGGGCAGCGATCCGGGGACCGGCCGGTTTTCCCGGCCCGGTGCGCCGGGGGCACCTGCTCGTCCATGCCGGCGGCCGGGTCTAAAACCGTGCGACAAAATTTGAATTCGAAATATTCAACATCGATTTTGTCATCATATATCGTATGCACTGAGCACAAATAAGAGGCTGTACAGGCCACTCCGACTCCCAAGACCGCGCAGGACAGAAAAATCCGTCCCGCGGCGGATATTGCTGAGTCGGAGAGAAGGCTTTCGTAACAGTCCGCGTCTAGCCTGCGATGACGATTGTCGCGGCGCGGAGCCCATCTCAATATGATCGCGGTCGACGCCACCGCCGGAACGGATGCGGGCCGCGCGGTCAGCCGCGGGCGCGACGCGGCCGACCAACGCCGCCACCAGCGCGTGCGGGTCGCGGTCCTCGGCCGCTACATGCTGGCCGACCGCCGGGAATATCCCTGCCAGACCGTGGACATGTCGCCGGGCGGCGTCCGGCTGACCTGCGCGGTTGTGGGCGAGGTCGGCGAGCGGGTGGTGCTCTACCTGGAGCATATCGGCCGGATCGAGGGCGTCATCGTCCGGCACAGCGCGGGCGGCTTCGCGGTCCAGCTCAACGCCACGCCGCGCAAGCGGGACAAGATCGCCTCCCAGCTGACCTGGCTCGCCAACCGGGAGATTCTGGGCCTGCCCGAGGGACGCTCCCACGAGCGCCTGGTGCCGACCCAGACCGCGGTGACCCTGCGGGTCGAGAGCGGGCGGGAGATCCAGGCCCGGCTCATCGACATCTCGATGTCGGGCGTGGCGGTCGCCTGTTCGGCAAAGCTGTCCCTCGGAGCGGCCGTGACGGTGGGCAGCACGCCTGGGCGGCTCGTCCGCTACTTCGAGGGTGGCTTCGGCGTGCAGTTCCTGCTGCCGCTCTCCCCCGACCGCTTCCATGCCGGGATGACGCTGTAGAGCATCGTCCCGAACGGTGGCCGCCGGCTTTCGGAACAAGACGATGCGCTAGGGCCGCTCAGATCTTCTTCGCCAACTGGGCCGCGGTCTCCTCGGCCGGGCGCGAGACGTCCAGGGCGCCGAGGAAGCGGTTCTGCGCGTCCATCACGTAGACGATCGCGGTGTGCTCCATCGTGTAGTCGCCATCCTTGCCGGGCACCTTGCGGGCATAGGCTCGGTACGCCTTCTCGGTGGCGACGATCTGCTCCGGGCTGCCGGTGAGCCCGGTGATGCGCGGATCGAAGCTCGACAGGTAGGTCTTCAGGCTCGCCGGGTCGTCGCGCTCCGGATCCACGGTGACGAAGGCGACCCGCATGCGCGCAGCCTTCGGCCCCAGGGCGGCGAGCACGTCCGAGACCTGCTGGAGCGTCGTCGGGCACACGTCCGGGCAATGGGTGAAGCCGAAGAACACGAGGTGCGGCGCCCCCGTGAAATCGCGCTCGGTGACGGTGCGCCCGTCCTGGTCGATCAGCGTGAACGGGCCGCCGACGCCCGGCACGCCCACCGGCGCCCGGTCCGGCATGAACGCGAACACCGCCGCCCCGGTCAGGCCGACGAGACCGAGGCAGAAGGCGAGGAGCGGGATCAGGGCGCGGCGCATCTTTTTTCGACTCCGACCTCCGTGCAGCGGCTGGCACAGCACGGAACGGCGCGCGAAGGCAAGCCGGCTCGGCTCGGACCCGAAGTCAGGGCTTGGAAGTCAGGGCTTGGATGTCAGGGCTTGGCAGCGGGCTCCCCGACGGGCGGGGCGGCCGCGGCGCCCTTCGGCGGCTCCTTGCCGAGGTAGATGTATTCCGGCGCGGCCTTCAGCTGGTCCTTGGTGGTGTCGATGCGGGCCTGGAGCGTCTTGTCGTCGGTCCGGTCGAGCTTCATCACCGACGGGTCGACGGCGACGTACTTCGAGCCGATGCCGAGGAAGCCGCCGACGCCGATGATCCAGGCCTTCACGCTGCCCTTCTGGTCGAGGACGAAGTCGGCGATCTGCCCGATCGTGTCGTTGGCCGCGTTGGTGACGTTAGCGCCGATCAGCTTGCTGGCGACCATGTCGTCGGGGGTCTGGGCCACGAAGGTCGGGCGCAGGTTGTCGGCCATGGTGGCCGGCTGGCCGGGGACCGGCGCCGCGGGCGCGCCGGCGTTCGGGGTTGGGCTGGCGGTCTGCGCCCCGGCGGTTGCGAGGCTGGCCAGCAGGAGGGCCGAGGCGAGGAGCGGAGTGCGCATCGGGTAGGACTTTCGGACGGAGAACCGCGAACAGGGTGGCGCGGCCTTAAGGCTCTGGCGCAGCGTAAGTTCCGCCGATTCTTACCGCGTACCGTGGATTGCCCGCCCCTTTGCCGGCTGAGCGACCGCGGCCTGGGACTCGCCGAGTGACGGCATCGCGGCCGCGAGGGTCGCGTTCATGCGGGCGGAGAGCCAGTCCACGAAGCGGGTCGCCCGCGCGTCATCCGCGATCGGATGTGCCGAGAGGGCGACGTATTGGGTCCCGTCCGGCCAGAAGCCGTGCGGACTGCACAGGCGCCGGGCCGCCACGTCCCGTTCGACCATGTGGATCGACGCAAGGGCGACCCCCTGCCCGGCCAGGGCCGCCTCGATGGCGAGGTAGAAATGCTCGTAGGTCCGGTCCGCGGTGCAGGCGATCGCCGGGCGGTTCAGGCGCGTCCAGGCCGTCCAGGCATCGGGCCGGCTGCGTGTGTGGAGCGCCGGAAGCGGGAACTGGCCCGTCTCCGCCTCGAACCCGGCGAGTGCCTCCGGCGCGCAGACCGGCCCCATCGCCTCGTCGCAGATCACCCGGGCATGGAGCGCGCCGTCGATCGGAAAATCGTTCCGGCGAATGGCGAGGTCGACATGGTCGCGCCGGACATCGATGCGCCCGCCGGCCGCCAGCACCCGCACCTCGATACCGGTGTCCTGCTGGAACGCGCCGAGGCTCGGGATCAGGAATTTCAGGCACAGGGTCGGCTCACAGGAGACGACCAGGGGCTGCGCGGAGCCCTTGGTGCGGAAGTCGGCGAGGGCGTCTTCGAGGGCGCCGAAGATGCTCTGGAGCCGGGCGGCCAGCGCGCGGCCCCGCTCCGTCAGGAACACACCCCGATTGCGGCGCACGAACAGCGCCTCGCCGAGATCCGCCTCGAGGTTCTTGATCTGCTTGCTGACGGCGCCGTGGGTGACGTGCAGCTCCTCCGCGGCCCGGGTCAGGCTCCCATGCCGGGCGGCCGATTCGAACACCCGGAGCGCGCCGAGTTGCGGCAGGCGTTCGCGTAGGGGGTGCGGGGCTTTCATTCGGTGAGTTTTCCTCACGGATCTCGGTGAGAGCAACGCGATTTTTTCGATCCGAGGCCTGTGCTTCCATGCACTGGACCGCGGCGTCCCGAAGCAGCCGCCTCATCTCGACACCAGCGACATCGCGCACCGGCGCGTCGGCGACGACGCGCGGCCGGGTTCGCCAGCCTTGAGGAATTCACCATGGAGCAGGCCGCCCTGATCGTTCCCGTCGTCTGGCTGGCCGTGCTGAGCCCCGGCGCCGATTTCGCCATGGTGTCGCGCAACAGCTGTCTCTACGGCCGGCAGGCGGGCTTGGCCGTCAGCACCGGGATCGCATTCGCGTGCTGGTTCCACGTCGCCTACGCCATCGTCGGGCTCGCGCTGATCGAGCGCACGGTCCCCCACGCCTTCGGCCTCATCCGGATCCTGGGCGCCGCCTACCTCATCGTCATGGGCGTCTCGATGGTCCTGCGCCGCCGGGTGGCCGAGCCGGAGGCGGCCGGACCGCCCGCCGCCTTCAGCGCGCGGGGCGTCGTCACCGGCCTGCTCACCAACGGGCTCAATCCCAAAACCTCGCTCTTCGTGATCAGCATCTACAGCCAGGCTTTGGGCCCGGACGCCTCACTGCACCGGCAGGTCGCCTGGGGCCTGTTCATATCCCTGTCCCATCTGGCGTGGTTCGCCCTGGTCTCGTCGTATCTCTCGAAGTCGGGCGTCCGCGATTACGTCCTGCGCCGCCAGATCCTGTTCAACCGCGCGATCGGCGTCATCCTCACGCTGTTCGGGACGATGCTCCTGTCCATCGACCAGCCGGGGCCGTAGTCCGGATCATGAGCGGGGGGCTTTGACGGCGCGGCGCCGGCCCATCACAAGCCTCACCCCATGCTTCGCCTCGTCCTCTACCAACCCGACATCCCCCAGAACACCGGCACGATGCTGCGGATGGCCGCCT
This sequence comes from Methylobacterium pseudosasicola, assembly GCF_900114535.1. GTDB lineage: Bacteria > Pseudomonadota > Alphaproteobacteria > Rhizobiales > Beijerinckiaceae > Methylobacterium > Methylobacterium pseudosasicola. The sequence continues at coordinate 223,382 of NZ_FOTK01000004.1, read as the reverse complement.
GCCTCGGGCTCGCGGTCGAGATCGTAGAGCCGGCGGGCTTCGACGTCTCGGATCGGCACCTGCGCCGCTCGGGCCTCGATTATCTCGACCATGTGGCGATCACCCGGCACCGCTCGTTCGCGGCCTTCGAGGCGTGGCGGGCCGAGGCCGGCCTGCGGCTCGTGCTCGCCACCACGGCGGGCGCCCTGCCCCACACGGAGTTCGCGTTCCGCCCCGACGATTGCGTGATGGTCGGGCGCGAATCGGCCGGCGTGCCCGATTCCGTCCACGCGGCGGCCGATGCCAGGGTGGTGGTGCCGATCCGGCCTGGCCTGCGCTCGCTCAACGTCGCGGTCGCGGCAGCCATGATTACCGGCGAAGCCCTGCGGCAGACCGGCGGGTTCGAACCGGATCGCGGCTAGCCGGCTGGATGGGGACAGGTTTGCACCGGCGCCCCCCTACTCCGCGGGCGCGCCTTGCAACGATGGGTCGCCTTTCGCCGCCAAGCTCGCCGGGGTGGCGCGACGGGCGGACGCCTGCGGCACGGCGTCCGCGGTGGCCTCAGCCTCCTCTTCCGCCAGCCGCCGGCGCTCCTCGGCGTAGCCCCCGGCAATCGCCATATCGACGAGGCGCCGGGTCAGCCGGAAGGCCAGCCAGAACAGGACGAGGCAGACGGCAGTCGCGGCGGCAGCCTTCAACGGGTCCACGGGACTCCTCGAACAATCTCCCCTATGTCGGGGGCGCCCCTCTTAGAGCCGCCCGCGCGCGCGTTGCAATTGGACTTGGCTCCGAGGTCGCCATCCAACCCGGGCTCAGCCCCCATCCGCGCCGAACCGGCGCTCCTGATCAGGCAGGTGCCGTTGCGCGAGACCTTCCATATCGAAGTCCTCGGCCCCGAGGCGGACGAGGTCCAGACGCGGATCTCGGTGCGCGTCGGCAGCCTGGAGACCGCCCAGGAGCGGGCCCTGCGCCTGTTCGCCCGCGCCCGGGTCCCCCAGCGCTCCGGCGAGCCGGCCCACGCCGTGCGGGTGATCGACGGCGCCGGCCGCGAGGTGTTCTTTCGCAGCCGCTTCGATGCGGGGGATTGAGCCCCAATGCGCGCCGCCCTAATCCTGCCCGGGCTCGTCCTGCTGACCTGCGGCCTGTTCCTGCGCAGCTATACCCTGGCGCCGGCCCCGGACCGGCGCGGCGGCACGACCCTCCAGCTGACTTGGCCGAACCGCCCGCTGTTCGGCAGCCCGCGGGCCGACTGCCTCGACACGCCCGCGGACGAGCCGGTCGTCCCCTGCCTGATCGCCTCGGTCGGCCGGGCGCGGAGCGAAGGCATTCCGGTGATCCAGATGCCGTTCTGCGCGACCTGCTATGCCCTGTCCGAACGGATCGCGCGCATCGGCCGTGACGAGGCGGCGACGCAGGCAAGGCTCACGCAGATCGCGCGCTTCGGCTGGTGAGGCGGGCCCTGTTCACCCTTGAAGTAGACACGACAGCGGGTGCGGTTTTAGCCTGGTCCGACCGCAGCGTGATCGCATTGCGGGCCCTGCGCCCAGGGCGTACATTTCGACATGGACTTCGACTGGTCGGACGCGAAGGAAGCGGAGGTCCGCGCCGAGCGCGGCCATGGCTTCCGCGTTCCGAGCCGAATCTTCGCAGGCCGAACTGTCGAGTGGGAGGATGACCGCGACGATTATGGCGAGATCCGCATGATTGCGGTCGGCCGCGTCGAACGCCGTTATTGGACCGTCGTCTACACGGACCGCGAGGACGCGACGGGACCTTATCGCTGGATCATCACCGCTTGGCCGTCCGAGAAATGGGAACAGCAACGATGGCGCGCAGGAGCCTAGAGGACATCATGGCCGGCGAGGCGGATCTCGATGTCGAGAAGCTCGCGGCCACCACCGACGAGGATATCCGCGGCTACAAGGCCCAGGACGGATTCGCCGATATGCCGTCCGGGCCGGCGCGTCCCGTCCTCGCGCCGGTCGAGGTGCGCGCGCGGCTGGGTCTGACGCAGGAGGCGTTCGCCCGCGCCCTGCAGATCCCGGTAGCAACTCTGCGGAACTGGGAGCAGAACAGGAAGTTGCCCGACCCCGCGGCCCGCTCGTTGCTGAACGCAGTGGCCCGGGAACCGGAGGCTGTTTTGCGCGCCCTCGGCTCGCCGGTCGCGGCATCTGCCAAAAGGCTGTCCCGGTAGCATCGCGGCAGCGAGGCGGAGCAGGCCGCCGGGATCGCACATTTACGCGGGCAAGATTTTCGTCATCCAGATATAGGAATGGCCCGGCGGCAAATCGTCCATCCGACCGATCTCGACATATCCAAATCTCTTATAGAATTCCGGCGCCTGAAACGTCATCGTACCGAGTCGGAACTTAATGCATCCGCGTTTGCGAGCTTCCTGTTCGGCCTCGGTCAATAGCCGGGTTCCGATGCCTTGGCCGCGATGTTCTTCCCTCACCCACAGCATCGCGATCGCGAACCAATCCCACTGGATAAAGCCTTGGAGCCCGCCCAGCACGGTTCCTTGATCGTCGCGACAGATGAACCACACCGGTTTCGTCGGATCGGGACCGTTGTGCAACGCATTGAACGCATTCAGCCCATCCTCGACGATCTTGGCCGCCGCGTCGGCTTCTGTGCTGATCGTGATGGTGCTTGCAGTCATTTAAGCGTCCAGGGCGAAAGACTCGAACAACGGCGCGTGAAGCGTTGCACTCATCGATAGGATCAGAAGGGTTTCGGGTCGAGATTTGCCGCTTCAGGCGAGCGAGAAGACAGCCCTACTTCCTCACACGATGCCCCGCGGCTGCGGACCGGCTCACGCAGATCGCGCGCTTCGGCTGGTGAGGCGGGCCCGCGCCACGCGCTCGCGGGCGCGCTCCAGGGTTCGGGCCAGCGGGAAGAGCGGGTCGCGCGTAGCCTCGACCAAGAGGTGAGCGATCGGGCGCCGCTCCGTCCAGAAGGTCGAGCCGAGGGCGAAATCCGGCGGGGCACAAGAGTCGATCCGGTCGATCCCTTCGCCGGCCAGCACCGCCTCGGTCAGGCGGTGGATGAGTTGCACCCCGGGGGCGGCCTCCGGGTCGGCCTCGTCGTGGGCGATCTTGAGCACCCAGGCCTCGGGGCCGGTGAGCGGCAGGATCGCGGAGGCCAGGATCCGGCCGTCCCGGCGCAACCGGGCGACGCGCACGCGGCCCTCGGCTCCGAGATCGGCCAGGACGGCGCGCAGGAATGCGACCTCGTCGGGCCGCTGCCCCAGGCCGGTGCCGGCCCGGCCCTTCCAGCCCGCCGTTTCCAGGGCGACGTGGTCGTCCAGGGCGCCGTCGAGGGCCGCGGGGGCGTCCAGGATCTCGAGCGCGACCGGACCTGCCGCCTCCAGGCGCTGGAGGGCGAGGCGCAGCTTGCGCCGCCGCTTGCCGGAAAGATGGTCGAGATAGGTCTTCCGCGCCGGCATCGACCGGCCGGTCACGTCGAGCAACCCGCGTTCATGCCGCCAGTAGGCCGCCTGTCGCACTCCGTGCGCGGCCAGCAGATCCGCGAATGTACCGTCCGCGGGCGCGTTCGGCAGGTACAATCGCGGCGGCAAGCCGAGCGCCCGCGGCGCGGCGAGCAGGGCGGCGAGTGCCGCCTCCGGGTCGGCGCCGTCGAGGAGCGGGGCGCCGAACGGGCCGTAGCCGTGGGTCCAGCCCATCAGCACCGGCAGCGGCAGGCCCCAGCGGCGCCAGGAGACCTGGAACGGCCAAACGGCGAGGAGCCGCGCGCCCGGCGCCTCGGGGGGACGGTCGGCGACGATCAAGAGGCGCACGCCCGCGCCGAAAGCCTTTTGGGCCGCGAGCGCGTAGCCCGCTTCGTAGAACGGATTGCGGATCTGGGCCTCCGCGCCGAGCGCCCGCCAGGCCGGAATCCAGGCGGCCTCCGGATCGAGGGGCCGAACCGCTGCCGTCAGGCCGTCGGGAAGGGTCGCGGTGTCCGGCATGGCGCGCCCGTTAGGCCGCCAGCCGGTGGCGGATCGCGCCGGCGAAGCCGAGCACGTCGTAGTGCCACGCGGTCGCCCCCGCCCCGGCGACCAGCAGGACCAGCCGCAGGACCTGACCGGGGGGCATCAGCCCTCCCGGCACCAGGCCGATCCCGGCGGTCACCGCGCCGCAGACCAGGGCGGCGCCGGCGATCCCGACCATGTCGGCGAGCGGCACCGGCATCGTGGTGCCGGCCCGGTAGGCGCCGAGCACCAGCACCAGGCAGGCCGCGGCCTGCCCGCCCGCGAAGGCGAGGGCCGCCCCGGAGGCACCGAGCCTGGGGATCAGCAGCAGAGAGAGCGCTGCCACCGCCGCGAGGGTGGCGAAGGCCGCCGCCGCCTCCAGCCGGCTGGAGCGGGTGAAGTAGATCACCTGCCCGAAATAATAGGCCCGGAACATCATCAGGATGCTGGCCAGGATCAGCACCGGGGCGAGCGCCCGCGCCTCCGCCCGGTAGTCCGGCCCCAGCAGCACCGCGACCACGAGGTCGTCGAAGCACAGGAAGAACACCGCCCCGAAGGCGGCGATCAGGGTCATGGCCCGGGCGGCGTCGCTCAGCACCCCGGAGGCGGCCGCGATGCCGCCCACCCGCGCCTCGCGCTTGGCGATGGAGATCAGCGACAGGGCGATCGCCTCGCCGAACACGATGAAGCTCTGCTTCAGGAAGTCGGCGAGCGCCCCGTAGGCGCCGAGCCCCGCGGGCCCTACCGTCTTGGCGATGATCAGCCGGTCGAGGCTCTGGGCGAGCGCCGCCGTTCCGAAGGACAGCACCAGCGGCCAGCCATAGGCGAACAGCCGCAGCGCCTCGGCCCGGCTGCCGCGACCGGGCATCATCGGGGCGATGGTGATCGCGGCCGGCAGCGCCGCCAGGGCGTTGGCGGTGGCCACCGCAAAAGCGAGGTGCAGGGGATCGGCCGACAGGTGCAGCGCCAGGCTGCCCAGACCGAGGATCAGCACGGCCCGGCTCATCACCGAGGCCGCCACGGCCCCGGCCTTGAGGCGGGTGCGGGCGATCTCGGTGGAGCCCTCGAACAGGGTCGTGCCGAAGGCGAGCGCCAGGATCGCCGCCGCCATAGGGCCCGAGACCAGCCCGAGCCCGGCGGCGAGTGCGCTGCCGAGGCCGGCGAGCAGCAGCGTGCCCCCCAGGATCCGCACCACGGTGCCGACCTGGGCCGGCTCGCGGGCCTCGTCGTAGAGGGCGAAGAACGCGAATTTCGGCCACTGGCAGGTGGCCCCGTAGAGCACCAGCGCCCAGGACAGGACGTAGAGGTACGTGCCGTAGCTCTCCACCGGCGCGAGCCGGGTGAACACCGCCACGGAGGCCATGTTCAGGGCGGCGGCGAAGCCGCGCGAGCCGACATAGATCAGGCTGTGCCGGGCAATCATGTCCTACGCATCATGCGCCATAACGGTCGCCGCTTCGGCGATAACCCTTATGCGGGCGCAAGCGTTAGGGCATCGTCTCTTTCCGAAAGCCGGGATCCACCTTTCGGGACGCTGTTTTGAGACGCCGTTGCTTCGATCCCGCACCCGGACGGGCGCTGGATCGTCGGTCCCCTCAGCGCCGGATCAATGACTGGCCGGTCATCTCGGCCGGTTGGTCGAGGCCCATCAGGTCGAGGAGGGTCGGCGCGACATCGGCCAGCCGGCCATCGGCGAGCGTCACGCCGTCGACGCCCACCAGCGTCACCGGCACCGGGTTGAGGGTGTGGGCGGTATGCGGCTCGCCGGTCTCCGGGTCGCGCATCATCTCGCAATTGCCGTGGTCGGCGGTGACGAGAAGCGCGCCACCGCTCGCCGTGATCGCGTCGACCACCCGGCCGAGGCAGGTATCCACCGTCTCCACCGCCTTCACGGCGGCGGCGAGGCTGCCGGTATGGCCGACCATGTCGGGGTTGGCGAAGTTGAGGAGGATCATGTCGTAGCGGCCGGAGCCGATCGCCTCCACGGCCCGGTCGGTGAGTTCCGCGGCCGACATCTCCGGCTGCAGGTCGTAGGTCGCCACCTTCGGGGACGGCACCAGGATCGCGTCCTGGCCCTCGAACGGCGCCTCGCGGCCGCCGTTCATGAAATAGGTGACGTGGGGGTATTTCTCGGTCTCGGCCATGCGCAGCTGGGTGCGGCCGGCCCGGGAGACGGTCTCGCCGAGGCCGTTCGGCAGGTCGAGGGGGCCGAACAGGGTGTCGGCGAAGGCGTCGATCTCGACGCTGTACTGGACGATCCCGAGGGCGGCGGCGAACCGGACCGTCCGGGCACGCGCGAAACCCGTGAAGGCCGGGTCGAGCAGCGCTTCGAGGATCTGCCGGGTCCGGTCGGCGCGGAAGTTGAAGCTCAGCACGCCGTCGCCGTCGTTCATGCCGGCATAGTCGCCGATGATGGCCGGCCGCAGGAACTCGTCCGACAGGTCGACCACATAGGAGGCGGCGATCGCCTCCATGGCGCTTGGGAACGCGGCGCCGCGCGCGGCCGTCATCGCGTCGTAGGCGATCGAGACCCGCTCCCAGCGCCGGTCGCGGTCCATCGCGTAGTAGCGGCCGCACAGAGTGGCGATGCGGGCGCCCTCGGGGAGCGCGGCCTCGACAGTCTCCAAGCAGCCGGCGGCGGAGCGCGGCGGCATGTCCCGCCCGTCCGTGAAGGCATGGAGGCGGACCGGCACGCCGGCCTCGACCAGCACCCGCGCCAGCGCCACCGCGTGGTCCTGGTGGGCGTGGACGCCCCCGGGCGACAGCAGGCCGACGAGGTGGCAGGTGCCGCCGCTCGCCCGCAGCCGGTCGATGAACCGGACCAACTCCGGGTTGGTGGCGAGCGAGCCGTCCGCGACCGCGGCGTCGATCCGCGGCAGGTCCTGCATGACCACCCGGCCGGCACCGATATTCAGATGCCCGACCTCGGAATTACCCATCTGCCCCTCGGGCAGGCCGACATCGGCGCCGTAGGTCATCAGGCGCGCCCGGGGACGCTCGCGCATCAGGGCGTCGAAGACGGGGGTGCGCGCCTGGAGCACGGCGTTGTCGGCGACCGTATCCCGGAGTCCCCAGCCATCGAGGATCACGAGCATCACGGGGCGCGGGGTCCTGTCGGGCACGGTCACAACACTCCAAAGCCGTCACGGCACGATGCGGGGTCCGGGACTCACGGGGCCCGGAAACGTTGCGCGTGTCGATAATCGGCTTGACCGTGCGAGACTACAGCCCTGGATAGGAATCCGCGACGGATGCGGAACGGCGTCCGACTTCTGACACCGGATTCGCGGGGTCCGCGTACGAAAAACCCCGTCAATTGACACTCGCCGGGTCCGATCCGGGCGGGACGCCGAGCAGGGGCGGCTTCCGGCGCAGGGCGGTCCGCAGCAGGGTCCGGCGATAACCCCGGTGCGACAGGAAGCCGACCGCCCAGGACAGGTGCATCGCGATCGCCGCCGGACCGCTCATGACCAGCATCGGCTCCCGCGCCTTCAGCGCCAGGGCGAGGCCGCTCAGGCCGCAGCCGCCCGCGTAGACCGCCAGCAGGACCAGCATCATCGGCGCGACCGCGGCGAGCGCCAGGGCGACGACGCCGTAGAGCAGGACCAGGGGCGGCAGCATCTGGCGCAGCCGCGGCAGGCTGGCATGCTTCTCCAGGGTCCGAGCGCAGCCGCGGCCGTACTGGAAGTATTGCCGCGTCAGGCTGAACAGGGTCGCTCGGGGGAAGTAGGTCACGGCGAGATCGGCCGCGAGATAGATCCGGCCGCCGGCCGCGCAGAACCGGCGGTCGAGCTCGGCATCCTCGTTGTGGGAAAAGCTCTCGTCGTAGCCGCCGACCCGCAGGAACTCGCGCCGGTCGAAGATGGCGTGGTGGCCGTGGGTGACGTAGCCCGAGATCCCGCCCAGGCGGTGCGCCGACCCGCCATTGCCGAGCCGGCTGTTCTGGGCGGCCGCGATGGCCCGCTGCAGCGGCGTCACCCCGACGGTCCGCAGGGGCACCACCACCGAGACCGCCTCCCGCAGGCGGATCGTCTGCATCAGGTCCCGCACCCAGTTCTCGGGATAGGCGGCGTGGCAATCGGCGCGCACCAGATAGGTGGAGCCCGGATGCGCGAGCCGCGCCGCGAGGTTGAGACCCGAGGCCTGGATGCGGCGGGCGTTGTGGATCAGCTGGATCCGCGGATCCTCGGCGCTCAGCGCCCGGACGATGGCGCAGGTCGCATCGCTGCTGCCGCCGTCCATCACCAGCAATTCACAGGCGAGCGTGTCCGGGGCGGGCATCACCGAGCGGATCGCCTCGGCGATGTGGTGGGCCTCGTTCAAGGCCGGCATGGCGATCGTCACGAGCGGGATGCCCGCGCCGTCCGAGTCATCGACCGAAGCGTCCTTCATGGCGGCTCTCCTGAGACCCGGACCCGGTCTTTCGCCGGACCCGTGGCGGCCCCGTTCCGGAGGAAGCGCAGCGCCTCGGTGAGACCGGCTCGTCCGCCCGACATGCCTGTCCGGGCCGACGGAGCCGGTCTCGACAAAGACGACGTCCCGCGACCGGGGTCTCTTCTATCCTCATAGGCAATCAATACCGTGGTTAACGACAACCACCTCTTCAGTCGGGAGGCTCGGTACGACGAAAGATGTAATTCGTGCCGGCTGACCGCAGTGATAGCCCAGCTCAGTGGGATCGCCGATCCGGCCACCAAGCGCCGCGAGCGGATCCCGCAAGCACCGATCGTCGTGCGGGATCGCCTCGAATGATGGACTCTTTGGACGCGCTTGCGCTCGATGCGCCGAAACACGGCCTTGCCGGGCCGAGATCAGAACCGACCGCGATGCCGGTCACCGAGATTGTTCCGGATCACAAGCTCGTCGCCTTCGATGCCGCGAGCGTCTGGCAGTATCGCGGGTTGCTGTGGGTCCTGATCCTGCGCGACCTGAAGGTGCTCTATCGCCAGACCGCGCTGGGCGCCTGCTGGGCCATCGCCCAGCCGCTGTTCACGGTGGCGATCTTCACCGTCATCTTCGGCCATTTCGCCAAGATCCCTACCGACGGAGCGCCCTACGCGCTGTTTGCCGGCAGCGCCATCATCCTGTGGACCTACTTCGCCGAGTCGGTGCGCCGGAGCGCCACCGGCCTCGTCACCGAGGCGGAACTCATCCGCAAGATCTACTTCCCGCGCCTGGTGATCCCGCTCGCCACCGTGGTGTCGCCGATGGTCGATTTCGCCATCGCCCTGGTGGTGATGCTGGTACTGATGCTCGGGTACGGGGTGGTGCCGAGCTGGCACATCGTCTTCGCGATCCCGACGCTCGCCGTCACCGCGATGCTGGCGCTCGGGGTCAGCCTCTGGCTCGGGCCGGTCAACGTCCGCTTCCGGGACGTCAAGCACACCCTGCCGTTCCTCATCCAGATCTGGATGTACGCCTCGCCGATCGTCTACGCGGCGAGCATCGTCCCCGACTCGGTGCGCTGGGTCTACGCGCTCAACCCCATGGTCGGGCTGATCGAGGCGTTCCGGTTCTCGATCCTCGGCGGAACCGCCCCCGACCTGTTCGCGCTCGCCGTCTCGGTCACGGTCGCATCCGTGCTGCTGGTCACCGGACTGATCTTCTTTCAGCGCATGGAGCGCTCTTTCGCGGATGTAATCTGATGTCGATGGCGATCAGCGTACAAGATATCGGCAAGCAATACTGGCGCGCCTCGCGGGCCACGCACGAGAACTCCCTGCGCGAGGCGCTCATCGAGGGCGCCCGGGGCCTGCTGACGCGGAAGTCCGAGGCGCGCCCGTCCAAGGAGGGTTTCTGGGCGCTCAAGGATGTCAGCTTCGGCATCAAGCACGGCGAGAATGTCGGCATCATCGGGATGAACGGGGCGGGCAAGAGCACCCTGCTCAAGCTGATCTCGCGGATCGCCGCCCCGACCACCGGCAGCATCCGGCTGGTCGGCCGGGTCGGCGCCCTGCTCGAAGTCGGCACCGGTTTCCACCGGGAGCTCACCGGGCGCGAGAACATCTTCCTCTACGGCTCGATCCTGGGCATGCACCGCCACGAGATCGCGGAGAAGTTCGAGGCGATCGTCGAGTTCTCGGAGATCGGCGACTTCATCGACATGCCGGTGAAGCGCTATTCCAGCGGCATGTATGTCCGGCTGGCCTTCTCGGTCGCCGCCCATCTCGAGCCCGACATCCTGCTCCTCGACGAGGTTTTGGCGGTCGGCGACTACACCTTCCAGAAAAAGTGCATCGACTTCGCCCGGCGCCTCCAGACCAAGGGCTCGACCATCCTGCTCGTCTCGCACAACATGTTCAGCGTGAAGACCATGTGCGAGCGGGTCATCTACATCAAGAACGGCCGCGTCGCCTTCGACGGCCCCACCGACGAGGGGCTGCGCCACTACGAGCAGGACAGTTACCTGGCGCCCCCGAATTGGTTCCGGCCAGAGACGGGCTCGCCCTTGGAGATCCAGGGCATCGAGATCCTCGACGAATCCGGAGCGCCGCGCACCCTGTTCAGATCGGGCGAGCGGATGCGCGTGCGTCTCGCCTACACGACCTCGGGGGCGGTGCCGCGGACGCATCTGCGCGTCTCCGTCACCCGCGCCGATGATCTGCTGTGCTGCAACTACAGCAGCCTCATCGACGGCGTCAGCCTGTCCGCCTTCGGGCCAGACGGCACCGTGGAGGTGATGACCGGGCCGCTGGCCCTGACCGCGGCCTCCTACACCGTCTCGGTGAACGTCGTGGGCAAGGATGCCGGGCGTCCCCTGGCGGCCCGCCTAGGCCCGCGCTTCCATGTGGCGGATCCCGACCTCGACCCCGATGTGTTCGGGGTTTTCCACGAGGCTGGGACCTGGCACCACGCACCCGGCGGAGCCTGAGGCTGTCATGCCGGCCGACCCCGCCCGCATCGATGTGGCTCTCGGGTTCGACGGGACCTACGCGCCGCACGCCGCCGCCGTCGTGGCCTCGGCGGTTCGCGGCGCCCCGGGAGCGCGCTTTCGGTTCATAGTCTTGAACGCCGGCTTGGAAGCGAGCCTTCAAGCCCGCTTCCAGGCCTTAGCGCCGTCGGCCGAGTTCGTCTGGGTGCCTGTTGGAACGGACGATGTCCCAAGCTTTCAGGACCGCGGACACTTCAGTCGAGCGACCCTGTTCAGACTGGCGCTTGAGTCGCTCGCACCAAAGGATTGCAGTCGCGTAATCTATCTCGACACTGACATCGTGGTTCTCGGCGACCTTCGAGATCTGTGGAATCTTGATCTCAAAGATGATGTTCTCGGCGCGGTTCACGACGAAAATGAGGATCCGACTGATTTCACAAGCCGCTGGCAGCTACCGACAGGCGGCTACTTCAATGCTGGCGTGCTGCTGATCGACCTCGAAAGGGTGCGGGCGGAATCTCTGTTCAATATCGCGATCACCTTCTACGCCCAGAATGCTGAGGTACTCCCCTGGAACGATCAGGATGCCCTCAACTGGATCTGCGCCGGTCGCTGGCATGCCCTGGACACGGCTTGGAATGTCCAGCGCTGCACGGCCATTTCGGTTGGGGCCGGACAGCCCGCTCTGAACGGGCAGCGACCACGGATCGTGCACTTCACAGGAAGTCAAAAGCCCTGGCTGGCCGGGACTTATCACCCTTGGTCCTGGCTATACTGGCGAGCGCTGAGCGGCACATCATTCTTCGAGCAGGCACGGCACGCCGGCAATGTCGGGCGCGGGGAACACCTGCGCCTGCGTTTTCGCCTGTTGCGGCGGACACCGGGCACGCTCCGGCAATCGAATCTACTCGCGGCGGACGGCCGGCTCGATGTCTCGCTCGTGATCGCGACCCGGAACCGGGCTCGGCAGTTGGCGGCATGCCTGGATGCAATCGGCCGGCTCACATTCGATGGGACGTTCGAGGTGATCGTCGTCGACAACGGCTCGACCGACGACACCGCGGCAGTCGTAGCGTCCGCGGCCGCGCGTGGGAAAACGATCGAGAGCAATGCCAATCCGGCCTTCGAGCGTGGGGCGAATCTCGAGCTTGAGGACGTAGCGCACCCCCGCTCGGTCGAGCCTGGCTGCCAGGGTCCTGTGTCGGTGCGACGGATCTATCACGCCCGACCTGGCCTAGGGGGGGCGCGGAATGCCGGCCTCGCGACCGCACAGGGGCGGATCATCGCGTTCACAGATGACGATTGCTACGTCGCGTCTGACTTTCTCACTGAGGCATCGCGGGGCTTCGCGGATCCGCGCATTGGCTGCATCAGCGGTCGGGTCGAGCTGTTTGATCCGACTGATGCGCCCGTTACCATCAACCGCTCGCGCACACCGCGACGTTATTTGGCGACGGCCGGAGCTTATCTTCATTGCGACGGGATCATCGGCGGCAATCTTGCGTTTCGTCGGGCCACGTTGCGTGCCATCGGAGGCTTCGATGCGACGATGGGGGCCGGCACGCCGTTTGCTGCTGAAGATGTCGACGCAGCTGCTAGGGCAGTGGGTGCGGGCTGGGATGGAGCATACCATCCATCGATGGTCGTGTTTCATCATCACGGGCGCAAAGTCTCTGACATCCCGAAGCTCTACAAGAGCTACGACATCGGCCGCGGCGCCTACACGGTGAAGTACCTGCTGCGCGGCGAACTCCTCGCCTTCGCCAAGGGCGTGGCGGCGGTACGCTGGCGGATCGGCCCCCCGTGGCGCTGGCGCCGATCGAGCTTCACGACGCCCGCCTGGGAACTCTACGGCGCCGTCCACTACGTCCTCGCACATCTCGCATCTTTCGCGCGCCGGAGATTTGGAGCAGGCCATGCCTTCGATTGATGTCGTGGTGCCGTGCTACAAGTATGCGCACTATCTTGAAGGCTGTGTCCAGAGCATCCTGTCGCAGCGCGACGTCACCGTCCGCGTGCTGATCGTCGACGATGCCTCGCCGGACGACACGCCCGCGGTGGCGCGGCGCCTCGCCGCCGCGGATCCGCGCGTGACGTACCTGCGCAACGCCGAGAATCTCGGCCTCATCGCCACCGCCAATCGCGGCGTGATGGACTGGGCCCGGGCCGACTACGTGGTGCTGATCTCGGCCGACGACCTCTTGGCGCCGGGATCCCTGGCCCGCGCCACGCAGCTCATGGACAACGATCCGAGCATCGCCATGGCGTACGGGATGGCGCTGATGCTAGCCGATGGCCGCACGGCGCCGACCTCGACCGACCCGCGCGAGGCCGATTGCCAGGTCATCTCCGGTCGGGCCTTCCTGCACCGGATCTGCACCGCGGGAAACGGGGTGCCGACACCGTGCGCCGTGATGCGCACCAGCGTCCAGCATCGGATCGGCGGCTACGATCCGGCCTTCCGGCATACGTCCGACTTGGACACCTGGATGCGCGCGGCATCGGTCGGCTCGATCGGCATCATCAATGCCGTTCAGGGTCTCTACCGGTGGCACGCCTCCAACATGAGCGCCGCCTACCAGTTGCGTCCGATCGGCGACCGGCGCGAGATCCTTGAAACCTGCGAGGCATTCGAGCACCGGTTCGGCGACCGCGCCCCGGAATTCTCGACGTGGCTGGCGGAGATGCGCGGCCGCTTCGCTCGGGAAGCCTTGTGGATTGCCAGCGCCGCGCTCGACGTTCCCGGCGACGGGACGTGGCGCGACTGTCTGGCCTTCGCGCAAGCCCACGACGCCGGATACTGGCGGTCGCCGACATGGTGGCGGATCACCCTGAAGCGCCTCCTCGGGGCTCGCAGGACGGCGTCCCTGAAAGCCCTGCGGAATCCGGCGGGCGGGGAGGCGCGGCCCTGGTACGCGCATGGCGCGCGGATCGGCTGGTGGCCTGAGGCGGGCGAGATCGGGACTTGATCGAAGGCTGGTCGCCCCGATCCGGCGCGGTCGGTCGGACGACGCGCGGGAACGCATGATCGGCCGACGGAACGTCCCGAGGGAAGCCGAGGGCCCCGCATTCGGGGTCCGTCGAATCTCGAATTCTCGAACGGCTGCCCAGCGGCGCCTCAGCCGCGCAGGGCGCTCGCTAGAACGGCGCGGCGCAGGCCGGTCCGGCGGACGAGGTGGTAGAGGGCGCGCATCGGGAAGACCAGGAAGGCGCCCCGAACGGCCTGGAGCACGTCGTCGCGCTTGCCGTCGGCGGCGGCCTCCTCGGCGGTCACCACGAAGTACCAGTAGAAGTGCTGAAGCGTGCCCGCGTAGGCCTTCAGAAACGCCCGGGGGGAGCTCCAGACCCGCCATTCCGGGAGGCTGTGGCGCAGGAAGATCTTTCGGTCATACCGCTGGCGCTTGATCTGCAGGGCCGTGAAGGTCCCGAAGGCGCGGCCTCGCAGCATGACGCCCAGCACCGGTGTGAACGCGAAGGTCCGCCGCCGGGCGAACCGCATTTGCCAATCGTGATCGGAGCCGAAGAGCAGCGACTCGTCGAGATCGCCGATCGCCGCGTAGGCGTGTCGGCGGACGACCAGGGTTCCGACCTGCGGGAAGTAGCCGCTCAGCATGGATCGGATCAGGTCGTCGCCGTCCCCGGGATGGGGGTCGGGCCAGGGCGCACCCGGGTTGTCCAGGTTGTGATCCGCCAACACGGCCTGCCCGGTCACGGCCTCGAGATCGGGTCGCTCCGCCAGGAGAGCGAGTTGCGGCCGGATGTTGCCAGGGAGCCAGACGTCGTCGTCGTCGAGAAACGCGATCAGGTCGGCAGTCGCCGCGTGGAGCGCCGCGTTGCGCGCGCCGGGGCAGCCCCGTCGCGTCGTCGCCACGTAGACCGCGCCGTAAGCCGCCACGACCTCCCGGGCTTCGCCGCATGTTCCGTTGTCGCCGACCACGATCTCGAAGGTGAGGTCGTCGGCCTCCAGCCTGCGGATGCTGGCCAACGCCTCGGCGAGCAGCCCGGGCCTGTTGCAGGTCGGGACGATGACGGAGACGCGGGTCGGGCCCGGAGCGGTCATAGCGGGGCTCCTGTGTGCGCCGCCCCGGGCGTAGCGGCAACTCGGTACGAGGACTTGGCGCGGGTCATACCCACTCCTCCCAGGCGTCGAAATGCCCGCGCAGGAGCGCCTGGAAGATCAGGTCATGGTCGAACGCGGTGACGAAAGTGCGCGGGACGGTTCCGGCGGGCCGGGTCTCCTCGGCCTGCGCGTAGAGGGTCCGGTAGCCCGCCGCCCGGGCGGCCTTCTGGGCGAAGGACGTCCAGTTCATCGATTGTCCGAGCGGTATGGCGAAGCTCGTCGGGGTGAAGCCCAGACGGCGCTCGATCATGGCTCGCGACGCCACCAGCTCCTCGATCGTCTCGGCCTCGCCCAGGCGCCCGAAATCCGGGTGCGTGACGGAGTGGCTGCCGATTTCGACCCCGTCCGCGGCAAGCTCCGCGATCTCGCGCCATGTCAGGAGCGAGGCGCTGCGATCGGACCCGATGGTCTCGCACCAGCCCGAAACCACGAACAGCGACCACGGCACGCCGTGCGCCTTCAGGATGGGGGCGGCGGCCGTAAGCACGGACCGGTGGCCGTCGTCGAAAGTGATCGCGAGCTCGTTCGCCGTGCCCCCCGTCTCGGCGATCCGGGACGCCGGAACGAAGCGGTAGCCGAGGTCGAGCGCCAGCGCGATCTGACGCGCGAAGCGGGCCGGCTTCACGTCGTTCACCCCGAGCGCCCGCTGGCCGACGGAGTGGTAGCAGAGCACCCGACCGCCGGCGCGCAGGCGCGGCCGTCCGCCGACCGCCAGCGCGTGCCGCTCACAGGCCATCCGGGCGGCCGCGACGCGCCCGCGCGTCAGCCCGACCGCCCGCGCCATCTGCTTGGCGCGGTACAGGACCGTCGGCGCCTGCGCCTCAGGTGCGGCGACGGCTTCGATCATCGCAGCGCTGCCCGCAGGGCCGCCACCACGACGTCCTGCATCGCGTCGTCCATGCCGGCATAGAGCGGCAGGAGGATCGCGTGGTCGCGCGCGCGCTCCGATTCCGGCAGGGCGAAGCGCCGGGGCGCCTCGGCGTAGGGCGGCTCCAGGTGGGCGCACATGATGCCCCGTCGGGTGGCGATGCCCTGGTCCAGCATCGCCTGCATCACGGCACCCTGGTCGGCCGCCTCCGGCAGGCGCACGCAGAAGCTCTGCCAGTTGCTGCGCGAGCCGATCGGCTCGGGGGGCGGCGTCACCTCCGGAAGATCGGCGAGCCGCGCCCGATAACCGTCCGCGAGGGCGCGCCGCCGGGCGATGAGGCCGGGCAGCCGGGTCAGCTGCGCGCGGCCGATGGCGGCCTGCACGTCGGTCATCCGGTAATTGTAGCCGGCGACCGTGTATTCCTCGGCGACCACCTTGGCGCTGCCGTGGCGCGCCACATCGGACACGCTCATCCCGTGCTGGCGCCACAGCCTGAACTTGCGGTCCCAGTCGGGATTGGCCGTGGTGATCATGCCGCCGTCGCCGGTGGTCAGGACTTTTCGCGGGTGGAACGAGAAGCACGCCACGTCCCCGGCCGGGCCGCCGATCGGCCGCCAGACATCGTCCTGGAGGCGCTCGGAGCCGATCGCGCAGGCCGCGTCCTCGATCACCGGGATGCCGGAGCGGCGCCCGATCGCCACGATGGCTTCGAGATCGCAAGGCATGCCCATCTGGTGGACGCAGACGATCGCCTTCGTCCGCTCGGTGAGTGCCGCGGCGGCGGCCTCCGGGGCCATGTTGAAGGTCGCCGGGTCGATGTCGACGAAGATCGGCGTCGCCCCGCACTGGGCGATGGCGTTGGCGGTGGCGATGAAGCTGTGGCTCACCGTCACCACCTCGTCGCCGGGTCCGACCCCGGCGGCGAGCAGCGCAAGATGCAGCGCCGTGGTGCAGTTCGAGACCGCGCAGGCATGGGGGGCGCCGACGATCGCGGCGAACTCCGCCTCGAAGGCCGCGACCTGCGGCCCCTGGGTCAGCCAGCCGGAGCGGACCACGGCGGCGGCGGCCTCCGCCTCCGGCTCGCCGACATCGGGTTTCGCGATCGGGATCATGCCAGCGCCCGCCTCAGGTGATCCGAACCGGCCTCGTCGCTCCACCAGGCCACCAGGTCGGCGAGGCCCTCGGCCGCCCCGATCTCGGCCTCGAAGCCGATCAGCTCCCGGGCGAGGCTGGTGTCGCACAGGCGCCGGGGCACCGGGTTCACGGCGCGCTCGGCCTCGTGGATGAGCGGCGTGCCGTCCCGGCCCATGATCCGGGTGAGATGGCCGGCGAGATCGACGAGCGAGGTCTCCACGCCGGTGCCGACATTGAGCACCACGTCGGTGGCCGGCGCGGTCGCCGACAGGATGTTGGCCCGGGCGATGTCGCGGACATGGACGAGGTCCATGGTCTGCAGGCCGTCGCCGAACACGATCGGGGACTGGCCCTCGGCCAGGCGCTGCATCCAGCGCACCATCACCTCGGTGTAGCGGCCGGTCAGGTCCATGCGCGGCCCGTAGGCGTTGAAGTAGCGCAGGGCGACGTAGTCCAGCCCGTACATGTCGTTGAACGAGCGCAGCAGGCCCTCGCCGAAGGATTTCGCGGCCCCGTAGAGGGTGCGGTTGTCGTAGGGGTGATTCTTCTCCGTGGTCGGGAAGCTCTCGGCCATGCCGTAGACCGAGGCTGAAGAGGCCATCACCACCTTGGCGACGCCGGCCTCGACGCAGCGCTCGAGCAGGTCGAAGGTCGCGGTCGCCATCACCTCGAAGGCCTGGCGCGGCTCGGCGGCGCATTGCGTGATCCGCAGGGCCGCCTGGTGGAACACCACGTCGGTGCCCTTGACCAGGCTGTCCATCAGGGCCCGGTCGCGGATATCGCCCTGCACCAGCCGGACACGGCCCGAGCCAAGGGCGTCCTTCAGGTTCTCGGGGCGCCCGCGCACCATGTTGTCGATGGCCACGATCTCGTCGCAGCCGGCCTCGACCAGCAGGTCGATGATGTGGGAGCCGATGAAGCCGGATCCGCCGGTGACGAGGATCCGGGTTCCGCGCAGGTCGCCGCCGAAGCGGCTTCCCTTGGTAACCTCACGCAGCTTGGGCATCGGCGACCTCGCAATAGCTCGAGACGGCCCGGCAGACGCTGTCGATCTGGCTGGTCGTCAGTTCCGGGAACATCGGCAGGGACAGGGTCCGGGCGGCCAGCCGCTCGGTGACCGGCAGGCCGCCGGTCCCGTCGTCGAGATGGCGGTAGGCGGGCTGCCTATGGACCGGGACGGGGTAGTGGATGCCGGTGGCGACACCGGCCTCGGTCAGGTGCTGGCGCAGGCCCTCGCGGTCGGGGGTGCTGACCGCGTAGACGTGGAAAGCATGGTCGCGTCCGGCCGGGCCCGGCAGGTCGAGGCCGAGGCCCGCGAGCCGTTGGCCGTACTCGGCGGCCACCGCCTGCCGGGCCCGGGTCCAGCCCTCCAGGTAGGGGAGCTTGGTGCCCAGCACCGCCCCCTGGACCCCGTCCATGCGCAGGTTGAAACCGTGCCGGACGTGGTTGTACTTGCCGGCCTGGCCCCAGTCGCGCAGGCAGCGCGCCGCCTCGGCGAGGTCGTCCCGGTCGGTGACGATGGCACCGCCCTCGCCGTAGGCGCCGAGATTCTTGCCGGGATAGAAGCTGAAGCAGCCGATATCCCCGATCGTGCCGGCCTTCCTGCCGCCGCGCTCGGCGAGATGCGCCTGGGCGGCGTCCTCGATCAGGGCGAGCCCGTGGCGCCGGGCGATGGCGCCGAGCGCGTCGAGATCCGCCATCCGCCCGTGCAGGTGCACCGGCAGGATCGCCTTGGTGCGGGGCGTGATCGCCGCCTCGACCAGGGCGGGATCCATGGTCCAGTTCACCGGGTCGATGTCGACCAGGACCGGCGTCGCACCGGCGTAGATCACGGCCGCCACCGTCGCCACGAAGGTCGCCGAGACCGTGATCACCTCATCGCCCGGCCCGATATCCAGAGCCAGTAGCGCGAGATGGAGCGCGGCGGTTCCGCTGCTGACGGCCACGGCGTGCTTGGCGCCGCAGGCCTTGGCGAAGGCCGCCTCGAAGGCGGTGACCGCCGGTCCGAGGACGAAGTCGCCGCTGCGCAGGACGTTGATGACGGCGGTTTCGACGTCGCCGCCGATGGCGGCGTATTGCGCCTTGAGGTCGAGAAACGGGATCACGAGGCCCTCGCAAGCGGTAGGAGATCGATGGGGGTGCCGTTCTGGCGCAGGGAGCGCATCGCGGCTTCGAGCATCTCGACCACGCGCAAGCCGCTGTGGCCGTCGGTCATGGGCGCCTTGCCGGTGGCGATGCAGTCGACGAAGTGCTCGATCTCGACGACGAGCGCCTCGCGGAAGGAGAGGTGCGGCGACCACATGTCCCCGGTCCGGTACGAGACCATCAGCTCGGTGATGTCCCCGGAGCCGTCGCCGACGGTGACACCGCGATCGTAGACCTTGACCTTCTCGATCGGGTCCAAGTCGTTGTAGACGATCATCTTCTTGCTGCCGCCGATCAGCGTCTGCCGGACCTTCACGGGCGCCAGCCAGTTGACGTTGATCTGTGCGACGACGCCGCGCGGGTAGAACACGGTCATGTGGGCCATGTTCTCGGGGCGGCCGCTGAAATGGCCGGTGCCGCTCGCCGAGATCGCCACGGGCGCGACGTCCAGGATGTGGTCGAGGATGGCGAGGTCGTGGACCGCGAGATCCCAGATCACGTTCACGTCGCGCTGGAACAGGCCGAGATTCACCCGAGTCGAGTCGTAGTAGAACACGTCGCCGAGCGAGCCGTCCGTGACCAGCTCATGGATCTTCTCGACCGCCCCCGTGTAGACGAAGGTGTGATCGACCATGAGGGTCAGGTTGCGCTTGGCCGCCTCCGCGATCAGCAGCCGGGCCTCGGTGGCCGAGGACGTGATCGGCTTCTCGATGAAGACGTGCTTGCCGGCTCGGAGCGCGTTGATGGCGATCTCGAAATGCGAGCTCACCGGGGTCGCCACCATGACGGCGTCGATCTGCGGATCCGCGATGAGGTCGCGCCAATCCTGGTGAAGCTCGGCGGCTGGGTAGCGCTTGCCCGCCCGGGCCAGGGCCGCTGGCGACTGGTCCGCGATGGCGGCGAGCCGGCAATGCTCGGTCTCCGACGTGCAGCGGGCGAGATTGGGCCCCCAATAGCCGTAGCCGACGATTCCGATGGCGATCATGTGCGTGGTTTCCCTCAAGCGATCTGCAGAGGCTTGGCCGCCGACGGCCGGCGGGATCGCGCGCGCTTCTGGCGCGTGTCGCCGATGACCCGAGCGGGGCATCCGGCCACGATGGCGTAGGGGGGGACGTCGCGGGTCACGACCGCGCCGGCGCCGACCAGGGCGCCCTCCCCGATGGTGATGCCCGCCACGATGGTGGCGTTGGAGCCGATCGAGGCGCGGTCGCCGACCACCGTCTCGACGAGCTCCCAGTCGCCGTCGCGCTTGAGGCTGCCGTCCGGGTTGGTCGCCTCGGGGTAGCGCTCGTTGGTGAAGACCACGCCGTGGCCGACGAACACTTCCGCGCCGATGAAGACGCCTTCGCAGATGAAGGTGTGGGAAGAGATCTTGCAGCGGGGGCCGATGGTGCTGCCCCGCTGGATCTCGACGAACGGGCCGATGCGCGATCCGGTCTTTATTTCACATCCGTAAATATTAACGAGATCCGGGTAGAAGATACCCACATCCCGCTCAATATCCGCATCGGTAATCGGCATCCCCGCAGCTCCTTCTGCCGAACTTCTGTGCGGCAAAACTGCGCGGTGGCGTGGACGATCGGGAACCCAGGCTTTCGATATTGTTGATCCCCCGAAAGGCGAACCGCCCTCGCCCGGGGTGGCCCGGGGCCGGAAGCGCTACCTCGAAAGGCGCAGAGCGGGGTGCCGAACGGTGCCGCCGGCCTCCTTTTGGACGAGTCCCGGCGAACTGTGCCGCTGCGCATCATGCCGGCTGAGCTGCGCCCGAGCATGAAGGGACGACGCGTGAAGACTTGGTCCCGTTCGGTAAACCCCGAACTCTTCGCCGGAATGGCCCCCCGGGGCGGTGCTTCGCTGCGAAGAGTCTTCGCAGTGAGTATCGCGGCGCTGCTCGGGCTCGCCGCCCAGCCGGCTTTCGCCGAATACCGGATCGCGGCCGGCGACACCGTCGAGGTGACGGCGCTCAGCATTCCCGGATTCAAGCAGGAGGCGACAGTCGGGGTCGACGGCACCGTCATGGTGCCGCTGCTCGGCGACGTGCCGGCGGCCGGGCTGACCGTCGCGGAGCTGCGCAAGAATCTCCAGACGGCGCTGCCGGCCAAGGCGGTGCGGCAGCGCAACTCGGAAGGGCGCGAATCGATCGCCGTGATCGAGCCCGACGAGATCGGCGTCCGGATCTCCAAGTACCAGCCGGTCTACCTGAGCGGCGACGTGACCAAGCAGGGCGAGCACCCGTTCCACCCGGGCATGACCGTCCGGCAGGCGGTGGCTCTGGCCGGCGGCTACAACCTCCTGCGGTTCCGGATGGAGAATCCGGTGATCGAGAGCGCCAACCTGCGCGCCGAATACGATGCGGTCTGGGCGAGCATCGCCCGGGAGAGCGCCAATGTCTGGCGGCTGAAGGCGATCATCGCGGGGGCGCGTCCCGACAAGGCGGCCCAGGCATCGCCGGCCGGCACGGAGGCGCCCCTGAACGTGCCGCCGTCCCGGGCCACCGTCGCGCAGAAGCTCGCCGAGCAGCAGCTGCGCGTGCAGATGTCCGACATCGGCAAGGAGAAGGACCATCTGCAGCGCGCCCTCGTCCGCGCCCAGGGCCAGCTGGTCAGCCTGACCGAGCAGCAGGCCAAGGAGAAGGAGGGCGTCACCGCCGATGCCGACGAGTACGACGCGGTGCGGGCCCTGTTCCAGCGCGGCGCCGTGGTGACGACCCGCCTGACCGACGCACGCCGGGCGGTGCTGCTGTCCTCGACCCGGGCGCTCCAGACCACCGTCCAGGTGTCCCAGCTGGAGCGCGACAAGGGCGAATTGACCCGCAGGCTCGAACGGGTCGACGACCAGCAGGCCCTGGAGGCCATGGAGAAGCTGCAGGTCTCGGAAGACAACCTGACCGCGCTGCGCTCCCGCCTGAACAGCGTCAACGACAAGCTGGTCTACACCGGCGCCCTGCGGACCCAGCTCCTGTCCGGCAACCGCGTGAAGGCGTCGATCGCCGTCTTCCGGCCCAACAAGACCAAACCGAGCATGATCGACGTCGCCGAGGACACCGAGCTTCAGCCGGGCGACGTCGTGGAAGTCGTGCTCAAGCCCGATCCCGCCCTGCGGGGGATCGGCGACGGCACCGGCCAGAACTGACGCCGCCAGACGCGTGCCGCCATCGCGTGAGGGAAGAGCCATGAACAGACACTCGACCGGCGCGTCCTTCCTGCGCGCGGATCCCGTCGCCGGCCCGGCGCGCGCGTGGCGGGACGGGGCACGGGCGCCCGATCCCGAGGATCAGGTCGCGATCCTGACGATCGTGCGGCGGAACTGGCGCTCGATCCTGGCGCTCGGCGGCGTCGGGTTCGTCCTGGCGATCATCTACGTCGCCACTGCCCCGTCGATCTACACCGCCAAGGCCCGGGTCTATATCGAGAGCCGGTCGAGCCCGGTCACCGCCCGCGACACGCCGGGCGCGGCGACGCCTCTGGAGATCCCCGAGGTCGAGAGCCAGGTCGAGTATATCCGCTCGGAGAAGATCGCCCTGGCGGCCGTGCGCCGGCTCGGCCTGTCGCCGACCCAGGATCTGGCGGTGCCGTCGCATCCGCTGGTGGCCAAGGTCCGCGAGGCCGTGGGCGCGGTGAAGCTGTTCGTCGGCCACCTCATCGGCCTCTCGCCCTCCCACAAGACGAATGGCGCGGAGAGCCTGGAGGAGCGGCAGGCCGGGACCGTCCGCGAGAACCTGGAAGCCGCTCGCATCGGCGCGGCCTACGTCATCGAGGTCGGCTACAGCCTCGACAATCCCACGACCGCCGCCGCCGTGGCGAACGCGGTGGCGGACGCCTACGTCGCCACGCAGCTGGAGAACCGGTCGCAGATCTGGAAGGTCGCGGGCGAATGGATCCTGCCGCGGCTGAGGGAGATGCAGCAGCGCGCCAGCCAGGCCTCCCGGGAGGCCCAGACCTACAAGGCCGAGCACGCGATCATCGATCTCGGCAAGCGCGGCCTGGTGGGCGAGCAGCAGCTCGAGGAGCTCAACACCGCGGTGGCGACCGCCCGGTCCAAGACCGTGGATGCCCGCGCCACCCGCGACCAGATCCACATGCTGCTCGCCTCCGACATCGCCGACCCGGGCATCACCGAAGCCTTCAAGGACACGGTGATCATCCAGCTGCGCAAGCAGTATGTCGACCTGGTGCAGCGCGCCGACGACCTGAAGCGCCGGCTCGGCCCCGACCACGCCGCGGTCACGACGATCCAGAAGGATGTGCTCGCCGCCAAGCAATCCCTGCGCGCCGAGCTGGAGCGCCTCGCCGCCTCCCTGGACCGCGACTATGAGGTCGCCAAGTCCCGCGAGGACAGCATGACCTCGGCCTTCGACGCCCTGATCTCCAAGACGCTGGTGACCAGCGAAGCGCGGGTGAAGGCCAAGGAGCTCGACCGCGCGGCCGAGACCTACGACCAGATCTACACGAACCTGCTCAGCCGCTACATCGACGCGGTCAACCAGCAATCCTACCCGCAGCCCTCCGCCCACGTGATCACCTCGGCGAGTGTCCCGGAGCGCCCGAGCGCGCCCCGCGGCAGCCTGATCGTGCTGCTCGGTGTGCTGGTCGGGGCCGGGCTCGGGGTCAGCGGCGCCTTCGCGCGGCACTGGTTCGACCGGACCATCCGGGCGCCCGGGCAGCTCACCGGCCAGGGCCTGCCGTGCCTGGCCGCCCTGCCCGAGCTACGGCGTGAGCCGGGCTACCGGGCCGCCCTGGCGCTGGCCCAGAACCATGCCAGCGAGGCCCTGCGGCCGGCGAGCGTCGAGGCGTTCAAGGCGAGCGTCGTGCGGTTCATGCCGCAATCGGTCTTCGTCGAGCGCCTGCACAGTCTGAAGACGCATCTGCTCGGCAACGACCGCCGCGGCCCGGTCTTCGCCATCGGGGTGACCTCGGTGGGGGGCAGCACCGGCAAGACCACCTTCGCGAGCAACTTCGCCCAGCTCCTGGCGCGGTCCCGCTCGGCTTCGAGCCGGATCCTGCTGATCGACGCCGACGTGCGGCAGGCGACCCTGTCGCAGCTCAACCAGGCCGCCGACCAGCACGGGCTGCTCGACGTGCTCGCCGGCCGCTGCGGCACCGAGGAGGCGGTCCGCCACCAGCTCGGGGATGTCCGCCTGCTCACCTGCGGCAGCCTCCTCCCGGGAGACCCGCATTTCAGCGACCTGATGACCCCGGAGGCCATCGCCGGCCTCGTGCAGGACGAGCGCACCCATCTCGACCGCATCGTCGTCGATCTGCCCGCGGTGGACGAGCTCCCGACCCTGCGGCCGCTCCTCGACATGCTGGACGGGATGATCCTCGTGGCCGAGGCCGGCAAGACGAACATCGACGACGTGGTGGCCGCCGTCCACGACCTCGAATCCGCCGGCTGCACCGTCCTGGGCGTCGTGCTCAACAAGACCAACGCCACCCCGGCGGTCCGGCGCGGCACGATCGTAGACGCCCTGGTCCAGCGGACCGCGTCCCTCAAGCCCGCGGCAACCCCGACCCGGCTTGCCCGCTCCTGGCGCCGCCGGCCGGCCGCCGACGTGACGGATTCGGGAGCCTCCGCGTGACGGGGTTTTGCCGGTCGGATCGCCCAGGCGGACGGAAGAACCCGGCCGCCCCCACTCACGCCCCTCATCCTGAGGTGCTGCGCAGCAGCCTCGAAGGAGGGCTCCAGAACTCGCCGCGGTCCCTGGAGGGCTCCTTCGAGGGCTCCGCTGCGCTCCGCCACCTCAGGATGAGGGAGTTTGGTGGGAGACGCGTCGGCGGCTGCGGAGCGCGACAGGCCCCCTCTCCCGTGCGGGAGAGGGGATCCGAGCCGCGTGCTGGAGCGCAAGCCCGTCCCTCGCCGCGCCAGCGCTCGTCTCATCGCCGTTCGAAGGGCAGCCGACCGACAGTCTCACACCCTCTCACGGTCAGGGGTTTTGGTGGGATGGCCGTCGCTTGGTGCGGCACGCCATGATGCAGACCCAGCCTCAAGCGGCGGTGCTCGGCCGGGTCGCCTTCTTCGGCCATGACCGGATCGAGCCGACCATCCGCAAGCGGGTCGGGGCCATCCGGGATACCGGCTGGTCGGTGGTCGAATACATGTTCGTGCGGGCGCGGACCGGCCTCGCCGATCCCGTCATCGCCGGTGACATCGTCTCCCTCGGGCAGACGGTGGACCGGCATTACGGCAAGCGGCTGCCGCTCCTCGCCCTCGGGATCGCCCGGGCGCTCACGCGGTGGCGCGACCTGCGCGCCGCCGACGTGGTCTATGTCCGAAACCTCGACATGGCCCTGGTGGCCTGGGCCTCGGCCCGGCTCGCGGGCAGCCGCGCGCCGCTGGTCTACGAGGTGCTCGACATCCAGCGGCTGATGGTGCGGCCGGGCCGGGTCGGGCGGATCGCCCGGGCGGTCGAGCGCTGGATCCTGCGCCGCAGCGCCCTCCTGGTCGTCAGCGCGCCGGACTTCGTGACCCGCTATTTCGAGCCGGTCCAGGGGTTTTCCGGCCCGTGGCATCTGCTCGAGAACAAGGTGATGGCCCACCGCCTCGCCGAGGTGGCGCACCGGCTCGATCGCCGCCGCGTCGCGGGTCCGCCCTGGGTGATCGGCTGGTTCGGGACGCTGCGCTGCCGCCGCAGCCTGACCATCCTGGCGGCGATCGCGCGGGCGCTCGGCAATTCGGTGCGGATCGTCATCGCGGGCCGGCTCTCGGAGGAGGATATCGACCCGCAGGTTTTCGCCGCGACCCTGAGCCGGCATCCGAACATGACGTTCCGCGGCCCCTACGCCAATCCGGGCGAGTTGCCCGACATCTATGGCGGCGTGCACTTCAGTTGGGCGGTCGATTACTTGGATGACGGCCTGAATTCGGACTGGTTGCTGCCGAACCGGCTCTACGAGGGCGGGTTGTGCGGGGCGCTGACGCTGGCGCGCGCCGAGACCGCCACCGGCCGCTACGCCGAGGCCGAGGGATTCGGCTGGGCGTTCCCGGAACCGCTGGAAGAGTCGGTGATCGCGTTCCTGCGCAACCTCGACTGCGCGACCTACGCGCAGAGGCAGGGCGGCCTCCTCGCCTGCGAGACCTCGAAATTCGTGGACGTCCACGGCATGCGGGACCTGCTGGCGCGGGTCGCGTGACCGGCCCCGCCCGCGCGAGGGCGGTGCGGCGTGGGCGGCGGCGTGATCCGCGCCCAAATGCCAGGCCTCTGCAGGTCGGCGAATCCCCCCAATCCGAAACCGGCGGCGCGGGCGCTATCGGCACTGATTCGCCGGCGAATCACCGCGTCCGGGCCGTCGCGGGGGCCCGTGGCCTCGACCGTCCTGCAAAATCTGTCCCTATACGCCGGCCAAACGGCGAAAACTGTTCTTTGAGGCGGCAAATCGACAGAGACCGGCCAGCATTCCAGACTCGAAGCTGAGCAGGCAAAATAGAACGGCGAAGACTGATTCCGACAACTGAATTCGGCTCTCGGAACGGTCGGTCACGCCGCCGAAAACACAGCAGCCACCGGATCGATATTTTTTCCGGTCAAACCTTCCGGTCGATCATCGCGATACGGGCGCAATGCCCCGATGAGCGGCGACACACAGGGAAAGACTTCACGAAAGCGCGGCAAGATCTAACGAGGACGCCGCCGCCGATTGGAGGTTCTGCTACGTACGTAGTTCGAGACTGAATTAACCTGCGTAGAAATTTAATCAAATAGGCGCGTATGGGGTATTTACAGCGCATTTTACGAAAGTTAGCATTATATCCACGGTCATCGAGAGCCACCCAATAAGGCGCCAGATCGACCGTAATCCGCCAGTGTCACGCCGATGGCGAGTTCATTGGGTTCCCACGCCCTCGTCTGACAATGGGCTTCCTGCGAAAGGAGGTAACTTCTTATGGCCAGTCTTGGTACTCGAGACGAGCGCGTCATCGTTGAGCGGGACACTCTCCAGAGCCGTAATGGCTTCCCGGGGGTGCAGGGCGGTGACGGTCCGGCCGTCATCGAGCAGCGGGACCCGATCCTGATCCGCACGAACCGCATCGTCATCATCGATCGGCGGCAACTCGTCGGCCGATGCCTTGCCGCCTCCCTCCGGGAAGCCGACAAGGATACGGTGTTCGAAGTCTTCCCGGACATCGAGTCCTGGAAGCGTCAGACCCCGTTCGCGGCCGCCAACGTGGTCGTGCTGTGCCGGCCGGACGGCAACCTGTCGGAGACCGAGTGGGCCGAGATCACCCGGGAGCTGGCGCTGCTTCAGGGCGAGGTCGACGCCCCGCCGGTGGCGGTCATCTCGGATGGGGAGAACCTCGACCAGATCGTGCGCACCATCAAGCTCGGGGTGAAGGGCTACATCCCGACCACGACCTCCGTCGACATCGCGCTGCAGGCGCTCCAGCTCGTCCAGGCGGGCGGCGTCTACATCCCGGCGGAATGCCTGTTCCCGCTGCTGGCCAGCATCAAGGTCGAGGAGCCGGTCGAGGCCGGCGAGGACGAGATCTTCTCCCCCCGCCAGCTCTGCGTCGCCCGGGCCTTGCGCAAGGGCACGCCCAACAAGATCATCGCCTACGAGCTGAACATGTGCGAGAGCACGGTGAAGGTTCACGTCCGCAACATCATGAAGAAGTTGAAGGCGAAGAACCGGACCGAAGTCGCGTACCTGACCAACAAGTATTTCTTGCGCGAGGATTCGAGCCTGGCCAGCGTGAAGGCCCCGGCGGCCTGATCGCCGCCCGAAGACGACCGGACCACAAAGAGCCGTGCCCGATCCGCCGTGATCGGGCACGGCTCTTTGTTTTGGGCCGCCCCAATCGCCTGATCCGGCGACCGGGGCGGGTGCTTCAGCCGGCGACGAGGCGCGGCCGGGCGGGCTCCTGCGCCGCGGCCGCCGGCGCCTCGGCGCGGCCGATGCTGGTGTACGCGAAGCCGTGCAGCCGGGCTTCCTCGGGCCGGTAGACGTTGCGCAGGTCCACCAGGATCGGCGCCCGCATCGTGGCGTGCAGCCGCGCCAGATCCAGCGCCCGGAAGGCGTTCCACTCCGTGACGATCACCAGGGCGTCCGCGCCCTCCGCGCAAGCGTAGGGATCCTGCGCGAAATCGACCCCGGGCAGTAGCGGCCGGGCCTGCTCCATCCCCTCCGGATCGTAGGCGCGGACCTGGGCGCCGGCATCCTGCAGGCCGGCGACGATCGCGAGAGAGGGCGCGTCGCGCATGTCGTCGGTGTTCGGCTTGAAGGTCAGGCCCAGCACCGCGATCGTCTTGCCCCGCACCCCGCCGCAGGCCCGGATCACCTTGCGGGCCATGCCGCGCTTCCTCTGGTCGTTGACCGCCACCACGGTCTCGACCAGCCGCAGGGGCGTGCCGGCATCCTGGGCGGTCTTCACCAGCGCCAGGGTGTCTTTCGGGAAGCATGAGCCGCCATAGCCCGGCCCCGCGTGCAGGAACTTGCCGCCGATCCGGTTGTCGAGACCCATGCCGCGGGCGACCTGCTGCACGTCGGCGCCGACCTGCTCGCAGAGGTCCGCGATCTCGTTGATGAAGGTGATCTTGGCCGCCAGGAACGCGTTGGCGGCATATTTGGTCAGCTCGGCCGTGCGCCGCGAGGTGACCAGGATCGGCGCCTGGTTGAGGTAGAGCGGCCGATAGACCTCGCGCATCACCGCCTCGGCCCGGGGATCCTCGGTGCCGACCACGATGCGGTCGGGGCGCTTGAAGTCCGAGATCGCCGCGCCCTCGCGCAGGAATTCGGGGTTCGACACCACGGCGAAATCGGCATCCGGCCGGATCTCGCGGATGATCCGCTCGACCTCGTCGCCGGTGCCCACAGGAACCGTCGACTTGGTCACCACCACGGTGAAGCCGGTCATCGCCCGGGCGATGCTGCGGGCCGCCTGATAGACGTAGGACAGGTCGGCGAAGCCGTCGCCCCGGCGGGACGGCGTGCCCACCGCGATGAACACGGCGTCTGCCTCCGCGACCGCCGCCTCCAGTTCGGCCACGAAGGACAGCCGGTCCTGGCGGACGTTCTCGGCGACCAGCGCGCCGAGTTCGGGCTCGAAGATCGGGATCTGCCCGGCCTTCAGCGCGTCGATCCGATCGCGATTGCTGTCGACGCACACGACCCTGTGGCCGAAATCGGCCAGGCACGCCCCGGAGACCAGCCCGACATAGCCCGACCCGACCATCGTGATGTTCATGCTTGCCGTGTCCTTGCCTTGTCCTTGCCTCGCCGCACCGCGAACGCTTGGACATCTTCTGTCTACGGCGAGGCCGTCGCGGCGGCACCTCAGGAGTTAGGCGTAGGGGCGGTCGGCGGGACGGGGTAGGGCGCGGCCCCGGTCCGGCAGAGCGACCCGGACGCCCCGAATACCGGCCGGATACCTCCCAGGGCTTAGGCCCCGGGAATCCCGCGTTGTTCCTGACGCCGGCGTGAGATCAACCAGCCTAAAAGCTAAGTCTTTTTCTCTCCTTTTAGGGCTGGATGTCGGAGGGTTTAGGCGGGCAAGATCATCAGGCCGAACTCGCTCGGGGACTTTGGCCAAGGAGAGTCCATTTGGCCGCACGCTTCTACTTCGAGCTGGCGAACGCCGAGATCACGTTCCACGACACGACGGGCGTCGAGGCCGCCGACCTGGCGGAGGCCCTGTTCGAGGCGCGCAGTGTCATCGCCGAGATGGCCGACGAGATCGCCGACGAAAATCCGGGACCGCCCTGGACGCTGCTCGTGCGCGACGAGGCCGGATGGCTCGTCGGACGCCTCCCCGTCCGGAAATGAGCACCGCGCGGTTTACCAGTTGTTAACTCTTCGTTCGGAGGATCGGGCCAGCCTTCGATCGCGAGCAGCCATGGCCAGACCGACCTCGTCGTCCCCGCAGGATCAGCACGCCGCGGCGCTGGCGGATGCCACCGCCACCGACATGGCCGCCGCCGCCCAGGCCCTGGCCCGCGCCGGCGATCCCGCGACCGCCGAGGCGCTCCGCACGATGGCCCGGCACAACCGGATCCTGGCCCTCAAGCTCCGGGCGATGCAGGGCCTCGCGCAGGACCGGATGGGCCTGGCGCGGATTTTCTGATTGCGGCAACCTGGGGTCTTCCAGGCCCGGACGACCGTCGCGCTCTCACCCCAGCCCGGTCACGCGGCCCGCAAGGTGGCCAGGAAGCGATCGACCTCGGCCGAGAGCCGCTCCGACTGGCGCGACAGGCCGGTGGCCGCCGAGAGGACGTTGCCGGCCGCTGCGCCGGTCTGCTCGGAGGCGTCCGCGACCCCGACGATGTTGCCGGTCACTTCCTTGGTCCCGGCAGTCGCCTGAGCGATGTTGCGCACGATCTCCTGCGTCGCCGCCCCCTGCTGCTCCACCGCCGCGGCGATCGAACTGGCGACCCCGTTGATCTCGCGGATCCGGTTCGTGATCGTGCCGATCGCGCCCACCGCCTCGCCGGTCACCCCCTGGATCCGGCCGATCTGACCGGCGATTTCTTCGGTGGCCTTGGCGGTTTGGCCGGCCAGTTCCTTGACCTCGCTTGCCACCACGGCGAAGCCGCGCCCGGCCTCGCCGGCACGCGCCGCCTCGATCGTAGCGTTGAGCGCCAGCAGGTTGGTCTGCGCCGCGATCGCCGAGATCATCTGCACCACGTCGCCGATCCGGTTGGCGGCCGCGCTCAGCTCGGCCACCAGGGCCGCGGTCTGGTCGGCCTCGCCCACCGCCCGCTGGGCCAGGTCGGTCGAGCCCTGCACCTGCCGGCCGATTTCCTGGATGGAACTGCCGAGTTCCTCGGTGGCGGCCGCGACCGTATTGACGTTGACCGCAGCCTCCTCGGCCGCGACCGCCACCGCACCGGATTGGGTACCGGCCTCCTGGGCGATATCCGTCATCACGCGGGCGGTGGCCTGCAGCTCGGTCGCCGAAGACGCGACCTGCTCGACAATGCCGGCGACCGCCTGCTCGAAGCTCTGGGCCAATTCCAGCCGGGCGCGCCTGCGCTCGGCGGAGGCGGCGGCCTCGACGGCCCGCTTGCGCTCGGCCTCCTCGGCGGCGCTGCGGGCGACGCTCGCCTTGATGCGCTCGACCGCGCGCCCGACCGAGCCGATCTCGTCGCCCCGCCGCGCCTCCGCGATGGTGGCGTCGATCTCACCCCTCGCCATGCGCTGCAGGACGGCGACGAGGCTGCCGAGCGGTCGCGTCACGCCGAATACGATGATGACGGCCGAGAGCGCGAGAGCGATGAGCAGGCCCGCCGCCGCCGAACCGATCAGGACCAGCCGGGCCTGCGCGGCCGCAGCCTCCGTCGCTTTCTTCCCGTCGGCGAGCCGTGCATCGACCCGGTCCTCGTAGATCCGCGACGTCTGTTCGAATCGCTTGGCGACCTCACGGCTCGTCACCATGGCCAGTTGGGTCGCGGTGGCACGATCCTTCCCAAGGGCGAGAACATTGGATTTATCGAGAACGTCGTAATACTCACGCGTGATCTTGCCGATATCGATCAGAAGATCACGAACCTCCTGCTTCAATGAGCCCGCAGCGAGGCTCTCGATATTGTCGGCCGTGCGCTTCACCGAGTCACGAAAGGTTTTCTCGAACTCGGGAAGCTCGCGCTCCGGCTGACCAATGAGGATGTTACGGTTCATCAGGCCGGCCGTCTGGAAATCCTGGCGGACCTGCGCGAACGCTTCCAGGCGCGCGACGTAATAGTCGACCAGAATGTGATTCCGCTCCGTAATGTCACCCAACATACTGAGTGTATAATAGATTGTCCCCGCGCTCACGAGCGCCATGATAAGGATCGGAAAGGACATCTTGTATACAATTTTGCATTTTTCCAGGATCAACATAAGAGATTTCTTTTCCAGAGACTGATGCCCATAGACTACAATCCTAAAGTTGCGTCAATCAAGTGGCTTGACACGAGCATTTGTCTTGAGTAATTCTTTGCCGTCTCTGCACAGAGATATGATTTTAACATTCGATGTCGCTATTTATTACAGGACAGGCGTACTACTTATAGGTGGATATTCGATTAGAGCCCAATTTATCTAAGAATCATGATGGCAGTCCATGCATGGCAGGGCTGAAAAATTCATGGTCCAAGGCTCGGCCGATTGACGCCTCGGGAGATGCAGCCTCCAAATCTCGATCAGGCGCATTGCCGCGACGGAATCAATATCCGCCTCGCTCATGCGGACGCTAAACGGCTGAAAATTCAATAAAAATACGGACAAAAGTTTTTTTCTTGATTGTCCGCGACCAAACAGACTGCTAGATTTGCAACAGAGCGCTTGACAGGGAATTCACCCGCCGTGCCCCCCACACAGAGTGAGACCAGCGAACTAAGCGCAAGTCTGGCGCTCGATATGGTCGGCCGCGCCTATCTCGCTCTGGCCCTCCTCTACGAGACCGCGCATCCGGGCGAGTTCGAGGGCATCCAGCAGAAGATTCGCGCGTTCGTCGAGGACAATTTCCGCATCATTCAGGAGACCGGCGGCCGCGAAACTCTTGCCGCCGGGACGGTCGAGGGCGCGGCCCATCTTGTGAACAGCGTCCTGGTCGAGGTCGAAAACAAGATCGCCACCATGATCCGGCCGAGCCGATACATGCAGGGCTGAAGTCGCCGCGCGGATTAACGCCGCCGAAGACCCGACTGTTGCAGTTGAGCCATGAGCCCGCGCTAAATCTCGCGCCGCGCTTCGACGACGATAATTGCCATGACTGAAAGCGTCGACAGTGTTGATAGAGCATGTTACGCCCCGATAAGAGCGGAAATTAGTTTATTGGCGCGATGAAGAGCAGCGATGATTGCGACCGGGGCTCACACAGTGCGGATGTTGCACTCGAGGTTTTGGTGCGCGCCTATCATGCCTTGGCAGTCGTCTATGAACTCTCGAATCCCGGGGCCTATTTGGCCCTTCATGGGAAGATGATGCCGTATCTGCTGGACAGCTTTCGCGATGCGCAAGCCGTGCAGTCCAGCGACCCTGAGAGCACCGAATTATTCAGTGCCGCGCTGGAGCGGGTGCGCTGCGCGCTCGATGACGTGCAATGCGACGTGTCAGCCGTCCGGACGCAGAACGGCGCGCGCGATCACTGACGAGCCCGTCCGGCAGCGCGACTATCGCGCCGGCCGCAAGACCTGCCCCGGCCCGAGCAGGAGGCGCGGCGCCGCATCTCCCTCCGGACCACGGGCCGGAACGAACCGCGCCAGCTTGGCGTCCAGGGTCTCCGAGAGGATGTGCCGCCACGCCCTCGGCGCTTGGAGCAGTTCGCGGAACGCCGCCGTGTAGCCGTGCGAGTGCCGACGGTCGAGGACGCGCCGGTGCTGCCATTTCCGCATCGTGGCGTCGCGATGGGCCCGAAGCGCCTTGCGGGCCGCCGCACTGAGCCCCGACCGGGCGAGCATCGCGTCGTCGAAGGTGATGATCGCCCCCAGATCGTCGGTCCGGTGCTGCGCGCTCAGCGAGTCCGCGCGCTCGATCGCCACGTAGCCGCAGGGCGCCGTCACGGCGAACACGGCGCCCGCCGCCAGAGCCTCGACGTAGAGGGCGTAATCCTCGCCGAGCCGCAGCCGCTCGTCGTAGCGCAGGCCGTGGCGCTGCAGGAACGAGCGCCGCATGATCGGCTTGAGGAACCCGAGTTCCCGCCGGTGCTCCCGCGCCCGCCCGATATTGCCGGCGACGAAGGCCTCGAGCGAGAGACGCTGCGGCTGGCCGGGCCCGGTCACGAGGCCGGCGACGGCGGCCGCCGCGTTGCCCCGGACCAGGACGATGTCGTCGGCGATGAAGTCCCAGGTGCGGGGGGCGGCCAGGAGCCGGCCCAGGCGCCCGTCGAGAAAGTAATCGTCGGCGTCGAGGACACAGAGCAGCCGCGCGGTCGCCACCGCCAGGGCGGCGTTGCGGGCCGCCGCCGGCCCGGCATTGCGCGTCAGCCGCAGCAGCTTCAGCCGGCCCGAGCCGTCGCCGGCAGCCTCGGCGGCGGCGCTGGTCCGGTCCGTGGAGGCGTCGTCGACGACGATGACCTCCGCGACCTCCGGCTGGCGCAGCGCCGAGGCGACCGCGGTCGCGATGGTGGCCTCGGCGTTGCGCGCCGCGATGATGACGCAGACATCCGCTCCGTCGGTCTGGGCCTGGACGCTTCGCACCGGACGACTCCAAAACGCCTTCGGCCGGCGGGGCCGGACGACCATCCCGCAGGCTAAGCGGACCGCGCGCGGGGCGCGAGATCGTCCAAAAGGAGGGCTCGGGCGCCGGATCCGCTCGTCCGAAAGATCACGGCTCCGTCGACCGATCGCGCCGATACTCCCGCCGGACGCCCCGAATTCTCTACCGGCGAGGCTATGAGCATGACGAGACCGCGCCACCCGATCCGCCGCGCCTGCCTGGCGACGGCCCTGCTGCTGCCGGTCCTGCCGGCCGCAGGCGGGGACAAGGCCGCTCAACCCACCGGCGACGCGCCGGCCTTCCGGGGCGGCGGCTCCTTCGTGGAGACGTTTTCCACCCTCGGTGACCGGCGCTGGTACATCTCCGACGGTTGGGTCAACGGCGACTTCCAGAACTGCACGTGGTCGCGTCAGCGCGTCCAGATCCCGACCTCCGGGGAACTGACCCTCACCCTGTCCGACAGCCCCTACAAGGAGCGCGCCTTCACCTGCGCCGAGATCCAGACCAAGGAGCGCTACGGCTACGGCACCTACGAGGTCCGGATGCGGGCGGGCGCGGCCTCCGGGCTCGTCTCGGCGTTCTTTACCTATAACGGTGCGGAGGACGGCGACCGCCGGACCAACGACGAGATCGACTTCGAATTCCTGGGCAAGGACACCAAGGGCGTCCAGCTCAACTACTTCACCGGCGGCACCGGCCAGCACGAGACCATCGAGAGCCTCGGCTTCGACGCGGCGACGACCATGGCCGATTATGCGCTGGAATGGCTGCCCGACCGTCTCCGCTGGTCGGTCAACGGACGGCTGCTGCGCGAGGTGCGGGCCACCCCCGACCGGCCGATCCCGTCGCATCCCGGCAAGATCATGCTCAGCCTCTGGATGGGCCAGGGCGCCGACTTCGTCTCCTGGCTCGGGCCGGCGAGCTACCCGGGCCGGCCGATCACCGCCACCTTCGAGCGCGTCGCCTTCACGAAGCTGGGCGATCCCTGCGGTTTCAAGGGCTCGATCGTCTGCCGGTAGGGCCGTTTGCCCGGGATGATGGAAACGGTAACGATCCGTTAACCATTTCCCGGCAGGCTCAGGTCTCGCGGTCACTGCGGGGCCAAACGATGTCCGGGTTCAGCCTTCTCGTCGCGCTGTATGCGGTCGGCTTCGTCGAGTTCTGGCGCCT
Source organism: Methylobacterium pseudosasicola (assembly GCF_900114535.1). Lineage (GTDB taxonomy): Bacteria > Pseudomonadota > Alphaproteobacteria > Rhizobiales > Beijerinckiaceae > Methylobacterium > Methylobacterium pseudosasicola. The sequence goes on along the minus strand of NZ_FOTK01000004.1, from coordinate 187,991 downwards.
GTGCCTCGTGGCGCCCCTGGAGACCGACGACCCGGCCTGACGGCCGCGCGTCTCAGCGGCTGCCGCGCTGGCGGAGAACCGCCGGGACGGTGCGCAGCATGATCGCGAGATCCCGGCGCAGGCTCCAGCGGCTGGCATAGTCCAGGTCGAGCGCCACGCGCTCGGCATAGGTCGTGTCCGAGCGGCCGGAGACCTGCCACAGCCCGGTTAGCCCCGGCGGGACCGAGAAGCAGGCCGCGAACGCCGTGCCGTAGCGCGCGACCTCGCTCTGCACGATCGGGCGGGGCCCGACCAGGCTCATCTCGCCGCGCAGCACGTTCCAGAGCTGGGGCAGTTCGTCCAGCGAGGTCTTGCGCAGGACTTGGCCCAGGGGCGTCACCCGGGGATCCCGGGTCAGCTTGTGCGTCGCCTCCCATTCGACCCGGGCTTCCGGATGCGCCGCGAGATGCGCGGCCAGGACCGCGTCGCCGTCCGGCACCATGGACCGGAACTTCAGGCAGCCGAAGGAACGCCCGTGCCGGCCGAGCCGCGCGTGCCGGAAGATCGGCGCGCGGCCGTCGCTGCCCCAGATCAGCAGGGCGATGAACAGCAGCAGCGGCAGCAGGAGACACAGGGCTGTCAACGCGACCGCGGTATCGAGCCCCCGCTTCGTCGTCCAGCTGAGCCGGAACCCGAGTCGCGCCGGGGACGCCGCCGGCAATGTCTTGACCAACGCTTCGTTGATCGTCTCGACCATATGGTGCGGCGACGAAGGGGTGATGGAGGGGGGTGTCCCAACCGGGCGCAGCATGGCGGCGGCTCCTCACTCGGTGCGAAAGGTGCAACAGGCAGTGCGAGATGCGATCGAAACCCGGGATTTCACGCGGCCGCACAAGGCGTCGCCAGGACTGAGCAAATATTGGGCACGTGAATGTCTGAAGATGTTGGCACACCTGCAGACATGCGAGATACAACTGCCTCGAGACGGCCGAATCACCAGTGGAGATAAGTAATTGCTGGTCCTACTGGTCTTCGCCGCCCTGATCGGGGGCGCGATCGGCTTCGCAGCGGGCCTGCTCCAGGGCTGGCTGGCCGCGCTGCTGGCGGCCCAGGCCGGAGCTGCCATCGCCGTGGGCTTGGTCGTCCTGCTCGGGATGCGCCGGTGAGCAGCCGTCCCATCCCGGTTCGGGCGGATCGAGCATCCGGTCCTAGGGCGCTCAAGGCAGCGACGCCTCGAGGCGGCCTGCGGACCGCATGGCCGCAAGATCTCGAATTGTCCGTGGACCGGCGTATGTGAGCGATGGCCGTTCACATCAGTGTTCCACCCGGATTCGGACGGGCCATCGCGATCATACCCCACTTCGATATTGTTAAACAACCCTAAACAGGAACGCGCTAACGCCGAATACAGCAATGTGGCAGATGATCGGGTGGGTTCGCCTACGCCGATCGAGGTAGGCCGACCTCGCACCGGGTCGGCCTACACAGCGGGACCGAATCGGACGAGGCGTGCATGGTCCCGTTAGAGCTTCGTCCCGAAAGGTGGTCGCCGGCTTTCGGAAAGCGACGCTGCGATGCCGGCGAGCACCGCATCATCGGGTTCGACGGCCTGCGGGCCGCGGCCTTCCTGATGGTCTTCGTCAGCCACAAGGTGCCGAGCCCGCGAACCGAGCCGGTCGGCAGCGCCGGGGTCTGGCTGTTCTTCGTGCTTAGCGGCTTCCTGATCGTCCGCATCCTGGCGGCGTCCCGGGCGCGCATCGAGGCCGGCGCCGCGACGCCGATGGACAGCCTGCGGGCGTTCTACCGGAACCGATTCGCCCGCATCGTGCCGGTCTATTACGTGTTCCTGCTCGCGCTCTACACGACCCCGCTGGGCCGCTCGCTGAACCTCGGCGACGAAGCGTTCAAGCTTTCGACCTGGCTCTACGGGACGAACTTCTATGTCGAGCGCCACGGCTGGGGGACGGAGCTCGGGCATCTCTGGAGCCTGGCGGTCGAGCAGCAATTCTACCTGCTGTTCGCACCGGCGGCTCTATTCCTGCCGCGGCGTTATCTGGGGGCTTTGTGCGGCGCGCTCATCGGCGCCAGCGTGCTGATGCATGTCGCCCTGTGGTCGGCCGGCGCTTGGCCGGTGAGCTTCGACGTCGACACCGTCGTCAATCTCGGGCTGATCGCCCTCGGGGGACTGGCCGGGCTGCGCGCGGCGCCCCTGCCGGGATGGCTCCGAAGCGATGCCGCGATGGTCGGCACGCTCGCCCTGTTCATGACCCTGCCGCCCCTGGTCGGGGAGATGGATCGGTGGCTGGTGGTCGGACGCCTGAGCGGGCTGCTCGCGGCGCTGCTGCTGCTGCAGATCGTGCAATCCCCGGAAAGCCGCACGGTCGCGCTCCTGGACAGCCCCTGGCTGCGCCGGATCGGCGTGATCAGCTACGGCGCCTACCTGTTCCACGTGCCCCTGCACGCGGAGATGGTGCTGGCGGCCCTCGGGCTGCCGCTCGCCGCACCCCGGCCCGTCACCCTGGCGCTGGACCTGGCTCTGACCCTGCTCCTGGCGGAAGCCTCGTGGCGGCTCCTCGAATCCCCCGCCCGCCGGATCCTGCGGGCACCGACGCGGGCGGCCCGGCGCCCCGCACTGATCAATCCCCTCTAGACGTCAGGGTTTCACAAGGTCCGGGACCTTTTGCGGGTGCAGGGCGGCGCCCTGCTCCATCGGGGCTCCGCCCCGATACCCCGCCAAAGGGCTCGCCCTTTGGAAACCGAGTCTCGTCCCTGCGAGGGCCGCCACGGTGCGGCTCGCGATCCGGCCGAGCCCCTTGCGGGCGCGCAGGCTCGGCCGCTCGATGCCGTGCCACGATACGGCAGCGACAAGGATCGTCGGGCCGATGGCGAGCAGGACCAGCGACGTCACCGAATCGATCTGCGGGACCAGGAGAACCACGACGTTGAGGACCAGGCAGTGGTAGAGATACAGGCCGTATGAGTAATCGACCTTGTACGGCCCGATCCTGCCGCCGAAATCCGTGACGCCGATCCAGACGGCGATGTAGGCCAGGCACAGCCCCGACAGGGCCGGATCGACGAGATGCCACCGGTCCGGGCCGAGCCAGTGGGCGAGGCCGCTTCCTGCCAGCGCCGCCGCGAGCAACCGGCCGTCACGGGGCACGGCATCGCGCCAGACATAGAGCAGGCAGCCGCAGAGGAAGGCGGCGAACAGGATCGCGCCGCGACCGAGGAAGACCAGGCGGAACAGCCCGTTCCGCGCGAACAGGGGCAGCAGGCCGAGGGCCTCCAGCAGGGCGGGCGTGACCGCGAGCGTCACCGCCACCGCCAGGAGCAGCCGAGGCCGCCGCAGGAGCCCGACACTGATGAGGCCCGCCATCAGGCCGTAGCAGGCGAGCTCGTAGGCGAGGGTCCAGAGGGCGGCGTTGACGATACCGGGCTGCCCGTTCTGGGTGAAGACCCCGGGAAGCTGCCCACGGAACAGGCCGATGCTGTTCGCGCCGTACTGCCACACCGCCGGCTGCGCGAAATAGGCGGCTGGGCCGTAGGTGGAAACCATCGGGCCGACGACGAGGGCCGTGACCAGGCTCACGGCGGTGAGGGCGGGCAGGATCCGCAGGGCCCGGTTGACCAGGAACGGCCCGACCGGGAGCCGCGACGCGCTTCCGGCGACCAGAAAACCGCTGACGCCGAAGAACAGCGGCACGAGGCTGTGGGTCAGGGGCGTGAGCGTGTCGGTCCAGAGCGTGCTCCTCACCGTGGCGCCGGCATGAAACATCATGACCAGCAGCGCGAGCACGAGCCGCAAGCTGTCGAAGCCGCCGCCATACCCGCCGCCGGCCGCGAGCGCGCCGCCGATCGTCCGTTCGCGACGGGCCACCTGATGAAGCATGATCGGGCCTCGCACGGACGCGGCAGGATTCGGCGCCTGCGAGACATGCCACCGGTTCGCCCGCGGCGAAGGGCGGTCGCGCCCGCGCAAAAGGAGGGATCCCGCGCTCCATAGGCTGGCCATGGGCCATCCTTGGCGGGAGCCGGCCTCCTCCGAAGGACGTAGCGGGCCGGGGGTTTGCGCAAGCCCGCTGCACAGAGACTCAGACTCACCTCAGCCCGCAGGCGCCTGGGCTCCCACCGGAGCAACCACCGATAGCCGAGCGATCCAGACCACGCGCCGGAATGGAAAATACGCACCCAACGGGACGCATGAGGCGCCGCATTGCTCAGAAATGCCGAAGATCCTGCGGAGGATGCCGCAGATAAACCCAAGTCTCATCGCCAAGCACATCTTTGGCTTGACACGACAGAGCTTCTCGGTCTCCATAGCAGCCAGCGAGGCATGGAGCCGCGAGCCGGCTCGGCCTGGATCATGACGATCCTGAACGCGACTTTGACGCGGGATCCCCTCCCCGATTGCATTTCGTCATGCTGCATCCGGTTGCGGCTGCGATGCCGGTGGCTTCGTCTTCGGCCGGCGCCGGGGGCGCATCGGAATGCGGGCGGGATCGCACCAGCGCGTGGACGCCGAGACTTGGGCGTCCTCGCTCGGGCGTCTTCGACTGTGCTGCGCACGTCGATGGCTCGGAAAGTCGTTCGATGACCGCCGGCATGTCTTTCACGACGTCAAGGGCGCGGTTTCCGTGCCGGAACGTAGCTGTTCGGAGGCGGAGCGATGAACCCCGTAGGGTCTGTGACGTCCCATCAAGCCACCACGCTGATGCTGATGCAGGTCGACGCGTCCCTGAAGCTCCGTTCGGCGCAGGAGGACGGGGAGACCGATCCGGTATCGTCGCCGGCCGCGACGGCGATTCAGGTGTTGGATCCGCGGTCGTCCCTGTCCCTATCGGTGCAGGCCAGCGATGCGATCCTGTCGCTGGCTCACAAGATCCCCCAGCACAAAAGCAATATCTTCATGCTCGGGGGCATCGACGAGAGCGCGATGCTCACGGACGAGGCCTTCGCCAAGACGGTGGCGGACACCCCTGCGCACTACAGGGAGGTCATGAAGGGGATGGGGGCGACCCGCTGGGTCTGGCGCCCGGAGGTCCACCTCACGGGGCTGGCCTTCTTCGAGGGCCTGTCCAGGGCCATTCCGCGCGACTACGAGAATCCTAATTCGATGGCGAATGCCCTGTTCGTGAACAAGTCCGCCAGGATCGTGCGTGCGACGGATGTTCCGGAGGCCAAGATCGTGTCCGGATATTACGACATGTACAATGATAAGAACGATTATATCGGAACAGTCCGGCGGACCGAGTGCGACCCCGATTATCTCGAAGCGTTCAAAGCCGGCAACCCCGGCCTGCGCATCGCACCCGTCTATTTCGGCAACGATGCCGTTCTCATCATCTGGGCGGACGCGCTCGCCGGGCAGACCGGGCTCGAATCGCTCAAGCGCCTGAAATCGACGACGGCTTGATCGGCAACCGCGCCACCACGGCACCGGTCGCGTCCCGCACCACCAGCGTCCACGCGGTGTCGGGATCGTCGGCGCAGACCTCCTCCGCCATCTCCCGGATGACGCTGCGCGCCTCGGTCAGGGCCTCGGCCAGATCCGTCGCGTCCACGCCCTCGTGGTCGCGGATCGTCTCCCTGCCGTTCTCGACATCGAAATAGAACCGGATGGGCACCGAGATCCCCCGTGATTGATGCCCTCGGAGGGCCGTCCGTTCCTGGCTGCGCCCGACAGCAACATCTGGAGACATAAAGTTTAACAAATATCAAAGCTGATTTCTCTGGCCGCGTTGCAATAATGTCTGATTTTTTCATGAATAGTACAATATAGGTATCGATCATTGCCCATTTGATCATGGCGGCGGGGCGAAATGCGGTATAGCGCCCGATCCGGGGGCCACTCCGTGACCTGCCGGCTTTTCGACCCGCCGGAAAAATCAGCCCCGCCCCGGGCGTCTTCCATCCCCCGCAATGAGACGGTGCCGCCGCCGCCCTACGCCCTTTATGCGTCGTGTGCCGGGTCCACTTCGCGGCATGCTCGGCCTCGGCCGCCCCGCATGGGCTTTCCGGGGGCAGCGGGCAGGACGGGTGATGGCGAATCAGATCGTGGCCGATGCGCGGACTGCCCCCGTGGACGTCTCGTTCCTCATGGCCGCCCACAATGCCGCCCCCTGGATCGAGACGGCGATCCACTCGGCCCTCGACCAGGTCGGCGTCGCGGTCGAGATCCTGGTGGTCGATGACGGCTCGGTGGACGCCACCGCTTCCGTGCTGGCGCGGCTGGCGGCGGACGAGCCGCGCATCCGCCGGATCCCCCTCGACGGGGTGCAGCCCGGCGCGCCGCGTGGCCCCTCGGCCGCCCGGAACGCCGCCATCGGGGCCGCCCGGGGCCGCTGGCTGGCGATCCTCGACGCGGACGACCTGATCGTTCCGGACCGGACCCGGACCCTGCTGGACCTCGCCGCCGCCACCGATGCCGAGATCATCGCCGACAACCCGATCCCGTTCGCCGGCAGCTTCGACCCGCAGGGTGCCGGCATGCTGGAGCGCGGCCGGGAGCCCTACCTGTTCACGGTGGAACTCGCGCAGTACCTGACCTGCAATCGGATGCTCACCCCGGGGGTGAAGCTCGGCTATCTCAAGCCGATGCTGCGGGCCGATCTCGTGCGCCGGCACGGCCTGCGCTACGACGCCGATGTCCGGATCGGTGAGGACTTCTTGTTTTGCGTGGCTGCGCTGGCGGTGGGCGCGCGCTTCATCGTCAGTTCTTATGCCGGCTACGGCTACCGGCGGGGGGCGTCCTCCCTGTCCCACCGGCTGCGTCTGGCCGACATCCGGCGCCTCGACGCAGCCTTCGCGGCCTGGGCCGTGCAGGGCGCGCAATCCGCCGAGATCCGGCAAGCCGCCCACGCCTATCGCGACAGCCTCGCCACCGCGCAGATCATCGCCCGGGTGATCGACGCCGCCCAAGGCGGCCGGTGGCTCCGGGGCGCCGTCCTGGCGCTCGCCCGGCCCCGGGCCTGGCGATTTCTGACCCGGTCGCTGGTGGAGGCGGCGGGCAAGCGCTTCGGGAAACGCCTGCGCCCCGCGATGCCGGACACGCTGCCCGTCGGACAGAGGTGAATTGCATGCGCCTGTGCATCTGCATCTGCACCTGCGAGCGCCCGGCCGGCCTGGCGCAGCTCCTCAAGGCCATCGACCGGCAGCGGCTCGGCAGCCTCGCCGATTCCGCCCTGCGGATCCTCGTGGTCGACAACGGCCGCAGCGACGCTGCCATCCCGGTGGTCGAGGCCTACCGAACTGAGGGCCGCTTCCCGATCACCTATGCAAGGGAGCCGGTCCGGGGCCTGGCGGCGGTGCGCAACCGCAGCCTCGCGGCGGCCAACGCGCTCGGCGCCGACTGGATCGCGCTGATCGACGACGACGAGGTGCCGGACCCGGCCTGGCTGCGCAGCCTGCTCGACACGGCCTTCCGGGTCGGCGTCCCGGCCTGCGTCGGCCCGGTGGTGCCGCTCTTCGACCAGATCCCCCCGGCCTGGGCCGTGGCCGGCGGCTTCTTCGCCAAGACCCTGCCGGTTCGCAACGGGCTGGTGACGGATGCCTATACGGCCAACGCTCTGTTGGACCTCCGGCTGGTGACGGCGCTGGGCCTGTCCTTCGACATGCGCTTCAACACGATGGGCGGCGAGGACACGTTCTTCTTCCACGCCCTGCTGCGCGCCGGGCACAGAATCGCCTGGGCGCCCGATGCGATCGTGTACGACAGCATCCCGGCGCACCGCATGCGGGTCCGCTGGTTGCTGGCCCGCTGGTATCGCAGCGGCAGCGTCGAGGCCTATCTCGGCCGCCTCCGGCCGGAGACGGTGAGCGGGCGGCTCTCGAACGCCGCCCGGGGCCTGGCCCGCCTCGGCGGCGGCCTGGCGCGCCTCGGGATCGCCGGGCTGTCGCTGCGGCCCGCCACGCTGATCGGCGGCTTCTACACCCTGTGCCGGGGCGCGGGCCTGCTCGCCGCGGTGCTCGGCCTGAGCTACCGGGAATACCACCCGTCCCGGCACCGGTAAGCCTGGGTTTCCAAAGGGCTCAGCCCTTTGGCGGGGTGTCGGGGCGGAGCTCCGATGAGACCGGGACTGGTCCGAACCGGAGATCAGGTCCGGTGCGGCAGGATGAAGGGCTGATCCGGGCCAGGGATTTTTCCGACCGGCCAGCGCACCCCGAACACCCGGGCGATCAGGTTGTCCCGCAGCACGTCCGCGGGACGCCCGCTGGCGACCAGCCGGCCGTCTTCGAGGACCAACAGCGTGTCGGCATAGGCGGCCGCAAGGTTGAGGTCGTGCAGGATCGCAACCACGGCGACTCCGGAGGCCGCGAGTGCTGCGGCGGCGTCGAGGAGCGCGCCCTGGTGGCGCAGGTCGAGGCTCGCGGTCGGCTCGTCGAGGAACAGCACTTGGCCGTCCGCGACCGTGCGGCCGGCCTCCATCTGGCAGAGCACGCGGGCGAACTGCACCCGGGCCTGCTCGCCGCCCGACAGGGTCGGGTAGGCCCGGGTCGCGAGATGGGTGACATCGGCCCGGTCGAGGGCGCGGGCCAGGATCGCGTCGCGGTCGCGGGGCTTGAGGCCCCGGCCGATACCGTCGAGGCCGATCCGGGCCACCTCGGAAGCGGCGAACGGGAAGGCGAGGCGCGCGGCCTGCGGCAGCACTGCTCGCATCGCGGCAAGCCGCCAGGCCGGGATCGCGCCCACCGCCTCGCCTCCGTAGGCGACCTGCCCGCGGCTCGGGCGCAGCTCGCCGCAGAGCAGGCGCAGCAGGGTCGACTTGCCGGCGCCGTTCGGGCCGACGATCACCTGCAGGGAGCCGGCCGCCACGTCGAGGGACACGTCGCGCACGAGGTCGCGCCCGGCCACCGTGACGGTGAGGTCGCGGGCGGAGAGCAGGGCCGGCTCAGGCATCGGCGACGACCCGCGCCCGGCCGAGCAGCAGCCACAGGAAGACCGGCGCGCCGACGAGGGCGGTGACGATCCCGATCGGGAGTTCGGCCGGCGCCGCGACCAGCCGGGCGACGACGTCGGCCAGCACCAGGAACGCGCCACCCAGCAGCGCCGAGGCCGGCAGCAGCAGGCGGTGCTCGGGGCCGATCGCCAACCGCAGGGCGTGCGGCACAACGAGGCCGACGAAGCCGATCACACCCGCACCCGCCACGCTCGCCCCCACCGCGACGGCGACCAGAAAAATGCAGGCGCGCTTCAGGCGCTCCACCGGGATCCCGAGATGGAACGCCTCCGCCTCCCCCAGCACCAGCGCGTTGAGGCCGCGCCCGAGAAACGGCACCGCGACCAGAACCGGCAGGATCAGCGGCGCCGAGGCCGCGACCTTGCCCCAGGTGGCGCCGCCGAGACTGCCCAGCGACCAGAAGGTGAGGTCGCGCAATTGCCGGTCGTCGCTGGCATAGGTCAGCAGGCCGGTGAGCGCGCCGCTCAAAGCCCCCAGGGCGATGCCGGCGAGCAGCATCGTCGCCACCGCGGTCCGGCCGGACCGGGTCGCCAGCCCGTAGAGGATCAGCGTCGCGCTCAAGCCCCCCAGGAAGGCGCCGGCCGGCAACGCCAGATAGGGCAGCGGCCCCGGCACGCCGGCATAGGCGAGCAGCCGGTCGCCCAGCACGATGATGCAGGCGGCGGCAAAACCCGCCCCCGACGAGACCCCGACGAGCGCCGGATCGGCAAGCGGATTGCGGAACAGCCCCTGCATCAGCGCGCCCGAGACCGCGAGCTCGGCGCCGACCATCAGCCCCAGCAGGGTGCGGGGCAGACGGATGTTGAGCACCACCAGGGCGTCGCGCGCCAGGGCCGGATCGCCCGCGCTTCCGGTGAGCACCGCCAGGACCCGCTCCGGCGGGATCCGGATCGCCCCCAGGCTCACCGAGAGCAGCGCCACGGCGAGCATCAGCAGGGTAAGCGCCGCCAGCACCCACGGCTGGGCGGCGCGGCGGTTCAGCAGACCCCGGGGATCTCCCAATCGCCCCCTCATCCTAAGGTGCTTTCGCGCAGCGGAAGCCTCGAAGGAGCCCTCCAGATATCACCGCGATCGCTGGAGGGCTCCTTCGAGGGCTCCGCTTCGCTCCGCCACCTCAGGATGAGGTCGAGAAAGGGACATTCCGAGTCGACGAAAAACTCACTCACCCGGCAGGCCCGGATAGACCGCGCGCATCAGCTCGGTGGCGGCCTCGGGCGTGCGCGGCCCGAAGCCCAGGAGGTAGAGGCCGTCCATGGCGATGAGCCGGCCCTGCGCGCCGGCGGGGGTCCGGCCCAGGGCCGAGTCGGGGGCGAAAACGGTCTCGGGCTTGGGCGGCTCCGGGCCGTTCTGCATCATCACCACCGCGTCGGGGGCGGCGGCCACGATGGCCTCGTCGGTCATCGGCTTGAACCCGGCGACGCCGGCAGCCGCGTTGGTGATGCCGGCGAGCGTGAGGATGCCGTCCGCCGTCGACCCGCTGCCGCCCACGACCGTCCGGCCGCCCTGGAGGGACAGGACCACGATCGCCCGGGCCGGCGTGTCGATCCGGGCGCGGCGGGCCGCCACCGCGGCGAAATGGGCGCGGACCTCGGCAGCCAGAGTTTCGGCCTCCGTCTCGAGGCCGGCGAGGCGGCCGATCACCGCGATCTTGTCGAGGACGCCCTCCGGGCTCGGCGGATCGATGACGGTCTCGACGCGCAGGCCGGCCTCGCGCAGCTGGGCCAGGACTGGGGGCGGGCCTGCGCCTTCGGCGGCGATCACCAGATCGGGCCCGCAGGCGAGCAGGCCCTCGGCGGAGAGCGCCCGCAGGTAGCCGACATTCGGCTTCTCGCGCAGGGCCTCGGGCGGGTAGAGGCTGGTGGTGTCCACCGCGACGATCCGCGGGCCGGCGCCGATCCGGTACAGGATCTCAGTGACGGCGCCGCCGAGGGAGGCGATCCGGGCGGCCGAGGCCGCTGCAGCGGCGCCCCGCGGGGCGAGGGCCGCCGTCGCGGCTGCGGCCAGGAGGGAGCGGCGCGACCAGGCGTGTGGCATCGTCATGGGGTCAGGATCGGCGTGTCGTTGGCGATGATGCGGAGCCGGCAGGGCTGGCCGGCATGCCGGATGACGATCTCGCCCTGCCGCTCGGAGGCGAAGGCCCGGCGCGCCAGGTGCGGATCGTGGCGCCAATCCTGGCGGCTCCCCGGCGTCTCATCCCCGTCCAGACCGGACATGCTCGGAACACCTCACATTCGTTCTTTGTAACACTTCAAAATACAAAGACACATGGCAGAGAACGAACCATAGGGGCGATCTGCCGCAAATACCAGAGGCGGACTGGCCGGGATAACCTTGCGCAGATCCGGTCTAGTCTGATTGATCTTCGCAGCGATACATCACCCCTCGCGCCCAGGAAGACTGAAACGCCGCGTGCGAAGCGCGGCCCAGGTCGGTCGATCCGCTGCTTGCGGTCGCGAAGACCGTCTCGGCGAGTCGGATCCGCGCTGGTCTCAGCCGAACAGGGGCAGGCCCGCGCCGATGATGACGAGCCCGAGCACGATCAGGCTGCCGCCCGCGCTCTCCAGGGCCGCCTGCTGCACCGATCGCCGCGGAGCGATGCCCGCCAGGGTGGCGCCGGTGACGAGGCAGAGGACGCTCAGAATGGTCATGGCAGGCGCCCCAGCATCCGGACTTTGGCTACGCGCAACGGTTTCGGTGCCGATAAGGATGCAGCGCGCGCGTTAACGAACGGTCCTCGCCGAACCACGCCCCCGCGGCGGCGAACCGGTCGGCGCCGATCGCGGAGAACCCGATTCCAGTGCTCGCGAAGGTCCGCCGCGCCGCCTGCCGGCTCTCTCCGAACGCCTCCAGCATCCCGCAGATCCAATCGGACCCGGAACGGGGAACCACCCTCACCCTGCTGCTGCCGGTCGCCGCCGGCTGACGCGACCCCGGGCACGGTAAGATCCCGTCCTCATTGCGCTTTCCAGACGCCATCAACAGGCGTCCACCGGAATCCGGCGGCACGGCACCGCAAGGGTTGAACCGGGACGGCTCCTGCGTTTTGTTCGCTATATGTTCTCATCAGGACGGACTGGCCATGCTCGCACACCCGCACGAACCGCCCGTGGAGATTCGGCTCACCGAGGCCGAGGCGATCGCGCTGGCCTATCACCGCGCCGCCCGGGGCGATGCCTGGAATGCCCTGGTGGCGGCGATCACCGACGCGCTGACCGACCTCGACGAGGCGGACCAGCGCGCGGCGCGGCAGGGCCGGCTGATCTCCCGGGGCTATGCCCGCTGCCGGACGGGGGTGAATTGAGGGCGGCCGGTTCGAACCCCAGCCTTGCTGCAGGCCGCAACTTCTGGTAATAATTCCTTCTGTATGAAAATAAGCTTGACCTCGCCCACGACGGGAGCCGGCCATGGGCGACATCAACGATGAACGGCGGCGGCTCTCGGCGACCTGGCTCAACACCATCGCGTCGGGCGTCGTCTCGGCCGGCTCCTGCGGCTCGCTGCTGGCCTACAGCTTCGGCCCTCGGCCGGGGATCAGCGGCCTGCAGGTCCTGGTGGTCTCGACCTGCGCGCTCGGCCTCGGCGCGACCCTGCACCTCCTGGCCCGGGCGCTCCTGAACAACCGCTGACGGGACAAGGCGGGCCGTCGCGAGCCGTTCGCGCGGAAACCGTATATGACCCCACCGAACCTGCCGATCCGGGACCCGCCATGACGCCGGCCGAGCGCGACCGCTTCGAGAAGTGCCTCGCCTTGGCGGCGCGCGGTGCGACCCCGGGCGAACGGGACGCGGCCCGGGCGGCGGCCGAGCGCATCGCGGCCGGCCTCGGGCTGACGCTGGACGCGGCCATCGCGGGCCTGCGCGGTCCCGGGCCCTCGGCCAGCTCGGAGCCGCCGCGCCGGCCGCCGCCACCGCCCCGGCGGCCCTTCGCCTGGGCGCAGCCGAAGGAGCCGGTGAAGCCGATCACCGTCGAAGAATTGCGGCGCCAGAAGGCCGAGACCGAGGCGTGGAAGAAGCGGATGGCTGCCTCCGCCGAGCTCAAGCGGAAGCGGGACCAGGCCGATCAGGAGGCCTACGCCGCCGAGCAGCGCGCCGCCCAGGCCGAGCGCGACCGGGAATGGGCCGCCGCGCGGGCCCGCCGGAACGCGCCCTGACCGTCGGGTCAGGCGGCCTCGGGTCCAGAGGCCACGGTCTGGCCGGCCAGAGCCGGGGCGTCGTCGCCGTGGCGCCCGGCCGCGATGGCGCGCTTGATCGTGGAGCGGGCCGCGTCGATGGCGATGGCCGCCGCCGACAGGGTCCGGGCCTCGGTCGGGCGCTCCAGGGCGTGCCGGGCGATGTCGCCGGCCAGATCGTCGATCTCGCGGGCGAGGGTGATGAGGCGTTCGGGATCGGGCGAATCCTGCGCCTCCTGCCGGATCGCCAGGAGCCGGTCGGTGGCCTCCTCGACCCGCTCGCGCCGCAGCCGCGACAGGCGCTGCCCGACCCAGGCGAAGGCCGAGCCGATGCCGCCGCCCAGGAAGGCGACCAGGTAGATCCAGGTCTCGTAGCGCTCGATGAAGCTCTGCTGCTCGCGCTCGAAATAATCGACCGCTCCCGGATGGATCGGCAGCCGCGCGCTCGTGGCGCCGACCGTGCTCTCGTAGGCCGGGGCCTGCACGTAATCGGCGGCGGCCGTGACGTTCGCCAAGCCGCTGCGCAGCTCGAACAGATGCTGGGTCACGTCCGCCGCCACCGAGCGGGGCAGGCTCGCGCGCGCCATCAGCCGGTAAGAGGCACCGACCGTGTGCACATCCTCCTCCGGGACCTTGGGGCTGCCCCCGAAGGTCTCGGCCGGCATGGTCACCATCTGGAGGCGCGGCATCCGGGCGACGATGGCGTCGGCATTCTCCACATCGACGAACGCGACCTTCCGGCTGCGGCTCGCCGCCTGGACGCTCTCGACGATGCGCTGCGCGGTCGGGGCGGTGGGGGCGATCACCGAGACCACGGCGTCGATCCGCTTGCGGGTGAAGGCCGAGGTGAGATCGGCCTCTGAGACCTCGACGAGGGCTACCTGCCGGGGCGGCAGCGGCCCCTCATCCGCCTGGCTCGCGAGTGTCAGGCCGTAATGGGCCAGCATCGCCTTGATCAGCGCTTCGTCCGCGTCCCGGTGGGCCAGGATGGCGAGGCGCTTGCGGTCAAGATCGGGAAACCGGGTGATGCCCGACGCCTCGGGCGAGGCGATGATCATGGCCTGATCGCGCAGGATGGCCAGCGTCAGGCCGTTATCCGGCAGCGCCACGTCGGGCCGGACCACGGCGAGGTCGGCCCGGCCGTCGCGCAGGGCCTCGGCGCTGTCGCGCACGTCGTCGAAGGGCAGGATCCTGAGGCGGATCTCCTTGTGCCGCTTCGCCAGGGCGTCGGCATAGGCCTGGATCACGGCCGGTTCGGTGCCGTCGCTCGGGGCGACCGCCACCGTCAGCACCGTCGCGCGCGAGGCCCAGTAGGCGCCGGCGGCGGCGAGCCCGAGCCCGATGGCGAGGATCAGGAACACGATCTCCGGGCGCAGCAGAAGCTTGCCGAACCGCCTCATCGGCCGCCTCCTCCGCCCACCCCGGAACCCGCCCGGCCTTCATTAACGAGGCCGGGCGTCGGTCGGATCTTGGCTTTAGCCTAGCGCCTGATGGTTTCGGAAACGCGGCTTCCACGTTTCCGCATCAGGCTCGATCTTAGCGCCCGCGGCGGGTGAGCCAGCCGGCCGCGAAGGCCAGGGCGGCGACGCCGAGTAGGGTGCTGGTGCGGTTGGTGTCGGCGTAGCGGACCGCTTGGCGGCCGTAGGTCTCACCCCGGCGACGGGCCTCGCGGGCGTAGCGGCGACCGTCGTCGATCAGGTGGTCTGCCCGCTCGGAGGCGGCGTGGGCGAGGTGGCGGCCATCCTCGGCGAGGTCCTCGGCCCGGTCGCGGGCGCGGCCGTAGACGTATTGCGCGCCGCCGGCCACCTGGTTCACGGCGCCGCGCACCTGCCGGCCCGGATCGCCGGTGATGCCGCCGAGGGTGGTCTGAGCCCGGCCCTTCACGTGACGGGACGCGCCCTCGATCTGGTCGCGGTTCATGCTGCTCTCCTGGTTTCGCGGTGGCTCGGGACGGGACCGGTGGAGCCGGCCCCGCCGACCGGACTCAGTTCCGGCCGGTGATCTTGTCGGCCAGGTTCTTGGCGCCGTCCTTGACGTCGCCCACGGTCTTCTGCGCCTCGCCCTTGAGCTCCTGCGCCTTGCCCTCGGCCACGAGCTTGTCGTTGCCCGTCACGTTGCCGGCGGCCTGCTTGACGTTGCCCACGGCCTCGTTGGCCAGGCCCTTGATCTTGTCGGTGGTGCTGCTCATCGAAAATCTCCTTCAGCGTTGCGCGATGGCCGGCTTGTGCCGGTCGAGAGGGGTCCCCGCCGATGGGCGGGGACCGATGGGGGTCAGGCGCGGCGGGTCTCGTAGGCGCCGAGCAGGGTGACGGGCTTGGGGGCGCCGAGGCGACCGCCCAGGAAGGCGGCGAGCGCGCCGAGGATCAGCGCCAGGGCGGCGTAGAAGGCGCCCTGCGTGGCGGCCGACTTGGTGGCGACGGCGGCGGCCTCGGCCTTCTGCTTGGCGGTGGCGATCGCCTGGTCGTACTGCTTCTCGTAATCCTGGACCTGCTGGCGCGCCTGCTCGACCGGGATGTTCTGCGCCTTGGCCAGCGCATCCGCGGCGCGGGTCTCGGCCTGAGCCTTCTGAGCCGGGTCGCCGGTGAACAGGGCCTTCACGGCCGCCACGGCAGCGTCGCGGGCGGCCTGCGGATCCTGGCCGGCGGCCTGCTGGCGCACGGTGCTCTCGATCCCGTCGAGCGGGTTCGTGATCTTCGACAGCGAGGGCGCCGCGGCCTGCGCGGCCGTCTGGACCGTGCCGCCGACGAGGTTGCCGGCGCCGCCCAGGGTGCTGGTCACGCCGTTGAAGGCGCCGCCGACGATGCCGCCGACCGCCGAGGTCAGCAGGTAGAGGACGACCAGGGTCGTCACCGCCCAGGAGACCAGGCCGTGCAGGCCGGCCGAGCCGCCCACCGGCTTGCCGGACAGGCGCCCGGCGATGGCGCCGCCGACCAGGGAGGCGACGATGCCCGAGGCCACGAACCAGATCCCGGCGCCCATGGAGGCGGTCGAGGCGGCCGGGTTGTCGGCGGCATTGGGGCCGAAGGACGCGAGGCCCACGCCGGCCCCGATCAGGTTCAGGATCACCTGGGTCACCAGGGCCGTGGTGGCGCCGGCGAAGATCGCGCCCCAGGAGACCTGGTTGAGCAGGACGGCGCGCGTATCGGCGGATGCGCCTGTCGCCAGGGGGGACGCGGTGGTCTGGATGGTGGTCACGCTGTTACTCCGGGTCGTCGGTCGTCTGTGGAAGAGGGATCTGGGCTCAGTCGCGGCTGGCGCTGACCAGGAGGCCGAGGCCGAAGCCGGCAAGGCCGGCGACGAGCAGGGAGGCGAGCGGGTACTCGGCGACCTGGTGGCTCACCTCGCGGGTGCCCCGGCGCAGGTAATGGCCGCCGCGCTCATAGGCGTCCTCGGCATAGTCGGCGGCCTCATCGGCGGCATGGCGGACGGTGTCCTTGGCCTGGCCGTAGAGGTTCTCGGCCTGCCCGCTCGCCTCGCGGAAGCGGCCCTCGACCGTGTCGCTCCGCGAGCCGGTGAGGTCGCCGACGGCGCCCTGGACCTTGCCGCCGAGCTCCTTCGCGGCGCCCGTGATCCTGTCGATATCGACCATGTCGTTCTCCGGTTGTGGTAGGTGCGGGGGTATGGCGCCCGATGGGAGGGGCGCCGGTTGAAACGGGGTCAGTCGTCGCGGGTCTCGGTCGCCTTGGCCGCCCGGGCCGCCCGCTTCTGACGCTGGCCCTCGGCCTCGACCCGGGCATCCCCGGTGAGCTTGCCGATGGCCTCCTTCACCGAAGCCTTGAGGTGCTCGGCGGAGGGTGATTTCGTGCGTTCGGTCATGGGTACCTCGCTGCGTTTGAGAAGACCCCGGACCGGACATCAGATGTGCGCAGCTTTCGCGCGTTCAATGGTACAAAAGTACTATTCTTTTAGGCAGCTATACCGAACTTCCTTAGGAAATTCGGCCGAGATCGAGGCCGGATCCACACGGAGATTTGCACAGACGGGATTTGCGAGCCGGCATAGACCGATCGAAGCGTCTCAGTTCAATGTCCGCCGTCACGATCGGTCGGGCTCCCGGTGCGGATCCCTGCCCTGTCGGCAGCGGGGCACAAACGGGTTGCGCACAAGCAGGTTCCCTGACCTACGTTATTTTCACTGGTATGCCTGCACCACTGACGCAGTTGTTATCGACCAGAAGTAGTCTTGATCCGCCGGCTTGGGTGTATCGGCCGCCCGGATCGGGCCGGCAGACGGCGCGACGGGCCGGGGCCTGCGTCACCGGCGGCACGGATGGTTTCGCGACGGGCAGATACCTGGGCCCGCTGGTCCGTTGCCTGTATCCGCGGAGGGTCGGTCAGTCCCGCCACTGGCGGACAAGGATCACACCCCATGACGATTTTGATGTCGGTCGCGCTGGCCCTCGCGGTGCTCGGCGCGCTGGTGACGCATTCCGCCTATCGGTTCGCGCCGATCACCAACAAGTTCGCCGGCTGGGACGTCGCCTTCGTGAGCGGGATCAGCGTCACTGCGCTCGGTAGCCTCGGGGCGCTGCTGCTGGTCTTCACCGCCTGAAGCCCGACGTTTCGCCCTGCGTGGCCGGTGCATAAGGCCACAGGGGCGGACCTATTGGCCCGGCGGCCCGTTCCTGTCTTACATCCCACGCGCGCTGACGCCGAAGCGGAATCCCTTTCGGCGGTGCGCGCTCCAGGACCCGCAGCTTCGGGTCGACGAGGTTCCACCATGGCAGAACAACTCTCCGGTCAGGACGGCCGGCAGGGCAAGCGCGGCCGGCCCGCGCTCATCGTGCTGATCGCCAGCGTCGGCCTCATGGTCGCGGCCCTGGCCGGGCTGATGACGTGGCAGGGCGCGAGCTCGCCGCCGGATTACGCCAGCCAGAGCCAGAGCGCTTCGCGCAAGCAGGTCACCGGCAGCGAGGGCGGCACGGGCGGCGCGACGGCGCCGTCGAACAGCAGCGCGGTTCCGGGCGGCAACCCGTCCTATCCGCAGCCGGCTGCCCGCAGCGCCAATCCGTGACGCGGCACGATCACCGCTGCGCCGCGGAGATCTGCCGCGAGCAGGGGTGGGGCGTCGGGACTTGCCTGGTCGGCGATGCCGGCCACGGCCCGACCGTGATCCAGATCACCGCCCTGGGCGACAGGGTCATGCTCGCCAAGATCCTCAGCCACGGCCGCATGGCCGTGGCCTATCACGAGGCGCAGGCCTGGTCCCTGTCGCTGCGGGACTGGCGAACGGTCGGCTGATCAGCCCCGGCGTGGTACGAAACCCGCTGAGCGCACGCGCCGGGCGATTCGGCTGAAGCCGCGCAGCGTCGAAGCCTCCGGGGGCGCATCTTATATCTCCTGGTGCAGGGGCGCGGCGGCCCGACAGTCGGGCGCCAATCCACGAGGTACGCTATGACATCGCTGCTCGATCAACTCCGCACCATGACCGTGGTGGTTGCCGATACCGGTGACATCGGCGCCATCGAGAAGCTCAAGCCGGTCGATTGCACCACCAACCCGTCGCTGCTGCTGAAGGCCGCCGGCATGGAGGGGCTCGCCCCGATCGTCGACGAGGCGGTTTCCTGGGGCAAGAAGCAGGGCGGCGAGACCGAGGATGTCGTCCAGGCGGTGGCCGATCGGCTCGCCGTGTCGGTGGGCGTCGAGCTGACCAAGCTGGTGCCGGGCCGGGTCTCCACCGAAGTCGACGCCAACCTGTCCTTCAACGCCGACCGGACGCTGGAGAAGGCCCGGGCCATCGTCCGCGCCTACGACGAGCGCGGCGTGTCGCGCGACCGGGTGCTGATCAAGATCGCCTCCACCTGGGAGGGCATCCAGGCAGCCCGCGTGCTCCAGCGCGAGGGCGTGGACTGCAACCTGACCCTGCTGTTCTCCCTGGTCCAGGCCATGGCCTGCGCGGATGCCGGCGTATTCCTGATCTCGCCCTTCGTCGGGCGGATCACCGATTGGTACGCCAAGGCCGAGGGCAAGACCTACACGGGCGCCGAGGATCCGGGCGTCCAGTCGGTGCGGGCGATCTACGCCGCCTACAAGGCGCGCGGAATCAAGACCGTCGTGATGGGCGCCTCGTTCCGCAACATCGATCAGATCCAGGCGCTCGCCGGCTGTGACCGCCTAACCATCTCGCCCAAGCTCCTGGAAGAGCTCGCCGCGACGGAGGGCCACCTCCCCCGCGCCCTGTCGCCCGACTCCTACGGCGAGCCGCCCGAGGTGCCGGCGACCGACGAGTTCTCGTTCCGCTGGGAGATGAACGAGAGCGCCATGGCGACCGAAAAGCTCGCCGAAGGCATCCGCCAGTTCGGCAGCGACCTGCGCGCCCTCCACAAGCTCATCCGCGACCGGCTCGCGCGGGGCTGATCCAGATTAGGACCCGCCGCGCCGACAGGCCGGCGGGCCCGAAACGCGGGTCCGCCCCGCGTGGCCCTGACGGATCATTCCGGGCGAGCGCCGAGTTTAAGCCCTGCCGCATCTGCCGCGGTTCGGAGTGAGCCGTGTACAATCCCTTCTTCTCGTCGATGATGCTGGCCCTCGAGGCCCAGCGCGTGATCGAACTGCGCCTGGTCCGACTCGCCTGGGGCGGCCGAGAGGGGATGGCCGAAGCGCAATCCATGATCACCGAGAAGATGCACGCCGCCGGCGAGGCCATGACCACGCTCATGATGGGCGGCTCGCCCGAGACGGTGATCGCCCGCTATCGTGAGCACGTGGCGTTCAACACCAAGCGCCTGACCGCGGCCTGACCGTCGGGTTGTCTCTCCACGTCAGGAACGGAATGCGACGCCTGCCATGATCGAGCCGAACCAAACCGCCTTCATCGTGAAGGTCGCGCGCCGGGACGAGGACGCCCCGGAAAACCTGCTGACGGTGTTCTACGCGGTCATCGCGGACAATCCCGACAGCGGCGTGCAGATCGTCAAGGAGGCCGTGAAGGACGGGGCCGAGGTCACGCTGACCGAGGTGCGCCTGTCCCAGGCCACCGCCCAGGCCATCGACCTGCTGCCCGGCTACGCCCGCGCGCTCTGAAGCGGATCGCGCGCAGGGGTTAGGCTTCCACGCCCACCCGTGTTGAGGGGCGAAATCGGATGGGCGTGGAAGGCCAGCGATCGGCTGGTGTGTTCGGGGTAGGCTGACAGGGTTAACGATCCCTTACCGCCGATTCCCCCTCCCCGCTCAGGAATGTGGCGCGATCCAGCCCAGGACCGTGGCGCAGCGCTCGGCCTGGTCGCGGGTCAGCCCGGAGGCGACGGCCGCGCCGTTGCGATAGACCACGAAGGTGCCGTCATCGGTCGCGCGGATCTTGATCGAGGCCATCACGCGTCTCCCCCGGCGAAGGTCTGAAGCTGCGTTAGCCCGGCGGAGGTGATCTGCCAGATCGCGCGTTCGTCGCCGTGATCGATCCGCTCCAGATGGCCGACGCTCTCGAGGGCCGTGAGCCGGCTGTAATCACCGGGCCACGATGCATTCGGCTTTCGTTGAACGGAGATCCGATAATCGCCGGATTCGGCAGCTTTATTGAGCAAGCGGCGCGTGTGATTGACCAGCATTGGCACTCCTGGGCAGCTCCAATCGGGACGCATTACTTACGTACAGGCTGGCCCATATGGTCAAGCTTGGCAACCCCGCCCCTCAAAAACCCGCTGAATCATTCCCGCCTCTCGGCGCGGATCAGGACGCGAGTGCCAGATCCGCGCCGGCACAGCCCAGCCCGACCAGGAACAGGCACCCACCCATCCCTTCGAGGAGGGCCCGGTACCGGGGCGCCCACAAGGATGCGGCGGCCAGGCTCGCGCCGGCCACCACACAGAACACGCCCAATCCCATCATGCCGGCCTCCGCGTCGCGCCACGAGGACGACCCGCGCCAAGCCGGAAAGGTTGCCGGGATGGTAGGTTATCGACAAGCAAATCCGCCTGCGGCGCGTCTGAAGGCCTGCGACAGCGGAAGATCCGGCTATTCTCCCGTGGATCGGGGACTGATCTCTATAATTTCGGCACCAACCCCGTCATTCCGGGGCCGCGAAGCGGAGCCCGGAAGCCAGACACGTAGGGGGAGCAAGCTCTTGCGCCGGCGGCGGCTTTAGATTCCGGGTTCGCCTACAGCGCCCCGGAATGACGGGGAGGTTGATAGAACCGCTTCGACAAAGACTTGGCGGTGCACGCTTGGCGGGACAATCGGGGCCGAAGACTGGAAAGGACGCCTTCCCCGGCCCGTCACTGCCTCAGTCGAACATGTCGGGCTGGGTCTCGGCGATGTGGCTGTAGAGCGTCTGGAAGTGCAGCCAGCCGATATAGTCGCTGCCGACATGCTCGCGGCTGTAGCGGGCCGTCTTCTCCGAGAGGAGTTGCGGCTTGATCCCGGTGGCCTCGACCAGGAGCTGCTGCTGGCAGGCCCGCTCCAGGGCGATGAACCAGAACGCCGCGTCGTCGATGCTGTGACGGCTGCAGGTGAGCAGGCCATGGTTCTGGTGCAGCACGCCGCGGTTGCGGCCGATCTGCTGGGCCACCGAGAGGCCGCTGGCCTTCTCCACCGCCACGGCGCCGGCCGAGGCGCCGATCACCGCGTGGCTGTTGTAGAAGGCGGCGGCATCCTGGCTGATCATGTCCAGCGGCCGGCCGGTGGCGCACCAGGCGGTGCCGTAGGTCGTGTGCGCGTGGCACATCGCCATGACGTCGGGGTATTCGTCGTGCACCGCGGCGTGAAGCACGAAGCCCGCGCGGTTGATCGCGTAGCGCCCCTCGACCACGTCGCCCTTGTGGTCGGCGAGGATCAGGTTCGACATCCGCACCTGCGAGAAGTGCACGCACATCGGGTTGGTCCAGTACAGCTCCGGACGCTCGGGGTCGCGGATCGTCAGGTGCCCGGCGAAGCCGTAATCGAAGCCGTGCATCGCGAAGGCCCTGCAGGCCGCCACGAGGTGCTGCTTGCGGTATTCCCGCTCCTCGGCGTGGCTGGCGAAGTGCGGGATCTCCGGGAAGATCAGGCCCGCCTGCTCGGGCTGGTAGATCGAAGTCCGCTTGCGGCCGGCGCTGTCATTGGGCAGGTCGATGGCGACGTCGCCGTCATGGGCATGGTCGTTGAGCATGGCGTGCCCTTCCTTTGGGCGGCCCGAGCCACCCGATGCGTTTCCTCGGTCTTCGTCGTTTCGGCCGTCTTCGCGGTCTGACCGGCACTATCGTGCCGCCCGCTTGCCTTGACAAACGACGATTTTTCACGGTTTTCGTGAATCCAATTCACGGATTGCAGGATGCGGCGGATCCCGAGCTTTCCCGCCCTGCGGGCCTTCGAGGCAGCCGCGCGCCTCGGCAGCTTCGCCAGGGCGAGCGAGGAGCTGCACCTGACGCCCTCGGCGGTGAGCCATCAGATCCGCGCCCTCGAACGCACCCTCGGGCGGCCCCTGTTCCGGCGCGCCAACCGCCAGGCGACCCTCACACCCGACGGCGCACGCCTCTGTGCCGGCCTCGGGCAGGCCTTCGACGCGATCGAGGCGCTCTGCGCCGAGTTCAGCCCACCACCGCCCTCGGCGTTGGCTGTCCATTGCACACCGAGCTTCGCCGCCAAGTGGCTCGGGCCCCGGCTACACGCCTTCGTGGCGGCCCATCCCGAGATCGGCATCCGCCTCTCGAGCAACGCCGACCCGATCGACCTCGGCCGGCACGAAGAGATCGATATCCTGATCGCCTATGGCCAGCCGCCGCGCGGCCCGGGCCTGGCGGTCGAGTCCTTAGGTCCCGAGGAGATCGCGGCCCTGTGCACGCCGGATCTTGCCCGGGCGATCGGGCCGATCGAGCCCGCCGCCATCCAGGGCTTCACCCGGCTGGATTCCTCGTTCAGCCCCGTGCGCTGGCCGGACTGGTTCGCCCAGAACGGCCTTCCCGCTCCGGCCGCCCCCTCCGGGCCGGCCTTCGACCGCGGCTCCCTGGTGATCGCGGCGGCCATCCAGGGTCTGGGGGTCGCATTGGAGAGCCTGCGGTTCGCGCAGGACGAGCTCGGCGCCGGGCAGCTCCTGCGGCTCGGCGATGGCCGGCTCGCGAGCCTGTACCGGGACCTGCACTTCATCTGCTACCGCGAACGGGACCGGGAGCTGGAGAAGATCCGCGCCTTCCGCCGGTGGCTTCTGGAACAGGAGCAGGAGAGCCGCGCCGGAGGCCAGGCGCCCCCATCCGGACCCGAGCGCAGCGGTCACCGCATGGGCAGGCGCGGAAACGCATGATAATGCCGAACCGGCAAGACCATGCAACGCGGCGGGCACGGACGTCCGACCGACCGCGGAACCGCCGGGAGAGTGCCATGTCGATGTTCGCCAAGCTGCAGCGCCGCGCCAGCGCGGGGAACCCGGTCCGCGTCGGCCTGATCGGCGCCGGCAAGTTCGGCTCTATGTACCTGTCGCAGGCGCCCCGGACGCCGGGCATCCACCTCACCGCCCTGGCCGACCTCTCGCCGGATCGCGCCCGCCAGGCGCTGCGGCGGGTGGGCTGGGACGAGGCCCGCTTCGCGGCCCCGACCCTGGAGGAGGCCGCACGGACCGGCGCGACCTGCGTCACCGACGATGCCGACGCCCTGATCGCCAGCCCGTTCGTGGACATCGTCATCGACGCCACCGGCAGCCCGGCCGCCGGCATCCACCACGCCCTCAAGGCCTGCGCGCACGCCAAGCACATCATCATGGTCAACGTCGAGGCCGACGTGCTCGCCGGCCCGCTCCTGGCCCGCCGGGCCGCGGAGGCCGGGGTGATCTACTCCATGGCTTCCGGCGACCAGCCGGCGCTCATCGCCGAGCTGGTCGACTGGGCGCGCACCATCGGCCTGGAGGTGATCTGCGCCGGCAAGGGCACGAAGTACCTGCCGGCCTATCACGCCTCCACCCCCGACACGGTCTGGGGCCATTACGGCTTCAGCGACGAGCAGGTCGCGGGCGGCGACTTCAACCCGCAGATGTTCAACTCCTTCCTGGACGGCACCAAGTCGGCCCTGGAGATGGCCGCGGTGGCCAATGCCTGCGACCTGACCCCGCCGCGCGACGGTCTGGCCTTCCCGGCCTGCGGGGTCGACGACCTGCCCACGCTCCTGCGGCCGGTGGCGGATGGCGGCATCCTGACCGAGCGCGGCACCGTCGAGGTGGTCTCTTCTTTGGAGCGGGACGGGCGCCCGGTCTTCCGGGACCTGCGCTGGGGCGTCTTCGCGGTGTTCGCGGCGCCGAGCCGCTACGTGCAGGAGTGCTTCGCGCAATACGGGCTGAAGACCGACGCCAGCGGCCGCTACGCCGCCACCTACAAGCCCTACCACCTGATCGGCCTCGAACTCGGGATCTCGGTCGCCTCCATCGCGGTGCGCGGCGAGGCGACGGGCGCGACGGGCGCCTGGCGCGGCGACGTGGCGGCCACCGCCAAGCGCGCCCTGAAGGCCGGTGAGCGGCTCGACGGCGAGGGTGGCTTCACGGTCTACGGCAAGCTGATGCCGACGGCCGAGTCCCTGGCGCAGGACGCCCTGCCGATCGGCTTGGCGCACAACCTCGTGCTGACCCACGACGTCCCGGCCGGCCGCGCAGTCCGCTGGAGCGACGTGGCCTACGACGCCGACCACCCGGCCATCCGCGTCCGCCGCGAGATGGAGGCGCTGTTCCGCGTCGAGCTGGGCCTCGGCTCACCCGCGCAGAAGGTCGCCTGACCGACCAGCGGCGCCCGACCGCTTCCCGGCGGTCGGGCCTCCGTGAAACGGGGTCGGCCCAGGACAACAGGCTACTCCACCCTCGCCGAGGAGCCCGTGCAGAGGGGGCGCGGTGGTGCGCCCGCATGGCGGCGATGTGGTCCGCGACCGGGTGCCGTCCGTCACGGTCCTGAACGGGTTCGGCAAATCGGTCGGGCTGACCAACACGTTCAGCGTCTCGGCGGTGGCCGCCGCGCAGATCCGGGCCCCGATCGCCACCAATCCCGGCATGGACCGCGTGCTTTCGACGGTCGATCCGCTCGTCTTTGCATGCAACGACGGCCCCCTCAACGACATCCGGCGCATGGCGGTGGCGGGGGCGCCGTGGCGGACGGCTCGATCGGTGCCGATCGCGGCGTGTCGTGCTTCGGGCTGGAGGGCTGCCCCGGCACCTCTGTCGCTATCGAATTGCCCCTTTGAGAGGGCATTTAGGCCTTTTGTCTTGATATCGATTGGTAACCAGGCGCCAGATTGACGCCATCGTCTGGTAATCACGCCGATTCCGGCAACGGATTGGCAAGGCCCACGCCGTCAGTATGGCGGGGCCGTCACACGATGGCTCCCGGCTTGGGGATCTCGGGCCTTCACGCGACGCACGGACCATGTGGATCGGCCTTCAGGGGGAGAGCGAGATCGGTCGTGCAACGACCGCGCGCGCATCCCGCACCGTCCGCCGTTCGATCCTGCGCGCGCTTCATGCCTTACCCCGTCACCAGGGCGGCGCCTCGGCAGTCGAGTTCGCCCTCGTCGCGCTGCCGTTTCTAGCGCTGTCCGGCGCCATCTTGGAGGCCGGCGTCACCTATTTCGCGCAGGAGATCCTCCAGCAGGCGGTGACCGACGCAGGCCGCCAAATCTACACGGGTCAATTCCAGACGGCCAATACAAGCATCACCGACACGACGACCCTGCTCAACAATTTCCGCACGGCCATGTGCTACCCCGGAGGCCGGGCACGCATCACGGTTTTTCCCTGCGCCAACGTGCGGGTCAGCATCACGAAGGCTGCGAGCTTTGGCTCGGCCACCCCCGTGCAGGCGACAGCCACGAACGCGACGACGGGCATTTCGGACTGGAATACGAATTTCCCGTCCTACACCTGCGCGCGGGCCGGCGACGTCGTCGTCGTTCAGGCGGCCATCGATGTACCGGTCTATTTCCCTCTGCTGGGGGCTGCCTACGCGACGCTGCCGAACCGGCGGCGCCTGATCCAAGCCGCGACCGTCTTCCAAGTCGAGCCATTCAACTCGACCGCCGCTTGCCCGTCCAGCTCCTGAGCAACCCCCCGATGGTCTTGTCCGCACAGCGACTGGCGCGCTTCCGGCGCGACGCAGGCGGCGTCGCAGCCATCGAGTTCGCGATGATCCTGCCGCTGCTCATCACGCTTTACTTCGGGCTGACGGAACTCGTGCGTGCCATCGACACGGGAAGAAAGACCACCCTGTATGCGCGCACCATCGCCGACCTCTCGGGGCGCGCGACCAACGGCAGTCCGACGACGACCGACATGGCCGCAATCGTCAATGCCGCCGGTTCGATCATGCGCCCCTATCCGACGTCCAACTTACAGGTCGCCATCCATGCCATGGGTGTCGAAAGCATTTCCGGCTCGCTCTACGGCGGCATCTGCTCGAGTTACCCGCAAAACGCCCGCCCGGTCCTCACGCTCAACGGCAACAGCGGTCTGCCGGCCACGCCTGCGACCTTTCAATACGACGGCGCCCGTTATGTTTTAGCTGAGGTCACCGTGTCCTACGCGCCGATCATTGGCTCGAAGCTTTATCAAACGATCTTTGGGGCCAGAGGGCTGGTGTTCAGCCGCCAGATCTCGTGGGCGCAACGCCTCGACAAGGGCGAGGTGGTGATGCCGGGAGGATCGAAGTGCCCGACCTACTGAGCGCGTGGCGAACCCGGCGCGACGCGACAGCGCGCCCGGAGCGAAAGGGCTTCCTTCAACATCTCGCGCGGCGTTTCTCGAAGGCGCGAAGCGGGCAGGTGGCGATCATCTTCGCCTTGATGGTCGTTCCAATGCTTTATGCTGCGGGTTCAGCCGTCGATTATGGTCGGCGCAATGCCGCCAAAGCTCAGCTCGACGCAGCGGTCGATGCTGCCGTCCTCGGCGTCATCACGCAGAAGACGAACGTCATGACCTCCGACATGCTCGCCAGCGCGCGCACGCAGTTCATGGCGGATGCCGCAAAGCTGGGAGGCGTCACGATCACCTCGTTCGTCGCCCTTCCATTGCCGGGCGTCACCCAAGTCGGACTGACAGCGAGCTACACGGCGACCGTGCGCACGACGCTCGGCAGCATGATGAACGTCACGACGATGAATATTTCAGGGCAATCGGGCAGCGTTCGAAATGTTGCACAGTACATAGATTTTTACTTGCTGCTGGACAACTCGCCATCCATGGGACTGGCGGCGACCGCAACCGATATCTCCAACATGCAACGCGTGGCGGGCGGCTGCGCTTTCGCCTGCCATCTCCTCAACAGTAACGGCACTGAAAACACGAACGATAACTATAATATCGCCAAGCGTAACAACATAAAGCTTCGCATCCAGGTTCTTCGCGACTCTGTGTCCAACCTCGTCGATTCCGCGAAATCGAGCATGAACCTGACGCAGCAATTCCGAATGGAGATGTGGACCTTCAGCGACATACAAACGCGACTGATCCAGCTGACGCCCTCCCTTGATCAAGTAAAAACCGCCTCCAATCAGATCGACCTGGCTTATTCTTATCAGGACCAGCGCGACAGTCAGACCGCCTATGAGCGTGCGATCGCCAAGATGACGACCACGATCCCGGCCAGCGGCAATGGCGTGACCGCGCAGACGCCGATACGGTTTCTGTTTTTTGTGACGGACGGCGTGCAGGATACGCCCATCGACGGCACGATGAGCAATCAAAATGCCGGCTTCAAAATCAACAATAATCGCTTCATCAGCGCCATCAGCCCGTCTACGTGTCAGGCAATGAAAAACAACAACATCAAGATCGGCATCATATACACTCAATATCTGCCACTATATAATAATGATTTTTACAACGCCAACGTCAAACCATTCGAGAACAACATAGGTCCGATGCTGAAAAGCTGCGCCACGGACGGCTTGTATTTCCCCGTCACAACGGACGGCGACATCAATCAAGCGATGCAACAGCTGTTCAGCGCAGCGCTCGCCTCTGTGCGGATCACGAATTGATGGAGACGCCTATCGGCCGGCCTTTTGACGACCGCGCGGCCCGGAGGAAACCGGGGTGTTGTCGCGGTTCTCGGTGAGCAGCTTGCGCCATCGGGTCAGCCGCTCCGGATCCAGCCGGCCGTCGGCAACGGCGGCCCGCACGGCGCAGCCGGGTTCGTGGGCATGCGTGCAGTCGCGGAACCGGCACGCGGGCGCGAGCTCGGTGATCTCGGCGAACAGGGTCGCGATGCCGTCGGCCGCGTCGCTGACCTGAAGCGTTCGCATCCCGGGCGTGTCGATGACCCAGCCGCCGCCGGCGATGGCGTGCAGCGAGCGCGCCGTCGTGGTGTGGCGTCCTTTCGCGTCGTGCTCGCGGATGCTTCCGGTCTCCTGGGCGCCCTCCTGATCCAAGCCGGTCAGAGTGTTCACCAGAGTCGATTTGCCGACACCCGAGGAGCCGACCAGGGCGACGGTCTGCCCGACGCCGCACCACGGCGACAAGACACTTGCAGCCTCCGGGAGACGGGGATTGACGGTCACGACCGCCAGACCGCGCTGCAGCTCGGCAGCCTGGCGCTGGTAGGTTTGCACATCGGCCGCGGTGTCCGCCTTGGTGAGCAGGATCACCGGATGTGCGCCGCCCTGGTTGGCCAGAGCCAGATAGCGCTCGAGCCGAGCCGGATTGAAATCCGCGTTGCAGGATGTGACGACGAACAGCGTATCGACATTGGCCGCGGCCGCCTGCGGCGTCCGGCTGCCTTCGGTGCGGCGCTCCAGGACCGACTTGCGGTTCAGGCGGCGGTGCAGGGTCTGAGTCCGAGGATCGACCAGCACCCAATCGCCCACCGCGAAATCGCCGGTGTTGGTGTGAACCGGGAGCGTCAGCTTGACCGGTCCGGTGAGCGAAAGAGCGGTCAGGCGGGAGCGGTGGACGGTGGCGATCCGCATGCGAGCGAGATCGGTCTCGTGGCGCTCCAGCTGGTCGTCGAAGAAGCTGGACCAGCCGAGGCTGTCAGGCGGCACGGGATGGAGGCAGACGGAATGATCAGTCACCGACCAAGCCATGACACGGCCCCCCGCTCAT
Organism: Methylobacterium pseudosasicola; assembly: GCF_900114535.1. Lineage (GTDB taxonomy): Bacteria > Pseudomonadota > Alphaproteobacteria > Rhizobiales > Beijerinckiaceae > Methylobacterium > Methylobacterium pseudosasicola. The sequence goes on along the minus strand of NZ_FOTK01000004.1, from coordinate 158,909 downwards.
AGCCAGCGTCCAAATCGTGGCCTTACAAGCGCAGCAAGGACGCGTTTGCCTGGGCGATCCCCTGCCGCCGCAGAGTCAAGGATTGCAAGCGCCACTGTGGTTCAAGGGGCCATCCGAAAGCCCTGAGCGCCGAGGAGCGGCGTCTTCCCAGCTCGGCGAGATGCCTAGGGAGCGGTAGGCCCCCGACCGTCGTGCCCCGGGCGTTCCAGCTTGGGGGCCGGGTCGGGACAAGGGACATGGGAACGGAAACCGAGGCGCTACGGCTGCGGCAACGGAACGACAGGCACGTGCATGCGCCGAGCGGCGACGGGCGGACCTCGGCTACCGGGACCGACCTGCTGCTGACGGCGGCGGAGACGACCCGAACCCGGCCGACATCGCCAAGGTCCGCGACGCCATCGCCGCGGATCGCGCCATGGTCGTGGAGATCCTGAACGACCACCGCGACGGACGGCGAAAACCGATGATCAGGCCGCCGCCTCGTCGCGATGGTCCTGCATGGCGCGGAGGGGCGCTTCCAGGTGGCAGACGAGGCCGGTCGGGGCGTAGGTGAGCCGGACTTGCCCGCCCACCTCCGCGGCGAAGCTGCGCTCGATCAGGCGCGAGCCGAAGCCCCGGCGGGTCGGCGGCGCGAGGATCGGCGGGCCGCCCTGCTCCGACCAGGTCAGGCAGAAGCGTGAGGTGCCATCCGCGTGCACGACGTGCCAGCACAGGTCCACGGCGCCGGATTCGTTCGCGAGCGCTCCGTACTTCGTCGCGTTGGTGGCGAGTTCGTGCAGGGCGAGCGCCAGCGACAGCGCGGATTTGGCCGCCAAGGGAACGTTCGGGCCGCTCACGCGGATGCGGTGCGGGGCGACGCCGCGATGCACCGCCAGCGCCCCGTCCACCACCTCTTGGATGGGAGCCTCGGTCCAGCTCGACGCGGTGAGGATATCGTGGGCGCGTCCCAGCGAGATCAGGCGGGACGCGAACGCCTCGCGCATGGCGTCGACATCGGTGGCGCCGCGCAGGGTCTGGCTGGCGATGGCCTGGACGAGGGCCAGGGTGTTCTTGACCCGGTGCTGAAGCTCGCCGGTGAGCAGGCGCTGGTGCTCCTCGGCCCGCTTGCGCGCCGTGATGTCGAGCATGGCGCCGATCATGCGGATGGCCCGGCCGTCGCCGGCGCGGATGACGTAGCCGCGATCGAGGATGCTGGCGTAGGCGCCGTCCGCCCGCTGGAAGCGGTATTCGTTGCTCCAGACGAGGCCGGTGCCGTCGATGACCGCATGGATCGAGGCGTCGATGCGCGCCCGGTCGTCGGGGTGGATATGGGCGATCCACCAATCGCCGGTGGGTTCGATGGCGTCCGGCCCATAGCCGTGGGCGGTCTGGAGGGCTTCGTTCCATAGGATCTGGTTCGTCGTGAGGTTCCAGTCCCAGATCGCGTCGTTGGTGGCGCGCGAGGCCAGCCGGTAGCGCTCCTCGGTCTCGCGCAGGGTCTGCTCCGCCTTCCGGCTCTCGGTGACGTCGCGCGCTGTGCCGATGAGGCGCACCGGTCGGCCGCCCTCGAACAGCGTCTGGCCCTTGGCCGAGACCCAGCGCTCGACACCCTCCTCGGGGACGACAACGCGGTACGTGATGTCGTAGGCGCCCTTGCCGGCCGGATCGAGCGCGGCCTGGACCGCCTCATCCGCCCTGGCCCGATCGTCCGGGTGCAGGCGGGCCAGGTAGACGTCGAGGTTGACGGGCGCGTCCGGTCCCAGGCCGAAGAAGGCGCGGGTGCGCAGGTCCCATTCCAGCACGTCGGCGACGAGGTCGTAATCGAAGATGCCGGTCCCGGTCGCCTCGACGGCGAGGCGCAGCTGCTCGCGCGCCTTGCGCAGGTCCTCTTCGATCTGCCTGCGGTCATGGATATCGGTGTTGCTGCCGAGCCAGCCCGTGACGGCACCCCCGGCCTCGCGCATCGGCTCGGCGCGGATCAGGTACCACCGATATTGCCCGTCATAGCGGCGCAGGCGCGCCTCGGTGTCGTAGACGGTCTCCCGCGCGCGGGCCTCGTCCCAGGCGCGCAGTAGGCCGTCCAAGTCGTCCGGGTGGATGGCTTCGGCCCAACCGGAGGGCAGCGCCTGCTCCGGCGTCTGTCCGGTGTAGACGAACCAGCGGTCGTTAAGGTAGCTGACGCCGCCATCGGGCGTACCGAACCAGATGATCGCCGGGGCGAGCTCGGTCAGGGCCTCGAAGCGGCGCTCGGCGACCTTGCGCTCGTGGATGTCGAGCGACGTCCCGATCCAGCTCTGGACGGTCCCGTCCGCGTCCAAGATCGGCTTCGCCCGGGACAGGAACCAGCGGTATTCACCGTCCGCGCGCCGAAGCGGGAACTCAATCTCGTAGGACCGTCCCGAGGTCGCCGCCGCGAGCCAAGCCTGCCGCGTGGACTCGCGGTAATCGGGATGGATGACGGACATCCAGCTGGCCTCTCCGGTCACGCCGGGCGGCAAGCCCGTGTAATCGTACCAATAGGCGTTGCAGTAGGTGACGTTGCCCGCGGCATCGCCGAACCACACGACCTGGGGGCTGACCTCGACCAGCGAGCGGTAGCGCATCTCGCTCGCCTGCAGGGCCGCCTCGGTCGCGCGCTGCGCGGTGCGATCGCGCAGGATCTTGAGGAAGCCGATGACGTCGCCGTCATCCGCCTTCAGGGGCATCAGTTCTCCGGAGGCCCAGAAGCGGCTGCCGTCCTTACGCAGGTGCCAGCGCTCGTCGGGGGCGCTCCCGTTCTCCAGCGCGAGCGCCATCTCGGTTTCCGGCCGCGCGCCGGCACGGTCCTCCGGCGTGAAGAACAGCGCTGCCGAGTGGCCCAGCATCTCCGCCTCACTCCAGCCGAGCACGTTCTCGGCGCCCGCATTCCAGCGCGTGACGTTGCCCCGGGCGTCGGTCGCGATGATCGCGTAGTCGGTCGCGCTGTCGAGGATGCGCTCGTGCAGCAGGCGCTGCTCGGCCTGCTCCCGCAGCGCGCGGCGCAGCTCCATCTGCACCATGGTCTGCCGGGCCAGGCGCATCAGCCCCTTGCGCTGCCGCTCGGTCAGCTCGTGCGGCTTCGTGTCGAGAACGCAGACCGTGCCGACGGGATGGCCGTCAGGCGTCTTGAGCAGGGCCCCGGCGTAGAAGCGCAAACCGGGATCGCCGACGACGAGCGGGTTTCCGATGAACCGCGGATCGCGCGCGGCGTCCTGGATGTAGAGAAAATCTTCCTGCAGCAGGGCTTGGCGGCAGAAGGACGATTCAAGGGGCGTCTCGCGCACGCCCAGGCCGACCTCCGCCTTGAAGAACTGACGGCCGTCGCCGATCAGGTTGACCACGCCGATCGGTGCTTCGCAGAGCTCCGCCGCAGCCTCCGCGATCTCGTCGAAGTCGCTCTCGCGCGGCGTGTCGAGCAGGCGGTAGCTCTCCAGCGCCCGGAGGCGAGCCGTCTCGCTCGGTGGGGTCGAACGCATCGTGAGATCACACTCGGGGCTGGCGGATCGGTCCATCGCGCACGGTTACGTCGGAAGGCCCGAAGGCCTTGGAGACGTCGCCCCACTCCATGCTTGGCGACGCCGGGTCGTCACCCGACGAAGGATACGGGAAAGCTGCTCGACCGAATCAGGCTCGCGCAGGAGATCGAGGCCGCCCCGGGTCGATATGTGGCTTAGAGCCGTTTCCGATCGCGTTGCAATCGGACGTCGGCACCGCGGGTCGGTCGCCGACGTGCCGGCCGATCTCTCGGGCCAGGGCGACGCCGTCCATGGGGACCGGAATCAGCTATCGACGGCCTCGCCCATCATCGGCATCCACGCGATCACCGCGCGGGCCGGAGCTTCGTCACGGTCGAGCAGGCGCCGGCCGCGAACGACGTCGCGCCGGCGCCGGCGATCGATGCTCAGGCGTCCTGCGTGGCCGGGGACCTGGCCGGCAACGTCCAGTTCGGCCTGATGAAGTGGCAGGTATAGCCGTCCGGCCGACGCTCCAGGTAGTCCTGATGCTCCGGCTCGGCCTCCCAGAACGGCCCCGCCGGCGCCACCTCGGTCACCACCTTGCCCGGCCAGAGCCCCGACGCGTCGACATCGGCGATGGTTTCCTCCGCGACCCGGCGCTGCGCATCGTCGAGATAGTAGATGGCCGACCGATAGCTCAGGCCCCGGTCGTTGCCCTGGCGGTTCGGCGTCGTGGGGTCGTGGATCTGGAAGAAGAACTCCAGGATGAGCCGGAAGCTCGTCTTCGCCGGGTCGTAGACGATCTCGATCGCCTCGGCATGGGTGCCGTGGTTGCGGTAGGTCGCGTTCGGCACGTCGCCGCCGGTGTAGCCGACGCGGGTGGTGAGCACGCCCTTCTGGCGCCGGATCAGGTCCTGCATGCCCCAGAAGCAGCCGCCCGCCAGCACCGCTCTCTCTTCGCTCATCGTGCTTCCTCCGTAGGACCGAAGCGTCCCGTCATCTCCCTTAGATGGGAACTCCGATGGCGCTTCGCCCCTCCCGGGGGCGAAGCGCCCGCCGGAATTTCTCGCGCTTCCTGAGCCGGCGCCCCTTCAGCGGGCCTCGCCGGTTGCGCAGGCGAAGGCGTTGGGCAGCACCCTGCCGCTGTCCGCCTGAACCCGCGACGCGCCACGCAAGACAATGGCGACGGCCGCCGCCACGATCGGATGGCGTATGCCGGCCTCCTTTAGCGCCCGGCGCCGGGCTCGTGGATCGGACAGCCGTTGAAGCGCTGGCGGAACTCGGCCGAGTGCCGGTAGGGCGCGTTTCGGGCGCGGTTGATGTTGCCCAGCGGCCGATGGGCGGCGAGCCCGGTCCAGACGCTGAAGCGCATCTCCTCATCCACGGTGCGGACGCGGGACTCGTCCCAGCTGTCCTGCGGGCGGACGGTGATGAGGCCGACCCGCTGGAACGGCGCCTCGTCCTCGCTCCATTCGATGGTCGGGTCCTCGACGGGCTGGCGCTCAAGGTCGCGGCAGAGCTGGACCCGGAATTCCCACACGCCCTCGATCCCCGTCATCTCGGAGCGCACCGTCTCGCGGATCGCGTTCGGTCGGCCGGAGGCGTCGATCTCGGTGCCGGTGAGCGCGGTCAGCCCCGGGGCGACCGGCGCGATCGAGAATTTGGCGATGTGGTCGCCGTACCGGAACGGGGTGACGCTGTAATAGGTCTCGCCGAGGGGATCGACATTCGGCGCGCCACCGAGCGAGCCGAGGGTCGGACTCTCGATGCCCACGGCCGTCAGCGCCTTGTTGACGCCGCGCAGCACCGTGGAGGCGGCGACCTTCAGGCCCTCGACCCGGTCGGTGGTGCCGGCGAGCAGCTTGAGGCTGCCCAGGAACTTCTGGGCGTTCGGGGCCTGGAAGACCTTGCCGTTAACCATAATGAAGTTCTGGGTCGTGCCCTCGGCCTCGGGCAGGCGCTCGCCCTCGACATCCAAAACCTTCAGCGCGAGGCCCCGGGGCAGCGAGACCGCGTCGGGCAGGATGTCGCCGGCATTGGTCGACAGCCGCATGTAGACCTTGTGCGCACCGGGCTTGGCGAACAGCCCCTGGGCCAGTTCCGGCGGCAGGTCCGGATCGATCCGAAGGACGCCTTCGAGGATGCCGTGCGCCTTGGCGTGGACGGAACGGACGGCATGGCCGGAATCCTCGGCAACCGTCTTGAGGATGGTGTCGAAGGTCTCGTTCAGTCCTGCGATGGTCTTACCCTCGTCGGGCTGCACGTGCTCGACATCGGGGCTGTAGCGGACAGGTGCTTGCAAGGTCAGGGACTCCGGCGCGATTCGGTTTCCAAGCGAACAACGCTGGCCGCCCCCCGTTCCGGCCTGCAAACCGTTCAATTGTCCGTGAACAGTTTACGGGGAACGCTGTGATGGGCGGTGATTGGCCCCCGACGCCATCGACCTGATGGACACGTTTGGCCTCGGGACCGTCATGGTCGCCGGTCATGATCGAGATTCAACGACGCCGTTCCGACAGTGCCAGTGGAACCACTGTTTCCGAGTGACCAAGCGCGGCCGAGGATCTGTGCGGACCGATCCCAGAGATGCCACCGCATCATGTGGAAGAACTGGGCCCGGCTGGTACGACGCAACGAACTTCGATGCCGCATGATAGAGGGCATACGTTCAAGTATCGCTCGCGCGATCGGCAGCCATCACCGGATGGTTGCGCTGCTACCCCACAGCGTTACGCGGGTGCATTCGGCGAATTGTGGAATGACAGCTAAGTGATGGCGCGCCCGAAAGGATTCGAACCTCTGACCCCCAGATTCGTAGTCTGGTGCTCTATCCAGCTGAGCTACGGGCGCCTGTCACGGCGGCGGGGGCTTGGCCCGCCGGTGTGAAGGGGCTTCTAGAGGCTCGGATCGGGCTTGGCAAGACTGTTTGGCGAGACCGATTACGCCGAATGCGGAGCGGGCGGCGCTACGGGGTCCGGGCGCTCGCGCGGACGCGCTCCTCGGCCGCTCGGATCGCCTCCGGGGTGCCGACATGGAGCCACTGGCCGTCGAGGCGCATGCCGGACAGGCGGCCGGTGGCGATCGCCCGGTCGAACAGGAGGTTGAGCGAGAAGGCGCCGTCCGGCGTGTCGGCGAAGAGGCCGGGCTGCAGGATCGCCACGCCCGCGTAGATGAACGGGGCGACCTCGCGCTCGCCGCGGCGCTCCAGGCGGCCGTCCGCATCCATGACGAAATCTCCTGCGCCGTCGTAGCCCAGGCTGGTGGCGGTGGGGGCGACCAGCAGGAGGGCGTCCATGCGCTCCGGGTCCCAGGCGTCGATCAGCCGGCGCAGATTGGGCGCCGGGCCTTCGAGCCAGAACGAATCCGAGTTCAGCACCACGAAGGGCGCGTCGCCGATGAGGGGCAGCGCCTTGCGGATGCCGCCGCCGGTCTCCAGCAGCGCGGCCCGTTCGTCCGAGACCTGGATGGCGGGCCCGCCCGTCCGGCGGGCGAGGTGCCCCTCGATCAGGTCGGGCAGGTAATGGACGTTGACGATGGCCGTCTCGATCCCGGCCTCGGCGGCCCGGTCGAGGGCGTGGTCGAGGAGCGCCTTGCCGGCCACCTCGACCAGGGGCTTCGGCACCGTGGCGGTCACGGGCCGCATGCGCTTGCCGAGGCCCGCGGCCAGCACGAACGCACGGGTGACGGCGGGGGCGGGCTCGCTCATGCGGGAATCCGGATCAGGCGTTGCAAGTCATGGTTTCAAAAGGCATGGTTTCAAAAGGTCTTGGACCTTTTGCGGGTGCAGGGCGGAGCCCTGCGGGCTCAGGCCTCCTCCTCGGGGGCGACGAGACCCGGCAGATGCGCCGCGTGCCAGGCCCGCAGCTCGGCCAGCGCCGGATGGGCGAGGTTGCGGGTGAGATAGCCCTCGATCCGCGGCAGGTGGGCGAGGTAGCCGGGCTTGCCGTCGCGCCGCTCGAGCCGGGCGAAGATCCCTAAGATCTTGGTGGCGCGCTGGGCCGCCAGTAGGGCGTAGGCGGTGGCGAAGGCGCCGACATCGAAGGCCGGGTCCCGGCTGCGGCGCTCCCGGGCGTAGAGGCCGAGCAGCCGCAGCTCGAACTCGGCGCTGGAATCGACCCGGGCATCCTGCAGCAGCGAGGCGACGTCATAGGCCGGGTGGCCCATCACGGCGTCCTGGAAATCGATCAGCCCGACCCGCTCCAGCCCCTCCCGCTCGGGCAGCCAGATCAGGTTCGGCGAGTGGTAGTCGCGCAGGGTCCAGGTGGCCCGGTCGGGGATCGCGTTCTGCAGGGCCGTGCGCCACAGGGCCACGAACTCGGCCCGGGCGCCCTCCGACAGGGTGACGTTCCGGATCGCCGGGGCGTACCATTCGGGCATCAGCTCGGCCTCGAACAGCAGAGCCGCCTCGTCGTAGACAGGCAGGACGTGCTCGATGCCGTCCGCCACCGGCAGCACCGCGGGCAGAGGCGTCGCGTGGAGCTTGGCGAGGAGGCGCACCGCCTCGGTGTAGCGCTCGGGCCGGGGCGCGCCGCCCTCGACCACAGGCTCCCGGCCGAGATCCTCGAGGATCAGCAGGCCCTCGGACAGGTCCTCGCCGTAGATCTTGGGGGCCGAGAAGCCGAGCGCCCGCAGGCCGCGGTCGAGGGCCACGAAGGCGTGGACGCTCTCGGCCAGGTGCACGATCGCGCTGTAGGGCTTGCCGTCGCGGACCGGCGGCCCGTCGGGGCGAGGCGGGGCGATCATCAGCACGGCGCTGGTGCCGTCGGGCTTGGTCAGGCGCTCGTAGGCGCGGGAGGAGGCGTCGCCCTGCATCAGGGTCCGCTCGGCGATGTCCCAGCCGCTGCGGTCGAGCAGGCGGCGCACCGCCCGGGCCCGGTCGAGCCGGGCGCGCATGCCGCCGGTGCCGTCGATCCGGGCGAGGCGGGCCTCGGCGCCGAACTCGGCCCGCAGGGACAGGTCGATGGTCAGCACCGGGCCGTCGCGGGGCGGCATCCGGTCGGGCCACTCGACCAGGGTGATGGCGTCCTCGGCCATCTCGTCGAAGCCGAGCTCCACCAATTCGTCGGGATCGCGCAGGCGGTAGAGGTCGGCGTGGACGATGGCCCGGCCGTCCCGGGCCGTGTAGGGCTGGATCAGCGTGAAGGTCGGGCTCGGCACCTCCAGGCGCGGATCGCCGGCGAGCTCGCGGATCACCGCCCGCGCCAGGGTGGTCTTGCCGCCGCCGAGACCACCCGAGAGCGCCACGACGTCGCCCGGGAGCAGGAATTCCGACAGGAACAGGCCGAGATCCTCCGTGGCCGTCTCCTCCGGCAGCACGAATTCCCACGGCGCCGGGGGCGCGGATGCGCCCGCCCTCTGTTCGTCCTGATCGTCCCCGTCCAAAGCCTGCCTCCGAGACACGAGGGCGCATGGTCCGAAAACACGCCGCGGATGCAAGCGTTTCCGGCCATGCCGGCGCGCTTCCCGCCGGTCCGGTGCATTGAAACCACGCTTCGCAGTCTCTTCGCAGCGGAAACATCCGGTGCGTCGCGAATTGTGATCTCTGCGAAGAATTGGCTGGCGCAGCCCTTGCAACCGCGCGTTTCCGCGCGTCTCAGCCGAGACCGCGGGCCGCGTTCCGTGCCCGGCGCCGACCGACGCCCCCCGTCGGTTCCGGTCCGGGTGCGCACCCCGCCCGGGGTGGGGTGAGGCCGCTCGCCCCTCGCGGCCTCACCCGAACCAGCCTGACAAATCAACACGGAGCCCAGAATGAAGCGCGCCGACCTGACTGAGAAGCTTCTCGACATCAAACGCGAGAAGGGCTGGAGCTGGGCGCATATCCACGAGGCGATCGGCGGCCTCTCGCCGTTCCTGATCACCGCGGCCTGCATGGGCCAGATGAAGCTGCCCAAGGCCCAGGCCAAGCGGGCCGCCGAGCTGTTCGGCCTCACGGCCGCCGAGGAGCGGATGCTCAACGAGGCGCCCTATCGCGGCTCGATCCCGGCGATGCCGCCCACCGATCCGCTGATCTACCGGTTCTACGAGCTGGTGATGGTCTACGGCACGACCTTCAAGGAGCTGATCCAGGAGGAGTTCGGCGACGGCATCATGTCGGCGATCGACTTCAACATGGAGATGGCCCGGGAGGCCAACAACAAGGGCGACCGGGTGAAGCTGACCATGTCGGGCAAGTTCCTGCCGTACAAGTATTACGGCAACGACGACGACACGCCGGAATACGGCTTCAAGGAGGGCTGAGCGGCGCCTCGGAGGCCGGGGCCGGTTCCCGGGGTCTCGCGCGAGTCCCTGAGCGGCAGCCCCGTGCCATCCCCCGGGGGTGCGAGGATCGCCGCCTGGGCATGTCGGCGGCTTCGAGGCCTCGCGCCTCCGGCCGCACCGGGATGACGGGCGGCCGTTTTCGGTCCGCCCCCGCGAACCGATCGGCGCGTTCGGCGGATCGACCCGCGCCGGCATCGACGGCGCGAACGGCCCCAATCAGGCGCCCGGGCTCCGCCAGGTCGGTCCGCCGGCGGTGGATCCGCTCCGGACCGCCGCCAATGGCGGTCGGATCGCGCGGCCGTCCGGGGCGAGCAGCGCCGGCCCGGAGCGGCCCCGCAGGCCTCCGGACAAGGCCGCCGGCCAAGCCCCCCGGCGGACTGCCGACGCTCGACCGCGCCGCGGCTCCGGCCTGCGCGCAGCAGGCGATCCCCCAATCCGGCGTTACAACTCCGCAACAGTTCGGCCAAAACGTTTCCAGTTTTTAAGAATTACAATTCAACACCCATGGAAAATCGCGATCCCCGCGAGCGGCATGAATTACGATTTGTAATCGTTCTAGGACTGGTTCTATTTAAAAATCCAGGACACAGCCGGATTAAGCATTGATTGTATTTTAACGGCGCCATTAATCCCCGCCTTGATCCTTGTTAAAAATCAGATCTGGCCGGCTTCCGTGTGAAGCCGCGGGGAATGCCATGACCAATATCTTCGCGCGGCGACTGGCAGGCCTTCTGCTGTCCAGTACGTTCCTGGCCGGCGCGGCCCAAGCACAACCGATCGCCGTTCCTGCGGAAGATGCCGGCGCCGTTACCTTGAGTCAGCTGAGCGTGGAGAGCCAAAGCGTGCGCCCGGAGCCGCAAGGCGGCGTGACGGTGGGTTATCTGACGAAACAGACGCGCACCGCCACCAAGACGAGCACGCCGGTCCTCGACATCCCACAATCCATCACCGTCATACCGCGCGAGCAGTTCCTCGACCAAAACTATCAGAACCTGACCGACCAGCTGCGCTTCGTGCCCGGCGTGATCCCGGCGCAGGGTGAAAGCAACCGCGACCAGGTCATCATTCGCGGCCAGAACACCAGTGCCGATTTTTACGTCAACGGTGTCCGTGATGACGTCCAATACTTCCGCGATCTGTACAACATCCAACGCATCGAAGTCCTGAAGGGGCCCGACTCGCTCATCTTCGGCCGCGGCGGCGGCGGCGGTGTCATCAATCGCGTGCTCAAGGAGGCGGACGGTTATCGCGTTCGCGAGATCGTGGCGGGCGGCGGCCAGTTCGGCGACAAGCGCGTGGCCGTCGATGTCGGCGACCGGATCAGCGACAGCGTGTTCTTCCGTCTCAATGGCATGTTCGAGGATTCGGGGACCTACCGGCAATTCGGTGACTTGACGCGCTACGGGATCAATCCGACAGCAACGATCGTCATCGATCCGCAAACGACCTTGAAGCTGTCCTACGAGTACTTCCACGACAACCGCTTCCCCGACCGGGGCATCCCTTCGCAGTTCGGACGACCGTATCAATACAAGAACAACATTCGAACATTCTTTGGAAACCCCAACGTCAATTTCACCAAGGTCGATGCGAATATTCTGACGGCACAGCTCGATCACCAGTTCGATTCCGGCGTGGACATGCACAGCCAGCTGCGATTTGCGGATTACGACCGATACTATATCAATACTTTGCCGGGCAGCTCCGTCAATGCCGCCGGAACCGCCGTGACGATCACGGGCTATCGCAACGAAACGCCGCGGACGAATTACTTCAGCCAGAACGACTTTACGTACAAGTTCCTCACGGGCGACATCAAGCACACGCTGCTCGGCGGCTTCGAGCTCGGCTATCAGGACGGGATCGCCTACCGGCAGTCGCTGTTTTTCGGGAACAACCTGGCGAGCAGCGTCGTCGTCAACCCGCTTCGCCCCCTGACATTCGCGCCCACGTTCCTGCGCAACAACGGCACCACGGATGCCAACGCGCGCTACAATCTCGGTCTCGCGGCGGTCTATGCGCAGGACCAGATCGACATCACCGACTGGCTGCAGATCGTCGGCGGCCTGCGCTACGATCATTTCGACTTCTCATCCACGGACCGGCGGACGCTGCTGACCAACAACCGGATCGATGATCCGATCTCGCCGCGCGCCGGTCTCGTGCTGAAGCCGCTGCCCAACCTCGCCCTCTACACGAGCTACAGCGTTTCCTATCTCCCGTCCTCCGGCGACCAGATCGGCAACTTCACGCCGGGTCTGGTCATCGCCAAGCCGGAGCAGTTCGAGAACACCGAGGTCGGCATCAAATACGACGTCAATCCGCGGTTCCAGCTGACGGCGGCCGCCTACAACCTCGACCGCTACAACCAGCGGCTGGCCGATCCCAACAATCCCGGCTTCTTCATCCTGTCGGGCAAGACCAACACGCAGGGATTCGAGATCGGCGCGAACGGTTACGTCACCGATTGGTGGCAGATCGCGGGCGGCTACGCCTTCACCGACGCACGCATCGCCAGCGCCACCTCTGCGATCATCGTGGCGGGCAACAAGGTCGGCCTCGTTCCGTTCAACGCGTTCACGCTCTGGAACAAGTTCGATGTGACGCGCGATTTTTCAGTGGGCATCGGAATATTGAATTATTCCCATACCTTCGCCGCGTCGGACAACACCGTGCGCCTGCCCGGCTATACACGCTTCGACCTCGGATTGTTTTATCAGATCAACGAGGACGTTCGAGCACAGATCAACATCGAGAACCTGCTCGACCGGCGCTACATCTTCAATGCCGACAACAACAACAACATCACGCCGGGCGCCCCGCGCACGATCCGGGCGCAGATCATCGCACGATTCTGAAGGGCGGCGGCTGCGTGACGTGGCCCCTCACGCAGCCGCCGCAGCGCTGCCCTCCGCCTCCAAATAATCCTGCACCGGCTGCGCGGGGCCGCTGCGCAGCAGCACGTAGAGGAACGGCACGAGCAGCAGGGTCGCCGGGGTGGCGAAGGCGATGCCGCCCATCACGGCGCGGGCCAGCGCGGCGTTCTGCTCGCCGCCCTCGCCGGTGCCGAGCGCCATCGGGATCAGGCCGAAGAACATCGCCGAGGCGGTCATCAGCACCGGCCGCAGGCGGGTCTCGCCGGCGGTGATCGCCGCCTCCAGGGCGCTGCAGCCGGTGGCCTCCCGGTGCTCCTTGGCGAAGGTCACGAGCAGGATCGAGTTCGCCGAGGCGATGCCCACCGACATGATCGCCCCGAAGATCGACGGGATCGAGAAGGCGGTCCCGGTGATGAACAGCGCGAAGGTGATGCCGCAGAAGGCCATCGGCAGGGCCGCGATCACCACGAACGGGTCGCCCCAGCTCTGATAGTTCACCGCCATCAGCAGGTAGACGGCGATCAGCGCGATCCCGAGCCCGATCTCCAGGCGGAAGAAGGCCGAGCGCATGTTCTCGATCTGGCCGCGCACGGTGATCTTGTCGGGCGCCTGCAGGTTCTTCTGCTCGTCCTGCACGATCGCGTCGATGTCGCGGGCCACCGAGCCGAGGTCGCGGTCCTGGACCGAGGCGAAGATGTCGAAGGTGGGCTGGATGTTGACGTGGTTGATCACCGTCTGGGTCGGCACCCGGCGCAGTTCGGCGAGGCTCGAGAGCAGGGTCAGCACCCCCGGGCCGGTGCCGAAGGTGGCGGCCGCCCGCACGAACATCGGCGTGTTGCGCAGGTCGGTGAGCGAGGCGTTGCGGTATTCCGGCGTCTGCACCCAGAGCTGGTACGGGATGCCGGTCTTGGGGTCGGGCCAGAAATTCGGCGTGACCTGGTAGCTGCCCGACAGCGAGATGTTCATGTTCTGCGCCACCTGCTGCTCGGTGAGCCCCTGCTCGGAGGCGAGCCGCCGGTCGACCTCGACGTAGAATTGCGGCTCGTTGACGATCTGCTGCAGGTGGACGTCCACCAGGCCCTTGGTGTGCTTGAGCCGCTGGACGATGCGCTGGGCGACCTCCAGGTCCTTCTCCTTGTTCCGGCCGGAGACCTGCACGTCGATCGGCGTGATGACGCCGAAATTCAGGATCTGGGTGATCATGTCGGCGGGCTGGAAATAGACAGTCAGGTCGGGGAAGCGCTTCATCAGCACTTCGCGCAGGCGCTTCTTGTAGAGCGCCACCGAGCCGTGCCCCTCCTTGAGGCTGATCAGCATCTGTCCGTCGTTGTAGGAGACGAACGAGCCGTCCGAGAAGGCGAAGTTGTAGTTGGTCGAGGGCAGGCCGATATTGTCGAGGATCTGCTCGATCTCGCCCGGCGGGATCACCGTGCGGACCGTGTCCTCGACCTCGGCGAAGACCTGCTGGGTGGTCTCGATGCGCATGCCGGTGCGGGTGCGCAGATGCAGGGTCATCTGGCTGGCCTCGATCTCCGGGAAGTAATCCTCGCCGACGAAGACGAACAGCAATCCGGTCATCCCGAGGACGAAGCCCACGACGCTTAGTGTGGCGAGCCGCCGGCCCAGCACCACGTGGAGCAGGCCGACATAGCCCCGGTGGAACCGGGTGAAGCCGCGCTCGAACACCCCGTGGACGCGACCGGCGAGGTGGAACAGCGGCGCGGAGACGAGGCCGAAGGCTCGGGCGATGCGGCCCTGGCGGGGCGGAGCGCGCTCGTCCCGATCCTTCGCATGCTTCTGGGCATATTCCGGCGCCACGATCACGTCGATCATGAGCGGCACCAGGGTGCGCGACAGCAGGTAGGAAGTCAGCATCGCGAACACGACCGCGAGCGCCTGCGGGGTGAACAGGTACTTTGGCGTGTCGGTGAGCGCGAACACCGCCGTGAAGGCGGCGCAGATCGACAGGGTCGAGATCAAAGCCGGCTTGGCGATGCCGGCGGCGCCGTGGACCACGCTCTCGCGGAACTCCTCGCCCTCCTCGAACAGCCGGTAGGTGTTCTCGATCGCCACCGTGGCGTCGTCCACCAGGATGCCGACCGCGAGCGCCAGGCCGCCCAGCGTCATCACGTTGATGGTCTCGCCCAGCGCCGCCAGTACGGCGAGCGAGGTCATCACGCAGAGCGGGATCGAGATCAGCACGATCAGGGTCGAGCGCCACGAGCCCAGGAACAGCAGGATCGCCAGCCCCGTGAGCCCCGCCGCGATGGCCGCCTCGTGCAGCACGCCCTCGATCGCGTTCGAGACGAACACCGACTGGTCGAACAGCGGCTTGATCGTCATGCCCTCGGGGGCGGCGGCCCGGATCGTCGGCATCGCCGCCTTGACGTTGTTGACGACGTTCAGCGTCGAGGCGTTGCCGTTCTTGATCACCTGCATCAGCACGGCCTGGCCGCCATCGGCCCGGACCACGTTGATCTGCGGCGGCCCGCCGTCGCGGACATAGGCCACGTCGCGCATCAGCACCGGCTGGCCGGCCACCACCTTGATCGGCGCGAGGTTGAGGGTCTCGATCGAGGGCGGCGTGGCGTTGAGCTGAATCGGGTATTGCTGCTCGCCGATCTTGGCGAGGCCCGACGGCACCGTGAGGTTCTGGGCCGTCATGGCGTTGGTGACGTCGAGCGGCGTCAGGCCGAGCGCCTGGAGGGCGTTGAGGTCGAGATCGACCATGATCTGGCGCGGCGCGCCGCCGAACGGCGCCGGCAGGGTCGAGCCCGGCACCTGCGCGAGCGTCTGCCGGATGCGGTACTGGGCGTAGTCGTAGACCTGGTTGAGGCTGTCCTTGGCCGAGGTCAGGGCCAGCTGGATCACCGGGACCGAGGAGGCCGAGTAGCGCACGATGATCGGCGGCTGCGTGCCGGCCGGCATCGCAGCCCGGATCGAGTTGGTCGACGACACCACCTGGGCGATGGCGAGATCGATGCTGACCGCCGGATCGAAGTAGATCCGCTGCACCGCCGTGCCCTGGAGCGTGGTCGACTCCATGCGGCGGATGTTGTTGACGTTGTTGGAGATGCCGTACTCGGCATAGGTCGTGATGCGCTGTTCCATCTCCGGCGTGGACAGGCCGGTATAGGTCCAGACCACGACGACCACCGGGATGTCGACGACCGGCAGCACGTCCTTGGGCGTGACGATGAGCGCGCCGACGCCGCCGAGCATCATCAGCACGGCGAGCACGTAGGTCGTGATCCGGAACTTGAGAGCGTAGAGGACGAGGCCCATGCGGTCTCCGCCGGCCGGCGCAAGGCCGGCCCCTTCGCGTCGCGTGCCGGCGCACCGGACGCCAAGCCTGTTTCGCTATCATGTCCAAGCAGGCAAGGGGCGGGCCGCGACGCCGCAGGGGTCGGGACGTGCTACGGGCGAGACGGTTCGCGCATCGTCGCCGGAAGAGCGGAACGGCCGGAGATACGCGGAGCTTTCCGGGACGATCCCCGCCCCTCAGCTCCAGGCGTGCCGCGGCGGTGCGATGCCGTTCAGGGCGTGGTTGCCGATGTGAAAGGACTTCCAGCGCACCGGGTCGTGCAGCGTGTGCGTGCGGGCGTTGCGCCAGTGGCGGTCGAGGTTGTCGGCCGCCAGAACCGAGCGCGTGCCGGACAGCTCGTGGAGCTTGTCGGCGGCGAGCAGCGCGATCTCCGTGGTCAGCACCTTGGCCTCGGCCACCGCCACCGCCGTCTCCGTGACCGCGGCATCGGTCGGCGCGTCCAGGATGGCGTCGATGGCGCGGCCGGCCCGGGCCAGCATGGCCTCGGCCGCGCGCAGCTTCACGGTGAGATCGCCGATCTGGTGGATCGTCAGGACATCTTCCGTGGCCCGCTCACGGCCGCTGTCTATCCATGGCCGGGCGCGCGTCCGGACGAAGCGGATCGTCTCGTCGCGGGCGCCGCGCGCGATGCCGAGATCGACCGCCGCCTGGATGAACTGCGAGACCGCCCCGTTCGACGACGGCGCCTCGCCGCCCCGCCAGGCCGGGATCACGGCCTCGGCGCCCACGCGCACGCCGCGCAGGGTGACGTCGCCGCTCGCCGTGGTGCGCTGTCCGAATCCGGACCAGCTGTCGGTGATCGTGAGGCCCGGCGCGTCGCGGTCCGCGATGGCGAGGTGGACCCGGCCCTCCGGGTCGACCGCGCCGATGTGGATGTAGTGGGCGAACAGCGCGCCGGTGGCGTAGAACTTGTCGCCCTCGACCACGAAATGCTCGCCGTCGCGGCGCAAAGTCGTCTCGAAGGCGCCGACATGGCGGCTGTTACGCTCCGAGAAGGCGTTGCCCAGCCGATAGCCGCGCAGCGCCCGGTCGAACCAGAGCCGCTTCTGCGCCTCGGAGGCCGTGACCCGGATCACGTCGAGCGCCGCGAGATGGTTCTGCGGAAGCTGGCCCAGGGACGGGTCGGCGGCCGAGACGAGGGCGATCACCTCCCCCACCGTGACGAAGCTCGCGCCCAGGCCACCATAGGCCGCGGGCACCGTGATGCCCCACAGGCCGGAGCCCGAGAACCGGTCGAGTTCCGCCACCGGCAGGCGCCGCTCGCGGTCCCGCTCGGCGGCGCCGGTGGCGAAATCGGCGGCCAGATCGCGCGCGATCCGCAGCGCCTCGGCCTCGGAGGCGATGCGGTGCGCCTGCGGATGAAGCGCGAAGGGCGGTGTCGGCGCGGCGATCGGCATGGCGGGGTCTCGGGACGGAATCGGGCAGTCGCGGGGCGTTCAATCCGGGCCGAGCCGGCAGGCGAGCCACACGACGGGGTGCAAGCGAAAGCAAACACCCGTGCAAGTCAAGCGAGAGGCCGCGCCGCTTGTGCCATCTGGAAGATGTGATCCTCCGATAGACATACAATCTGGTCCTGAGGCGAAGTGATTTTGCCTTGCACCATCGGATTGAGTGAGAATTTTGTTCCAAGAACGCGCGAACAAACCCGATTGATCATCCGGCAATTTCGGAACGATCTTGATGCGCCCCGATCGCCCGACCGATGGGCCGGAATTTTGAGAGCCATGTCTGACACGCGCGCGCATCCGTCACGACGCACCCTGATGCAGATGGGCGCGGCCCTGGGCGCCGCGTCCCTGGTCCAGGGCACGGCCCGGGCTGGCGAGGCCGCGCCGGCCGCCGGAGCCGACGAGAAGCTGTCGCTGAAGGGCAAGACCATCGCGATCAGCGTCGCCGGGACGGATCACTTCTTCGACCTCAAGGCCTATCAGGCGCAGGTCGAGACCGTGAAGGAACTCGGCGGCACGCCGATCGGACTCGATGCCGGGCGCAGCGACAAGGCGCTGGTCAGCCAGTTGCAGACCCTCGTGACCCAGAAGCCCGATGCCGTCATCCAGACGCTCGGGACCCTGACGGTGGTCGACCCGTGGCTGAAGAAGCTGCGCCAGGCCGGGATCCCGGTCTTCTCCGTGGACCTGCCCTCGACCAACGTGATCAACACGGCGACCTCGGACAATTTTTCGCTCGGTGCGCAGCTGGCGCTGCAGCTCGTCTCGGACATCAACGGCCGCGGCAAGATCGTCGTGTTCAACGGCTTCGCCGGCGTCCCGGTCTGCGAGATCCGCTACACGGAGCTCAAGACCGTCCTGAAGTATTACCCGGAGGCCAGCATCGTCCAGCCGGAGCTGCGGGACGTGATCCCGAACACGGTGCAGGACGCCTATGGGCAGATCACCGCGCTGCTCAGCAAGTATCCCGAAAAGGGCTCCATCGCGGCGATCTGGTCAGCCTGGGACATCCCGCAGCTCGGCGCCACGCAGGCGCTGATCGCGGCGGGCCGCACCGAGATCCGCACCTACGGCGTCGACGGGACGCCCGAGGTCCTGGCGCTGGTCAAGGATCCGAACGCGCCGGCCGGCGCCGTGGCGGCGCAGCAGCCCGCCGCGATCGGCCGGACCGCCGTGCTCAACGTCGCCCGCTATCTCAACGGCGACAGGAGCCTGCCGTCCCAGACGTTCCTGCCGGCGATCATCGCCAACAAGGCGAACGCCGCCGAGGTCCAGCGGCAGCTCGGCCAGGCCTGACATGGCCGCCGCCGAGCCGACGACCCGGACGCTGCCCGATCCGCCGCCGGCCCTCGCGATGCGCGACCTAATCGTGACCTTCGGGCCGACCCGCGCCCTCGACGGCGCATCGCTGACCGTCGCGCCGGGGACCATTCACGGGCTGATCGGCCAGAACGGGGCCGGCAAGTCGACGCTCATCAAGGTCCTGGCCGGGCTGGTGACGCCCGAGGCCGGGACGATCGCGCTGCACGGCAATCCGGTCGCCGGGATCACTCCCGCCCGGGTGGAAGACCTCGGCATCGCGTTCATCCACCAGGAGCGGCTGCTGGTGCCCACCGCCACGGTCGGCGAGGCGCTGTTCCTCGGCCGCGAGGGCGCGGGGTCGCGCTTCGGCTGTCTCTTGGGCGGCCTGCAAAAGCGGGCCGAGGCCGCCATCGGTCGTTTCTTCGGGATCCGCCTGCCGCGGAACGCGCTGATCCGCGACCTCACGATCGCGCAGCAGCAGATCGTGCAGATCACCCGGGCGCTGCTGGCCGAGCCCAAGATCGTGGTCTTCGACGAGCCGACGGCGGCGCTCGCCAAGCGCGAGGCGGAGCACCTGTTCGCCGCCATCGCGCGCCTCAAGGCGCAGGGCCTGACCACGATCTACATCTCCCACTACCTCGCCGAGATCGAGCGCCTCTGCGACGCCGTGACGGTGATGCGCAACGGCCGGGACGTCGCTGAGGTCGATCCGCGCCGGACCTCGACGGCGGCACTCACCCGCCTGATGGTCGGACGGGATGTGAGCGACCTCTTCCCGCGCCATCGCGCCGAGCCCGGCGCGCCCATGCTCGCCCTGGCCGGGGTGAGCGTGCCGCCGGCCTTGCGCGACATGTCCTTCGTCCTCCGGCGCGGCGAGGTGCTGGGCCTCACCGGCCTGCTCGGCTCGGGCGCCAAGGAACTGGTCCAGGCGCTGTTCGGCCTCCTGCCGATCAAGTCCGGTACGGTGACGGTCGACGGGCGGGTCGCACATGTCGCGAACCCGCACGACGCCGTGCGCCGGGGCCTCGCCCTGGTGCCGGAGAACCGCCGCGCCCACGGACTCGCCCTCAACCTCGGCATCCGCGAGAACCTGACGCTGGCGAGCCTCGACCGGGTGAGCCGCCGGGGCTGGCTCGACCGGGTCCGGGAGCGCGCCCAGGCGCTGCGCCTGATCGGCGATCTCCAGATCAAGGCGGCCGGCCCCGAGGCACCGGTCCGGACGCTGAGCGGCGGCAACCAGCAGAAGGTTGTGCTCGGCAAATGGCTCGCCCGGGAGGCCGGCCTCTACATCCTCGACGAGCCGACCATCGGGGTGGATATCGCCGCCAAGGCCGAGATCTACCGGCTGATCGCCGGATTGGCCGAGGGCGGGGCCGGCATCCTGCTGCTCTCCACCGATCTCGACGAGCTGCTCGGGATCTGCGACCGCGTGCTGGTCCTGTATCGCGGGGCGATCGTGTCGGAGCATCCCACGGCCGGGACCACCGCTGATAGCCTGCTCAACGCGACGCTGACGGGCGCCGGGGCCTGCGCCAGGGCCTGTGCGGAGACCAGCCGTGCCGCCTAGCGCAACGGACCGCGGATTCGAAGCCCTGCCCGGCGTCGCCCTGCCGGATCCGGCAGCCGATCCAGAAGCATGGCTCGCCGGAGGGGTGAAGAATCTGGCCGGCCTGCGCAGCGCCGGGAGTTTTCTGTTGGTCCTGGCGGTGCTGGCCGTCTTCGCGGCCTGGGTGCCGGCGTTCCTGGGCACGGCCAATCTCGGCCTGATCCTGGCGCAATCGAGCGTGCTCGGAATCCTGGGCCTCGGGCTGACGCTGGTGCTGATCACTGGCGGCACGGATGTCGTCGCTGGCGGCATCGACCTGTCGCTCGCCGGCACCCTCGGGCTCTCGGCCGCCGTGTTCGCGGGACTCAACCAGGCCGGCGTCGGCGATGCCGCCTGCGTGGCCGCGGCGCTCGGCACCGGTCTCGCGGTCGGCCTGGTGAACGCGGTCGCGGTCCTGCGCCTGCGCATCCCGCCGCTGCTCGCGACCCTGGCGTCCATGAACATCTGCGCCGGGCTGGAGCTCGTGATCACCGAGAACACCACCATCTCGGCCGCCTCGCCCCTGATCGACGGGCTCGGCGGCACCGGGCCGCTGGACGTACCGGTCCTCGGCTACCTCCTGCTCGCCGTAGCGTTTCTCTTCGCGGCGAGCCTACGCCTCACCCCGCTCGGCCCGCGCGCCTACGCGGTCGGCGCCCATCCGGAGGCCGCCCGCGCCGCTGGCCTCTCGATGAGCCGCTACCGGGCCGGCTCCTACCTCGCGAGCGGCCTGTCCGGCGGCCTGGCCGGCATCGCCTCCGTGGCGTTCCTCAACAGCGCGACCGGCGGCTCCGCCGATATGCTGCTGCCCGTGGTGGCCACGGCCTTCCTGGGCGTGGTGTTCTCGCGCCGCCTGGTCCCGACCGTCACCGGCACGCTGCTCGCGGCCCTGTTCGTCGGCAGCCTGACCAACGGCTTCCAGCTCCTGCACGTCTCGACCTACTGGGTGAACGGGATCGAGGGGGCGCTGATCCTCGCCGTCGTGGGGGCGACAGCGGCCTCGGCGAAGGGACACGCCGCATGAGCCTCGTCACGGCGGAGCGCCGCCGCCTCGCCCTGCCGGCCGCCGAGATCGTGCGGTTCGGCATCCCGATCGCGCTGGGGCTCGTCCTCGTGGCCTTCTCCGCCGCGGCGCCGGGCTTCCTCACGGTGGCGAACGTCACCGGCGTGCTGGTCAACAACGTCGCCCTGGCGGCGATCGTGGCCATCGCCATGACGCTCGCCGTCGCCGCGGGCGGCACCGACCTGTCGGTCGGGACCGCCGTCGATCTCGGCAGCCTGGCCTTCATCACGGCGATCGGGGCCGGCCAGCCGGTCGCCCTGGCCGGCCTCTACGGCCTCCTCGCCGGGATCGGCACCGGGCTGTTCAACGCGCTGCTGATCGCCCGGCTGTCGATCACGCCGTTCCTGGCGACCCTCGGCACGCTGTTCATCGGCCACAGTTTGCAGCAGCTGACCACCGATGGCGGCAACCCGGTCTACGTCCCGGCCGACCGCATCCCGGCGGCTTTGGCAATCCTCGGCCACGGTTCCGTCCTCGGCGTGCCGCTCGCGCTCTGGCTGGTGCTGATCTTCGGCGTCGGCGCGTGGCTGCTGCTCGCGCGCACGCGCTTCGGACGCGAGGTGCTGGCGGTCGGCACCCAGGTCGAGGTGGCGATCCATTCCGGCCTGCCGGTGCGGCGGATCCTGACCCTTGTCTACGTGGCAAGCGCGGCCATCGCGGCGCTCGCCGGCATCCTGCTCTCGGCGCATGTGAATGCCTACGTGCCGTATGCCGGCAACGCCTACCTGCTCGACAGCATCGGGGCCGCCTTCATCGGAACCTCGCTCAGCCGGAACCGCCGGCCCAACATTCCCGGCACGATCCTGGGCGTCGTACTGTTCGCCTTCGTGACCAACGGCCTGCTGCTCGTCGGCTGGAATTTTTACTGGCAGCAGGTCGGCACCGGCGTGCTGATCTTTTTGACCCTGGCCTTCGCCTTCGCGGGACCGCGCCCGCACGTCTGATCGGGAGGAGCTTTTGCGCAGGAGCGCAGCGTCGAAGCCGGTCGCGGCTTGGAGATCGCGCCCCGTCCTACCGCAGGCGACAATAAGAAAACCTTCTTTCGCGCCGCTCGCGAAATAAAGCAGGCCGTTTCATTGACGACTCGGCGGATGCAACGCAAACATTCCACGGCACAGCGATGAATTTGCCCTCAAAATATGCTTGATCGATAGATGATCCGGGAAGCAATCAGCTTCTCGGCGGGGTCATTAATATAATTCTTGCCTGGATACAGCGGCGCGTCGGTCGCTCGTCTTACACTGTCTGATGCGCCACGCGGGTGCCGCGCGCCGCCGATCCCCGAACCGGACCACACACCCTTCATGACCCGCCAGATCCGCTTCAACGCCTTCGACATGAACTGCGTCGGCCACCAATCGCCGGGGCTGTGGGCGCATCCGCGGGACCGCTCCTGGCAGTACAAGGACCTGGAATACTGGCAGGATCTGGCCCGGACTCTCGAACGGGGTATCTTCGACGGGATCTTCATCGCCGACGTGGTCGGCTATTACGACGTCTACAAGGGCTCGAACTGGCACGCCCTGCATCAGGCGGCGCAGATCCCGGTCAACGATCCGCTCCAGCTCGCCGCTCCGATCGCGCTGGCGACCGAGCATCTCGGCATCGGCATCACCGCCTCGACCTCGTTCGAGCACCCCTACACCTTCGCGCGCCGGCTCTCGACGGCCGACCATCACACCAAGGGGCGGGTCGGCTGGAACATCGTCACCTCGTATCTCGAGAGCGGTGCGAAGAATGTCGGCCAGGACGGCCTGAAGCGCCACGACAACCGCTACGAGGTCGCGGCCGAATACGTCGATGTGCTCTACAAGCTGTTCGAGGGCAGCTGGGAAGAGGGCGCGGTCCTGCGGGATCGGGAGCGGCGGATCTTCACCGACCCGTCCAAGGTCCACGAGATCGGCCATCGCGGCCGCCATTTCACGGTGCCGGGCTACCATCTCTGCGAGCCCTCGCCGCAGCGCACGCCGGTGCTCTACCAGGCCGGCGCCTCGGGACCCGGCAAGGCGTTCGCGGGGCATCATGCCGAGTGCGTGTTCGTGGCTGCGCCCCTGAAGCCGATGCTGAAGGCCTATGTGGCGGATGTGCGCGCGCAGGCGCAGGCCGCCGGGCGCTCGCCCCGCGACGTGCTGATCTACAACCTCACCACCGTGATCGTCGCCGAGACCGACGCGGCCGCGCAGAAGAAATTCGAGGACTACCGGTCCTACGCCTCGCACGACGGCGCTTTGGTACTCCTGTCCGGCTGGAGCGGCATCGATTTCGGCCAGTACGCGCCGACCGACCTCGTCAAGAAGGTCGAGACCAACGCCATCGTGTCGATGGTCGAGCATTTCTCGTCCGCCGAAAACCCCTGGTCGATCGCGGAACTCGCCCAATGGGGCGGCATCGGCGGCCTCGGCCCGGTCTTCGTCGGCTCGCCGACGACCGTCGCCGACATCCTGCAGGAGTGGGTCGAAGAAACGGATGTCGACGGCTTCAACCTCGCCTACGCGGTGACCCCCGAGAGCTTCGAGGATGCGGTCAACCTGCTGGTGCCCGAGCTCCAGAAGCGCGGCGCCTATCCGAAGGCCTACCGCCCCGGAACGCTGCGCGAAAAGCTGTTCGGCCGCGGGCCGTACCTGCCGGAGACCCACCCGGCCCACGGGTTCCGCGACATCGAGGCCGTGAAGGCCCGCGAGGCGGCACTTCGCCCCGCCGCTGCGGCCGAGTGAGGCCGGCCTTGTCCGACACGATCCTCGAACTCACCGATGTCTCGCTAACGTTCAAGGGCATCAAGGCGATCAACGGCTTGAGCTTCGCGGTCCAGCGCGGCGAGATCTGTGCGCTCATCGGCCCGAACGGAGCCGGCAAGAGCTCGCTGCTCAACATCCTCAACGGGGTCTACAGGGCGGAGTCCGGGACGGTCGTGTTCGAGGGCGAGCGCTTCGGCCGCATCCGCCCCGGCTCGGCGGCGAGGCGCGGCATCGGCCGCACCTTCCAGCACGCAGCTTTGTTCGGGCCGCTCTCCGTCCTCGACAACGTGCTGGCGGGCCTCGCGCGCCACAGCCGGACGACGCTGGTCGAGCATGCCTTCGGCTTGCCTCGCGACGCCGCCGAGACGCGCCGCTTTCTTCAGGCCGCCGAGGAGATCCTCGCCTTCCTCGACCTCGCCTCCTACCGCGACCGCATCGTGTCGACGCTGCCCTACGGCATCCAGAAACGGGTCGACCTCGCCCGGGCGCTGGCGGCACGCCCGAAGCTCCTGCTGCTGGACGAGCCGATGGCCGGCATGAACGGCGAGGAGAAGCGAGCGATGGGCGGCTTCATCGAGGCGGCCCGGGACACGTTCGGCCTCACGGTCGTGCTCATCGAGCACGACATCGGCGTGGTGATGAGCCTGTCCGACCACGTCGTGGTGCTCGATTACGGGCGCAAGGTCGGCGACGGGCCGCCGGAGGCCGTGCGCAACGACCCGGTCGTGATCGCGGCCTATCTCGGCAAGCCGCATTGAGGGCCGCCGCATGAGCTTCTTCCTGGAGACGCTCGCGGGCGGCCTGCTCGCCGGCGTGATGTACGCTCTCGTGGCGATCGGTTTCGTGCTGATCTACAAGGCCTCGGGCGTGTTCAACTACGCGCAAGGGGCGATGGTGCTCTGCGCCGCGCTGACCTTCGTCACCCTGACGGAGCGGGATCTGCCCTTCTGGCTCGCCGGCCTGGTGACGCTGGCGATCATGGTGACACTGGCGGTGGCGGTCGAGCGGGTCGTGCTGCGCCCCCTGGTCAACCGGTCGCAAGTGACGCTGTTCATGGCGACGCTCGGCCTGTCCTACGTGATCGAGGGCATTGCGCAGCTCCTGATGGGCGCGAGCGTCCACGAGCTCGACCTCGGCATCCCCGATCTGCCCGTCGCGCTCGGCCCGATCCAGCTCAGCCGCTTCGACCTCGTCGCCGCGGCGAGCGCCGGAGCCCTGGTGATCGCCCTGTCGCTGTTCTTCGAACGCACACGGATCGGCGTGGCTTTGCGCGCGGTGGCGGACGATCCGCAGGCGGCTCTGTCCATCGGCATCCGGCTGCCGATCCTCTGGGCCGCGGTCTGGGCGGTGGCGGGGTTTGTGGCGTTGGTGGCGGGGCTGCTGTGGGGTGCGCGCCAGGGGGTGCAGTTCTCGCTGACCTTCGTGGTGCTGAAGGCGCTGCCGGTGCTGATCATCGGCGGCTTCACCTCGATCGCCGGCGCCATCATCGGCGGCCTCATCGTCGGCGCGGCCGACGCAATTGCCGAGATCTATCTCGGGCCGTTGCTCGGCGGTTCGGTCTCCACTTGGTTCGCCTACCTGCTCGCCGTCGCCTTCCTGCTGGTCCGCCCGGCCGGTCTGTTCGGCGAGCGCGCCATCAAGAGGGTTTGACCCGTGTCGTCCGCTTCCTCCTCGGCCAGCCTCGTACCGGGCCGACGGCTGGCAATTCCCGCCCTGCCCCTCCGATCGGTCGGGCTCGCTCTCCTGCTGGCGCTGGCCTTCGTTGGCATCCCCCTGGTGGCCACCGACTATTGGTACAACGCGATCTTGATCCCGTTCCTGATCATGGCGCTCGCGGGTCTCGGCCTGAACCTGACCATGGGCTACGCGGGCCAGGCCTCCCTGGGCACGGGCGCCTTCATGGCCGTCGGCGCCTACGCCACCTACAACCTGCTGCTGCGCCTTCCCAGCCTGCCGCTGCCGGCCAGCCTCGCCCTGGGCGGCCTGATCGCCGGCCTCGCGGGCCTCGTGGTCGGGCTGCCGAGCCTGCGCATCAAGGGCTTCTACCTCATCGCGCCGACGCTCGCCGGGCAGTTCCTGATCGAGTGGACCTTCAACCAAGTCGGCTGGTTCTCGAACTACGCCTCCTCCAGTTCCATCTCCGCACCGCGCCTCGCAATCCTCGGCCGCGACCTGTCGAGCCCGGCCGGCCGCTACGCCCTGACGCTGTCGAGCGTCGCGGTCGTGACGGCGATCGCCTGGCGGCTCGTGCGAAGCCAGACGGGCCGGAACTGGCGGGCGGTGCGCGACGGGGAGACGGCGGCCGCGGTGATCGGCGTGCCGGTGGCGCGGGCCAAGCTCTCGGCGTTCTTCGCCGGCGCCGCGGTGTGCGGCGTCGCCGGCGCGCTCTGGGCCTTCGCCTATCTCGGCACGGTCGATGCCCGCAGCTTCGATCTCGATCGGTCCTTCCAGGCGATGTTCATCATCATCATCGGGGGGCTGGGCAGCCTGGCCGGCAGCTTCATCGGCTCGGCCTTCATCGTTTTGACCCCGATCCTGCTGACGCATCTCTCGGAAGCCGTGCTCGGGGCCGGCCTCGACGGTGGGCAGGTCTCGAACATCCAGCGGGTGATCTTCGGCGCGCTGATCATTGGCTTCCTGATTAAGGAGCCCAACGGCCTCGTCGCGCTCATCGGCCGCCTCTGGCGGCACCTCGTCCGCTGACCGTTTTCTCTTGGAGACCCAGGATGTCACGCCTCGTCCGCGCCCTGCGCGCCACCGCCCTCGCGGCGAGCCTCTGCGCCGCCCCCGCCGCCATGGCCGAGCCGGCCAAGCAATACTTCCCGCTGGCGACCTTCAGGGTCGGCGCCTACGCCTCGTCGGGCATTCCGAGCTGGGCCGGCGTCATCGATTACTTTCGCTACATCAACGAGATCGAGGGCGGCATCAACGGCGTAAAGCTGATCTGGGACGAGTGCGAGACCGAGTGGGCGGTCGAGAAGGGCGTCGAGTGCTACGAGCGGATGAAAGGCGGCAAGGACGGTTCGCCGGTGCCGATCTTCCTCCCGCACGGTGACCCGGTCTCAAAGGCGCTCACCGAGAAATCGGTCGCCGACAAGATCCCGCTCGTCACCACCGGCTACGGTCGGACCGAGGCGATCGACGGCCGGGTCTTCCCCTACAGCTTCACGGTCCTGTTCAGCTTCTGGAGCGAGGCGTCCTCGGCAGTCAACTACATCGCCGAGCAGGTCGGCGGGAAGGACAAGCTGAAGGGCCTCAAAATCGCGACCGTCTATCACGACAGCCCCTACGGCAAGGAGACCCAGACCCCGCTCGCCCTGCTCGCCAAGACCTACGGCTTCGAGGACATCCAGATCCCGGTGCCGCATCCCGGCAACGACCAGTCGGCGCAATGGGCGCGCATCCGGCAGATCAAGCCTGACTGGGTGTTCCTGCGCGGCTGGGGGGTGATGACGCCCGTCGCGATCAAGACCGCAGCCAAGACCGGCTTTCCGGTCGATCACATCATCGGCGGCATCTGGTCGGGCTCGGAGGAGGACGTGCGACCGGCGGGCAGCGTGGGCAAGGGCTATCTGGCGATCACGCCGTTCCCGGCCAGCCAGGATTTCGAGATCCTCAAGAAGATCAAGGCCGCAATCGTCGACAAGGGCAAGAGCGACCTGAAGGACCTGAAGAGCTTCGGTTCGGTCTACTACAATTCCGGACTGATCGAGGCGATCATCTCGGTTGAGGCGATCCGCACGGCGCAGGCGCGCTTCGGCAACCGGCCGATCACCGGCGCGGAGGGTCAATGGGGCCTGGAGCACCTCGTTCTCGATGAGGATCGCCTGCGGGCGATCGGCGCCGAGGGCCTCGTCCAGCCCCTGCGGCTCTCGATCAAGGACCACGAGGGCGGGGGCGCCGGCAAGGTCTTGCAATGGGACGGCGCCAAGTGGACCATCGTCAGCAACGGATGGGTCAAGTCCGATCGTGAGCTGCTCCTGCCGCTGATCTACGAGCGCGCCGCGGCCTACGCCAAGGAGAAGGGCATCACGCCCCGCTCCGTGGATTCCGCCGAGGCGGCGGCCCAATGACCGGGGCCGTCGAGGCCGGCTTGGGGCGGCCGCCCTTCCTCGACGTGGTGGCGATCGAGGCCGTCTACGGGGCCTCGATCCTGGCCCTCCACGACGTGTCCCTGAGCGTCGCCCGGGGGGAGATCGTGGCGCTGGTCGGCCCGAACGGCGCTGGCAAGACTACGACCCTGCGGGCGATCTCGAACCTGCTCGGCGCTCAGCGCGGCGCCCTGCGCGGCGGCACGATCCGATGGCAGGGCGAGGAGACCCGACGGCTCGATCCGGCCGATCTCGTGGCGCGCGGGATCGTGCAGGTCCTGGAGGGCCGGCACGTCTTCGGGCAGCTCACCGTGGAGGAGAACCTGCTCACCGGGGGGTATCTGCGCCGTCCGAGCCGGCGGCAGCTCGCCGAGGATCTCGAGCGGGTCTACGGCTGGTTCCCGCGCCTGAGAGAGCGCCGCGGTGCCCTCGCCGGCCTCACCTCCGGCGGCGAGCAGCAGATGGTCGCCATCGGCCGTGCGCTGATGACCCGGCCGACCCTGCTCCTCCTCGACGAGCCCTCGATGGGCCTCGCCCCGATCATCGTCGCCGAGATCTTCGCGATCATCGCCCGCCTCAACCGCGAGGAGGGCCTGAGCGTCCTGATCGCCGAGCAGAGCGCGAACCTTGTGCTCGACCATGCCGACCGCGCCATCGTGCTGGAGAGCGGGCGCGTGGTCGCCTCGGGCCCTTCCGCCGAACTCGCCGCCAGCGGCCGTCTCGCCGCGCTGTATCTCGGCGCCGCAGACGCGTCGACGCGGCACTGACCCTCACCCGCGCCTGGACGAGACGAACCGATGAGCCAAACCGACGCCGCGCCCTGGCCCCCCGAGCGCTCCGCCTGGGGCTCTCCGCCGAGCCCGCGTTACGAGAGCCTAGCGGCCCGGTTCCGGCCGATCTTCGCCCGGATCCGCGAGGGAGCCGTCGCGCGCGAGCGGGAGCGCCGCTTGCCCGAGGAGGCCGTGGGCTGGCTGCGCGCGGCACGGTTCGGCGCCCTGCGGGTGCCGGAGGCGGAGGGCGGCTTCGGCGCGAGCCTGCCGGACCTGTTCGGCCTCCTCGCCGAGCTGGCGCAGGCCGATTCCAACCTGCCTCAGGCCCTGCGCAACCATTTCGGCTTCGCGGAGGATACCGTCAGCAGCCCCCACGATGCGCGCCGGGCGCGCTGGATCGAGCGCCTGGCGGAAGGCGACCTGTTCGGCGGGGCGTGGTCGGAGACTGGGAACGCCGTGGTCGGCACGTTCGAGACCCGCATCCACCGGCGCGGCGACGGCTGGGGGCTCACGGGGCGAAAGTATTACACCACCGGCTCGCTCTTCGCCGACTGGATCGACGTGGTCGGCACCGGCGAGGCCGGGGAGGAGACCTCGGTGGTGGTGTCGGCGCGGGCGCCCGGCGTCGCGATCCTCGACGATTGGGACGGGTTCGGCCAGCGGCTGACCGCGAGCGGCACCGCCACGTTCGCGGACGTGCCCGCCATCGGCGAGCCGCTGCCCACCGAGGTCCGCTTCGCCTACGGCACGGCGTTCTTCCAGGCGGTCCATCTCGCGACGCTCACCGGGATCGCCCGGGCAGCCGCCGACGCGGTGACCGGGGCGGTGCGCATCCGGGATCGGACCTATTCCCACGCCGCCGGCGCGCGGCCGAGCGCCGACCCGCAGGTGCTCCAGGTGGTCGGCCGGGTGCACGCGTTGGCCTACGCGGCGGGGGCGCTCAACGCCCGGGCGGCGGAAGCCGTGCAGCGCGCCTACGAGGCCCGGGTCGCGAACCTGCCCGAAGCGCAAGCGCAGGCGATCACCATCGCCTCGGAGATCGAGCTCGCCCAGGCGCAGACCGTGCTGACCGGCCTCGTCCTGGACGCGGGCACGATCCTGTTCGACGCGCTGGGCGCCTCCGCGACGAGCAGCCGGCACGCCCTGGACCGGCACTGGCGCAACGCCCGCACGATCGCCTCGCACAACCCGCGCATCTTCAAGGACCGGATCGTCGGCGATTTCGCGGTCAACGGCACCGAGCCGCCGTTCCAGTGGAAGATCGGCCGCGTCCTGCCGGCCGCATCCTGACAGCGAGGCCAGCCATGTCCGTGCGTCTTCGTCTCTGCGCCGCCATCGCGGCCCTCGGCCTCGCGACCGCCGCCTGGGCAGCCGGCCTCGCCGGTGCCCCGCCGCCCTTCGATCGCGGCGACGTCACGGTCGCCCTGGTCCGCTACCTGTCGGTCGGCGATTTCTACCAGGCCTACGAGGCCGGGGCGCGGGCGCAGGCCAAGGCGCTCGGCATCGACCTGCGGATCTTCCCGGGCAAGCAGGACGCGGCGCAGGAGCGCGAGCAGGTCGAGCAGGCCATCGCGCTGGGCGCCAAGGCGATCGTGATCGATCACGGCCTGCCTGAGTCCCTCAAGGACGTCGCCCGGAAGGCGCTCGATGCCGGCATCAAGGTCGTGGCCTTCGACGTGAACCTCGACCATCCGCGGATCCCGCAGGTCGAGCAGAGCGATCGGGCGCTCGCCCAGAAGGCGCTGGATCAGGTCGTTCAGGAGAACGGGACCAGCTTTCAGGCGGCCTATATCTATGTCGCCGGCTTCGCGCCCCTCGATCGCCGCGATGCGGTCTGGACCGCCTTTAAGGCCGCCCATCCGGGGGTGATCGAGAAGGCCCGGTTCGGCACCGTCAGCGACGCGACCGCGAGCGTCGTCGCCGACCAGGCCAAGGCGGCCCTGCGCGCCAATCCCGACATCACGGTGGTCTTTGCGCCGTATGACGAGTTCGCCCGCGGCGCAAAGCTCGCCGTGAATGAATTGAACCTTGCCGATAAGGTAAAAATCTATTCGGCCGACGTCTCGACCGCGGATATCGGCGAGATCACCGAGCCGGGCAGCCCCTGGGTCGCCAGCGTCGCGACGAATCCTGCCGTGGTCGGCGCGGTGTCGATCCGGGCCGCGGCGCTCGCGCTTGCCGGCCAGGATCTCGGGCCTCGGATCACCGTCGAGCCAATCCTGCTGACGCAGGGGGCGCTCCGGGAAGCCGGGGTGAAGACCATCGCGGATCTGAACGCCCGGATCCCGGCCTTCGGCCATTCGGAGGCCGCGACCGCCCCCTGGATCCCGCAGCCACGCTGATCGCCCGTCGCGATCAGGCCCGCTTCGGCGCGAGGCCGTAGGTGACGGTCAGGGCGCCGATCAGAACGGCGCCCTTGACGAAATCCTGGAGGTAATAGGGCGCGTTCAGCATCGTCAGGCCGTTGAGCAGGACGCCTACGAACACGGCGCCCACGACCGTGCCGAGGATGTTCGGCCGGTTGGCCCCGAGCACGGCGTAGCCGATCAGCGCGGCCGCGATGGCGTCCAGCATCAGCCCGTTGCCGGCCGAAACGTCGCCCCGGCCAATCCGGGCGGCCATCAGGATGCCGCCGAGCGACGCCACGGTGGAGGAGATGACGTAGGCGCAAACCCGGTAGGCCCGCGTCGGCGCGCCGGCGAGCCGCGCCGCGAGCTCGTTGCCGCCGACCGCGTGGAACACCCGGCCAAAGCGGGTGAGATCCATCACGAACCAGAGCGCGGCGGCCACGACCGCCAGCACCAGCACCGGGACCGGCAGGATGTCCCAGAACCGATGCCGGCCGAGGGCAAGGAACGCGTTCGTGAAGGCACCGTCCGCCACAGACCCGTCGAGCAGGGTCATGCCCGGCGCGATCGAGCGGCCCCCGGTCGGGATCAGCTGGAGGCCGGCCAAGAGGAACAGCATCCCGAGCGTGGCGAGGAGATCGGGGATGCCGAGCCGCACGATCAGGAGCGCGTTGCCGAGGCCGACCAGGATTCCGAGGCCCAGGCAGAGCAGGATGGTGCTGCCGGTCGAGCCGTCGAGCACGATCAGGCTGTAGGCGGCGGCCATCTGCACGAAGGCGGCGAGCCCGCCGACCGAGAGATCGAACCCGCCGGCGATCATCGTGACCGTGACGCCGACGCCGAGCAGCGCCACGATGGCGACGGCCTGCAGGATGCTGAACAGGTTGTTGACGCGCAGGAAGGCCGGCTGCGCGACCGCGAAGACCACCACCAGTCCCACGAGCAGGATCAGGAGCCCGTAATCGATTGCGAAGCGGCGCAGGGACGAGGCCCCCTTCGGAGCGCGGGCGGGTGACGCCATGACGGGGACTCTACGAGACGGCAGGGTGAGGTGAAGCCAGCAGTGCGCTGATCCGGGCGAGGTCGGCGGCGTCCCCGACCACGGCGTGATCGGCCATGACCACGACCCGGTCGCCGACTTCGAGCGCCTCTTCGAGGTCGTTGACGAAGACGATCGTGGCGCGATCCCGCGATTGGGCCCGGATCGCCCGGATGATGTCGTCCCGGGCGCCGATATCGACGCCCTGGAACGGCTCGTCGAGCAGCAGCAGCCGCGCCGGCTCGGCGTGCCAGCGGGCGAGGACGACCTTCTGCTGGTTGCCGCCCGACAGGGAGGCGGGCAGGTCCTCGGGGCCGCGCGCCTTGATACCGAATTCGGCGATGAGCCGGCGCGTCGCGCGCGTCTCGGCCGTCCGCGCGACGAGGCCCGCCCGGCCCCAGCGGTCGAGGAAGGGAAAGCCGATCGTGCCGGCGATCTGCGCGAAGGGCACGGTGCCGGGGAAGAAGGTGGTGCGCCAGCGGTCCTCGCCGGCCATGAACACGCCGTTGCGGATCGCCTCCCCGGCCGAGCGCGGGCGCCAGGGTCGGCCGTCAAGGTCCATGTGCCCGGCCGCGAGCGGCCACAGCCCGAAGATCGCTCCGGCCAGCGTCGACTTTCCGGCGCCCACCGGCCCGGTCACCGCCACGACCTCGCCCGCATGCACGACGAGATCGAAGGCCGCAGCGGTCGGGGCGAGCCGCGCCTGCGACAGCCGCAGGATTGGCGCGCCGTCCGGTACCGGATCGCGCCGGGCCACCTGCCCCACCGCGTGGCCCACCATCGCCCGGATCGCGGCGTCGAGATCCAGCGGCCGGCGGAATTCGCCGGAGACCCGGCCATCGCGCAGCACCACGATCCGGTCAGCGATGCGGCGCAGATCGCCGGTCTTGTGCGAGATGTAGAGCAGCGCGACGCCCCGGTCCCTGAGCCGGTCGAGGACCGCGAACAGGCGCTCGGATTCCGGGGCCGAGAGGCTGGCGGTCGGCTCGTCGAGGATCAGCACGGCCGGGTCGTGCGCGACGGCGCGCGCGATGGCAACGAGCTGGCGCTCGGCGATGGAGAGCGCATCGAGTCTCCGGGACAAGTCGAGTTCGAGGCCGATACCGGCCGCGATCGCCCCAGCGGCGCGCAAGCTCCGCCGGCCGCCGGCCAGGAGCGGGCCGCGCCCCGTGCAGGAGCGGTCGAGCAGCAGGTTGTCGGCAACCGAGAGCGTCGGGACGCCGACATCGGCGATCGTTTGATGCACGGCGATGATCCCGTGCTCCCGCGCCTGCCGCGGCGAGGCGAACGCGACCGTCGTCCCGCCTATGGTCATCGACCCCGCATCGGCACCGTGGACGCCGCACAGGATCTTCACCAGGGTCGACTTGCCGGCCCCGTTGGCCCCCATCAGGGCGAGCACCTCGCCGGCATGAAGCTCGAACGACGCATCGGTGAGCGCCCGGGTCGATCCGAAGCGCTTCGTCAGCCCCTCCACCGCGAGCACCACCGGCAAATTTGTCGCTCCCTTGGCCCGAGCGTCGGATCTTCCGAGCAATTGCCGACAGGTTTCCTATAACACGATCGGCGATCAGCACATGTCAAGTTTTTTCAGCGCATGCTTGAAGCAAAAATCAGATCTCCGCTGCTAATGCGCTATGATCCGAATAAATAGATCAGCCGCTCAATTTCATTTCCTGGTCACAAGCATCGCAATCATCACAATTCCATCCGCTTTCGGCAGAAGGCGTTACCGACTTGTTTGGGCGCAATCGATGACTTCGACGAGAGGCGCTGGCGGCTCCGTCCGCTTCCGAAGGGGCTGCTTTCGAGGGTGTACCGCACCGTTTGCGCCCGCGAGGATGACGAGGGAGTTGCTGAACCGATCCACACTTCGGCGGCGCGCTCTACCGCGATGCGGGGGCCGCGCAGATCGCCTTGAGCGCCTCCCAGGACGGCGCATCGAGGATCGGCCGACGCCCCTCGAGCGGTTGCGGAGCGGCGGCCGCGAGCGCCCGGATCGCCGCGGCGCGATCCCGCGTGAAGGGATGGCTGCGCATGAAGGCGAGGTCCTCGCCGGTATCGGCGGCGATCCGATCCAGAAGGATCGCGAGGGCGGACGCATCGCCCCCGGCGCGGGTCATGGCAGCGACCGAATAGGCGTCGGCGGCTCGTTCGGCCTCGCGGCTGTAGCCGGCGGAGAGCGCGGTTTCTCCGAGCGCGACGATCACGGCCGAGCCGGCTAGGTCGCCGACGAGGTAGCCAAGCAGGTAGGCGATGCCGGAGCTGCGGATCAGCGCCCGGGTCGGGTCCCGGGCCGCCACGTGGCCGAATTCGTGGGCGAGCACGCCGGCAAACTCGTCCGGGGACTGCGCCTGTGCGATCAGGTCCGACAGGACGATCACCCGGGCACCGGGCAGGGTCAGGGCGTTGGCCGTCGTCGAGCGGCGCACGCTCACGTGCAGGCCCGGCGGCAGGCCCGCACCGAGCTCGGTCACCAGCCGGTCCAGGGCGGCCTGCCCCTCCGGCGCGGAACAGGCCGCTGGGTTGCCGAGCAGATACCCGATCTGCTTCTCGGTCGCGGCACCGATGCGCTCCTCCACCGCCACGGGCACCAGCGGCGCCAGGGCGTCGGCCAGGACCGGCACGCCAAAGGCCGCGAGCCCGAGGAGCGCGATCCCGGCCGCCATCGACCAGAGCGTCACCTTCAGGGTGATGCCCTCCGTGGCCGCGCCTGCATGCAAGTCCGGACAGAGCGCTTCGAGGGCCGCGGCCAGGGCCTCGTCGGAGAACTCGACCCGCTCCGGCGTATCCGCCGGCCCGACCCGCATCAGGGGCGGGCGCGCGTCCTCGGCCCGCAGGTCGAGGCCGTTCCAGTCCCGGCGGAGATCCGGGCCCGACACTTCCAAGCGTCCGGCTTCGAGGCGCAGGGAGACCGGGACGGGCCGTGTGGTGCGACCGTCGAAGTAGCGGCCCGCGCCGGTGAGTGCCGTCACGTCCGGTCCCTCAGAACCCGATATCGAGGACGCCGCCCACGTCGAGGGCGTCGGCCATGCCCTCGCCCAGGCTACTGCTCATGCCGCCGGCCGAGGCGACGATCGCTGCCAGGGCGGCCACATCCGAGATCCGCGTGGTCTCGGCGACCGCGCGCCAGAGGCCGGCCTTCAACACGCGGACATAGAGGACGACCGAGGACACGAGGTACCAGGCATACAGGGCCACGACGATGACCGCACCGATCGCAAACCGGACGCTGTGCGCGACCGCGTCGCCGGACACCATCATGATCACCACGACGATGGCCGCTGCCACGGTGATCAGGATGCCGAGCTTCAGACACTGGACGAGATAGGCCAGATACGGCCGGTAGAGGTCCCACGCTTTCATCTGCGAGACGAGACGGACCTCGCCGAGACGGATGGCGCTCAGGAAGGCTCGGGTCTCGCGGGCGCGGTAGAATGGATACAACGCCGGAACGGGAAGGGTCACCAGGATAGTCAGGATGGGCAGCACAACCTCACCGAGGCGGCTGCCTCTGGCATGAATACCCAGCATGGCCAGGATCGTCAGTGCAACGACCGTTCCGACAACCACGGCCCATATCAGCAGCCAGCTTGGCAGCACAGCCAAACCGCGTGCCCGGGATTCCATCCGGCTCGTACCGACTAGGGTATGGCGAATGCGGTAGCGTTCGAGGGCCGCGCGCATGAACGGGAAGGCAAGACCGAAGGTCGCCAGGACGACGATCCACCAGCCCGCGGCCAAAACGGCGTAGACCAGACCCGAACCATCCTGGCCGAGGCGGATGCCGCGCCACAGGGTCCGCGAGGCCCGGTAGCGCCGCCCGCGATAGAGTGCGAACTGCCCGAGGAGGAACAGCGCGACGAAGCCAAGGCCGTAGGCGATGACCGGGGAGTCGGGCAGGAGCAGCGAAAGGGCGGACAGGCCGGCGAAGATCGGCGCCAGGACCACGATCGCCACGAGGAATCCGACAAACAGATCCTCGCCGCGGCCGGTATAGGCGGCGGGCGAGCCGTCGACGAGGGTGCGGCTCCAGAAGAACCGCCGCAGGTTCGTCGCGTACCAGAACCGGTAGATGCCGGAGGTGGCCAGCGACAGCAAAAACCCCTTCACGACGATCCCGGCCAGCCCGGCGAGCGACTGGTCGAAGGCGATCTCTCCACCACGCTCGGGCCTCTCAGCCGAAACCGTGTTCCGAACGTCCATCCCGCGCCCCCCGGCGGGCCGCCGATTCGCGGCCGGCCGGAAGCGTTGCGCATTGCGCGAGGGCGTTCAAGCAACGCCCGGCCCGCGCCAAGCTGTCGCGCCGGACCCGCAGGTCGATCCGGCGACGGCCGACCGTTGCGGACCGTCAAACCCCGCCGGATGACACGCCTTGGAGGCGGCTCAACGCAGCAGCGCGGACTTGTCGACGTGCAGCGCGGCGCCGATCTCGTCGAGCGCCTTGTGCTCGACATCGCTGATGCCATCGAAATCGGCCACGTCGGCGCCGATCAAAAAAACGTCCTGGCGCTGGTCGATCGGCCGCTCGGCGATGGCGCCCATGAGACGCAGGTTCTCCAGGCGGCCGGCCCGGGTCTTGGCCCGGGCGATGGCCTCGTAGAGCTCCTGCTCGACCCGCAGCGTGTCGTAGGACTTTTCCAGGATCGGGTTGGCGCGGATGCCGCTGATCGCCGATTCGATCTCCTCCTCGGCGACGTCGCCATCGGCCACGATGACGTTGGCCGCGGCCGAGACCGCCGCCTGAAGGAAGACGGCATCGCCCGCATACGACATGATCGTGCGGCCGAACCGAAGGATGGCGTCCTGGAAAATGCTCATGCCGACCTCCCGTGCGGTCGGAGATGGCGGATATTGTGGCGGCCGAGTCAAGATCCGGTCGAGCTTGCGCCGGGGACTGACATTTTCCGCTCACTTTATGGTTTCGCAGGCGAACGGGGCGCAGACGGCTCGTCGAGTTTCCGGTTTGAGGCGAGCACCGGCCTTTACCGTCATTGCGAGA
Source organism: Methylobacterium pseudosasicola (assembly GCF_900114535.1). GTDB lineage: Bacteria > Pseudomonadota > Alphaproteobacteria > Rhizobiales > Beijerinckiaceae > Methylobacterium > Methylobacterium pseudosasicola. Next base: position 121,615 of record NZ_FOTK01000004.1, on the reverse strand, counting down.
CCACAGGCCCCGCACCGTTTGACGCCGGCGTCTCCCCCGTCAGCAGCAGCGAAACCCCGACGTATTCCCCACGCCGAAGCGGGCGTTCTCGCGATTGCGAAAAAACTCGAGCTCGGTCATCGGCGCCTGGTCGGGATGGGTCTGGCGGATATGCGCGGCGTAGGCCGCGTAATCCCCCTGCCCCACCATCAGCCGGGCGCCGTCGCAGACGCATTTGGACAGCGTCTGGAGGCGGCTGCGCAGGCTCTGCGGCTGCAGCATGGCCATCCCTTACTCCGCCGGAGCCAGACGCGGATCGGTCTCGAGGGCGGTCCAGCGATCGGCCCGCCACGCCTTCAGGCAGGCGGCGATGCCGAAGCCCGCGATGGCGACCACGAGGCCGATGAACAGGGCCGCCAGCACGGCGTCGATCCGGTCGTTGAGGATGATCTGCGCCATCTGGTCGGCGTTCTTGGCCGGCGCCAGAATCTTGCCCTCGGCGGCGGCCGTCGCGTAGCGGTCGGCATGGGCCAGGAACCCGATCTTGGGGTCGGCGGAGAACAGCTTCTGCCAGCCGGCCGTGAGGGTGCACAGGCACAGCCACGCGGTCGGGATGATGGTCACGAACGCGTAGCGCTCGCGCTTCATCTTGAAGATCACCACCGTGCACAGCGTCAGTGCCACCGCGGCCAGCATCTGGTTCGAGATGCCGAAGAGCGGCCACAAGGTGTTGATGCCGCCCAGCGGGTCGGTCACGCCCTGGTAGAGGAAGTAGCCCCAGGCGCCCACCGCGATGGCCGTGGCCACGATGCTCGGCCCCCAGGAGGTGGTGTTCTTGAACGAGGGCACCGCCAGAGCCACGAGATCCTGCACCATGAACCGGCAGGCCCTGGTGCCGGCATCCACGGCCGTGAGGATGAACAACGCCTCGAACAGGATCGCGAAGTGGTACCAGAAGGCCATCATCGCCTTACCGCCGATGGCCGAGGAGATGATGTGGGCCATGCCCACCGCCAGGGTCGGGGCGCCGCCGGCGCGGGAGATGATCGTGCGCTCGCCGACATCCGCGGCGGTCTGGGTGATCACCTCCGGGGTGGTACTGAACCCGAGCTTGGTCACGGCCGCGGCGGCGGTCTCGGGGGTGGTGCCGAGCAGCGCCGCGGGCGAGTTCATGGTGAAGTAGACGCCCGGGTCGATCACGCAGGCCGAGACCAGCGCCATGATCGCCACGAAGGATTCCATCAGCATGCCGCCGTAGCCGATGAAGCGGGCATCGGTCTCGTTGGCGATCAGCTTCGGGGTGGTGCCCGACGAAATCAGGGCGTGGAAGCCCGAGACCGCGCCGCAGGCGATGGTGATGAACAGGAACGGGAACAGACTGCCGGCCCAGACCGGCCCGGTGCCGTCCACGAACTTCGTCACCGCGGGCATCTGCATGTGCGGCGCGACGACCGCGATGCCGAGCGCCAGCCCGACGATGGTGCCGATCTTGAGGAAGGTCGAGAGGTAGTCGCGAGGCGCCAGTAGCAGCCAGACCGGCAGGATCGAGGCCACGAAGCCGTAGCCGATCAGCATCCAGCAGAGCTGCGGGCCGGTGAAGGTGAAGGCCGGGCCCCAGACCGGGCTGGCGGCCACCGAGCCGCCGCCGATGATCGCCAGCATCAAGAGGACGAAGCCGAGGACCGAGACCTCGCCGATCCGGCCCGGGCGGATGTAGCGCGCATACACGCCCATCAGCATCGCGATCGGGATCGTCGACATCACCGTGAAGGTGCCCCACGGGCTCTCGGCGAGCGCCTTGACCACGATCAGCGCCAGCACGGCCAGCAGGATCACCATGATCAGGAAGGTGCCGAACAGCGCGATGATGCCCGGCACGGTGCCGAGCTCGGCCCGGATCAGCTCGCCGAGCGACCGGCCGTCCCGGCGCATCGACACGAACAGGACCATGAAGTCCTGCACCGCCCCGGCCAGCACCACGCCGGCCAGGATCCACAGCATGCCGGGCAGGTAGCCCATCTGGGCGGCCAGCACCGGGCCGACCAGCGGGCCGGCGCCCGCGATCGCCGCGAAATGGTGGCCGAACAGAACGCTGCGATTGGTTGGGACGTAGTCGAGCCCGTCATTGTGCCGGACCGCCGGGGTCTGGCGCTTCGGATCGAGGCGCATCACCTTGTCGGCGATGAATTTCGAGTAATAGCGGTAGGCGATCACGTAGACGCAGATCGCCGCGACCACGACCCAGAGGGCGTTGATGGTCTCGTCGCGCTGGCTGGCCACGATCGCCAAAGCCGCGGCGCCGAGCGCTCCCACGAGGGCCCAGGGCCCGTGGTCGCGGACTTGCCTGCCGATCGCCGTACTCATCCGTCTCGCTCCCTACCGAACACCTCGCGCTCGGGACCCGCTGGGGCCTCCGGCTGGGACTTATGAGGTCCCGGGCGACAGCCTTGAGTTATCCTATCGCCGTGCCGTTGACGCAAGCGATCCGAACTGTGATGCAGCGGCCCGGACTGTGCCGCGACTGATTCTGTAACAGAAGAGCGTCGGCCAGGACCGTTCTCGCCGTTCCGGATCGGACCATGGAAACCCGACGCCGCTCGCCGCTGATGTGGCTCCTGCTGCTGCCGTTCCTGGGGCTCCTGTGGGTGCCGTTCTACAATCAGCATGATCCGGTGTTGTTCGGCTTCCCGTTCTTCTACTGGTACCAGCTGGCCTGGGTTCCGCTGACCTCGCTGATTCTCTACTTCGTCTACCGTGGCGTGCGCGATGACCGCTGATCTCGATATCCCGGCGCTGTCGGTCTTCGTCTTCTTCTTCCTGCTGGTGACCGTGATGGGCTTCGTCGCCGCCCGCTGGCGACGGCCCGAGACCCTGGCCCATCTCGACGAATGGGGCCTCGGCGGGCGCAAGTTCGGCACTTGGATCACGTGGTTCCTGATCGGCGGCGACTTCTACACCGCCTACACGGTCATCGCGGTGCCGGCCCTGGTCTACGCGGTGGGGGCCTACGGCTTCTTCGCCCTGCCCTACACGATCATCGTCTACCCGTTCGTGTTCGCGGTGATGCCGGTGCTGTGGCAGGCCGCCAAGGACAAGGGCTACGTCACGGCCGGCGACGTGGTGTACGGCACCTACGGCTCGCGGGCGCTGGAACTCGCGGTCGCCCTGACCGGGGTGATCGCCACCATGCCCTACATCGCGCTCCAGCTGATCGGCATGGAGGTGGCGATCAAGGCGTTGGGGCTGCACGGCGAGGTTCCGCTGATCGCCGCCTTCCTGGTGCTCGCCTTCTACACCTACTCGTCCGGCCTGCGGGCGCCGGCGCTGATCGCCTTCGTCAAGGACATCATGATCTACATCGTGGTGCTTGTGGCGGTGGCGATCGTGCCGTCGAAGCTCGGCGGCTACGGCGCGGTGTTCGACGCGGCCGACGCCGCGTTCAAGGCCAAGGGCTCCGGCGGCACGCTGCTGAGCCCGGCGCAGGTGCTGCCCTACGCGTCGCTGGCGCTCGGCTCGGCGCTCGCCGCCTTCATGTACCCGCACACGCTCACCGGCATCTTCGCCTCCTCGGGAGGCAACACAATCCGCAAGAACGCCGTGCTGCTGCCGGCCTACACGCTGCTGCTCGGGCTGCTGGCGATGCTGGGCTACATGGGCCACGCCGCCGGCCTGAAGGTGACGAGCAACAACGACGTGGTGCCGGCCCTGTTCAAGACCCTGTTCCCGGGGTGGTTTGCGGGCTTCGCCTTCGCGGCCATCGCCATCGGCGCCCTGGTGCCGGCCGCGGTGATGTCGATCGGCGCCGCCAACCTGTTCTCGCGCAACGTCTGGAAGGCCTACGTCAACCCGAACGTGACCTCGGCCGGGGAGGCGCAGGTCGCCAAGATCACCTCGATGCTGGTCAAGATCGGTGCGCTGGTGGCGATCCTGGTCCTGCCGACGCAGTTCGCTCTCGACCTGCAATTGCTCGGCGGCCTGTGGATCCTGCAGACCATGCCGGCCCTGATCTTCGGCCTCTACGTCTCGTGGTTCCGGGCGCCGGCGCTGCTGGCGGGCTGGGCGGTCGGCTTCGCCACGGGTAGCCTGATCGCCTGGTCGGACGGGCTCAAGCCGCTGCACGCGCTCACGTTCGGCGATACCAAGGTTTCGCTCTATACCGGGCTCCTAGCGCTCGCCGTGAACATCGTGGTGGCGCTCGTCGTCAATGCGGGGCTGACGCTGGCACGTCCGACCCCCGCCGCCGCGATCGGCCGTTGAGCCGGACGGGATCGATCTGAACGCCGGCACGATCCGGCGCTCGTGAGGGAGCAAACAACCATGGCGAAGGTCGCATTCCTGGGTCTCGGCGTGATGGGCGGCCCGATGGCCGGACATCTGGCCAAGAAGGGCCACGACGTCACCGTCTACAACCGCACCACCCCCAAGGCCGAGGCCTGGGTGAAGGCCCATGGCGGCGCCTTCGCGGCGACGCCCCGGCAGGCGGTTGAGGGCGCCGAGATCGTGTTCGCCTGCGTGGGCAACGACGATGATCTGCGCAGCGTCGTGTTGGGCGATGACGGGGCGCTCGCCGGCATGGCGGCCGGCTCGGTGTTCGTCGACCACACCACCGCCTCGGCCGAGGTCGCCCGGGAGCTCGCGGCCGCCGCCGAGGCCAAGGGGCTCGGCTTCATCGACGCGCCGGTCTCCGGCGGCCAAGCCGGCGCCGAGAACGGCGTACTCACCGTGATGTGCGGCGGCGAGCCGGCGACCTACGCCAAGGTCGAGGCGGCGATCGGCTCCTTCGCCCGCGCCTGCCGGCTGATGGGCCCGGTGGGCTCCGGCCAGCTGACCAAGATGGTCAATCAGATCTGCATCGCCGGCCTGGTCCAGGGCCTGTCCGAGGGCGTCCACTTCGCCAAGCGCGCCGGCCTCGACGTGGAGGCGGTGCTCGACGTGATCTCCAAGGGGGCCGCCGGCTCCTGGCAGATGGAGAATCGCGGCAAGACCATGAACCAGGGCAAGTTCGATTTCGGCTTCGCGGTCGACTGGATGCGCAAGGATCTCGGCATCCTGCTCGACGAGGCCCGCCGCAACGGCGCCAAGCTCCCGGTCTCGGCCCTGGTCGACCAGTTCTACGCCGAGGTCCAGGCCATGGGCGGCAACCGCTGGGACACGTCGAGTCTGGTGGCGCGCCTGGAGCGCTGAGGCCCGCGCGGAAGGCGCAGTCTTCTTCAAGCAGTAGCGTGATCGCTGCCACCTCGCGCCGTCATCCCGGGGCCGCGTAGCGGAGCCCGGGATCCAGAGCCGCCGAGGCGCCAATCTCTTGCACCGCCGGTGGTTCTGGATTCCGGGCTCGCCTGCGGCGCCCCGGAATGACGGCGCGGGCTTAACGGATCCCGTATCGATTCCTCGGGGGATGAATTTTCCAACCTGTGTAGTCTTCAGGGGTGCGGGGACGGGGGACCCGGGCGTCGTCCTGAGAGCCGTGCGACCGCAGCTCTTCTTGAGAGGTCTGTCTCACAACCCAGCCGCCTCGTCTGGATCGACCCAGCGCCAATCCGTCCCCATCTGGTGGCGGAACCAGGTGAACTGGCGCTTGGCGTAGGCCCTCGTATCGGCCTGGCCGCGGGCGATCGCCTCTTCCAGCGAAAGCCTCCCGTCGAGATGGGCGATCAGGCCCGGCACGCCGTGGGCGCGCATCACTGGCAGCATCGGATCGAGATTCCGCGCGCGCAGGCGAAAAACCTCGTCCAGGGCGCCGTCGGCGATCATCGCGCGGAAGCGGGCGTCGATGCGGGCGCGCAGCACCGCCCGGTCGGGCGCCAGGAAGAATTTCTGGAGGTTTTTGCCGGCCAGCGGTCCCGGTACGGGATCGCCGTAAAAACTCGCGATCGGCCGGCCGGTGGCCAGAAAAATCTCCAGGGCGCGCATCACCCGCATGCGGTCGCTCGGGCGCAGGCGGGCGGCGCCGTCGGGGTCGTGCCGGGCGAGGTCGGCGTGCAGCGCCTCAGTCGGGCGGCCCTCGGCCGCGTCCCGCACCTGCGCACGCACCGCGTCCGGGACCGGCGGCAGCTCCGAAAACCCCTGCTCCAGGGCCCGGACATACAGGCCGGTGCCGCCGACGAAGATCGGTAGCTGGCCGTCGAGCTCTGCCAGCAGGGCGGTCGCGTCCCGGGAGAAATGGCCCACGGAATAGTTCACCGCCCCGTCGACATGGCCGTAGAGCCGGTGGGGCACCCGCGCCTCCTCGTCCGAGTCGGGCCGGGCGGTGAGGCGGCGCAGGTCGCGGTAGACCTGCATGGAATCGGTGTTGATCACCACGCCGCCGTGGCGCAGCGCCAGCCGGGCGGCCAGCGCCGACTTGCCCGAGGCTGTGGGCCCTGCGATGAGGATCGCCGCCGGGCGCGCCCCGGTCTCCTCCCGGTCTGGCAAGGCGAAACTCCACGATGCTGGTCGCGGTCCTGATAGCAAACCCGGCTCGGCCGTCCATCACCGACGCGGTGCTGGCCGAGGCGCGCACGGTGCTGCGGACGGAGCACCCGCCGCGGATCCTGCACGGAGAGGTCGCCGCCGAGATCCTGGTGCCGGGGGATGAGGCCGCAGCAGAGGGCTTCACGGAGCGGTTGCGCACCGCGCTCTCCGGAGAGCCGATCGACCTCGCCGTGCTGCCGGCCGACGCGCACCGCCGCAAGCGCCTGTTCCTGGCCGACATGGATTCGACCATGATCGAGCAGGAATGCATCGACGAACTCGCCGGGACGCTGGGCCTCAAGGACCATGTCGCGGCGATCACCGAGCGGGCGATGCGCGGCGAGATCGCGTTCGAGCCGGCCTTGCGCGAGCGTGTGGCGCTTCTCAAGGACATTCCCGTCACGGCGGTGGACGGGCTGATCGCCGATCAGCTCAGCCTCACCCCGGGCGGCCCGACGCTGGTGCGGACGATGCGGGCGCACGGCGCCCGGACCTGCCTCGTCTCGGGGGGCTTCACCCTGTTCACCGGCCCGATTGCCGGGATGATCGGCTTCGAGGAGCACCGGGCCAACGTGCTCGGCGTTGCGGACGGGCGGCTCACCGGCACGGTGGAGGACCCGATCGTCGGCAAGGCCGAGAAGCGCGCGACGCTGATCGAGCTGCGCGACGCCCTCGGGCTCGGCCCCGCCGAGACCCTGGCGGTCGGCGACGGCGCCAACGACCTCGACATGCTGGCTGAAGCCGGCCTCGGCGTCGCCTTCCGGGCCAAGCCCGCGGTCGCGGCCGCCGCCCGGGTCCGGATCGAGCACGGCGACCTCACCGCGCTGCTGTACCTACAGGGCTACGCGGCGGCCGAGTTCGTGGGATGAGGGTTTAGTGAAAGGTGCGGGTGAGGGTGATCACCGCGCCGAGGACGGCCAAAGTCTGAAAGCCGATCGCGCCAACGAGCCAGCGCACCGTTTCGACTTTTGCGGACGCGATACCTGCCTGTGTCGCAAGCCGCAGCGCTTCGATATCGGCGCGGGTCTGGATCTTCAGGGCTTCGATGTCCCCGCGGACGACCTGGATATCCGCCTGCACGTCGCGGATGTCGCCCTTGGTGGCGAGGTTTCCGTCGAGGACGTCGACCAGCGCGTCGGCGAATCCTTCCGCCTGCTCGGGCGACAGTTTAGCCTTCTCGCGCAGGGCGCGGGCGAATTTCAGCGTGTCGAAGGCGACGGCGGTCATGGCGGTCTAGAGACTCCGAGCCGCATCGACTCGCGGAAGCAGTGTGCTGCGTGGATCCGCTACGTCAATGCAACTGCTCACATCTCCGAAAACGCGAAGGCCGCCGCATCCTTTCGGAGCGACGGCCCTCGGCCTCTCGATGTAGGCCGGGTCAATCCAGGCCGATCGCCACGAAGCGCACGTCGCCGGTGGCGCTCGCCACCAGCAGCAGCACGGACTTGCGCCCGTCCTTCTTGAGGGCCTCGACCCGCTTGGTCACGTCGGCGGGGCTGTTCACCGCCTCCTGGCCGACCTCGACGATCACCTCGCCGGGCTGGATCCGCTTGTCGGCGGCGGTGGAGTTCGGATCGACCCGGGTGACGACCACGCCCTTCACGGTGTCCTTGATGGAGTACTTCTTGCGCAGTTCGTCGGTGATGCCGGAGAGGTTGAGGCCGAGCGCCTGACGGGTCGCGCTCTCGGGCTCGGGCTGGCGCAGGTTGGCGAGCTGCGGCTTGTCGGTGTCCTCGAGCCGGCCGAGCGTGACGGGCTTCGTCAGCTCCTCGCCCTTGCGGACCACAACCACGTCGACCTTCTGGCCGACGGGGGTCGAGGCGACGATCCGGGGCAGGTCGCCCGAGGCCTTCACGGGGGCGCCGTTGAACTTCACGATGACATCGCCGACATCGATCCCGGCGGTCTTGGCCGGCCCCTTCTCGTCGACGCCGGCCACCAGGGCGCCGCGGGCGCCGCCCTTGAGATTGAGCGCCTCCGCGGTGGCGTCGTCGACGTTCTGGATGCGGACGCCGAGCCAGCCGCGGCGGACCTCGCCGAAGTCGCGCAGCTGATCGATCACGGGCTTGGCCGTGTCCGAGGGCACCGCGAAGCCGATGCCCACGGAGCCGCCGGTGGGCGACAGGATCGCTGTGTTGATGCCGATCACCTCACCGTCCATGTTGAACAGCGGGCCGCCGGAATTGCCCTTGTTGATGGCAGCATCCGTCTGGATGTAGTTGTCGTAAGGTCCGGACTCGATGTTCCGGCCACGTGCCGAGACGATGCCGGCCGAGACCGAGCCGCCGAGGCCAAACGGGTTGCCGATGGCAATCACCCAGTCGCCCGGGCGCATTTTTTCGGAGTTCCCGAACGGCACCGCCTTCAGCGGGCGCTCGGCGGTGGGCTTCACCCGCAGCACCGCCAGGTCGATCTTCGAATCCTTGCCGATGATCTCGGCCTTCAGCTTGGTGCCGTCGTGCAGGATCACTTGGATGTCGTTGGCGTCGCCGATGACGTGGTTGTTGGTCACCACGATCCCTGAGGCGTCGATGATGAAGCCGGAGCCCAGGGAGTTCGACTTGCGCTGCTGGCGCGGCGTGTCGTTGTCGCCGCGCTCCCCGCCCTTACCGCCACCGCCGCCGCGGCGGTTGAAGAACTCCTCGAACAGGTCCTCGAACGGCGTGCCCGGGGGCAGCTGCGGCCCGGCGCGGCTGCTGCGCGCCTCGACCGTGGTGGAGGCGGAGATGTTCACCACCGCGTCGGTGACCTGATCGGCGAGGTCAGCCAGCGAGGCTGGCCCCTTGGCGAAGGCCGGGACCGGCAGGGCGGCGGTCGCGAAGGAGGCGCCGACCAGGATCGCCGCCATGAACGAGCGGGCGCGGGAACGGGGCTGCGCCTGCGCGCGGCCGAAGGACGCCCGGGGGGCGCTCGCGACGGGGTGCATGGTCGACCTCTTCAAGAACGCGGTTGCAGCGTCGCGGGCCGCCGACCGGGATCGGCCGCCCGCGGATTGTCGTGCATCGTAGTCCGCTGGCGCCGGGGCGCCAGGGTTTAGCGCGTCGCGCCCGTGGAGGCGGTCGGATCCGTCGGCGCGCGGGGCGGGCGCGCCGCCGAGGCTGTCGCGCGGCCCTGCGGGTCGCTGAAGTAGCGGAAGAAGTCCGAGCTGGGGCTGATCACCAGCCGCGTGTCGGAGCCCTTCAGCCCGGTCTCGTAGGCCTGCATCGAGCGGTAGAAGCTGAAGAAGTCCGGGTCCTTGCCGAACGCCTCGGCGAGGATCCGGTTCTTGTCGGCGTCGCCCTGGCCGCGCAGCTGCTCGGACTTCTGGGTCGCCTCGGCGAGGATCACCGTGACCTCGCGGTCGGCCTTGGCGCGGATAGTCGCGGCGCTCTGGTCGCCGTTGGCGCGGATGTCGGCGGCCTCGCGCTCGCGCTCAGTCTTCATCCGCTTGTAGACGGCGGCCGAGTTCTGCGCCGGCAGATCGACGCGGGTCATGCGTAGATCGACGATCTCGATGCCCAGCGCCTTGGCCTGCCGATTCACGTCCTCCTGGATCTGGTGCATCAGCTGGCCGCGCTCGGTCTTGACGATAGCGTCACGGGTCGAGCGGGCGAGCACGTTGCGCAGGCCGGAATTCGTGAAGCTGGCGAGCCGCTGGTTGGCGAGCCCGATATTGCCCACCGCCTGGTAGAATCTCAGCGGATCGAGGATGCGGTAGCGCGCGAACGCGTCCACCTCCAGGTTCTGCCGGTCGGCGGTGAGCACCGTCTGCACCGGCAGGTCGAGGTCGAGCACGCGCTTGTCGAAGATCACGACGTTCTCGACGAACGGCACCTTGAAGTAGAGGCCGGGTTTCTCCTCGCCGGTGGCGTTGAGAACGGCGCGAACGCGGCCGAATTGCAGGACGAGGGCCTGCTGCATCTGGCCGACGGTGAAGATCGAGGCGTAGAGCCCGATCGCGACGATCGCGGCGACCGCGATCAGGCCGGTGCGGAGAGCCTGTTTCATCGGGCGGCTCCCGTCTGGGCCGGGGACTGGGCGCGGGCGCCGAACTCGGTGAGCGGCAGCACCGGCAGAACTCCGGCGGCGGCGCCCGAACCCGGCTGCGCGCCGTTCTGGTCGATGATCACCTTGTTCACGGAGCCCAGGACCTTCTCCATCGTCTCCAGGAAGAGCCGCTCGCGGCTGATGGCCGGGGCGGCCTTGTAGGAGGCGTAGACCTCGCTGAAGCGCGCGGCCTGGCCGGTGGCGTCGGCGGTCGCCTTCGTCCGGTAGGCCTCGGCCTGCTGGAAGATCTGCGACGCCCGGCCCCTCGCCTGCGGCACTTCGCGGCTGGCGTAGGTCTTGGCCTCGTTCTGCGCCGTGTCGGCGTCCTGCTGGGCGGCGTTCACGTCGATGAAGGCCGGCCGGACTTCCGGCGGCGGATTCACCGACACGAGCTGCACCACCTCGATGCGCACGCCGGCGCCGTACTCGTCCAGAGCCTTCTGGACCATCTCCTTCACCTCCTGGGCGATGCTCGACTGCTCGTTGGTGAGGATCGCCTGGATGTTGCGACGGCCGATCACCTCGCGCATCGCGCTCTCGGAGATCGCCTTGATGGTGCCCTCCGGGTTCTGGAGGTTGAACACGAAGTCCGAGGCCTTGAGCGGGTTGATCCGCCACTGCACCTCGAAGTCGAGATCAACGATGTTCTCATCACCGGTGAGGATCAGGCTCTCGTCCGGCACGTCGCGGTTGCGCCCCTGGGCGCCGGGACCGGAGCGGAAGCCGATCTGGATGGAGTTCTGCGAGCCGACATCCGGCTTGACCACGCCGCCGATCGGATAGGGGAAGTTGTAGCGCAGGCCCTCGCCCTTGGTGCCAACGTAGCGGCCGAAGATCGTCTCGATGCCGACTTGGCGCGGGTAGACGGTGTAGAAGCCGGTGGCGAGCCAGACCGCGACCGCGAGGGCGCCGATCACCGCGGCGCTGCGGCCGCCGCCGATGCCGGTCGGGCTGCCTCCGCCATAGCCGCCGCCGCTGTTGCCGCCGCCCGGAATCAGGCCGCGCAGGCGGTCCTGCCCGCGCCGGAGCAGGTCCTCAAGGTTGGGCGGGGTCTTGCCGCCGCCGCCGCCACCCCATGGGCCGCCGCCGTTGCCGCCGGGTCGGCCCCACGGGCCGCCGCCGCCACCGCCGCTCTGATTGCTCCACAGCATCCTAGCCGTCGTCTCCTGCCTGCCCGCGCCCGGTCCGCACGCTGAGCGTGCTCCCCGGGCTGCGTCTCCCTGCCTGAACGGCCACGCTCGCCCGCCTCATCCCGCCCCCCGGACCGCTCGCGCGGCGGATGGGCTCGATCGGCGGCTAAGCGCCTGCGCGGGCATCTCTTCTCGCGAGGCTTGGGGCCTCATGAGAACGCATGCCCGACAGGCACCTGCGGGTGTGCGCCCCATGCTGTCAAGGCTGGCAGGTGGGCACTGCCGTTGCTGTTGGCAACTGCGACATCGCGCTGGATAGAGTTCATATATGGCGCAAGAAGCGGCTCGATTCGCCACATGTCGCGAAATGGGAATGAGCCGGACGAGATCGCGACGGCGCCCTTAACCGTTCAAGGAGATGATCTGTCGCTATGCGCACACGGCGATTTGCTCTTCGGAGTGAAAATTAACGAAATGAAACCCATCGAACGCACGATGCCATCGATTTCGTACATTGTCGCCCGTAGCAATCCGGGCGATGTGATCGGCTGCGAGAATGAATTACCTTGGAAGCTTCGCACGGACTTGAAGTTCTTTCGGTCCGTTACTGAGGGAAATTGCGTTATAATGGGTCGAAAGACGCTGGAGTCTTTGGGCCGACCGTTACCTAATAGGATCAATATTGTTCTTTCTCGACAAGGCGGAGATAATCGCGATAATCTTATGTGGGCTCATAGCCCTGAGGATGCGCTTTTTCTTGCAGATTTTTATTCAATACTAAATGCTCGTCCGCAAACTATAGTCATCGGCGGCGCCCAAATCTACGAATTATTCAAGGAACTGTTTACAAAAATTTATCTGACAGAAGTACAACACAAGTTTGAGTGCGGCGATGCCCACTTCCGCGAACGCTTTGATCTGAGAGAATGGGATTTGATAAAAAGAAATGACTTTAAGGCTTCGGATGTTGATCAATACGATTTTACTATCTCGGTTCTAGAGAGAAAAATTAAATATACAAGACACAGGAAAATAGAAGATTTTTTGGTCAAAGAAAATATAGACATAATCAAGAAAGATCTGCACAATTTTTGTGACAAGTTCCAAAGCACGCCCGACCAAGCTGAGACACAGATTTCCTTGCCACTATTAGTTGCCTAAAGTTAATGGGCCTCCGAATGTCGGGGGCCCGTTGAGCTTCAAGAGAGATCCAAAGCGCCTTCAACCTGATTGCTATTAGGCGTCATACCGCCACCGGGGCCGAGATGGCCGGGTGCGGGTCGTACCCCGCGATGGTGATGTCCTCGTACCGGAAGGCGAAAAGGTCGCGGACCTCCGGGTTGAGCGCGAGCCGCGGCAGCGGGCGCGGGGCCCGGTCGAGCAGGGCCCGGGTCTGATCCAGGTGATTGCGGTAGAGATGCGCGTCGCCGAAGGTGTGCACGAAATCGCCGACCCCGAGCCCGGTCACCTGGGCGATCATGTGGGTCAGGAGCGCGTAACTCGCGATGTTGAATGGCACGCCGAGGAACGCGTCGGCCGAGCGCTGGTAGAGCTGGCAGGAAAGCCGCCCCTCGCTCACGTAGAACTGGAACAGGCAGTGGCAGGGCGCGAGCGCCATCCGGTCGAGATCCGCCGGGTTCCAGGCCGAGACGATCAGGCGACGGGAATCGGGATTGCGCCGGATCTCATCGAGCAGCCAGGCGATCTGGTCGACACTGCCGCCGTCGGGCTTGGCCCAGGAGCGCCATTGCCGGCCGTAGACCGGGCCGAGGTCTCCGTGCTCGTCCGCCCACTCGTCCCAGATCGTCACACCGTTGGCCCGCAAGGCTGCGACGTTGGTGTCGCCGGCCAGGAACCAGAGCAGCTCGTGAATGATCGAGCGCAGGTGCAGCCGCTTGGTGGTGACCAGCGGGAAGCCCGCGGACAGGTCGAAGCGCATCTGGTGGCCGAACACCGAGATCGTCCCGGTTCCGGTACGGTCGTCCTTGGCCACACCCTCGTCGAGGATGCGCCGCAGCAGGGCGTGATAGGCGTCCATCGCATAGTCCTGCCCGTCGAAGCGGCGTCCGGCAAGGGCGCGGGTCGGGCTCGTCCACCGCCATCGTGGGTTGCGAAGCCGGGCGCCCCGGCGCTCAGGTCGGCCAGAGCACGTAGGTCACGAGCGCGAGGTTCGACCAGCCGTGCAGCGCGATGCCGGGCCAGAGCCGGCCGGTGCGCCAGCGCAGCCAGCCGAGCACCAGCGCCAGGGGCAGCAGCGAGACCGGCCGGGCGAGCCCCCAGGACGAGACATGGGCGGCGGCGAAGATCAGGGCGGTGACGAGGATCGCCCCGACCGGCCCGACCGCGTCCCGGGCGCGGGCGAAGGCCTCGCCGCGCAGCAGCAGCTCCTCGGCCACGGGGGCCAACACCGCCAGATAGACCAGCCAGGCCGCCACCGCGGCCTGGCTCATGAACGGCGACAGCGTCACCCGCCGGCCGAAGCTCGCGCCGAACAACTCGGCCGTGCCGGTGACCCAGGCGATGTGCAGCACCGGCCAGACCAGGAGGAGCGCCAGCAGGGCGACCGGCCGCATCCCGTTCGGACGCTCGCGATCCAGCGCCAGACGCCGGCGCCAGCCGGCCCGGTCGCGCCACAACGCCCCACCCAGCACCAGGGCGGCGAGGTAGACCTGGCGCAGGGCGTCGACCGCGAAGGCGCGGTGGGCGAGGTCCACGGCGCCGAGGAAGGGGCGTCGCTCCGGCGGCAGGAACGGGTCGATCCCGGCCCAGAGGTCGAAGCCGACGCGCACGCTCGCCAGCGAGAGCAGGCTCGCGGCGCCGAGATAGCCGAGCACGAGGATGACCAGCACCCCGAGGCGCCAGATCGCCCCCCAGATCCGGTCGCGCCGGCGCGGCGCGTCGGACGCAAATCCGCGCGACTGCGCATTTCCGGCAACAGCCGCGTCAAGAGGTTCGCCCTGAGACAGTGGCGCGACACGATCGGGCTTCAAAACCGGACCGATCCCCTCTATATCTTGGGAGCCGGTCGCGAGGCCGGCTATGGCGATAAACGGTCTTCGGAATAAACCTATCGGACCCGGGGGCGGTACCCGGCGCCTCCACCTGAGCCCAGGACCGATGGCCGCAAGGCTGACGGAACTGGACTGGTCTCAGGCGGGGGCGAAGTTAGGATCGACGAAGGCGTAAAGGTAGATCTTTCGCTCGGCATGGTTCCGCCGTTATCGGGCCGTTGCAAGAGTTGCCAACGACAACTTTGCTCCGGTGGCGGTGGCCGCGTAAGCGGTCTCCAAGATCGGTCTCAAGTCCTACCGGTTTGCATCGTGTAGGCGGGGCATGAAGGCGCCCGGCACCAGAAGCCTTCACTCATTTCCTCGGTCCGGCCATCCGCGGCGGGGCGCCGGGCGCAGACCGGGCTAGAGCGCGACCGCAGATGGCAGACGACCTGATTCGCTACGATCTCCTGGTGCAGGACGCCCTTCGCGGGGTGGTCCGCAAGGTGCTGACCGACGCCGCGCGGGACGGGCTGATGGGCGACCATCACTTCTACGTCTCGTTCCGGACAGAGGCGCCCGGGGTGCGAATGTCGCAGGCTCTGCGCGAGAAGTACCCGCAGGACATGACCATCGTCCTGCAGCACCAGTTCTGGGACCTCAGCGTCAACGAGCACACCTTCGAGGTCGGCCTGTCCTTCTCGGGCGTGCCGGAGCGCCTGCTGGTGCCGTTCGACGCCCTGTCTGGCTTCTTCGACCCCTCCGTGCAGTTCGGCCTGAAGTTCGATCTCACCGAGGCCGGCGAGGTGCCCGAGGAGGCCAACGCCGCCCCGGCCAAGACCGGCCCGCGCGGCGCAGGCTCGGAGCCGAGCGAGGTCCGGCCCAAGGGCTCCGGCCTCGCCACGATCGGCTCGGCCGCCCCGAAGGTGCTGCCGGCGCCGGCCGCGCAGGGTGACAAGCCCGGCGCCAAGCCGGACGAGAAGGCCCCCCGCCCCGCCGCCAAGAAGGACGGCGAGGAAGGCAGCGCCGAAGTCGTGAGCCTGGACGCGTTCCGGAAGAAGAGCTGAATTCCTCCGAAGCCGAATCGACGGCCCGAGGATTTTAGCGGTGGACGAGGGGATCGCGCAGCCGGGCCTATCGGCGAGCGAGCGGAAGCACCGCGCGAAGCGCTTCAACGAGGGACTGAAGCTGACCGCGACCCTGTTTAATTCGTCGGCTATCGCCACGATCGGCATCGCGGTCATCAATCCCCTCGCGCAACGGCATCTGGATCTGCTCGCAGATGGCGGTTGGACTTTGCTGATCGCCGCAATCGTCCTACATCTGATAGGTCAGATCATGATCAGATTCCTGCGTCCGGAGGATTGATCGCATGACCCAAGCTTATGCCAACCAGATTCTCGCGCTGGCCCTTGGAATGTCGGCCATCGGCCTCGGCGGTCTCTTCATTGCGTCACGGCTTTACGATCGCAAGACCCGTCAGCTTGAGGCGCGGCGGAGCGATTAGCCCCGCAGCTCCGCCTCCATCCGCAAGCCGTGCTCCGGCCGGAGCGTCACCCGATGGAGGGGCGTGACTGGCGGATGATCCGCCGGCAGGTGGAAGCGCACCGCCCGGACCACGTGGGCCAGCACGATCACGGCCTCCTGGATGGAAAAACTCTGGCCGATGCAGACCCGCGGGCCAGCGCCGAAGGGCAGGTAGGCGAAGCGCGGGATCGCGTCCCGGTTCTCGGGCAGGAAACGCTCCGGCATGAACGCCTCGGGATCCTCCCACAGCATCTGGTGGCGGTGGAGCACCCAGGGCGCCACCATCACCAGCGAGCCGCGCGGCACCTTGATCCGGCCTAGCCGGTCGTCCTTGGTCGCTTGCCGGCTGAGGAACGGCACCGGCGGGAACAGGCGCATCGCCTCCTCGATCACCGCCCGTGTGTAGGGCAGTTGCTCGACGGCGAAATCGCCCTCGCCCGCTGCATCGACCTCAGCCTCGACCCGCGCCTGCGCGGAGGGATCCTGCGACAGGCAGTAGAGCGCCCAGGTCAGGGAATTGGCCGTGGTCTCGTGCCCGGCCGCGATGAACGTGACGATGTTGGCCTTGACCGCGAGGTCCGAGAGCCCGTTGCCGGTCTCGGGATCCTGGGCGGCGAGGAGGAGGGTCAGCAGGTCACGGGGCGCCTCGCCCCGCGCCATCGCCGCCTTGCGCCGGGCGATGAGTTCGTCGACCACCTCAGCAAAGAAACGGCCGGCCGGCCGCGCCCGCAGGCGGCCGATGCGCGGCACGAAATCGGGCACCCCGAACACGTCGAGGGGATCGATCGGCCCGACCGCTTCGAGGAACCGGGTGATCGCACGGCCCAGCGCATCGGGATCGCCCGGCAGCCCCTGGGTAAAAATCGTCCGCTCCAGCACGTCGAGGGTAACGCGGGTCATCTCCAGAGCGACGTCGACGGGCTTGCCGCCCCGGCGGGCGAGGCGGCGCCCCAGCTTGGCGCCGGCCGCGTTCATCGCGTCGGAAAAGCCCTGGACCGTGCGGGCGTTGAAGATCGGCGCGAGCGTCCGCCGCTGGAGCCGCCACTCATCGCCCTCGGCGCTGAGCAGGCCGTTGCCCAGGCCCGGCGCCAGCACCCGGCGCTGCAAGTCGTCCTTGCGGTAGCCCTCGACGTTCTCGACCAGGAGATAGCGAATCAGCGCCGGGTCGCTGACCACGGTGATCCGGCCCATGGCGCCTTCGGCGGCCACGACCGGCTCCTTGAAATGCACGTCCATCCAAGTAGTGATCGGGTTCTTCCGGGCGGCCCGGAGGAAGTCGAACAGGCCCAGGGGCTCGCGCAGCGGGCGCGGCACGGGCGGGCGGAATCGGGGAGCGGGCTCGCCTACGGCCAGATCGCGGTCGGTTGGGTCGATCGTCGCGCTCATCGGCTCCTTATCCGGCGGGAACAGAGCCCCGCTCTTGTCCGGCGCCGGGGAAAAACCGGCATCGCGATTCACCCGCGCTTCATTTAAGTAGGCACCGCACTGCACCAAACGTAGAGGCCACGATGTCGCCCACCGAGACCGGAACCGCCACTCGCACCGAGTCCGACACCTTCGGGCCGATCGAGGTCCCGGCTCACCGGTATTGGGGGGCGCAGACCCAGCGCTCGATCCAGAACTTCAAGATCGGCACCGAGCGCATGCCGGCGCCGCTGGTCCACGCGCTCGGCCTGGTGAAGCAGGCCGCCGCCCTGGTGAACAAGGATCTGGGCGCGCTGGAGCCCAGGCTCGCCGACGCCATCGCGGCCGCGGCCGCCGAGGTCGTGGCCGGGAAGTACGACGAGGAATTCCCGCTCGTGGTCTGGCAGACCGGCTCGGGCACGCAGTCCAACATGAACGCCAACGAGGTGATCGCGAGCCTCGCCAACGAGGCGCTGGGCGGGAAGCGCGGCGGCAAGACGCCGATCCACCCGAACGACCACGTCAACCGCGGCCAGTCCTCGAACGACACCTTCCCGACCGCCATGCATATCGCGGTGGCCCGGGAGATCAGCGAGCGGCTGATGCCGGCGCTGACGCACCTGCACACGGCGCTCGACGCCAAGGCGAAGGCGTTCGAGTCGATCGTCAAGATCGGCCGGACCCACCTGCAGGACGCGACCCCGGTCTCCCTCGGCCAGGAATTCTCCGGCTACGCCGCCCAGGTCGCGCTCGGCGGCTCGCGCGTCGCCGCGACGCTGCCCGGCGTGCTGGCGCTGGCCCAGGGCGGCACCGCGGTCGGCACCGGCCTCAACGCGCATCCCGAATTCGCGGACAAGTTCGCCGCCAAGGTCGCGGAGCTGACCGGGCTGGAGTTCACCAGCGCCGCCAACAAGTTCGAGGCGCTCGCCACCCACGACGCGCTCGTTTTCACGCAGGGCGCGCTCTCGGCGCTCGCCGCCGGCCTGTTCAAAATCGCCCAAGATATCCGCCTGCTCGGCTCCGGCCCGCGCTCGGGCCTCGGCGAGCTATCGCTGCCCGAGAACGAGCCCGGCTCCTCGATCATGCCCGGCAAGGTCAACCCGACCCAGTGCGAGGCCCTGACCATGGTCTGCACCCAGGTGGTCGGCAACGGCACTACGGTGAGCTTCGCCGGCTCGCAGGGCCATTTCGAGCTGAACGTGTTCAAGCCGGTGATCGCCAACGCGGTGCTGCAATCGATCCGCCTGCTCGCCGACGCCGCGGTGAGCTTCACCGACAATTGCGTGGTCGGCATCAAGGCCAACGAGGACAAGATCGCCGACCTGATGAGCCGCTCGTTGATGCTGGTGACCGCGCTCGCCCCCTCGATCGGCTACGACAAGGCCGCCGAGATCGCCAAGACGGCGCACAAGAACGGCACCACCCTCAAGGAGGAGGCCCTGCGCCTGGGCTACGTCACCGAAGAGGAGTTCGAGCGCGTGGTCCGGCCGGAGACGATGCTGGCCCCCAGCGCCGATTGATTTGCGTGCAAGTCCCGGATCCACAAGGTCCGGGACCTTGTGCGGGTCCAGGGCGGCGCCCTGGTATCCCGGGGGCTCCGCCCTCAACCGAGAGCCGGGAGGCGATCCGTGGCTGAGATCATCAACCTGCGCCAGGTCCGCAAGGCCAAGGCCCGCGCGGCCGAGGACGCCAAGGCCGAGGAGAACCGGATCGCCTTCGGGCGTCCGAAGAAGGCCAAGACCCTGCAGCAGCGGCGCAAGGCCTTGGAGATCGACCGCCACGAGGGTCACCGGCTCGAACGCGGCGAGCCGGATTCCGAGTCGTCCCCGTGACGCGCGTGTCGTGAGCGCTGGCGTCAGCAAGCGCTCGGTGGTGATCGCGGGCCATCGCACCAGCGTGTCCCTGGAAGATCCGTTCTGGACGGCGCTCCGGGAGGTCGCGGAGGCGCGCGGCCAGTCGATCCAAGCGCTGATCGGCGCGATCGATGCCGGGCGCGGCGGCCAGAACTTGTCCTCGGCGATCCGGGTGTTCGTGCTGGACGCCGTGCGGGCCGGCCCGATCCGCGAAACGTGAGAGCCTCCGGTCTTCCCGTCTGCGACCCGTTATGGGAAGGGCGTGACAGAACCACGCAGGAGACACGACCGAATGGCCAACCGCGAACCGCTGCTCAAGCCGATCCCGATCGCCGAGCTGCGCCCGACGCAGATGACGGTGGGCTACCGGGAGGTCGCCGAGAAGCGTCGCCGCTGGCGGCAGTACGACGGCGAGAAGAAGAAGGCGTTCCTCGGGGCGCACATGATCCCGACCGTGCTCGGGCCGAAGAAGCGCCACTACGTGATCGATCACCACCATCTCTCCCGGGCGCTTCAGGAAGAGGGCGTCGAGAGCGTGCTCGTCACGGTGGTCGCCGACCTGCACCACTTGGAGAAGGATGCGTTCTGGACGGTCTGCGACCACAAATCCTGGGTCTACTCTTACGACGCCGAGGGCGTGCGGCGGGATTTCAAGGACATCCCCAAGGCGATCGCCGATCTCGCCGACGACCCGTTCCGCAGCCTCGCGGGCGAGCTGCGCCGGGCCGGCGGCTTCGCCAAGGACACGACCCCGTTCAGCGAGTTCCTCTGGGCGGACTTTCTACGCCGCAGCATCAAAGAGAAGCGCGTCGAGAACGATTTCTCGGACGCGCTGGAGAAGGCGATGGCGCTCGCCAAGTCCAAGGACGCCGGCTACCTGCCCGGCTGGTGCGGCCCCTCGGAGGGCTGAGGCGCCGTCGTCGCGTCAGATCCCCCAATAGGGCGCGGCGTCGTAATACCGGTGGATCTGCTCCTCCCAGGCGCCGTCCTCGGCCGGGTCGGTGCCCTCGGGGGTGCGGGCGGGGGCGGCGCGCAACTGCTCCTCGGTGAGGTCGAGCACGTAGGCGTCCTGCTGCGGCTCGAAGCGCAGCACCGACCAGGGCAGCGTGTAGAAATCCTCGCCAAGCCCCAAAAAGCCGCCGAAACTCATCACCGCGTAGGCGACTCGGCCGGAGACCTTGTCGAGCATCAGCCGCTCGATCCGGCCGACCTTGGTGCCGTCCGGACGGCGCACATCCGTGCCGATGACCCGATCGCTGGCGATCAGGCTGCGGGGCTGCCGCGGTGCGGGTTGAGGATTAGCCGCCATGCTCGCCTCCCAGGTCGTGCGTCGCGTTTCGCGCCTGCCTGAAAAACGCCCCGGCGATGCCCCACGTTCCGGACTGGGCCTGCGCCCGCCCCCTTCAGACGGACGAACAGCTCCCCGCATGCCGATTCCGCGCCGCATCCCGAGCCCCTTTGCGGGCGTCGCCCTCGTCGCCCTGATCCTGTCCGCCGCGGGGGCGCAGGCCCAGGACCGCGGCAGCGTCAATCCGAAGCCGCTGCCGCCGCTGGAGCACCCGGACGCGCCCTCGACCCCGGCCAAGGCCCTGTTCGGCCGGGTCACCCGCGCCTCCAGCGGGCCGGCCCATATCTACGGGTTCTACGCCAAGGGCTGTTTCGCCGGCGGCGAGGCGCTGCCGATGGACGGGCCGAACTGGCAGGTCATGCGCCCGTCCCGCAACCGGATGTGGGGCACGCCCTACCTGATCGATTTCGTCGAGCGCCTGTCGCAGAAGGCCGCCCGGGTCGGCTGGCCGGGGCTGCTCGTCGGCGACATGGCCCAGCCCCGCGGCGGCCCGATGATCACCGGCCACGCCTCGCACCAGATCGGCATCGACGCCGATATCTGGCTGACGCCGATGCCCGACCACCGCATGAGCCGCGCCGAGCGCGAGGAGACCTCGGCCACCGACATGGTCCGGCCCGACCGTCTCGACATCGACCCGGAGGTCTGGACGCCGACCCACCTGCAATTGATCAAGCTCACCGCCGAGCAGCCGGAGGTGGAGCGCATCTTCGTCAACGCGGCGATCAAGAAAGCCCTGTGCCGGGAGGCCTCGGGCCGGAGCTGGATGTCCAAGGTGCGCCCGATGTACGGGCACAATTACCATTACCATATCCGGCTCGCCTGCCCGGCCGGCCAGGACGATTGCCAGCCCCAGGGCGCGCCCGCCGCCACCGACGGCTGCGACGACCTGAGCTACTGGTTCTCGGACGCGGTGTTGCATCCGAAGCCGCCCAAGGTGCCGCCGAAGCCCAAGCCCGCCATGACCATGGCAGCCCTGCCCTCCGCCTGCCGGGCGGTGCTGAAGGCGCCGTAGCCCGATGGAGGATCTTCGCATGCGAAGCTGCAGCCTGTTGCCGATAACGCTCGTCCTGGCCGTCATCGCGGCGCCGGCCTTCGGCCAGGCGCCGGCGGAGCCGCCGGCCAACGCCCTCAAGGCGGCCAAGCTCGCCGGCCTCGCCGGCTTCGTGAACGTCCATTGCCAGACGCTGCGGACCGACGGCGACCGCTTCAAGAGCGTGGTCCAGGCGATGGGCGTCGATCCGGCCGACCTCGAACGCGACACCCTGCTGTTGCAGGCGCGCTCCTACCTCGCCGTCTACGAGAAGGATGTGCCGGCCAGCTGCACCCGGGCGGAGGAGCTGTTCGGCCGGACCGGGAAGGTCGTACCGGGCGTGTTCGTCCCGCGCTGAGCGTTCGCCGAACCGGGCGCGCCGTGCTAGGGCCAGCGCATGCCCCGCTGGCTTTTCCTCATCCTCGTCACCGCCCTCGCCCTGTCGGTCATCGGCGGCGTGCTCATCGTCCTGCGCAGCCCGCGGAGCACCCCGCAGCCCGAAGCGGGAGCCGTCACCGCGCCCGCGGCGCCGGTGTCGCGTCCGGCCGGCAATCCTTAAAACATCAGGCTGCGATCCCGGTCCCCACCGGGCATGCCACCCCGGTGCCGCCGAGCCCGCAATAGCCCGCCGGATTCTTGGCGAGGTATTGCTGGTGGTAGCCTTCCGCGAAGGAGAAGGTCTTCAGCGGCACGATCTCGGTGGTGATGTCGGGGAAGTCGCGCGCCCGCAGGGCCCCGGCATAGGCCGCGCGCATGGCCTTGGCGGCCGCCTCCTGCTCGGGACCGTTGGTGTAGATCCCCGAACGGTACTGGGTGCCGATATCGTTGCCCTGGCGCATGCCCTGGGTCGGGTTGTGGCTTTCGAAGAAGGTTCGCAGCAGGGCGTCGAGCGGCAGCATTGCCGGATCGTAAGCCACCAGCACCACCTCGTTGTGCCCGGTCTGGCCGGTGCAGACCTCCTCATAGGTCGGGTTCGGGGTATAGCCCCCGGCATAGCCCACCGCCGTGACGAAGACGCCCCGCGGCAGCTGCCAGAACCGGCGCTCGGCGCCCCAGAAACAGCCGAGCCCGAGCACGATCGTCTCGATCCCCGCAGGATAGGGACCTTTCAGCGGGTTGCCGTTGACGAAATGGGTCTCGGCGGTCGGGATCGGGTTCGGGCGGCCCGGCAGGGCGTCGGCGGGGCTCGGCATCACAGGGCGCTTGCGGAACAGGAACATCGTCTGTCGCCTTCCGGATCTCGGGGGTTGCTCGGCATATGGGGTCGAGCGCGGCACCGAGGCAGCTTTGGCTCTCGGTCCAAGCCGTACAGAACGCCCGAAAACACTCCGCCGGCCGTAAATCCGAACCGAAGCACTGGACCGCGTCGGCGAATTCCGGCTTGTAGGCGCCGAGGTCGCGGCTCGCAGCGCGCGACGTGAAGGGCTGGAGCCGGATGGAGACGGGCTGGACCGCCACGAGCCACGTGCTGGACAACCTCAGGGCGGAATCGAACCGGGGCGACCCGTTCGCCGCGGCCGTGCGGGCGACCCGGATGCCGATGATCGTCACCGATCCGCGGCAATACGACAACCCGATCGTGTTCGCGAACGACGCGTTCCTGAACCTCACCGGCTACACGCGGCTGGAGGTGACCGGGCGCAATTGCCGGTTCCTGCAGGGGCCGGAGACCGACCCGGCCGCCGTCGACCGCCTGCGCGCGGCGATCCGGCGGGAGGACGACATCCGGATCGATCTCCTGAATTACCGCAAGGACGGCTCAGTCTTCCAGAACGCGCTGTATGTCGGGCCGGTGCGGGATGCCGCCGGCACGGTGGTCTACTTCTTCGCCTCGCAGATCGACGTCACCGAGCACTACGCGCTGACCGCCGAGGTCGCGCGGTTGAAGGACGAACTCGCCGAGGTCCGGGCCCGCCTCGCCGCACGCTAGCGCCTCGTGCCGGACATCGGAACCGGCATGAGGCGCGAGGTCTTTAGCTGCGCATCGTCTTTTTCTGAAAGCCGGAAACCACCTTTCGGGGCGATGCTCTAGGGCTTCGTCAGGAACCCGATCGGCTCCCGGCCGGGCTGGCCGAGCCAGAGCAGGACCGCGCCGAGCCCCAGGCCGATCAGCGAGGCCGGCGCGAGGGTCAGCGGCAGGCCGAGCAGGTGCCAGAGCCAGGGCGCCGCGCCTTCGAGGCTGCCCTGCAGGGTGCCGGCCTTGTCCCTGGACAGGGTGGCGATCACGTCCGAGAGCGGCGTCACCCGCAAGCCATTGTTGGCGATCGAGCGGGCGCCGTCATAGACCAGCGCGACGAAGCCGCCGGCCATCAGCAGGAAGCCCAGGACGCGGGCCAGGAAACGGAACATCGCGGGGTCTTCTGAGCCATGCCTGCGCGCCCCGGGAGGCGCCCGCCCCGGGAGTATGGGGCCGGGCCGCCGGGTGCAAGCTGTTGCCGCTCCGGGGGAGCCCATGCGACAGGAACGCCCGGCGGCACGGGGCCGTCGAGGACGATCGACCTTGGACGCGCACGCCCGAAAACTCGGCCTGGTGATCTTCGATTGCGACGGCGTCCTGGTCGACAGCGAGCCTCTGAGCCTCGCCTGCCTGACCGCCGGCCTCAACCGGATCGGCGTCGCTATCGACTTCGAGACCGTCCGGGCGCGCTTCACCGGCACCTCCATGGTGTCGATCATGGAGCATATCGCGCGCGATTACGGCGTCACCGCTCCCCCGGGCTTCGTGGAGGCGGTCAAGGCCGAGACGCTGGCCCTGTTCGATACCGAGTTGACCGCGATGCGCGGCGTCGCCGCGGCGGTCGAGGCGCTCGGACTGCCGGCCTGCGTCGCGTCGAGCAGCGATCCGGTGCGGCTGCGCCACTCCCTGAGCCTGACCGGGCTGCTGCCGCTGTTCGGCGAGCGCGTCTTCTCCTCGGCCCAGGTCGCCCGGGGCAAGCCCTTCCCCGACCTGTTCCTGTTCGCCGCCGCGCGCATGGGCGCGGCGCCGGAGGCCTGCCTGGTGATCGAGGACAGCGTGCCCGGCGTCACGGCGGCCCGGAGCGCCGGCATGCGGGTGGCCGGCTTCACCGGCGGCGGCCATTGGGGCCACGACCCCGCGGGGGCCGACCTCCTGCGCGCCGGTGCCGGCCGGATCTTCTCGGATTTTTCCGACCTCGCCGGGGTGATCGCCGGGGCTTGAGCCATCGCGTCTCCCGGAGGGGCCGCCGGGACCGGCTTCCTGCCAAGCTGGGCGCGAAAATCGGAAGCCCGTTCCGTTGACGGGCCGGCGGCCCAGGCCCATCTTTGTCCTCGCCGAACGGGACGGACTTCCTGGCCCGCTCCCTCGGCCGCGGTGATTTGAGAAGCGTAGCTTGCGCCGCGTCATCAAACGCTAAAGCACTGCGACGGCGCCCGCGCCGCGTGGTCCTTCACTCTGGAGGACATGAATGTCGACCCGAACCGGCTCCTTTCGTCACCCGCTCCGTCATGCGCAAGCCGTGCCGATGCATCGGCGGCTCTGTCGATGCCGCGCGTGTCGCGCAACGGTTTTCACGTGGAAACCCCGGCTCCGATCGCGAGCCTGACCGGGCCGGGTACCGGCTCGCCGAGGCAGGATCGCCGCGAGCGCGGCCCCGACCGGCCATAGCGCGTTCGTCACATCGAGGGCCTAGAGACCGCGCGATCGACGCGATCGGCGAGGCTTGAGCCGCACCGACCCTCAAATTCCATTCCCGCATTCCGGCACGGCCCTTGCGCCGGCCAAGGCAGGATTCCGTCCCATGCACAGTTTCAATGTCGCGCTTCCGCCGACAGACCGTCCCGATCCCGTCACCGAAGACCTCGCGCCCGACGACGTCACCCTCGCCGACCGCGCAGCGGTGGACCGGGTCGAGCCGCCCCGGGTGATCGAGATCGGCGAGGTCACCGCCGGCATCGCCGTTCCCGAGGGCCGCGGCGTGCGGTTCTTCTCGTCCTCGCGGGACTTCGACGGCCTCGACGGCACCGTGTTCCGCAATACCGAGCAGGCGGCCCGCGCCGCCCGCGAGCGGATTGCGGCCCGGGCCCGCTCGGCGGCCCATCGCGACCCGGTCGCCGAGCTGCGCCGGCGCCGGGCCTAAGAAGCCTCTACTTGGCGCACTCGTCGCGGGTGCGCTTCATCGCCTCCGCGAACCCGGCAAGCGCATATTCGTCGCTCGTCGGGTTGCCGCGCAGCGAGGTGGTCTTGATGATGAGCTTTGGGTTGCGCCCGCTCATCTCGGAGACCACCCGGGCCTCCTCGGCGGGGTTCTGTAGCCAGGCGTTGCCATCCTTCACCACCAGGCCGTAGCGGCCGGTGCCGAGATTGAGGCTCGGGTCGGTGGGAGCAGCCGCCGAGCCCGGCTTGATCTGCGAGGCGGCAGGCTTCGACGGGAAGCCCAGCATCACCGCCACCTCGTTCTGGACGTTCTCGCCCTTGCGCACGCTCACGAACAGGTAGGCGGTGTCCCGCTTCAGGGTCTTGGGCGAGCGCGCCTGCGGCTGGGCGATGGCGTAGCAGAGCTTGGCGCGGCCATCGCCGTTCACGAACACGTTCCAGTCGCCAAAGATCGCCACCGGTGTGGCCTGCTGCATCCCCGGGGGAGTCGCGGCCTTCTTCTCGGCCCGCGGCGTCCGCTCACGGCGCGGCCGGCGACCGCGCTTGCTCGGGGCGGCGTCCGAGACACCGTCCGGCTCCGCATCCTGGGCCTGGGCGACCGTTGCCGACAGAACCGTTCCGCCGACCATGGCCCCGACGAGGCCCGTGACGAGACCGGATGCGAGCAGGGCGAGGGCTCCGACCGGGAGCAGGCGGGGGACGCGGACCATCTTCACTTCCTGACGACGGGCGGCCCCATCTGGGGCCGAACCGGGGATCTGGATGAGTGAAGCCCGCGCAAAAAGTCGGCAAGATGGCAGCCAAGCTCGAAGGCGGCCAACAGTGCAGAGCGGTTCAGACCGCTCGCACCTCAGCGGCCAGGGCCGCGATCACCGCCGCGGGGACCGCTACGGGATCGGGCGCCGTCACGGCGGATGCGACCGCGTTCGCCTGGGCCGGCAGCGGGCGCTTGCGGGGCGGGTCGTTATAGGGGGTGTTGTAGCCCTTGCGGACGGCCGACCAGTAGGTCTCCCGGGTCAGGCCCGAACCCGTCAGGGCGGCATCGATCATGGCCGTCGCCCGTGCCGCGAGCTCGGGCACGTCTTCCGGCTTCAGCCAACTCTCGACAGGCATCATGCGATCTCCGATCCACACAGCCGAGCTTCTAACGGACCAGACTTAGCCAGACGGTGAACGCACAGGCCCCCGGATGGTTGCGACGCACAAATTTTGGCTCGGCCTGTGGGTGGGTGTGGGTAGCCGTCCTTGAGCATGGTAACAGCGCATACGGCCCGAACTCTGTGTTTTCCGATGGTGACAAGGCCTCCCAAAACAGATCGGGTTTCGCCCGAGATCGAGCCCCCTGCTTCGTCTGTCGAGTGCGGGTCCGACATTGTCGACGGCATCCGGCGAGGTTTGGCCGATGCCGAGGCCGGCCGCGTCGTACTCCATGACGACGCCATGGCCGAGATCGATGCCGTCATCGATGCCACGGAAGCCGAGCGCGCGGGCTCGGTGTAGGGGCCTGTGATCAGAACCAACGCTACTATGGGTGATGAAGGATCACGTTGAACCCCTCCTCCGGGGTCGGCGCCACGAAATATTGGGTGAACAGCGCGAACTGCGCATCCGTCACCGTGAAATCGTGCGTGCCGGAGGTGTTCCGCGCCCGCAGGCGCGCCTTGCACACGTCATCGGCGACATCGAGATAGTGCAGCCGATGGGTGACGCCCGCCTCCTCGAACAGGGTGCGCATCCACGCCCGGCTGGCGCGGGTATTGGCGGGAAAATCCAGCACCACCGAGAGCCCGGCCCGGAGCAGGTCCACCACGTGCGGACCCATCACGCTCCGCAGGCGGGCCGAATGGCGCACGTAGTCGTTTAGACAGGTCTGCTCGTCGGGATAAAGCCGGGCGAGCCAGCGATCCTCGGGTACCACGACGGTGCCGGGATGGGCGCCGAGGCCGGCGGTCAGCGTCGATTTTCCGGCGGCGATCTTGCCGCATACGAGATGTAGCACCGGGTCCTGGGCGGGCATGAGATTCGACCTTGGGGACGGCGCACCGGGCGCCAAAACGTTCACGGGCGGGCAGACCCGGCCTGACGGATCAGGCCGGGTCGTTAATTCGGCTGCGCATCGCAGCGCCCACGCGGTGAATCGACAAGGTCATGGGCGATCGATGCCAGCTTTCATCCGCCGAGGCTAGAGGCGGCCAATCGTGATGGCAGAGCGCTGCGCGGAAAGATTTCGAAGCCGCCCGCTGAGCGAAATCACTTGCGCCGGGCGGCGGTCGATGTCTGCGCTCACCATCCTAAATCAAGAGTTGAATTTGCGAAAAGCTTTAGCACAGCTTACGTATTGCTTGCCGACCTCGCCTGAGTTCGTCGGCGCACGACAGTTCCGCGGGGCAAATAGCCATGGTTGGATCTGTGAACCGGGTGGCGGCGATCGAGGGGCCTCAGCGTCCGGCCGCACACAAACCCGCGAGCCCCGAGACCGCGGCCGACGCGCATGGGACGGCACAAGAGGGCAAGGCCGGCGCGGAGCCGGATGAGGAGGATGCGCCGTTGGCGCCTTCGGACCGGCTGGGCTACGCCAAGCTGTCCCAGATCAGCAGCGTGCTGACCACCCTGGCCTCGGCGCGAACCAGCCAGCGGGACGTCGCCGCTTTCGCGCTCCAGGAAGCCGAGCGGAAGCTCCGGCGGCTCAAGGCCGAAGCCCTCGCGGCCGTGGTTTCCGGTGACAGGAAGGCGGCAGCGCTCATCGCCCAGGACTTGGCCAAGGTGGCCCGGGAGATCGCCGATGCCGCCCGGGACTATGCCGCTGCCGGCGGCGAGCCGGGCATCACAGCGGCCAGCCTCGCCGAGGTGACGGCGGCGATCGATATGGGGACAGCCTCTGGACAGGACGCGACCAGCTCGGAGACGCCACAGGCCGCATCGAGCGCGCCCGCGGACGATGCGGGCGCGGTGGCCGCACAGAGCCATGCGGCGGCGGACGATCCGAGCGCGGCGCCGCCGCATCCGGCCAGCGGTGACGCCGAGCAGCCCCGATCCTTGCCGGAGGACGAGGCCTATCCCGGCACCCGGCTCCGGCAAGGATCGGGCGGTCAAGGCGACGCCACCTTCGAGGCAGACGTACGCAGGCTGCTGGACGAGGCCGCGGCGTCGAAGCGGGCGATGGAGCGGGTTCTGCACGGCCAGCCGGTCTTGCCGGACGCCACCAGTCCGGTGATCGAGACCAGATCGGCCCTCCAGACCGGCCTCGCCACGCTGGTCACTCGGCCGACCGCGCAAGGCCGCGTCCGGGTCTGACGGGCGTCGCGAAGGCGGATCGGTTCGGCGGTGCCGGAGCGTTTGCCGCCGAAGCGGGTTTTGGTTCGGTGCAAGCGAGCACGTCACATCAAGGACTTAGAGCATCATCCCGAAAGGTAGCGTCCGACTCTCGGGATGATGCGCAATCAAGGTCTCAGAAAACCGCAGGATATTGTATCGTGGACAAGATCAGTGCGACGACGGCCCATTCCTCCGCGCATCACGCGTCCGGTACGAGCCACACGGATAAAGCCAACGGGCCCGACAAGACCAGCCGGCAGACGACCGAGACCAAGGTCGTCGAAGCCAAACTGGAGCGTGACGCGCAAACCAAAACGGTGATCGATAGCCGGCCGTCGCAGGCGCACCTGAAATTTCAGGCCTCGCTGCGTTTGACGCACACCTAGAAAAATATGCTGCAAAATCAAAGGCCTAGCGCGCCGTCTTGATTCCGATATTCAGGACGATGCGCCAGTGGGGTTTGGCGGCGGAGCCCTCGAGAAGCCAGGGCTCCGCCCTGGACCCGCAAAAGGTCGAAGACTTTTTGAATCCAGGATTGTCCGCCGCCAATGCGCGCTCAGCCGAGCCGCTCGATCCAGCCCTGCGCCTGCGCCCGGACATTGTCCGGCGCGGTGCCGCCGTAGCTGGTGCGGCTCGCCACCGAGTTCGCGACGCCGAGCACGGCGTAGACCGCGTCGGTGATGCGCGGCTCGGCCTCCTGCATCTCAGAGAGCGACAGCTCTTCCAGCCCGACGCCCTTGGCCGAGGCGGCGCCGACCAGACGGCCGGTGACGTGGTGGGCCTGGCGGAACGGCAGGCCGAGCTCGCGCACCAGCCAGTCGGCGAGATCCGTGGCGGTGGCGTAGCCGGAGCCGGCGGCCCGAGCGAGCACCTCGGCGTTGGGCTCCAAGTCCTTCACCATCCCGGTCATGGCGGCCAGGCACAGGGACAGGGCCTGGAGGGCGTCGAACGTACCCTCTTTGTCCTCCTGCATGTCCTTGGAATAGGCGAGCGGCAGCCCCTTCATCACCACGAGCAGGCCGGTGAGCGCGCCGATGATCCGGCCGGACTTGGCCCGCACCAGCTCCGCCGCGTCGGGGTTGCGCTTCTGGGGCATGATCGACGAGCCGGTGGTGTAGCCGTCCGACAGCTTGACGAAGTTGAACTGCGCCGAGGTCCAGACCACCAGCTCCTCGGCGAAGCGCGAGAGATGCACGGCGCAGATCGAGGCGGCGGCGAGCGATTCCAGGGCGAAGTCGCGGTCGGCCACCGAATCCAGGGAATTCGCGGTCGGCCGGTCGAAGCCCAGTGCCGAGGCAGTGGCGTGCCGGTCGATCGGGAAGGAGGTGCCGGCCAGAGCTGCGGCGCCGAGGGGGCATTCGTTGAGCCGGGCGCGGGCGTCGCGGAACCGGCCGCGGTCCCGGGCCAGCATCTCGACATAGGCGAGGCAATGGTGCCCGAAGGTGACCGGCTGGGCCGACTGGAGATGGGTGAAGCCGGGCATCACCGTGCCGGCATGCTTCAGCGCGGTCTCGGCCAGGGCGCGTTGCAGGTCGGCGGCCTGCTGGTCCAGGGAGTCGAGGGTGTCGCGCACCCACAGCTTCATGTCGGTGGCGACCTGGTCGTTGCGCGAGCGCGCCGTGTGCAGGCGCCCGGCCGCCGGGCCCACGATCTCGGTGAGCCGGCTCTCCACCGACATGTGGATGTCCTCGAGCTCGCGCTTGAACACGAAGCGCCCGGCCTCGATCTCGTCGCGCACGGACTTGAGCCCGGCCTCGATCGCGGCCACATCGTCTGCCGGGAGGATGCCGGCCGCGCCCAGCATCGCCACATGCGCCAGCGAGCCGCGGATATCCTGGGGCGCGAGGCGCTTGTCGAATCCGATGGAGGCGTTGATCTCCTCCATGATCTCCGCCGGGCCGCTGGCAAAGCGGCCGCCCCACATCCGGTTGCTCATGTCGATCCTTCCGCGCCCTAAACGTCCCGGCAGGCAAGCCTGATGCCCGGCCGCACCACTCTGATGGCCGGCGCGGGCCTCGCCGCGCTCGCCATCCTCGGGACCGCCCTATACGGGAGCGGTCTCCTGCCCGGCAACACGGGCGGGGCGCTCCAGCCCTGCGCGGGCGCGACGCCCGCGCTGGCCCGGGTCGATGCCGCCGCCAAGGGCGAGGTCGCGGGCATGCAGGCCGTGAAGCCGGCGCGGCCCGCGCCCGAGATCCGGTTCAAGGGGCCGGACGGCGCCGAGACCGGACTCTCCGACCTCAAGGGCCGGCTGCTGCTGGTCAATCTCTGGGCGACCTGGTGCGCCCCCTGCAAGGCCGAGATGCCGGCGCTCGACCGTCTCCAGACGGAACTCGGCGGGCCGGATTTCGCCGTCGTGGCGATCAACGTCGACACCCGCAACCTCGACAAGCCGCCGGAATGGCTGAAGCAGGCCGGCATCCACGCCCTGCCGTTCTACGCCGATCCGGGCGGACGCGTGCTGCCCGCGATCCAGCGCGACACGCAATCCCCCGGCCTGCCGACCACGATGCTGATCGACGCGCAGGGCTGCACGATCGGGGTGATGAAGGGCCCGGCCGCCTGGTCGAGCCCGGACGGGCTGGGGTTGATCCGCGCGGTTTTGGGGAAGGTGTCGTGAGGGGGCGGCGCGTTATGGATCGCGTGGCGCTTTCCGAAGCGGCTTCAGGGTAATGAACCGCGCCGGATGCAGCCCGGGCTGGTCATCGACCTGCCAGACGGTCCGAATGTTCGCCACGGTTCCATCGGGACAAGGCATCGGCCCTTTGAAGTGGTACCGCAGGCCGTACGGCACCGGATAGGCTCTCGTGAGCGTGGACGGCGTCGGGTGTCCGACGAGGGCCGTCATCAGCGTTATTGGATCGTCGATCGAGAAGCCGACGCTGAGCAGGAAGGCGCATTTCGGCCCGCCATCCTCATGATCCGGATCAAGCAGGTAGCGCCGTACCTTGTCGTCATCGACCCGGAACTGCACCGGGTATCCGACCGGGCCGATCAAGCGCCGGCGCGCTCCACCAGGACCAGGGCCTCCGGTGCGATGGCGGCGAGCGCCTCGACCGGCCGCGTGAACTCGACATCGAAGGCGGCGCCCGCGCCCCAGACGGCGACGATCGTCCCGCTGCTGCCTGCCGGCACGCGCTCACCGTCCTCACCGATCACCTCGGCGAGGGTCCGAACGCGGTCGAGTTCCCGGAATGCGGTCCCCGTGGGGGCCCGATCCGCAGGGGAACGGCTGTCGACCACCAGCGAGAGCAGCCGGTCTGACATGGTGTGACGATACGGGACGGCCGCCCCGCGATGCAAGCTGCGGCTTGCCCCCACCCCCAAACCAAGCCAAGCCTGCCCGCCATGAAGCCGCCCCCGACTCCCGGCCGCGCCCCGCAGGCCCGGGGCCGGCGCCCGCTCTCGGCCATCCGCACGATGCTCGCGAGCGAGGCGGCGGGCGGGTTGATCCTCATGGCCGCGGCGGCGCTGGCCCTCGTGGTCGCCAACGGGCCGTTCGCCGACACTTACGCGCACGGGCTCCACGCCGCGCTGGGGCCGATGAGCGTGCAGCACTGGATCAATGACGGCCTGATGGCCGGGTTCTTCCTGCTGGTCGGACTGGAGATCAAGCGCGAAGCGCTCGACGGGCGGCTGCGCACCTGGCCGGACCGGGTGCTGCCGGGCATCGCGGCGTTCGGCGGAATGGCGGTGCCGGCGCTGGTCTACGCGGCGGCCAATCTCGGCACCGGGACCCTGCGCGGCTGGGCGATCCCGGCGGCCACCGACATCGCCTTTGCTCTCGGCGTCCTGGCCCTGCTCGGCAAGCGGGTGCCTGTCTCCCTCAAGATCTTCCTGAGCGCCGTGGCCATCGTCGACGATCTCGGCGCCGTGGTGGTGATCGCGCTGTTCTACGGCTCCGGCCTCGATGTCGGGATGCTGGGACTGGCCGCCCTCGTGCTGGCGGCCCTCTACGGCCTCAACCGGGCGGGCGTGACCTGGCTCTCGGCCTATCTGGGGCTCGGCCTCGTCCTGTGGGTGCTGGTCTTGCGCTCCGGGATCCACGCCACGGTGGCGGGGGTGCTGCTCGCCTTCACGATCCCGATCCGGGTGAGCCCCGGCCGGCCGGAATTCGCCGACTCGTCGCTGCATCGGCTGGAGCACGGGCTGGCGCCCTGGATCACCTATGGGGTGGTGCCGGTCTTCGGCTTCGCCAATGCCGGGGTGGACCTGAGCGGCCTGACGCCCGACGCCCTGCTCCAGCCGGTGACGCTCGGCATCGCCGCGGGGCTGTTCCTGGGCAAGCAGGCCGGGGTGTTCGCCAGCCTGCGGCTCGCCGTCGCGCTGGGATGGGCGCAGCGCCCGGCCGGGGCCGGCTGGGGGCAGATCTATGGCGTCGCGGTCCTGTGCGGCATCGGCTTCACCATGAGCCTGTTCATCGGCGGCCTCGCCTTCGCGGACCCCCAGCACGAGACCGCCGTGAAGCTCGGCGTGCTCGCCGGCTCGGCCCTCTCGGGGCTTGCCGGGGCAGCGATCTTTTGGCTGGCACCGCGCGCGACCGCAGTTCGATAACCACGCGGGCTCCGCTCCGCGCGAAAATGCGCTACCTCGCCTGGGCATGCGCTTCTATCTCGGCCTCGCCACCACCTTCCACGACCCGGCGCTCGCCCTCGTCGGGCCGGACGGCACCCTGCTGTTCGCCGAGGCCGCCGAGCGATTCCTCCAGTACAAGCGCGCGCCGAATTGCGAGCCGGACAACCCGGCCCGGGTGGCCGCCCTGCTCCGGGACTTCGTTCCGCCGGGCTCGGAACTCGTGGTCGCCTCGACCTGGGGACCGCAATTCACCGACTTCCTGCGCGGGCAAGCCGGCGCCGGCACCTTCGACCTGATGGCGCTCGCCGCCCATACCACGGCCCTCAACCGCTCTTTCGTGCCCGAGCAGGCCGAGCGGGTGTTCATCGCCGACCTCCACATCGCACAGGAGCGGGTCGGCCACGGCACCCTGCTGGCCCTCAACCAGGAGGCGCGGATCACCGGGGCGCCGCGCGCCACGATCGCCGGGCAACGGCGCTACCCGCACCATCTCTGCCACGCCGCCTACGGGCTCTGGGGCAGCCCGTTCGACGCGGCCACCGCCCTGGTGGTCGACGGCATGGGCGAGACCGGCGCGGCGGCGATCTACCGGCTGGAGGGCGGCCGGATCACGGAGCTGCGCCGCCACCGCGGGCGTGGGTCCCTCGGCTTCCTGTACGGGCTGATCACCGATCTCGCCGGCTTCGACCAGGTGAAGGGCGAGGAATGGAAGATCATGGGGCTCGCCCCCTATGGACATCCCGATCCGGACCTCGCTGCCCTGCTGGCCCGGCTCTGCACCGTCGAGGGCGGGCGCCTGCGCTTCGCCGCGGCCGCCACGATCCAGGCGGTCGCCGCCGAGATCCAGGCGCGCCGCCCGGCGGACGCCCTGGACAAAGGCTGGGCCGACCTCGCCCGCTGCGGCCAAGATCTTTTTTGTGATCTGATGGATGTGCTGGTGGCGGAGGCGGCGGCCCTTGCCCCCTCCGACAACCTCGTGATCACCGGCGGCTGCGGGCTCAACTCCTCGTATAACGGCCGGGTGCTCGGCCGCTCCGGATTCATCCGGCTGCACGTGCCCTCGGCGCCGGCCGACGACGGCAACGCCGTGGGCGCCGCCTGGCTCGCCTACGCGGAGGACAATCCGGGCTGGTCCGGTCCGCCCGCCGAGCAGCGTCCGCTGACGCCCTATCTCGGCTCCCGGGTCTCGACCGCCGCCATGGAGCGGCTTGCCGAGCAGGAGCCGCGCGCCAGGCGCGTCGGCCACGCGGAGGCGACGCGTGCCGCCGCAGAGATCCTGGCCGCGGGCGGCCTGGTCGGCTGGGTGCAGGGGCGGGCCGAGTTCGGCCCCCGGGCGCTCGGCAATCGTTCGATCCTGGCCGATCCGCGGCCGGAGGGCGCCAAGGACGCGCTCAACGCCAAGGTGAAGTACCGCGAGGCGTTCCGGCCCTTTGCGCCCGCGATCCTGGCCGAGGCCGGGCCGGACTCGTTCGAGGCTTACGCCGACAGCCCCTACATGGAGCGCACCCTGGTCTGGCGGGAGCCGGTCCGCGCCCGGGTGCCGGCGGTGGTCCACCAGGACGGCACCGGCCGGCTCCAGAGCGTCACCCCTGAGCGCAACCCGGCCTTCGCGGCCCTGATCCGCGCCTTCGCGGACATCACCGGCGTGCCGATCCTGCTCAACACCAGCTTCAACGTGATGGGCAAGCCGATCCTGCACGGCGCGGAGGATGCGATCCTGATGTTCTACACCACCGGCCTCGACGCCCTCGTGGTCGAGGATTGGCTGGTGGTGAAATGACGAACGCCGCGCCCCGGGGGGACGCGGCGTCAACGAGACGACCCGAAAAAACTACTCGCAGACTTCGACGCGGCGGTAGGTGAACTCACCGTCGCCGAGCCACTCCTTGCGGCGCTCGTAATGGCAGATCGGGCCGCGGCGCTCGCGCACCACGACGGTCTCGGGCTCCTCGACCACGACGCGGCGCGGGCGATACTCCGGCGGCGGGGGCGGAGGCTGGTTGGCGCCGTTGACCAGGGCGCTTCCGACCACGCCGCCGACCACGCCGGCCGCAAGGCCGCCGACGATCGCACCGGTCTGGTCGCGGGCGGTGGCCGGGGCGACGGCCCCGAGCACCAGGGTCGCGGCGAGGGCGGCGGCCCCGGCGCGGATCATCGTGAAGGAACCGTTCGTGGACACGCGCAACATCTCCCGTTCGTGTTGAGGATGATCCAACACCGGGACGATTAAAAATCTGCGAAGCCGCAATTCGATTGCGTGCCGGATGTGGCGTCGACACGCCGAGAGAGCCAGAGCAGAGGCGGAACGGGCCGCCCCTGCTCCGGGCGGTATGCTTACTTCGCCTTGTCGGCGATGCCCTTCAGGCCGGCTTCGTACACGCCCGCGATGGCCTCCTGCGCCTTGGCGTCGGGCGCACCCTTGGCCTTGAACGTGCCCGTCCAGGTCACCTTGGAGCCGCTGCCGGCCTTCGCGACCATAAGGGTCGAATGGTAATCCGCAACGGGCAGCGGGCCTTCCAGGATCGTGTAGGTGTAGGCCATCTTCGCGTCGTCACGGGATTCCTGCTCCTCGACGATCGTCCCGCCGCCCTTCAGGCTGAGGGTGCGGACATCCTTGCCGCCCTTCTTGGACAGGGCGCATTTCTCGATCACCGGGTGCCAGTCGCCGATCCCGCAAAACCCGCCGATGGTCTTCCACACCGCCTCGGGGGAGGCCGCGACATCGACCGACTTGGTGACGTCCAGGGCCCAGGCAGGCCCGGCCACGCCGACGCAGAATGCGGCGGCCAACAACACGCGCTTCATCAGACGCTCCCTCACGCTCGACGCTCCTGATCCTGGCGTCCGAGTCAGGGGCGAACCAAGGGCACGAACCGCACGTTGCAAGCTCGACTTTAGTCCAACCCGCGGCGGCGCGCCCCGGGTCGGGTCTCAGAGCAGCCCGTCGAGGGATCCGATCACCGCCGTGGGCGCGAGCTCGGCATACTCGTCCGGCAGGCCCCGGCGGTTCACCCAGGCGGTCCGGAACCCGAAGGCGCAGGCGCCGGCCACGTCCCAGCGGTTCGAGGAGCAGAACAGCACGTCCGCCTCCCCGACCGCGAGTCGGGTCAGGGCGATCCGGTAGGCGTCGGGATGGGTCTTGAACACCTGCGCGTCGTCCACTGAGAGCACCGCGTCGAGATGGTCGGCGAGGCCCGCCGAGGCCACGGCGCGGTCGACCATGGCGGCGTTGCCGTTGGTCAGCACCGCCGTGCGCAAGCCCCGCTTCTGCAGCACCGCCAGCACATTTGGCACCTCCGGGTAGGCGTCGAGGTCGCGATAGGCGTCGAGCAGCTTCTCGCGCAGGCCGGGATCCACGCCCGGATGCAGCGCCAGGGCATGATCGAGGGCGCGCACGGTGAGGTCCCAGAAGGCCGCGTAGCGGCCCATCAGCGACAGGGTCCAGCTGTATTCGAGTTGCTTGTTGCGCCAGACTTCGGAGAGATGGCCGGCATCCGGCCCGACCAATTCGGCGTAACGCTGGACCGCGGCGTTCACGTCGAACAGCGTGCCGTAGGCGTCGAACACGACGGCCTTCACGCCTGCGAGCAGGTCCTTGGTCATGGCGTTCCTCACTGGGCGCTCGGGGACGATGTGGGACTCGTGGGCGCGGCGGCGAGTCCGGCCGAACCGAGCCGGATTCTTTACGCCCGGCGCAGGCGCAGACCGAACAGGTGCAGCAAGCCGGCCAGCAGGCCGCCATAGACCACGGCGCCGGCCAAGCCGAGCAGGAGCAACACGGCGATCTCGCGCCCGTGCGGCAGGGCCGGCACCAGGGCCTCGGCGAGCCCCTGGCCGTAGACGGCAACCCCCGCCAGGGCGAGGCAGGCGAGCCCGACCCCCGCCACGGTGAGGCCGAGGGTGCGGCCCGGCGCCGTCCAGTTGCGGCGCTTGGCCAGGACGACGAGGATCAGCAGGTTCACCCACTGGCTGACGGCCGTCGCCAGGGCCAGGCCGGTGACGCCGTAGGGCCCGGTGAGCCAGAGCTTCAGCGCAACATTGACCGCGATCGCCGTCAGCGAGGCCCAAAGCGGGGTCTTGGTGTCCTGGCGGGCGTAGAAGCTCGCCACGGCGCTGCGCACCAGCACCACGGCCGGCAGGGCGAGCCCGTAGGCGGCCAGAACCGAGGCGGCCCGGGACGCGTCCTCGGCGCTGAAGGCGCCGCGCTGGAACAGGGCCGCCATGATCAGGCCCGGGATGGTCAGGAACGCCACCGTGAATGGCGCCGACAAGGCCAGGGAGAAGCCCGCCGCCCGGTTCTGCGCCGCGTGTGCGCCGGCCACGTCGCCGGCCGCGAGCCGCCGGCTCATCTCCGGCAGGAGCACGGTGCCGGCCGCGATGGCGATCACCCCGAAGGGCAGCTGGTAGAGCCGGTCGGCGTAGTACAGGGCCGAGACCGCGCCGGTGGGCAGCCAGCTGGCGATGATCGTGTCGGCGAAGGTGGCGATCTGGAACCCGGCCGCCCCGATCACCGCGGGCCCGAGCACCACGAAGAACCGCTTCAGCGCCGGATCGGAGCGCGGCACGGCGAGGTCCGGCATCACCCGGGCCCGGCGGCAGCCCCACCACAGCAGGCCGAATTGCAGCACGCCCGAGATCGCGACGCCCCAGGCGGCCGCGTAGGCGGCGTTGGGGAACAGGAAGCTCAGCGACAGGGCCGCCAGCATGGCGAGGTTGAGCAGCACCGGCGCCCCGGCCGCCACGGCGAAGTGCCGGTGGGCGTTGAGGATGCCCGACAGCAGCGTCACCAGGGTCATGAACAGCAGGTACGGGAAGGTGATACGGGTCAGCGCCACCGCGAGCTGGAAGCGCTCGCCATCCTCGGCGAAGCCGGGGGCCAGGGCGTGCACCACCCAGGGCATCGCCGGCAGGGCGAGGTTCAGCAGCACCAGCTGCACGATCAGCATCAGGGTGAAGACGCGGTCGGCGAAGTGGTGCGCCGCCCCGGAGGCGCCCGCCTCGGCAAGCCCGGCATAGGCCGGCACGAAGGCGGTGTTGAACGCCCCCTCGCCGAAGATCGCGCGGAAGTGGTTCGGCAGCCGGAACGCGACCACGAAGGCGTCAGCCATCGGCCCCGCCCCCATCACGGCGGCCATCACCACGTCCCGGGCGAAGCCGGTGACGCGCGAGACCAGGGTCCAGCCGCCCACCGAGAGGATGGAGCGGATCATCGAAGGCAAACCTCCCTCCCCCCTTTGCGGGGGAGGGTGGCCCGCGAAGCGGGTCGGGAGAGGGGAGCGACGGTGCAGGATAGGGCTTCGCCCGTCATGCCAGTCGCGCCGTTTCCTATACCCCGGCTCCCCTCTTGCGGGACTTCGTCCCGGCCCGACCCCTGCTGACGCAGGGGCAACTCTCCCCCGCAGAGGGGGGAGGGAGAGGGCGCACGGATTGTCGAGGGCGTCCTGCGGCGCGATGCGATCCTACGGACTAGGCTGGAAATGACCTGTCACCCCGGTACAGCCCGGGTTGGCCCGGTATTCCGCATCAAGAGCCGCTTTTCGCCGGCATCTCAAGAGCGCCGCGGATACGATCGGCCCGCGGCGCCCCTCATGGCCGGATCAGCGGGTCGCTTCGCCGTACAGCTTCTCGACGTATTCCCAGTTCACCAGGTTCTCGACGAACGCCTTGAGGTAGTCGGGCCGGCGGTTGCGGTAATCGATGTAGTAGGAGTGCTCCCACACGTCGACGCCGAGGATCGGCTTGGCGCCGTGGACCAGGGGGTTCTCGCCGTTCGGCGTCTTCAGGATCGCGAGCTTGCCGTCCTTCACGGCGAGCCAGGCCCAGCCCGAGCCGAACTGGCTGACGCCCGCCTGGATGAAGTCCGCCTTGAACTTCTCGGCCCCGCCGAGATCCTCGTCGATCTTCTTGGCGATGGCGCCGGGAATCGCGCCGCCGCCGTTGGGCTTCAGCCAGTTCCAGAAATGGAGGTGGTTGTAGTGCTGGCCGGCATTGTTGAAGAGCGGCTGATTCGTGTTGTAGGCGGCCTTGACGATCTCCTCGACGCTCTTGCCCTGGAGATCCGTGCCTTCGAGCAGCTTGTTGCCGGTATCGACATAGGCCTTGTGGTGCTTGTCGTGGTGAAACTCGAGGGTTTCCTTCGACATGTACGGCCCGAGCGCGTCGTAGGCGTAGGGCAGTTCCGGCAGCGTGAAGGTCATGGGCTCTGTCTCCGCTTGGAGCACGATGCGGACAAGCCGGATCCGGCTTTCCGAACGCATCATGCGATGACAATGGGCTGGAGCGGGCCGTGTTTCACGGGGAAACAGCGGCTCGTTTCAGCCTGGGCGGCCTCGTCCCCGGCGGGGGCGTCCGGGTCACCCCAGCTACGTAAGTCGGTGCCCGCGCGACGGCAACGCCGTTCCGGCCAGGCTTGGCGGGAAGTTTCGGAGGGCGCGCCCGGCCGGGCCGCGGGCCTC
The DNA here is from genome assembly GCF_900114535.1 of Methylobacterium pseudosasicola. Lineage (GTDB taxonomy): Bacteria > Pseudomonadota > Alphaproteobacteria > Rhizobiales > Beijerinckiaceae > Methylobacterium > Methylobacterium pseudosasicola. Next base: position 81,416 of record NZ_FOTK01000004.1, on the reverse strand, counting down.
CGGCCCGACGACTTGTCAGAACCGGTATCCCGGACAATCTCGCCGTCGGATTTTGCAATATGACCGCAAGGCCTTACTGTGCGACACGCCTTAAGCGCCGGCCGTTAGCCGGCCCGTGTCTAGAGAGTAACATGATCGCTGCGCTGTTCGCGCTCGCCGCCGCCATGGTCATCGGGGGCTGCGCCGCCGTGATCCAGGGCTTTCCCTATGTGCGTCTGGAGAGCGGCCTCGCGATGGTGATCGCGGGTTCGGTCGCGGCCTCGTCGGGTGCGGTTCTGTTCGGGATCGGCGTGCTCGCCCTGGTGTTCCGGCGGCTGGAGCGGGCGATCGGGCAGCGCCCGGCGCTGGCGGCGGCCGAGGCCGGCCCCGTTGCCGCGAGCGCGCCGCGCCTGCCGCCGGTGCTGCCCGCCGCCCCGGCCTTCATCGTGCCGCCGATCGTCGAGCCGCCCTTCGATCCCGAGCGGCCGCGGATCGAGCCCGACCTGCGCCTCCTGGAGGACGCCCCGCCCGCACCGGTCGAGGCCCCGAAGGCGCCCGAACCGCACAGGGCCGCCGTGGTCGAATCGGATTTTCCGCTCCGATCCGTTCCCCCCGTCCCGCCCCCGGAGCCGGTGCTGGAAGCGGTCCCCGAGCGCAGCCCGGAGGACGACCTGTTCGCGGCACCCGAACCGCCCGCGAAGCCGGAGCCGACCCCGGAGCCCCCTCAAGCCCCCCCTGCCCTGCGACCGAGCCTCGACGCGGCGCCGGAGCCCGAGTCCGAGACGAAGCCCGATACCCGCACCGTGGTCGGGCGCTACGCCTCCGGCGGCAACACCTACGTGATGTTCGAGGACGGCTCGATCGAGGCGGAGACGCCGCAGGGCCGCTTCACCTTCGCGTCCCTGGACGAGCTGAAGGCTTTCGTGGATGGCGGCGGCGAATCCGGCGCCCGGGGCGCCGCCTGAGCGAGAACCCGCTCGTCAGGCCAGCGGGTTGAGGCTGTCGTTGCGCGGCGGGATCGGCGCCCGCATGGTCAGGGAAAACCCGTCGGGATCGTAGTCGGTCTCCACCTCAGCCTGGACCTGGGTGATCAGCACCCGCTGCAACAGGCGCGAGCCGAAACCCTGGCGGCTCGGTGGCCGGACCGGCGGCCCACCCGATTCGCGCCAGTGGAAGCGCAGGATCCCGGCCGGGCCGCCCGGCTCCAGGGACCAAGTCACTGCGACCCGCCCGGAGCGGTTCGAGAGCGCCCCGTATTTGGCCGCGTTGGTGGTGAGCTCGTGGATCGCCATACCGATCGGCACTGCGATCTCGGAGGGCAGGTCGATCGCCGGCCCGTCGAGGCTGATCCGCCCCTCGGCCCCGCCCAGCACCGAGACCTCCGCGTAGGGCTTCAGCTCGCTGAGCAGGAGGTTGGCCAGCGAGGCGGTCTGCCAGGTATCCTCGGTAAGCACCGCGTGGGTGTGAGCCAGCGATTTGATCCGCCCGACGAAGGCCTCGTAGAACTCCTCGATGCTGGAGGCGGTGCGAGCGGTGGAGCCCACGATCGCCTGCACGGTGGCCAGCGTGTTCTTCACCCGGTGGTGCAGCTCCCGGATCAACAGGCTCTGCCGCTCCTCGGCGATCCGCCGGTCGGTCACGTCCGCGACCACGCCGATCAGGCGGCGCGGCAGGCGGCTCGGCGCGTCCCGCTCGAACCGGCCGGCCATATCGATGGTGCGCCACGCCCCGTCGGATTTCCGCCGGATCCGGCCGCCGATCTGCAGGATCCCGTCCTCCCGCAGTGCCTTCGAGATCGCGTGCCGGACCGCGGCCCGGTCGTCCGGGTGGAGGATGTCGTTCAAGAACTCGTTCTTGCCGATGGTGCCGTCCTCGGGCGCGTGCCCGAAGATCTCGTACATGTGCTCGTTTTCCCAGATCGCCTGGTCTTCGAGCATGTGCCACTCGAAGATACCGAGCTTGGCGATGGTGGTCGCCACCCGCAGGCGCTGATCGCGCGACAGGATCTCGTCCCGAGCCTCGACTCGGGTGGTGATGTCCTGGACGACGCCGACCATGCCGGCGAGCTCGCCGCCGCGGCCCGGCACGGCCTGGCCCCGGACCCGCAGGATCACGGTGCGCCCGGCGACGGTCACCGGGGTATCGAAATGGTAGGGCTTGCCGGACCGGCACGCCTCGGCGACGGTGGCGCCCAGGCGCGCGAGTTCCGGATCCGACAGGCCGGTCTTGAGCTCGTCCCACGGCACGGAGCGCCCGGGCTGCCGCCCCAGGATCCGGGCCGCCCGGCGCGACAGGGTCAAGAGGCCGCTCGCCCGGTCCCAGCGCCACTCGCCCAGGCCGGCATTCTCCAGCGCCTCGCGGTTCGCCTCGGAATGCGCGGCCGCGTCCGCGTCCACGGTCTCGACCACCAGGGTCCGGCCGGAGCGCCGCACCCGCACGTCGAGCACGGCCCCGTCCGCCCGGCGCCAGACCTGAATGCCGTCGCCGAGGCCCTCGGGCCGGTCGGCCAGAAAATCCGCGGTCGCACATCCGGTCAGCTGGCCCGGCGGCCAGCCGAGCAGATCGTGCAGGACCCGGTTGGCGGCGACGATCGTCGCCTCGTCCGCCGACAGCACGACGAGGCCGATCGCGGCATCGTCGAAGCCCGCGCGATACGGATCGTCCGTCGCCGGGTCTTGACCCACGCTCTCGCCCACTCGGAAACATCCTCGAGCGCGCCGCGGCGCGCTCACGCACGAGATACCCCCCTGCCGCGGTCCCGACCGCGAAGGCAGCTCAGGATGGCGCCCGAGCGTGACCGTTGCAAGGCGTCCCGCCCGGCTGCGGCGACCCGTCCGCACTGCACCGCAGAGGACGGCGGCTCGGCGAGACCGCGTGCGCTCCGGAGCTCAGCGCGGTCGGCGCACGAACTCCAGATAGGTCGGGCGACGGCCCGCCGCCAGCGCCTTCGCCTCGTAGCGTGTCCCGGGCCAGCCCGCGAAGGGCTCGGTCCAGTCCCGTGCTTGTGTCGCCGTCCAGGTCAGGACCGGGCAGCGGGCGGCCCGGACCAGGGTCCAGCCAGCGTAATCGTCGATGTCGCTGGCGAAGCGGAACAGGCCGCCCTCCTTCAAGACCCGGCCGATCTCCGCGAGCGAGGCGTCCGACACGAAGCGACGCTTGCGCTGGCGGCGCTTCGGCCACGGGTCGGGATAGAGCAGGTAGACCCGGTCCAGGCAGGCCTCCGGCAGGCGTGCCAGCAGGGCGGTGACGTCCTCGTCGCGGATGCGGACATTGCGCAGACCCCGCGCCTCGATCGCGGCGAGCAGCTTGACCACGCCGTTGACGAAGGGCTCGGCCCCGATGATGCCGATGCGGGGATGCGCCTCGGCCTGGGCGGCGAGGTGCTCGCCGCCGCCGAAGCCGATCTCCAGCCAGACCTCCTCCGGGGCGCCGTCGAGCGCCGGGAACAGCGTGCGCGGATCGAGCGGCCGGTCGTCCGGCGGCAGGTCGACCCGCAGAGCCGGAAGCAGTTCGGCGAGCCGCCGCTCCTGCAACCCGCGCAGGCGCTTGCCTTTGCGCCGCCCGAAGAAGGCGCGCTCCGGCTCGTCGGCCTCGTGACCGGGCCGTCCGTTCAGGTCAGACATCGGCTACCAACGCATCGTCCGCGCCCGGGCGCGGACGGGGTTCCAAAGGGCTCGCGGCCCTGCAGCAGGGCTCTGCCCTGCACCCGCAAAAGGTCCAAGCCCTTTTGAAACCGGGACTCAAGAAAACGCCAGCGCGCCGTCCCGAATCGGGGACGACGCGCTGGCGGGGTGTTCAGCGCTAGAGCGCAGGCGGTCTTACGACAGGGCCGACTTCAGCTTCTGGGCGAGGTCGGTGCGCTCCCAGGAGAAGCCGCCATCGGCCTCCGGGGCGCGGCCGAAATGGCCGTAGGCCGCGGTGCGGGCGTAGATCGGCTTGTTCAGGCCGAGCGCCGTGCGGATGCCGCGCGGCGACAGGTCGATGGCGTCCATCAGGACGGATTCGAGCTTGGCCTCGTCGACCTGGCCGGTGCCGTGCAGGTCCACGTAGATCGACAGCGGCTTCGAGACGCCGATCGCGTAGGCGAGCTGAATCGTGGCGCGGTGGGCCAGGCCGGCCGCGACCACGTTCTTGGCGAGGTAGCGCGCCGCGTAGGCGGCCGAGCGGTCGACCTTGGTCGGATCCTTGCCGGAGAACGCGCCGCCGCCATGCGGGGCCGCGCCGCCGTAGGTGTCGACGATGATCTTGCGGCCGGTGAGACCGCAATCGCCGTCCGGGCCGCCGATCACGAACTTGCCGGTCGGGTTGACGTGCCAGACGGTGCCCTCGTTGACCCAGCCCTGCGGCAGGGCCGCCCGGATGTAGGGCTCGACGATGGCGCGCACGTCGGCCGAGTCCAGGGACTCGTCGAGATGCTGGGTGGAGAGCACGATCTGGGTCGCCTCGACCGGGCGGCCGTTCTCGTAGCGGACCGTGACCTGGCTCTTGGCGTCGGGCCCGAGCTTGCCGGCATCGCCCTCGCCCTTCTTGCGGGCGTCGGCGAGGTCCTTGAGGATCTTGTGGGCGTAGAACAGCGGCGCCGGCATCAGCTCCGGGGTCTCGTCGGCGGCGTAGCCGAACATGATGCCCTGGTCGCCCGCGCCCTCGTCCTTGTTGCCGGCCGCGTCGACGCCCTGCGCGATGTCGGCGGACTGGGCGTGCAGGTAGATCTGGACCTCGTTGTTCTTCCAGTGGAAGCCGTCCTGCTCGTAGCCGATCTCCTTCACGGCCTGGCGGGTCAGTTCCTCAAGGTCCTTGAACGTCACGGAATCCGGGCCGCGCACCTCGCCCGCGATCACGACGCGGTTGGTGGTGGTCAGGGTCTCGACCCCGAGCCGGGCCTCCGGCATCGCCGCGATATAGGCATCGACCACTGTATCGGAGATCCGGTCGCTGACCTTGTCGGGATGGCCTTCGGAGACCGACTCACTGGTGAACAGGTAGTTGGAACGCGGCATCGGACGGACCCCGGCTACGGGTACGCCGTCGCGATCGCGGCGTTTGACCCCTCATGGGGCCGGGGTTCTCGCATCGGGTTGCGCCACGGTCAAGGCGGAACGCCGAACGGATCCGCTATAACGTACGAAATGGATGAAAAAACGTCCGTTTGCGGCGCGACTCAGCACTCAGCCGTTCAGCTTGTGGTCGAGCGCCCGGATGGCGGCGGCGACGTCCCGGCGGGCTTCCTCGGAGAAATGCTCGGTGATGTGGCGGCCGACGATCTCGGCCAAGCCCTGGAGGCCGGTGCCCCCGCTCAGGGGCGCCTGATCCGGCTCGGAGAAGCCCGGCGCCGTGAAGTCGTCGGTGCGCGGCATGCCCTTGAAGAAGTAATCCATCGGCACCCCGGTCATCCGGGAGAAGATGTCGAGATGGACGGCGCTGATGCGGTTGGTGCCCTTCTCGTACTTCTGCAACTGGGCTGCCGACATTCCGAAACTCTGCGCGACGCGACGCTGCGTCAGCGACGCCTTCCGGCGCTGCTCGGCGATGCGTTGACCGACATACACGTCACGCTGATCGGTTTTCTGACCCGCCATGAAGAACTTGCCCACTCCTGCCGCGATTTTCGGGCGGCGAAGCTTAACCGCATAGCGAGTTCCTGTCACCGGCGGGTGACCATTGCGGTAAATGTTTTGCCGCGGTGTCGACTGCGCAGCGGCAGCCCGAATTCTGGTGTCCCCGGCAGGGCTCGAACCTGCGACCCCAGGTTTCATACCACTTCGGCTTTCGCCGCCGCGTCCCTTGCGGGCCGCGTTCGTGGCCTGGACTATCCCTTCACCCTGGGTCGTGCTCGCGCCCGACCGGTAGGTGCCGCCCGTCTAGTCTCTACACCTTCCCGTCGACGCAGGCGCGCCGCGCGGGCTTGGCTCGGGATCGGCAGGGCGCCGATGCATCGGCGCCGGGAGCTTTCCCCGACTTTGAGCGGATCCGCCGCGCGGTTTCCCGGCGCGACGCCCAATTGTAACCGTTTAGGAAACCTGTGCTCTGTCCAGCTGAGCTACGGAGACGACCGCGATTCCCATAGCATCAAGACCCGGACAGGCCAACCGCGCGGTGTGCGCGAAGCCGTTCCGGAGCATGATCGCTCGAGATGCTTGTCATGATCCGGACAGACGGCGAGCCGGCGGAATGGCGACGGTACTGGGCGGCCCGCACGACGGCGGCCCTGGTGCTGATAACCCTCGGCGCGGCCGCCCCGGCCCGCGCCGATCCGGCTGCCGCCGCGTGCAGGCCTGGGCCGGCCCGCACCGAGATCCTTGAAGGGATCGGGCTACGCGGCGAGATCCGCCTCGCCTCCGGCGCTCGCGCCGTGCTCGATTCTCTGCGCTGGCCGGATGCTCCGGAGACCGCCGAGGCGGCGCGCGCCTGGCTCGATGCCCGGCGGGGCGACAGCCTCGTCGTTGTCCCGCATGGGCCACCCGACCGCTGGGACCGGGAGCACGCCGACATCCAGGTGGCGGACACCGATATCGACCTCGCCGGCGGCCTGATCGGGGCCGGGCTCGCCTTCGCGGACGCGAACGAACGTGATTCGCTCTGCCGCCCGGGCCTGCGTACGGTGGAAGACGCCGCCCGGGCGAAGCGGCTCGGCCTGTGGCGCGAGTCCGTGCTCCAGGCCAGTGACGGCCCGGCGTTGCGGGCGCGGGAGGGACGCTTCGTCGTGGTGGAGGGCCGCATCCGCCATGTCGGCGAGCGCAGCGCCCGCACCTATCTCGATTTCGTGGCCCGCGGCGAGGACGGGCTCACGGTCACGGTATCGAAACGCACTTGGCGAATGGTGCGCGCCCGTGGTTTGAGTGCGGCTTCGCTCGAAGGGCGGCGTGTGCGGGTCCGCGGCATCTTGGAGGTCTGGCGCGGCCCGACCCTGGAGGCCAACGCCGACGGGGTCGAGATCCTGGGCGAGCCGGATCGGCGCGAGGCCGGGCCGACGGGGGAACGGGAGCTGCGGCGCTGATCGCGATGGGCGGGATCACGGAGCGATTTCGGGTGGTGAGGCGGCGTTTGCGCGGTATGGCATCGGCCTGGGCCGGGGCGAGCCTCCTGGCCATCGGCCTCGGCGCCTGCGTGGCCGACCAAGCTGCCGGCCCGGTAACGCCGGCCGTGGTCCGGGTGCCGGCCGAGGCGCCGCGCACCACTGGGCGCGAGCGCGCCGCCGATGCCGACCACCTTAAGCTGGTGGCCTCCTTCGGGGGCGAGGCGCGCGCGCCCAACGTGATGCGGCTGCTCACGGAGGTGACGGACCGGCTGGTGAAGGCCAGCGAGCGGCCGGACCAGGCCTACGCGGTGACGCTGCTCGACTCCCCCGTGGTCAACGCCTTCGCGCTGCCGAACGGGCGGCTCTACGTCACCCGCGGGCTGGTGGCACTGGCAAGCGACACCTCCGAAGTGGCTGCCGTGCTCGCCCACGAGATGGCGCACGTCACCCTCAACCACGCCACCGCCCGCAGCGAATTGGAGCTGCGCTCGGCCCTGGTCAGCCGGGTCGTGGCCGACGTGCTGAACGATCCCGATACCGGCGCGCAGCTGCAGCACCAGTCGCGGTTCGCGCTCGCCCGGTTCTCCCGCGAGCAGGAGCTGGAGGCGGACGCCACCGGGGTCCGCACCCTCGCCAAGGCCGGCTACGATCCCTTCGCGGCCGGCCGCTTCCTCACCGCGCTCAACCGCTCCACCAACCTGAAGACCGGCAGCGGCGGCACCGGCGAGCCCGACATGCTGGCGACCCATCCGGGCACCGCCGAGCGCATCACCCAGGTCACCCGGGCGGCGCGCCGGATCGGGGCGCCGGGGATCGGCGCCGACGACCGGGCGCAGTATCTCGCCGCGGTGGACGGCCTGCCCTACGGCGACAACCCGCGGGACGGCGCGGTGCGCGGCCACCGCTTCGTCCATCCCGGGCTCGGCATCGCCTTCGACGTGCCGCCTGGGTTCGTCCTGGAGAACACCCGCTCGGCCGTGCTCGGCACCACGCCGGACGGCAACCGGCGTCTGCTGTTCGACCAGATCGAGGCCAAGGACGGCCAGCCCCTCGACGTGGCGCTGAAGGGCAGCTGGAACGACGCCCTCGACCCGGCCGGGTTCGAGACTCGGGAGGTCGAGGGCCACCCGGCGGCCTTCGCGCTGTCGCGCGGCAAGGACTGGACCTTCCGCCTCGCGGCGATCCGGGTCGATGACACCACCTTCCGGATGATCATGGCCGCCAAGGGCGCCACCGATCCCGACCCGGCCTTCCGCCCCTGGGTCGCGAGCCTGCGGGCGATCACCCCCGAGGAGGCGGTGCTGCGGCCCCTGCGTCTGCAGGTGGTCCAGGCCGGCTCGACCAGCGCCGAGGAGCTAGCCCGCCGCATGGCGGTGCCGGACCGGGCGCTCGACCGGTTCCTCGTGCTCAACGGCCTGGAGCGCGGCGCCGCCCTGGTGCCGGGCCGCAGCTACAAAATCGTGGTGGAATAGCCGCCCCGCACCGGCGCGGCTTGTACAAGGCCGGCCCCGGGACGACCGTCCGAGGGCCGTTCAGGGAGCGCGCCGTGATTCGATTCTTCTACAATCTCAGCCCCAACCCGATGAAGGTCGCCCTCTGCCTGGAGGAGATGGGCTTGTCCTACGAGCCGGTGCCGGTGGACACGCGCAAGGGCGAGCAGTTCGATCCCGCCTACACGGCGCTCAATCCGAACGGGAAGGTGCCGACCATCGTCGACGACGACGTGACGGTGTTCGATTCGAACGCGATCCTGCTCTACCTCGCGGGCAAGACCGGCCTGTTCCTGCCCGAGGGCGAGCCGGTGCGGGGCGAGATGCTGTCCTGGCTGATGTTCGTGGCCACCGGCATCGGGCCGTTCTCCGGCCAAGGCGTCCATTTCCGCCACTTCGCCCGCGACGGCGGCGCCTACGCCACCGAGCGCTACGCCTTCGAGGCGCGCCGCCACTGGGACATCCTGAACCAGCGGCTCGCGGACCGGCCTTATGTGCTGGGCGAGACCTACACGATCGTCGATATCGCGGTGTGGGGCTGGGCCCGGATGGTGCCGTTCGCCCTCGGCGAGGATGCCTTCGCGAGCCTGCCGCACGTCAAGCGCCACCTCGACGCAATCAACGCCCGCCCGGCCGCCCAGGCCGCCGAGGCACTGAAGGGCCGCCACGCCTTCAAGGCCGAGATGGACGAGGAGGCGCGCGGCTTCATGTTCCGCGCGACGCGGCGCGGCGCGTAACAGCGCCGGGGTTCAGGGCCCGGCGAGCGTCACCGAGAGCATCGGCAGGGTGACGGCGAGCCCGTCGCCCGACACTCGCGGGGTGCCGAGCGTCAGGCAGGCGCCGAGCCCGAGACAGAGAGCGAGACCGAGCAGCGAGGTCTCGAAGCCGCGATAGACCGCTTCCATGGAAGGTCTCCTTCGCAAGAGACCCGCAGGATGCGCCCGATCGGTAAACGGATCGGTGCGCCGGCGCTCATCGCGCGCGACGATCACCAGCCGGAGGCGACCAGGGCGGCCCCGGCGGCGATCAGCGCGACGCCGGCCCAGGCGGCCAGACTCAGGGTTTCGCCGAGCAGGCTGGTCCCCAGGAGCGCGACCAGCACGACGCTGAGCTTGTCCAGCGGTGCGACCCGGGCGGCATCCCCCAGCGACAGCGCCCGGAAATAGCACAGCCAGGACGCCCCGGTGGCGAGCCCCGACAGGACCAGGAAGACCAGGCTGCGGCCGGAGATCTGCACGAGGCCCCCGGTCTGGCCGGAGCCGACAACGATCGCTCCCGCGAAGGCGACGATCACCAGGGTGCGCACGAAGGTCGCGACATCCGACTGCACGCCCGTGACCCCGACCTTGGCGAGGATCGCGGTGAGTGCCGCGAAGCCGGCGGCGGCGAGCGCCCAGAAGCGCCAGGATTGCAGGAGGTGGCTCAAAGAGTTCTCGCGCAGGAAGGCAGGGATCCTAATCCTCGCCGAAGGCCGCGACCACAGTCTCGATCGGCAGGAACAAGGTCCGGCTGTCGGCCGGATACGCGATGAACTCCGCGCAGCGCAGATAGAAGCGCTTGGCCGCCTCGTCCTTGGCGTGGACCATAACGGCGCCGATTCCGATGCTGCGTGAGGCCAGGGCGATCCGTCTCAGCGCGTCCGCCAGCAGATCGGCGCCGAGTCCTCGGCCCGCATGGTCGCGGCTGACCGCCAGCCGTCCGATCACCGACACTGGAATCACATCGGGAGCATTGCGACGGAGCCTGCCCGGCGCCGCTCCCCGCTCCACCGAGCCCGCCGCGATGCCGACATAGGCGACCACCCGTTTGCCCCGGCAGACGACATAGGTGCGGGAAAATCGACTCTCGTTCTTCAGGGCTCGATGGCGCAGCCATTCGTTCAGCGCCGGCTCGCCGCAATCGAAGGCCGACACGTCATGATCCGCCGTCAGTGGCTCGGGAGGCGACAGGGCCGGTTCGGCAGCCCTCGAAATGTCCGTCACCGCCGCCAGGCCGGAACCCGCCGCATCAGCGCCATGAGCTTTGGTCCCGGCGGGGGCGGGTCGTCGAGAGCGTGCAGGAAGGCATCGTGACCCTCCGGATCGAGGGTGAATAGCCGCCGGTCCAGCAGCACGTCGACGGCCTGCCGCCGGGCACTCTCGATCATGAACTCGGTGCGGGTCTTCCCGAGGAGCGCTGCCGCGTCGTCGATGAGCTGGCGAGTCCCCGCTTCGATCCGCAGGTTGATGCTGCCCTTCGGCTCGCTCGAAGCCGTAGCCATGGGCAGATCATCGGAGGGTTCGGCGATGGTTGCGCGGACTTTCGGCATACGCGAAAGGTGCGAGCGCGTACCTACGTTGTCAATACGATGCAGAGATTGGGTAGGGCTGGCGCTCGCGTCGGCGACGCCAGGAATGCCGGGACGGAGTGCATAGCTTCAGGCATAGAGAAGGCCGGCAGCGCGCGCAGCCGGCCTCTTGGTTAAAAATCAGCCGATGTTTCACGGGAAACATCGGCCACCGGTCACAGCAACTTGTCGATCGTGATCGGCAGGTCGCGTACGCGCTTGCCGGTGGCGTGGAACACCGCGTTGGTGATCGCCGCCGCGGTGCCAACGATGCCGATCTCGCCCAGGCCCTTCACGCCCAGCGGGTTGGCCTTGTCCTCCTCGTCCACGAAGATCACGTCGATGTCGTAGATGTCGGCATGGACCGGCACGTGATACTCGCCGAGATTGTGGTTCATGAACCGGCCGAAGCGGTGGTCGAGCATCGACTCCTCTTCGAGCGCCGAGCCGATCCCCATCACCACGCCGCCCAAAATCTGGCTGCGCGCGGTCTTCGGGTTGAGGATCTTGCCGGCGGCGATCGCCGAGACCACCCGGGTGAGCCGGACCTGGCCCAGCTCCTCGTCAACCTTCACCTCTACGAAGATCGCCCCGTGGGTGTAGGCCTGGTAGGTCTCGTTGAAGTCCTTGTCGGGGCCGGCCTGCTCCACCGCCTCGACCTTGTCGACACCGGCGGCCCGCATCACTTCGACCATCGAGACGCTGCGGCTCGGATCTCCGGCCACCTCGATGCGGCCATCCGTGAAGACGGCGCGGTCGATGTCGACATTGGCCAGCGGCGAGTTTTCCAGGCCACGGGCCAGCTTGAACACCTGCTCGCCGACATTGCGACAGGCCTTCATCACGGCGGTGCCGGAGGAAGCCGCGGTCCAAGAGCCGCCCGCGACCGGCGCTTCGGGAAGACGCGTATCGCCGAGCTTGGTGGTGACGGATTCCATCGGCAGGCCGAGGGTGTCGGCGGCGATCTGGGTCAGGATCGTGTAGGTGCCGGTGCCGATATCGCCGGTGGAATTGCCCACCACGAGCCGGCCGTCGGCGGTGAGCGTCGCGATGGCGCTCGACTGCATCATCATCGATTCCCAGACGCCGGTGGCGACGCCCCAACCGACGAGTTCCCGGCCCTCGCGCATGGAGCGGGGCTCGGGGCTGCGCTTGGACCAGCCGAAGCGCTCGGCGCCCTGCGTGAAACAGGCCTTCAGCTCCTTGGAGCCGAACGGCTTGCCCTGGGCGGTGGCATCCGACTCCGCGTAGTTCTTCAGCCGCAGGGCGATCGGGTCCATCCCGGTCGCGTAGGCGAGCTCGTCCATCGCGGTCTCGATGGCGAAGACGCCGGTGACGGCGCCGGGGGCGCGCATGTCGCCCGGGGTGGCGGTGTCGAGCTTGGCGATCCGGTAGGTCAGGGCGACGTTATCGCAGCGGTAGAGCACCCCCGACCAGTTGACGATGACCTCCTGGTAATCCTCGTAATGGGAGGTGCCCTGCACGGCATCGTGCCGGAGCGCGGTCAGGGTGCCGTCCGCCTCGGCGCCGAGAGAGACCGTCTGCAACGCTTCGCCCCGGTAGGTGAAGGACCACATCTGGTCGCGGGTCAGGGTCACCCGGACCGAGCGCTTCAGCTCCTGGGCGGCCAGCATCGCTAGGAAGGCCTGGTATTGCGGGCGCAGGCCCGAGCCGAAGCCGCCGCCGAGATAGGGGTTGAGCACCCGCACCTGATCCGGCTTCAGGCCAAACACGTTGGCGAGATACTGGTGGCTGTTCGAGACGCCCTGGATCTTGTCGTAGACCGTGTAGGTCCCGTCTTCCTCGACCACCACCGTGGTGGCGTGAGGCTCCATCGGGTTGTGGTGCTCGTTCGCCAGCGTGTAGGCGCCCTGCACGCGGATCGGCGCGCTGCCGAAGGCCTGGTCGGCGTCACCCCACGGCTCCGGCGGCGGCTTGATGCCTTCGCGCTTGCCGGGCGGATCGTAGGCCTCGCCGCGCACGGCCCGCAGGTCGGTGGTGGGCTCCTGGGCCTCGTAGTGGACCTGGATCAACGAGGCGGCGTAGCGCGCCGTCTCGAAATCCTCGGCCACCACCAGGCCGACCGGCTGGCCGCTATAGACGATCAGGTCGTCATAGAGGGCGCGGAACGGCGAGCCGGGGGGCGCCACCGCGTCCTGAAAATTCTTGTCGCGCCACGCGGTGCGCGGCCGATTCTCGTGGGTGATCACCTTGAGGACGCCCGGCACCGCCTCGGCGGCAGCGGAGTCGATCGCCGCGATCCGCCCCTTGGCGATGGCGCTCGATACGACGTAGCCGTAGGCGAGATCGGGGGCAGCGAACTCGCCCGCGTATTTGGCCAGGCCGGTGACCTTGGCGGGTCCGTCGATGCGGCTGCGCGGGCTACCGACGAAAGTGTCGTGGCCGGTGGAGCTGAAGGTCTGGGTCATCGGGGTGCCTACTGGATGCGCTTGTCGCTGAGCGACTGGGGCGTGCCGGCAGCGGCCTGTTCGAGGCCGCGCACGATGGCGCGCCGGGCGAGGTCAATCTTGAAGCCGTTGGCCGATTGCGGCTTGGCCTCGGAGACGATGAGGTCGGCCGCCTGCTGGAAGCTCTCGCGGGTGGCGGGCTTGCCCTCCAGCAGCGCTTCGGCCTCACGGTTGCGCCAGGGCTTGTGGGCGACGCCGCCGAGCGCCAGGCGGGCGGTCTTGATCGTGTCGCCGTCGAGCTCGACGCCGGCCGCGACCGAGACCAGCGCGAAGGCGTAGGACAGCCGGTCGCGCAGCTTCAGGTAGGTGTAGTGCTGCGGGAACTTGCTCTCGGGCAGGTCCACCGAGACGATGATCTCGCCGGCGGCGAGGTTGGTGTCGATCTCAGGGCTATCCCCCGGCAGGCGGTGGAAATCCGCGAAGGGAATCGTGCGCTCGCCCTGCGGCCCGCTCACCCGGACCGTCGCTTCGAGCGCCGCCAGAGCGACGCACATGTCGGACGGGTGGGTGGCGATGCAGCTCTCACTCGCCCCGAAGATCGCGTGGATGCGGTTGACGCCGCCGATCGCCGGGCAGCCGGTGCCGGGCTCGCGCTTGTTGCAGGGCGTGGCCGTGTCGTAAAAATAGTAGCAGCGGGTCCGCTGCAGCAGGTTGCCGCCCGTGGAGGCGGCGTTGCGCAGCTGCGCCGAGGCACCGGCCAGGATGGCGTTGCGCAGCAGCGGGTATTGCGCGGCGACGCGCTCGTCGTAGGCGACCTTGGCGTTGGTCGCGAGCGCCCCGAGCCGCAGGCCGCTTTCATGCGCCTCGATGCCGTCGAGGGGCAGGCGGGTGATGTCGATCAGCCGGCCGGGCTTCTCGACCTCGTATTTCATCAGGTCGATCAAGTTGGTGCCGCCCGCGATGAAGCGCGCGCCCGCCCCGTAGGCCTGGACCGCTTCCGCCACCGTGCCGGCGCGGACATAATCGAAGCGGTTCATCGAGCGGCTCCCTGCATCACGTCCTCGATGGCGTCGACGATGTTGGTGTAGGCGCCGCAGCGGCAGAGGTTGCCGCTCATCGCCTCGCGGATTTCTTCCCGCGTCGTCGCGTGACCTTCGTTCATCAGGCCGACCGAGGAGCAGAGCTGGCCCGGGGTGCAGTAGCCGCACTGGAAGGCGTCGTGCTCGATGAACGCTTCCTGGATCGGGTGGAGGGCGTTGCTGCCCGCGCGATCACCGAGGCCGGCAAGGCCCTCGACCGTGGTGATCTCAGCGCCGTCCTTCATCACCGCCAGCGTCAGGCAGGCATTCACCCGGATGCCGTTGACCAGCACCGTGCAGGCGCCGCACTGGCCGTGGTCGCAGCCCTTCTTGGTGCCGGTGAGGTCGAGTTTTTCGCGCAGGAGATCGAGCAGAGTGGTCCAGGGCGTGACCTGGAGCTCGCGGCGCTGCCCGTTGATCGTCAGGGTGATGGCGAGGCCGGTATCGGCCCGCACTGGCGGACTGTGTTCGAGGAGCATGGACTGGTCCAAGGTCTGGGGCCGCCACGAATCCGGGCGGGGAACGGATCGGTCTGGGTGCGGCGACGGAGCGACGGGCGCGTCAGCCAGACGGTTCTGTCGATAACCGTTCCAATCTGCGCCTGTTCCGAGGGCGATCGGTCTCAGGGTCAGGCGCGACGGCCGTTGCCGCGCCCACCTCGCCTCGGGTAACCCTGTCGCCTCGATAAAGAATCCCGCCGCATCCCGGAGCCCCCGATGGCCGCGCTCGACGCGATCCTTAACGACATCGACACGGATCTGGAGAACGCCCTGGAGCGGCTGTTCGCCTTCCTGCGGATCCCGTCGATCTCGACCGAACCCGCCCATGCCGGCGATTGCCGGGCCGCCGCCGCGTGGCTCGCCCAGGACCTCACGGCGCTCGGCTTCGAGACCTCCGTGGAGGACACCTCGCTGCACCCGGTGGTGCTCGCGACCAAGCCGAAGCCCGGCGCCCCGCACGTCCTGTTCTACGGGCATTACGACGTGCAGCCGGTCGACCCGCTCGATCTCTGGACGACGCCGCCCTTCGAGCCGCGCATCGCGTCGGATGCGGAGGGCCGCAAGACCATCGTCGGGCGCGGATCGTCCGACGACAAGGGTCAGGTCATGACCTTCGTGGAGGCGTGCCGGGCCCATATCGCCATGAGCGGCGAGCTGCCCTGCGGCGTGACCATCCTGATCGAGGGAGCAGAAGAAAGCGGCTCGCAAGGGCTTCCCGAATGGGTCGCGGCCAACCGCGACCGCCTCGGCTGCGACGTGGTGCTCGTGTGCGACACCGGCATGTGGGACCGGCGCACGCCCGCCATCACGTCCTCACTGCGCGGGCTCGCCTATTTCGAGGTGAAGGTCACCTGCGCCGACCGCGACCTGCATTCGGGCTTCTTCGGCGGCGCCGCCCGCAACCCGATCCACGTGCTCGCCAAGATCATCGCCGACCTGCACGACGCAGACGGGCGGGTGACGATCCCGGGCTTCTACGACGGCGTGCACGAGCGCCCGCCCGAGGTGCTGGAGCAGTGGCGCGGCCTGGGCCTGACGCCTGAGACCCTGCTCGGGCCGATCGGCCTCAAGGAGCCGGCCGGCGAGCGCGGGCGGATGCCGATCGAGCTGGTGCAGTCGCGCCCGTCCTGCGACGCCAACGGCATCATCGGCGGCTATACCGGCGAGGGCACCAAGACGGTGATCGCCTCCACGGCCTCGGCCAAGATTTCGTTCCGGCTCGTGGACGACCAAGACCCGCAGGTTCTGGCCGAACGGTTCGAGGCCTTCGTGCGCGAACGGGTGCCGGCGGACTGCAAAGTCGACGTCATCACCTACAAGGGTTCGCGGGCGATCAGCCTGCCCTTCGACATGCCGCAGCTCGGGGCCGCCAAGGCGGCGCTCGCGGAGGAATGGGGCGTGCCGGCCGTGACCGTGGGCGCCGGCGGCTCGATCCCGATCGTCGGCGATTTCAAGCGGCTCCTGAACCGCGACACGCTGCTGATCGGCTTCGGCCTGGACGACGACCGGATCCACTCGCCCAACGAGAAGTACGACCTGACGAGCTTCCACAAGGGCACGCGCTCCTGGGCGCGGATCCTGGCGGCCCTCGGCCAGGGCTGATCTCAGCCCGTCGTCACCGGCATCTTCGCGTCGATCCAGGCCCACAGGGCCCGGATCTCCTCGGCGGCCGGGCTCGCGGGCGCGTATTCGGTGACGCCGAGCCCCACCGCCAGGGCGTCCTGGTGATCGACCCGGTGATTGATGCCCGGCTCGGCCAGCACCCCGAGCGCTCGCAACTGCGCGGCATAGGCGCTGGTACGCGGCGAGGGCAGCGGCGGACACTGGTTCAGCACCAGGGCGAACCGGCCGCGCAGGCCGAGACCGATCAGGGCCTGGAGGGTCGGGCGCGCCGCCACGATGTCGAGGCGCGAGGGCCGCACCGGCATCAGCACAAAATCCGCCTCCTTCAGGGTCGGCGCCAGCCCGGCCGAGCTGCCGGCGGTGTCGAGGACGACCAGGGTCGTGCCCTGCTGGGCGAGGATGTCCAGGATCTCCGGGAGCTGGCCGATCTCCCAAGGCTGGAGCCGGTCGATCGCCACGGTGTCGGTCTCGCGCGTCGCGGCCCAGCCGGCCAGGGAGCCCTGCGGGTCGAGATCGAGGGCGGTCACGCGCTCGCCGGCCTCCGCCGCCGCGACGGCGAGCGAGGCCGCCAGCGTGGTCTTGCCGGTGCCGCCCTTCTGGACCGCCACCGCGAGGACCCGCGGCCGGGCGCTCCGTGGCGGCGCGACCTCCGGCTCATGTCCGGATCCTTGGGGATCCATGCCTCTCCTACCTGTCGATCTCGAGCCCGATCCCCGCACGCGTCGCAGCGCCAGAAGACGGCCGTCCATTCCCGTGTTGAGCGTGAATCCCAGCGCGCGGCCGCCGCACCGGCGACCGTAGCGAGCTACCATGACGATGCGATCATGAACACCGGAGCCGGAACACGGCATATCCGGACCCGATCCCGACCCTACGAAGACGCGCCAAGGTATTTCCGGCGGCAATCGGCCCGCGGTCCCACGCTGGTCTGTTGAAAAACTTTTGCCGCGCGACCGGATACTCCGCAACCGATCGATGTCGTTACTGATACTAAACCGGCCTTAGCGCGAGACAGACAAGAATGTCAAGAATTTTATCAATAGATAAATATAGATGTTAAATCGATAATTATCTTATATTTGATCGCAAAAAACTCACCTCGATATCGACACGCGCACATATATGAAACGAAGCGAAGATGTCTGCCATTTGATACGCCGGATCACAAATCCGATCAGTCCTACGGATCCGTGATCGCCCGCCTGCGCCGCGATCCGAGGCGGGATCACCCGCCCCCCGCCGCGCGTTGGGCCGGTATTCCCGACCCTGCGGGCCCGGGAGGCCCCTCGACCTGCCGGAACGGCTGAGGCGGGCCGCCGACCCGCCATGCCCCCACAGGATCCCCATGCCCCTCGACCGCCGCCGCCTGATCGGATCGGGCCTCGTCGCCCTCGCGGCCGGACCGGCGAAAGCCGCGCCGCCCTCCCACCGTGAGCCCCCGACCAGCCGCCCCGCCGGGGTGCTGGAGCTGGCACGAGGCGCCGACGCCCCGTCCACGCCCACTGGGCTGGCGATCGCTCGGGGCGGCCGGATGTTCGTGATGATGCCGCGCTTCACCGGCTCGGAGCCGGTGACTTTGGGCGAGGTGCTGCCCGACGGTTCGGTGAAACCCTACCCGGACGCCCGGACCAATAAGCCGGACCCGAAGGACCCACAGGCGACCCTGTTCCACGTCCCCAACGGCGTGTTCGACCGCAACGACACGTTCTGGATCCTCGATTCCGGTTTGCCCGAGGGCAAAGGCAAGCCGGTGCCGGGGGCCGCCAAGCTCGTGGAGATCGACATCACCCAGGACAAGATCCGCCGGGTGATCCCGCTCGACGCGGGCGTCGTCGAACATTCCTCCCTGAACGACCTGCGGATCGACGTGCGCGACGACCGGGCACTCGCCTACATCACCGACCAGGGCCAGGGCGGCCAGGGGGCGATTCTGGCGGTGGACCTCGCCAGCGGGCGGGTGACCCGGCGCCTGGCCGACCACCACAGCACCGCCACCGAGGAGGGCGTGGTCAAGTTCGTGGAGCTGCGGCCGGTGATGGAGCAGAAGGGCGATGCTCCGGCCAAGCACCCGAAGGGCGGCGCCAACGGCATCGCGATCAGCCCGGACGGACGCCGCCTGTACTACGCGCCGCTGATGAGTCGACGCCTCTACGCGGTGGAGACCGCGGCGCTCCTCGACTCGAAGGTCTCGGATGAAGATCTGGCCGCCAAGGTCCAGGATCTCGGCGAGAAGGGCATGACCGGCGGCCTGACCACGGATTCGCAGGACCGGATCTATCTCAGCCTGCAGGAGCACAACGCGGTGGGCCGGCGCTGGCCGGACGGCACCGTGGAGGTGCTGGCCGCCGACGACCGCCTGGTTTGGGCCGACACGTTCTGGATCACCCCGGACCGCTGGCTCTACATCTCGGGCGCCCAGGTGAATCGCCGGCCGGAATACAATCGCGGCCAGGACCTGCAGCAGCGGCCCTACGCGATCCTGCGGATGCGCATCGACGCGGATCCGGTGCTGTAGGGTGAAGTTCGGCACGCCGCGATCGGCGCGGGACCAGGTATGCGCTGCTCTCCTTGAGCTTCAGCTTCCGGACCGCCGTGATGGACCTCTCGCACGATCCCGACTTCTTCGCCGTCCTCACCGGCAGCTACCGGCGGCGCCTCGGCGCGGCTTTGGTGCCGGAGGGGGCGGATGCGGCTTGGCTCTACGCGCAGGCGCCCTTCGTGGTGCTGGCCCATGACGGCGGTGCCGACCCGCGCTTCGTCTACGCCAACCGGGCCGCACAGGCCTGCTTCGGCTACGACCGGGACGAGTTGATCGGCCTGCCGTCGCGACTCTCGGCCGAGGCTCCCGAGCGCGCCGAGCGGCAGCGCCTCCTCGACGCCGTCGCCCGGGACGGGTTCACCCGCGGCTACCGGGGCCTGCGGATCGCCAAGGGAGGCCGCCGCTTCTGGATCGAGCAGGCGGTGGTCTGGCAGCTCGACCGCGACGGCGTGACGGTGGGCCAGGCGGCGACCTTTTCCGAGTGGCGCGACGCCTGAGAAGATTGCACGTCGCCTCTCGCGGGGCGGGGCATTCGCGCGCCGCCCTCCGCTTGCGGCCCTACCTTACCGTTCGAGCGTCCGTCCCGATATCCATGAGCGGATGTCGAAGAGACACCGCCCCAGGACAAAAGCTGGCCGGCAGAGACAGACTTGCGTCCCGGCGCGGGCCCGATTGCCGTTTCCTGCGCAGATCGAAAGCAAGTCTCGGGCGCGTCGAAAAGGTCGCGGCTCCCGACACCCGCGCTCTTCGTTGAGCTCGCGGCCTTGGCGGTCTATGCACCCACCCCATGGACCTCCAAACTTCTGCGAGCCAATCCCTGGCGACGCTCGGCTGCAAGGTGCCGCTTCTCAGGAAGGCGGCGCCGTTCCTGCCCATGAGCCGCGCCGAGATGGACGCGCTCGGGTGGGATTCCTGCGACATCGTCCTGGTGACGGGCGACGCCTATGTCGATCATCCGAGCTTCGGCATGGCCATCATCGGCCGGCTGCTCGAAGCGCAGGGATTCCGGGTCGGCATCATCGCGCAGCCCGATTGGCAATCGGCGGAGCCGTTCAAGGCGTTGGGCCGGCCGACGCTGTTCTTCGGCGTCACCGGCGGCAATCTCGATTCGATGGTGAACCGCTACACGGCGGACCGTCGCCTCCGCCATGACGACGCCTATACGGCGGGCGGAGAAGGCGGCCGGCGCCCGGACCGCTCGACCATCGTCTACACGCAGCGCTGCCGCGAGGCCTACAAAGACGTGCCGATCATCCTCGGCGGCATCGAGGCGTCGCTGCGGCGCATCGCCCACTACGATTACTGGTCCGACAAGGTGCGCCGCTCGATCCTGGCGGATGCGAAGGCCGATCTGCTGATCTACGGCAATGCCGAGCGCGCCGTCGTCGAGGTGGCGAACCGCCTTGCGGCCGGCGAGACGCCGCAAGACCTCGACTCCGTCCGGGGCGTCGCCCTGTTCCGCCGCGTGCCCGCGCATTACACCGAGCTGCCCGCCGACGATCTCGATTCGACCGACGAGGCCGCCGCCCGTCGCCCCGGCGAGACCGTGATCCGGCTCCCCGCCTACGAGCAGGTCAAGGACGACAAGGAGGCCTATGCCCGCGCCTCGCGGGTGCTGCACCGGGAGGCCAACCCCGGCAACGCCCGCCCCCTCGTCCAGCGCCACGGTGACCGCGACCTGTGGCTGAACCCGCCGCCGATCCCGCTCTCCAGCGAGGAGATGGATGCGGTCTACGACCTGCCCTACGCCCGCGCGCCTCATCCGTCCTACGGCGACGCGAAGATCCCCGCCTGGGACATGATCAAGTTCTCGGTGACGATCATGCGCGGCTGCTTCGGCGGCTGCACCTTCTGCTCCATCACCGAGCACGAAGGCCGCGTCATCCAGAACCGCTCGGAAGGCTCGATCCTGCGCGAGATCGAGAAGATCCGCGACAAGACGCCGGGCTTCACGGGCGTGATCTCGGATGTCGGCGGGCCGACGGCGAACATGTACCGGATGGCGTGCAAGGACCCGAAGATCGAGGCAGCCTGCCGCCTGCCGTCCTGCGTCTTTCCGGACATCTGCCCGAACCTGAACACCTCGCACGACGACCTGATCCGGCTCTATCGCAAGGTCCGGGAGGTGAAGGGCGTCAAGAAGGTGATGGTCGCCTCCGGGGTGCGCTACGACCTCGCGGTCCGGAGCCCCGAATACGTCCAGGAACTCGTGACCCATCACGTCGGCGGCCGTCTCAAGATCGCGCCCGAGCACACCGAGCGCGGCCCCCTCGACCTGATGATGAAGCCGGGCATCGGCACGTATGACCGCTTCAAGGAGATGTTCGACGCCGCCGCCAAGCAAGCCGGCAAGAAATACTACCTGATCCCGTATTTCATCGCGGCGCATCCGGGCACGACCGACGAGGACATGATGAACCTCGCTCTCTGGCTCAAGAAGAACGACTATCGCGCCGATCAGGTCCAGACGTTCCTGCCCTCGCCCATGGCGACCGCCACGACCATGTATCACACCGAGATCAACCCGTTGCAGGGCGTCCGGCGCGGCGGCAGCGAGCCGGTCGACGCGATCAAGGGGATGCGGCAGCGCCGGCTGCACAAGGCGTTCCTGCGCTACCACGACCCCGAGAACTGGCCCCTGCTGCGCGAGGCGCTGCGAGCGATGGGCCGCGCGGATCTCATCGGGCCGAGGCCGGACCAGCTCGTGCCGCTCTCGCAGCCGCCGGGAACGGGCGCCGGTGCGAGCAAGGCGGGCGGCCAGTCGCGCCCCATGCGCCATCCGGGCGCGCCGCGTTTCACCACGAAGGGCGTGCCGCTGAGGAAGTGACGGCCGCGCGTGCGCCTGGCAACCGAATGATGTTTCCAGGGCGGCAGCAAGCCTTCGATCCGGCCTGCATCGTCCCGGAAATCAGGCCCGCCCCTCCTGCACCGCGTGGCAGGCGACGCCGTCGAGCAGAGCCGGGATCTCGGTGCGGCAGCGGTCGTTGGCGAGCGGGCAGCGCGGGTTGAAGGTGCAGCCGGGGGGCGGGTCGATCGGGTTCGGGATCTCCCCGGAGACCGGCACCCGAGCGCGGCCGACATGGGCGAGGTCGGGCACCGCGTCGAGCAGCATCCGCGTGTAGGGGTGGCGGGGCCTCGCGAACAGATCCTTTGCGGCCGCGACCTCCACAAGCCGGCCGAGATACATCACCCCTACCCGGGTCGCCATGTGGCGGACCACGGCGAGGTTGTGGGAGATGAACAGGTAGGTCAGACCCAGCCGGTCCTGCAGGTCGCGCATCAGATTGAGGATCTGCGCCTGCACCGAGACGTCCAGCGCCGAGGTCGGCTCGTCGCCGACCAGGAACTCCGCCTGGCTGGCCAGCGCCCGGGCGATGGCGACCCGCTGCCGCTGGCCGCCGGAGAATTCGTGCGGGTACTTCTTGGAGTCGTCCGGGTGGAGGCCGACCAGGCCGAGCAACTCGCCGACCCGGGCGCGGATCGCCCCCTCCCCCTGGATCAGGTTGAACGCCCGGATCGGCTCCGCGATGATCTTGCCCACGCGCCAGCGCGGGTTCATCGACGCGTAGGGGTCCTGAAAGATCATCTGGATGCGCGAGCGCAGGCGCCGCCTTGCGGCCGCCTCCCGGGGATCGGTCATCGAGATGCCGGTGATCAGAACCTCGCCGGCCGAGGGCGGCAGCAGGCCGACCACCATCCGGGCCACCGTGGACTTGCCGGAGCCGGATTCGCCCACGATCGCGAAGGTCTCGCCCTTGGCGATGGTGAAGCCGACCCGGTCCACCGCGGTGAGGAACCGGCGGGGCTCGCGCTCGATCACCCGGTTCAGCCAGGGTTTTGAGACATCGAACAGGCGGCGTAGGTCGGTGACCTCGACATAGGCGCTCACGCCGCCTTCTCCGTGACGTCGTAGAGGTGGCAGGCGACGCGGCTCGCGCCCACGAGGATCGGCTCGGGCCGCTCGATGCGGCAGCGGGCAAAAACCTTCGGGCAGCGCGGGTTGAAGGCGCAGCCCTTCGGGATGGCGGTGAGCCGGGGCATCGAGCCGGGGATCTGGCTGAGCCGGTCGGCCTCCTGCGACAGGGTCGGGATCGCGCCCATCAGGCCGACCGCGTAGGGGTGATGCGGCTCACGCACCACGGCGGCGACGGGGCCGATCTCGGCGACCCGCCCGGCATACATGACCGCGACCCGGTCGGCGGCCTCGGCGATCACGCCCATGTCGTGGGTCACCAGCATCACCGCGGTGCCGTGCTCGCGGCAGAGGCGCTTGAGCAGGGTGATGATCTGGGCCTGGACCGAGACGTCCAGCGCCGTGGTCGGCTCGTCGGCGATGATCAGCTCCGGCTCGGCGGCCAACGCAAGGGCGATCACCACGCGCTGGCGCATGCCGCCGGAGAATTCGTGCGGATAGCCGTCGATCCGCCGCTCGGGGGCCGGGATGCCAACCTCGGCGAGCAGGTCGATCGCCCGGGTGCGGGCCGCCTTGGCCGAGAGCTTGGTATGGGCGCGCAGGGTCTCGACGATCTGGTCACCGACCCGGAACAGCGGGTCCAGGGAGGTCAGCGGGTCCTGGAAGATCATGCCGATCCGCTTGCCCCGCACCCGCCGCATCGCCTCGGGAGACAGGTTGTCGATGCGCTCGCCGCGCAGATGGATGGCGCCGCCCGCGATGCGGCCGGGGCGGTCGATCAGCCCGATCACCGCCGAGCCGGTGACCGACTTGCCGGCCCCGGACTCGCCGACGACCCCCAGGATCTCGCCCCGGCCGATGTCGAACGAGACCCGGTCGATGGCGGTGAGCGGCCCGCGGCGCGTGTCGAAGGCGACCGTGAGGTCGCGCACGGAGAGGATGGTTTCGCTCATTGCAGCTTTGGATTGAGGGCGTCGCGCAGCCAATCCCCCAGGAGGTTGATGGCGATGACGAGACCGGCCAGCGCGAGGCCTGGGAAGGCGACGATCCACCACTCGCCGGAGAACAGGAACCGGTTGCCGGTGCGGATCAGGGTGCCGAGCGACGGCATGGTCTCGGGCAGGCCGGTGCCGAGGAACGACAGGGTCGCCTCGGTGATGATCGCCAGCGCCAGGTTGATCGTCGCGATGACGAAGACCGGGCCGGTGACGTTCGGCAGCACGTGGCGCACCAGGATCACCGGGGGCGTCAGGCCGATCAGCCGGGCCGCCTGAACGTAGTCCTTGCCCTTCTCGACCATCACGGAGGAGCGGACCGTGCGGGCGTACTGGACCCAGAAGGACAGGCCGATCGAGATCACGATCAGCCCGATCAGCGGCCCGACATCGAGGGCGCCGCCAAAACTCGCCCGGGCGACGCCGTCCACCACCAGGGCGATCAGGATCGCCGGGAAGGTGAGCTGCACGTCGGCGACGCGCATGATCAGCGTGTCGAGAGCCCCGCCCGCGTAGCCGGCAACCAATCCCAGGGCGATGCCGAGGACGCCTGAGGTGATCACCCCAAGCACCCCAACGATCAGCGACAGGCGCAGGCCGTAGAGCACCGCCGAGAGCACGTCCCGACCCTGGTCGTCGGTGCCGAGATAGAACGGCGCCTGCCCGTCCGCCTGCCAGATGGGCGGCAGGTTGGAGTTGATCAGGTCGAGCTGGGCCGGGTCGTAGGGGTTCTGGGGCGAGATTAGGGGGGCTGCGACCGCGAGCCCGACCATCAGGACCGTGGCCAGAAGCGCCGCCATCGCGGTCTTCGAGCCCAAAAAACTCGCCAGCAGGTCGGAGTCGCGCCAGCGCGCGAGCCGGCCGGGCGACGCCACCTGCAGCGGGACCGGCGGGGCGTCGCCGACGTCGATATCGCGTCCGCTCATCGGCTCACCCTTACGCGGTCCGGGGGGACGAGAGCCGCAGGCGCGGATCGACCACGGTGTAGAGGATGTCGACCACGAGATTGATGGTCACGAAGATCAGCGCGACGAGCAGCAGGTAGGCGGACATGATCGGGATATCGACGTTCTGCACGGCCTGGACGAACAGCAGGCCCATGCCGGGCCACTGGAACACCGTCTCGGTGATGATCGAGAAGGCGATGACCGAGCCGAGTTGGAGCCCGGCGATGGTGATCACCGGCACGAGGGTGTTCTTGAGGGCGTGGCGCAGGTGGACGGCGCGGGTGGAGAGGCCCCGCGCCCGGGCGAAGCGGATGTAGTCGGTGCGCAGCACCTCCAGCATCTCGGCGCGGACCAGCCGCATGATCAGCGTCATCTGGAACAGGCCGAGCGTGATGGAGGGCAGGATCAGCGCCTTCAGGCCGGACCAGGTGAGGAAGCCGGTGGTCCACCAGCCGAGCCGCACCGTGTCGCCGCGCCCGTAGGACGGCAGCCAGCCCAGCGTCACCGAGAACAGGTAGATCAGCAGGATGCCGATCAGGAAGGTCGGCAGGCTGATGCCGATGAGCGAGACCGCCTGGAACAGCCCGGCGAGCCAGGAATCCCGGCGCAGCGCGCAGAAGACCCCCATCAACACGCCGACCACCAGGGCGAAGACCGTGGCGCAGAAGGCGAGCTCCAGGGTCGCCGGCATGCGCTCGGCCAGGAGCTGCGAGACCGGCTGGCGGAACTGGTACGAGATCCCGAGCCGGCCCCGCACCACGTCGCCGGCATAGCGGGCGAACTGGACCAGCACCGGATCGTCGAGGCCGAGGCTCTTGCGGATCTCGGCCCGCTCGGAGGCGGGGGTGTCGGGCCCGACGATCTGGTTCACGGGGTCGCCCGCGAACCGGAACATCGAGAACGCGATGAGCCCAACGACCGCGAGCACCGCGGCCGCCTGGATCACCCGGCGCAGCAGGAAGGCGAGCACGCCCCGCCCCTACTGCGGGTCTTTCGAGACCCAGTAGAGCAGCAGCAGGTTATCGGCGCGCTGAGTCAGGTGGACCTTCTTCGAGACGCCCCAGGCTAGGGCCTGCTGGTGCAGCGGGATGTAGCCCCAGTCGGCGTTCAGGGTCTCGAAGCCCTCCTTGATCAGGGCATCGCGCTTGGTCTTGTCGGTCTCGCCCTCGACCTTGTCGGCGATCTCATCGATCTTCGGGTCACAGTAGCCGGCAAGGTTCCAGCTGCCGCGTCCCGACTTGTCGCCGGGCTTCCGGCAGCCGACGATCTCGAAGAGGATGTTGTGGCTGTCCAGCGAGGACGGCGTCCAGCCGAGCAGGTAGAACGAGGTGTCGTAGTTCGGCGCCAGCACCTTGGCGAAGTACTTGGCCTTGGGCTGGGCGTTCAGGTTCACCTTGACGTTGATGCGGGCGAGCATCGAGACCACCGCCTGGCAGATCGCCTCGTCGTTGACGTAGCGGTCGTTGGGGCAGTCCATGGTCAGTGTGAACCCGTCCGGGTAGCCGGCCTGGGCCATCAGCTCCTTGGCCTTCTTCAGATCGGTGGCCGGGCGCTTGATCTCGCTGGCGCGGTCGTAGAGCGCGGGGGCGATCATCAGGGCCGAGGGCACGGCCTGCCCGCGCATGACCCGCTTGGCGATCGTCTCCTCGTCGATGGCGAGGTAGAACGCCTCGCGCACCTTGATGTCCTTGAACGGGTTCTTGCCCTTGACGGAGGAATCCTTCAGCTCGTCTCGGTCCTGGTCCATGCCAAGGAAGATCGTGCGCAGCTCCGGCCCTGCCATCACGATGGCGGTGCCGCTGGCGTTCACCCGCTGCTGGTCCTGGAGCGGCACCGGGTCGATCCAGTCGACCTCGCCGGACAGGAGTGCGGCGACGCGGGTCGCCGGGTTGGCGATCGTGGTCAGCACCGCCTCGTCGAGGTTCGACTCGGCCTTGCCCCAATAGCCGTCAAACTTCTTGAACACCGTCTTCACGCCGGGCTGGTGCTCGGCGATCACGAACGGGCCGGTGCCGTTCTCGTGCAGGGTGGCGTAGCTCGGGCTGGTGGCGTTGGCCGGGGTGGGCTGGGCGGCGCCGTTCTTCTCGGACCACGCCTTCGACATGATCAGCCAGGTCGGGAACTGCGCGAGGGCGATGGGGTTCGGCTTCTTCAGCACCATGTCGACGGTGTAGTCGTCGACCTTCACGAATTCGGCGTCGGATGGGACGTTGGTGGTGAAGTTGGAGCCCGAGGCCCGGACGCGCTGAGCGGAGAAGAGCACATCGTCGGCGGTGAAGGGCGTGCCGTCATGGAACTTGACGTTCTTGCGCAGGTGGAAGCGCCAGCGGGTCGGCTCCGGCGTCTCCCAGGATTCGGCGAGTCCGGGGGCGAATTTCAGGTTCTTGTCGAGGGTGACCAGCGACTCGTAGGCCGCCTGCTGCATGCCCTCGGTAAAACTCTCCTTGAGGGAGTACGGGTCGAGGGATTTGAGATCACCCTGGAAGGCGAAGCGGAACACGTTGGCGGCCTGGGCGGGCAGGGCCGCCAGCGCGAAGGTCGCGACCGCGCCTGCGGCCACGCCGCGGGCGAGGATCTTCAGGGTCGAACGGGACAAGCGGATCTCCGGAGCCGTGGAAGTTGATGGCAGGCCGCCATCACCAGCGCAGGGGTTGAGCCTAGGCCGAGCGCCGCGCGCGAGCAAACCGCATCGGCCACACACCCACAGCAAGGTTCAGACCATCCGTATGCAAAATACGGGTTTGAGCGGGTGCCGTGTTCATACATCGGCCTGCTCAAGGCGCGCCGCGCTCTCCTCCCCCTTGTGGGGAGGAGTTGGAGGTGGAGGTGGTTCAGGAGGCACCGCCGCGCTCGACCCTGCAACACCCCCACCCCTGACCCCTCCCCGCAAGGGGGAGGGAAAACGCGTGGTGGTTCAGGCGCTTGTTGTCCCCTCGCTCCTACTCGGCCGCCGCCGCATGGTGAGGCTGCCGGGCTGACGCCTCGTCCGCCCCCCCCCCCCGCTCGCCCTCAGCCACGGCCTTGCGCCGGAACAGGCGCATCACGACGACGAAAAAGACCGGGACGAAGAACACCGCCAGCACGGTGGCGGTGATCATGCCGCCCATCACGCCGGTGCCGATGGCCTGCTGGCTCTTCGAGGCGGCGCCGGTGGCGATGGCCAGCGGCACCACGCCGAAGATGAAGGCCAGCGAGGTCATCACGATCGGCCGGAACCGCAGCGTTGCCGCATCGACCGCGGCGCGCACCACCGAGGTCCCGGGCTTCCAGAGGTCCTTGGCGAATTCCACGATCAGGATCGCGTTCTTGGCCGAGAGGCCGATGATCGTGATCAGGCCGATCTTGAAGTACACGTCGTTGGGCATGCCGCGCAGGTGCACCGCCGCCACCGCGCCGATCACGCCGAGCGGGATGACGAGCAGCACCGAGACCGGGATCGCCCAGCTCTCGTAGAGAGCGGCCAGGCACAGGAACACGATCAGCACCGAGAGCGCCAGCAACAGGGTCGCCTGGCTGCCGGCCTGCTTCTCCTGGAACGACTGCCCGGTCCAGGCATAGCCGAACCCCTTGGGCAGCTGGAGCATCAGCCGCTCCATCTCGGCGATGGCGTCGCCCGAGGTGTAGCCGGGATTGGGCTCACCGGTGATGCGCACCGACTGGTAGCCGTTGAAGCCGACGATCTGGCTCGGCCCCATGCCCCATTTCAGCTCCGCGAAGGACGACATCGGCACCATCGTGCCGGAGGCGTTCTTCACCGCGTAGTTGAGGATGTCGGAGGCGTTCATGCGCTGCAGCTGCTCGGCCTGCACGTAGACCCGCTGCATCTTGCCCCGGTTGGGGAAGTCGTTGGTGTAGACCGAGCCGAGGTTGAGCTGGATCGTGGCGTTGACGTCCTCGAACTTCACGCCGAGCGCCGCGGCCTTCTCGCGGTCGACGATCAGCTCCGCCTGCGGGGTCGGCGGCAGGCCCTCGATCTTCACCTTCTGCAGGATCGGGCTGCTTTGCGCGAGCTTGATCAGCTGATCCTGGGCCGAAAGCAGGGCCGCGTAGCCACGGTTCGCCCGGTCCTGGAGGCGGAACGAGAAGCCGGCGGCGTTGCCGAGGTTGTCCACCGGCGGCGGTTCCTGGGCGTCGACGGTGGCGTCGCGGTAGGTGCTGAGCGCCGCGTTGGTGCCGGCCACCAGGGCGGCGGCCGAGTTCTTCGCGTCGCGCTCGCTCCAGGGCTTGAGGGTCACGAAGGCCTGGCTGGTGCTCGGCGCCTGGCCGGAGAACGAGAAGCCGTTGAGCATGGTCACGGTGGCGACGCCCGGCTGCGCCAAGAGGTGCTCCTCGACCCGGCGGTTGGCCTCCTGGGTGCGGTTGTAGGAGGCGCCGGGCGGCGTCTGGATGTCGACCGTGAAGAAGCCCTGGTCCTCCACCGGCAGGAAGCCTTCCGGCAGGCTGATGAAGGCGTAGGCCGTGCCCGCCACCAGGGCGAGATAGACCAGCATGACCCGGCCGGATTTCCGGATGGCCCAGGCGGTGCCGCGGCCGTAGCGGGCGGTCTCCCGGTCCACGAAGCGGTTGAACATCCCGAACACGCCGCCCTTGGCGTGGCCGTGGCCCTTCTCCACCGGCTTCAGGAAGGTCGCGCAGAGCGCCGGCGTCAGCGACAGGGCGAGCAGCGCCGAGAACGCGATGGAGGTCACCATGGCGATCGAGAACTGCCGGTAGATGATGCCCACCGAGCCCGGGAAGAACGCCATCGGGATGAACACCGCCATCAGCACCAGGGTGATGCCGATGATCGCCCCGGTGATCTGCTCCATGGCCTTGCGGGTGGCCTCCTTGGGCGGAAGGCCCTCCTCGTTCATGATCCGCTCGACGTTCTCCACCACCACGATGGCGTCGTCGACCAGGATGCCGATGGCCAGCACCATGCCGAACATGGTGAGCACGTTCACCGAAAAGCCGGAGATCCACATCACCGTCACGGTGCCCATCAGGGCGATCGGGACGACGATGGTGGGAATCAGGGTGTAGCGGATGTTCTGCAGGAACAGGAACATCACCAGGAAGACCAGCACCACCGCCTCGACCAGGGTGTGCAGCACCTTCTCGATCGAGGCCTTCACGGCCGGGGTGATGTCGTAGGGGATGTCCCACTTCAGGTCCGGCGGGAAGAACTGCGACAGCTCCTCCATCTTGGCGCGGATCGCCTTGGCGGTCTCGAGCGCGTTGCCGTCAGGGGCCAGCGTCACCGAGATGCCGGCGGCCGGGCCGCCGTTGAGCCGGGTGGAGAACTGGTAGGCGTCGCCGCCGAGCTCGATCCGGGCGACGTCGCGCAGGCGCACGTTCGAGCCGTCGGAATTGGCGCGCAGCACGATCGCGCCGAAATCCTCGATAGTGCCGAGCTGGCCCTTCACGATGATCGGCACGGTCACCGCCTGCTTGGTCGGGCTCGGCTGGGCACCGACCGAGCCGGAGGCGACCTGGATGTTCTGGTTGCGGATCGCCTGGGTCACGTCCTCGGCGCTGAGCGACAGGCCGCGCAGCTTGTCGGGATCGACCCAGACCCGGAGCGAGCGCTCGGTGGAGTAGAGCGTCGCGCGCCCGACGCCGGGAATGCGCCGGATCTCGTTGATGACGTTGCGGATCAGGAAGTCGCCCAGACCCACCTCGTCCATCGACCCGTCCTTGGAGATCAGGGTGATGATGTTGAGGGTGGCGGCCGAGGCCTCCTCCACCAGGATGCCCTGCTGGCGGACTTCCGCGGGCAGGCGGGCCTCCACGCGCTTCAACCGATTCTGCACCTCCACGGAGGCCAGGGCCGGCTCGGTGCCGGGCAGGAAGGTCGCGGTGATGTTGACCGAGCCGAACGAGTCGGTGGTCGACTCGAAGTTCATGATGTTGGCCGCGCCGTTCAGCTCATCCTCGATGAGCCGGGTCGTGCCGACATAGAGGCTGTCCACCGAAGCGCCGGGATAGGCCGTGGACAGGGCGATCTGGGGCGGCGCGATGACCGGGTACTGCGCCACCGGCAGGTTCGGGATCGCCAGGGCGCCGCCCAGGCAGATGAACAGGGCCACCACCCAGGCGAAGACCGGGCGGTCGATGAAGAAGCGTGCCATGGTCGGGGTCTCCCGGGCTCAGTGGCGATTGACCGCGGCGGCGCGCGGGGCGGCGTCCGCCTTGTCGCCGGGCTTTTGGTCACCCGGAGCATCGGGGGCCTCGTCGGCATCGTGCTTCGGGCCCGCCTCGCCGTGGGCCGGAGTCTGGTCCACGGGCTTCACTTTCGCGCCCACGGTGATCTTCTGGACGCCGTCGATCACGACCTTCTCGCCGCCCTTGAGCCCGTCGCGGATCAGCCAGTTCTGCCCGACCACCGGCCCGACCTCGACGGGCTGGCGCATCACCGTGTCGTCGGCGCGCACCAGCCAGACCTCGGCGCGGCCGTCCTCGGTGCGCTGGATCGCCTGCTGGGGCACCGCGATGGCGTCGGAATCGATGCCCTGCTTGATCCGGGCGCGGACGTACATGCCGGGGAACAGCTCGTCATGCGGGTTGGGGAACTGCACCCGCAGGGTCACTTGGCCGGTGCTCGGATCGGCGGTGACGTCCGAGAACAGCAGCCGGCCGGCCAGCGGGTAGAGGGAATTGTCGTCCATGATCAGGTGGACGTTGGCGGTGTTGTCCTCCAGCCGGGCGAGCTCGCCGCTGGCGAGATCCCGGCGCAGGCGGTTCAGCTCGCCCACCGACTGGGTGATGTCGACGTAGATCGGGTCGAGCTGCTGGATCGTGGCGAGCGCCCCCGTGGAGCCCGGCTCGATCAAAGTCCCCTCGGTGAGCAGCGCCCGGCCGATCCGGCCGGTGATCGGCGCGCGCACGTCGGTCCAGCCGAGGTTGAGCTGCGCCCGGTCCCGAGCCGCCTTGGCGCCGGCGACCTCGGCCTCCGCCTGCTTCTTGCCCGCGAAGGCGGCGTCGTACTGGGCTTGGCTGGCGGTGGCCCGGGTCAGCAGCTGCTCGAGCCGGTCGGCCTGCTGCCGGGCCAGCACCAGGGCGGCCTCCTGACGGGCGAGCGCGGCCTCGGCGCTGGCGAGCTCGACCTCGTAGGGAGCCGGGTCGATCTTGTAGAGGATGTCGCCTTCCTTGACCTGGCTGCCCTGTTCGAACAGGCGCTTGACCACGAGGCCCGAGACCCGCGACCGGACCTCGGCGATGCGCATCGGCGCCACGCGGCCGGGCAGGTCGCGCAGGTAGGGAATCGCCTGCGGGGTCACCGTGACGAAGCCGACCTCCGGCACCGGCGGCGTCGGCGCGGCCGTCTGCTTCGGGTTGCAGGCCCCCAGCGCCAGGGCCAGCAGGGCGGCCGATCCCAGAAGGCGCACGCGGCGCCGGACGGGGAACGGGGTGGGGGCGGACGAGGTGCGGGTCACGGGTTCCGACGCTCCTGGAAAATCATGCGTCTGCAGAGGCCGGCGCGGAGCGAGGGCCGCGCGTCGTCGAGGCGGATCGCGCATCATCCCGAAAAGCGGTTTCCGGACCCCGGAACCCGAAGGATGCACGATCGAGACTTGAAGTCCTTGTCCCGGAAACGCGTCGGGGACGAGGCTGTTGCGCCTATACGGCGGCGTTCGGGGCGCCCAGCCGGACGGATCCGGCGGCGCGGATCAGGCCGCCCGGGGTGGCCGGTGCAGGGCCTCGTCCGGCCCGGAGGCCGGCGCGGCGACCGTCTGATAGAAGTAGGTTGCGGCAGCGGCGTGACGGGGCCGCTCCGCCTCGACCGGACGGCGCGGTAGCCCGAGCTCGCTGACGATCTCGATATCGGCCGGGCACAGGTCGGTGCCGTCGAACAGCGACCGGCGGGCCTCGGGGGCAGCTTTACGCGCATCGAGCTTGCGCGCATCCGACAGGACGGCCACAGCCTGGCTTACCACCGAACAGGCCGGACCCGCCGCGGGCGCGGCCCGAGCCGGCCGGGGCGCGGCCATCAGCGCAGCCGCCGCGACGACGAGCACCGCCAGCACGGCGAGGCTCCGGACGAGGCGGTCCGGCGAGCCCGCAACGCAGCGGGCCAGAAGGGCGGCGGATCGGATCACGAACCCGAGATAAGCATGGCTGTCCCCCGGCGCAATCACCCACGGCGTCGCGCCGGCTCCACCGGGTCCCGCGGCTTGCGGAAGATCAGGGCGCGGGCCAAATTACCGGCATGTCGGTCGAGACGATATATACCCTGCGTCGCGCCGAGCCCGTTTTCCGGGACCTCGATAGCGTCGTGCTGCGCGCGGAGGCCGTGACGGATGACGGCGACACGATGCCGGCCGGTGCCGCGGGCACGATCGTCTACGTGGCGCCGGACATGCAGACCCTCATCGTGGAATTCGCCGAGCCCGAGGGGGCGCTGGTGACCATCCCCGCCTCGGCAGTGATTCCCGCCGCCGTCCGCGCCAAGTGACCACGCGGCCGATTCCCGAGACGCTCGCCATCCCGGGCGAGAAGATCGGCGGCTATCTTCTGAAGCTCGATCACCCGAGTGGCGGGTCGAAGGCCAAGTTCTTCCTCGGCGTCGGCTTCAGCGCAGCCGATCCCGTCGGGTTCGCCGACGCCGTCTTCGCGCATGTCGACAATCCGGACACCGAAATGACGTTCATCGCAAGCGGCGGCCTGACCAAGATGGTCTGCCAGGGACCGCTCCGCACCCCGACAGGACGATGGACCCGCATCCGCAGCGTGTGGGTGGTGACCGGCCCCGACGAGGCGCAGCTCGTCACCGCGGTACCGTCGCGGCATCGCCCCAGGACGCCAGAAACCCGCTGACGGCCGATTCCCGGTGTTGCCCGGAGCCCACAGGGGCGGCCGGAATCGCGCCCATCACCCCACCGGCCTCAACCTTGCCGCGAAGTCCGGGCCGGTTCGCCGGAGGATCGCGGCCCACCCGCGACTACCGACGCCATCGGCAAGAACCGGCACGTGATGAGGATGAAGACCATGTCGAGACGGATCGCGATGCTCGCGCTGGCGGGCGCCCTGCTGGGGAGCGCGCCTGCGTCCGCCAGCCCGCTGGATAGCGGGCCGCTCGCGGATTTCCTGAACGTCTTCCGCAGCCAGGCGATCCCGCGCGAGACGATCGGCTG
Source organism: Methylobacterium pseudosasicola (assembly GCF_900114535.1). Classification (GTDB taxonomy): domain Bacteria; phylum Pseudomonadota; class Alphaproteobacteria; order Rhizobiales; family Beijerinckiaceae; genus Methylobacterium; species Methylobacterium pseudosasicola. Next base: position 47,489 of record NZ_FOTK01000004.1, on the reverse strand, counting down.
GAACAGCACCGAGAAGCCCGGCACCATCGTGATCTCGACCCGCCAGCGCCGGCTCTATTACATCCTTGGGAACAGCGAGGCGATCCGCTACGGCGTCGGCGTCGGCCGGCAGGGGTTTTCCTGGTCCGGCACTAAGACCGTGACGATGAAGAAGGAATGGCCGGCCTGGCGCCCGCCGCAGCAGATGCTGGCCCGCCGCCCCGACCTGCCGCGCTACATGGCCGGCGGCCAGGACAACCCGCTCGGCGCCCGCGCCCTCTATCTCGGCTCGTCGCTCTACCGAATCCACGGCTCGAACGAGCCCGAGACCATGGGCGCCGCGGTCTCCTCGGGCTGCATCCGCATGACCAACAAGGACGTGGTCGACCTCTACGACCGGGTCCGGGTCGGCACCAAGGTGGTGGTGCGCGACTGAGCGCGACGCCCGACGGCCGCGGCGGAAAGCCGGGTCTTCGGGCCGCTTCCTGCGCAGGTCGGGTTTCGGATCGCCCGAGGCCCGACCGGACCCTATCGGTCCGGCGATAACACACCTCTCTGGACGAGGCTGACGGATTGGCGCGGAACTGAGGGCATCTCGCCCCGCCCTCCGAAAACGATGCAGACGCTCCCTCGCAAAGCGTGGAGCTGGAGCGGCCTGCGTCCCCGGCTGCCGCCCTCATGCGAGGCGATATTCGCATCCCCGTACCGACCCGCGCGGGCGCCCCCCCGGTGGAGCGGCGGGGATTTTTGTTGTCGGTCCGTCTCACCGGCGCCCGTCGCGACCTCTCGCGTCACAGCATCGACGTCCAGGATCGCCCTAAACCCGCAGTTCGCAGTGCGTTTTATTTGTCGTTGCCGAGCATCATGATCTATTAGATTGTCTTATGGTGTATTTACATAATACAGTCCATAGTCCACAGATATTGCATTGACCGACATCAAATTCATATGCTTACTGCACGACAATTCCAGATCGCCGCTGGAAATTCGGCAGGGGCACGATGCACAACGATTCGCTCGATGTTTCGGCGTGGGCGAACGCCGAGCCCCAAGTCAGCGCAGATCGCATCGACGGCGGCGTGACCGGTCCCAACCGCGTGGCGCCGGCTGCGGCCTGGACTGGCAGCGCCAGGTTGATCTCCGAACCGCCGGGGGCGATGGAGAGGCGGATCGGCCGCGCGGGTCGCTGCCGGATCGCGGAACGAGTCGCCTTCGTGGGGCCGGCAGCCCGGCGGGTCCTGCCATTCGGCCCGGATCGCCAATCCGACAAGCGCGCCGCCCGATGAGCGCGCCCGCGGTGAGCGTCAGCATCGTCACCCAGACCACCGTCCGGCCGGAGAGCGCCGACGCCTTCGCCCGGTGGCAGGGCGATACCAGCGCGGTGGTAGCGACCTTTCCCGGTTTCATCGAGCAGCGGCTGATGCCGCCGCATCCGCCCCTGCAGGTCGATTGGGTGATCCTCCAGCGCTTCGACAGCCTGGACCATGCCCGGCGCTGGCTGACCTCGCCCGAGCGGCAATCCCGGATCGAGGGTACCGCCACGATGCTGGTCGGCCGCGACGACGTCCACATCGTCACCGACGATGCCAGCGCCGCCCGCACGGCCCCGGTCTCGGCGGTGATCAGCACCCGGGTGAAGCCCGGCCTGGAGGCCGCCTATCTCCGCTGGGAGCAGAAGGTCGCGGCGGCCCAGTCGAAGGCGCGCGGTCTGCAGGGCTACCGGTTCGAGCCGGCGGTGCCGGGGGTGCAGGAGGATTTCGTCGCGATCCTGCGCTTCGACTGCGACGCCAACCTGCAGGCCTGGCTCGATTCCCCCGAGCGCCAGGCCCTGATCGAGGAGGCGGCGCCGCTGACCGCGGAATTCCACACCCGGAAGGTGCAGAGCGGCTTCGAGCAATGGTTCCGGGACACGACCCCGGCGGGCGCGCCGCCGCCCCCGGCCTGGAAGATGAACATGATCGTCCTCCTGACGCTCTACCCGACGGTGTTCCTCTGGGGCCTGCTGATCGGCACGCCGCTGCTGACGCAGGTGCTGAAGCTCGATTTCCCCGTGGCCCTGTTCGTCGGCAACGTGGTCAGCGTGCTGATCACGTCGCGCCTGGTGCCCTGGGCGGCCAACCGGATGCGCTGGTGGCTGGACCCCGCCGAGGGCCAGCGGCGGGCGATCGACATCCAGGGCGCCGCGTTGCTGGCGGCGGCCTATGCCGGCCTGATCCTGGTGTTCTGGAAAGCGCTGTGACCGGCGCCGGCGCCTCGGGCGCGCGTCCGTCCTGCCCCGTGGACGACCGGATTCACCCGGCATTGCCGGAAGACAACAGCGGCCAGACCCACGCGCGTCTCCCTCCCCCCTCTGCGGGGGAGGGTGGGCCTCGCGTCAGCGAGGGTCGGGAGAGGGGAACCCGTCCTCCGGAAAAAGCAGAGCAGATGTGCAGGCCGGCGCTTCAATCTGCACCGCTGCGCCCCTCTCCCGACCCCCTTCAGGGGCCACCCTCCCCCGCAGAGGGGGGAGGGAGCGGCGCATCTCCCCGATCACTGCGGGCGGTTCTGCTGACCGCGGCCTCCCTGCTGGCGCAAGCGCATCTCGTCGGCCCCGCCCGGGCCATCGACGAGGCCGCCGCCCCGCCGAAGCCCCCGGAGGCCGGGGTGCCGCTGGCCGCCGCGACCGTGATGGCCGCGCCGCCGCCGTCATTCTTCTCCTTCTCGGACACAGTGGTCAGCTACCGCTTCCAAGGCCCCTCCGCGGAGCCCGGCCTCACCGTGCCGCGGCAGGACGGCACCGCGAAGGGCCGGCAGGTGGCCCGCGAGGTCCCCAAGAACGTGGTCAACCTATTCCACGCCAATTCCTGGGCCTACGGCACCAACCTGATCTCGCTGGACATCCTCCGGTCCGGATCCCAGGATCCGGCCGGCGACAAGCGCGTCCCGTTCAAGGATTACGGCGCCACGGAGGTCTACCTGATCTACCGGAGCGTGCTCAGCCCGAACAAGATCTTCGACACGACGGTCTTCGCCATCCCGGGCCTCGTGAAAGATATCGGACTGTCGTTCGGGGCCGACATCAACACCAAGGACACGAAGTTCGATTCCGAGAAGCGTGCCGGCACCTTCGGCCTCAGCTTGGCCTTCGACGTGCCGGCCGGGTTCGTGAACCTGAAGGTCCAGGGCTACAAGGAATTCTCCCGCAACGGCTTCGCCGGAACGGCCCCGAGCAAGGAGTCCGGCCTACCGGTCATTCTGGGCTTCGATTACGCGCATTTCCGCAGCGTCGAGTACAAGATGACGCCGGAATTCGAGTTGACCTACACGATCCCGCTGGCCTTCACCGGCCTGCCCCTGGCGCTGGCGGGCTTCAACACCCTGATCCTGCCCAAGGGCCGCTACGGCCAGATCAACGAGAACCGGACGCAGGTGGAATTCGTCTCGCAGACCAACCTCGTCCTGGATATCGGGCAGCTGATCGAGAACGCCCCCAACCGGGTCGAGGCGTTCGTCGGCTTCCAGTACTGGCACAACAAGTTCGGCGGCGATCCGCGGCGCACCCCGAACACCGAGGAGAAGGCGCTGATCGCCGGCGTCGCCTACCACCTCAAATAGGCGCGCCCGCAGGATCGCCCGCACCGGCACGCAGCGCCCGCGGCGAGAGGCCGAAGCGCTGGCGGAAGGCGCGGTTGAAGGTCGGCACGTCGGTGAAGCCGCAGGCATACGCGATGGTGGCGATCTTCATCCCATCGGTGCGCGGCGCCGCAAGGCGGCGATGGGCGAGATCGAGGCGGGCGTCGCGGATCGTCGCCGCGACGCCGTCGGTGCCGGCAAAGGCCCGGTACAGCTGGGCCCGCGAGACACCGAGCGCCGCGTGAATCTCGGCCGGGCCGAGCTGCGGGTCATGGAGCCGGCGCACGATATGGGCGCGGGCCAGGGACGCCACCGTCTCGCAGGAGATCGCCGCGCCCGGCCGCTCCGCCGGATCCCGGACGAGGGTGCCCAAGAGGTGCAGCACGCCCTCGAGCGCGCCCCACGCCTCCTCCTCCGTCATCCAGGCCGCCGCGGCGGCGAAGGCGTGGAACGCCGCCTTGAACGCGGCATGCTCCGGCCGGTCGGCGATGCAGCGCCCCGCGAAGGCGTCGACCGTGCCGATCCAGGCCTCGAAGGTCGCCCGCGGCAGCGCCAGCCGGAGCTCCGCGTAGTCGCTCTGGGTGCCGGCCACGAGGGGATGCTGGCGCGACAGGAAGCTGATGTCGCCGGCCCCGAGGCGGCCGCCGCGCTCTCCCTGCTGCTGGTAGCCGATCCCGTCGAGGCCCAGGCCGATCACCACCGTCTCGGGGCCGCTCCGGTCGACCTGACGGGCTCCGATGGTCAGGCCGACCGGGCTGCTGACTGTATGGGTCAGGCCCCAGCCCGCCCCCGCCACGACGAGACGCTTGGCCCGGAACGCGTCGCGGGCATGCACGCGCCCGACATCGCCGAACGGCGCTAGCGCGGTGGCGCGCCAGAACTCGAAGGCGCGCTTCGGCTCGATGTGGCGGGTCGTCTGGATAGAACTGGGGACGAGCGCCGGACGAGACACGCAGTGGACTCCGGTGCGGAACCATCCCGCCAGCCCCTGCGATCGCCGTCCGTCACCGCAAAATCAAGGGCCGCCCGACCACAGGTGAGGATCATTCGCCCCGGGCCGGCCGAGCCGGATTGCGCGGGAGCCGCCGCTCGACCGCGGCGGGGCGGGTTCCGGGCGGGACGCCGACCACGTCGCCGTTCCGGATCGCCTCGCGGATGTTGCGGCGGGCGGCGCGCCCCTCGGTGCCGCCGGGCTGCGTCACCGCCGAATCGCCGGACGGGACCAGCACGGTCTGCGCCTGCGCCGCCGCGGCGAGGGCGATCAGCAGGGCCGCAATCGGGATCCGGAGGGCGGGCATAAAGAATCCTTCGCGCAGGCCGTATCGCTGTCTCATCAAGATAGAGCCCCAGCGGCGCTAGCGCACCACCGGCCTGCCGGAGCGGCCGCGCGGACCGCCGAGCACGAGGGCGCCGCTGGCGACCAGGGTGGCGGTGAGCACGGCGAACATGGCGTGGATCCCGTAGCCTGCGAGCACCGGCAGCAGGACGATCGGCGTCAGGGCGGCGGCGACCCGGCCGCCGGCCCAGGCGCAGGTGAGGGCCGAGGCCCGCAGGGCGGTCGACAGCAGCTCCGTCGCGTAGACCGCCAGGAGGCCGCCATAGATCGCTGCGGCGGTGTTGAACGCCAGGCCGATCAGGACCAGGGTCTCAAAGGTCTCGCCGATGGCGAAGGCGGTGCCGAGGATCACCATCGCGGCGGCCAGGGCGACCAGGCAGGCCCGCCGCTCCAGACGGTCGATCACCGTGGCGGTGAGCAGGGTCCCGAGCGGCGGCCCGAGCATCGACAGGCCGGCGAAGACCAGGGATTGGTCGACCCGAAACCCCTTCTGCAGCATCACCACCGCGCTAAGCAGGGGGAAGCCCACCGTCGCCCAGGGCGCGAGCCCGTAGAGGCCGACGAACAGGGCGGTGCGGCGCAGCTGCCGCGGCTCGGCGAGGAGCGCCCGCAGCCCCGCCCGCACCGGGTGCCGCGGATCCGGGGCCGGCTCCGCGAAAACCGCCGGCGGGACCATGCCGGCCGCCACCTCGAAGCGGCGGCAGGCGCGCTCGGCCGCGGCGGCGCGCCCGACCGAGGCGAGCCAGCGCGGCGATTCCGGCAGCCGAGCGAACAGGATCGCCCCGGCGAATGCCAGGACCGCGCCCAGCACCAGGGCCCAGCGCCACGCCGCGATCCCGAGCAACCCCGGCGCCAGCGCCTGGACCAGCAGGATCACCGCGGAGCCGCCGAGAAAGCCGATTCCGGCACAGACCAGCAGCATCGCGCCACGCCGCCGGGGCGGCATCACGTCGGCGAGGTAGGTGGCGGCCAGCGGTGGGAAGCCGCCGATGGCGAAGCCGGACACGACCCGGGCGACGGTGAGCGCGGTGAGGCCCGAACTCAAGGCGGCGGCCATCGACCCGATGGCCATCAGCCCGAGGGTGGCCTGGAGCGCCTTCCGCCGTCCGAACCGGTCGCCGATCAGGCCGAAGACCGGCGCCCCCACCGCACCCCCGGCGAAGACCGAGGCCAGCAGCAGGGACAGGCTGCCCCGCGGCATGTTGTGGGGCGGCGCCAGGAAGATCGCCGCCAGGGCGTTGCTGAGGGCGACTTCGGCCACGTCGGTGAACAGGCCGAGGGTGCAGACCGCCAGGATCGCCAGATGGAGCCGCGTGAGCGGCAGGCGGTCGAGCCGCAGGGCGACCGCATCCAGGGACGCACCCGCGCCGTCGTGCGGGGTGCCCCCGGGGGCGACAGGGCGTCCGGATGTCTCGATCACCAGGGCAGTTCCGTTCCGGACCGACAGGCGATCGCGGCCGGTGACCGGGGGGTGATAGCGGCGTGCTGGGCGCTTAGAAATCGAAATTCTTCCCCGAGGAGCCATCATGCCCTTCGGGATCCGGCCCACGACGACGGCGCGGGACGAGAGGCCGGCGGTTGAAGTCGAAATCCTGTGAAACACCCTCGGCAGACCTGCGGCCGATCGTACCCGTGGGATGTCCCTCTAATTCGGGAACATATATAGAACATTAACACCTCCGGCAGGACGAGACAGGAGCCCCGATGGCCCGCTACCGGTTCCACTGCACCAACGGCCTGGAATGCGTCTTCGACGCCCGCGGCGCCGAGATCCGCGCGGCCGGGCGCCTGAGCGTGCGGGCGCGCCGGGTCGCCGCCGACGTGATGCAGGCCTTGTCCGATCGGACCGACTGGTCCGAATGGCGGGTCAGCGTCCACGACCTCAGCGGCCGGCGCGTCCTGGTGCAGCCCTTCGGGCAATTGGTCGGAGACCGATCCCTGGCGGCCTGACCTGTTTCACCCAGGTGCGTTTCGCTATCCTGCCGGCATGACCCGATCCGCCGGTTCCCGCCCCCGCCGATTCGCAGCCTGCCTCGGGCTCGGCGCCATCCTGCTCCCGGCCGGCCCCGCCGCCGCCCAGGCGCTGCTGCCGTTCACGGGCTTTGCGCCGCTGCCGGCCTTCGCCTGGGAGCCGGTTGCGGATGCGGGCCGCTGGACCGGTTCCTACGCGAGCCTGTCCACCGGCTACGCGGTCAGCGCCTCCCGGCATTTCGGCAGCTATTCAGGCCCGACCCTCGGGTTCGAGGGCGGCCGGATGTGGCAGGAGGGGCCGATCCTCTACGGGATCAGCGGTGGCCTGGATTACCTCGCCGGCCTCGACGGCACGCTCACCCCGGGCTTCGGGCGCCTCGCCTATAGCCGCGACTTCGCCGGCGCGCTGGAGGTGAAGGTCGGGACCCTGCTGGCGCCGGACGTGCTGCTCTACGCCAAGGCCGGGGCCGGCGCCGTCCACGACACCCTGCGGGTCGGGCCGACCCCGTTCACCCCGCCCCTGACCCGCCAGGACATCGCGATCCTGCCGAACGCCCGCGTCGGGGTCGAATGGGCGGTCACGGACCGCCTCTCCGTGGCGGTCGAAGCCGGCGTGGTACGCAACGGCCTGCGCTGATTTTTTCATTTTTTGGGTCGCCCGCGCTCCACCGTCATTGCGAGCGCAGCGAAGCAAGCCAGGGCAGCGCGCGATCCCCGAAGGTGGCGTTTCCCTGGGTTGCTTCGCTGCGCTCGCAATGACGGAGGATGTGCGTCAGCCGGAAACCGGACTCCGCTGGAGCGCCGCAAGATCCCGCCACCCATAGGCGACCTCCATGAGCGTGGCCTGCTCCCGCCGTTCCGCCCGCTCACCGACCACGGAGCCGCCGAGGCGTTCGTAGAATTGCCGGGCGGAAACATTGTCGTGCAGCACCCACAGGCTGGCGGCTCGATGACCACTCTGTCGCAGGTGCGCCGCCAGCGCGGCCATCAGGGCGCTGCCGGTCCCACGCCGCTGCGCGGCTCTCAGGACGTAGATCGCACTGACCTCACCGTCGAAGCCGTCCGCCGCCAGCTCGGCCGAGCGCTGGGCGCCGCAGGACCCGAACCCGACCAGCCCCGCAGGTCCCTCGGCGACCGCGACCGTCGTGCCGGAAGCCGGATCGCCGAGGATCCGCGTCCAGGCCGCCAGCCGCATCTCGACCGTCAGAGCCGCGATCATCGCGGCGGGCAGGAGCCCGGCATAGGTTTCCAGCCAAGCGGCAACATGGATCGCCGCGATGGCCGGCGCATCGTCCAGGCCCGCCGGCCGGATCGTCACGGCCTCCATCGACGGCACGGGATCCATCGGGCGGCTCCTGCAAGGGTCGAATAGCGCGCCCGCTGCCGGGCGGGCGATGGCGTTCCTACACATCGGCGCCGAACGAGGGCAGCGGAGATCAACACACCCGCGCACCCCCTCCCCCCTCTGCGGGGGAGGGTGGCCCCTGCGTCAGCAGGGGTCGGGAGAGGGGAGCGGCGTGTCCGAAAAGGTTGCGACGGGAGCCACGAGCTGCACCGTCGCGCTGCCCCTCTCCCGACCCGCTTCGCGGGCCACCCTCCCCCCGCAGAGGGGGGAGGGAAAGCGCGCCATATCCGGACCGATCAGCCTATCGAGCCCAACTCTACTTCGGCACGAACGCCCAGTAATCCAGATCGAGGATCACGGCCGGGTCGTAGCCCTCGCCGGTCCGGTCCGGGAAGGCACCGCAGGGCTGGTTCTTGGTGGCCACCGTGCGCAGGCGCAGGAGGCCGACATCGTCGCGGCCGACATCGGCTGCGTCCAGAACCTCGCTCCAGGCATAGACCGTGTCGCCGGCAAAGAGCGGCGCCACGTGGCGACCCGCATTGATGCCGGCGAGCGCGAAGGCGTTGCCCAAGCCGTTGAAGCTGAGCGCCCGGGCCAGCGAGATCACGTGCCCGCCATAGATCAGCCGCCGGCCGAACCGGGTGTCCTTGGCGGCCAGGCCGTCGAAATGGACCTTGGCGGTGTTCTGGAACAGGCGCGTGGCGATCTGGTGCTCGGCCTCCTCGACGGTCATGCCGTCGACGTGGTCGATCTTCTCCCCGACCGCATAATCGGCGAAGCGATGCGAGCTGCCGGCGAGCTCCGAATCGTAGGCGGCGGCGGACAGCTTCGGCAGGGCGCCCGCGAGGTCCCGCGGATCGACCACCTTGGCCAGCGTCGGCACGTGCTCTTCGGCGATCGCGGCGTCCGGGTCGCGCTTGCGCACCAGAACCCAGCGGCAATAGCTCAGCACGGTCTCGCCGGCCTCGTCGGAGCCCACGGAGCGGACATAGACCACGCCGGTCTGGCGGTTCGAGCTCTCCTTGAGGCCGATCACCTCGGAGACGGTCGACAGGGTCTCGCCCGGATAGACCGGCCGGCGGAACCCGCCCTCCGCGTAGCCGAGATTGGCGAGCGCGTTGAGCGAGACGTCCGGCACGGTCTTGCCGAACACCATGTGGAAGGTCAGCAGGTCGTCGAGCGGGCTTTTGGGGTAGCCGAAGGCCCGCGCGAAGGCGTCCGACGATTGCACGGCGAAGCGCGGGCCGTAGAGGCCGGTGTAGAGGGCCACGTCGCCCACCGTGACGGTGCGGGGCGTGGCGTGGCGGATGGTCTCGCCGAGGCGGAAATCCTCGAAGAACCGGCCTGGATTTGTCTTCACGGTCGCTCGATCCTACTGCGCGTAGATATACGCCTGGGGCACGGCATATTCGTGCAGAAGGCGGCTGATGAACAGCAGCAGCAGGATCAGGATGATCGGCGAGATGTCGACGCCGCCGAGATTGGGCAGCAGGTTGCGGATCGGCCGCAGCACCGGCTCGGTGATCCGGTAGAGCACCTCGCCGATCTGGGCGACGATCGGATTGCGGACATTCACCACGTTGAACGCCACGAGCCAGCTCAGGACCGCGCTGGCGATGAGGACGTAGATGAAGAGCTGGACGACCGTGTCGAAGAGCCAGATCAGGGCGTTCATGCAGGTCCGCGCGTATCCTCGGGGCGCCCGCGCGGCGGCACCGGGATCGGCGCATTGGCGGGCGGCGGTGAAACAGGAATTGACAGGCTGAGCCGCCCGCGCCTACAAGGCCGGCGCCTCGACGGGGCTGTAGCTCAGATGGGAGAGCGCCGCAATCGCACTGCGGAGGTCAGGGGTTCGATTCCCCTCAGCTCCACCACTTATTTTTCGCGAAAAATAAGCGTGTGGTACGAACAGGTTACCGGGGTCATCTTCCCGGATAAATCCCAATTCATCCCGGGACGGCATCCCGAAAATCCCTCGGTCGCCACCCAGGTCAGGCAATGCCCGAAGGCGGCCCGCCACTCCTGAACACGGGGCGCCCAAGCCTATCTGGACGCCACGTGGGACCCTGACGAGCGAGGCGCCCCCGCCGGGGCGGGAGCCTCCCACGGCCGCGCGCCGCTGACGGCCAGAGCATCCGAACGGTCGCCGCCACTGGCGGAAGGGGCCGGCGGCGCGGGCAGGCCACCAACCACGAAAGCGGCGGAGGATCCGTCGCCGGCTCGCGGGAGAAGGGACACGAAAGTCCAGGAGGCAATCGCCAGCCCACAACCTGCGAGCGGGAACACGGCATTCGGCCGCCCTCGTGGAGCGGCGGCGACGCGCGGATGTCGCCGCGTCGGGCGCAACTCCGAAGCACCGTCCGGGACGGACCCGTCCCAAGCCCCGGCCCAACACCGCCCATGTTCCGGGCGGTCAGAGGACATCGCGTCATTGGCGAGGCCGGAACGACCATGTCCGTCCTGCCGGCGTCAGCCATCTCGGAGAGACCCTGGCCACGCACGCCCCGACGGCGGCCCATCGGCGCTCGGAGGCGAGGCGACCGCCGCGCACCCGGGCCGCATCACCGGCGCCCGCGAGGCGGCACGCGGCGCCCTGCGAGCCGCCGTGGGAGCCTTGGGCGCAGCGCGGACGGTCGGCGTCCTGCCGGGGAGCGCTCAAGTACGCCCGGGTTCGGCTGGCGCGGGCGAAGGCGACGCACGAGGACGGCGCCCTCCGCCTCGGCGACGCCTGCGGCGCGCGGCCGCCCGAGGCCGTGGCAGCCCTGCCGGCGGTGGCCCCGAAAGTCCGCGAAGCCTTGCTCACCCGCCTGCGGGACCTGCAGCAGGCCTGCGTCGCCTCGTCGGTCACGGCCGCGACGCGCAGGGCGGACCTCGATACCTTCCGCTCCATCACGATGGTCGACGTCGGAGCGACGGAAGCCGCGGTCGCGGGGATCGTTGCGCGCATGGACGCGCATCGGCACCGCGGCGGCGGCGTCGCGGAACTGGCCCGCGACGATGCGGTCAGGCGGGATGCCGCTTGCAAGCTGACCGAATCGCCGCACGCGGCCCAGGACGGCGCACGGCGATCCATGCGGCAGGCCGCGGAAGTCAGTTCCGTCAACCTGTGGGATCTCCCTTGGTTTGGCAGATCAACCTGGAATACAGTGGAAGCTGGACGGCGGAGAAGGACCGGAAGTCGAAGCACTCCGGCGTGGAGCGGCCCCCTGGTGGCGAACAGAATTCGGACCGAGCCTCGATGGACGCTTCTGATGGGGGTGGCCTTGGCCGGCGCCGTCCCCCCGGTCCATGCGTTCGCCCAACAGGTCGCCACGACCGACGCCCGGTCCATCCAGGCCGACCTGAAGGCGCTGGGTTTCGATCCGGGCGCCCCCGACGGCCGCTGGGGACGCCAATCCCTGATGGCGCTCCGCCGCTTCCAACGCGACGAGGGCTTGGCCGAAACCGGCCGTGCCGATCGGGAGACGGTGGCCCGGCTGCAGCGTCGCCGCCGGCCGAGCCCGACGGCCGCCGCCGCGCCCGCCGAGCAGCGCACGAGGGCCGGGGCGCAGGACACGCCCTCGGCCCCCGCGTCCGGCCGGGCCGTCCCGCCGGCGTTGCCGGACGCATCCCGCCCTCGCCCCCCGTATCTGGAGGCAGAAACGCCCTGGCCCGCCGCGGCCACGGCCGTCGCGCGCGACGATGCCGGTACGGCGGCCACCGCATCGACCGGCGGGGGAGCCGCGGTCCCGGCGGGCATGCCCGCGCCGACGCCCCCTCCCTCGATCGAGTACGGGTCCGGCCGAGGGTCCCCATGGGCCTGGGCCCTGGCTCCCGGTGGCCTGTTCGCCCTCTGGGCGGCCTGGCGCCGCAGGCGCGGGCGGTCGCTCGCCCGGGGCTCGGCCGCACCACCCGCGATCGTCGCGGCCGAGGCGCCGCCGCCGGGATCGGACGGAGGCCGGATCCCGGCCGCCTCACCGGGTTCCACGGCCCACGCCCTTCCGATCGCGCCGCCCGTGGTTCGCGTCGACCTCGCCCCCCCGTCGGGCATGGCCCCTCCCGGGGGGGCCGCCGTCCCGGCGAGGGCGTGGCCACCAGCGGCCGGGACCGGCTTCGGCGCCACGACGACGGGCGGCTGGGGCGGCATCGACGCGCCCCAGGCCCCGTCCGATCCATCCGCCATGGCGCCTGCGCCGACCGCCCCGTCGAAGGCCGCGGCGTCGCCGCATCGGTCGGCCGGCGATCGGGTCTGGGTACCCGCCGGCCGCCGGGCGACGGTCGCCGAATTCGAGCTGCCCGGCCTCGTCTACGTCGGGCGCACGCTGCCTCCGGCCAGGGGATACGGACGCAACGACCATTGCCTGATCGATCCGGGACTGTCCGTCGCCAAGGGCAACGGCGACGGTTCCGGGCAGCACATGGACTACTGGCCGGCGTACGAGACCATGCGGCCCTCCTCGCGGCGCGCCCTCCTCGAATGGCTGTCGGGCGACCGGTCGGATCCCGGGACATACATCGGCTACGTCTTCGTCTACCTCTACGGCCTGGAGCGCAGGGCGATCCTGGACGGGTCCGCCGAGGACCGTCCCGCCATCCGTGCGGAGGTGGAGCGTCTGCTGGCGGCCTACGGGGACAACGGCTCGTTCCGCCGCTACGCGACCGACCTCCTCTCCGCCATCGACGCCCTCGGCCTCACCCCGGGGGCGCGACCCCGAGCCAGTCTTCGCCGCGTGCGGCGCGGACCTGCCCGCCCCGGTCCGCATCGCAGTCGGGCGGCGGGTCCGGGATGGCCGGCCTGTCGAGGCCGACTGGTTGCTCGCCTGGACGATGTCGCACCCGGAGACGCAGGTCAGGACCCCGGCGCGCCGCGCCTTCGACCACCTCAGGGACGCGTTCGCCGCCGAGTTCGATGGCCGGCGGCCGGCCGGCGGCCTGGTCCTGGCGGCCGAACCCGGGAGGACCTCGCCCCTCCGCTACCGGGGGGCGAGCGGCACGTTCGAGGTCGACGTCGCGCCCGACGTGATCGGGACGCTGCCGGACCTCGCCCAGTTTCCGGAGACCCTGGCCTTCGGGCGCGAGATCCTGGGCCGATGCACCGACCGGCTCGACGCCTACAGCCGGCATGTCGGCAGGCACCCGTCCCGGGCTTCGACGCTCCAGGCCCTGGCCCTGCTGCCTCCTGACGAGCGCCAGCGCGCGCTGGGGGCGGCCGGCCGGGGGGACCTGGAGTGGCTCGCCGCCCGCGCCGACGCCGGGGCCTCCGTCCCGTTCGCGGACGTCTTCGGCCGCCTGTCCGGCCAGGCCGCGGACAAGGCGACGCCGGCGCGGCTGCGCGAGCTCGGCGACACCCTCTGCAGGCTCGGGCTGGGCCTGATCCCGGACCCGCGCTTTCCCGCCCGTCACGCCGGCGCGTCGTCCGTGGTGCTGTTCCCTCTCGAAGGTCCCGCCGAGGCGGTCGAGCCGCCCACGGACGCCTATAGGGCCGCGTTCCTGACCCTGTCCGTGGGCATGCTGGTGGCCATGGCCGACGGGGAGGTCACCGACGACGAGCGTGCGGTGCTGCGCGAGATGGCCGCCGTGTCGCCCGGGCTGGCCCCGGACGAGCGTCGCCGCCTGGCCGCGGACTCGTCCTGGCTGGAGGCGACCCCCGCCGAGCTGCCGTCGCTGCGCGCCCGCCTCGTCGAGCTCGGCGCCGAGCGCAGGCAGGCGGTCGGCGACATGCTCGTCCGGGTCGCCTCCAGCGACGGACGGCACGACCGGGCGGAGATCGCCCTCCTCGAGAAGGTGTTCCGTCATATGGGGATCGAACGGGATCGGCTCTAATCGGCGCTGCACCGATCGGAAACGTCGATCGTCGGCGGCGGGACCTCGGACGGGTTGGTCCGCGTCGCGCTCGCCGAGGCCGGGGAGCGGGTCTTCGCCATCCCCGGCGCGCCCATCCCGGATCGGCGGGCGCTCGCCTCGCCCCGGGGCCGCGAGGCTCAGGCCGCACCGCCATCAAGCGTTTCCGGAACGGCCACGGCGGCCGGCGCGGGGGCCTCGATGGTCGACGCCGCGCGCCTGGCGGCCATCCGTGCGGAGACGGCGGCGGTGAGCTCCGTCCTCGCCGACGTGTTCGACGACGCCGAGGCCCCCGCGCCGGCCGCCGCGGCATCCGAGGGCGTGTCCCCCGCCGCGGCCGCGGAAGCCCCCGAACGATACGCGGGGCTCGACCCTCGCCACGGGCAGTTCCTGCACGAACTCGCCGCGCGCGAATCGTGGCCGCGCGCCGAGTTCGACCGCTTGGCGCGCGAGTTCGGGCTGATGCCGGGCGCCGCGATGGAGAACCTCAACGCGTGGGCCTTCGAGCGCTTCGACGAGCCCCTCGTCGAGGAGGGCGATCCCGTACAGCTCAACCTGCACCTGCTTCCCGAACCGCTGCCTGAAGCCGCATGACCGCCAACACGACCGCCGCGTCCGCCCCCGGGGCGAAGGTTCCGCCGCCGATCAGGGCGCGCGACCGGGACACCGTCATCAACGCCTTGCGGGCGGGCGTCGTCCCGCGCCTCGGCCTCCAGCACATCCAGGTCGGCCGCCGCCGGGAGATCGAGGCGCTGCTCGCCGACGTCGGCCGGGTCGCCGACGGCGGGGCGTCGATGCGCTTCGTCGTCGGGGAGTACGGGGCGGGCAAGACCTTCTTCCTGTTCCTGGTGCGCCAGCTCGCGCTCGCCAAGAACCTCGTCGTGCTCCAGGCCGACCTCGCGCCCGACCGCCGCCTCCACGCAACCGGGGGTCAGGCGCGGCTCCTCTACGCGGAGCTTGCGCGCAACCTCGCCACCCGCACCGCGCCGGACGGCGGTGCCCTGCGGAACGTCCTGGAGCGCTTCGTCGCCCAGGCCATCGAGGACGCCAGGCGGGAGGGCCGCGGCACGGAGGCCCAGATCCGGGCCCGGCTCGTCGACTTGCAAGAGCAGGTCGGCGGCTACGACTTCGCCACCGTGGTCGCGGCCTACGCCGCCGCCCACGAGGCGGGCGACGAGACCCGTCAGGCGAACGCCCTGCGCTGGCTGCGCGGCGAGTACACGACGCGGACGGAGGCGCGCCAGGACCTCGGGGTCCGCAGCGTCATCGACGACGCCAACATCTACGATAGCCTCAAGCTGCTCGCCCGGTTCGTGCGGCTGTCGGGCTACGCCGGGCTGTTCGTCTGCCTCGACGAGCTGGTCAACCTATACAAGCTCCAGAGCGCGCAGGCTCGCAACCAGAACTACGAGCAGGTCCTGCGCATCCTCAACGATGTCCTGCAGGGCACGGTCGAGGGTCTCGGCTTCGTGCTCGGCGGCACGCCCGAGTTCATGCTCGACACCCGCCGCGGCCTCTACTCGTACGAGGCGCTGCAGTCCCGGCTCGCGGGAAACACCTTCGCCACCGACGGGCTCGTCGACCTGTCGGGCCCCGTCGTCCGGCTCCAGAACCTGACGCCCGAGGAGATGCTGGTCCTGCTTGAGCGGCTGAGGACCGTGTTCGCGGCGGGCGACCCGGCCCGTCACCTCGTTCCCGACGAGGCGCTGGGCGCCTTCCTGGAACACTACCGGGCGCGGGTGGGCGACGCCTACTTCCGCACGCCGCGCAACACGGTGAAGGCCTTCGTCGACCTGCTCGCCGTGCTGGAGCAGAACCCGGGCGCGGACTGGCGCGAGCGCCTCGGCGTCCTCGCGGTGGCCGAGGATCGCGGGGCCGCGGACGAGCTGGCGATCCCGGGCGGCTCCGAGGGCCCCGGGGGCGAGGCCGGCACCGGCGACGAACTCGCCCGCCTGCGGCTGTGAGCGCCGGACGCGCCGACACGGACGACGGCGCGTCCCGCGCGTTCGAGCTGCTCGCGGAGCCGGTCCGGCGGTGGATCTGGCAGCAGGGCTGGTCCGAGCTGCGGGACGTGCAGGAGCGGGCGGTGCCTGCGATCCTCGGCGGGGGGGACGTGATCCTCGCCGCCCGCACCGCGGCGGGCAAGACCGAGGCCGCCTTCCTGCCACTGCTGTCGCAGGCGCTCCCACGGCTGGACGGCCGCCGCCCGGGGTTCTGCGTCGTCTACGTCAGCCCCCTGAAGGCGCTCATCAACGACCAGTTCAGGCGCCTGGAGGGCCTGCTGGAGGCCTGCGGCATGCCCCTGCACCGGTGGCACGGCGACGTCTCCGCGGACGCGAAGCGCAAGGCCAGGGAGCGGCCGCAGGGCGTGGTGCTGATCACGCCGGAATCCCTGGAGGCGACCCTCGTGCGACGGGGCGGGGAAGCGGCGCGCCTGTTCGGGAACCTCGACGCCGTCGTCGTCGACGAGCTTCACGCGTTCGTCGGGACCGAGCGGGGGCGCCAGCTCCAGTCCGTCCTATCCCGCATCGAGGTGGCCGCGGGCCGGGATCGCATCGACCGGATCGGGCTCTCGGCGACGCTGGGCGACATGGCGCTCGCCCGCGAGGCCTTGCGTCCCGGCGAGCCCGATTCCGTCCGGCTCGTCGAGAGCGCGGAAGGCGGGGCCGACCTGCTGCTGCAGGTGCGCGGCTACGAGTGCCCGCGCCGACCGGAGCCGCCGCCCGGCGGGGGCGGAACGGACGTGGCGGCCGTCGGCGTGGCGGCGGCCGAACCCGTGGCGGCCCACCTCTTCGAGGTCCTGCGCGGCCGGCGCAACCTCCTGTTCGCCGGCTCGCGGCAGAACGTCGAGGTCTACACGGACCACCTCCGGGCCATGTCCGAGGCGGCGCGCCTGCCCAACGAGTTCTTCGCCCATCACGGCAACCTGGCGCGGGCCGAGCGCGAGGCCGTCGAGGCGCGGCTGCGCGAGGACGGGCGCCCGACGACCGCCGTGGCCACGACCACGCTGGAGCTCGGCATCGACATCGGCGACGTCGAAAGCGTGGCGCAGATCGGGCCGGGCTGGTCCGTGTCGTCGCTGCGCCAGAGGCTGGGTCGGTCCGGACGCCGGCGCGGCGTGCCGTCCGTCCTCCGCATCTACGTTTCCGAGGACGCCTTCGCGCCGACGCTCCATCCCGCCGATCGCCTGAGGCTGGACGTGGTGCAGGCCGTGGCGATGATCGGGCTCCTGCTCGATCGCTGGTGCGAGCCGCCGCGCGTGGGTGGCCTGCATCTCTCCACGCTGGTCCAGCAAACGCTCGCGCTGATCGCCCAGACGGGAGGCCTGCGCCCGGATACGGCCTGGCAGGTCCTGTGTCGCCACGGCCCCTTCCGCAACGTCGGCCGCGACCTGTTCGTGGAAGTGCTCCGGGCCGTCGCGCGCCGCGAGGCGGCGCTCGTCGAGATGTCCCCGGACGGCCTGCTGATGCTGGGGCCGGCCGGGGAACGCCTCGTCGCCGGACACGATTTCTACGCCGTGTTCCAGGTCGACGAGGAGTACCGGGTCCTGGCCGAAGGCGGGAAGCTCCTGGGCACGCTGCCGCTCGATTCGACGCTCGCCACGGGGCAGACCATCATCTTCAACGGGCGCCGGTGGCGCGTCGAATCGATCGACGCCCGCGCCAGGGCGCTGCTGGTGAGCCCAACGAACGCGGCGCTTCCTCCGCGGTTCGGCGGAGGCTGGGCCGGCGTCCACGACCGGGTCGCGGCGGCGATGCGGGACACCCTGATCGGCGCGGGCGTCCCGGCCTTCCTGGACGCGGGCGCCCGTGCGCTGCTGGAGCAGGCGAGGCACGCGTTCCGTGAGTACGGCCTCGCCCACGACGCGATCGTGGCGGTCGGGCGCGACTGCGTGATCTTTCCCTGGGTGGGCGGCCCGAAGCTCGACACGTTCGCGCTCGCGCTGCTCGCCCGGAATTTCCAGGCCTCTCCGGTACGCCACGCGATCGAGGTTCGCGACTGCTCGGCGCCCGGCTTGCGCGCGATCGTGTCGGAGCTGGCGCGTTCGCCCCCACCCGACGGCGAGGCCCTCGCACGCCTGGCTGCCAAGCCGATGCGCGAGAGGTACGACCCGTACCTGACCGAAGCCCTGCTGGCGCGGGTCGCGGCCGCCGAGCGGCTCGAGGCGCACGAGGTACCGAACGTCGCGCGTCGCATCCTCGGGCGCTCGGCCTGATCGAAGCCTCTCGCGGCCGCCGCCTCCCGGACGCACCCGGCCGGCGGATCCCGCGTCGGCGCGGGACCACCCGCATGGCGGCCCGGCCGGGACGGAACGCTCGATCGCATGGTGGGCGGCGTCGGCATGGCGTCGCGTCGGACGAACAGGGTCGGTGACGGTCCGCCAGGGCGACCACGCGTCGACCCAGGCCCGTCGTCGCAGCGATGGCCTTGCCGACGTGGCTACGTCCGCCCCGGACGACGGCGACCGCATCGACAGGGTCGATCGGCCTCGGAGCGGGGTTCTGCCCCACTCTGGCCGATCGGCGCGGCGCGAGGCCAACCCGGCGGCCATGGAGTAGGTCAATCCTGCAGCCGCCGCACGTCCGGCGCAACGAGCCTTGGCTTCGCTATCCGCCCCTCGGTCCGGCCGTTCGACCAGGGCAGCCCGATCACGGCCCGGATCGCGGATCGGCCCTGACCGATCCCATTCGCGAAGGGCACCCTCGTTCCGTACCTCCTCCGTGACTTCGACGTGCGCCTCTCGCACGCCACACGCAACGTCCGGTTCGGTTTCCGGCAGCGGTCGATCCCGGATCGTGCGCACGAGGGCGCCGAGAGCCTCCCGCCGCGTTGCCGATCGGCCCCCGCTGGGATTGAAGAGCAACGAACATCCCACGCCGGCATCGTGCCGTTCGGCCTCGCCGGCCGATCTGAGGCGCTTCATGTCGCCGAGGCGTCGCCTTGAGCCTGGACGGCAACGCGGCTTCCAAGCGTCGAACAAGTTCGTCCAGGCGGCGGTCCAAGTCGCGGCGGAGTTCGCCTCATGACACGGGATCCCGAATCGGCGAGCATGCCGTCGCGAGCCTGACAGGATAGAGCATGCCCTGGGTGAACCGCACCGTACGGCCCTACGTCCACTACTTGGCGCAACGGCAGGCCAGGCGCACTCCGGGACGGCCGGCCCGCGAATGGCCGGCGCGTCGCTTCGAGACGCTGAAGGCGACGGATCCGCTCGCGCTCGCGACAAATCCGATCTGGCTCCTCGCCCCGCTGACCGCGGAGGCACGGACCGCCTTCTCGCGATGCGACCTGGAGTTCTGGGCGGTCCGCAATCCCGCCGACGAAGACCCGTTCGCGCTCGTGATCCGGCCTGACAGGTACCTTCACGCCCGCGGCTTCCGCGGCGACATCGACGTGTCCGAGGCGCCGGTGCACGTCCGGATGACGCGCTACGACTCGACGCTCGTCGTCGCCCGCGACCTCGTGTTCACCTGTGGCGGCGGCACGGGGGTCGAGGGCCTGCGATGGCTCTGCCACGCCCTCGACGACACGCACATCTCCGGGGACCCCAACCTGGACTTCTGGAGGCAACCGCGCCGCCCCGTCCCGCCGGCGCCGATTCCCGACGAGGACATCGAGCAGTTGGGATCGCTAGCGCCCTGACACACGACTGCCTCGCCGTGCGACGGTCTGCGGTGCCCTCGCGAAGCTCCGCCTCGCATCGCCGTCCACGGTGGCGCGGGATCATGGATGCCCGCCGCCGTAGGAGCGTCAAATCTCATTGCCAGCGGTCCGAATCCGGCACTTGGTACCCGTCGCGGAGCGCCGCTTCCGGCCCTCTGCAGAAGGCCGAAAGGCCCGCTTCAAGGCAGTACGGCGGGCCAGCTTTGGCAGCCCCTGGCCGATAGCCGTGGGCTGCTTTCTGGCGAGCGGTGGCTCAACGCCGACATTGCCGTTCGATGCAGCGTCTTACCGACACTTGAAGCGCTGACATGCTTTTCCAACGGAAGGGAATATGTTTCGAGGGTCTTCAAATTCGCGCGGAGTTCGGTCGGCGAAGCCTTCGGACGGCCGACAGGGCAGGCGATAGGACAACTGTCTTGATCCATATGGCGACGCCGCGAGATGCACCCGCTCTGTAATCGTCATCCCCTGAAGAATGTGAATAATCTGAGCTACTGCTTCGCTTGGCAGGCCCTGAACATGCCGCGATCAAACGTCCTCAACAGATTCAGCCTGTCGAAAATCCTAGTCCGGCCCAACCGGCATCAGCCCCTTAATTGGATACGCTCATCATTGACATTTGCCATTGAGTTTTAATTCATATCTGTAATCGAATGCCGTCAGAATGTTGAAAACAACCGATTGCTCTCGACACCAGCAAATGCTAGGTAATCCGTCAAACGAGGGCCAGGATAATGGCCGATTTGAGGACGGACGCGGCTCGCGAGCCGATGCTCATCTTGATGAGCGCGCTCAATGCGAGGATCATCGCCACGAACGTGCTGGCTGACGAGTTGATCCAGGCAGCGGATACGACTGCTGGCCCCCCGCTTGCCGCGGCGATGCTGGATCGCGCTCGGCGTTACCGGATCGAGGTGCCGGAGCTGCAGGGCCGGCTCGCAGTCCTGAGCGATCAGTATACCGAACGTTTTCAAGGGGATCTGTAGCCAGAGCAGGAGGCTTCATGCCGGCCTACTTCTACACCGTGTTCGCTCGCCGGTTCGAACCCGCTATCCACTGCGCCGTCCTCCAATGCAAGCCGATCCCCACTTTCATCCATGCCGATGACTGGGAGTTTGCCGGCACCGTCCGGCCGTCGGATCGGCCCCCGGAAGGCTTCCGACATGCGAAGGCGGAGGATGCGATGCGGTTTGTCGGCTACTACGTTTTCCACTCCGAACCGGCCCAGCGCCCCTGACTCAGTTCGTGCGCCCGCGACGCTCGCTTCGGCGGAGGCTCCACGCCTTGGCTCCCGGTCGGGATGCGCACGAGGCTGCGATGCAGTCCGGCTCCTGGTCCCGGTCGTTCGCCTCAGCCGTCCGTCTCGGCAGCTGGCAGCTCCGGGAACGAGATCGTCCCGGTCACACCGGCCTCTCTGCGGACGTCGATCTCGCCATCGAGCCGCTTCAGCAACGAGCGCACCAGCCCAAAACCAAGGGAGCCCTCGCACACGCTCCCCATGCGGATTCCGCCATCCTGGATCGTCAGGGCGATCCGGTCCGGGTGGCGGGGTGTTTCTTGGTGCGGGCCACCTGTTTCCGGTCAGCGGCCGGGCGTCCGAAATCGTACCGGCGATGCCTCCTCAGGATCGGCGCGGCTCGGCGCGGCGTTCCTTCAAGGAACATCTTCCGGTCGATCAGCAGGTTTTCTCAATCATGATAGCAGTCCGATGCAGCAGGCGCTGACACGGAAGCTTGAGAGCTTCGAACCCTTGTCCGACCAGGCGCGCTGGGCCCTGAACCGCTTGGTCCTCAAGGTCCGGCAGGTCGGTGCGCGCCAGAATCTGATCCAGGAAGGCGACAAGCCGGACAACGTCCTCCTGATTCTCGACGGCTTCGCCTGCCGCTACAAGATGCTGCCGGACGGCCAGCGCCAGATCATGGCCCTGTTGGTGCCGGGCGATTTCTGCGACCTCAACGTGTTCATCCTCGACGAGATGGATCACAGCATCGGCACGATCTCGGCGTGTAAGGTCGTGGATGTTCCGCGCCAGGCCATCGACGAGATCACAGCCCACCATCCCAGCATCGCGCGCGCCTTCTGGTGGTGCACCCTGGTCGATGGCGCCGTCCTGCGCGAGTGGCTCGTGAACATGGGCGGTCGGGCTCCGGATCAGCGCATCGCGCATCTCCTGTGCGAACTCCTCATGCGTTTGGAAGCGGTGGGACGCGTCACCGACAATAGCTACGCGTTCCCGCTGACGCAGACCGAGATCGCCGACACGATGGGCCTGTCCGACGTGCACGTGAACCGGACCCTGCGGGAGCTGCGCACCCTTGGCCTGATTCATCTCAAGCATCGGGTATTGACCATTCTCGATGTCGAGCGCCTGAAGGCTTTCTGTAGCTTCGCACCGAACTACCTGCACCTGCGCAACACCCGCTGGGGCGAGCGCCGCGACCTGAGTTGGCCAGGCACCGCCAAGGAGGGCTAGCGGATGTCCGAACAGGGCAACGTCGAGACGCTGATCGTGCTGCAACCGATCGCGGTCGACACGGCCAGCCCTGATCGCGAAGGCCGGCTGGTGATCGCCAACGGCCTGCTCGTGGCGGTGCTGGTGCGGCTCGACTACCCAGAGCACGACAATATCGGAAACTGGTTTCTGGAGGTGGGCTTCGGCCGTTTGCAGGGGAAAAACGCCCCGACCTTCCCCGATCTGGAAGACGCGACGCGTTGGCTCAGACGGCATCTGGAGGCCGCTTGAACTATCCGCTGGTATCGGACAGGCAGTGCCCATGCGTAGGTCCCGAGGCTGATGCTGTGAAGCAGGCGGGCGAGGCCAAGCTTGAGCGACCCCGAACAGGGCAGCGCCGAAGCCGTCTACGTCTCGGCCAGCCGACCCATCTCGTCGTAGGGCATCGTTGTCTTCGATCTGGGCTACGGCACCCGCGTATCTCCCGCCTCCAATCCGCTTACAGGTGCGCGTATGAGAACGCGCAATCGTGTGGCCCGAGCATCTGTCGGTCTCCGAGGAGTCTACGCCCGGATGCGATGATTTGGACCGTCTGGCGGCTATCACACGCGGTCCGTGCCATGACCTCTAAATCGCGCAGATATGAGATCAGTAATTCGCGTGGAATTTCATCTGTGTTAAGAGCATCGCCCACTTTCGAGGAGACGGTACGCTCAAGCTCGGACCAGAAATGCTCCGGGATTTCCATTTTCTGGGTCATGGACATCACTTAATCTGAAGGCGAAGATCATACTTGGATACCCGTGGCTCGGGCGCCCCATCTAATGTTGGATTCGGATCGTTTTACGGTCTGCGTCGGCGCGCGAGAATGCGTCGCCCATACCCTCAGGATCGAGGCGATCCGCTGTAAGACCTTCATCATGATGACCGGACAGCGGTGCCGCCACTTGCGTAAGCTCGTCCAAAGGAGCCTTGGTGGCGAAGATTTCCCCCGCGCGGACGTCCATTGACTCGCGAACAGCCCACGAGCCCTCCGCTTGCAGGGCTTTGTTCCCCGGTTTCGCCCCAAGGTCAGGCAAACGCCCGGCTGCCAACGGAAGCCTTTTCAGCCGTTTCGACGTTATCCATTCATGATGGTTCTCGACCTGATCCGCGCGCTCGCCGAGGACGCGTCCATTGGGGTCGTCGTCACCGACATGGCGATCGATTCACCTGGCCCGATCATCCTCTATGCCAATCCCGCCTTTGGGCGACTGGTCGGACGCGACCTCGACCGGATCGTCGGTCAAAGCCCTCGCTTCATGCAGGGCAAGGAGACGAGGCGGGAAACCCTCGACGCCTTCCATCGCGCCCTTGCGGCCGGTGAACGGTTCCACGGCTACCTGACCAACTACCGCGGCGACGGCATCAAGTATCGCGCTGAGATCGACTGTCGGCCTCTGCGCAACGTGCGCGGTGAACTCGACGGCTTCGTTGCGTTCGAGCGCGAGGTCGTGCGGCGGCTCGGTCGTCCCGCCGGGGGCAGTGGCGGGCGGTACGAGGCCAGCCCGATAAGTAACGATCCGTTAGGAAACGGCTTGCGCAGCTTGAGCGTGTTCGACGTCGAAAATTGAAAGCGCGATACTTTGAAATCGCCAACATCACCTCGATCGAGGATTTGATTGCTATCAAAACCGTCATTTGTTGCGTTTCCGCTCGATCAGGTCCGGATCTTTTAACGGACAATCAAATATTTATCGCTAAATCCAACATCACAGACGGTCAAACAGTGAATCACGACCGTCATCGCGCGTGAACGACTGCACGCCCGCGGGCTTCGACGCCATTCCGAAGCAGGACAGGTCAGGACGCCATGTCGAGTGCCTTGCGTATCACCCCAACCCAGCTAACGCCGGCTGTCGGCGTACCGAGCTGGATCGAGACCGGGTCGGAATCGCTGATCCAATGCCTGGCCTCGATCCGCTACGGCCTCCTGCTCGTCGACGAGACCGGACGACAGATCCTTTGCACCGAACCGGCATACCGCCTCCTCGACGCACTCGGGCTGTCGCGCGACGCAGCCCCTCCCTTGCGAGGGCGCTTGCGTGCGCTCCTAGCGCTCGCACAGTCCTCCCGCCGTGAGGTCTTCCGGAACCTGCGCCGTTCACGCGTCGATGGGGTCAGCACCGTGTTCGAGCTGATCGACGGCGCCCGAGCGATCCAGATCGAGTTGCAGCCCGTGCCGGGCACCGGTTGGGCCGCGATCATCGAGGACGTCAGCGTGCGTCGGACCGCCGAGGCCGAGGCCGCGGCGATGGCCAGCCTCGATCCACTGACAGGCCTGCCGAACCGGCTGATGCTGCGCGATCGCCTGGACGAGGCGCTCGCCCGCCTCGACAGGACGGGTGAGGGTTGCGCCCTGCTGTTGATCGACCTCGACCGGTTCAAGCCGGTCAACGACACGCTGGGCCATCCCGTCGGCGACGCCCTGCTGCGCATGGTCGCCGACCGGCTGCGCTCGGCCGTGCGCCCGACCGATACCGTCGCCCGGATCGGCGGGGACGAGTTCGTCGTGTTGCAGACCGGTGTGAGGACGTCGGCCGACACGCTGCCCCTGGCGCGGCGCGTGGTCGATCTGATCGGGCGAACCTACATGCTCGATGGTCACCTGCTCACGATCGGGGCCAGCGTCGGTGCCGCACTGGCGCCGGCCGACGGCGTCGACGCCGACCGGCTGCTCAAGGTCGCCGACCTGGCGCTGTACAGGGCGAAGCTCGACGGCCGCGGCACCTTCCGCTTCTTCGAGCCCGAGATGGACGCGCGGATGCAGGCGCGCCGCCGTCTCGAACTCGATCTCCGCCAAGCCCTCGCCCGCCGCGAGTTCCAGCTGCACTACCAGCCGCAGCTCAACCTGGAGAGCAATCGTCTCACCGGGTGCGAGGCCTTGCTGCGCTGGCGCCATCCCGAGCGCGGGATGATCTCGCCGCTCGACTTCATTCCGCTCGCCGAGGAGATCGGCTTGATCGTGCCGATCGGGGAATGGGTGATCCGGCAAGCCTGTCGCGATGCCGTGACTTGGCCGGCACCGATCTCCATCGCGGTGAACGTCTCGCCCGCACAGTTCAAGAGCGAACGCCTGGTCGAGACGATCATGTCCGCGCTGGCCGGTTCCGGCCTACCGGCGCACAGGCTGGAGATCGAGATCACCGAGGGCGTGCTGCTCCACGAGAGCGAGCGGACCTTGCAGATCCTGCAACGGCTGCGAGCGCTCGGCGTGCGCGTGTCGATGGACGACTTCGGCACCGGATACTCGTCGCTGAGCTATCTGCGCTCGTTCCCGTTCGACAAGATCAAGATCGACCGATCGTTCGTGAGCGACCTGTCGGTCAAGCCGGGCGGGGACGCGATCATCCGGGCCATCGCAGGCCTGGGTAAAAGCCTCGGGATGACCACCGTCGCCGAGGGCGTCGAGACGGCCGACCAGATGCAGCGCATCCGCTCGGAGGGCTGCACCGACGTGCAGGGCTACCTGATCAGCCGGCCCGTCCCGGCTGACGATCTCATGAAGCTGCTCACCGAGCACACCGCCCAGGCCTGATCGCACATAAACGTTTCCCGGAGCCGCCCCGATGAGTGAGCTGTACCGTTTGGTCTATGCCAGCAAGAACCTCCTGGAGATGAGCGAGGCCGAGGCGAGCGCCGCCATCGCGCAGATCCTGGAGACGTCCCGGCGCAACAACGCCAAGGTCGAGGTGACCGGGGCGCTGCTGTTCAACGGCGGTGCGTTCGCCCAGGTCCTGGAGGGCCCCCGCCGCGCGGTCGAGAGCACCTTCGAGCGCATCCAGCGCGACGAGCGCCATGGCGAGGTCACGGTGCTGCAATGTGGCCCGGCCGAGCGCCGCGGCTTCCCGAACTGGTCGATGGGTTTCGTCGGACACTCGGCCCGGGGCCGCGCCCTGTGGGGCAGCCTCGCGGACGAGAGCGGCTTCGACCTCGGCCGGCTCGACGGCGACGCCGTGTTCACGACGCTCCACAGCCTGGTCCTGGACGACGAGGGCGTGCCCGCGTCCGCTCTGGACCATCCCGCCGTCGAGGCGTCCCCGCAACAGACCGTTCCGGAGCTGGACGTCGCGCGGATCCGCGCCGAGCTGCCGCGCCCGGGCCAAACCCTGCAGTCGAGGCAGGCCGAGATTGATACGCCGGCGATCGATCCCGTTCCCTCACACCCCTACCCCGAGCCGAGCATCGCGGCATCGTCCTCGGCGATCGCGCTGACCGTGCTGAGGGAAGCGCTGGCCGCGGAGCGCGAGCGCACGACCGAGCTGCGCAACACCTTGGACGGGATGCAGATTGCCTTGGCGACCAGCCAGGACCGCGCGAGCCAGATCGCAAGGGAGCGGGACCTCTGGGCGCGACGCGCACGGTTGCTCGCCATGGCCCTGGGACAGGAAGCGACGGCGGCCGGTGCAGACGCAGGCGTGGGCGATCCGGCAGGAGAGCCGGTCGGTGTGCCCGCCCGCCAGGTGCGCGAGGCCGCGCGTGCGGTCGGCTGAACCGTGTCGGATGCCATCGACACACCGGGGACCTGACGGCGGTCCCGACGATATTCCTTGAGATCGCGGTATGGGCGAGCTTCTCCTGATCTCGGACGACCTGCGCCGCGCCGAGCGACTCGCGCGCGACTTCGGCGCCTCTACGGCGAGCCGCATCCACGACCTCTATGACGACGAGCCGTTCGCTGCCCATCCCGGGGCGATCGTCAGCGATGTCGAGCGGCTCACATCCGATGCCATCATCCGTCTCCGCAGGATCCTGGGGCAGGTGCGGGGCAAGGGTGTGCCGTACCTGTTCCTCGTCCACGGCAACGCGGCCCGCGCCGAGGCGCAGGCCCAGGTGTTGGGCGCGGACGGCTTACTCAGCGCGAGCGCGAGCGCGCGGCAGCTCCTCGACACGTTGGGACGCATGCGGGCACCGCTGCGATCGGTCCCGGTCGCCGTGCAGGCGCACGCCTGCGAGGCCGGGCAATTCCTCAAGCAGGTTCTCCTATCCGGCAAACCGATCACGCCCGTCGTCGCCGAGATCGGCACCGACCTCGTCGTGCGTGCCGTCAGCGACAGCGGCATCCACGACTGGATCCGCGCTGTCCAACGGTTCGATGACGCTACGCACCAGCACTGCCTGCTGGTGGCATCTCTCGCCGCCGCCTTCTCGGCTGTGCTGGGTCTTCGCGCGGCGGACCGCCATCGCCTGACGAAGGCCGCGCTGCTGCACGATGTCGGCAAGATCCACGTTCCGACCGAGATCCTGAACAAGCCGGGCAAGCTCACCGAGTCGGAGACGGCGGTGATGCGCACGCATCCGGCGCGCGGTTACCACATGTTGGTGGGTGCCGGCTTCGAGGACGGGATGCTGGCGGCCGTGCGCTCGCACCACGAGATGCTCGACGGCTCGGGATACCCGGATCAACTCCCGGCACGGGAGATCCCAGACCTCGTGCGGTTGGTGACGATCTGCGACGTCTACGGGGCCTTGATCGAGCGCCGTCCGTATCGCGCGCCGATGCCCGGCGAACGGGCCTACGGCGTCCTGAAGGGCATGGCGGGTCGCCTCGATGCCGACTTCGTGCGCGCGTTCCAGCCCGTGGCGGCAGCCAAGGCCGGTGCGTGATTGATCGAGGGAGGTGCCTGACGATCGATCGCCGTCGATACGCCACGGGGTGCACCGTGAGCGGCACGAGCCCCGGTCGCGACGGGCCGGAGCATCGGCTCATGGGGTCACAACACACGTCTCGGCATGCTCGATGAGTCGGTCGATCTGAGCGAGCCCCTTGCTCGCCTCGATGCGCAGGTTCGCGTTGACCATGTCGATCCGGATATCGCCGCTCGGTGGTCGCACCTGCAAATCGGCGATCACCGCGGCCAGTTCGCTGCGCTGCGCCCGCAGCTTCAGCAGGATCGCTTCGATCCGTGCCGTCGTGAGACTGAACGCGCGCCCCTCGGACAGCAACGTTGTCGCGACCCCGTCGAAGTCGCCGATGGCGGATGCCTCGTCGCCCTTGCGGCGGAACGCGATGATTGCGCTGGACACCTGGTTTGGTCCTCAACCGACCGTGCGCGCCACTTACGGCACCTGGAGCGTCGCCGCATCGACCTGCTCGCTCGCCGGAGCGATCGCCTCGATGCCACCGGCGATCGTCGTCACGCCATGCGCCGGGTGCAGGCTGTCCGACATCGCTCGCGTCACCGCAGACTGTTCATCCACCGCCGCAGCGATCGGGGCCAAGACATCGTCCAGCCCCCGGATCGTGCCCTGGACCGAACCGATCGCATCGACTGCCTCCCGGGTCGCCCCATGCGTCGTCACGACCTGGCCACGGATCTGATCCGTCGCCGCAGCGGTCTGATCGGCCAGCGCCTTCACTTCGGTGGCCACCACGGGGAAACCCATGTCTGCTGCGCCAGCACGCATAGACCCCTTGCCGGATCGATATGATAGATGGCGCAACCCCTCCTTCAGCGCATGCTGCAGCGTTGCGGCTTGGTCCATCGCCCAGCTTAGGCTCCGATACGGAGCCATCCGGTCATCGAACGCCCGGTCGATGCGGGCGCAACTCGCCGCGTAGGACTCAGTCGGATTCTCGATCGCCGCGCGCACCAGTTCCTCGAGCGCATCGTCGAGGCTACGCCGCACGGCAACGCCGACTTCCGACAAACGTGCCCAGTCATGCGCAAGGGCGGCGGTGGCCGAATCAGGGGTCTGGGCCATCGTCAGGCGACCGCCCGCGAAGCTTCCCGCACCTGCCGCGTCGCAGCATCGACCTGCTCGCTCGCCCGGGCGATCGCCTCCATGCCGCGGGCGATCGTAGTCACGCCGTGCGCGGCTGTGTGCATGCTGCCCGACATCTCCCGCGTCACGGCAGACTGCTCCTCCACGGCCGCCGCGATCGCGGATGAGACCTCGTCTAGACCCCGGATCGTGACCTGGATCGAGCCGATCGCATCGACCGCCTCCCGGGTCGCCGTCTGCGTCGCCGCGATCTGCCCGCGGATCTGATCCGTCGCCTTGGCGGTCTGCTCGGCCAGGGCCTTCACCTCGGTGGCGACCACCGCGAAGCCCTTGCCCGCTGCACCCGCGCGTGCCGCCTCGATGGTAGCGTTCAAGGCGAGCAGGTTGGTCTGTGAGGCGATGCCCTGGATCAGCGCGACCACATCGCCGATCTGCGACGCCTGCCCGCTCAGCCCTGCCACGATACTCCCCGTATGCCGAGCCTGTTCGACCGCCTCGCCGGCCATGCGCGCGGCGTGGCTGACCTGCTGGCTGATTTCGCCGACCGAGGCCGACAGCTCCTCCGCCCCCGAGGCCACGCACTGGATGTCGTTCGAGACCTGTCCGACGGTGCCGGCGGCCTCCGCTGTCTGCCGGGTGACGTCCTCGACGGCGCTACCGATCGCGTCGAGGTCCGCGCCGATCGTGTGCTGCGCATCGGCACGGCGCTGACGTTCCTGTACCTGGGCGGTGACATCGGTGGCGAACTTCACGACTTTCAACACCGTCCCGTCCGCATCGGTGATCGGATTGTAGGTCGCCTGCATCCAGGTCTCACGGCCGCCTTTGGCCAAGCGCCGGAACTCACCCGCCGCGAACTCGCCCCGCGCGAGCCTGGCCCAGAACCCGCGATAGGCCTCGCCCGCCTGCTCGGCGGCGTCCACGAACAGGCTGTGATGCCGCCCCCGGATCTCGTCGAGGCGATAGCCCGTCGCGTCGAGGAAGTTGCGGTTGGCATCGAGGATCGTGCCGGCGGGATCGAAGGCGATCACCGCCTGCGAGCGGTGCAGTGCCGCGATCTGGCCGTCGAGATCGACAGCCTGCATCTTCCGCGCGGTGATGTCGGCGGCGAACTTCACGACTTTCACGACGGATCCGGTACGGTCGAGCACAGGGTTGTAGCTCGCCTGGATCCACACGGGCCGGCCACCCTTGGCGATGCGCTTGAACTCCGCCGATTGGAAAGTACCCCGCCGCAGGGCGTCCCAGAACGCGCGGTACTCGGCGCTGTCGCGTTGCGCCGCCTCGACGAACATCGCGTGGTGCTGCCCCCGCACCTCGGGCAGGGTGTAGCCCATCGCCGTCAGGAAGTTGGCGTTGGCGGTGAGGATGGTTCCGTCAGGTTGGAACTCGATGACCGCCTGCGACCGGTCGAGCGCATCGAGCTTGGCCGCGTGATCGGCGTGCGTGCGTGTTCCACCGAACATGACCATCGACTCCAGAAATTGCAGGGGTGCTCGACAGCGGGGCGACGTTTGGCCCCGCGAACTCAGCGGACAGGCTTCAGATGACACGAACGCCTAAGCAAATACTGTATATAGACCCTTAATTAATGTTTAATCGCACAAACACATCAAATGATAGAAGTTATATCCGCCAAGGAGGGAGCATTTTGTCGTCGATCACACGGGCGTGATCAGCAACGACCGGAACGAGAAATGCCTCAATATGACGGCTTCACACATCATGCCGTTTCATACGGTGCTGCCGGCGGCGACGGCTTCCGCGCCCGCTGTCGCACTGGGAGCACGGACGCCGGCGCCCCGACAGGCTACACCCCCCACCATACGCCCGGGCGCAGCAATCAGGAGCGAACGGGAGGTCCGGTCGAAGTGTCCGTCTTCGGTACGGGCGCGGCGCCGGAGCCGCTCACTGCGACCGTCCCGCACTCCACCGCATCGTTCCTGGCCTGGACGCGCCCAGTCCGATTCGGCCAAATAACGGACGCCGATTCAGTCCGGACGGACCCTGGCCACGAAGTTCAAACCCTTGGCCGGGTCGGGCTTATCCTCGGACGACAAGCCGTCCCGGCGAGCGAACGCCCCGTGCTGGTCGGCGGTGGTGGGCCGTCAACCGTGGCCAGCGACCTGATCTTCCCAGCCGGAGAGATCGGGGCGGAACTGACGCAATTCGTGATCGAGGGGGAGCCGGATAGGCTTGCCCTCGTCACCATCGGAGTCCGGAAAGCCATCCACGCGATCAACGAGCCGGGACGCCAGTTCGAGCGCATGGCGCAGGCCCCGCGCCATCCCGAAATCGGCGAGCAGGCCGTAGGTCATGTTCTCCAACTGCGTACGTTGCTTGACCGGCAGGTCGCGCGTACGGTGCAGCGCCAGCGCGGCCTGCCGCTCGGTCGACTTGACCTGCACGAACCGCATGGTCGGGCGCGTCACCGCCGCGCGGATGGCGGCGGCAACGTTCGCAGCGGTTTTGCCGCGCTGCGCGTGTGGCTTCACATAAGCCGGCCGCATCAACCTCCCATCATGGACGAGATGCGCCGGTTCCCGGGCCCAGCGGTGCGCCGTGCCGCACGCCTCCATGCCGACCCGGCGTCGCGACGGCTTCGCGGAGAACGGCGCGACCTACGCTCGCCCCGAGGCCTCGGGAACGACGACGTGGGCGGCTGCGTCGACGGCTTGAATCCGGAAGATGCTGTTGGCTGGATCAAGGCCGGTGGCGGCAATCCCCAAGGGGGCGGCCAACGCGTCCGCGTGGCAGCTTCGGCAGCGACCACATCTCGTCACTCACATCCCGTCAGTGGGAGGGGCAGCCAGCCATTTCATTTCCTTCGAGCGATGAGCGACCGACCGTTTTCCATCTCCGGCAGACCAGCGGCCCCGGTATCGAACATCGGACCTCAACCGCCGGGGCCGCCCGAAGTGATGCCTGGGCCCGAGACGATCCGGACGATCTCCTCGACGAGTGGATTGTGCCTCGCCGATGACCAGACCAATGCCATCGAGATGATCCTGATGGTCTCGGCCAAGGGACGAAAGGCCACGTTGGCGGTGGCGAGCGGCTCGAAGCTCGACGGCACGATGGCGATGCCCTGCCCGCAACCGACCAGGGCGATCTGCGAGGTGACCGAACGGACCTCGTACATGATGCGTGGCGAGAACCCATGGGCGCGGCAGGCGGCCATGATGTGGTCGAAGTAGACCGGGCTGCCGCGGCGCGCGGCCATCGTGAGGTCCTCATGCGCCAGCTTGCGTAGCGGCACCTGCGGGAGTCCCGCCAACGGGTGACCTTGCGGGAGGACCACGGCCAGGCAATCCTCGGCCATCAGATGGGTGTGGATGTCCGGCCCGAGGTCGCCGTCCAACCGGGCGAACGCGATATCGATGTCCCCGGCCACCAACGCCGGCACAGCCTCGACGCTATCGATCTCCCGTACCGAGATGGTGAGCTGCGGGTAGGCGCCGCGCAGGTGCTGGATCAACGGGGGCAGCTCGTTGACGATCGCCGCGTTGATCGCCCCGATGGTCAGCGTCCCGGTCTGACCGGCGACGGCCTCGTGCACCGCGAATTCCAAACGTTCCAGCTGTTCGGCGAGCTTGCGGATCGCCGGCAGGATGGCCGATCCGACCGGGGTCAGCTGCGCACCGCGGCGGTTGCGCTCGAAAAGCCTGACCTTGAGCGCCTGCTCAAGCGCCTGGATCTGTTCGGTCAAGGGTGGCTGAGACATCCCCAGGCGCTTGGCCGCGCGCCCGAAATGCTCCTCCTCGGCAACCGCCTGAAACAACCAAAGGTGCCGGATCAGGCGGAAATTGATCATCTGACCGATACTGCTCGCCTATCACAGCCTTCCTGTCTTCGTATTTTACCTATGGACGTATGAATGGGAAGAGCGATCGACCATCGGCGGTCGACCACGGACGCCGCGAACGATGGCGCCCACCGCGGCCACCGGGTCATCCAGCAGGGCGGGGCCATGAACTACAATTGGAACTCGGCCATCTTCTTCGACCTCTCGCCCGAAGGCGGTGTCACCTACACCCAGACCCTGCTGACGGGCCTCAAGTGGACCATCCTGACCGCGCTGTGCGCGTGGGCCATCGGGTTCAGCGTCGGCTTGGTGATCGGCGTGCTGCGCACGCTGCCGAGCAAGACCGCCAACCTGGTCGGCACCGTCTACGTCGAGTTGTTCCGCAACGTCCCGCTGCTCGTGCAGATGTTCCTCTGGTACTTCGTGCTGCCGGAGGTCCTGCCGACTGCGACGGGCGACTGGCTCGAGCAGCTTCCGTATGCGCCGTTCTACACCGGCGTGCTCTGCCTGGGTCTGTTCACGGCCTCGCGCGTGGCCGAGCAGGTGCGCGCCGGCATCCAGGCCCTGCCGCGCGGGCAGCGGATGGCTGGCACGCCCATGGGGTTCACCACGGCCCAAACCTATCGCTACGTGTTGCTGCCCAATGCCGACCGGATCATCCTGCCGCCGCTGACCTCCGAGTTCCTGAGCAACCTGAAGAACACCTCCGTCATGCTGACGATCGGCGTGGTCGAGCTCACCGCCGCCGCCCGCTCGATGCAGGAATTCTCATTCCAGGTCTTCGAGGCGTTCACCGCCGCGACCGTTCTCTACATCATCATCAACCTCGCCGTCGTCGCCCTGGCGACCCTCCTGGAACGCTTCATCGCGATCCCCGGGCAGCGCTGAGCCGATCTTCCCTCCGACCCGCCAACGGCGACCGCGCAGGCCTCCCATGCTCTCGAACTTCGACTTCGGCGTCATCCTGACCTCGCTGCCCTACCTGTTCGGCCAGGGCATGGTCTTCACCTTATCCCTGACGGTGATGGCGGCGGTCGGCGGCACGGTGATCGGCACGCTGATCGCATTGGCGCGGCTCTCGGGCATCCCCGGACTGTGGCACCTCGCGAAGGCTTACGTCGAGCTGTGCCGCTCGGTGCCCTTCGTGCTGGTGATCTTCTGGTTCTACTTCCTGGTACCGTACATCGGCGCCTATGCCATCGGCTCCAAGACCCCGATCCAGGTCGGGGCGTTCTCCTCGGCGCTGATCACGTTCACGGCGTTTGAGGCAGCGTCTTTCGCCGAGATCATGCGCGCCGGCATCCAGTCGATCCCCAAGGGACAGACGGCGGCGGCCCAGGCGCTCGGCATGACCTACTGGCAGACGATGACCAGCGTCATCCTGCCCCAGGCATTCCGCAACATGCCGCCGCTACTACTGACCCAGAAGATCATACTTTTTCAGGACACCTCGCTGGTCTACGTGTTGTCGCTCACCGACTTCATGGGAGCTCCATCGAAAATTGCCCAGCGCGATGGCCGACTGGTGGAGATGTACCTGTTTGCTGCGGTCGTCTACTTCACGATCTGCTTCCTGGCGTCCTTCCTAGTACGCCGCCTGCAAGGCAGGTTCGCCGTTATCCGCTAGTCGAACATGCCCACGGGAGGCCACGCCATGACCGCGACGCCGATGCCAGAGACCGCCGTCACCACGCCGATCGCCGATGCGGACCACGCCCCCGAGGATGCTGGCCTGCGGCCCGGCGGCCTCGTCTACGGCGCACCCGCGGCGGCGCCCGGCGAGACGATGATCGCCATCGACGGCATCAGCAAATGGTACGGCGACTTCCAGGTGCTGACGAACTGCACCACGAAGGTCGCCAAGGGCGAGTTCGTGGTGGTCTGCGGCCCCTCGGGCTCGGGCAAGTCGACCCTGATCAAGTGCGTCAACGCCCTCGAGCCGTTCCAGAAGGGCCAGATCACGGTCGCCGGCACCAAGGTCATCGACAAGTCGACCAACCTGCCAAAACTCCGCTCCCGGGTCGGTATGGTGTTCCAGCATTTCGAGCTGTTCCCGCACCTGTCGATCACCGACAACCTCACCATCGCCCAGCGCAAGGTGCTGGGGCGCAGCGCCGAGGATGCCAAGAAGCGCGGCCTCGACCTGCTGGCCCGGGTGGGCCTGAGCGCCCATGCCGACAAGTTCCCGGGCCAGCTCTCGGGCGGTCAGCAGCAGCGCGTGGCCATCGCCCGGGCGCTCGCCATGAACCCGGTGGTGATGCTGTTCGACGAGCCGACCTCGGCGCTGGACCCCGAGATGGTCGGCGAGGTGCTCGACGTGATGGTCGAGCTCGCCAAGGAGGGCATGACCATGATGGTCGTGACCCACGAGATGGGCTTCGCCCGCAAGGTCGCCGACCGGGTGATCTTCATGGATCGCGGCGAGATCGTCGAGGACGCCCGGAAGGAGGACTTCTTCGGCAGCCCCCGCTCCGAGCGCGCCCAGACCTTCCTGTCGAAGATCCTCCAGCACCGACGGTACGGCGATCCGATCGATACGGCCGCCCTATCACAGCCATCTCGAATTCGTATTTTACCTATGCCCTCGCGGTGAGAAGACTCGGGGGTCACGTTCGCGAGGCCCCATGCCCGGACGAGCCGGTGCGCGAGTTCCCTCGCTCGATCCACGATGGCGTGGGGAACATGGATCATCCCGGCCCGACATCCGAGACCGGATGCCGAGTGTCAGATTCGAACCGCTAGGGTGCGCGCAAGCCCATCTCCTCCTTGATCGCGCTTCCGTCGAGGGGGGGCAGCTTGATGCGCGCGACCGCCCGGCGGGCCGCGCGCATCGTCGGCCCCTCGCTGTAGACGTCGAGGGTGATGGATCCCCGCTTGTGGCCGACGATCGCCGCGATCATGTTCTCGGCCACGCCGGCCTGCTCCATGCGGGAGATGAACCAGCGCCGGAAGGAATGGAAGTTCACGAGCGAACGCCGCTTGCCGTCCACCTTCTCTTCCACCCCGACCGTCCGACGGTAGGCCGTGAAATGGTTCGACGTCTTGAAGCTGCGCTCCCGCATGGAGCCCGCCTTCCTCACTGGCGGCCACTCGGGGAACAGGTCGGCGTCCCGCCCCCTGCCGGCGACACGCCTCGCGACCACCTCGCGCAGGTCCGGATGGACGGGGACGTACCGCGCGTGGGTCTCGCGCTTCTGGGCCTTGAACCGAAGGCAGTCGTGGTCGGTGTCGGCGACCTTGAGGTCGACGATCGCGTCGAGGCGCGCGCCGGTCAACGCACCGATCATCATCAGGTCGAGCATGTGCGGCGTGGCGGGGCCGAGCAGGAGGTCGGCGACCTCCCGGTCGGTGAACGCCCGCTCCTTGGCCTTGGACTTCTGCCTCGAGCCGCGGATGACGATCTTGGCGAACACGTTCCCGCTCGCGGCAGCTGGAAGCCGCGGCGCCATCCATTGCCAATAGCTTGACAGCCGGCCGACGTATTTCTTGCAGGTCACGCGATCGAGGCCCGAGCCCAGCACGAGCTCGTCCACGAACGCGTGCGCCGCGGCGATGTCGATGGCCTCCACCGTGGCCGGGGTCTGGTGGCGCTCGCACCAGGCCTTCAGCATTCTGAGGGCCCGCGTGTCGTCCGCCAGCGTCCGGTCCTTGACGTCGAGGCTCCTGAGGTACTCCTCATGCTTCATGTCGATGGGCGTGACGCGCCCATGGGCGACCGCCGAGAACAGCCTGGCCTTCTCGGTCTGCTCGGGCAGCGCCCGCTCGACCTCGGTCGGCCCCAGCTCGGGATCGACGACCGGGATCCAGCGGGAGTCCTTCCAGCGGATCTGGGCATGCCGCTCGTAGACGGCCGCGTCGAAGTCATTCCACTCCTCCGCCGTGCCGTCGCGCTTGAGCTCGCGCGCCACCTTCGCGAGCTCGGCCGCCAAGTGAAGGTCGTCCGCGCCCGGCTTCCCGACGTTCGCCAGCGCCGCCGCGATCCGACGCTTGAAGCGGTCGACGTGCGGCCGCTTCAGGACGTTGGCCTCGCGCAGGCTGTCGGTCCCCAGGTTGTGCACCAGCTTCGTCGCCCCGATCGCCGCCCGGACGGAGGCCGGCACGAACACGACCACCCGCCAGCTCGCCGCGTGCAGTTCGAGGTATGCCTTCCGGGGGTCGGCTTGGCGCGGCATGGCAACTCCTGTGGCGGGCGGTCGATCATCGGCAGGGGCGGCCTCCGCGGAAGAATGCCATGCCGGTCGGAAAGAATCGGTTGAGCGCCCTCGCGCTGGACCCGGCGGGATCCGTCGCTCCGTGGGCATCCGGGCGGCCGGAGCGGGACGCGGCCGGCGGCGCCGACGCCAAGCACCCCGCCGGTGTCGGGCGCCCGCCCGACGGGCGTTCGGCCAGCCGGGAAGAGCCGATTAGACGCGAGGCCTGGGGGAGCATGGCGGGGCCCGCATCGGAGCCCGCGCGCCTGGCCCGCGATCGTCCTTTTGCCCACCCCGAGGCGATCCGAGCCGGAGCGGACATCCTCAGCGGCATCCCCGGCACGGGGGCGCCTGGCCGGAGGCGGGGCGGCCGCAGGCCTGGAAGGGCGTCGCGCGTTTCACTGCCGACCAGCCGCGCCGGACCGTCAGCGATCGATCGCGTCACCTTCCGTCACGGGCGGACCGCCCCTCGCCGAGGCGAGCGGTCCGATCATGGCCCTCCCGTCGGCCATGGCCGTCCAGGCATCCCTGAAGCGCCCGAGGTGCGGCCGCGCCCCGCGCTCGCGCCCGAGGTAGTCCGCGAGGTCCAGGATCGCCCGATCGTGGGAGGCCGCATCCGCCCGCCCGGTGAGGTGGGCCCAGCGCAGGTAGAGCGCGAAGAGGTTGATGCAGTCCGTCTCGCAGTACGCCCGGACCCTGTCGGCCTCGCCCGCCGCCATCATCGCCGCGACCTCGGACCCGTGTTCCCCGAGCTTGCCGGGCAGGCCGAGGGCGGCCGCCGCCTCGCCCAACGTCATCCGCGGGGCAGCGCCGTGCTCGGACGTCGCATCCATCAAGTCCGTATGCCAGTCGAGGGCGAACCGATGCCGGTAGCCATCCCATTTCGTGCCGCGGCGGAACCAGGCCGGCGCGTCGATCCCGTGAATCATCGACCGGGCGAGGATCGTCGGCATGT
Source organism: Methylobacterium pseudosasicola (assembly GCF_900114535.1). Lineage (GTDB taxonomy): Bacteria > Pseudomonadota > Alphaproteobacteria > Rhizobiales > Beijerinckiaceae > Methylobacterium > Methylobacterium pseudosasicola. Next base: position 9,595 of record NZ_FOTK01000004.1, on the reverse strand, counting down.
CGAAGGCCCGGCCGTTCCAGGTGACCACCCTGTAACGGCCGGCCTCGAAGAAGCGCCAGAAGGCGTCGAGCAGGCGCGCCTCGCCCCAGTCCTTCCTCCCGCCGCTGCGGCACGCGGTGACGGCGTAACCCTCGCGGCCATCGCCGCACCGCAGGATGTCGGCCGTGACGGAGGAGATCGCGACGATCCGATGCCAGGCGTTCTTGGGAAACCGGTCGGCCGGCCATTCGGGGGGGAGCAGCGCGGCGTCGGGGACCGTCTCGATGTCCAAGACCAGGAGCGCGTCCGGCTCCCCCACGCCCCCGGCAGCGCGTCCTCGGGTCCCGCCGCGGGACGGCGTCCGCGACGGCGGGCGCCGGGCCGCGTCCCCGTGAGCGAGGGGCGCGGAGGACGGGCCGAAGGCGAAGCGGGTCTGCATGCGGTCTCTCCCGGTCGTGTGCGTCCGGCCTGTGAGCCGTTCCCCGTCGCCTCCCTCAATCGAGGTCCGTCCCGGACTCGGCCAGGGCGTGATGCGCCAGGACGTCCCGCATGTGGACGGCCAACCCGTCGACGTGCTCGGCGAGGTCGCCGAACTCGTCGAACGCGGGATCGAGCTCGGAGTCGTCGAACTCGCGGATCGAACCGGCCCGGAGCCTGGCCGGGGCTCGCGACGACCGGGCGACGGACCGCGGGTCGACCGGCCTCCGCCGTGCCGTCCCCCCGACGCGCCGACGGTCCGGGGCGTTCCGCGCCGTCCCGCCGGTCGCTCCGGCGCGCTCCGCGGTCCGGGTCATGGTCTTGCCGATGCTCATGTCGATCCTCCGTCGCTGGTCGATGTGGTGGTCGCTCGTTCGCCCTCAGTACCGGTACACCCGCCCCGGGCGGGGCGCGGGGGCCCGGGCGTCGCCGGACGTGGCCGATGCCGGGCGCGTCGGCCGGAGCCGCCGGTCGCGCGACGCTCCGCGCGACCGGTCCGGCCCGACTTCGTCCGGGCCGTCGGCCGTCCGGCCGTACGCCTCGGCGAGGGAGACCAGCCGCCCGGCCAGCCTTCGATCCTCCGGCGTCGTCCCGGCGGCCATCAGGGCGGCCAGGTCGGCGGCCTCGATCCGCGCGGCCGCGGGGTCGGCGGCGACGGCCAGCGCCAGGGCGGCGAGCAACGCGGCCGTGGCGCGCACGGGGTCGCCCGGCCGCCAGGACAGCAGCCCCTCGCGGCCGCAACGCGTTCCGCGCGGGAGGACCATCGGCAAGGCGCGGGTCGCGAACGGGAGGCGCGGTCCGTGCGCGCTCGACAGCCTCGCCTTGGTCGCGAGGATCGACTGGTCCGATCCGGCGAGGAACCACGCTGGGACCGCCGGGGTACGCCCGGGCCCCGGGCTCGCCTCGTAGCGCGCCGCCCTCAGGGCGCGCGCGGCCTGGACCTGGCCGCCGCCGACCGTGACCGCGACGTCGAACAGGCAGCGCACGGCGCCGTCGGCGAGGCGGTCGAGGGGCAGGGCCGCGACCACGTCGATGCCGGACCGACCGGTTTCGGCGACGAGCCGCCCGAGGCCCCGCCCATCGGCATGTGGCACGAGGCCGACGACCGACACGCCGCGCGGGGGTGCGGCGTCGGCCGGTCCCACGGCCGCCTCCGGCACCGCCAGGATCGCGCTTCCGGCGGTCCCGGCCAAGCCGAGGCAGGTCAGCCGGGCGCAGAGCTCGCCCGTTTCATCGTCCGAGAAGAATCCGACCTTCGCCATCCGATGTCATCCTTCCTTGTTTCTTTAGTTCCGCAATAATCGAACTATAGCAGCCAAGCTTGAGCAGGTCTCGCGGCGCGCGCCGCCGCCGTCGGGGCGCGCCCAAAACGGCGTAACCGGACAGGCACGCATTCGAGGGAAGTCCCCAACGGTCCGGTAACCCTTCGGATCCGCGGCCATGTAGAATCTAGGACACGTCCCCCCGGCGGGACCGCGCACCGGCGCCGGGCCGAACACGTGAAAGCAGATCGCGCGCGCCGGGACATCGAACTCTCCGCGCGGCCCTGGTCTATCCGCGCGCAGCATACCGTCATCTACTTGCCGAGAAGATCGAAAAGATGGCGCGATACGAAAGACGATTTGAACGGAATCCGTTCACTCGGGGCCATGACTGGGATGGCGGAGCCTTCGGACGCGGATGCGGCATCCGCATCGGAGGGGGCCCCATCCCCGGTATCCACAAGCCGCGGCTGCACGGCCGAACGGGTGCCGGCCCGGCCCGGTCACCGATGCCGTCCGCCGACCCAACCCGCGGCGCGCCCGAACCGCCGGCCGAGCAGGCGACGGATCTCGGCGTCGCCGATGTTCCCGCTGCGAAACAGGCGGTCCGAGACGCGCTCCAGCTCGCGCCGGTGCGTGCGCATCAGGTCGAGCGCGCGGTCGTAGGCCGCCGTCAGCCGTTCGTGCACCGCGGCCGCCACCCACGGCATCCGCAGCGCCTCCGCGGGCCCCGCGGCGGCGAACGCGACCAGCGGCGTCCGCGGCGAGAAGCCGAGGCGCGTCTCCATCAGCACGGCGAGCTCCGTCGCGCCCTCGAGATCCGAGGCGGAGCCGGCGCTGACGTCGCCCAGGACGACTTCCTCGGCCGCACGCCCCGCCAGCATCACGGCCAGGCGAGAATCGAACCACGGCTCGCCGGCGGCGCCCTGGGGCTCGCCGATGCCGACCCACGCTGCGCCGCCGTCGGCGTCGATGCAGGCGGACAGCGGCCCGGGGGCGCCCGTCGCCGCCGCGGCCACGATGTGGCCAGCCTCGTGGATGGCGACCCGACGCCTGAGCTGCCGCGGCAGTTCAGGCCGCGCCGCCGCGACCATCCCGACGAGGTCGGACGGGGCGAGCGGCCGGCCTTCGCGCCGCGCGGCGCCGCGCGCGCGGCGCACGACGCATTCGACGGCCGCGCCGGTCATGCCGATCAGCCGTGCGGCCAGGCCGGCCAGGTCGGCGTCGGCGAGCGCCTCGCCGAGGTGCAGGCGCAGGATCGCCGCGATCGCGTCCGCGTCGGGCAGGCCGATCCGGACGTGGCGCTCGAGGCGGCCCGGGCGCAGCAGCGCCGGATCGAGCCGGTCGGGAAGGTTCGTGGCCGCCACGACGACCACGCCTTCCCTTGCCGTGGCCCCGTCCAAGTGCTCGAGCAGGGCGTTGACGACCTGGACGCCGTAGTCGCGGTGGCCCCCCCTGAACGCGTCCCTGGACCCGAAGGAGTCCGCCTCGTCGATCAGCACCACGCAAGGGGCCTGCCGGGCGCGTTCGAAGAAGGTGCGCATGGCGCCGAGCGTGTGCCCGAGGTGGCCGTCGCGCGCCGACTGCCATTGCCCCAGCGAGCCCGCCAGCAGGGGGACGCCGGCGCTGCGCGCCAGGGCCGCCGCGAAGACCGTCTTCCCGACCCCCGGGGGCCCCGAGAGCAGGATCGCGGATTCGAGGTCCGACCACCGGGGGCTTCCCGGGCCCCCCGCCTTCCAGGCCCGGAGATCCGCCAGGAGGGCGAGCCCCCATTCCCGCGCGTCCCCGAAGCCGTGCAGGTCCTCCAGGCGCGGTCCGTGGCCGGCCGTCGCGAGCTTGTCGGACAGGAGCCGCTCCAGGCGCGCCATCGATCCGTCAGCGCCGCGGAGGGCATGGACGGCGAGGAGCAGGTCCTCCGGTTCGCAGGACCCGGCGAGGCGTTCCGGGATCGCGCATCGCGTGGCCTCCCCCGTCGCGGATTCGACCGCGAGGCGGATGCCATCCGGATCGAGGGGGGCGAGCGCTATCCGGCGCTCCGCGCCACGCACCAGGTTCCCGGGCAGCAGCCGCGCCGGGTCCTGGGACACGCCCACCACCAGGCGCCCGAGGCGGAGCGCCTCGGCCACCTCCGCCGCGCGATCGTCGGGCGTGGGATGCTTCGTCGCGCCATCGCCGGGGACGCATGCGGGCGAGCCGTCGTCCCCCATGCCCCGGCGCCGGCCACGCCGGGCCGCGGCGACGTGGCAGCGCACGACCCTGGTGACGGGAGCGACCCACGCCGCCGACGGCACCGTCACGAGGACCAGCGCCGGGCCGTCGACCGGGAAGACGTGAGGCCCCCCGATCGCATCGACCGCCTCGCCGAGGGCGACCGCCGCGCCGGCGAGGTCGGCGTGCGGCAGCGCCGGATCCTGTAGGAGCGCGTCGATGGCCGAACCGAAATCCTCCGCCCGCGCCGAATCCGCCAGCGCGGCCAGGAACGCCGACGCGGCCGACCCACGCGCCGCACGCCGCCGGGGTGGACGGCCTCGGCCGGATCCCTTCGTCATGGGCGGCTCCCGCGCCCAAGCGAGGCCGACGGCGGACCGGCCCGCCCGGGAAGCCGCGGCGGGATGGCGCGGGTCGCGTGGGCGCGGGCGACAAAAGCCGTGGCGCCCGCGCTGCGTGCAAGGCGGACGGCATCGCCCGTGACGACGCTCGCGAGGGACGCGCCGACGTTCCCGCATGGGGTTCGGTCGCACGTCGCGATGGCGGCGGCGAGGTGTCCGTGCAGCCCGACGGCCCGGTCTCGATCGCCCGGGATCGTGATCGGCGCCGGCGCGACCCGGGACGGAGCCCGGCCCCGCCAGGATACCATGCCGGGGCAAGCGCGGCCCGGCGGGGGCGCCGCCCCGCGTCGGCGTGCCGGCGACGCGTCGGATCCAGGCTTCATGTGACCCTCCCGGTGATCGATCGTGGACGCCGGGCCCGGCGCGGTGGGACGCCCGGATCGCAGCGGCAAGCGGCAGTGGGTTCGCCGGCGAGACGGACGCGCTGGGACAGGTTTCGCGGCCGCGCCGGTCTGGCCGAACCGACCGCCGTCGCGACGGGCCGCCGTCGCGGTCGCGGTCGGACGCGACCGGATCGCCCCCGTGGTCGGCCGGCGCCAACATGGATGGAGCGGAATGCCGGCCCGGCGGACCGCAGCGTCACGGTCTCCTCCGGGCACGCCCGCGGGCGCGAGACGGCGGCCCTGGTTGGGTCGCGTCGGGGACGCCGGGCTTCGACGGGACCGTCGTGGTTGACTTCGTAAGGCGTTCCCGGAAAACGTGGCCTTCGGATCCGGGTGGGATGCCCTAGAGCATCCTCGATGCTGGTCGGCCCTGCCGCGCGGACGTGCCATGGGCCGCCAGACCCCGGGCCCCCTTCCGGCCCGGCGGTCGACCGACCCGGACGGTCGCGCGGCGGACCTGGACGCGAGATGGCCCGAGCGTGGCGAATGGGCGTGCCATGCCGCCGACGGGCGCCGGAGGAACTGATGAAACCATAATCCTCGAATATTGGAATTATAGGGGATAAGCGCTTCCTGGTCCAGCGCGCTGGTGGCTGGACGCGTGCGGCTGTGGACGGCTGTGGACGGCTTTGGATAACCGATGGCCGTGCGGGGGGGCCGAACCCAAGTTCTTACCCCGAGAATGCGTAGGGAATCTCGTCGAGGCCAGCAGCATTATTGCAAACAACAATAATGTTGACGTCATGAAGCGCATTGGGCGTGAATATGATTGCGATAGATCCGCTATCGGTGCGGATTATTGGGCTTGTATTAAATGTCTGCGTGCGACCGCATCCGGCCTTAGATGTGGAGATACAACGCAAAAGATCAATACAACATCTTCTAGTCTGTCAGTTTTTCATTCTTCGAAACAGATTCAATATTTCGGCATCCTCGATCTCGGATGGACCGCTTTCAGCGCTGGCGCTTGAATTAAAGAAGACATAGATCGGTACGTTCAGAGACTCCGCGATCTCTGCGAGCAGCTGCATCCGCGATTGATTCTCTTGGCTGGGCATTTAATCCGCCGTAATGCTGGTCAACACCGGGCGCCTTCGGCTGACAGCAGCTTAATCGACGCGTTATCGACGCGTTTTTGTTGAAACATAGGCGAAATCAGCTCGATTGACACAGCGCAGGATGTGACTTCCAGGATCGCGATTTTAAATTGTCCTGGACACCAAGCCTATCTCATGAACGCAGATCTCGACATGGCTTATCATATATGCGGCGTCGCGCTTTCACGATCGGGAACGGATTTATGGAAACGGGAACCCGACGTCCCTGCGATCAGGCCTGTCCCCACCGCCTGTTGCGGAAGTGCGACGGTGGTATCCCGAGAACCTGCCGGAAAGTAGCGGTCATCTGGCTGTGGTGACCAAAGCCCGCCGCAAAGGCGACTTCGGTCAGCGATAGCTCGCTTCCTTCGATGAGCGCGCGCGCCAGGCTCACCCGACGCTTGATGATGAATTGATGCGGCGACAGGCCCGTCGAGCGTCGGAATGCGCGGCAGAAATAGCGCGTGCTGACGTTCAGCGCGGACGCGAGTTCGACGTGGCTAGGCCGACCGAGAAGCCGGGCCTCGATCATGTCGATGGCCATGGCGAGTTGATGTCGGGAAAGACCACCGCGCGAGGCGGCGAACTCTGCCCTGGTCCACGGAGCGGGCAAGGCATGATGGACCAGCGCGAGCACGATCGTCTGCATGAAGACGGCTTCGCCCGGATTCCCGTCGCGGATGTGGATGGACATAGCTCCGAGCAGGTTGCGGATGATCGTATCCGCGCCGTCACACTCCCGCTGGTAGGCGAAGCGCCGCCTGGGAACGGCCGTGGCATCCACATCGCGCTCGAAGGCGGCCGCGACGAATATCGGTGAGACCATGACGTGCTGGCCGCGTCCACGCCCCTCCCAAGCGCCCGTCAGATGATCGCCGGGTGCGCTTATCGCCGCGCTCGGGGCGACGGTTCGAAAAGGGGTCCGCGCCGATCCGAGGCGCTGACGGATCGGATCTGGATGAGACGCGATGTGCAGGCACGTGGTGACGACGTCCCACGCACCCCCTGGACCGTACTCGACCTCGGAAAACTGCCATTCAGGTTCCTCATGGTGCAGCAGCGTAGCTGGGCGAACGCTCCAGTGCTCCCATTCCTTGGCGGGACGCAGGATATTCGCCATCGCATCGCATCCGCAGACTAACTCAATGCGCCCCGCGCCGGACACTGCCGAGCGACACATCACTCGGTGGATGTGTTGTCCATCGCGGATTGGGCTGACGTGCGCAACCGCGCGCCATGCATATAATCGACCGAACCTCATCGCATGCAGCATCGGACCGAAAAATGGCGCACCAGAGCTCCGGCACGGGGCCCGATCGTCGACGCCGGATCCGATGACGGTCCGCGCCCGTCCGCCCCCGACACGCGCGCGGAAGCGCCGACCGAGGGCTCAACCCCGGGGCTGGCCCAGTCTGTAGAAGCCTCGCCTATCCCGAGCCCAGGTGAAGCCGTCGTCGACGGCCAAGACCTGCATCGTACATAGGGTCTCACCCTCCGCGACGCTCGGGAGGTCGCGCCCCGTGTCGCGCGGATCGCCCATGAGACGCCAGAGCAGCTCGCCTTCGCGGAAGATTATGCCCCATCCCTCGAGGCGGGGAGCACCGGCCAGGTCGTCCCGGGCCAGGGACCACCCGCTTTCCAGACGCTCGAGGTCGTCGCGCAGCCCCCCCATCTCGTCTCCCGCAGTCATGGCGTTGCCGTTGCCCGACGGCGCCCGCCAGTAGCGATTCGCCGGGTCGGCTCGAACCTCCCGGGCCAGCATGAACAAGTGGACGCCCTGCGCCGTCGTCGCGAGGCGGTGTTCGAACAGGTCGAAATCGGACATGAATGCTCCGGGGATGCCAGCACGCCACGGGACTGCCGGCGAATCGCTTGGCCGTGATTTTCCGGCGCGCCGCACCGATCCGCAAGCGCGTTAGACGCCGGGTCGAACGCCGCGTCCCGGGGCGTTAAGGCCGGCGGTCGGCACGACGCGAAAGGCGCGAGCAGCCAAGGTCGATCCCCGCGCGGTGTCAGCGACCGGCGGCGATCGATGGACGGTTGGCAGACATGCGACCCGTCCTCGACATCGGAGCGGCCGCGTACGGCACCTTGTTCGACGCGAACCGTCGCCTGGGTACGGATTGCCGCCATCGTACGCTTTGCGCCCCCAAGTGGCCGGCCCGGGCAGACCCGCGAAAGGGGTCGATCAAGCGGAGGTGAGGCATGGGTGACCAACGACGCGGCTGTCGGCGCAGCTGTCTCGCCGCTCGGTCCGGCCCCGGTCGCCGATGCGTCGCGGAGCGCCGGCTCAAGGCTGGCAGGTCGCAAGCTGCCGGGAAAACGCCTCGCTCGCCTCCTGCCAATCAGGAAGCGCCTCGTCGTGTTGGGTTCCGTAGGCATGACGATGCAGGACCTCCACGCCGACAGCCCGCTCCAGGAGTACGGCACCATCTCGCTCCACGTGACGCCGCACGCGGCATCGCGTGGACGTTCGCCTTCGTGAGGACGTGCGACCGCATTCGCATCTCGGTCGCGGGGCACCGACCTGACCTGCTGGTCGACGAGGCAGAGCTGGCGAGGCGGCGGGATATCATGCCCCCCCCGCGACCGTGGTGCCGCCGCGCGGCTACGCACGCCAGGTCCATCGAGAGGTCCTCTGCGCCCGCAAGGGATGCGATTTCGACGGCCTGACGGCCCAACCCTCGCGGAACTGACGACGATGGGGAGCTGGGTTTCTACGTCCGCCGACGAGCTAGATGTTTGATCCCAGGGTTTGATGGTGCACTCTTCACGTCGGAGTGGAGGGACGCACTATGGGCCAGGTTCTTCACGGCAGCGCCACGACGACTGAGGCAATCCGTCGAGCGATCCAGCATAGTCAAGCGAGCCTGAGGGCGCTCTCGAAGCGCTACGGGATCAATCAGAAGACGGTCGCCAAGTGGAGGAGTCGGGCCTCGGTCGCCGACCAACGCACGGGTCCCAAAAATCCGCGGTCGACGGTGCTGTCACCTGAGGACGAAGCGGTCGTGGTCGCCTTTCGCCGTCATACGCTCCTGCCGCTCGATGACTGCCTCTACGCGCTCCAGGCGACAATCCCGCACCTGACCCGCTCGTCGCTTCATCGCTGTCTACAGCGCCACAGCATCAGTCGACTGCCTGAGGTCGATGGAGACAAGCCTAAGCGGTCGCGCTTCAAGGCCTACCCACTCGGTTACTTCCACATTGATCTGGCTGAGGTCCACACGGCCGAAGATCGGCTTTATCTACTCGTCGCCATCGATCGCACGACCAAGTTCGCTTTCGTGGAGCTGCATGAAAAAGCCACCCGGCGTGTTGCCGGTGATTTCCTTCGGCATTTGATCGAGGCCGTGCCCTACAAGGTGCACACAGTGCTCACCGACAACGGCACCCACTTCACCACGCCCGGCAACGTCGCCTCGGCCGCCTCCATCATCAAGGAGGCGATCGCAGCCGGCGAGACCTTCCGAGCCCACAGCTTCGAGTCCGCCTGCGCCCGCAACGATATCGACCATCGGCTGACCAAGCCGCGTCACCCCTGGACCAACGGTCAGGTCGAGCGGATGAACCGCACGATTAAAGACGCCACGGTCAAGCGCTACCACTACGACAGCCATGCACAGCTCCGCGCTCACTTGGCCGACTTCGTCAGCGCCTACAACTTCGCGCGCCGTCTGAAGACCCTGCGTGGCCTCACGCCCTACGAGGCCATCTGCAAGGCATGGTCCGCCGAGCCAAGCCGCTTCAGGTCAAACCCGCTCCACCAAATGCCGGGACCAAACATCTAG
>NZ_FOTK01000005.1 GCF_900114535.1 Methylobacterium pseudosasicola | reverse complement strand
CGCGTGGGCCGTCAGGACGCCGCCGATCTGCTTGCCGTCCACAGAGACGGTGTACTGCGCATCGCCCTGGTAGGCGTCCTGGCTGATGCGCAGAACCAACTGGTCCGACCCAGTGCCGATGCTTGTCGACTTATCAGTGCTGGTTTGAATAATAAGGGGGTGATCCGTGAGGCCTATGCTGACAGACGAAACATTGTGCAGCGTTTGGGTGGCATTGGTGCCTTGTAGGGGATCAAAGACCTGCACCGTGCTGAAGGTCTGACCAAGGTTGACGTTGACCGGCGTGCTCGCCGCGGAAATCGGCGTGTCGGTGACCTCGTTCCAGATATCTGGTTCGCCCCACGCGATGATCTGAAAGGAACCGTCCGATTTCTGGGTCAAGTAGCTATGGCCCGTGCTGGGCAGTCCGCTGATGGAATAGTTCAATGTGCTTGCGCTGAAGCTCGAGGCGTTGCCACCTGCATCAGCCATGATCGACGTCAGATTGTGAATCGCATCCGCGGCCGGCTTGGACGTTCCGTCCAGTCGGAACAGGCCGAAATGCTTTTCCTGGTCCGATCCCTGCGGGTCGGCGTACGCGTCGAGGAGCTGGTAGATCGAGGTGGATCGCGAACCGAGCAAGGCCGCATCCATCATCGCGTTCAAGAGCAGCTTGGCCTGGGTGGCTTCGTTGACGCCTTCCCAGCCCCCGGCCGTGTCGGCGGTGAGCGACGTGTGATAGCCTAGTTCCGTGATGGCAAACGGCTTGCCGGGATCGACGGCCGCTTGCGCCGAAGCGCCGCCTGCTATGTCGTTGTACGGTTGATCGCCATTCTTGGGATAGGGGTGTATGTTGTTCCAGTCAGACGCCGACGCGTGCACTGGGTAATCTGTAAAGCCCAGGACGGGAATATTTTTCAGCAAGGGATCGTTGTTGACCGCATTGAACAGGGCCTGCTGATAGGCCTGCGCACCGGCCGTCCCGGATTGGCCGTTATAAGTGACGGGCCAGTTGTTGACCTCATTCGGCCCTTCGATGCCGACCACGGAACCCGGGTGCGCGACGACGAAGTCGTGAATCCGCTGCACGACCAGAGCCGGATTGGGGTCGTTCGCGACGAAGGTAAATTTGATTCCTGCATCAGCGGCCGCGCCGAGGTGTACCTGGCCGGTATAATCGTAGTTCGGGTTCGGCGCAGCATCCCGGACATGATCGAGGCCGAGATATTGCAGCGCACTTATATCTTTTGTGACGTTGAGGTATTGCCCATCGGTGTAATTGATGTGCGTCGCAACGCCAAACGAATTTATCAGATCGTCGCTGCGGACAGCCGTTGGCTGTGTCATGACGAATGTAGCCTCAATCTTAATTTACACTTTCTAACTGTAAGCATCAAGAGGTTAATAACTAGTTAGAGGTAGTCAGGCGGCGCGGTCAGCTGGGCGCGCGGTGACTTCGGTCCCGTCGCGGAAGATGACGCCAGCCACGACCCTCAGCAACTGGCCTTCGCCCTTCAACCGTCGCCAGGTTTTCGACTCCGTCATTACGAGCTTGAACACGATCCGCTTGGCGGTCGTGGACGAGAGTGCGCCTTTGGTCCGGACCATGCGGTCGCGGACCGTGGCGAATACGCTCGCGATCAGGTTCCAGCCGTGAAGATGGTCCCAGTGACCTCCCGGTAAGTCGTAGATCGTCACCAGCGCCTCCCAGTCCTTGGTCAAGGAGGGGGCAGCGCGCGGGTCCTTGACCTCGTAATTCTCGACAAGTCGACCAGTGCCGCCACAGGGTGGACGCACCTGCGGGAAATCCGGCTTCCGTCTGAGGCGCCGTCAGCAGCCACGGATCAAGGTGCGGCCGTGACCGCCTCCAAAGCCCGCCGCATCGTCGCCGGCAGCACCCTAAAGTTCGCGTGCATTGGGTGGACGCCCTCTATCTGCAGCGTGGTCCCGCGCACGAACAGAAGACGCGCCCCGCTGGACTCGACGAAGCTGGTGAAGCCGCGGAAGTAGAATTCCGGGCTCTCGTGGGCGAGGGCCACGACCCAGGCGCCCGGCCGGCAGAAGATGCAGTTGATCAGGGCGGAGCTGGCCGAACCGACGATGATGTCGGCGCCGTAATACATCTGCACCTGCTCGACGAAGGTGAGCAATTCGGGCTGGACGACCTCGAACCCGTGGGGCTGCAACGTCTCGACGATCTCCGCCTCGTTGACGAGCTGGCGCTGCGTGAACCCCCGCCGGGACAGGATGATGCGCCGCCCGGTCCGCCGGAGATCGCCCCCCTCCGCGGCGAGCCGTTCGAGGATCTTGTCTCGCACGGCGGCGAGAATGTCCTGCGGCCAGATCGCGTCGTAGATCGGAAGCCCCGGCCGGGTATCGAACGGGAAGAAGGCCGGCACGGGTGCGAGACCGAGTTCTCGGAACCGCGTCGCGACCGGCTGCAGCGTCACGATCGGTCGGTCGCGTGTGTCCATCAGCGCGATGATCTGGCGGTGCGTCTCCGGCATGCCGTCATCGACGCAGATCGGTAATCCCGCGGGGCAGGCCGGATCGTTGAAGCACAGCATCCGCGGAACGAATTCGAGCAGCCAGTGGCCGTATTGCCGGCTCTGGAATCCGAACAGCATCAGCCCGGCCTCGATCTCGCGAATCTCGGAGGGTGCCTCGACCAGGACGCGTTCGGTGCCCCAGACGGCCGTCATGATCTGACCCGGATTGACCCCGTCCTTGATGTCGGCGACCCCGCTGAGCGGATGGGCCGCGAGGTCGTAGATCAGGCGCTCCCCGCGGAGCACGACGTTGCTCCGGGGGAAGGTCAGGCAGTCCTGGAAGAACGCCAGATATTGCGGCGGCGCGTCGAGGGTCCCGGCCTGCGATGTTAGGGGAATCGGGCCGTCGAGGAACGTCACGGCGGGGTCGACGATCCTGCGGCCTGGTTGCATCTCGTGATAGCGCCCGCGCCCCTCCGCGGCTTCCTGCCGGGCCGAGACGATGCGGTAGATGCCGACGGGGCCGAGGCCGACGATCGACCGTGTGCTCTCGTGCAGCGCCACGGCCTCTTCGTGCCGGCCCGCCCCCGCCAGGGCGTTCATCTGCAGGATGCGCAGGTTCCGGATCTTTTGGCTGAGATTGTCCCCGTCCACGGTCGCGAGGTCGGTATCGCCGCCGTTGAGTTCGTGGGCGAGGCGGTAGCATTGGACGGCGGGTTCTGCCCGGCCGCGACACTCGTGCTCCCAGCCGCGCCGCAGCAGCGTTCGGGCCACCTCCTGCAGGGCGGCCGCCGCTTCGTCCCGCCCCCGGAGTTCCGCGACAAACGCCGTCGCGTCGTCCCAGCTTTCATGGCCGATGAAGTCGCGCAGACGCGCCAGGGTGGCGATCCGGCGCCAGCGCAGAGGATCGTGCGGGTCGATCGCGGCGGCGAGTTCGTAGGCACGCGCCGCATCTTCGAACTGGCCGCCGCCTTCGAGCCGGAAGCCGAGGGCTTCGAGGTGCCGCAGGGTCGTGGCCACGCGCGATCCCGACGGAGGCTCCGCGGTGAGCAGAGCGGCCAACCTCTCCAGCTGACGCGCAGCGTTGCCGCTGTCGATCGACCGGACGAGGTCGAGGAAGGTCGCCGTCGGCCGCATGTCGCCCTGTCTCCGACCGCTAGGGACCGACGCCGACGCGCTCGAGGCCGCGCAACACCTGCTGGGGCGGGACCGTGTAATTGGCATGGAACGGATGGGTCTTCTCGCCCGGCACCGTCGTGCCCCGGATGTAGAGGACCTCTGCTCCGCTCGACCCGATCATGCTGGTGTAGCCGCGGAAATTGAACGATCGGTTCTCGTGGATCAGCGCGACGACGCGTGCCCTGTCGTTGCAGAAGATGGTGTTGGTCATGGCCGAACTCGCGGAGCCCACGATCACGTCGGCCGAATGGTAGAGGGCGATCTGCTCGATGAAGGAGAGCTTCTCCGGGTACACGACTTCGAAGCCGTAGCGCGCCAGGGCGTTGATGATCTCGGCCTCGTTGACGAGCTGACGCTGCGTGAAACCCTTCCGCGACAGGACGATCCGCCGTCCCGTGGGCCGCAGATCCACACCGCGCGCGGCGAGTCTGTCGAGCACGGCGCGCCGCATGGCGCCGAGGACGTCCTTCGGCCAGACCGAGTCGTAGACCGGCACGTCCGGCCGGGCGTCGAACGGGAAGAAGGTCGGGACCGGGGCGACCCCGAGTTCGCGGAATCGGACCGCCTGCGCCGGAAGCGGGAGGATCGGCCGCCCGCGCGTGTCGAGCAGTTCCACGATCTGCCGGTGGGTCGCCGGCATGTGATCGTCGATGCAGATCGGGAAGCCGGCGGGGCAGGCGGGGTCGTTGAACCACAGCATCCGCGGCACGAACTCCAGCAGCCAGTGGCCGTAATTCTTGCTCTGGAGCCCGAACATCATCAGGCCGAATTCCAGGGTCCGTATCTCGGCTGGCTCCTCCACCAGGGCGCGCCCGGCCCCGTAGACGGCCGTCATGATCTGGTCGGTGTTCTTGCCGTCCTTGATGTCGGCGATGCCGCTGTCGGGGTGCGCCGCGAGGTCGTAGATCAGGCGGCTGCCCTGGAGCACGATGTTGCTGCGCGGGAAGGTCAGGCAATCCTTGAACCGGGCGACGTATTGCGGCGGGGCGTCCAGGGTGCCGCAGACGGAGGTCAGCGCCACCGGGCCTTCGAGGAAGTGGATCTCCGGCTCGGCGATCCGGCGGCCGGGCACCAGCTCGCGATAATCGCCCTCCCCTTGCGCGGTGGCCTGGCGGGCGGACATGATGTCGTAGATCCGCACCTGTCCGAGCCCGAGGGTCGCGCGCGTCCGCTCGTGCAGAGCCTGCGCCTCCTCATGATGGCCCGCCTCGGCGAGCGCGGTCATCTGCAGGCTGCGCAGGTTCCGGATCTTGCGTTCCAGCGTGTCGCCGTCGACCGTGAGCACCTGCCCGCCCAGGCTGTCCCGCGCGATCTGCGCCAGCAGGTAGCAGCGCACTGCGCTCTCGGCTTCGCCGGCAAGCTCGTAGTCCCAGGCGATCTGGACTAGCGACGGGTCGTCCTGCCCGCGGTCTCCGGCGGCTGCCTTGGCCTCGCAAAGCGCCTCTAGCAGGTCCTCGACGCCGTCGAAGGCCTGACGCTGGCAGCGGTCGACGATGCCCGTCCGGATGGCGGCGAGGTGGTAGAGCGCGGCCCGCGCACGCGAGGCCTGGGCCGCCAGCCCGTAGGCGCGGGCGGCCAGATCGAAGCTGTCCTCGCCCTGGTACCGGAACGCGAGGGTCGCGAGGTGCTGCGCCGCTGTCTCGGCGCGCTCCTCTGTCAGGGCCGCGAGGGCGCCTTCGATCGTATCGAGCGTGGCGGCGCCGTTCGTCCGGTTGGCCTGCGTCAGGATTCGCCGAAAGTCGTCGCGCATCGATACCGACCGTTCCTCTCACGTGATCCGCAGCGCCGCACGATATACGACACAAGACCGGGACGTCTTCGATCGGCCATCCCATCTAACCCCCCTCGTCCTGAGGTACCGGAGCGCAGCGCAGGTCTCGAAGGAGCTTTCCAGAGGCCACCGCGATCCCTGGAACTCTCTTTCGAGGCCCGCTGACGCGGTCACCTCAGGATGAGGAGATTGGGTTGGATATACCCGATCACCTCTCAATCGGGCGCTGTCGTGTCACGTGGCAGCGCCGCCCTCCAAGTCTTTGTTGGATCGCGCGCCTTAGCGCGCCGCCAGGGCTCGCTCCACGCAGACACAGACTTCGTTAATCTGCTCCCGGCTGATCGCCGGAAAGAACGGCACCCCGATGGCGCCGGCGGCCACGGAGGCTGTCCGCGCGAGGCCGTCATGCCGGCAGGTCGAAAAGGCGGGATGCGCTTGGCAGCCTGTCCCGTACCAGCGCCGCCATTGAATGCCGGCCGCGTCGAACGCCGCCGTCACCGCCTCGGCGGCGGCAGGCTCGAACAGCGCGTTGACCGTCATGGTCAGCCACTCCGCCGCGAAACCCGGCTGCATGCGCACGCCGATGCGCTCGAAGTTTTCGTGATAGGCCCCCGAAGCTTCCCGCAACTGCCGGATGCGTGCCTCGAGGCTGTCGAAGGCGGCCAGGCCGACCGCCGCGGCGTATTCCGAGATCCGGTAATTGCCGCCCCGCACCTCCGAGACCCGACTGCTCGCCGAGAAGCCGAAACCCGTCATGGCGGTGGTCTGCGCCACCAGATCGACGTCGGTCGTTAGGATGGCACCCCCCTCCCCGATCCCGAGTGCCTTGGTGGCGTGCAGGCTCACGCAGACCGGCTGCGCGCCGACCCGGGTCAGGTTCAGCGCGGCGGCGGCGGCATCGAATACGACCGGGATCCCGTGCGCCGCCTCGAACGCCTCCCAGGCGGGAATGTCGATCGGCGCCCCGTAGGGGCTGACCACCACCACGGCGGCGACCTCGCCTTCGGCCAGCGACAGCGCCCGCTCGGCGATGGCGGGCGTCAGCGACAGGGTCTCGGGGTCGACATCGGCGAAGAACGGCTCCAGGCCGACATTCACGGCCGCATGTGCGGTGGCGATGAAGGTGTAGCCGGGCATCAGGCAGAGCCCGCCGCGCCGGCCGGCGATGCGGTAGCGTAGGGCGAGTTCGATGGCGCTGGTGCCGTTGCCGGTGATCGTCGCGGCGACCGGTGCACCCTGAGCGCGCTCCGAGACGAAGCCGCAGAGCCTGGTCGTGAACTCGCGGGAGAGCGGGCCGTAGTTGCTGTAGATGCGGGTTTCATCGATCCGGCGAAGATACGGGACGATGGCATCCGTCTCCGGCAGGCTTGGAATGAGCACGGGGATCATCGTCGAGACACGTCCTGGCTGTCGGCCGCCACCATCCTCATCCGCATGCTCGGGTGACGCGGCCCGCTATACATCGCCTGGTATGAGCGCGGAAGGCGCCCGGCTCCGAGCGCGCGCGATGAGGGGGGCGCAGCTTAGGCCGGGACGCGGGCCCCCGGATCGGGGAGCCGGATGCCACCGGCCCGGTCCGCCGCCCCGGTTCAGCGCTCGCGCCACGCCTTGGCGATCTGATCGGTCAGCGGCTTGATGAGATAGCTCAGGACCGTGCGCTCACCGATCTGGAGATGCGCCTCCACTGGCATGCCTGGCACCAGACGGACCGTACCTAGCCGCGCCTGCTCCGCGCCCGAGAATCCGATCCGCGCCGTATAGTAATTCTGACCGGACTTTGGATCGCTGCTCACATCGGCGGATACCCGCGTCACGGTGCCGTCGATCTCCGGTGTCGTGCGCACGTTGAAGGCGGGGAAACGCAGGATTGCGTTCTGTCCCTGCCGCACGCTATCGATGTCCTGGGGCTGGATGTGGACCTCGACCGTGAGTCGATCCGCGTCTGGCACGACCAGCATGACCGGCTCGGACGGCGTCACCAAGCCGCCCACCGTGTGCACGCTCATCTGATGCACGATCCCGTCCTGTGGCGCCCTCAGATCGACCCGCCTGACCTGATCCTCCGCCGCCGCCCGCTTCTCGATCAGTTCCGACCACTTGCTGCGGATGTCAGCGAGGTCCTTACCTACCTCGGTTCGCATGTCGGCATCGATCTGCAGACTCTGCAGATTGGTCTCCGCGACCTTGCCCCGCGCCGACGCGATCGAGGCCGTCAGCTGCCCGCGCTCGCCCTCTAGCCGTGCCGCGTCCCGCTCGAGGACGGTCACCCGGGACAGCGGCACGAGTTTCTTGGCGTAGAGATCCCGCAGGCCGTTCAGCTCGTCCTGGATCAGCCGGATCTCCCGGACCTTCGACGCTACCTGCTGGCTCAGCCCGGCGATCTCCTCCTTGAGCTGCGCCGCGCGTTCCGAGAGCTGCGCACGTTGCCCCTCCCGGCTGGCCAGTCGTGCGGAGAACAACCGGGTCTCGCCGTCGATAAGCGCCTCGATCTCCGGACTGGTGCGGCGGCGTGCCAGCAGGTCGCTCGGAAACACCACGCCGGCGGCGGCGTCCCGCTCCGCCTCGCACCGCGCCCGGCGCGCGGCGAGTTCGTCGAGCGCCTTACGGGTGATGTCGAGGCCGGCCCGGATCTGCGTCTCATCGAGGCGGACCAGCACGTCTCCGGCTCGAACCCGGTCGCCGTCCTTGACCAGCAGCTCGCCGACAACGCCACCGTTGGGGTGCTGCACCTTCTTGACCTCGGACTCGACCGTGAGGCGGCCCGGGGCGATCACGGCGCTGGCGAACGACGTCAACGCCGCCCAGCCGCCGAGGCCCGGCACCAGAGCACAGGAGATCGCACCCGCGAGGATCATCTGACGACGGATGGACGCACGCGGATGCGACCGCGGTCGCGCCGATGCAGAACGGTCGGACCCGAAGGGCCCCGGGGCGAAGGCGGTGGCCGACATGTCAGGCGCTCTTCCGAGGTTGTTCCGCGCGCGCCACGTCGACTGGACGCGAGATGCGCCTGAGCACCTCTTCCTTCGTCCCGAAGGCCTGCATGCGCCCATCGGCCAGCAGGAGCACGAGGTCGACCGCGGCCAGCGCACTCGGGCGATGGGCCACCACCACGCAAATCCCGCCCCGCGCCCGGATCCCGCGGATGGCCTGCGTCAGCGCGACCTCGCCTTCGGAGTCGAGATTGGCGTTGGGCTCGTCGAGCACCACCAAGAACGGATCGCCGTAGAGCGCCCGGGCCAGCCCGACGCGCTGGCGCTGGCCGGCCGAGAGGCCGGCGCCCCTGTCGCCGAGCCGTGTCTGGTAGCCCTCCGGCAGGCGCAGGATCATCTCGTGAACCCCGGCCGCCTTGGCCGCCGCCACGATCGCCAGGGCCTTGGGATCGGTCTGAAAGCGGGCAATGTTCTCGGCCACGGTCCCGGCGAACAGTTCCGTCTCCTGCGGCAGGTAGCCGATATGCGGTCCGAGGTCCTCGGCCGACCATTGCTCGAGCGCCGCGCCATCGAGGCGGACGCGGCCGCGCAGGGGCGTCCAGACGCGCACCAGCGCCCGCACTAGGCTCGACTTGCCCGAGGCCGAGGGCCCGATGATGCCGAGGGCCTGGCCCGCCGTGAGCCGGAAGCTCGCATCGTACACCGCGACGAGGTGCGTGCCCGGCGGCATCATGCTGACCGCTTCGACCGACAGCGTCGCCCGGGGTGCCGGCAAGGCCATGGGCTGGGTGGCCGCCGGCAGATGGTGCAGGGCGAGGGACAGCCGTCGCCAGCTCTGGCGGGCGGCCACGAATCCCTTCCAGTTGGCGATGGCCAGTTCCACCGGCGCCAGGGCGCGCGCCACAAGGATCGACGCCGCGATGATGCTGCCGCCGCTGGCTTGGCCGTTGATCACGAGCCACGCCCCCAGGGCCAGGACGCCGGATTGCAGCGCCATCCGGCAGGCCTTCGACATCGCGCCGAAGCCGCCAGCGATATCGGCGGTCCGCTGCTGGGCGTCGATTTCGTCGTGATGCGCCGCCTCCCAGCGGCGACACAGGGCGCCGTGCAACCCCATGGCGGCGACGACCTCGGCGTTACGCCGCGCAGCTTCGAAGAGCGCGTGGCGCTGCGCCGCGTGCTCGGACGCCGCGCGGCTCGGCCTCAGCGTGGTCCAGTCGGTCAGCAGGGTCAGAGCACCGAGGAGCAACGCGCCCCCGATCGCAACCGCGCCGATGAGTGGGTGAAACAGGAAGCAGAGCGCTACGTAGGCGGGCAGCCAGGGGAGATCGAACAGGGCGGTGGGTCCGGTTCCGCTCAGGAAGGTTCGTATCTGGTTGAGGTCGCGCAGAGGCTGACCGGCCTCCTCGGACTGGACCCCGTACAGGGGGGCCCGCACGCTCAGGTAGAACACCCGCGCGCCGATATCCGCGTCGAGAGCCGTGCCGATCCGGGCGAGGATGCGCGCTCGCAGAGCCTCCAGGGCGCCCTGAGCCACGAACAGGACCAGCGCCAGGATGCACAGGCCGACGAGCGTCGGGATCGAGCGGCTCGGAATCGCCCGGTCGTAGACCTCCAGCATGAAGAACGAGCCAGTCAGGGTCAGCAGATTCACGAGCCCGCTGATGCCCGCGACCCCGGCAAAGGCAGCCGCGCTGCGACGAAGCGCGGCGCTCAACTCGGAGGTTTGCCGGCTCTGACCCATGCCCAACCCTCAGGTCAGCACGCTGCACAGTGAGATGTGCTTCATCGTGCGCCTGAGCATTCTGATCGGAACCGACGCTGCGGCCGCATCAGAGTGCTCGATTTCGCTGGGTCCATCTCCCTAAGGATAAGGTTAACAATCTGCTAATGCCGAATCTCGATCGGCTTGACTTGATCGAGCCTGCACAGGCGGCTTGGTCATTTAATCCTTTGCTTGCAGGCCTGATGACCGTCCGCTCAACCTTCGGCCACGCCGAATGTCGGAGGAACTCGACCGTCCCACGCGTCCGTCCGGCCTTGGTCAGGTCCATCGCGAAGCGAAGGTCCGCGCATCGCAGCTGGTGCAGGGGCTGGCGCGCATGGAGAAGCGCGATCATCGCCGTCTCATCCGCTCAACCCGGGCCGGCCCCTTTCATGGGATAGCGTCGAGGCTGTGGAGGATCGCCGCCCCCCGTGGGGCTCTTTCTTTTCGCCCATGCGGGAAATCCAGTTGCCGACCCGTCAGCTAATCATCCATTCGCTGTCAATTGAACCGACCTGATGGGCGTCCGTGACGTGATTGTTCTGGATGATCATCTGACACGGGATGATGTGGCCATTCAATATCTGATGAGAGGCGATATCCAACGTCCCATCGCCGTTGAAAATATCCGATCCCTTTGCTGTGCGTCTCAAGTCCCAACGTCCCCACGTGGGTCACGGCGACGATCTTGATGTTCTGCACTGTCATAATGGCTAGTTTGATGATGGAGAGCGCTGGCGGCCGAGGCGAGCGCAAAACACATTGAACGGGCTGGACTGAGTCGTGCTCGATTTCAACCGCGTCGCAACGGCCGTGCCGGATTTCCAAATACGGTCTGGCCCGGCGCCACGTTCCGAATCACGACGGCGCCGGCCCCGACCAGGGCATGCGCGCCGATCCGGATCTTCGGGATCACGCAGGCGCCCGTGCCGAGGAACGCCCCCTCCCCGACTTGGACATGCCCGGCCAAGTGGACGCCGGGGCTCAGCGTCGCGAAATCCTCCAGTACGTCGTCGTGGGCGACGGTGCAGCCCGGATTAATTAGCACGTGGTCGCCGATCTGCGCATCCGCCGTGATCGAGGAATGGCCGAGGATCACGGCACCTGCGCCGATGCGGCTGCTCGCGCCGATCAGCGCGCCGGGATCGATGATCGTGGCGAAGCGTGCCCCGATCTCCGACCGCAGGTGTGCGACGGCCCGGGCCCGGGGCCCGGGCTCGCCGAGGGCCACGACGAAACGCAGGCTGTCGTCGCCCGCAAAGGTGCGGACATCCCGGACCACCGGCCTTCCGCGAAAGGTCTCCGGCGCGTCGATGCCGGGATCGACGATGCTCGCCTGCAGCTCGATCGCGGTCGCGTGCGCGTTCAGGCGTTCCAGGACGTCGACGATCTCGCGGGCGAGGGCGCCGGCCCCATACAGGACGAGGCGGACCGTCATCGCACCCTGTGCCGCGACCGGCTCCGGCTCAGCGCCGGCGGCTGCCTGCCGCTCGAGCGAACGTCCATGCGCGGGATCCCCTGCCTGTCCGGGGCCCTGCCCTACACGAGTCCCCGCGGGCTCTCCAGGGGCGCGACGCCTCGGATCGATGGGCGGGCTCGGCCGCCGTGGCGGCGGGCGGATCGACGGTTCGAGGATCACGGAAGCCGGGATGCCTCGTCAGGGTGCCTCCGTTCCAGTACACCGCCGATCGGGGCGCGGGCCGCGATCGAACGCGCCGACGCGCGCGGACGGGCAGGGTGTTGAGACGGACATGAGGCCGACGGAGACGTTCATCGACCTGATCCGGACGGTCAATCGCGACAACGCCTCGGAGGTCCTTGAGCGGCTGCGCACGCACGTCCCCGTCGACGATCCGGCCGGTCGCACCACGATACAGCGGCATTTCGAGGCACTCGCGTTCCGGCTCGAGGGCGATGACCAACTCGGTGCCGCCGCCGACACGTATGACCTCATTGGCTCGCTGGTCCCGCACGATCGCGAGCGCTGGGTCGTGGCCGCCGTCACCGCGCGCCTGCGCGACCTCTGCCGGCGCGGCCGCTACGCGGAGGCCACGGCCCGCGTCCGGAGTTTGCGCGAGAGCGGCGACCCCACCGTCATCCGCGAAAGTGTGGCGACCCTGCTCCGGCTCGGCTGGGTGGCCGAGTGCAGTCAGGAGCCGGAGGCCTGCGCGCAGAGCTATCGGTTGGCCTACGAGCTGAACGGCGGTGACGACGGCATCACGACGGCGGACGGCTTTGCCGTGAGCACCAAGGTCAAGAACCTGCGCCGGTTGCAACTCGACGCCCTGCTCCCGGAGGGGCGCTACAAGGATGCGATCGCGCTGCACGAGCAGACCCGTCACGTCTATCGAGCTGGGCCGTTCCGCGTCTACGACATCACGACGGCCAAGGCGCTCGCCGCGAGCGGGGCCACCGCGTACACCGAGCTGCGGCCGGCGCGCAGGATCGCGCCCCCCGAACTCCGCTTCTTCGAGCCGCCCCCGGCCCTGCTGTCCGAGCGGGGCGAGCTCGACATGCCGGCCCAGTACCTCGCCTTCCTGAACGGAGCCCGGGCGTTCCCGCGCAGCAACGTGGTCATCGCCGGAGACAAACTCGTCTACGATCTAGCCGCGCATCCGCGCCGCCCGGATATCCTGCTGCAGGACGGGCTCAACCCGGACCAGATCATGATGGCCGCGTTCGGCGATACGCGCGCCCTCGTGGAGGTGCCCGAGGATCCGCACGCGGTCGAGGCCGGGCTGATGATGTTCGGCCTCCAGAGCCGGAACTACGGGCACTGGTTCTGCGAGTACGTGCCGCGCATGCTCGCCTACAACGATCCGCGCTGCCCGGACGGGATCCCGCTCTGCATCGACGACCACATGCCCGGCTCGCACGAGGAGATCCTGCGCCTGCTCGACACGCGCGACCGGCCCTTGATCAAGCTGCCGCCCAAGCCCGTCGAATTCGGGCTCCTCGGGATGGCACCCCCGCCGGCGTTCTTCCCGTTCGAGATGAAGCCGGGGCGGCCGGTCTACGATGCGGTCTGGCCGGCCGACATCTTCGCGATAATACGCGAGCGGATCCTCGAGAGCGCTCGGGAGCGCAGGGTTCTGTCGGAGCGGACCGACCGGCGCCTGTTCATCTCGCGCAAGGCCTTCACCCAGCGGGCGCTGGTGAACGAGGAGGAGATCGCCGAGCGCCTGCGTCCCTTGGGCTTCGAGGTGATCTACCCGGAGACGATGACGTTCCTCGAGCAGGTCGACGCGTTCCACTCGGCCGCTCTGGTGGTCGGCTCGTCGAGCTCGGCCCTGAGCAACGCCCTGTTCTGCCGGCCCGGCTGCCGGATCCTCGGCCTCATCCACGAGGAGCTGGCCTTCAACTTCCGGGGCTATACCAGCTACATCGAAGTCGGGGGCGCGCGGATCCTGTTCCTGCGTGGCCGCACCCTTCACCGTCCGGGCGTGCACGCTTTCCACGTGAGCTACACCGTCGATCCGAGGAAGGTCGTCGCGGCGGTCGCCGCGCTGGAAAACGAGGTTGCGTCCGGCAAGCCCGCGGGCTTCACCCTCTCGGACGCGGACAGCCCTCCCATCCGCGTGCCGGATGACAACGTGCTCCGATCGCCGGCTGGCGCGGAGCCCGTGCATGTGGATTCCGGGCGCCTCGCGCAGGTCACGACCCTGGCGGCCGGTCCGCACGCGGCCCCGGACCAGGGTCTCTGCGCCCTGGAGGCGGTGGCCTACCTCGCCGGCGAGCCCCATTCCGACCAGCCCGCCTGCGCCTCGCCGAGCATCGCGGCCTTCATCCGGACCTGGAGCGATGGCCTGCCGCAGGCCGAGCGCGACGACCTGATCCTGCCGCTGGTTCCCCGTCTCGTCGGGACGCGCGGCTCGGAGGCCTTGGAGCGCCGGCGCATCGCGATGGTCGCGGATTGGCTCGTGCGCAGCCACGTGCCGGCCTGGTTCCGCCTGGCCAAGCTGAACGTCGAGGCGGACGAACTCGCCGACCGGGCCGAGCTCACGGATGTCGCCGATCTCGCATTCCAGTGCGATCACCTGAAGCGCGCGCGCAAGCGGGCGGCGGTCGCCAACCTCACCCTGCGGCAGACCGGTTCCGCGGTCCGGGCCGCGGCCTGGGATGCCACCCAGCAGGCGGCCTGGATCGCCGTCCGGGACGCCTTGGAGGAGGCCGGGCCGCCGATCCTCGCCGCCGGCTGGGATGCGGCCTATGCGGCGGCCTACGCGGCGACCCGGGCCTACGGGAAGGCGCCGCTGGAGCCGACCCGCCGCACGCTTCAGCACGCGGCCCTCGCCCTGGTCGAGCGCATGATCGAAGCGCGAGACTCGGATTCGGCTAGGTCCGATGCGCCGGTCCCGGTGCACCCGAGCGCCGAACTCCGACCATGAGCGGCGGCCGAGGCCATGACGGGCGGCCGATCGATCCGGCCGGAACCGGCCCATCGGCTTCGGCTCTCGCGGGGGCGCGCTGCCTCGTGCTGGGTGGTGCCGGCTTCCTGGGCCTGAACCTGTGCAACCGCCTGGCGCAAGCCGGCGCCGAGGTCACCTGCTTCAGCCGCAGTCACGCGCAGGCCGAGGTCCTCGACCGGCGCGTCGCCCGGGTGACCGGACACTTCTCCGACCGGCTCGCCATCGCCAACGCGGTCGAGCGTCAGGATGTCGTCTTCCACCTGATCGCCGGATCGATCCCCGAGAGCTCGAACCGCGACCCGTCGGCGGAGCTCGCCGCCGCGCCGATCGCCACCCTGCACCTCCTCGAGATCTGCCGCTCGGCCCGGATCAGGAAGGTCGTGTTCGCATCCTCCGGGGGCGCGATCTATGGGATCCCGCGCGCCACCCCGATCCCGGAGCAGGCGCCCACCGACCCGATCTCGGCCTACGGCATCAGCAAGCTGATGATCGAGAAGTCCCTCCACCTGTACCGGCATCTCCACGGGATCGATTACCAGATCCTGCGGGTCGCCAACCCGTATGGCCGGTTCCAGCTCGGCAACCGGCATCAGGGCCTGATCGGCAGCTACATTCAGCGCGTGCTCGCGGATCTGCCGCTGGAGGTCTGGGGCACGGGCGAGGTCGTGCGCGACTTCCTGCATATCGACGATGTCAGCGACGCCTTCCTGGCCGCTGTCGGCTATGACGGCCCCCACAAGGTGCTGAATGTCGGCAGCGGCACGGGCCTGAGCGTCAACCAGATCATCGCCGAGCTGGAGCGGGCCTTCGGGCGCGAGCGCCTGCCCTGCCTGTACAAGCCGAGCCGCGCCGCCGACGTGCCGGCCAACGTGCTCGACACCACGCTGATTCGGTCCGAGCTCGGCTGGCAGCCCCGGGTCGCCCTGCGCGACGGGCTCGTCAGCACGATCGACTGGATGCGGGCCCATCTGGCGGAGGCGCGCGGGGACGGCGTTCCGCCGAACCCGGTCCGCTGAGGCCGGCCAAGCCCGAAAGCCTTCGTGCTCGGCAGCACCACAAATCGCCGCCCGGCCCGATATTTCGCGCTCCGCCCCGGAGTGGCCACGTTTTTCACCGACAGCGCGGGCCTCCGATCCGCGAGGAGACCGCATGTCCTTCCTGCACGATCTGCCGATTGCCGACCTGATTGCCAACTACGGCTACATCGCGATCTTCATCATCATCACCCTGGAGAGCGCCGGCCTGCCGCTCCCGGGCGAGACGGTCCTGCTCACCTCAGCAGCCTATGCCGGCAGCACCGGCAACCTGAGCATCGCCCTCGTGGTGGCGATCGCCGCGACCGCCGCGATCCTCGGCGACAATGCCGGCTACTGGGTCGGACGGCGCTGGGGCCTGCCCCTGCTCCTGCGCAAGGGCCACATGATCGGTCTCGATCACGGCCGGCTCAAGCTCGGCCAGTATCTGTTCCGCCGGCATGGCGGGAAGATCGTATTCTTCGGCCGCTTCACCGCGATGCTGCGGGCCTACGCGGCGGTCCTGGCCGGCGTGAACAAGCTCGATGCGCGCCGGTTCATGGTCTTCAACGCCGTCGGCGGCGTCGCCTGGGCCTCGATCATGGGCTTCGGCGCGTATCTGTGCGGGCGGTCGATCGAGAACGTCATGGGACCCGTGGGCCTCGCGCTCCTGGCCTTCGTGCTGTTGGGCGCCGTGGCCCTGTGGATGTTCATGCGTCGTCACGAAGCGCGCCTGATGGTCGATGCCGAGGCCGCGATCCCGGGCCCGCTGGTCGCGGGCTCGGTCGCGCCGCAGGCCGTCGCGGGGTAGAATCGGGCGCCGCGCGTCGCGAGACGCCGGGCGGCACCCGAGGGCTTGTCGCCGGGCCGCTTCCGGGTTGACCGGTCCCCGGGGCCGATCGTATCACGCCGCCTCATGCGGCGGGTCGCGCGATCGCGCCGTCTATCCGGCTGATCCCGCCGCATGATCCCGCGCCCGGATCGCAGGACGTCGAGACTGAGACGGAGCCGACCTTGAGCGAGGACGTGGACGCGCTGCGGGCCGAGCTCGCCGAGACGCAGGCGAGGCTCAAGGACGCGCAGGGCGAGATGGCCCGGCTGGTGCGTCTGGCCGAGGCCGACCTGCAGCGCCGGCGGCCCGGCGAGCAGTCGAGCGTCGTCGCCTCCTCGGTGCGCCGGCCCCCCGCCAAGGAGGTCGCGGCCCGGATCGCCAAGTTCGTGCATCTCTACCGAGAGGCCGCCGCGGCGAGCCCCGAGCGAGCGCCGGTCGTCCCCGAGCAGGCCATGCTCGACTGGCTCGAGACCTCCGGGCTGTTCGACCGCAATTTCTACTTGGCGTGCAACGACGATGTCGCCAATGCCGGCGCCGACCCGACGCGGCACTATTACAACCACGGCTCCGAGGAAGGACGCCTTCCCGGCACCCTCTAGAGCATCGTCCCGAAAAGTGGTTTCCGGCTTTCGGAAACGGGCGATGCGCTAGAGAGGTCGGTCGAAGGAAGCAGTCCCCAGACGCGCGTTCGAGGAATTGGATCGATGCAGGACGGTGCAGGAGACGCCGCGCCGGGTGCGAACACGGCGACGCCCGCCCTGGAGCCGTGGCAGGACGATTTCTCGACGATCTATCGCAGCGGTCTCTTCGACCACATCTGGTACGCGACGCGCTATCCCGATGTCGGCCTGACCGACCTGTCGCCGCTCGAGCATTACGTGAAGTACGGCGCCCGCCTCGGGCGTCAGCCGCGGGCGGACTTCACCGCCGAGCCGGACGAAAGCTTCGACGGCAGCTTCGTCAATCCGTTCGCCGCCTGGATCCGCGCCCGCGCCGAATCCGAGCCCGCGCCGGAGTGGAACCGGCCGGTCGTGTCGGTCCTGTGCATCACCTACAACCAGGCCCGGTTCATCCGCGAGACCCTGGACAGCATCCTCGGGCAGGTCACGGATTTCCCGTTCGAACTCCTGGTCGGCGACGACCGGTCGAGCGACGGCACCGCCGAGATCATCGCGGATTACGCCGCGCGCCATCCCAACCTCGTGGCGGTGCTGCGGACCGAAAACCTCGGGCCGAACAAGAACTTCGCCGACCTCACGGCCCGCTGCCGGGGCGAATACGTCGCGATCTGCGAGGGCGACGATTACTGGACGGATTCGAGCAAGCTCCAGCGCCAGGTCGAATTCCTGCGGGCGAACCCGGAATTCACCCTCTGCTTCCACCCGGTGCGGGTCCTCTACGAGGACATGCCGGGCGTCGAGGAGATCTATCCGAAGCATTCGAGCTCGCAGCCCTCGCTGTCCGACCTCGTCGCGCACAACTTCGTCCAGACCAACAGCGTGCTCTATCGCTGGCGCTACCACGGCGAAGAGCCCTTCCGGCTCGACGAGGGCATCGCCCCGGGGGATTGGTACGTCCACCTGATGCATGCCGAGGTCGGCCGCATCGGCTTCCTGCCACAGGTCATGGCGGTCTACCGCAAGCACGCGGCCGGGATGTGGGCGACCTACGCCACCGAGCTCGCCCGGCACAAGAAGCTCGGCAATTCCGAGATCGCGTTCTTCCGGACGCTGCGCGGCCATTTCGGCGGGCGCTACGCCGTGGGCTACGAGGCGTCGCAGAAGGCGATCTTCCGCCGCCTGGCCGAGGCCTATCTCGACGAGGAGGATGTTTCGAGCCTCGGCGCCCTGATCGACGCCAATCCCGACATCGCCCGGGCGGCCCTGCACGACATGGGCCTCGACGCGCCCGACGATCTCTCCGGCGAGCCGGCAGCCCTGCGCGCCTGGCTCGAGGATCAGCTGACGGTCAGCGTCATCGTCACCGCCTACAACCATGCCGGCTACATCCGCCGCTGCCTCGACGGCGTGCTGGCCCAGCGCGGCCTGTTCAAACTGCAGGTGGTGATCGGCGACGACCGCTCCACCGACGGGACACCGGAGATCGTCGAGTCCTACCGGGCGCGCGATCCGGAGCGGATCACCGTCCGGCCCCGGGAGCGCAACCTCGGCATGCTGCGCAACATGCAGGATTGCCTTGGCGCCTGCACCGGGCGCTACATCGCCTTCTGCGAGGCCGACGATTACTGGCTGTCCGACCGCAAGATCGCGATGCAGTTGCGTATGCTGCGCAACGACCGCGCCCTCGACATGTGCTTCAACTGGGTGCTGCTGCACTACCCGGCGACCGGCTCCTTCGTGCCGCATGACGAGCAGGGCCGCTATCCCACCGGGACGATCAGCTTCCCGGTGCTGGCCAACGCGCCGCTCACCGCCAACTTCTCCTGCTGCGTCTACCGCGCCGAGGCCCTGCGCCGGGTGCCGGAGGCGTATTACGAGAACGCCGCGGCGGCCGACTGGCTGATGAACCTCTACGTCGCCGACAAGGGCCGCATCGCGTTCCTGCGCGAACTGCTCTCGGTCTACACGATCCAGGACAAGGGCCAGTGGTCGGGCCTGCCCGAGGACATCAGGAACGCCCGGATCGCCGAGTACCAGAAGCAGTTCGCACAGATCTTCGGGGAGGGGCGCGGCTTCGAGAAATACGAGGTCGGCTGCACCATCGCCGAGCTCGACGGCGAATTGCCGGATTCCTTCGCCCGGGCGAACCTCGAAACGCCGCAGGACCGGGTCTGGGCCGAGATCCAGGACGGGCAGGTGCTGCTTTCCGGGTGGGTGGTCTCGGCCAGCCGGGCCAAGGCTACCCTCATCGCCGAGGTCGATGGTGAGGTTCAGCGCCATCCGGTGGACGTCCACCGGCCCGACGTGATCGCGGCGGTGCTGGGCGACATGCCGACCACCATGGAGGAGGCCCGCTGCGGCTTCCGCCTCACCCTCCCCTACGCGCTCCACCTCGAAGTGCTGCTTTCGATCGAGGTCGAGCACGAGGTCGTGCCGTGGCTGTCGGTCATCTTCACGCACCGCGTGAAGCGGTCGGGCCAGCAGGGGTAACGCGGCCTACCGTCTTCCACCCAGCCAGCGCCGCACCCGGTCGAACGGCGTGCGCGGCCGGTCCAGCACGCGGATGACCTCAGCGGCCAGCCGCGCGGCAACGATCTCGCGCGCCGGGTCGTCGTAATGGACGATGTCGTAGAAGGTCCCCGCCTCCCGATCGCGAAAGAGGCCGCTGAGGTCGATCGCCGTGAAGGTGCTGCGATAGGGCCGCCGCGCCGCGAGCTCGGCGGTGAACGCTTCTAGCTTGCCGTACTGGCGGTCGAGATAGGCCAGGAACGCCCCTGAGGCGACGTTGCGCTCCACCTCGGTGAGGTGGCGCTTGCGCAGCACCGTCGGTTGCAGGACGCTCACCATCGGCACGGCGTGGTCGTGGGACAGCTTGGTCAGCCGGTGCGCGGCGAGCCGGTAATGGTGGACGATCGCGTCCTCCCAGCCGGGGGTCTGCCAGCCCACCTCGGCGCGCAGCCGCTTCAGTTCCTCGTAGATCAGCGTCACCAGCGCATCGTAGGACAGGCCGTCCTCCCGGGCCCGGGGATCGTGCGTGTCGAAGAAGTGGTCGTAGAGCCGCTCGGTGATGAAGGCGTTGTAGGGGTAGCCGGGCCGCGGATCGTAGGTCCAGGGCTGGAACAAGTCGGTGCTGCCGCTGACCACCACGATCGCGTCAGGCTGGTAGCCCACGAGCTTCGACCAGATCAGGTGGGTCATCTGCGTGAGGCAGCTCGACATCACGCCGAAATTGTAGACTTTTGCGCGCGTGCGACCCTGCGCTCGTAGTAGCCGTTCGAGACGCCCGGGCAGGGTGTTGGCCAGGGTGCCGCCGTCGATGGTGGTCGAGTCGCCGACCACGAAGATCCGGGTCTCGCCCGGGGGCTTGTTCGCCGTGATGGCGGTCGCGTTGAGGAAGCCCTGGGCATCGAACGGGACGCCGTAATGGCTCGCCCCCGGCTTGCCAGCGAACTGGATGTAGGGGCTCGGGTGGCGGGTGTTCGAATCGAGATAGCCGAAATGGTGCAGGAACTTGCGCCGCCGCGCCGCGTCCTCGCTCTCCGGCGGCGGCCAGATCTGATCGACGCCGGGGGCGGTAAGCGCGGCCAGCATCGCGGCCTGGAGCGCCTCGTTGCCGGCGGCGTTGAGGGTCACGCCGTCGTCGCTGAACGCGGGCTTCAGCGCCCCCGTCTCGGTCGCCAGGACGGGGTCGTGGTCGATGAAGCCGGCGCCGTATTCGTGGACATGGTCGCGCAGCCACGCATTGACCTCGGCGATGAGCCCGAGGGACCGCCCGGCAACGGCCGGTGAGGCCGGATCGACCGGCGGGATCGAGCCGACCCAGCTGCGCACGTAGAGGTCGCGGGTGTCGCTGAGCATCGCCCGGATGTCGGCCACGATGCCGTCGCGCGTGACCCCCGGGTGGCCGCCCAGGATGTCGTCCCGGCCGCAGATCAGGTGAAGGCCCCTCGCCCCGTAGAGGGCGATCTCGGAGCGGAGCCGGCGCGCCATGTCCCGGGTCGCCTGCCCGGGGATCCCGCGCGCCACGGTCTGCGGCCCGGAGAAGGCTTGGGGCATCTGCGCCGTCCAGGAGGCGGTCACCGAATCGCCGAAGAACAGGATCGGCCCGAACGGGAAGAGTGGCCTGTCGCCGGCCGGCGCGCTCATGCGGTCGCCCTCGTCATGGGTGTCGTCATCGTCCGTGATGGGGCTGTCCTCGGGCAGGCCGATTCAGCGGGCCGCGAAGATCTCGATCCCGTCGAGGTGCAGGACCTGCTCCTCGTCGAGATCGACCTTCAGGTAGCGGAACCGAGCCGTGTCGAACCGGAGATGGAGCGGGAGGCCGGGATGCCAGTCCGCATCCACCGCGTCGAAGACGAGGCGATATTCGGCCTCCGTCTCGCCGAGCCAGACCCGCATCATCTGTGCGCGCTCGCTGGGCTGCCCCCAGCGGTTGTAGATGCGGATCTCCGAGGCCCGCTCGACCGCGCCGAGATCGAGCACGAACCAGGGATTCGGCTCGAGCGCCGTGTGGAAGAAGAACGACGGGTCGCCGGTGGTCCGCTCGCCGTAGACGCCGCTCGTCCCGGACCAGGGGGAGGCCGAGCTGGCGCGCCAGGTCTTGCCGAGCGCGATGTTCTCGGAGGGCCGGACCGAGACCAGGGTGTCCGTCTCCAATTCCCCGATCAGCGTCTTGATCTTCTTCGAGGCCTCCCGCAGGGGCGGGATCTCCAGGTCGAGCTTGTAGATCAGGTTCGACAGGATGCTCTGATCGAAGCGGTGGTCGATGAAGCCATCGAAATCGGCTAAGCCCATCTGGTTGGGGATGTCGGTGACGACCCGCTCGTCGCCGGCATAGCGCAGCCACTCGGCGACGAGGTGGCGGGTCTCCGGGCTGACCATGAAGGCGATCCAGGTCGCCTGGATCTGGTCGGCATTCCAGTAGCGCTCCGTGTCGCACTCCATGAGCACGAAGCAGTCGCGCTTGGTCCAGACCCGCTGCGGCTTCCCGTGCAGCACGCCGACTGCGACCCGGCGCCCGGATTCGGCGAGCCAGGTGAGGAGCGGGGCGACCGGCGGCAGGGGCGCGTCGTCGATCGCCTGCATGCCGGTATCGGTGAACACGATGAAGTCGCCGTCGCGGCTCTGCGCCACCGCCTCGGCGATGATGTAGGGCTTCCAGGCCCAGTTCCCGGCGCCCCGCGACCGGTCGAGGATCGCCCGGTGCGCTTCGTAGAACGGCGTCCCGCGCAGCCGGTCGGGCGACCAGCTCTCGATCGTGTCGAAATCGCCGGTGGCGGCGGCTGCGGCGACCAGGCGGCGCTGGCTCTCGACGTAGTGGTACTTCGCGGCGAAGCTGACCAGGGTCTTGCGGCGCGGGCGCAGGCGGCGCCGCTGCTGCATCAGGATCTCGGCCCGGTGCATCGGATAGGCGTTGACCCGCAAGGCCTCCGAGGGCTGGATGTCGCTCGCCAAATCGATCCTCCCAGCCGTCGATCGGCGCACCGGCAAGACCGGGATTCCAAAGGGCCGAGCCCTTTGGCGGGGTTCGGGGCGGAGCCCCGATGCATCGGGCGAAGCCCGACACCAGGGCTCCGCCCTGGACCCGCAAAAGGTCGAAGACCTTTTGAATCCAGGATTTTTTTCGGCGTGCAGGACCGACTCAAGGTTTCTTGCGCGCTTGTCACCGAGTTTCCCGCCTTCGGCAAGGGCGGCGTCAGGCGTCGTCGAAGGCGAGGTTCTCGATCGGGTAGTCGAGCATCAGCGCGCGCCGCTCCGGTGAGTTGTCCCACTCGCCGACCTTGGTGTAGCCGCCGGCCACGTCCAGCACCTCGATCACGGTACCGATGGTCGGGATGCTCTTGAAGTGCTGCGGCCAGCCGGAGGCGAAGTAGAACACCTGCTCGATCCGGTCCGAGAGCTGGCACACCCCGGGGCCGAAGGTGCCCAGCCCGAACACGAGGTAGCGCCCGTTCATCAGCGCCGCGACGTCGTCCGTCAGCGCGCCGCTCTGGGTGGAGAACGGCACGCCCCGCGCCGTGATCCAGGCTTCCAGCGCCGGGATCACCGGGTTGAGCCGGTTCTCGAACACCAGCTTGATCGACGCGATCCGCCCTTCCGCCAGCAGGCGGTCGATGACCATCCGGTAGAAGGCCAGCGGCGGCTGCGGGTATTGCGGCGCGACCCAGGTGCCGAAGATGTCGCCCGAGCGGATATGGATGAGGAGCTCGTCCTCGGGCTTCTCGGGGATCCGCGCCGGCAGCCGGTTGAACAGCGGTCGGATATAGGTCCGCACGATCTCCCTCGTCTCCTCCGAGCCCAGCGTGCCGGCGAGCCGCTGGATCCCGAGGTCGAAATACATCCCCGACAGGTAGGACCCGTCCGCCGGCAGCGGCTCCGAGCCCGGGATGAAGGTTATGCCGCCGAGCGTCACGGGGCCGGACAGGGCGATCACCTCGCTGCGGTTGGCGGCTGGGAGCTTGATCGTCTTGAGGTTGAGGTTGCGGGCGATGCCGATGGCCAGCAGGCACTGGATCAGGCAATTGCCGAAGGCGCCGCATTCGTAGAGCGCGATCCCCACCAGCGCGCGCGACCGGGGTCGCACGGCGCTGACGAGGCTGTAGGTGACGTAGGGGTTGGTCCCCGGCCGCTCGCCGGCCATGTCGAAGGACGCGCCCAGGACGTGACGCAGGGTGATCAGGTCGAACGACGCCCGCCCGCACCAGACCCGGACGGCCGACACGTCGTGCCCGGCGGGAAGGCTCAGGCGGAGATAGCGCGCCCAGGCGCCCTCCCCGGGCTCGACCAATGCCGCCCCCTCCCCGTCCGGGCTCGCTGTGAGGGCGGGTTCCGACCAGACCTGTCCGTCGTCCGAGACGGCGAGGCCGGGAGAGTCTCCGGCACCCGCGACGGCGTGGATCGGGAAGCGCAGGCCGAGATCGACCTGCAGCCGGACGGTACCGGTGGGGTCGGGGTGTCGCGCCTCGGCATCTAGGCGGTACCAGGGCCGTCCCGCCGCCAGGTCGATGAGGTCGTCCGTACCGCCGTGTGCCGCGTCCATCGCCCCTGGATCCTTCCCGCCGGAAGATCCTGTACCGAAGTCGATGGCGATCGTCCCGCGCCACTAGAGCACTCGTCGCCGAAGTGGATACCGATTCGGCGTAAGCGAGCGCGTCGCATCAAGGACTTAGAGCCGTTCCCGGTTGCAATGTGATCGGGAACGGCTCCAAGCGGACAGAATCGCCATCGGCAAGCGCCTCCGGGCCGGATGGGCTTCAGCGCAACGCGGGTGTGAGGCCGCCGGGCATCAGGACCGCCGGCACCGGGGCCGCTTTGCCACCGATGGGGGCGTGATCGCTGCAGCCGTTGTCGCAGAAGGTGCGCAGGGTGCGCCGGTCGAGGCCGACATCGAACAGCACCGTGTCGTCCAGGGCCGAGAGGATGCGGTAATTCCGTGCCGCCGCGCGCCGGGTCTGAATGGATTTCAGGATCTCCACAATCATGGCCCGCGCTCCTCCTGAACGAATACGGATTTCGTATCGCGTATCCACGAGGTGGAGCGTCGTTCTATTTCAAAAATCCCGCATCACTCATTTGAGCAAGGGCGGGATTTAAATTCGACCGGCCCTGTACAGGCGCGGGCGGCGACCGGGATAGGAAGCGGGCACAGCAGCAGGAGGCGCATCAGCTCGGCCTGCCGGCGGGTGCCGGTCTTCTCGAACAGGCGGCGCAGATGCGCGCGGGCGGTGTGCAGGGTGATCCGGCGCCGGGCCGCGCTCGCCGCGAGGTCGTTCCCGGCCAGGATGTCGGTGGCGAGCGCCGCCTCGGCGGGGGTGAAGCCGAACTGGTCCTGCAGCACGCCCGGGTCCGGCAGCGGCGCGGAAGCCGGATCGAGGACGCGCAGGAGCACGGCGTTGCTGGGGATCGCGCAGGCGGCGATCAGCAGCGTGCCGCTGTCGCCCGCAAGCCGGACGCAGCAGCCGGCGCCGATGGCGCAGCGGGCGATGAGCCGGGCGATCGCCGCGCCGTGCTCGGGCGATCCGCTGCACAGGCATCCGTTCTGGAGGCGCAGCAGGCCCTTGCGGATCAGGTCCTGCGCGGCGCGGTTCAGGAACAGCGCGCGCCCGGACCGGTCGGTCACCGCCACGCCCTGCTCGAAATGCTCGATCAGGAGGTGAAGCGCGGCCTCCACCGGGACCGGGTCGGGGGCGGATCGTGGCGCGCCGAACCCGCAGGCCGGGCGCGTGTCTCGGTCGGAGATGGCAATCACGCGCGGCCCTCGTCGGATCGATGCGGTTGACGGGTGAAGAACCCGAGCCCCCGCGCCGTTATTCCCGGGCCGGGCAAAAATTCGTCAGCGCGGCCGGGCGGTCCGGGTGCGGTACAGCTCGACGAAGCCGCGCAGGTCCCGGGCGTTGAGGTCCGACACCGCCCAGTAGGTGAGGTCGCCGGCCTCCCACCGCTCGATGAATGTCCCGTCCCGGCGCTCCTCGCCGGGCGGTGCGCCACTGGTCGCCGGCACCACCGTGACGCTGATCACGTGCCGGTCGTGGCGATAGACCAGGGTCGGCACCGGCTTGCCCTCGACGATGTCGATCCGGCCGCCGATCAGGGGGGAGCCCCGTTCGGAGAGGTCGGGGGCGTCGGGGGCGATGGTGGTGCGGCCGTTGAACCACGGCTTGACCACATGCCCGTCGGCGGAGGCGATGTCGAAGGGCTGCGGCGCGGCGAGACCCCGCAGATGGCCGGCCAGCACGGCCTCGCCGATCGGGTTGGGGGCCTCGGTGGTCCCGGGCAGGCTCAGCCCGCCCCCGACCGACGCGCCGAGGGCCGCGCCGATCAGCAGAGTCGCGGCGAGCGCCGGCCAGGACCCGAACCGGGAGCGGCGGGGCTCCGGATCGGCGAAGCCGACCTGCTGGATGATCCGCCCGCGCAGACTCTCGGGGGCCGGGACCTCCGCCAGGGTGGTCCGCACGGCGCCGGAGAGGCCGCGTAGGCGCTCGGCCAGCGCGCGCAGGTCCGGCTCGGCCGCGAGCCGGCGCTCCATGGCCAGCACTTCGCCCGGCGACAGCTCGCCGTCGACGTAGGCGCTCAGCAGCAGGAGGGTTTCGTCGTCGTCGGTCATCGCCCGTCCTTCGCGAGCCGTTCGAGCAGGTGCTGGCGCGCCCGCGCCAGCCGCGACATCACGGTCCCGATCGGCACGCTCGTCACCTCGGCGATCTCCCGGTAGCCGAGGCCGTGATATTCCCGCAGGACCAGCGCCTCCCGGAACGGGACCGGCAGCGCCTCGATCGCCCCGGTGAGCCGCCCGGCCTCGTCGCGGGCGATGAGGGCGGCCTCGGGGGTCTCCGGCGCCTCGGCGAGCACGCTCCCGGCATCCAGGGCGGCCCGGGCCTCCGGGGCGAGATCCTCGGCGAAGATCACCGCCCGGGGCCGATGCCGCTGCAGCCACGAATAGCCGGTGTTGCGGACGATGGTCAGGAACCACGCCCGGGCATTGCCCTCCGCAAAAGTCTCGATCGCCCGGTAGGCGCGCAGACACGCCTCCTGCATCACGTCCTCGGCGTCGGTGGCGTTGCCGGTGAGCCAGTGCGCGAGCCGGTAGCCCTCGTCGAGGCGGGGCAGGACCAATTGGCTGAAACGCGCACGGGCGAGCGTCGTCATGCGCCGCCGCCCTCCGGATTCATCTCCTGCGCCGCCATCGGCCGCTCACCCCGCAGCTCCGCGCCCCGAGATCAGAGAACCGCCCCGCCGCCCCGGTTATTCCCGGATGCGGCGAACAATCAGGCGTCGAGCCCGAGCATCAGCCCGAGATTCTGCACCGCCGCCCCGGAGGCGCCCTTGCCGAGATTGTCGAGGCGCGCCACCAGCACCGCCTGCCCGTGCTCGGACGAGCCGAACACCCGCAATTCCAGCCGGTCGGTGTCGTTGAGATCCTCGGGCGTGATCTTCTCGCGGTGCGCGCCGGCCTCGGCGCCGGTCACAACCTGGACCAGGGGCTGGCCGGCATACCAGTCGCGCAGGGCCGCCTCCAGGTCGCCGGCCGCGGGCTTGCCCGGCAGCGCGTCGAGGTGGAGCGGCACGCTCACCAGCATGCCCTGGCGGAAATTGCCCACCGACGGCACGAAGATCGGCCGCCGGGTGAGCCCGCTGTAGCGCTGCAATTCCGGCACGTGCTTGTGGGCGAAGCCGAGGCCGTAAAGCAGGAACGGCGCCGCGCTGCCCCGCTCGTAATCCTCGATCATGGCCTTGCCGCCACCGCTATAGCCGCTGACCGCGTTGACGCTGATCGGGAAATCCGCCGGGATCAGGCCGGCCTCGACCAGGGGCCGCAGCAGCGCGATGCCGCCGGTGGGGTAGCAGCCGGGATTGGCCACCCGCCGGGCGCGGGCCACGGCGGTGCCCTGCTCCCGGGTCATCTCCGGGAAGCCGTAGGTCCAGCCGGAGGCGACCCGGTGGGCGGTGCTGGCGTCGAGGATCCGCGGGCCGCCGCCGGGCAGGCTGTCGGCGAGCGCCACCGTTTCCTTGGCGGCGTCGTCCGGCAGGCATAGGACGGCGAGGTCGACCTCGGCCAGCAGGGCACGCTTCGCCTCCGGATCCTTCCGGTGCTCAGGCGCGATGCTGCGCAGGGCGACGCGGCCGTCGCGCTCCAGGCGCTCGCGGATGCCGAGGCCGGTGGTGCCGGCCTCGCCGTCGATGAACACGATGGGCCGCGTCGCTGCTTCGCTCGCCATGACTCGTCTCGCAGGCCAGAATCACACCCGGCCGTTACGACCCGGAGGTGAGGCCTGCGGACGCCCCTGTCAACGCCGTCAGGTCGGCAGGCGGCCGTCGGGCGAGTAGCGGTCGACCGCCGCGGGCAGCTCGCGGGACAGGCGCGCGAGAAGGGCGGCCCGGCTGAGCCCTGTCTGCTGCGTCAGGTGGTCGAGGGTCTCGGGTCCGATGGCGCGTTCGAGGTCGCTCTCGGGGATGTCGCGGTTGGCGCCGTGATTGATCCACGAGGCGGCGGTCTCGCCGTGGCCGCCCTTGGTGAAGTGATCGACGAGCTCGCTGAGGCCGCTGGCGATCAGGCCGCCGACCCCGGCCGTCCCGGCACCGCCGAGCAAGCCGCCCAGGCGGGAAAAGGTGTCGCTGCTGCCTGTCCCGCTCGTATGGGCGGAATTCGGCACGGACGGGACGGGGGACGGGCTGGTCCCGTGATCGTGGCCCTTCAGCAGCTCGGCGAGCTTGTCGCGGTTCTGGTAGCCGGCCACGGCCAGCAGGCCCAGCAGCGCGGTCATCGAGGGGTAACCCTTGCTCATGGCGTGTCCTATCCGGTCTCCACCGAAATCGGTTCGCTGCCGGGCCCCGGTCGGCGGATTCCGGGGCCCGCGAAAGGGCTTAGCGGGGGCGGCGCGACGGGGCGGCGGACCGGCCGGCGAAGCGGCGGCCGACATAGGCGATCAGCTTCGGCAGGACGAAGATAGTGAGGAGCTTGCGGATCATCGGGGTTCTCCGTGGAGGCGACAGGGAAAGCGACGGGATCGGGATCCGGCCGCCGGTCGAGGGACCCCCGCGCAGAGCGCGCGGGGATCGCGGGTCTCAGGCGCGGCGGGTGCCGTAGGAATCGACCAGGGTCTCGGTCTTCGGGGCGCCGAGGCGACCGCCCAGGAAGGCAGCGAGCGCGCCGAGGATCAGCGCTAGGGCGGCGTAGAAGGCGCCCTGGGTGGCGGCCGACTTGGTGGCGACGGCGGCGGCCTCGGCCTTCTGCTTGGCGGTGGCGACCGCCTGGTCGTACTGCTTCTCGTAGTCCTGGATCTGCTGCTTGGCCTGGTCGGCCGGGATGCCCTGCGCCTTGGCCAGCGCATCCGCGGCGCGGGTCTCGGCCTGCGCCTTCTGGGCCGGGTCACCGGTCAGAACCGCGCGAACCGCCGCCACGGCCGCATCGCGGGCCGCCTGCGGATCCTGGCCGGCGGCCTGCTGGCGCACCGTGCTCTCGATCCCGTCAAGCGGGTTCGTGATCTTCGACAGCGAGGGCGCGGCTGCCTGGGCGGCCGTCTGCACGGTGCCGCCGACGAGGTTGCCAGCGCCGCCGAGCGTAGCCGTCACGCCGTTGAAGGCGCCGCCGACGATGCCGCCCACCGCCGAAGTCAGCAGGTAGAGGACGACCAGAGTGGTGACCGACCAGGAGACCAGGCCGTGCAGGCCGGCCGCGCCGCCCACGGGCTTGCCCGAGAGCCGCCCGGCCAGGAAGCCGCCGATCAGCGAGGCGACGATGCCCGAGGCCACGAACCAGATCCCGGCACTCGCCGAGAGGGTCGAGGCGGCCGGGTTGTCGGCGGCGTTCATGCCGACGCTCGACAGGCCGATGCCGACGCCGAGCATGTTGAGGATCACCTGAGCGACCAGCGCCGTGGTGGCACCCGCGAAGATCGCACCCCACGACACCTGGTGGAGAAGGACGGTGCGCGTATCGCTCGCATGGGCGAGCGGCGCGGTCGAAAGACTGGGGGATGCGGTCACTGTTTACTCCTGGTCGTCGTATCGGAAAGGGTACCTGCGCTCAGCGGCGGGCGTGCATGAGCAGGGCGAGGCCGTAGCCGACGGCGCCGGCGATCAGCAGCGCGACGATCGGGCTTTCCTCGACCTGATGGGCCACGGCGCGGGTGCCCCGGCGGGCGTAGTCGCCGGCATGCTCGTAGGCGTCCTCGGCGTAGCGGCCGGCCTCGTCGGCGACATTGCGGGCCGTGTCCTTGGCCTGGCCGTAGAGGTTTTCCGCCGAGCCCTGGGCCTCACGAAAACGCCCCTCGACCGAGTCGCTCTTCGAGCCGGTGAGGTCGCCCACGGCGCCCTGCGCCTTGCCGACGAATTCCTTGGCGGCGCCCGTCACGCGATCCGTATCAACCATAGTGTCTCTCCTGTCTGGGTGTCGTGGGTTGGTGGGTGTGCGCCGCTCGACCCGGACCGCGCGTGGCGCGGGATGCCGGGTGTCGCGTCGGACATCTGCGAAGCGTGTCGAGCCTGCCCCGTCGCGGCGAGGCCGCATCGCTGGCTCTGGTGAGTGAACCCGAGGCCGGACCGGGTGTTTCCCGCCCGCTGGTCTCGCCTTCGACATTCAAGTTTGCGGATCGATGGTGAGCGATACCGCAGGTGGGGTCCGATTTCGTCGGATCAATAGTAAAACTATACCGGTATCCTTGGACTCATGTACTAGCTTCCCGCGTGGTGAAGCCGTTGTCCCGACCCCAGACGATGACCTCGGTGCGCTTGTGGACGCCGAGCTTGCGGTACAGGGAGGCGGCGTGGTTGCGCACGGTGTTGCGCGACAGGTTCAGCCGCTTGGCGATGGCCTCGTCGGAGAGCCCGGCGCAGACCAGCCCGAGGATCTGGCGCTCCCGGACCGTGAGGCTCTGGACGCCCTCGTCGGTGCTGTCCCGGCCGGGATGGCGCAGGCCGGCGAGCTTCTCGATCAGGCCGCGGCTGAACCACGAGGTGTCGGCCATCACGGTCTCGATCGCGGTGAACAGCTCGCGCTCGGAGCGCTTGCGCTCGGTGATGTCCTGCAGCACCGCGAGCACGTAATCGTCCTCGCCGATCACCACCCGCTCGGCCGAGACGAGGCAATCGATCTCGGTCCCGTCCTCGTGGCGCATGCAGGTCTCGAGGCCGAGCACGTAGCCGGCGCGCCGGACCGTCGCCTCGAACTTCGCCCGGGCGGGATCCGAGACCCACAGGCCCATCTCCTCGGCGGAGCGGCCGACACTCTTGTCCTGGCCGTAGCCGAAGATCCGCGGGAACGCCTCGTTGATGGCGGTGACGGTGAAGCCGTCGGCCCGGGCGAGCAGCGTCGGCACCGGCGTCATCCGGAACGCGGTGGCGAAGCGCGCCTCGCTCTGGCGCAGGGAGGTCTCGGCCTTCTTGCGCAGCTCCAGATCCGCGAAGGTGAAGAGCATGCACGGCTCCTCGCCCATCTCGATCGGCTGGCCGGCCACGATGACGAAGCGGGTGCCGCCGTCGGGCAGCCGCAGGCAGGCCTCCATCTGGGGAATGGTCTGTCCGGCGTTGAGCCGCGTCACCGCCAGCTCACGCTGTTTGGCGTCGGCCAGCACGTCGACCTCGTAGACGCTGCGCCCGATCACCCCGTCGCGGGTGTGGCCGGTCATCTCCAGGAAGCCGGCATTGACCTTGACGTGGCGCAGGTCGGAGAGCCGGGTGATCACGGCGGGCGCCGGGTTGGCGTTGAAGGTCTTCTCGAACCGCTCCTCGGCCTCGAATTGCGGGGTGACGTTCTGGAGGATCAGCGCGAGACAGCTCGGCTGCCCGGCCCGGTCGGTGGCGACCAGGCTGCGCAGCGAATGGACGAAGGCGATGTCGGGCTGGTCGGACCGCACCACCTCGACGATGACGTCGTGGAAGGTCTCGCCCCGGACCACCCGCTCGATCGGGTAATGCTCGGGCGGCCGGTTGTTGCGGTAGCGGACGGAGAACCGGTCCCGATAGGCGTCGACGGTCTCGCCGAGCTCTTCCAGGCTGCCGGCGCCGTGCATGGCCAGCGCCGCATCGTTGGCCCAGGTGATCGTCTGGTCCGGCTCGACCAGGATCACGCCCTCGGTCAGGCCGGCGATGATCTGCCTCAGCTCGTGTCTGTCGACGCCCACGGTCACGGTGGTTCGGTTGCCTCGCCTGACGCGATCCGGACTGGATCGGCGGCGGGTAACAGGCAGGGGACCCGGTTGTTCCCTTGTGCGCAATCGTTTGGCTGGTATATTTTACTTAGGTCAGTAATCGGGTGGCGTGGTGCGCGGTGCATACAGTCACCCGTCCAGACCCTTTGGATGAGCGGCTGGGCACCGGACCGTCATCGCAATGCCACGGTACACGACAGGGGCAGCCTTAGCTTTATCGGCGCTCGTCCAACCCAACCCCCTCATCCTGAGGTGGCGACGCGCAGCGGCGCCCTCGAAGGAGCCCTCCAGGGATCGCGCGCAGACTGGAGGGCTCCTTCGAGGCTCGCTTCGCTCACACCTCAGGATGAGGGGGTTGGGTTGGAGGAGCGCCGATCAGGATCCGACCGACGGTTGTGTCCGCTCAGCCGATCGCGCTTCCAAGACCGTGTCCTGTACCGTGTCGCAACCCAGCGAAACGACTCTCAATTTTTGATTTGGCGCGCTCGCACTGACGGCCGCGGCAGGCTCCGTTCAAAAATCGCGAAAAACCCTACAGGGCGCCCTCAGACAGCAGTTTCTGCAGCGCCGCAAAGGCCTGCTTCGCGACGGTCTCGGGCGATTCGCCCTTGAGCCGATCGTTGAAGACCTCCAGGCCGACCGGCCCGCGATAGCCGATCGCGCTGAGCTTTCCGACGAGGCTGGCCAGCGGCAGGCGCCCGTCGCCCGGGAGCAGGCGCGCGTGCCGGGCCACCTCCCGGTAATCCGACGGCTGCACCGGGCCGGGAATATCGGAGAACTGAACGAGGAAGATCCGCTCGGGCGGAATGTCGCCGAGGATCGCCGGCGTCTCGCCGCGGACGAAGAGGTGGTAGCTGTCGACCACGATCCCGGCATGGCGCGGGTCGAGGTTGCGGATCGTCGCCCAGGCGCCGGCGAGCGACGGGTTGATCGTGCTCCAGGCGAGGCCCTCGTAGGCGATCCGCAGGCCGCGGCGGCGCGCCTCGTCCACCAGCCAGACCAGATCCTCGGTGATGCGGGCCGGATCGCAATCGGGGTCGGTCGAGGCGGGGGCGAGCAGCGTGGAGGCGCCCACCGCCACGGCGGTGTCGAGCATGGTCAGGGCCTCGGCCCGCTTGGCGGCGCGCTTGTCGCCGGGCGCGCCGTCGAAATCGAGCAGCACCTGATAGTCGGTGAGGCCAAGCTTGATCTCGGAGACGAGGGCGCGCACGCCCGCCGCCCCGCCCTCGGCGCGGGCCACGTCGGTGGTCCAGAGCTCGACCTGATCGAACCCGGCGGCCCGGGCGGCGCGGATTTTTTGCTCCGGCGAGCCGCCGAGCAGCACGGTGTTGATGAAGCTGGGGCCGGGCAACAGGGGCGTCGCCGCGGCGCGCCCGACCGCGAGGCCGAGACCGAGGCCGATCCCGGTGGCGAGGAAGCTGCGTCTGTTCATCCGTATCAAGGCTCCAGGGCGCGGCCGAGCGCGTCGATGACGGAGCGCAGCTCTGCCACGTCCATCTGGCCTGGAGCTGAGGCCGCCCCGACCTTGCCGAAGGTCGCGGCCGAGCCGAACACTGCCCCGGAGACCCGTGTCACGGCGCCGAGCGCGCCCATCGCCATGGTCAGCAGGGGGCGGTCGGGGTGGCGGGACCGCATCTGCCGGGTCGCGTCGAGCAGCCGGATCACGTCGCCCGCATCCTTGGGCATCACGGCGAGCTTGCAGATATCCGCGCCCCGGGCGGCCTGCTCTTCGAGGAGGGCCAGCATGCGCTCGGTCGGCGGCGTGCCGCCGAAATCGTGGTGCGAGAGCAGGACCGCCACGCCCGTACCCTGCGCGCGCCTCTGCACGGCGGCGACCGCGGGCGCCTCCAGCAGGGCGAGTTCGAGGTCGATCAGGTCCACGGCCTTCGTGTCGAGCAGGGCCTGGTAGAGCGCGGCGTAGCGGGGCGGCTCGATCGCGGTCTCGCCGCCCTCGCGCTTCGTCCGAAACGTCGCGAGCAGCGGCTTGCCGCCGATGGAAGCCGCGACCGGCGCCGCCAGGGCGGCCGAGGCGGCGGGATCGAGGGCCTCGGCGAGGTGGTCGATTCGCAGCTCGACGATGTCGATTTCGGGCCGCCCCGCGAGCGCGGGCGCCTGTTCGAGCACGGCCTCCGGCGTCTTGCCGGCGACCGAGACGATGATCTTGGGCCGGCCCTCGCCGATCGCGAGGCCCTTTACCCGGATTGCACCGGACTGGGCGGCTCCCGCCGGGGCCGATCCCGCCAGGGCGAGCAGGGCCGCGCCGCCGGCGCCGGCCGCGAGGAGGTCACGTCGCTTGAGGTCGGCCATCGTGTCAGTCCCGTCGTCCGGATGCGGTGAGCCGAGCGCGATTCGCCGGCACGCTCCGCAGCCCGTGAACGGCCGCGCT
Organism: Methylobacterium pseudosasicola; assembly: GCF_900114535.1. GTDB lineage: Bacteria > Pseudomonadota > Alphaproteobacteria > Rhizobiales > Beijerinckiaceae > Methylobacterium > Methylobacterium pseudosasicola. The sequence goes on along the minus strand of NZ_FOTK01000005.1, from coordinate 230,032 downwards.
TGGGCGCCGCCGTCAACCCCGGCCCAGGCCGGTCCGAACACGAAAAAGGGCGGCTCCCGCAGGAACCGCCCTCCTCCAACATAACGATGAAACCGCGGATCAGCGCTTCGAGAACTGGAAGCTGCGGCGGGCCTTCTTGCGGCCGTACTTCTTGCGCTCGACGACGCGGGCGTCGCGGGTGAGGAAGCCTTCGCGCTTCAGCGGGGCGCGCAGCTCCGGCTCGTAGTAGGTCAGGGCCTTCGAGAGACCGTGGCGCACGGCGCCGGCCTGACCCGAGAGACCGCCGCCGGCGACCGTGACGTTGATGTCGTACTGGTCGACGCGGTTGGCGATCTCCAGCGGCTGGCGCAGGATCATGCGCAGCACCGGACGGGCGAAGTAGACCTCGACCGGGCGCTTGTTGATCGTGACCGTGCCCTTGCCCGGCTTGATCCAGACGCGGGCGACCGCGTCCTTGCGCTTGCCGGTGGCGTAGGCGCGGCCCTGCGCGTCCAGCTTCTGGACGTGGACGGGGGCCTCGTTGGCGGGGTCGACCGCGCCGGTATTCGCCCGGTTGAGGTCGGCGAGGGACTGGAGGGTCGCCATGATCAAGCGCTCACGTTCTTGCGGTTGAGGGCGCCGACGTCGAGCGCCTGCGGCTGCTGGGCGACGTGCGGGTGCTCGGCGCCCTTGTAGACGCGGAGGTTGCCGAGGATCTGCCGGAAGAGCGGGCCGCGGGGCAGCATGCGCTCGACGGCCTTCTCGACCACGCGCTCGGGGAAGCGCCCTTCGAGGATGAACTTGGCCGTGCGCTCCTTGATCCCGCCCGGGTAGCCGGTGTGGTAGTAGTAGCGCTTCTGGACGTACTTGCGGCCGGTGAACTTCACCTTGTCCGCGTTGACGACAATGACGTGGTCACCGCAATCGACGTGGGGCGTGTAGGCGGCCTTGTGCTTGCCGCGCAGGCGCATGGCGACGATCGAGGCGAGACGGCCGACGACGAGGCCCTCCGCGTCGATCACGATCCACTTCTTGTCGACCTCGGCGGGCTTTAGCGAGGTGGTCTTCATGGTGAGATCCCAGGGTTCCGACGCGCCGAAACCCCGACGGATCGGGACGCGGACAGCCTCGGGGTGCCGAAAAACGAGCCGCCGCGTGGGGAGCACGCGGCGGCGACGGCCGGTGGATAGCCGGGGATACCCGGTCCGTCAACCGATAAAATCGAAATCCCGAAAACATCTTTTTTTGTAATGACTTCGCGCTAGTGGTATTATGATACCGCGTCGCTCACTCCGGGCGCTTGCCCCGCTCGGCGATGGTGAGCCTCTGGACGCCTCGGCCGGCCAGCACCGGCTTCTTCGCGGTCAGGATGCGCGAGTTCACCCCGGTCCAGCCGATCTCCCCGGAAAGCCGACCGTACTCGATCTTGGGGCAGCGGTTCATGATCACCGTGAGCCCGCGCGTCTCGGCCCGGGCAGCCGCCGCGTCGTCGCGCACGCCGAGCTGCATCCAGATCACCTGCGGCAGCGGGTCGAGGGCGAGCGCCTCGTCCACCAGGGGGCCGGCGGCGGCGGAATTGCGGAAGATCTCGACCATGTCGATCGGCTCCGGAACCTCGGCGAGCGTGGCTACCACCCGCCGCCCGAGCAGGTCCTGCCCGGCGAGCCCCGGATTGACGGGCGTGACCGCGTAGCCCCGGTCGATCAGGTACTTGAGCACGATCCAGCTCGGGCGGGCCGGGTTCGCGGAGGCGCCGACCAGGGCGATCGTGCGCGTGTCGGTCAGGATTTTGCGGATCTGCGCCTCGGGATAGCGCGCGTGCCGGGCGGCGAAGTCCGGATCTCGGGTGACGCTGGTCTCGTGCATATCGCGGATCCGCTCCGGCCGCATCGCCGCCGGGTCGGCGGCCGTGCGGGTTCCCCTCTCTACAACCGCCAGACCGTATGCCCCAGCGCCCGGAACGCGTCCGGATCGTAGAGCGACTTCACGTCCACGATCAGGCCCCCGGGCTTGAGCCGGGCGGCGATGTCTTCCGGGCGGCGCTCGGCATAGTCCCGGTGCGGCACCGCCACCACCACGGCGTCGGCCGCGTCGGGCAGGTCGGCCCATTCGACGAGGTCGATGCCGTACTCGGCCCGGGCCTCGTCCTTGCGGGCGCGGGGATCGTGGACCGAGACGGCGCAGCCGAACTCGGCCAGCTCGCGCACCAGGTCGGCGACCTTGGAATTGCGCAGGTCGGCGCAATTCTCCTTGAAGGTCAGGCCGAGCACGATGACCTTCGCACCCCCGGCGTTGCCGCCTTGCCGGACGATCAGCTTGACGGTCTTGCGGGCGACATGGGCGGCCATGCTGTCGTTGATCCGCCGCCCGGCCAGGATCACCTGCGGGTGGTGGCCGACCATCGCGGCCTTGTGGGTCAGGTAATAGGGATCGACCCCGATGCAGTGGCCACCCACCAGCCCCGGGCGGAACGGCAGAAAATTCCACTTGGTGCCGGCGGCCCGCAGCACCTCAAGGGTGTCGAGATCGAGCTTGTCGAAGATCTGCGACAGCTCGTTCATCAGCGCGATGTTCAGGTCGCGTTGAGTGTTCTCGATGACCTTGGCGGCCTCCGCGACCCGGATCGACGAGGTGGCGTGGATCCCGGCCTCGATGATCGTGCCGTAGAGCGCGGTGAGCCGCGCCAGCGTCTCCGGGGTGTCGCCCGCCACGATCTTCACGATCTTACTGAGGCTGTGCTCCCGGTCGCCGGGATTGATCCGCTCGGGCGAGTAGCCGACGTGAAAGCCCACCTTCCAGCGCAGGCCGGACTGGCGCTCCAGCACGGGGACGCAGACCTCCTCGGTGGCGCCGGGATAGACCGTGGACTCGAACACCACGATCGCCCCGTCCCGCATGTGCCGCCCGACCAGGGCCGAGGCCTCGGTGAGCAGGCTGAAATCCGGGCTCTGGGCGTCGTCCACCGGGGTCGGCACCGTGACGATGATCACGTCGGCCTCCGACAGGGCGGTCGGGTCGTCGGTGATCGCCAGGCGGGTCGCGGCCCGGAACGCTGCCGGCTCGATCTCTCCGGCCGGGTCGATCCCGTCCCGGTAGGCCGCGACCTTGGCGGGCGCCCGCTCGTAGCCGATCGTGCGCAGGCTCTGGCCGAACGCCAAAGCGAGCGGGAGCCCGACATAGCCCAGGCCGACGATGGCCACGCAGGTCGTTTCGGAAGGGGTGACGTCCATCGGTGATGCCGTGCGGGGCGCGGGCCGCCCGGATCGGGTCATACCCGCTCGCGGCGGGTTTCGGTATGCGGGCGCCTATCGTCCATCACCACCCGCCTCCCAGAGCCTGTGATGTTGACACATCGGCGTGTGCAAGGCGCGACAAGCCCCTCTCCCGTGCGGGAGAGGGTTGGGGTGAGGGATCAGGTTTTTCCGGACAGGTCGCATCCCTCACCCTGTCCCTCTCCCGCACGGGAGAGGGGACCCGAGCCACATCCGGAAGCGTGTGGATCCGGTCGCCCACGCGGCGGCGGGAAACGCCCGCGGGTGCCCACAACCGCCCTCACCCCACCGACATCCGCAGCGGCGGCGCCACCTCCGGGGGCAGGGGCGAGACGTAGCCGGCGGCGCCGACCCGGCGGGCGAGGTCGGCCTTGGCGGCCTCGCGCAGGGCCGGATCGGTGAGCGCCAGGGCGCCGGTGGCGGCCATCGCCTTGGCGACCTGGACCATCGCCTTGTGGGCCGCGGGGCTCCGCCCCTGTGCCACCACCTGCCAGGTGTGGAACGGGGTTCCGATCGCCACCGTGGGCGCGTGGGCCTGCACGGTCGGCACCACCCAGCTCACGTCGCCGACATCGGTGGAGCCCACCGCCGGGTTGCGCGGAGCGTCGAGCGGCACCAGGAAATCGGCGAGCGGCGCCTCGGTGCGCGGCAGCCCGATGGCGCGGAACACGGCATCGATGTCGCCGTCGCTGAGCGTGGACCGGATCTCGGTGGCGAAGGCCCGGTCGGCTTCGTCGAAATGCGGGGCCCCGAGCTCCTCCATGACCCCGTGGAGCGCCCGCTCCAGCGGGTCGTTGCCCAGCAGGTTCGAGACGGCGCTGACGATCCGCACCTCGACGCTGGTCTCGGTCATCAGCGCGGCGCCCTCGGCCACCTTCTTCACCCGCTCGACCAGGGCGAGCATCCCCGGCAGGTCCCGCGCCCGGATCGAGTAGCGCACCCGGGCGCTCGCCTGGACGACGTTGGGGGCGATGCCGCCGGCGTCGAGATAGGCGTAGTGAACGCGCGCGTCCGAGGGCATGTGCTCGCGCATGTAGTTCACGCCGACGCTCATCAGCTCCACCGCGTCGAGCGCCGAGCGGCCGAGATGCGGCGCGGCGGCCGCGTGGGCGGTCCGGCCGGTGAAGATGAAGTCGGCCCGGGTGTTGGCGAGCGCCACCGGGGGCGCCACCTCCCAGAAGCTGCCCGGGTGCCAGGAGATCGCGATGTCGGCATCCGCGAAGGCGCCCTCCCGGACCAGGAACGCCTTGGCGGCCCCGCCCTCCTCGGCCGGGCAGCCGTAATAGCGCACGCGGCCGGGGGTGCCGGTCTCGGCCAGCCAATCCTTCACGGCGGTGGCGGCCAGCAAAGCCGCCGCCCCGAGCAGGTTGTGGCCGCAGCCATGGCCGTGGCCGCCCGCCTCCACCGGCCGGTGCTCGGCGACGCCCGCCTCCTGCGACAGGCCCGGCAGCGCGTCGTATTCGCCCAGGAAGGCGATGACTGGACCGCCCTCCCCGGCCTCGCCCATCACCGCGGTAGGGATGCCGGCGACCTGCTCGGTGACGCGAAAGCCCTGGTGGCGCAGCTCCGCCGCGTGCTCGGCGCAGGAGCGCGTTTCCGTGTAGCAGACCTCCGGCATGCCCCAGACGCGCTCGGAGAGGGCGATCAGCCGCTCCTTCTGCGCATCCACGTGGCGCCACACAGTGTTGCGGTTGTCCATCAAGTCGTCTCCGAGGGTGTTGCTGGGCGTGTCACGCGGCCATAGCGGGTATGGCACCCTGCATGTCAGGCGTTTCCCGGTCCGATCGCTCGGCCGATCCTTCCACCGTCATCGCGAGCGCAGCGAAGCGACCTAGGGATCCGCTACGGTCCAAGATCGCGCGCTGCCCTGGGTTGCTTCGCTGCGCTCGCAATGACGGGAAGGCCGTTCGAGTTCGCCGACCGGAATCCGTATCGGGCGCCGTCATGCAGGCCCGGGGCCAAGCTGCCGAGCCCCGGCGAGAACGTTTCGGCCCAAGCGTAACTGGCGCGCCCCTTGCCAAGAGCCCTGCGAAAGCCGCACCCACAAGGATGCTGTGCGGGTCGCGGCGACAATCAGGGATCGATGCATGGACGAGCGGGATCTGCGCGGGCTCATCGGGCGGGTGAAGTCCGGGGACTTGTCACGGCGCGGCTTCGTGCAGCGGATGCTGGCGGTCGGGCTCTCCGCGCCGCTGGCCGGGCTGATGCTGGCCGGGAACGGGGTGGCGATGGCCGCCGATCTCCGGGCCGCCTACAAGCCGGCCAAGGCCGGGGGCGGCGGGGCGCTGCGGCTGCTCTGGTGGCAGGCGCCGACCCTGATCAACCCGCATTTCGCCATCGGCACCAAGGACCAGGAGGCCTCCCGGATCTTCTATGAGCCGCTGGCCGCCTGGGACCCGGACGGCAACCTCGTGCCGGTTCTCGCCGCCGAGATTCCGTCCAAGGAGAATGGCGGGCTCGCCGCGGACGGCCGCTCGGTGGTCTGGAAGATCAAGCCCGGAGTGCTCTGGCACGACGGCAAGCCGCTCACCGCTGACGACCTCGTCTTCACTTGGGAATATGCCCGCGACCCCGCCACCGCGGCGGTGACGATCGGCTCCTACAAGGATTGCAAGGTCGAGAAGATCGACGACCTCAGCATCCGGATCCTGTTCGACAAGCCGACGCCGTACTGGAGCGATGCCTTCGTGGGCACCGTCGGCATGGTGATCCCGAAACACCTGTTTGCCGCCTATACCGGCGCCAAGTCCCGGGAGGCACCGCAGAACCTCGCGCCGGTGGGCACCGGCCCGTACCGGTTCCTCGAATTCCGGCCCGGCGACATCGTCCGCGGCGAGCGCAATCCGAATTACCACCTGCCCAACCGCCCCTATTTCGACAGCGTCGAGATGAAGGGCGGCGGCGACGCGGTCTCGGCGGCCCGGGCCGTGCTCCAGACCGGCGAGTACGACTACGCCTGGAACCTGCTCGTCGAGGACGAGGTGCTCAAGCGCCTGGAGACCGGCGGCAAGGGCCGGGTGGACGTCGTCTACGGCGGCAAGCTCGAGTTCCTGCTGCTCAACGCCACCGACCCGAACGTCGAGGTCGACGGCGAGCGCTCCTCGCTCAAGACCAAGCACCCGGCCTTCTCCGACCCGAAGGTCTGCCGGGCGATGAACCTGCTGGTCGATCGCAAGTCGATCCAGGACTACATCTACGGCCGCACCGGCCGGGCCACGGCCAATTCGGTGAACGGGCCGGAGCGCTTCGTCTCGAAGGGCACCAGCTTCGCGTTCGATCCGGCCAAGGCCAACGCCCTCCTCGACGAGGCCGGCTGGATGAAGGGCTCCGACGGCATCCGGGCCAAGGACGGCAAGCGGCTGAAGCTGCTGTTCCAGACCTCGATCAACGCCCCGCGCCAGAAGACCCAGGCGATCATCAAGCAGGCCGCCGCCAAGGCCGGCATCGAGATCGAGCTGAAATCGGTCACCGGCTCGGTGTTCTTCTCCTCCGACACCGCCAACCCGGACACGTTCCCGCATTTCTACGCGGACATGGAGATGTACGCGATCAGCATGACCCAGGCCGATCCGTCGACCTGGCTGCTCCAGTACGTGTCCTGGGAGGCCGCCACCAAGGAGAACAAGTGGCAGGGTCGTAACATCTCCCGCTGGCGCAATGCCGATTACGACGCGGCCTACAAGGCCGCCCAGGCGGAGCTCGATCCGGTCAAGCGCGCCGCCCTGCTGATCAAGGCCAACGACCTCGCGGTCTCGGAGAACATCCTGCCGCTGATCCACCGGGCCGAGGTCTCGGGGGTGTCCGCCAAGCTCGTGGCGCCGCGCAGCGGCTGGGACAACGACCTGTCATTCCTGCCCGAATGGAGCCGGGAGGCCTGAGCGGGAGCCGCGCACCATGGGTGCCTACATCCTGCGCAGACTCTTGATCGCGATCCCGAGCTTGCTCGGGATCAGCCTGATCCTGTTCGTCGTCCTGGCGCTCGCGCCGGGCGACCCGTTCGGCGAGCTCGCCGCCAACCCGAACGTCCCCCCCGAGGTGCGCGCGGCCCTCCGGGTGAAGTTCGGCCTCGATGACCCGATCTTCACCCGCTACCTGCGCTGGCTCTGGGCCATGCTGCACGGGGATTGGGGTTTTTCGTTCGCCAGCCGGGTGAATGTCGACGCGCTGATCCTGCAGCGGCTGCCCACCACCCTGTTCGTGGTCGGCTCCTCGCAGGTCCTGGCCCTGCTGGTGGCGGTGCCGGTGGGCCTCTACGCCGCCCGCCGGCCCTACTCGCTGGCCGACCAGGTCGCCAACACCCTGGCCTTCGTGGGCTTCTCGCTGCCGACCTTCTTCACCGGCCTCCTGTTCATCCTGCTGTTCTCGATCAAGCTCGGCTGGCTGCCCTTCGTCTACCAGGCGAACCTCCCCGGCACCGGCCTGGCCTGGGCCTGGGAGACCATCCGGCAGGCGATCATGCCGGTGGCGGTGCTGGGCTTCTTCCAGGCCGCCTCCTACACCCGCTACGTGCGCGCCTCGGCGCTGGACGTGGCCCGCCTCGACTACGTCACCACCGCCCGGGCCAAGGGGCTCACCGAGGGCACGGTCACCCGCCGGCACATCGCCCGCAACGCCCTGATCCCGGTGGTGACGCTCGTCGCCCTTCAGATCCCGGCGGTGTTCGGCGGCGCCATCGTCACCGAGCAGATCTTCCGGATCCCCGGCATCGGCTCCCTGCTGATCGACGCGATGCTGGCCAACGACACCCCGGTGGTGATGGCCGTGACCTTCGTGTTCGCCGGCCTCGTCGTCCTGTTCAACCTCGTCGCGGACCTGCTCTATGGCTGGCTCGACCCTCGCATCGCCCTCCGTTGAGGCGCCTCCCCTCGCCCGCGCCCCGGCCTCGCCCGGGCGGGAGACCTGGCGGCGCTTCCGCCGGCACCGGCTGGCGCTGGCGAGCGTCGCCGTGCTGGCGGTGCTGGTCGGCGGGGTGCTGTTCGGCGGCCTGATCTGGCCGCTGGCCATCGACGACATCGACTTCGCCGCCCAGCTCCAGGGCCCGTCCTGGGCGCACCCGTTCGGCACCGACGACCTCGGCCAGGACCTGCTCGCCCGGATGATCTACGGCGGCCGGATCTCGCTCGCGGTGGGCTTCGCCGCCATGGCGGTGGCGAGCCTGATCGGGGTCGTGGTCGGGGCGCTCGCCGGCATGTCGCGCCGGATGCTCGACCCGGCCCTGATGTGGCTGACCGACCTGTTCCTGTCCCTGCCGCAGCTGCCCTTGCTGCTGTTGGTGATCTACCTGTTCCGCGACAGCCTGAAGGCCGTATTCGGGGTCCAGGGCGGCGTCTTCCTCATGATCGTCGCGGTGATCGGCGGCCTGCGCTGGATGCCGGTCGCCCGGCTGGTGCGGGCGCAGTTCCTGACGCTGCGCGAGAAGGAGTTCGTGGAGGCGGCCCGCTCGCAGGGGGCGACCACCGGCCACCTCGTGCGCCGCCACATCCTGCCGAACGCGCTCGGGCCGGTGATCGTGGCCGCCTCCATCGAGGTCTCGGCGGCGATCATCGCGGAATCGACCCTCTCGTTCCTCGGCCTCGGCTTCCCCCCGGACATCCCGACCTGGGGCCGGCTGCTGTTCGACGCCAAGGACCATCTCGACGTCGCCCCGCATTGGGCGCTGTTCCCCGGCGGCGCGATTTTCTTGACGGTCCTGTCGATCAACTTCATCGGCGACGGCCTGCGCGACGCCCTCGACCCGCGGCGGGTTTTTTAGGCATGGGCCTGCGCAGCTCTGATAGCGGTCGGAAAGCCGCGCGCCCGCCCTCCCCCCTCTGCGGGGGAGGGTGGCCCCCGAAGGGGGTCGGGAGAGGGGAGCGACGGTGCAGAATTGGGCTTCGCCCGTCATGCCGGTCGCGCCTTGTCCTGAACCCGGGTTCCCCTCTCCCGACCCGGCCTAACGGCCGGCCCACCCTCCCCCGCAGAGGGGGGAGGGAGAGGCGCGGGTGGTGTCCCGTCCGTCCCGGCCCGCAACCGCATGGGATGAGGTGGAGGGTAGGCGGTTCGTTGCCGCGCGAAATCCGGACTGATCAGGAGTGACCCCCGTGACGGATCCGATCCTGTCGGTGCGCGACCTCACCGCCGCTTTCCGTTCCGACGGGCGGTGGCGCGAGGTGGTGCACGGCGTGTCGTTCGACATCGGCCCCCGGGAGACCGTGGCGCTGGTGGGCGAATCCGGCTCCGGCAAGAGCGTCAGCGCCATGTCGATCATGCGCCTGCTCGCCCGGGACGCGAGCCGCATCGGCGGCAGCGTGCGCTTCGAGGGTCGGGAGCTGCGCACCGCCTCCGAGGCCGAGATGCGCCGGGTCCGGGGCGATTCCATCGCCATGATCTTCCAGGAGCCGATGACCTCCCTGAACCCGGTCCTGACCATCGGCTTCCAGATCGCCGAGTCGCTGATCCGGCACCGGGGCCTGTCGCGGGCCGCCGCCGAGGCCGAGGTGGTCCGGCTGCTCGACAAGGTCCGGATCCCGGGCGCCCGGTCGCGGATCCATCAATACCCGCACCTGTTCTCGGGCGGCATGCGCCAGCGGGTGATGATCGCCATGGCGCTGGCCTGCCGGCCCAAACTCCTGATCGCCGACGAGCCGACCACGGCGCTCGACGTGACGATCCAGGCCCAGATCCTCGACCTGATCAAGAGCCTCCAGGACGAGGAGGGCATGTCGGTCCTGTTCATCACCCACGACATGGGCGTGGTCGCCGAGATCGCCGACCGCACGGTGGTGATGTATCGCGGCCGCGCTGTGGAGGCCGGCCCCACCGCCCGGATCTTCTCCGCGCCCGAGGATCCCTACACCCGGGCGCTGCTGGCGGCCGTGCCGCGGCTCGGCGCCATGGCGGGCCGTGCCCGGCCGATGCGCTTCCCCGTGATCGACCGCGCCACCGGCGTCGCCGAGCCGACGCCCGAGACCCCCGACACCGTCCGGGCGGCCGAGCGCCCGGTCCTGGAGGTGCGCGACCTGACCACCCGGTTCGAGATGCGCGCCGGCCTGTTCGGCCGGGTGACGGGCCGGGTCCACGCGGTGGAGCGGGTCTCGTTCAGCCTCGCGGCCGGCGAGACCCTGGCGCTGGTCGGTGAATCCGGCTGCGGCAAGTCCACCACCGGCCGTTCGATCCTGCGCCTGGTCGAGCCCCTCTCCGGCTCGGTCCTGCTCGACGGCGAGGACCTGATCGGCCTCGATGCCAAGACCCTGCGCACGCGCCGCCAGCGGATGCAGATGATCTTCCAGGACCCGTTCGCCAGCCTCGATCCGCGCATGAGCGTCGGCGCCGCGGTGGCCGAGCCCCTGCTGATCAACCGCCTCGCCTCCCGCCGCGCGGCGCGGGAGCGGGCCGAGGCGCTGCTGACCCGGGTCGGCCTGCCGGCCGAGGCCGCCGGGCGCTTCCCGCACGAATTCTCCGGCGGCCAGCGCCAGCGCATCTGCATCGCCCGGGCGCTTGCGCTCCGCCCCCGCCTGATCGTCGCCGACGAGGCGGTCTCGGCGCTGGACGTCTCGGTGAAGGCGCAGGTGGTCAACCTGATGCTCGACCTGCAGGCCGAGATGGGGCTCGCCTACCTGTTCATCTCCCACGACATGGCCGTGGTCGAGCGGGTGAGCCACCGGGTGGCGGTGATGTATCTTGGCGAGATCGTGGAGATCGGCCCCCGCGCGGCCGTGTTCGGCGACCCGCAGCATCCCTACACGAAGAAGCTGCTCGCCGCCGTCCCGGTCCCCGACCCGGCCCGCCGCCGCGACCGCCACGCCCTGCCGGACGACGAGATCCGCAGCCCGATCCGCGCGCCGGACTACGTCGCGCCCGAGCGCCTCTACCGGGAGGTCTCCCCGGGTCACGTCGTGCAGGATTGGGGGGCGGATTGGGAAGCCGCCACGACGCGGGTCGCGGCGGCGTGATGCGAGCCGCCGGCTACTTCGCGTCCGCGACGGTGTTCTGGAAGCTGTAGCTGCCGAGCTTCTCGCCGGTGACCTGCACGGCACCCTCGGTGAGGGTGGTCAGCCGCCGGGAGCGGATCTTCATGGTGCCGGTCAGGCCCGCGAACTTGCCGGTGCCGCCGATCCATTCGCCGGTCCCCTCCGTGGCCGCGGCCATCGGTTGGACGGGATAGTCCCATTTCTCGAAGACGTGGTCGCCATCGGCATCGACGTAGTCGCAATAGCCGTGGTTCTCGAAGGTCTTGGCGTCGTTATCCATGATCGGCGCCGAGGTGCAGCGCCCGGCCATGTTGTGCAGGAGCTTGCCGTTCGATTCATTGACGGCGGTCATCATGTTGATCGTCGCCGAGGCCGTGCGGTTGGTGCCGATCATGACCGGCTTCGGCGCGACCGGGGTGGTCGACGTGTAAGTGATGCGGAACTCACCCTGCCGGGGCATGTCCTCGGCCAGCGCGGCCGTGCTGCACAGGAGCGCTGCGCAGAGCAGGACCGGTCCCTGCGTGACCATCGATACAAATGGAGCGTGTTTCCGCCTCATGATGACCTCCCTTGTGCGGCCCGTTCGCTGACAGCCGACAGGGCACCTTCCGAAGGTGTCAGCGGCCCGAACGAATCGCTGCCTGCACACGAATGCTGCATCCGACTCGGAAAATATTCAATAGATGTGTCGATGCCGGCGGCGAATATTTATTTCGCTGCGGTCGTTCAAATGATCGGGTCAAGTGTCGGTGTTCGTAATGGGCGTACCCGTCCCGGCATGATCGGATCTGGCCTGGGGACGCAGTGGTCGAACGCCGGCCGAGGCATCGAGGGGCCGGCAAAGCGTCCGAGCGCAGGCGTGCAAGCCTATCCCTTGGCCACGCACACGGTGATCGCGGAGGCCCCGGCATAGGGGCGGTCGGCCTTGGCGATCGCCTTAGCGGCCGTCTCGCAGGCGTCCTTGGTGTTGAACTCGACGGACCCGATCGCGGAGCCGGATCCGGCCAGCATGATGATGAGCACGTAGACCAATGCATCCTCCCCGGTTCGAGGATGCCGCCGACGTCAGCGAACGCCGCCCGCGCATCCCGTACGGGCGGCTTGTCGGGATCATCACCGGCAGGGCCGCGCTGAACGCCGTCGACCTGCTGATGAGTCTAGGGTTTTGCGGCTCAGATGGCGGAGGGAGCGGGATTCGAACCCGCGATACGGTTTCCCGTATACACACTTTCCAGGCGTGCGCCTTCAACCACTCGGCCACCCCTCCGGCCGCGGACAGGGCGCCCGGACGCTCAGGCGCCGGGCGCGACCAGGGCCGCGCGGTGGGGTGCTGTTAGCCGTGTGCGCCGCCGGGCGCAAGGCAATGGTGCCCGGGCGGGACGAAAACCGTCCCGCCCGCACATTTTACGCCTCCGGGTCGAGGTGGAAGTGGACGCTCTCCACGTTGGCGCGCTCAAAAGCCTGCATCACGTGCTGGTAGGAACGCTCCATCTCGGTGGCGTCGTCGCCCGGGGTGTCCTCGGGCTTCAACACGAACATCAGCAGCGAGCGCCCGGTCACGGCGTAGCCGGTGCCGAACTTGAAGCTCTCCACGTCCTGGCTGTCGGGCAGGTTGGTGTCGAGCAGCCGGGTCCAGGCGATGCCGCTGGGCGATTCGGGCAGGGTGAACGTCACCAGGTCGTGGTGGGCGTTGAACATGATCAGCAGCGTCGCGTCGCCGCCGCGGCGGTGCAGGCCGGTGGCCTGGGCGCGCCCGTCGAGTTGGACCGCGAAGGCCTTCGCCTCCCCCTCGGACCAGTTCTCGCTGGCCATCTCGCCCCCGTCCGGGCGCAGCCAGGTGACATCCTTGACCCCGAACTCCTCGTCGTACTGGCCGGTGAGGAAGCGCCCGCGGCTGAGGATCGGCAGGGCGTTGCGCAGGATGATCAGGCGCTGGGTGAACTCCGCCAGATCCCGCTGTTCGTCGCCGATCGCACCCCAGTCGAGCCAGGAGACCTCGTTGTCCTGGCAATAGGCGTTGTTGTTGCCGTTCTGGGTGCGGGCGAACTCATCGCCGGCGAGCAGCATCGGGGTGCCGCGGGACAGGAACAGGGTCGCCAGCATGTTGCGCATCTGGCGCAGCCGCACCGCCTTGATCTCCGGGTCCTCGGTGGGGCCCTCGACGCCGTAATTGTACGAGAGGTTGTGCGAGTGGCCGTCGCGGTTGCCCTCGCCGTTCGCCTCGTTGTGCTTCTCGTTGTAGGCCACCGTGTCGTGCAGGGTGAAGCCGTCATGGGCGGTGAGGAAGTTCACCGAGGCCCAGGGCTTGCGGCCGCGCTTGTTGAACTTGTCCGCCGAGCCCGAGACCCGGGCGGCGAGGTCCGGCAGCAGGCCGGGATCGCCCCGCCAATAGGCGCGCACGTCGTCGCGGAACCGGTCGTTCCACTCGGCCCAGCCGGGCGGGAAGCCGCCGACCTGGTAGCCGCCCGGGCCGCAATCCCACGGCTCGGCGATGAGCTTGACGTTGTTGAGCACCGGGTCCTGCCGGCAGGTGTCGAGGAAGCCGCCGCCCTCGTCGAACCCGTAGGGCTCGCGGCCGAGGATCGTGGCGAGGTCGAAGCGGAAGCCGTCGACCCGCATCTCGGTGGCCCAGTAGCGCAACGAGTCGGTCACGAGCTGCAGCACCCGCGGATGCGACAGGTTGAAGGTGTTCCCGGTGCCGGTGTCGTTGATGTAGTAGCGCGGCTCGCCCGGCATCAGCCGGTAGTAGGAGGCGTTGTCGACGCCCTTGAACGACAGGGTCGGGCCCTTCTCGTTACCCTCGGCGGTGTGGTTGTAGACCACGTCGAGGATCACCTCGAGGCCGGCGCCGTGGAAGCGCGAGACCATCTCCTTGAACTCGGAGAAGGCGAAATCCGGCACCGCCGCGTAGCGCCGGGCGGGGGTGAAGAACGAGATCGTGTTGTAGCCCCAGTAATTCACCAGGTTCTTCTGCTGCAGGTAATCGTCCTGCACGAAGGAATGCACCGGCAGCAGCTCAACCGAAGTGACGCCCAGGCTCTTGATGTAGTCGAGCACGTCCGGGGTGCCGAGCCCGGCATAGGTGCCGCGCAGCTTCTCGGGCACCCGCGGATCGAGCTTGGTCATGCCCTTCACGTGGGCCTCGTAGAAGATCGTCTTCTCCCACGGCACGTGCGGCTTGCGGTGCCGGCCCCAGGTGAAGGCCGGGTCGATCACCCGCGAGCGGCGGTTGAACGGTGCGCTGTCGCGCTCGTCGAAGGTCAGGTCGTCACCTGATTCCATCTGGTAGCCGAACAGGGCTGGGTTCCAGGTGATCGAGCCGACCAGACCCTTGGCGTAGGGGTCGATCAGCAGCTTGTTGGGGTTGAACCGGTGGCCGGCCTTGGGCTCGTAGGGGCCGTGGACCCGGTAGCCGTAGATCGTGCCGGGCCGCGCATCCGGCAGGTAGCCGTGCCAGATCTCGTCCGTGTATTCGGGGAGCTCGATCCGCTCGATCTCCTTCTCGCCTTGGTCGTCGAACAGGCAGAGCTCGACCTTGGTGGCGTGGGCCGAGAACAGGGCGAAGTTGACGCCCAGGCCGTCCCAGGTGGCGCCGAGGGGATAGGGCTGGCCTTCCTGGATACGCGTACGGGTCGCGCGGGCCTGTGAAGCAGGACGTCGGGAATCAGACATGGACACTCCGGAACGCGACCCGCACGGCCACGTGCCGGTGCGGGGAGCGTCCAGTGAACGTGCCGGCAACGGCGAAGCTCCCGCGGTGCGGCAAAAATTGCTTCCGGCTTCGTCCCGTGGGGCTCATGCAGCTTCGATGGGCGATGCCGTCTTCGTCGCGGCGGGCGGCTTGATCACGCGTGCCGATTCATCGATCTCGTGGGCCTGTTTTTGAGCAGTCCGTCCTGGAAGGATGCGCGGATAACGATAGAATTCCGCTCAGCCTCGCATTTTCAAGCTCAGATCGGGTATGCGGTCACGAGCGCCATGAAGGCACCCTCGTCGATAAGCTTCCAGACGGATCTGATTCGATGAATCGATCCGTCGGGCATCTGCATCGCCCCTTCGTAGATGTATTTGGTGACGAACTTATTCTATGCGACACGGGAAAAATACTCGCTGCGTCCGTGATCGAGGAGCGCAGCGATGAAGGGGCGGGGATCCTCGCGTGCGAAACCGCGGGCGAGAAAAAACGCGGCTTTCGGCCCACCTTCGGCATGGCCCACGTCGAGAAGATAGCAGCCGATCTTGGCGTCCGGGATGCACGGCACCGGTACCCGTGCGCCGGGACGTGACATCCGGGTCAGGCGGCCGCGAGAGCTTCGGCTCGAATCGTTGCGTTGCCGATGACCGGGCGTGCGAACTCAACCTCATAGGCCTCGCCACCGGCATAGACCTCGACGACGGTTCCACGCGATCCGGCGGCAATGGAAAGCCCATCGTCCGTCACCGTATCACACAGGGTTACGACCACGCTCAGCTCTGGAAAAAGCGGCGTGGCCTCGGGCGCGCGGCGCAACGTGTGCATCGTCTCGAAGGACATGAGTCAAATCTGGCGTACAGCCGGGTTGTACGCAAGCCGCCCGCCTCCGACGGGCGCAGAGTTTTCCCGGTGCAGAGGGATGGCAACCCAGCTTCAAAGTCATGGGAAGCCGCGGTTGACGGCATCCCGCCGGCACGCCCGGACGATCATCAAGCGTGCAACCTCGGCCCGCTTCCGGCGGGTCCGTCCATGCCGAAAGCATGCCGCCTCAATTCGACGCCGCGGCCGTAAAACTCCGATCGACGGCTTGGCCGACGTCGAGCCGCTTGCCCAGGATGCCGTAGCGGGTGGCGCGGTCGGCGGCCTCCTGGACCTCCGCGACCACGCCGTCGTCGATCCCGATCGGGCCGGTCCGCTGCGCCGAATAGGCCGCTAGCAGCACGTCCTCGGGCAGGCGGGTCAGCGCGGCGGTGCTCTTGGCGTATTCGGGAAGATGGTCGAGCGACCAGAGCCGGGCCTTGTTCAGGCGCTCCAGCAGATCCTGCACGGCGGCGCGCTTCCCGGCGATGGCGCTGTCTGAGGCGACGATGAACGTGATGGTCGGCGTCAACCCCTCGCCGTCGGCGATCACCCGAGCCTTGTCCTTGAGGGTCGCGAACGAAACGTAGGGCTCCCACACCGCCCAGGCATCCACCGAGCCGGCCACCAGCGCCACCTTGGCGTCCACCGGATTGAGAGCTGCGAAGGTGGCGTCCTCCAGCTTGATCCGCGCCTTCTCCAGGGTCGCGTCGATCAGGAACTGGCCCCAGCCGCCGCGGGTGCCGGCCAGGCGCTTGCCCTTGAGGTCGGCGGCCGAGCGGATCGGCGAATCCTGCCGCACCAGGATCGCCTGGCTCCGCGGGTCCGATTTGGTGCCGCCGATCGCCTTGATCGGGGCGCCGGCCGCGTAGGCGGTGAGCAGCGACAGGTCGCCGGTATAGCCGACATCGAGGGCGCCGGCATTGAGCGCTTCCAGGATCGGCGCGGCGGCGGGGAATTCCGACCAGGCGATGGTGTAGGGGAGGTCCTTTCCGAAGCCGGAGATCTCGAGCAGCGAGCGGTTGCCGCCCTTCTGGTCGCCGACCCGCAGCACGATCGGCTCGGCCGCCAAGGACGGGGCAGCCGACAGCGCGAGGGCGGCGGCGAGCCAGCCGGCCGCGCGCCGGCGGGTGAGGCGGAGAGGGCGGGAGCGGATGGGCATGCGGCCTGTCGTGTTGCTCGGCGTAGCGTGCGCGAGTGGTCCAGCGGAGCGGCGAAGTCTATGGACGCATCTGCCGTGTACAAGGAAACAGTGATCTGTATTGCGGGTACATTGGGTGATGATGTTTTGCGCGATCCACCCCCGCGAGTAGATCGGTGTCGTTGCGGCGGGGCGCACGTCCCATCCACCCCCTCATCCTGAGGTGCGAGCGCAGCGAGCCTCGAAGGATCCCTCCAGGGATCGCGCGGCTGGCTGGAGGGCTCCTTCGAGGCCTCCGCTGCGCTTCGGCACCTCAGGATGAGGGGGGTGGGTGGGAGAGACCTTCGTTCTGGGGCCGACCCTGAGCCTCGCCGCCGCCGGCCTTGGCGCCCTAACCCCCGAAAACATCCGCCAGATAGGCCTGCACGAAGCCCGGCATCCGGGCCGCCTCGGGGTCGTCCGCGGCCCGTGCCAGGTGGATCCCGGCGAGTTCCGGCTCGGCCTCCTGGCGGTGATGCGCCGCGATGCGCGCGCACAGAACCTCCGCCGGCTCCGGAAACCGCACCGGCCGCAGGAAGGCGAGCTGCCCCTCCCCGGCCAGCATCACCCACTCCGTCGCGGCCCCCTCCGGCAGGGCCAGGCCGGTCTCCTCGGCGAGCTCCCGGGCGGCGCTGCCGGCGAGGTCGACCCGATCGCCGCGCACGTCGTCGAGGTCCGGGGTGCCGCAGGGGAAGTAGAGCTGGCCGGCATTGGCCGTGTGGGCGCCCATCGCGCCGAGCAGTACGGCGCCGTCGGCGCTCCAGGGCACGATCGCCGCGAAGGCGTTGACCACGCCGCCCTCCGCCCGCCCCCGGTCCCGGTAGGCGATGAAGCTGGAATACGGCGCCGCGAATAGGTCGACCCGGGCGATGCCGGCCTCGACCGTGCAGGCGCAGCCGAGCAGCACGGTGCCGTCGAACATCCCGGGGCTGCGGGCGAGCCGCGCCTGCCAATGGTCGGCGATGGCCGCCGCGTTGTCCCGGGGAAACGGCCAGTCGTAGGCGACGAGCCGGGCCGTGACGCCGGACAGCCGGGTGATCCGAAAGCCGTCAGACACGTAAACGTCCGTCCGACACGATGACGGCCGAGCCGCCGATCTCTACCGAGCGCAGGGCGCCGGATTCGATGGTGAGCTGGAGCGCGATGTCGCTCGGCCGGCCCATGGCCTCGCCCTGGCGGATCGCCACGTCGTGGGTGCCCTCCCCCAGCGTCTCGAACTGCATCAGCACCCCTGCGAAGGCGGCCGCCGCCGAGCCGGTGGCCGGGTCCTCGGCGACGCCGAGATGGGGCGCGAACATCCGCACCCGCCAGCCCTGGCCGGTGGCCTCGGGGTCGGGGGCGTAGAGGTAGAGCCCGTCCGCGGCCTCGGGCCCTTGGGCGGGCCTGGCGGCGTCCAGCGCCGCCACCGTGGCGATGGGCACGCAGGTGAAGCTCGGCCCGACCCCGTGGCGGCTCGGGACGTGCCGGCCGGTGCCGATATCGCCGGGCTTCAGCCCGAGGAGCGGCGCCAGCACCGCCGGATCCGGCCCCTCCCCCAAAAATTCCGGCAGGGCCGGCAGCTTGAACCGCGCCCGGCCGCCGCTGCCGTCGGACAACGTCTCGACCACGCAGGGCACGATCCCGATCCGCTCCTCCAGGCCGAAGGCCCGGGCATCGCCCCGGGACGGCCCCTCCAAAGCCAGCAGCACGGCCGCGCCGACGGTGGGATGGCCCGCGAACGGCAGCTCGTGCAGGGGCGTGAAGATCCGCAGCCGCGCCCGGTGGCGGGCCTCGCTCGGCGGCAGCACGAACACCGTCTCGGACAGGTTGAACTCCCCGGCGATCGCCTGCATCGCGGCCGTGTCGAGCCCCTCGGCATCGAGCACCACGGCCAGCGCATTGCCGGCGAGTTTTTGCTCGGCGAACACGTCGAGGGTGACGAAGCGGCGCGCCATTGGGTCGGTCCTCAAGTCGCGCGCGCCCGGCCGTCTGGTGGCCGAGGCGCCCGCTTTGCTACGCTGCGCCGCCGCCCGATCGACTCGAGGTCAGGCGGCGCGGTCCGGGAGCCTAGCCGAGTGCGGCCTCGCTTCCCAGGCCGCACAGCCAGGAGGAAGCCATGCCGGACACAGAGCACAGCTACGCGGTCACGGTGACCTGGACCGGCAACCGCGGCACCGGCACCCGGACCTATCGCGGCTACGACCGCGCCTTCACGGCGGAAGCCCCGGGCAAGCCCGTCATCCCGGGCTCGTCGGACCCGGCCTTCCGGGGCGACCCGGCCCGCTGGAACCCGGAGGATCTGCTGGTCGCCTCGATCGCGGCCTGCCACAAGCTCTGGTATCTCGGCCTCTGCGCCCAGGCCGGGATCGTGGTGACGGCCTACACGGATACGGCCGAGGGCCGCATGACCGAGGAAGCCGACGGCGCCGGCCAGTTCACCGCCGTCACCCTGCGCCCCCGCGTGACGATCAGTGCGGAGTCCGATGCCGCCGAGGCCCTGGCGCTCCACCACCGGGCGCATGCGCACTGCTTCATCGCCCGCTCGGTGAATTTCGCGGTGACGCACGAGCCGACGATCGTACGGGAGGGGGCTGGCGTCGATTAAGGGGGGGCGACGCCCCTCACACCGCCTCGACGGCAAAAACCTCGCTCGGGCTCACATACTCCTCCTGCGCGGCCACGGTGAGGATCTCCCGGGAGCCGGCTTCGGCGGTGCGCTTCAGGAGGCCGTAGACCGAGGCGGCGGCGGCGCCCAAGGCCGCGGCGGCCGAGCCGGTGCGGGCGTAGTGGACCAGGAACAGGGCCGCGATGCAGTCGCCCGCTCCGTTCACCGCGATGGCGAGCCGCGGGGTGCGGACCCGGAACAGCCGGCCCTCCGCCCCGGCCAGCAGGTCGAGGCTGTCGGCCGGCGTGTCCGCGCAGAGCGCCGAGGTGACCAGCACCACCCGGGGGCCCCGGGCCTGGAGCGCCGCGATCGCCGCCCCGGCCTCGGCCAGGGTGCGACTCGGCAGGCCGGTGAGCAGGCCGAGCTCGAACTGGTTGGGGGTGAGGATGTCGGCCACCGGCACGGCGCGCTCGCGCAGGAACGCCTCGATCCCCGGCCGCACGTAGACGCCCTCGGCGACGTCGCCGATCACCGGATCGCAGCCATAGAGCGCCCGGGGGTTGGCCGCCCGCACGGCGGCCACCGCCTCCAGGATCGCGGCTCCGATCTCGGCCGAGCCCATATAGCCCGAGAGCACCGCGTTGCAGGTGCCCAGCACCCCGCGCTCGCCGATGCCCCGGACCACGTCGCGGATCATCCCCGCCTCGAAGACCGGGCCGCGCCACGCCCCGTAGCCGGTGTGGTTGGAGAACTGCACCGTGTGGACCGGCCAGACCTCGACCCCGAGCCGCTGCATCGGGAACACCGCCGCCGCGTTGCCGACATGGCCGTAGGCGACGTGGGACTGGATCGACAGGACGTTCAACGCGGGCGATTCCCGGTTCCGTGAGGAGAGCCGAAGCTGTCGGCGATCCGGGGCGTGGGCGCAAGCGCGGGCGGGTGGGGGCAGACCGGGGACGGCGGGGCCCTGAGCCGGCGGCCGGCCGGCATCGGGTTTCAGCCCAGCCCTTCCAAGTGTTTGGCGCAGCGATTGCGGCGAGACGGGACGCACGCTCCTCCCCCTTGCGGGGAGGAGTTGGAGGTGGGGGTGGTTCAGAGGGCACTGGGACGCTCGATCCTGCACCGCCCCCACCCCTGACCCCTCCCCGCAAGGGGGAGGGGAAAGCGCACAGGTGTCAAAGCGTTGGCGTCAAACGGATCCGTGTGAATCCGCCGGATGAAACGTCCGGATCGCGCCCCGATCCAAACACCCTGAAAGGGCTGGTTTTCAGCCCCAAGGCCGACAGGCGGCCCGGAACGCCGCCTCGGCCTGCGGGGCGGACGGATCAGGGCGCCCGGCAGCGCATGGCCACGGTCGCCTGCGTGACGCTCAGCGCCCGGCGCCGGGTCTCCAGCGCGGCGTCCGGGGCGTCCGAGACGGCGGCGGCCTCCCGTTTCAGCGCCGCGTCGCAGGCGCAGGAGCTGTAGCCGGCGGTGTCGTAGCAGGCGTCGTGGCGCATGCAGGCGGCGTCGAGGGCGTCGACCGGGGGCAGGCCTGCGCCGCGCTGGCCCTTGCCGCAGTAATTGCCGTGGAACAGCGCCTCCCCGGCCGCGACCTGGCCGAGCTCGCCCTTGGGCGGCGCCGGCGCCTCCGCTTGCCCGCTCGGGTTGAGGTCGTTGGCCGGACCGCCCGCCTTGGAGCCGGACGACCGCAGCACCTTGGGGATGACGGAGCGCTCGCCGGGCTCGTTGAGGGCCTCGCCCGCGCGCCCGTTCGGATCGGACAGGTCCGGCAGCGGCGGCGGCGGCCCCGGGCGGGGCGCGTCCGCCTCCAGGGTCGTATACGCCTCACCGGCGACGGCCTGCGCCCGGACGGGCTGCGGGACGGCCAGGAGCGACAGCCCGAGGAGGACGAGAAGGGTGGGTCTCACGGCAGGCTCCCGAATGTGGAGCCAGCAATGCGAAGCGCGACGGTTCCGTTCCGGAGTTGGTCTGCGCAGCGGGGACGGGCCGGCACCACCCCGCCCGATCGCGGCCGAGGCCGGAGAGGCCGCCAGCGCGGCGCTCCCGGTGCCGACCCGTCCGCGCCCGCCGATGCCCCGGACCACGGCGCGGAGTGTGTCCGCGTCGAAGACCGGGCGTCAGCCGCGATAGTTTGAGACCCGGACGGTGTGGACCGGCCAGACCTCGACCCCGCGCCGCTGCATCGGGACCACCGAAGCGGCGTTGCCGAGAGGGCCGTCGGCGCCGTGGGACTGGATCGCCAGGGCGTTCAACGCGGGTGATTCTCGGATCGCGGGGGAGAACTGCCGCTGCGGGCGACATTGTCCTAGAGCTCGGTTTAAGACATAGCCTGCATATCTAGCAGTAAATTGAAAAATTAATTTGTCGATATTGTCAGGCGCCATCGGGATTAAATAAATCCGTTTGCTTAGTAGGGCGCGCGGGAACGAAGCGCATGACCTTTTTAATTTTGTAAGTTGGTTGTTTAGGGGTATTGTCGGAGTCATAATGTGTGGTTATTTCCAGCACAACTTGGTACGTATCGTCTGATAATGCGCCGCCCCTTTCCAGTGCATCTTGTGCAATTGTTGTCTCGGTAATGTCTGCGTGTATGGTTTCCAGCCCAAGGCGAAACCGCCAGTTTGTTGCGCTTGCATCGTATACTGGCGAATAAACGCTTAATCATGCGGGTGTTTCTTCAACGTCTGGCTCGTTGACCTCTTTGCTTTCTTCTATTCCCTTCACACAAGATGCGGCGATATTGGCAACCTCTTCGGGTGTGAAATCTTCCGGCGTATCCTCTTCATCCCCAGAAACACGCATTGTCTCAAATCCATCATGCCCCAGTGGCAAGAAAGCATCCTGAGTTGCACGAAGCGCCTTTGGATTTTTTGATAGGCTATATATTTCTGGTGTCAGGCAAACGCTATTGCCGTTGCCTTTTATTGTAACTTTTATAATTCCGCGCGGGTCAGCTTCGACTCTTTCTTCTACAATATCTTGGCCTTTTTTCCACTCTAGATATTTCAAAAAACTTATGTAGCCTGTGGCAAGCCCAACTCCATGCAGCGGACCTTTCAGAAGGCCGATCCATTCAAGTATTTCTTTCGCGGTTTTTACTTGATCCAGCCCGAGCAATTGCTTGATTTGATCGTAAAATCCAACGATCAGTTCAAAATTTATGTTAAAGCATTTGTGCTCGAAATCTGAGACAACTAAAACTTTAGTTGTGGATTTTTTGCCATTAAACTCTGTATTAGCTTCGCGCAGCAGTCGGCCAAATGCCAGCAGCGCTGGCGCCAAGTTCCGGACATCAATAGAGTGGTCGTCCGCACGAGAGGGGCCGTCGTAAGCAACCGAGAACTCCTGCCGGCTCATCGGCACGTCCTCGGCTTGAGCCATTTGTACCCCTCCTTCACAGACAGCGAAGAGTGCAAATCGCGTTTAAGTTGTCCATCCATGACGTGGCCGGATTGAGCAGGAAGCTTAACCGCTGTGACAAAACTGCTGCAGGCTCCTTATGGAACTATCTATAGCACGCGAACAAATGATGAACGAACTGGCGGATTGCCGACCCCTGCAGCGCCGGCTCTGGATTTGCCGTCGGTAGCAAGAACAATCGCAAAGGGCGATTAATCAATATGTTAGGTTCATAGGCTGGTGCTCCCGCCCCTACTCCTAAGCCAAGTTCAATCACCCAAAACCCTTGTCCCCGGCCCTTCCCCACCTCAGATGGGTCCGATCCCCCCGCCGCCCCCCGAGCCCGATGGACATCGAAGCCCTGCGCAGCTCGACCCTCGCCTTCGTCGAGGCGCACAAGGTCTGGACCCCGTTGATCGCCGGGGGGCTCGCCTTCTGCGAGTCGATCGCGATCCTGTCGCTGTTCGTGCCGGCCACCGTGATCCTGATCGGCATCGGCGCCCTGGTCGGGGGGGCCGACATCCCGCTATGGCCGGTGATCGGCGCGGCGGCGCTCGGCGCCGCCCTGGGGGATTGGCTCTCCTACGAGGTCGGGCGCTGGGTCGGGCCGGGCGCCCGCACCAAGTGGCCCCTGCGGCGCTATCCCGACCTCGTCGCCAAGGCGGAGACCTTCATCGGCCGCTGGGGCATCGCCGCGGTGGCTTTGGGGCGCTTCTTCGGGCCGGCCCGGGCCCTGGTGCCGCTGCTCGCCGGCACGCTCGGCCTGGCGCGGCTGCCGTTCCAGCTGGCCAACGTCGCCTCGGCCCTGGTCTGGGCCTTCGTGCTGCTCGCCCCCGGGGCCGGGCTGCTCACCTGGCTCGACCGATGATGGGTGTCGGGCGCGCCCGCTGATGCGCCGCTTCCCCCCGGAGCGCATCGTCTGCCTCACCGAGGAGACCGTCGAGACCCTGTACCTCCTGGGTGAGGAGGACCGGATCGTCGGCGTCTCGGGCTACGCGGTGCGCCCGCCCCGGGTCCGCCGGGAGAAGCCCCGGGTCTCGGCCTTCACCAGCGCCGACCTCCCCAAAATCCTGGCGCTGGCGCCGGACCTCGTCCTGGCGTTTTCCGACCTCCAGGCCGGGATCGTCGCCGATCTGGCCCGCGCGGGTATCGCCGTCCACCTGTTCAACCAGAGGGATGTGGCGGGCTGCCTGGCGATGATCCGCACCGTGGGGGCCCTGGTCGGGGTTCCGGAGCGGGCCGCGGCGCTCGCCCAATCCTTCGCCGAGTCCCTGCAACGGGCTGAAGCGCGTGCGAAGAATTCGCCCCGCCTTCGCGTGTACTTCGAAGAGTGGGACGCGCCGATGATCTCCGGAATCGGCTGGGTCTCCGAATTGATCGGCTATGCCGGGGGCCGGGATGTCTTCCCCGAGCTCAGTCGGCAGCCCGCCGCGAAGGACCGGATCGTCCGGCCTGAGCAGGTGATCGCCGCCGCCCCCGACGTGATCCTGGCCTCCTGGTGCGGCAAGAAGGTCAACCTCGACCGCATCCGCTCCCGCCCCGGCTGGGACGCGATCCCGGCGGTGCGCGACGGCCGGATCCACGAGATCAAGGCGCCGCTGATCCTCCAGCCGGGGCCGGCGGCCCTCACCGACGGCTTCGCCGCGATCCAGGTTTTTTTGGGACTAAGCCGTTGATCTGAATGGGTTGTTTCCGGCCCGATCCGGGGGCGATGCCGCGCCGCAGGTGACGGGCGCGGCGCGATTCGGCAGGATGTCCCGATTCGACACAGGCGCATCCCGGCCCCGCATGTCCGCTTCCCTCGGCCTCCCCGCCCTCCCGGCGGACGCCATGATCCTGCCCCCCGACAGGCGGCAATCGCCCACCGCCCTGCGGATCCAGCGCGGCGTGCGCCGCCTCTTCTCCGAGATGGGCTGCGTCACCCTGCCGGAATTCTCCCTGGTCAACGGCCGCCGCGCCGACGTGATCGCCCTGTGCGGCGCCGGCCGCCTCACCATCGTGGAGATCAAGTCGAGCGTCGCCGACTTCCGCGCGGACAGAAAGTGGCCTGATTACAGGGACTTCTGCGATCGGTTCTTCTTTGCCATCCCCGAGGACGTGCCCGAATCCCTGATCCCGGAGGAATGCGGCCTGATCGTCGCCGACGGCTACGGCGCCGGCATTCTCCGGGAGGCCCCCGAGCATCCGCTCAGCGGCCCCCGCCGCAAGGCCGTCACCCTCCGCTTCGCCCACAGCGCCGCCCGCATCCTGCACGCGCTGGCCGATCCCGGCGCGGTGCGGGAAGGGGCGCTCTGAGCTCGGGCATCGTCCCGAACGGTGGGGGGCGGCTTTCGGAAAAAGACGATGCGCTAGGCTGAGGGGCCGCCCGCACCGATTCGGCCCCGTGCATGCGCTTGGTCCTCGACACAAACATCCTCGTGGCGGCCCTGCGCAGCCCGTCCGGCGGTTCGGCCGCGCTGCTGCGCCGGATCCGGGCCGGCGAGATCCGGATGCTGCTCAGCGTCCCGCTGTTCCTGGAATACGAGGCCGTCGCCCTGCGGCCGGAGCATCTGCAGGCGGCGGGGATCTCGGCGGCGGATGTCGTCAACGTCCTCGACGTGCTGGCCCTGTTCGCCGAGCCCGTCGCGATCCATTATCTCTGGCGTCCGCGCCTGCGGGATCCGGCGGACGAGATGGTTCTGGAGCTGGCGGTGAACGGGCGTGCCGACGCGATCGTCACGTTCAACACGGCGGATTTCGGAGCCGTCCCCGGCGTCTTCGGGATCGAGGTCGTCGGTCCGGGCGACATCCTCAGAAGGAGCTGACGGGTCATGGATCGCGACGTCACGGTGCAATTGCCGCATGCACTGACCGACGCGGCCGAGCGGATCGCCCGCGAAGGCGGCACGACGCTGGACCAGTTCGTCGCGACGGCGGTGGCCGAGAAGCTCTCGGCGATCAAGGCTGTAACGTTCCTCGCCGAACGCGGCGGACGCGCGGATCTGGCCGCGTTCGACCGCTTCATGAACCGTCAGGACGGCCTCCCGCCGGCGCCGGACGATCGTTTGCCGGACTGATCGGTCTTCCCCACGATCATCTGTCGATCCTGGGGCGGGCGGAGTAGCGACGGGTTTTCGGCCGCAGCCGGCCGGTATTGGCAAGCCTATTCCGCGGTTTCGCGAAACCCGATTAGAAAGGCCGCGCTTGCCGGAGCCCCCGCGCCGAACCTGATCGATCGATGACGCCCGTCGCCCTGTTCGAATTGATCCTCGCGCTCCTCGGGGCGGCCCTGTTGCTGTCTCTGGTGGCCGGGCGGCTCGGGTTTCCCCCGGCCGCCGCCCTGGTGCTCGGCGGCATGGCGCTCGCGGTGGCGCCGGGCCTGCCGTCCTTTGATCTCGATCCGGACCTGATCATGGTCCTGTTCCTGCCGCCGCTGCTGCTCGAATCCGCCTATTTCACCGTTTGGCGCGATTTCCGGGCGAGCCTCGCTCCGATCCTGTCGCTGTCGCTCGGGGCGGTGCTGTTCACCACCCTGGTGGTCGGGCTCGTCGCCCACGCGGTGGTGCCGGCCCTGCCCTGGGCCGCCTGCTTCGCGCTGGGCGCCATCGTGTCGCCGCCGGACGCCGTCGCCGCCAAGGCGGTGCTGGCCCGGGTCGCCCTGCCCCGCCGGATGGTGACGGTCCTGGAGGGCGAGAGCCTCGTCAACGACGCGTCGGGCCTCGTGCTCTACCGGTTCGCCGTGGCGGCGGCCCTGACCGGCAGTTTCAGCGCCTGGGCGGCGGCGGGCAGCTTCGCCTGGCTGGCGGTGGCGGGCGTCGCGGTCGGGCTCGCCTGCGGCTTGGCGGTGAACGCGCTGGTGGCACGCCTGCACGATGCCAACGCCGTGACGGTGTTGAGCTTTCTGGCCTCCTACGCCGCCTATCTCGCCGCCGAGGAGATTCACGCCTCCGGGGTGCTTGCCGTGGTGGCCTGCGGGCTGATGATGGGCGGGCGCGAGCACGAGACCTTCGACGCCCATGTCCGGCGGCACGCCGTGGCGGTGTGGGAATTCGTGGTCTTCGTGCTGGAGGCCCTGGTCTTCGTGCTGATCGGCCTGGCCCTGCGCGGCGTGCTCGCCCGGACCGGCGGCGATCTCGGTCTCCTCGCCACTGGCCTGCCCCTGGCGGTCACCGTCACGGCGGCTTGCGTGGTCGCCCGGCTGCTCTGGGTCTTCCCGGCCGTCTACCTGCGGCGGATCCTGTCGACCCGGGTCCGCACGCAAGAGCCCAGCCCGGATCCGCGGGTGCCGCTGATCATCGGCTGGGCCGGCATGCGCGGGGTGGTGACGCTCGCCGCCGCGCTGGCGCTGCCGGTGGATTTTCCGGGCCGCGACGCGATCCTGGTGGCGGCCTTCGCGGTGATCCTGTTCACCGTGCTGGTCCAGGGCACGACGCTCGGGCCGCTGATCCGCGGGCTGCGCCTCGACCCGGGCCAGAGCCTGCCCGAGGGCCATCTCGACGCCGTGATGGCCCGGGTGGTGGTGAACGAGGCCGGCCTCGCCGCCCTGGAGCAATTGGTGTCACCGGAATCCGGCGCGCTGCGGCACCCGCGCCTCGTGGAGGATTATCGTCGCCGAGTCCGGGCCACGTCCCGGGTGCGCGACGAGCGCGACGCCATGGATGCCGAGCGGACGGAGCATTTCGCCGCCGCGCTGCTGGCCGTGCGCTCCGGGCGCTCGGCGCTGATCGCCCTGCATCGGGAGAACCGCATCCACAGCTCGGTGCTGCGGGCGCTGGAGGGGGAGATCGACCTGGAGGAACTCCACCTGAAGCGCCTTGCCGGCGCGGCGTGACCAGCCGCGCCTGGAACTGCTACCCTCAGCGGGTGGCGCAGGCGTCGGTCGGGGTGCCGTAGCCGCTGTAGACGACCCGCACCTTGCGCAGGCAAGGGGCCGCCTCCTTGGGAGCCGCCACGGGGGAGACCTCCACCGGCTCGACCCGCAGGGTCGCCGTAACGGTCGGCTCCTCCGGGGTCGCCAGCGCGCGGCTGGCGCTCATCACGAACGGAGTGGCGGCCATGGCCGAGATGGCGATGGCGGCCAGGACGGCGAGGTTCTTGCGGCCGAAATCGTGACGCGTGCGAGCCTGTTGCATGATCGGTGGTCCGTGTGTTCGGCCCCCCGGAAGGTGCCGAAATCCCCTGTTTGCGGCGATAACTTGGCCGCGAACTTGACGGTTCCCGCTATGCCCCGAAAACAGTCGGGCTTGCGTGCTTCGGCGCACGCCGGACAATGATCTCAGAGGATCTTGCGGTATTGGACGAAGCCCGACCGCTCGGCGATCCGGTCGTAGAGCAGCATCGCGTCGGTATTGGTCTCGTGGGTCAGCCAGTGGACGCGCGAACACCCGGCGGCCTTGGCGGCTTCATAGACATGCGTGATCAGCCGGCGCCCGATTCCTGCGCCGCGGGCAACATCCGCCACGAACAGGTCCTGGAGGTAGCAGTAATCGCCGATCGTCCAGGCCGAGCGGTGGCGGATGTGGTGGACGAGCCCGACCGCCTCTCCGTCCCGCCAGGCGAGGGCGCCGTCCACCGGCTCGGCCGGATCGTTGAGGCGTTGCCACGTGCAATCCGTGACCGCCTCGGCGAGATCGACCTTGTAGAAGGCTTGGTAGCCGCGCCACAGCGGTAGCCACGCAGCCCGGTCCCCGGCGCCGATCGGGCGGATCTCGATTCTGTCCGGACTGGTCGTCACGATCCGCCTCTCCCACACTGTGCCGGGGCAATCTGACCACCCTCCGACCTCCGGGCGCAAGCGGAACCGCGCTCGTGCCTTGCGAGCCCTCGTCTTGCACCCCCCGCCGCCCGCACCTAAACCGGCCCGCCGACACCCAGACCCGCCCCGCATCGCCGAGCCTTCGCCGCCCATGTCCCAAAAGAAATCGTTCCAGGGGCTGATCCTGACGCTGCAGGAGTTCTGGGCGGCGCAGGGCTGCGTGATCCTCCAGCCCTACGACATGGAGGTCGGCGCCGGCACGTTCCACCCGGCGACGACGCTGCGGGCGCTGGGCCCGAAGCCCTGGAAGGCGGCCTATGTCCAGCCGTCGCGCCGGCCCAAGGATGGGCGCTATGGCGAGAACCCCAACCGGCTCCAGCATTATTACCAGTTCCAGGTGATCCTGAAGCCGAACCCGCCGAACCTCCAGGAGCTCTACCTCGCCTCGCTGGACGCGATCGGGGTCGACCTGAAGCTCCACGATATCCGCTTCGTCGAGGACGATTGGGAGAGCCCGACGCTCGGCGCCTGGGGCCTCGGCTGGGAATGCTGGTGCGACGGGATGGAGGTGAGCCAGTTCACCTACTTCCAGCAGGTGGCAGGCTTCGAATGCGCCCCCGTGGCCGGCGAGCTGACCTACGGGCTGGAACGGCTCGCCATGTACGTCCAGGGCGTCGAGAACGTCTACGACCTCGACTTCAACGGCGCCGAGGGGGCCGACCGGATCACCTACGGCGACGTGTTCCTGCAGGCCGAGCAGGAATATTCCCGGCACAATTTCGAGGCCGCCGACACGGCGATGCTGTTCCGCCAGTTCACCGACGCGGAAGCCGCCTGCCGGTCCTATCTCGACGCCGGCGCACCCGCCTCCGAGACCGAGCGCCACCGGATGGCGCAGCCGGCCTATGACCAGTGCATCAAGGCGAGCCACGTCTTCAACCTGCTCGACGCACGCGGGGTGATCTCGGTCACCGAGCGCCAGAGCTACATCCTGCGGGTGCGCGAACTCGCCAAGGCCTGCGGCGCGGCGTGGCTCAAGACGGCGGCCGGCGGAGCCCCTTGAGCCCTCGTGCGTTGCAATCCCCGCCAACCGGCGCGCTCCGGCGCGTCCGCAGACGCGGGAATCCTACGATGAAACAGACCCTCCTCGCCCTCGGCATTCTCGCGTTCGGCCTCGGCCCCGCGCTCGCGGCCGATCCCGGCCCGGAGGCGGTGGTCAAGAAGCTCTACGCCGAGCCGCACCCGAATCACTCCACCGTCTACACCAAGCGCCTCCAGGGCTTGTTCGACGCCGACGCTCGCCAAGCCAACGGCGCCACCGGCAGCCTCGATTTCGACTACCGCCTCAATGGCGAGCCCCTGAAGCCCGACACCGTGAAGGCCCTGATCTTCAAGGAGGCCACGGAGGGCAAGGACCAGGCGAAGGTCACGGTGGAGCGCAAGGGCGGGGACGGCTCGAAATCCGTCGTCTACGACCTCGTGCGCGAGGACGGGGCCTGGCGGGTCTCCGACGCCCACGCGATCGGCGATCGCAAGTGGCAGCTCAGCACCATCCTGAAGGGCGAGGCGCAATAAGGCCGGCCCCGGCCGTTCGACCCTCGACAGGCCTGCGGCGCGGCGATATGGCCGCGCCATGCCCGACCTCCTGCTCGAACTCCGCTCGGAAGAGATCCCCGCCCGCATGCAGCGGCGCGCGGCGGAGGATCTCAAGAAGCTCGTCACCGACGCGCTGGTCGAGCGCGGCTTCCTGTACGAGGGCGCCAAGGCGTTCTCGACGCCGCGCCGCCTCGCGCTGCACATCGCCGGCCTGCCCGCCCGAGGCGAGGCTGTGCGCGAGGAGCGCCGCGGCCCGCGTGTCGGCGCCCCCGAGGCTGCCGTCCAGGGGTTTCTGAAGAGCGCCGGCCTGGCGAGCCTGGATGAGGCCCAGAGAATCACCGATCCGAAGAAGGGCGAGTTCTACCTCGCGGTGATCGAGCGCCCCGGCCGCGAGACCCTGGACGTGCTCGCCGAGCTCCTGCCCGAGATCATCAAGAGCTTTCCCTGGCCGAAGGCGATGCGCTGGGGCGCGGCCTCGGCCCAGCCCGGCGCCCTGCGCTGGGTGCGCCCCCTGCAATCGATCGTCGCGACCTTCGGGCCGGAGACCGAGACCCCCGAGGTCGTGCCGTTCGAGGTCGGCGGCATCGCGGCCGGGACCGTCACCTACGGCCACCGCTTCCTGGCCCCGGGGCCGATCGAGGTCCGCCGGTTCGACGACTACATCCAGGCCCTGGAGCGGGCGAAGGTCATCCTCGACGCCGACCGGCGCAAGGACGTGATCCTGCACGACGCCCGCGACCTCGCCTTCGCGCGCGGTCTCGACCTCGTGGAGGACGAGGGCCTGCTGGAGGAGGTGGCCGGCCTGGTGGAATGGCCGGTGGTGCTCATGGGCTCCTTCGACGCGGCCTTCCTCGACATCCCGGCCGAGGCGATCCGGGCGACCATCCGGGCGAACCAGAAATGCTTCGTCCTGCGCAAAAGCGGCTCGGAAGATCTGGCCCCCGCCTTCATCCTGGTCTCGAATCTTTTGGCGTCCGACGGCGGCCAGGCGATCACCGCCGGCAACGAGCGGGTGGTGCGGGCGCGCCTGTCGGACGCAAAGTTCTTCTGGGAGACCGACAAGGCGATTCGCCTGGAAGACCGGCTGCCCAAGCTCGACAATATCGTCTTCCACGAAAAACTCGGTACGCAGGGCGAGCGGATCGCCCGCATCGCCGCCCTGGCGAAGGAGCTGGCGCCGCTGGTGGGGGCCGATCCGGCCCTGGCCGAGCGCGCCGCCCGCCTCGCCAAGGCCGACCTCGTCACCGAGATGGTCGGCGAGTTTCCGGAGCTTCAGGGCCTGATGGGCCGCAAATACGCGGCGCTCCAGGGCGAGCACGAAAGCGTCTGCGCCGCCATCGAGGAGCATTACAAGCCGGTCGGCCCCTCCGATCGGGTGCCGAGCGACCCGGTCTCGATCGCGGTGGCGCTCGCCGACAAGCTCGACACGCTGGTGGGGTTTTGGTTCATCAATGAAAAGCCCACCGGCAGTAAGGACCCCTACGCGCTGCGAAGGGCCGCCCTCGGCGTGATCCGAATCGTTATCGAGAATGGGTTGCGGCTCAAGCTGTCAGAGCACGCATTCGATGCGTACAAACGTTTGGTCTCTGCCGTTACCGGAGAAGAGACGGAGAGCGCGGCCTTTCCGCGGATCTTCAATTCCTCGGACGGTAATCTCCTCGCCTTCTTCGCCGACCGTCTCAAGGTCTATCTCCGCGATCAGGGCGCCCGCCACGACCTGATCGACGCCGTCTTCGCGCTGCCCGGCCAGGACGACCTGCTGATGGTGGTGCGCCGGGTCGAGGCTCTGCAGGCCTTCCTGGAGACCGAGGACGGCAAGAACTTGCTCGCGGGCTACAAGCGCGCCTCGAACATCCTGCGGATCGAGGAGAAGAAGGGCGGCCGCGCCTACGATGCCTTGCCCGATTCCGCCCTGGCGGCATCGGGCGAGCCGGCCGAGCGGGCGCTCGCCGAGGCCCTGGCGGGCGCCGCCGCGACGGCGTCCCAGGCCATCGCGAGCGAGGACTTTGCCGGGGCGATGCGGGCGCTTTCAACCCTGCGCGCGCCGGTCGACGCCTTCTTCCAGGACGTGACCGTCAACGCTCCCGACCCGAAGCTCCGCGAGAACCGCCTGCTGCTGCTCAACGCGCTGCGCGCCGCGACCCGCGCGGTGGCGGATTTCTCGAAGATCGAGGGGTAGCGCGGGCCATCCCATCCCTCCCCCCTCATCCCAAGGCGCGAGCGCAGCGAGCCTCGAAGGGGGGGCTCCAGGGATCGCGCGGCCGCCTGGAGGGCTCCTTCGAGGCTGCTCCGCCGCCTCAGGATGGGGGGATTGGTTGGAGGCCGCGCGGTTTTCACGCGATCGCCAAGCGCTTCTCCCGTCATTGCGAGCGGAGCGAAGCAACCCAGTGTGGCGCCACGCTCGGCGATGGCACGCTGCCCTGGGTCACTGCGCTAAGCGCGTGATGACGGTGAAGCCGAAAGCCTTAGCTGGAAGCTGCCTCACCCGTGATCATGCCCCGCATGATCCTCCGCCTCCGGCAGGGTCAGCCCGAAATGGCTGACGAGATCCGCCACCTGCCCGGGGCTGAGCTGCCGCGGGTTGAGGTTGCGCAGGAGCAAATAAAGCTTGGCGGTCTCCTCCAGCTCCTCGGTGGCGAAGACCGCGCCCTCCAGGCTGTCCCCGGCCACCACCGGGCCGTGATTGGCGAGCAGCACCGAGCTGTACCGGCCGGCGAGCCCCCGGATCGCGTCCGCCACCGCGGGGTCGCCGGGACGATAATACGGCACGAGAGCGGTACCGCCGGTGCGCATCAGGTAATAGGGCGTCAGCGGCGGCAGAACCTGGCGCGGGTCGATCTCCGGCAGCATCGAGACCGCCACCGCGTGGGTCGAGTGCAGATGCACGATCGCCTTGGCCTCGCCCCGGCTCTCGTAGAGTGCGGTATGCAGCGGGATCTCTTTCGTCGGCTTGTCGCCCGAGACCAGCCGGCCGTCCGCGTCGAGCCGCGAGATCCGGGCCGGGTCGAGAAAGCCCAGCGACGCGTTGGTCGGCGTCACCAGCCAGCCGCCGTCGGGCAGGCGCAGCGAGATGTTGCCCGACGAGCCCGGCGTCAGGCCGCGCTCGAACAGCGAGCGGCCGTAGCGGCAGATGTCTTCACGCAGCCGGCTCTCGTCGCTCATGCGGTCGCTCCCTCGATCAGCTCGAATCCGAGATCGATTTTTTTTGGACTTTCGCCGATCAGGCACGAGGCCGCCTGCCGGCCGATCTCCAGGCGTGGGGTGCGCACCGTCGACAGGGGCTGGGGCATCGCTGCCGCGAAGTCGAGCCCGTTGAAGCCGAACAGGGCGATCCGCCCCGGCACGCTCAACCCCGCCGCCAGGCAGGCGAAATAGCCGCCGAGCGCCATGTCGTCGTTGGAAAAATACACCGCGTCGAGGTCCGGATGGCGCGCCAGCAGCGACTCCAGCCCGGCCCGCCCGGAACCGGGCGAAGACGGCCCGGGTCTGATTTCTCTGCCGTGGAGTGACAGGCCGGCTTCGCCCAAGGCGGCCTCGAACCCGGCCAGCCGCTTGCCCGCCCGCAGGTCCACCTGCAAATCGTGGCCGAGATAGGCGATGCGCCGATATCCGCGGGCCACGAGGTGCCGGGCGCTCGCCGCCCCCACCGCCCGGTTGGAGAAGCCGACCACGGCGTCGATCCCCGCCCCGTCCGTGTCGATCATCTCGACCACGCGCACGCCCCCGGCCTTCGCCAGCGCCACCGTTCCGGGATTGTGCTCCAGCCCGGTGAGCAGCAACGCGGCCGGGCGCCAGGACAGGAGCGCGGCGGCCAGCGCCTCCTCCCGGTCCGGGTCGTAGTCGCTCACCCCGATCACGCAGCGGATGCCCGCGGCGTCCAGCGCACCGGTCAGCCCGCGCAGCAGGTCGGGGAAGACCACGTTGGCGAGCGACGGCACGATCACCCCGGCGAGCTGCGCGCTCGCCCCCGGTCCCGCGAGGCTGCCGGCCAGCCGGTTCGGCACGTAGCCGAGCCGGGCCACGGCCTCGGCCACCCGCTCCCGGGCGCGCTTCGAAGAGGAGCCGTGGTTGCGCAGGACCCGCGAGACCGTGCTCTCGCCGACCCCCGCCTCGCGGGCGACGTCGGTGAGCGTCACGAGCCGCCCCGGCGGCTGGAATCCGTCCATCTCCCGGCTTCTCCCGGCCTTTTTTGCGCCTCTCCCGCTCCTCCCAACCACGCCCTCATCCTGAGGTGCCCGCGTCAGCGGGCCTCGAAGGAGCCCTCCAGATGTCGGCGTGGTCCCTGGAGGCCTCCTTCGAGGCCTCCGCTGCGCTTCGGCACCTCAGGATGAGGGGGTTCGATCGGATGCAGGTCTCGCGTTCGGCGGCGCCTTATGTCCCGACATAGCGTCCTGCATTATTCCGCACAACCGGATTGGCAGCGCTGCCAAAAGCCGCTACAGCCCCCGCCAGCACCGCCGGAACGAGCGGTGAAGATCAGTATCCGCCCGCGCTCCGGCGCGATGTGGACCAGGGAGAACGCCGATGTCGGTTCAAGCCGCCCCGCTGCGGGGCGCTGCCCTCGCGGAGGAGAAATCCTTCACCGACCGGACCTACGCGAAGGTGTTCTGGCGCCTCGTGCCGTTCCTGATGCTCTGCTACGTGGTGGCGTATCTTGACCGGGTGAATGTCGGCTTCGCCAAGCTCCAGATGTCCCAGGAGCTGAAATTCTCCGAGACGGTCTACGGCCTCGGCGCCGGCATTTTCTTTCTGGGCTACTTCCTCTTCGAGGTGCCGTCGAACGTGATCCTGCACCGGGTCGGCGCCCGGGTCTGGATCGCCCGGATCATGATCACCTGGGGGGTGATCTCCGGCGCCTTCCTGTTCGTGAACTCGGAATGGACCTTCTACGGGATGCGCTTCCTGCTGGGTCTCGCCGAGGCCGGCTTCTACCCGGGCGTGATCCTGTACACGACGCAGTGGTTCCCGGCCCATCGCCGGGCCAAGGTGATCGCGGTGTTCATGGCCGCGATCCCGATCTCCGGCATCTTCGGCAACCCGCTCTCCGGCTGGATCATGGACGCGTTCAACGGTGCCCAGGGCCTCTCCGGCTGGCAGTGGATGTTCCTGATCGAGGCCGTGCCGGCGGTGCTGATCGGCGTCGCGGTGTTCCTCTACCTCGACAACCGTCCCTCCGAGGCCAAGTGGTTGACCGACGCCGAGAAGCAGGTCCTCGAGCGCGACATCGCCGCCGACAACCACGGCAAGGAATCGAGCCCCCACTCCATCGCCACCGTGTTCCGCAACGGCCGCGTGTGGTTCATGAGCCTGATCTACTTCGCCTTCGTCACCGGCCAGTACGGCCTGACCTTCTGGCTGCCGACGATCGTCAAGGCGTCCGGCGTGCAGGGCAACCTCAATATCGGCCTGATCAGCGCGATCCCGTTCCTGTGCGCGGCTATCGTGATGGTCCTGCTGGGCCTGAGCGCCGACCGGATGCGCGAGCGCCGCTGGCACCTGATCATCCCGGCGCTCGTCGGCGCCGTCGGCTTCGTGGTCTCGGCGACGGCTGGCTCGACCACGATCGCCGTGGCGGCGCTCTCGGTGGCGGCGGCCGGCGTGCTGACCTGCTCGCCCCTGTTCTGGTCTCTGCCCACCGCCTTCCTGAGCGGCGCGGGTGCTGCGGCCGGCATCGCGCTGATCAACTCGGTGGGGAACCTCGCGGGCTTCGTCAGCCCCTACGTGATCGGCGCGCTGCGCGACGCGACCGGCAGCACCGCGGCCGGCATGTACGCGCTGGCGGTGATGCTGGTGGTCGGCTCGGCCTGCGTGTTCGTCACCCCGGCCAAGATGGTCAACCGCTGAGGTTTTTTCCCCTCCCCACAAGGGGGAGGAGAGCGCGCTTCGCTGAGCGACGTCGCCCCACGTGTTCCGTCATCAAGAGCAGGACCCAACCCGATGGCCACCACCCCGCAGACAGGCCGCGCCGCGGTGATCGGCCTCGGCTCCATGGGCTCCGGCATGGCGGGCTCGCTCCTGCGGGCCGGCTTCTCCGTCGCCGCCTGCGACGTGAACCCGGAGGCCGTCGCCCGCTTCCAGGCGGCGGGCGGGACCGCGGCGGCCCATCCCGCGGAGGCCGCCAGCGGCGCCGACGTGGTGGTGAGCGTGGTGGTCAACGCCGCCCAGACCGAGGCGGTGCTGTTCGGCGAACACGGCGCCGCCGTAACGATGCCGGAGGGTGCCGTGTTCGTCTCGTCGGCGACCATGGATCCGGCCGTCGCCCGGGCTCTGGCGGCGCGGCTCGAGGCCACCGGCCGGCACTATCTCGACGCCCCGATGAGCGGCGGCGCCGCCCGGGCGGCGGATGGCGGCCTGACCTTCCTGGCCTCGGGCTCGCCCGCCGCCTTCGCCAAGGCCCGGCCCGCCCTCGATGCCATGGCCGGCACGCTCTACGAGCTCGGCGACGAAGCCGGCCAGGGCGCGGCCTTCAAGATGATCAACCAGCTGCTCGCCGGGGTCCACATCGCCGCCGCCTGCGAGGCGATGAGCTTTGCCGCCAAGCAGGGCCTCGACCTGGCCCGCGTCTACGAGGTGATCACCAAGTCGGCCGGCAATTCCTGGATGTTCGAGAACCGGGTGCCCCACATCCTCGACGCCGACTATGCGCCGAAGAGCGCGGTCGACATTTTCGTCAAGGATCTCGGCATCGTGCAGGACATGGCCCGGGCGGAGAAATATCCGGTGCCGGTGGCCGCTGCGGCGCTCCAGATGTTCCTGATGGCGTCCGGCGCCGGCATGGGCCGGGACGACGACGCGTCCGTGGCGCGGCTCTACGCGCAGGTCTCGGGCGCGAAGCTGCCCGGTCAGGCCTAGGGAGTCCGAAAAAAATGCCGCGCTTTGCCGCCAATCTCAGCCTGATGTTCAACGAGGTGCCGTTCCTCGACCGCTTCGACGCGGCGGCGCGGGCCGGGTTCGACGCCGTCGAGTTCCTGTTCCCTTACGAGCATCCGCCCGAGGCCATCGCCGAGCGGCTTCGCGCGAACGGCCTGACCCAGGCCCTGTTCAACCTGCCGCCGGGGGATTTCGCCAAAGGCGAGCGCGGCTTGGCGGCGTTTCCTGAACGGTTGGATGAGCTGAAGGCGGGGGTCGACACGGCGCTCCGCTACGCCGAGGCGACCGGCGTCGCCCGGCTGCACCTCATGGCGGGGCTCGCCCCGCACGATGACGCCAAAGCCGCCGAGGCCTATCGCCGGGCGGTGGCCTGGACGGCGGAGCGCCTGGGCGCGGCCGGCCTCGACCTCGTGCTCGAGCCGATCAACGGCCGTAACATGCCGGGCTATTTCCTGAACGATTTCGGCCGGGCGGCGGACCTGATCCGCGAGTTGGCGCTGCCGAACCTGAAGCTGCAGTTCGACCTCTACCATTGCCAGATCCTGCACGGTGACGTGACCATGCGGCTGCGTGCGCTGATGCCGATCGTCGGCCATGTCCAGACCGCGAGCGTGCCCGAGCGGCACGAGCCCGGCACCGGCGAGATGAACGACGCGTTCCTGTTCGACGAGCTGGACCGGCTCGGCTACGCCGGCTTCGTCGGCTGCGAGTACATCCCGGCCGCCGACACCGTGGCCGGCCTCGGCTGGCTCGCCGCCTATCAAGGGAGAGCCCGATGAGCCTCGCGCTGGGATGCGTCGCCGACGATTACACGGGCGCCTCGGACCTCGCCAACACCCTGACCAAGGCGGGCCTGCGCA
The DNA here is from genome assembly GCF_900114535.1 of Methylobacterium pseudosasicola. Lineage (GTDB taxonomy): Bacteria > Pseudomonadota > Alphaproteobacteria > Rhizobiales > Beijerinckiaceae > Methylobacterium > Methylobacterium pseudosasicola. The sequence continues at coordinate 192,054 of NZ_FOTK01000005.1, read as the reverse complement.
CGATCCAGACCATCGGCGTGCCGGAGGATGACCGCGCCCTGCCGGAGGCCGACGCGGTGGTGGTGGCGCTCAAGAGCCGCTCGATCCCGGCCGACGAGGCCGTGGCGCGGTCCCGCGAGGCGGAACGCTGGCTGCGGGCCCGGGGCGCGGCCCACGTGATGTTCAAGGTCTGCTCGACCTTCGATTCCACGGACGCCGGCAATATCGGCCCGGTGATGGACGCCCTGCGCGAGGCGGCCGGCGAGCCCATTGCCCTCGTCACCCCCGCCTTCCCGGAGACGGGCCGCAGCGTCTACCAGGGCAACCTGTTCGTCGGCGCGGTGCCGTTGAACGAGAGCCCGCTGAAAGACCATCCGCTCAACCCGATGCGCGACGCCAACTTGGTGCGCGTGCTGGCGCGCCAGAGCACGGGTGCTGTCGGGCTCATCGACACCGCCACGGTGGCGCGGGGCGCCGAGGCGGTGGCCGCCCGGCTCGACGCCCTGGCGGAAGAGGGCAAGCAGGCGGCGATCGCCGACGCGATCTTCGACGCCGACCTCGAAACCCTCGGCCGGGCGATCGTTACCAAAAAGTTCTCGGTGGGCGCCTCGGGGCTGGGACTCGGCCTCGCCCGCGCCCTCGTCGCCGACGGGCGCGGCACCCGCGATGCGGCCGGCGCGGCCATGGGCGAGCCGGTGGGCGGCGCCGCCGCCTGCCTCGCCGGCAGCTGCTCGCAGGCGACCCTCCAGCAGATCGCCGCCGCGGAGGCGCAGATGCCGGTGCTGCGCCTCGACACCGCGGCCCTGCTCGCCGGTGCCGACGCGGTGGGGGAGGCTCTGGCCTTCGCCGACGAGCGCCTGACCGCCGGCCCGGTGCTGATCGCCTCTTCGGCGAATCCCGAGGCGGTCCGGGCCCTCCAGGCCCAGCACGGGGTCGACGCGGTCGGCCACGCCATCGAGACCGCTTTGGCGGCCATCGCCGAAGGGCTGGTCGCCCGCGGCGTGCGCCGGCTCGTGGTTGCCGGAGGCGAGACTTCTGGGGCCGTGGTCGACCGGCTGGGGCTGCGGGCGTTCCTGCTCGGCCCCGAGATCGCCGCCGGCGTGCCGATCCTGCGCAGTGCCGGGCGGCCCGAGCCGATGCTGCTCGCCTTGAAATCCGGCAATTTCGGCGGCCCGGACTTTTTCGGGCGCGCCTTGGACATGATGGCCTGACCGCCGCCAGCAGATGAGAGGTCTTCCATGCACGCTCTGATTCTCGGCGCCGCCGGCATGATCGGCCGCCGCCTCGTCGAGGCCCTGGTCGCGGACGGCACGGTCGGCGGCGCGCCGCTCACCGCCCTCACTCTGCTCGATGTCGTGCCGCCCACGGCCCCTGTCGGCTTCTCCGGCCCGGTGAAGGCCGAGGCCGCGGACCTCACCGCCCCCGGGGCCGCCGATTCCGCCATCTCCGAGCGCCCGGGGGTGATCTTCCACCTCGCCGCTGTGGTCTCGGGCGAGGCCGAGGCCAATCTGGAGCTGGGCTACCGGGTGAACCTCGACGGCACGCGGCTGCTGCTCGACGCGATCCGCCGGGCCAACGCCGCGGACGGCTACCGGCCGAAACTGGTCTTCACCTCATCGCTGGCCGTGTTCGGGCCGCCCTTCCCGAAGGTGATCCCGGACGACTTCATCCTGCGCCCGGCCTCCTCGTACGGCGTCCAGAAGGCCATGGGCGAGCTGATGCTCGCCGACTATGCGCGGCGCGGCTTCCTCGACGGGATCGGCCTGCGCCTGCCGACGATCTGCGTGCGTCCGGGCAAGCCCAACAAGGCGGCCTCGGGCTTCTTCTCCGGGATCATCCGCGAGCCGCTGGCCGGCCAGCCAGCGATCCTGCCGGTGCCCGACACAGTGCGCCACTGGTTCGCGAGCCCCGCCGCCGCGGTGAGTTTTTTGATCCACGCGGCCGGGCTCGACCTCGCGGCGATCGGTCCCCGAATCAGCCTGACTATGCCGGGCGTCTCGGCCACCGTGGCCGAGGAGATCGAAGCCCTGCGCCGCGTGGCCGGCGACACGGCCGTGGCGCTGATCCGGCGCGAGCCGGACGCGACCATCGCCCGGATCGTTTCCTCCTGGCCCGAGGCGTTCGAGCCGGAGGCAGCCCTCGCACTCGGCTTCCGGGCGGACGCCTCCTTCGACGCGATCGTGGCGCAGCACGTGGCCGAGTTCCACGGGGGCTGAGGCGTCATCCCGGAAGGGGGTTTTTGGCTTTCGCGAAACAGATGATGCCCCATCACTGTCCAATGGCGTCAGGCCAGGGCGGAGCGGATATCCGTCTGCGGAAAATCGTCGCCCACGAACAGCAGCGGCACGCCGTGAACCTGCGCGCAGGCATAGGTGAAGCAGTCGCCGAGATTCAGTCGGGCCGGGTGGCGGCCTTTGCCGAAGCGGGCGTAGGCGGTCAGAGCCTCGTGGCTTTCCGGCGCGCCGATCGGGACGATGCGGATACCGCTCGTGAGGAGGAAGCGCAGGATCTGCGATTCCGAGGCGGCCAAGTCCTGGGCGAGCTTTCGCGTGAGGGCCGTGGCGGTCTCGAACACAGCCAACACCGATGTGATCGGCATCTCCGCCGCGTCGAGGCAGCGAATCAAATCCCCGGCCCCCGGCTCGTCTGCCAGAATCGCGACCATCGCGGACGCGTCGACGAACATCACTCGTCGTTCAGGCTGTCGTAGAACGCCTTGTCGGCCTCCAGGCCGGTGCGCGGCATTGCCGCGATCTCATCGAGCAGCGGCTTCAGCCGCTCGGCGAGGGGCACTCGCGGCTCCTGCCGCTCCAACTCGTTCGTGAGCGCGATCCGCACCGCCTCGGTCTTGCTCACCCCGGCCCGCGAGGCCAGTTTCTCCGCAAGCTGGTTCACCTCTTCGCTGCGGATGTTGAGCGGCATGACCGACCACGTGTAGAGATCCGAAAGGCTAGTGTCTCGACACGGGCGCCGCAAGCCGCGCGCCGCCACCCCGAACAAGGATCCCGATGACCCGCCTCGACGAGGCCCGCGCCGCGCTGAAGAAGACCTTCGGGTACGAGGATTTCCGTCCCGGGCAGGACGAGGTGATCGGGGCGGTTCTGGACGGTGAAGACGTGTTCGCCGTGATGCCCACCGGCTCGGGCAAGTCGATGACCTACCAGCTGCCGGCGCTCATCGATTCCGGGCTGACCGTGGTGGTTTCGCCCCTGATCGCCCTGATGCACGACCAGGTGCAGCAGATGCGCAGCGTCGGCGTCGAGGCCGCCACCCTCAACTCCACCGTGGGGGAGACGGAGTCGCGCGAGACCTGGCGCAGCCTGCGGTCCGGGGAATTGCGGCTCCTGTTCGTCTCCCCCGAGCGCCTCCTGATGGAGGGCTGCATCGAGGCCCTGCGCGGGGTCGGGGTCCGGCGGCTGGCGGTGGACGAGGCCCATTGCGTCTCGCAATGGGGGCACGATTTCCGCCCCGAATATCGGGAGATCGCCCGGGCCCGGCAGGCGCTCGGCAACATCCAGACCCTGGCGCTGACCGCCACCGCCGATGCCGCGACCCGGGCCGAGATCGCCGAGCGGCTGTTCCCGCAGGGGCGCGGCCCGAAGATCTTCGTCCACTCGTTCGACCGGCCGAACATCCGGCTGACCTTCCAGCCCAAGGACAACCCGGCCCGCCAGATCGAGCGGTTCCTGAAGCACCGCCGGGCGGAGAGCGGGATCATCTACTGCTCCTCGCGCAAGCGCGTCGAGCAACTGGCCGAGACCCTCAAGAAGGACGGGTTCGACGCCCTGCCCTACCATGCCGGGCTCGACCAGGGCACGCGGATGCGCAACCAGGACCGGTTCCTCCAGGAGGACGGGGTGGTGATGACCGCCACGATCGCCTTCGGCATGGGCATCAACAAGCCCGACGTGCGCTTCGTCTGCCACGCCGACATGCCCAACAACGTCGAGGGCTACTACCAGGAGATCGGCCGCGCCGGCCGCGACGGGCTGCCGGCCGACACGCTGACCCTCTACGGCCTCGACGACATGGCGCTCCGCCGCCGCCAGATCGACGAGAAGGAGATCTCGGACGAGCGCCGCCGGGTCGAGCGGCGCAAGCTCGAGGCGATGATTTCCCTGTGCGAGGGCGCCACCTGTCGGCGCCAGTCGCTGCTCGGTTATTTCGGCGAGGCGAGCGAGCCCTGCGGCCGCTGCGACCTGTGCCGCGGCGGCGTCACCCTGGTGGACGGGACCGTGGCGGCGCAGAAGATCCTCTCGGCGATCGTGCGCACCGGCCAGCGCTTCGGCGCGGCCTATATCTGCGACGTGGTCCACGGCAAGGAGAGCGAGCAGGTCCGCCGCAACGGCCATACCAGCCTCAAGACCTTCGGGGTCGGCGCCGACAAGCCGGTGGCCGCCTGGCGGGCGATCCTGCGCCAGCTCTTCGCCGCCGGGGCGATCGCCGAGAATGCCGACGGCTATGGCGGCCTGTCCATGACCGAGAAGGGCGAGGCGATCCTGTTCGGCCGGGAGCCGGTCAAGCTGCGCCCCGACCCGGAGCCGAAGGCCGAAACCCGCGACCGCCGCCGCGCCGCGCCGCGGGAGGATGGCGAGATCGCCCTCTCCGAGACCGAAGAGGCCCTGTTCCAGCACCTGCGCGGCCTGCGCGCCACCCTGGCCCGGGCCGAGGGCATCGCCGCCTTCATGGTGTTCCCCGACCGGACCCTGATCGAGATGGCGCGTCAGAAGCCCGTCGACCTCTGGGCCCTGCGCGCGGTCCACGGGGTCGGCGAGCGCAAGCGCGAGGCCTATGGCGAGAAGTTCGTAGCGGCGATCAGCGAGTTTCTGGCCGAGCCGCCAGCGGCGTGAGCCTGCCGCCTCGGCTGCCCGCCCAGCGCGAGCCTCACGCAGTTTCACTCTCGGCGCGCCCGGCCGCTTCATGTAGGCAAGCCGTCACCTCGAATCGATCGGACCCGTTATTTCGACCCTCACCCCCGTTGCCGACACACCAGCCCAGCACGCCGCAGGGAAGCCGGACGGCGCCGCGCCGCGGGGGCTGACCTCGCGCGTCGTGTTCTACATGCCGGGCTTCGATCCGCGTGATCCGGAGACCTACTGGGGCCTGTTCCGCCGCGAGGCTCGGCTCACCGCCGCGCGCCGGGGCGCCGCGATCACGGTCGGCGAGCCGGTCCGCTCGGCGGACGGGCTCGACCTCACCTGGATTGCAGAGTCGCGCGGGGTCTCGACCCGCTACGTTCTGCTGCGCTGGGAGGACATCGTCCGCGCCCGCTTTCCGCAATCGGACTGGACCCGGCTCCGGGGCGTCCCGGCCCTGCTCTGGCGGCTGTGGCGGACGGGCTACATGGCGAACCTGCGCCGGGAGGGCTGGCGCTTCTCCACAATCATCTTCTGCGTCCACTACATCTACATCGCCCTCGCCCTGCTCAGCCTCGGGGTGGCGGGGGGGCTCGCCGCCCTGGCGCCGGCGGCGCTCCAGCCCTGGGCCATGCTGGCGGTGCCGCCCCTCGCCTACGCGATCCTGGCCCTGCTGATGCGGGCGACCCGCGGCAAGCCGCTCTACGTCCCGCACCTCGTGGACGACACCGCCTTCACCCATGCCTACGCGGCGGGCGAGGCCCCCGAGATGGGCCCCCGGCTCGACGCCTTCGCGGCACGCATCCATGCCGCCGAGGGCGAGGCCGACGAGGTGGTGGTGGTCGGCCATTCCTCGTCGAGTTTCCTCGGCATCGAGGCGCTGGACCAGGTGCTCGCCCGCGACCCGGGCTTCGGCAGCCGCGGCACGCCGGTTTCGTTCGTGAGCATCGGCAGCGTCATCCCCTGGCTTGGCCTCGACCCGGCCGCCCGGACATTTCGCGACAGCCTGATGCGCTTCGGGCGGGCCGCGCAGATCCGCTGGCTCGACGTGCGTGCCACCTGGGACTGGCTGTCGATCCACCAGAACAACCCGCTCGCCGCCTGCGGCCTGACCCCGCCCGATCCCGGCCGCCCGGCCGTGCTCTGGGTGACGATCCATGAGCTGATCACTGGTGCCGATGTCGGCCGGCGCCAGTGGAACCTGTTCCAGATGCACTTCCAGCTGCTCATGGCGAGCCAGCGGGACAGCGGCTTCGACTATCTCGACGTGGTCACCGGGCCGGAGCCGGTGCACAGGCTGGTGGATCGCTGCCAGGCGGATGGGCCGCCTCCGGGACGCACGGCGCGGCTCTAGCCTCGCTCGTCCCGCCCCCACCCACGGTCCCCTGCCCCGCGCGGCGCGGATGTTGCCAGCGTGGGCGCTTCCGCTTTAGAGCCGGGGCAGCCTGAGATCTCAGCCCGGTTCGGGTTCGCCGCGGTATGCGCCTCTCGGGACGGACCGCTCTCTGCCGAGACCTTCGCATGTTCCGCAACGACGTTCCGATCACCCCCGAGCTCGTGGCCCAGCACGGCCTCACGCCGGAGGAGTACGAGCGCTTCCGCGGCCTGATCGGGCGCGACCCGACGCTGACCGAGCTCGGCATCGTCTCGGCCATGTGGAACGAGCACTGCTCGTACAAGTCCTCCCGCAAGCACCTGCGCGGCCTGCCGACCTCGGCGCCCTGGGTGATCCAGGGGCCGGGCGAGAACGCGGGCGTGATCGATATCGGCGACGGGCTGGCCTGCGTCTTCAAGATGGAGAGCCACAACCACCCGAGCTACATCGAGCCCTACCAGGGCGCGGCGACCGGCGTCGGCGGCATCCTGCGCGATGTGTTCACCATGGGCGCGCGGCCGATCGCTGCGCTCAATGCCCTGCGCTTCGGCTCCCCCGACCACCCGCGCACCCGCGGTCTGGTCTCGGGCGTGGTGGCCGGCGTCGGCGGCTACGGCAATTCCTTCGGCGTGCCCACCGTCGGCGGCCTGACCGGCTTCCATCGCCGCTACGACGGCAACATCCTGGTCAACGCCATGGCGGTCGGGCTCGCCCGCACCGACGGGATCTTCTACGCCGCCGCCACCGGGGTCGGAAACCCGATCGTCTATCTGGGCTCGAAGACCGGCCGCGACGGCATCCACGGCGCCACCATGGCGTCGGCGGAGTTCGACGAGGCCTCCGAATCGAAGCGCCCAACCGTGCAGGTCGGCGACCCCTTCGCCGAGAAGCTGCTGCTGGAAGCCTGCCTGGAACTGATGGCGTCCGGCGCGGTGATCGCCATCCAGGACATGGGCGCGGCGGGGCTGACCTGCTCGGCCGTCGAGATGGGCGCCAAGGGCGATCTCGGCGTCGAGCTCGATATCGAGAAGGTGCCGGCCCGCGAGGCCGGCATGACCCCCTACGAGATGATGCTGTCCGAGAGCCAGGAGCGCATGCTCATGGTGCTCAAGCCCGGCATGGAGGCTGAGGCCGAGGCGATCTTCGTGAAGTGGGGCCTCGACTTCGCGGTGATCGGCCGGACCACCGACACGCTGCGCTTCGTGGTCAAGTGGCACGGCGAGACCGTGGCCGACCTGCCGATCAAGGAACTCGGCGACGAGGCGCCGCTCTACGACCGGCCGCACCTGGCCAACACCCACCAGCCGGTGATCGCCGCGTCAAACGTGCCGGCGCCGGCCTCGCTGACCGACGCCCTGAAACGTCTGATCGGCTCGCCCGATCTCGCCTCGAAGCGCTGGGTCTACGAGCAGTACGATCACTTCATCCTCGGCAACACCGTGCAGAAGCCCGGCGGCGACGCCGCGATCGTGCGGGTTGAGGACGGCCCGAAGGGCCTGGCGATCACCTGCGACGTCACCCCGCGCTACTGCGAGGCCGACCCGGTCGAGGGCGGCCGGCAGGCGGTGGCCGAGGCGTGGCGCAACATCACCGCGGTGGGCGCCCGCCCCCTCGCCATCACCGACAACCTCAACTTCGGCAACCCGGAGAAGCCGGAGGTGATGGGCCAGCTCGTGGGCTGCCTCCAGGGCATCGGCGAGGCCTGCCGGGCCCTCGACTTCCCGGTCGTGTCGGGCAACGTCTCCCTCTACAATGAGACCAACGGCGTCGGCATCCTGCCGACCCCGACCATCGGCGGCGTCGGCGTGCTCGACGACGTGGAGCGCCACGCCACGATCGCGCTCAAGCGCGAGGGCGACGTGCTGGTGCTGGTCGGCGCCGGCGAGGGCTGGCTCGGCCAGTCGTCCTATCTGGCGGTGATCGAGGGCCGGGAAGAGGGGGCGCCGCCGCCGGTGGATCTCTCGCTCGAGCGCCGCAACGGCGATTTCGTGCGCGCCTTGATCCTCTCCGGCACGGTCGACACCGTCCACGATTTGTCCGACGGCGGCCTCGCCGTGGCGCTTGCCGAGATGGCCATGGCCGGCGGCATCGGCGCGGCCCTGCCGGACGTGCCGGTGGATCTGCCGGCCCACGCCTACCTGTTCGGCGAGGACCAGGGCCGCTACCTGCTGGCATGCGACGCCGAGGCGGCCACCGACCTGCTCTACAGCGCCTCGGCTCAGGGCATCGACGCCGCCGTGGTCGGGGTGACCGGCTCCGACCGTTTGACCCTGCCGGGCGGCGAGACCATATCCCTGTCCGAGCTGATCGAGGCCCACGAGGGCTGGCTGCCGAATTACATGGCGAGCCAGCCGGCCGCGCCGGCCGCCTGACCCCCCTTACGCCCAGGAGTTTCCCGATGCCGATGGATGCGGGCGAGATCGAGCGCATGATCCGCGAAGCGCTGCCCGACGCGCAGGTCGAGATCCGCGACCTCGCCGGCGACGGCGACCACTACGCCGCCACTGTCCTGTCCGCCGCCTTCAAGGGCAAGACCCGGGTCGCCCAGCACCAGATGGTCTATGGCGCCCTCCAGGGCCGGATGGGCGGCGTGCTGCACGCCCTTGCGCTGACCACGGGCGTCCCGCAGGATTAGGGCCTCACGCGGGATTCGCGCCAATGGATAACGGACCGAGCCTCTACGATGACGATATCGTGACCTGGGCTGAGCAACAGGTCACGGCGTTGCGCGCCCTCGCCGCGCGCGGTGACCTGTCGAATGTCGTCGATTGGGAAAACGTGATCGAGGAGATCGAGAGCGTGGGCCGGTCGCAGATCCAGGGTGTGGAAAGTCTCCTGCTGCAGGTTTTGGTTCACGTGCTGAAATACCTCTCCGCTCCGTCGGCGCAATCCACCGGTTCCTGGCGCGTCGAGGTCGTTGCTTTTCAGCGCGCCGCCCGTCGGAATTACAAGCGGGCGATGCAGGAGCGGATCGACTGGCAAGCGCTCTGGCAGGATGCACTCGCGAATGCGGATGTCCAGCTCAAGGTCTATGGCGACAGGCTCATCGGCGGCTTGCCGAAGACGTTTCCGTTCGAGCCGGAGCAGCTGGTCGCGCCGGACTTCGACATGGACACGGCGCTCGAACGTCTCGCCGCGGTGTTGAAATCCAATGCCGACCGTCACTAGATCACGGATCAGAAACGAGGACTGACCTAATGACCGACGCCAACACGACCATCCAGAACGAGATCGCCTCCCAGGATGTGGTGGTGTTCATGAAGGGCACGCCGCAGATGCCGCAATGCGGCTTCTCGGGCCAGGTGGTGCAGATCCTCAATTACCTCGGCGTGCCGTTCAAGGGCGTGAACGTGCTGGCCGATCAGGGCATCCGCGAGGGCATCAAGGCCTTCTCGAACTGGCCGACCATCCCGCAGATCTACGTGAAGGGCGAGTTCGTCGGCGGCTGCGACATCACCCGGGAGATGTTCCAGTCGGGCGAGCTGCAGACCTTCCTGGCCGAGAAGGGCGTCCCGGTGAAAACCGCCGCCGCCTGACTTTTTCGACACTTGGCCGGATGTATCAGGGCGCCTGCGGGCGCCCTTTTTCGTGCCTGGATCGACCGTGTCAGCGCGGGGCCCGGGCCGCGAACAGGGCGACGCAGCCTTCCACGGTGAGTTCGACCGACCGAAAGCGCTGCTCCAGCGCCGCCCGCAGAGCCGGCAACGTGTCGCCGGCGTTCGAGAACACCCCCTTGCGGTTGTAGATCCGCATCAGGGCCCGCGCCGCCGCCGTGGTCGGGACGCCGCCGGACAGGATGGTGGCTCCGAACACGGTCCCGTCGTCGCGCAGGCAGGGCTGCACCGTGTCGAAGGCGGCGGCCTTCGCCGCGATGTCCCCCGGTAGGCAATGCAGGAGGTAGGTCAGGCCGACCGAGGCGAAGGGCGCGATGCCGGCCGCCGGACGGCCGCCGAGCACGTCGAGCTGATAGCGCTCGGGCTGGTAGCGGGCGATGCGCCGCGCGGCGTGGTCCAGGCTGTCAGCGTTGAGGTCCATCAGGCCGATCCGCGGCGTCGGGGACGGGAAGCGGCAGCGGTCGAGGTACCAGCCGGTCCCGACGCCGACGTCGAGATGCGCGGCGCCCACGTGCCGGTCGTAGAGTGCCAGGATCCGCGCGGTCGAGCAGCGCCAGATCAGCGGGTTCGACAGGCGCAGCACGACGAGATCGTAGAGCTGCAGGGTTCCGGGATTGTAGATCGCCTGTCCGGCTTCGGTATCGCCTGCCATCGTTCTCCGTCGGGTCACCCGTGGGCGGGGCGCATTCGCGTTCGCCGGCATGATCGCCTATATCAGAACCGTTCCACAGCTATGGATAGACCGATCATCATGGCGACGCCGTCGCTCGACAGCGCCCGCGCGGCCGAACCCGCGATCGAGAAGGCGCCCGATTTCCAGCCCGCGCTGCTCCCCGGGCGGCCCCCGTCGCTGGTCGGGCTCACCCGCGACGCGCTCAAGGCGCAGCTCGTCGGCATGGGCGTGCCCGAGCGCGAGAGCCGGATGCGGGCGGGCCAGATCTGGCACTGGGTCAATTTCCGCGGGGCGACCGACTTCGCCGCGATGACCAATGTCGGCAAGGCGCTGAAGGCCGAGCTCGCGCGGCACTTCACCCTGGAGCGGCCCGAGGTCGCCAGCCGCCAGGTCTCCCGCGACGGCACCCGCAAGTGGCTGCTGCGCATGGCGCCGACCAACCCGCAGGAGCACAATCGCGGCGCCGAGATCGAGTGCGTCTACATCCCGGGCCCGGACCGCGGCACGCTCTGCGTGTCGAGCCAGGTCGGCTGCACCCTCACCTGCTCCTTCTGCCACACCGGCACGCAGCGCCTCGTGCGCAACCTCTCCTCGGCCGAGATCGTGCAGCAGCTCGTGACCGCCCGCGATGAGCTCGGCGACTGGCCCGGCCAGATGCCCAGCCGCGACGCGTCCGGCGCCGGCGAGGCGGGGCGGCTCGTCACCAACATCGTGTTCATGGGCATGGGCGAGCCCCTGTACAATCTCGACGCCGTGATCGACGCGGTCGGCGTGATGTCGGACCAGGAGGGGCTCGGCCTCTCCCGGCGGCGGATCACGGTCTCGACCTCCGGGGTGGTGCCGCAGATCCCCCGCCTCGGCGAGGCGGCCAACGCCATGCTGGCGATCTCGCTCCACGCCGTGCGCGACGACCTGCGCAACGAGCTGGTGCCGCTCAATCGCAAATACCCGATCGCCCAGCTTCTCGAAGCCTGCCGCACCTATCCGGGCCTGAGCAACGCCCGCCGCATCACCTTCGAGTACGTGATGCTGAAGGGCGTCAACGATTCCGATGGGGATGCGCGCGAGCTGGTCCGTCTGCTCAAGGGCATACCGGCCAAGATCAACCTGATCCCGTTCAATCCCTGGCCCGGCAGCCGCTACGAATGCTCGGACTGGGACCGAATCGAACGCTTCTCCGAGATCGTGTTCACCGCCGGCTACGCCTCGCCGGTGCGCACGCCCCGGGGCCGGGACATCCTGGCCGCTTGCGGCCAGCTCAAGAGCGAGACCGAGAAGCTGCGCGCCCGAGCCCGGCTGATGCAGGAAGAGGGCATCGGCGTGGAGAGCTTCTACGCCGGCGCCGACGACTGACGCGGTCACGGTTTCGAAAGGTCCGAGACCTTTCGTGGGTGCAGGGCAAAGCCCTGCTGCCGGGCTTCGCCCGGTGTCGGGCTCCGCCCTGACGACCCGCCAAAGGGCATGGCCCTTTGGGATCCTGGGGATCACGCCGCGATCCGCTGCCCGTCCGCCCGGCGCAGGCCCGGCTCCTCGCTGCCGACCCATTCGGTGCGGTGCCGCGGCAGGGCTTCCGGGTGCTCGGCCTGGAGCCAGGTGATCATCGCCTCGCGGATCACGCAGCGCAGGTCCCAGGCCTGGGGCGCGTTGCGGGCGCTTACCAGCATCCGCACCTCCATGGTGCTCTCCTTGGCGTCCGAGACCTGCAGATTGACCACCTTGCCGTCCCACAGGGGCGTGGCGGCGGCGATCTCCGAGAGCTTTTCGCGCATCTGCGCCACCGGGGCGCGGTGGTCGACGTAGAGGAACACGCTGCCGATCAGCGAGGCGCCGTCGCGGGTCCAGTTCTGGAAGGGCTTCTGGATGAAGTAGGTGAGCGGCAGCACCAGCCGGCGCCAATCCCACAGGCGCACCACCACGTAGGTGGAGGTGATCTCCTCGACCCAGCCCCACTCGTTCTCGACGATCACCGCGTCCTCGATCCGGATCGGCTGGGTGATGGCGATCTGGATCCCGGCCACGAGGTTCGAGAGGACCGGCTGCATGGCGAGGCCCAGGATCAGGCCGGCGGCGCCCGCGGAGGCCAGCAGGCTGACCCCGTACTGGCGCACCGGCTCGAAGGTCATCAGCGCCACCGAGACCGTGATGAGGCCGACCAGGGTCACGGCCGCCCGCTCGAGGATGCGCATCTGGGTGAAGTGCTTGCGCGCCAGGAGGTTGTCCTCGGCGTCGAGCTTGAACCGGCGCAGGTAGATCACCGTGGCGATGTGGAGCGCGGTGGCACAGCACCAGCCAGTCAGCGTCACGAAGGCGACCAGCAGGATCTGGTTGAGGGCGATCCGCACCTCCCAGGACAGGTGCACCGTGGTCGAGGCGATGCTGATCGCCACGACGATCAAGCCGAGCCGGCTCGGGCCGTGGGTGCGGGAGACCAGAGAGCGCCAGAACAGGCTCTTGCTCGCCACCGCCCGCTTCAGCGCCCGGTAGGCGACGCCGTGCAGCGGCATCACCACGGCGCAGCAGGCGACGATCACGATCAGGCTTTCGGCCCACCACGGCAGATAGGCGAGCACGGAGGCGGCGCGGCCGATCAGGGCATTGAGGTCCGGCATCGGGCATCACCTCCACGGGTTCCGAACGGGACCTGGAGGAATGGGTCGCACCGGCCGAGGTTCCGCATCGCACCATACCGCCGCTGCAACGCAGCGGCCTGGTGAGGGGGCGGCCGGACGGTTGCGTTTCGGCGGCTCATTCGGTCACTCGCGCGCCTGTTCGTGACGCGCGAACGCAATTCTGCGCGCTACCGCGCCGCCCCGATCTCGACGCTGCCGTAGGCGGTCCGGCCGAACCGGGCCGGGCGGTACATGTCCTCCACCGAGGCGCCCGGATGCACATAGGTGCCCGGCGAGACCGCCCGGACCGTGTAGGCCACGGTGAAGAATGCCGGCTGGTCCGGGGTGCGGTCGTAGGCGGCCACGAACCGGTCGTCGCGGAACTCGGTGTGGACCGGCTGCACGTCGGACTTGGCGAAGGCGAGGCCCTGGAGGGCGTCGGCATCGAGCAGCTTCGGGTTGTCGATCTCGAGGCCGGCCGGTAGCGGGTCGACCAGCAGGAGCCGGGCGGCCTGGGCCTTGTCCGCGGTGACCTTGAGCACCACCACGAGCCGGTCGTTCTGGCGCAGGCCCTGGGCCGGATCGACCAGGCTGCCGTCCAGTCGGTGGAACGTGCGCGCGATCGTATAGCCCTGCGCGGCGGCGGGCTCGGGCACCAGCGGGCTGCCGTTCACCCCCAAGGCCACCTGCACGGGCGCCCGGCCGGTATTGGTGAGTTCGACATTGCGCCCCTCCAGCGCCGCCCCCCGAAAAATCCGGGCGAGCGCCCCGGTCTGCGCCGCGCCGTCGAGGTTGAAGGACAGCGCGTCCGCCTCCTTGGACAGGCTCTCGGCGGCGAGCACCAGCCAGGCGTTCTCCTGGGTGCTGGTCGCGCGCGTATCCTGCCGCTCCTCGCCGATGAGGGCGGCCACCGGGGCCAGGGCGACCTGGGTCAGCCCGCTCTCCGCCGCCAGGGCGATCAGCCCGGCGCCGTCGCGCAGGCGGGAGCCGTAATCGGCCCGGTAGAGCCCTGCATCCCGCCGGGATCTCAGCGCGGCGAGCGCCGAGTCCATCACCGTGGCGGCGCGGCCCCGGTCGCCGAGCAGCGCCAGGGCCGCTGAAAGCTGCGCCCGGGCGAGCCCGGTAGCGAAGGCGTCGAGCTTGGTGTCGGCGAGGTAGCGCAGGTCGCCCATCACCGGCCGGCCGTTGCGCGCCAGGACGTAGGCCGCGTAGGCGAGGTCGGCGCCGCCGTCCCGCACCTCCGTGGCGTTGGCGACACTGTTGCGCAGGCGGTCGAGCGCCTGGGCGAAGGCCCCCTGCGGCACCGCGAAGCCGCGCTCCCGGGCGCGGGTGAGGAAATCGGTCACGTAGGCGTCGAGCCAGAGATCGCCCGAGCCCTGCGCCGACCACAGGCCGAAATCGCCGCTCGAATCCTGGCGGGCGAGCAGCCGCTCGATCGACTCGCGCACCCTGTCGTCGACGTTGGCGTCGAGGGCGAGCTTGTCCAGGGCGGCCAGGCGGTTGACGTAGAGCAGCGGCAGCGCCCGGCTGACGATCTGCTCGGAGCAGCCATAGGGATAGCGGTCCAGCGCCTGGAGCAGGGCCGGCACGTCGAGGCCGGGCAGCGCCGAGGCCGAGAGCGAGACGCTGCCGGTTCCGGGCAAGAGGTCGGCCAGCAGATCGGCGCTGACCGTCAGGCCGGCGCCGGGGGCCAAGGTCCGAACCGAGCGGCGCAGCAGCGCCCCGGTCCCCGGCAGCACGCCGAGGGAAAAGCTCTGGCTCAGGTTGCCGTCGAGGCCGGGCCCCGACAGGGCGAGGTCGAGCCGCGCCGTGCCGGGCCCGGCGGCGGTGAGCGGGATCGCCACCTGGCCTCGCCCCCCGGCCTCCAGGCGGATCGTCTGCCGCAAGGCGCTGGAGCCGATCAGGATCGGGCCGGCGGGGGCGATGTCCACCGTGTAGTCGCCGGCCCGGCCCTCGACGTTGTCGAGGGCCACGAACAGGCGCGAGCGGTCGCCTGTATCGAGGAAGCGCGGCAGGGTCGCGGTGAGCACGACGGGATCGCGGATGATCACGTCCGCCTGCGCCTGGCCGACCCGGTCGCCGCTCCAGGCGGTGACCATCACCCGGCCGGTGCCGTTGAAGGCCGGCAGCGGGAAGGTGACGCTGGCCGCCCCGTCCGGCCCCACGGTGACGACGCCCGAAAACAGGGCGAGCGGCGCCTGGGTCGGCGGCGCGTCGGCGAGCTCGCCGCCGCCCGCATCGCCGCCGGAGCGGATCGCCCCGGCCGAGCCCTGCATGCCGTCGATCAGGTAACCGTAGAGGTCGCGGAATTCCGGCCCCAGAGCCCTCTGGCCGAGGAAGTACTGGGTCGGGTTCGGCGCCTCGTAGCGGGTCAGGTTGAGGATGCCGACATCGACCAGCGCCACGGTGAACCGGGCCGCCTCACCGGGCTTCAACCCGGTGAGCTGCACCGGGAGGGTCAGGTCCTGCCGCGGGCGGGTCCGCTCCGGCGCCTTCACGGCCACGCCGAGGCTGCGTTGCGCGCGGTCCACCGAGAACCAGGCGAGCCCGAGCGCCCGGCCCGGCAGGCGCTTGGCCGCCTGGTCCAGGGGCCGGTAGGCGGTGGCGACCAGGTAGGCGCCCGCGCCCCACGCGGCCTTGACCGGCAGGCTCACGGTAATGCCCCCCGCCGGGACGCTGACCTCCACGGTCTCGTGCACCCGGTCGCTGACGACCATGAGGCTGGCCTGGCCCTTGAACTTCGGGCTGAGCGTGGCCCGCAGGGTGTCGCCCGCCGCGTAGGCGGGTTTGTCGAGGGTCAGGTCGAGGAGGTCCGGCGCGTCCGCGGTCTCGGAGCCGCCCCAGCCGACCTCGAAGCCGAGGCTCGCGGTGGCCTCCGGGGCGCCCGCCGCCGCGATCTCCAGCCGGTAGCGGCCGACCTGGCCCACCGGCGCCTCGATCCGGCCCAGGGTCCCGGCCGCGAGGTCGAGGCTGCCGCTGGCGATCCGCCGGCTGGTCTTGACCGCCTCGAACGACCAGCGGCCGTCCGCGCGATACCATTGGTAGGTCCGCTCCACCCGCGACAAGGTCCAGGTCACCCCGGGCCGGGCCAGCAGCGTCCCGTCCGGGGCGGCGAAGACCGCGTCGAAGACGGCGCGGTCGCCCTCCTTCAGCTCCGAGAACGCCTTGCGGAGGGCGAGCACCGGCCCGGCGGGCAGGATCGGCAGGGTCAGGCTGCGCGACAGCGCCCGGCCGCCGGGCTCGCCCACCGCGAGGGTGATCTTCGCCTCCAGCGGCCGGGGCGCGGCCACCTCCGGCAGGGGCACGGTGACGGTGGCGTGCCCCTGCGCGTCCGTGGTGGCGTGGGTCGCGAGTTCCTGCACGCTCGGTTCCACGGCCTCGTCGTCGAGGCCGGTCGTGTAGCCCGCCAGGCCCTTGATGCCGCTGCCCGAGGCCGCCTGCACGACGACGCTGCCCGAGACGTCGAGCCCGGCGCCCGGGGCGCCGTAGAGGTAGCGCGCGGCGACATCGACCTGCGCCGCCTCGCCCCGGCGCAGCGCGGCCTGGGCGGCCTTGAGGGTCACCTCCAGGCGCTCGGGGACGTAATCCTCCACCAGGAAGCTGGTCGTGCCGAGCGCCGGGGCCTTCGGGTCGGTATAGGCCGAGACCCGCCAGGTGCCGTGCATGGCCCCCGACAGCAGCGGTAGGGGCAGCGCCCGGCCGCCGAGCCCCTGGTCCGGCACCGAGACCCGGCGATACTCGACCCCGTCCGGGCGCTTCACCACCAGGGTCAGGGGCAGGTCCGGCACCGCCGCGTTGCGGGGATCGCGCAGCAGGGCGGTGATCTGCACGGTCTCGCCCGAGCGGTAGACCCCGCGCTCGGTGAACAGGTAGGCGTCGAGCCCGCCGCTCTCGGGCCGGCCCTTCACGCCCCGGTCGGTCAGGTCGAAGGCGCCGAGGTTGAGGTCGAGGAAGCCGTAATCGTCCCCCGCCTGGGCGACCACCAGGCTCGGCGCGGTGCCGCCCTCCCCGCGGGCGAGGCCCGGGTCGAAGGCGGCATGGCCCTGCGCGTCGGTCTTGGCGGTGCCCAAAACCTCGTTGTTGCGGGCGATCAGCCGGATCGCGGCTCCCGGCAGCACCTGCGCGGAGGCGAGCGAGCGCAGCACCACGTGGACCCCGTCCCGCCCCTTGGTGGCGGTGAGCCCGAGATCCGAGACCACGAACCACTGGGTCGCCTGGGTCTCGTAGCTGTCCTCGTCCGGCGCCGCCGTCCCGGCGGCCCGGGCCAGCATCACGTAGAGGCCGGGCTCGAGCTTGCCCACGGCCTGCAGGACCGGGAAGGCGGTCACCGCCTCCTGGTTCAGCTCGGCCTTGGCGGTGTCGAGGGTGCCCTTCCAGACGCGCACGCCCTTCTCGGCCGCGATCGACCGGGCGGTCGCGCCGCTGAGCTGGCCCAGAAAATCCTCGGAGCGCAGGGTCGGCAGCAGGCCGCGGTCGCCGATGCGCAGGACCTCCACGTCGAGCTTCGGCGCGTTCACCGAGATCAGGGGCACGCCCGCCTGGCCGGTGCGCGGCAGGACGTAATTGCGCCCGGTGAACCGGACCTGGGGGGCGCGGTCGCGGACGTAGATCTCGTAATCGGCGGATTTGAGCAGGCTCTCGCCCACCGTCGACGGCAGGCCCTGGCGCAGGATCACGGCGTAGCGGCTGCCGTGCTTCAGCCCGTCGACGCAGACCTGCGAGCCCTCCGCGGTCACGGCGCCGCTGCTGCTGCCCGAGACCGCCACGTAGGGGGCGTAGTCGGTCTTGGGGACCACCGGCTCCGAGACGGTGAAGCAGAGGCGCGGGGCGGCGGCGTCCGAATCAACCTTGTAGTCGAGGATCCGGAAGCCGTGCTCGGTGCGCAGGGTCTCGTAAGTCCGGCGGGTCGCCGGGTCGTCGTCGAGGGCGAGGCTGGCCGCGTAGGCGTTCAGGGCCGGGCGCCAGGCGGATTCCCCGGCCTCCAGGGCGCCGAGCTGCGCCAGGGATTCCGCCGCGTCCACGGGTGTCCGGGCGCGCTCATAGGCGCGATAGGCCGCCGCCGCGGCCCGGTCCCGCAGGAGGGCCCGGCCCTGATAGTCGTTCTCCTCCCGGGTCTCGACCGCCGCTGCGGCGGCCTGGGCATAGGTCTGCCAGGCGCGGATATTGGCCGGATCGGCCGCCACGGCCGCGGTGAGCGGGGCGAGCGCCTCGTCCGGCTTGTCGGCAGCGAGCAGCGTCTGTCCGGCGGCGAGGGACTGGCCGGCGGGCCTGAGCGGCCCCCCGGCCTCGGCCTTAAGCGCCGCTTCGAGCCGCACGGCGCTGCTGGCGAGGTCGCTGCGAACGAAGCTTTTCTCGAAGGCGGCCGCTTGTCGCTGGGCAGCGCGAGCGGCCGGTGCGGCCTGGGCGAGGGCCGGCCCGCAGGCCAGGGCCGCCAGAAGCGCCAGAGCACCCGCCAGCCGGTTCCGCCACGCCATGCGTCTGCCCCCCGTCGGTCCCGGATCCCGGACGAATCGCCCCGGGATCGGCCGGGCGGGAGCCTAGCACCTGCGAGTCCGGCCGCAACGTTTTGGGTGCGTGTTCGGAGCCGGTCCGCGGCCCCTACCCGGCTCGCCTTCCGCCCGGGACACAACCCCCTCTCCCGCGCGAGGTCGAGAATTCAAACATCACGTATCGGCAGTAAGCACCGGAAGCGCCACGCGTTTTCCCCTCCCCCTTGTGGGGAGGGGCCAGGGGTGGGGGTGGTTCAGAAGGGACCGCCGAGCCTCGTCCGGGACCACCCCCACCTCTAACTCCTCCCCACAAGGGGGAGGAGAGAGCGTCGCGCTTCCCACCGGCCGATGTGTCAACGTCGTAGCCCGCACGGGATGGAACCCGCGCCCGTCACGGGGAACGGCGTGGCCGGTCGTCCCGGCCGGCGCAGCGCGAATTCCAAAAAACAATCAGAACGCCTTGAGCACCTGCTCGGTGTGCTCCACCGAGACCGGGCCGGCGAAGCAGTGCGAGACCAGGGCGCGGTAATCCTGCCAGGGCTGCGAGCCGGTGAAATCCTTGGTGTGGGCTTCCAGCGTGTCCCAGTGGATCAGCAGGCGGTAGCGCTGGGGATGCTCGATCGAGCGGCGCACCTCGAAGGCGCGGCAGCCCTTGGCGGCCTTGAAGATCGCCGAGGCCTCGGCGATGCCGGCCTCGAAGTCCGATTCCAGGCCGGGTTTGATCTCGATCTGCGCGATTTCGAGGATCATGGATGGGGGCCTTCTCGGTTACGGATGGAGGGGACGGCCGAGCTTGGCCGCCAGGATGCGCTGCGGGCTCAGGGCCGGGTCGGCCTGGGCGGCGACCGGCAGGTAGGCGGTCTGCTCCAGCATGTAGCGGCCGCCCATCGCCCCGTGCATGACGAGGTCGGAGAAGGTCACCCAGGTGGCGCCGGGCCGGAATTCGACATCCGCCTGCGGGGCGCTCGCCTGATAGGTCTCGTCCTGCTTCAGGGCGTCGTGCAGGTGCAGCATCAGGTGGTCGTATTCGGAGCGCCGGGCCTTGGTGATCCGCAGGGCGGCGAGCACCTGCGCCGAGAGGGCCGAGTAGCGCGGGACCCGCGGCAGGAATTTCTCCGCCATCGACCCGAAATCCTCGCCGACCCGCCAGCGACGCGGCTCGCCCGCCGGGTTGATGTTGCGGAACACCCGCAGGATCCGCTTCTCGCCGATCGGGTTCGACGGGAAGGCGTCGACATGCATGCGGGTGTCGTCCCGCCGCCAGCTGAGCTTGCGCTGGTCGACGTCGAAGGGGCGGTAGGAGGTGCCGGCCAGGTTCACCCGGTCGGCGTAATCCGGCAGGTAGGTGCCGATCAGGTCCCTGGCGAAGGCGCGGTAGCGGATCAGGAGCTGGCGCAGGGCTTCCTGCTCCTCCGGGGTGCCGGCGGCGCCGCGCAGCTCCGCGGCCTCGCCCCGGATGTTGACGTTCTTGGCCTTGCCGTCCGCGAAGGGCCGCTCGGTGAACCGGCGCTCGAAGTCGGTGAACGGGAACGGCAGGTCCGGGAACAGCAGCACCGCCCCGGCTTCCAGCTCCCGGGCCAGGGAGCCGGCGGATTCGCCGGGGGCGACGGTGCGGATCGGGCTGATCATCGTGCGCGGGCCGGGCCTGCCTGGGCGGAGGGGCGCAATCCTGTAGCCGAGCCGCCGCCGGGAGGCCAGGGGCCGCATTTCCGGTGGATGACATCCCCCGTCCACCGCCACCGTCCGGGGCGGCGGCTTGGGCCGCTTGCGCAACCGCCGCGTTCCCGGCACGTTCCTGTCCAAGTACCGGCCCACGAGCCCGGCGGAGGATGGCGCCGATGGCGACCCTGAAGGAATTCGAGGAAGCCCTGCGCGAGCACGGCATGAACATGGCGCTGGCGCTGCTGGAGCGCCTGCGCGAGCGCGACCGCGCCACCCGCACGGTCAAGCCGGCCCGCCGGCTGACCGGCCAGAAGATGACCCCTGAGCTCGCCCGGGCGATCCTCGACCTGCACGCCTCCACGGGCATGACCCAGCAGGAGATCGCCTTCAAGGTCGGGGTCAACCAGGGCCGGGTCAACGAGGTGATCAAGCGCGGCAAGTGGCTGTCGGACGATCCCCAGGCCCCCGAGGCGGTGGCCCGGGACAAGGCACTCGCCCGTATGCGCGGCGACCCCAAGCCGAAGAAGGCCCCCCTGGCCGCGTCCCGTCCCAAGGAGCGCAAGGCCGCCGCCCCCAAGGCCCCCGCCAAGGCACGCAACCAGGGCCAGCTGGCGTTGGGAGATCTGTAGGGACGAAGGGGTTCCAAAGGGCTTGCAGCCCTTTGGCGGGGTTCGGGGCGCGTAGCCCCGAGTTCACAGGTCTCTCGGGGGCTTTCGCAGGGCTCTGCCCTGCACCCGCAAAAGGTCTCGGACCTTTTGAATCCGGGATTTTTACGGGTTCAGGTCCCCGGCGCGAAATGCCCGCGGTAGCGCGCGCCGATTGCTTCGACCGGGAGCGCCACGAACACGTCGGTGGTGCCGAACTGGCGGTCGATCACCGCGCCCTCCCCGAAGGTGGCGCCGAGCCGCAGGTAGCCCTTGATCAGCGGCGGCAGCGCCTGCAGCGCCGCCTTGGGGTCGACCGCCTCGCGCGGCAGCCGGTCCATCGCCACCGCCCGTTCCGGCAGGGCCCGGGCCCGCCATTCCTCCGGGGCACGGGCATGATGGTGCAGGAACGACAGCGGCAGGGCCAGCCGATCCGGATCCGTGCCCTCCAGGCTGGCGCAGCCGATCAGCGCGTCGATCCGGTGGTGCAAGACGTAGGCGTAGATCCCCTGCCAGAGCAGCTCGACGGTGCGCTTGCTCCGGTAGGGCTTCAGTACGCAGGACCGGCCGAGCTCGAGCAGCCGCCGGTGCTTCTGCGCCGCCAGGATCGGCTCCAGGTCGTACTCGCCCTCGGAATAGAAGCCAGCATGCCGCTCGGCCACCTCGCCCCGGAGCAGCCGGTAGGTGCCGACCACCTTGGGGCGATGCTCGACGAACGGCTTCTTCCGCCGGGGCGCGGAATGATCGAGAACCAGGAGATGGTCGCAGAGCGCGTCGTAGGCGTCGGCATCGCGTCGCGATAATGCGGCGAGACCCGTGGGGATCGCCGCCATCTCTTCGTAGAAAACCTTGAAGCGCAGGCGCTGCGCCCGCCGAACTTCGGATTTCTTCGCCGCGAGCCGCACTTCAAGATTGCCGATCCGGCCCAGGCTGCGCCCCTCGAACGGCTCCGGCAGGCGGATCGCCCGCTCGGCCGACAGCACGTCGGCGATGCCCGCAGGGCCGGCCTGAATGAGCGCGTGCCGGCGCCGCAGCTTCGCGATCGGCGCGCCGACGCCCCATTGCACGCCCTGCACGCCCTTGTGCCAGCCGGCTCCGAGCGCGCTGTAGGCTCCGCGGGCGAGATTGGCGACCATGGTCGAGTTCACTCCAGGCGCACGACCGTGCACCGTCCGGACCCACTAAAGAGCACGCCGCGCACACGCCATTATGACAGCCGCGAAACGAAAACGCCCCGGCCGGGGCCGGGGCGCTCTATTACGCTAACAGGTTCTCAGGCCGGCAGCCGGATCAGGCCGCCTGCTGCTGGACCGCGTCCTTGCGCACGTCACCCTCGATCACCGGGGCGGACGGGGCGCCGGCCGTGGCGATCTGGATGCGACGGGGCTTCTTCGCCTCCGGCACCTCGCGGACGAGGTCGATGTGGAGGAGGCCGTTCTCCAGAGCTGCACCGGTCACCTGGACGTGGTCGGCGAGCTGGAACCGGCGCTCGAAGGCGCGGGCCGCGATGCCCTGATGCAGGAATTCCGCCTTGCCCTCGGGCTTGCGCTCGCCCTTCAGGGTGAGGGCATTCTCCCGAACCTCGATCGACAGGTCGGACTCAGTGAAGCCGGCGACCGCGACGGTGATGCGGTAGGCGTTCTCGCCGGTCCGCTCGATGTTGTAGGGCGGGTAGGTCGGCGCCGCCTCGGCGGTGGCGAACTGGTCGAGGGCGGAGAACAGACGGTCGAAACCGACGGTGGAACGATACAGGGGGGCGAGATCGAACTGACGCATGACATATCCTCGGATGAGCAACATGCAGGATTGGTCCGCCCGATGGGCCGGACCCGTCTTTCGTGCCGCCTGACGGCCGGCACAGACGGAATATCGGGGGTGGAAAATCGGCCTTCAAGACCTGTCGCAAGGGCCGAATCCGAGATTTTTTCGGCTACGGTCACGCTGACGACCGGACGCAGCGAGGTGGCCCCGTGAGACGGTTCGACGGCGAGATCGGACGGCAGCCGCCGCTCCTGACCCTGCGCGGCACGCCCGACAATCCGGTGCCGCCCGGCGGCACCCTGATCGCGGTCGGCACCCGCGACGACTGCACCCTGCGGGCGGCCTATTGGCAGAGCACGGCGCGGACCTGCCGGGGCACGGTCTGCCTGCTCCAGGGGCGCGCCGAGTTCATCGAGAAGTACTACGAGACCATCCAGGACCTCCGGACCCGCGGCTTCGCCGTGGTGGCGTTCGACTGGCGCGGCCAGGGTGAATCGGACCGGCGGGTGGACGACCCGCACAAGGGCCACGTCGCCCGCTTCGACGATTACCGGCTCGACCTGCGGGCGGTGGCCGAGACGGTGCTGGTGCCGCTGATGCCCGAGCCGCATATCGGCCTGGCGCATTCGATGGGCGGCTGCGTCGCCCTGATCGGAGCGCTGGACGGCTGGCTGCCGTTCCGGCGTCTGGTGACCGTGGCGCCGATGCTGTCGATCCGGATGGTGCGCTGGCCCGCCGGGGCGGCGTTCCTGTCGCGGGCCCTGCACCGGATCGGGCTCGGCCACTGGTACATCCCACTCGGCAAGCCGGTCTCGATCGCAACCAAGCCCTATGCGGGCAACCGCCTGTCGCGCGATCCGGTACGCTATGCCCGCAACGCGGCGGCGGCCCGGCAGGTCGGCGCCGGGGCCGTCGGGGACCCGACGATCGCGTGGCTCGCGGAGGCGTTCCGGGCGATGGCGCGCCTGCGCGACCCGCGCGTCGCCCCGCGCATCACCCTGCCGACCCTGATCGTCGCGGCCGGCGCCGATCCGGTTTGCGGGACCCTGGACACTGAGCGGTTCGCGGCCCGGATGAAGGCCGGCCACATCCTGGTCCTGCCGGATTCCCGGCACGAGATCCTGAGCGAGCGTGACGCCATCCGGCAGGACTTTTGGGCGGCCTTCGACGCCTTCGTGCCCGGCTCGCCCCTGCCCTCTCACAACGAGGTGGAGGCGCACCAGGCCGTGCCGGTGGCCTGAGCCGTCGCAGCGCCCCATCACGACGGGATCCCAAAGGGCTCTGCCCTTTGGCGGGGTATCGGGGCGGAGCCCCGATGGACCAGGGCTCTGCCCTGGACCCGCAAAAGGTCCACGACCGTTTGAAACCAGGATTTTTGCGATGCGGGCTACGTGAGGGGTTTAGCCTCCCAGGTCCGGGTCGATGTCCCGCGGGCGTACGAACCGCTCCAAACGGCCCTGCCCCGGGCCGATTGCCGACCAGGCGTCCGTATCGAACGCGATCACCGCGTAGGCGGCGGTGGGGAACTCCGTGGCGAGGCGCGTGCGCTCCTTGCGCGGTCCCTCCCCGGCCAGGGCCGTGGCGAGATCGCCCAGCCCCGGATTGTGGCCGACGACGATCACGGTTTCGGCCGCCTCCGGCGCGCCCCGGATCACGCCGAGGATCCGCTCCGCGGGCGCCTCGTAGATCTCGCGGTGAAACCGCACCTCAGGCGCGCCGAGGGCGGCGGAGACCGCCTCCCAGGTCTCGCGGGTGCGGGTGGCGGTCGAGACCAAGGCGAGGTCGGGCCGGAAGCCTGCCTCGGCGAGGTGGGCGCCCACGGCCGGCGCGGCCCGGCGGCCCCGGTCGTTGAGCGGCCGTTCGTGGTCGGCGACGCCCGCCGGACGGTCCGACTTGGCGTGCCGCAACAGGATCAGCCTGCGCATGGAGCGGGCCCTTCTCGGCGTGGGAGTATCGACAGGCGCCGGATTCGCGCCGCGGCCCGGTTAGCCGAAAGCGCGGCGCGCGGGAACCTCGGCCGCCCTGCCCGGTTCGGAAACCTGGGCCGCCGAAGCAGGGCAAGCCGTGGATGGCGGCCTCTGTCGAAGGAGGTCGCGCGATGGATCGATCGCCCCGCGTTTCCGAGATCCTGTCCTGGTACGGGGCCGACAGCCCCGGCACGCTCACCAATCTGGCCCGAATGCTGGAGCATGGCCGGCTCGGCGGCACCGGCAAGATGCTGATCCTGCCGGTGGACCAGGGTTTTGAACACGGCCCGGCCCGCAGCTTCGGCCCGAACCCGCCGGCCTACGACCCGCATTACCATTTCGAGCTCGCCCTGGCGGCGGGCTGCAACGCCTACGCGGCGCCGCTGGGCTTCCTGGAGGCCGGCGCGCGCGCATACGCCGGGCGGATCCCGCTGATCCTCAAGCTCAACGACCACGACCTCCTGGCCGACGAGGATGATCCCGAGCAGGCGATCACCGGCTCGGTGGCGGATGCCCTGCGGCTCGGCGCCTGCGCCATCGGCTTCACGATCTATCCGGGCTCGGCCCACCGCAACGCCATGTACGGCCAGATCCGAGAGATCGCCGAGGAGGCCAAGAGCGTCGGCCTCGCCGTGGTGATCTGGTCCTATGCCCGCGGCTCGGCCCTGTCGAAGGAGGGCGAGACCGCCATCGACGTGATCGGCTACGCGGCGCAGATCGCGGCGCAACTCGGCGCCCACATCATCAAGGTCAAGCTGCCCACCGCCCATATCGAGCAGGCGGCCGCCAAGAAGGTCTACGAGTCCACCGGCATCCCGATCGGCACCGCGGCCGAGCGGGTGCGCCACGTGGTGCAATGTGCCTTCAACGGACGCCGGATCGTGATCTTCTCCGGCGGCGCCCAGGCCGAGGAGGAAAAGTTCCTCGACGAGATCCGTGCCATCCAGGCGGGCGGCGGCTTCGGCTCGATCGTCGGCCGCAACGCCTTCCAGCGCTCCAAGGCCGACGCCTTGAAGCTGCTGGGGCGGATCACCGACATCTATGCCGGCACGGAGGGCTGAAGCTCAGCCGCCCCGCTGCTCCCGGCGCATCATGAAGGCGAGCTTCTCGAACAAGCTGACATCCTGTTCGTTCTTCAGGAGCGCGCCGTGCAGCGGGGGGATCAGCTTGCGGCCGTCGCGCTCCCGCAGAGTCTCCGGAGAAATATCTTCGGAGACGAGGAGCTTGAGCCAGTCCAGCAGCTCAGAGGTCGAGGGTTTTTTCTTGAGGCCCGGCACCTCGCGGGTCTCGAGAAAGACCCGGAGGGCCTCCTCGACCAAGCGGTGCTTGATGCCCGGGTAATGGACGTCGACGATGCGCATCAGCGTCTCGGCGTCGGGGAACTTGATGTAGTGGAAGAAGCAGCGGCGCAGGAACGCGTCCGGCAGCTCCTTCTCGTTGTTCGAGGTGATGATCACGATCGGCCGGCGCACGGCCGCCACGGTCGCGCCGGTCTCGTAGACGTGGAACTCCATCCGGTCGAGTTCGGTCAGAAGGTCGTTGGGGAACTCGATATCGGCCTTGTCGATCTCGTCGATCAGCAGCACCGGGCGCTCGGGGGCGGTGAACGCCTCCCAGAGCTTGCCGCGCCGGATGTAGTTGCCGATGTCCGAGACTTTTGGGTCGCCGAGCTGCGAGTCGCGCAGCCGCGAGACCGCGTCGTACTCGTAGAGGCCCTGCTGGGCCTTGGTGGTCGACTTGATGTTCCAAACGATGAGCGGCGCGCCCAACCCCTTGGCGATCTCCTCGGCCAGCACGGTCTTGCCGGTGCCGGGCTCGCCCTTGACCAGGAGCGGGCGCTCCAGGACCACGGCGGCGTTGACCGCCGCGGTCAGGTCGGGGGTCGCGACGTAGGACTCGGTTCCGGAAAATCGCATCGGTCGCTTGCCTGAGTCGGGAGAACGGGAGGTCTGAATCAACTGTGGGCGGTCTTGCGCGGGCGTCCACCCCGGGATCCGTTGGCGCGCGCCGCCGCAGCCTTGGCCGCGGAGGTCGCGCGCCCGGCCCGCGCAGCCATGTAGGCGTGGGTGCCGAAGATACCGGCCAACAGGCCCGGTACCGAGATGTCCACGTCCAGGGTTTCCCAGTGCAGGCCGTAGCCGGCCCCCAGGAGCTCGATCTCGGCGAGCTGATCCTCGCTCGCGCTCTCCATGCCTTGGACCAAGCGCGGGGGGAAGGCGAAGGTGCATCCGTTGTCGAGGTCGAGCACCACGCGGCCCCGGGCGCGATCGTAGCGCGCCGTCTCGGCCCGGGGACCGGGGGGCGCTACGCGCGTGGCCGAGGCATCGGTCGGATCAGCCATGGATCTCCTCCCAGCGTGCCAGCCGCAGGTCCCGATGCTCCGAGACGAGAGACAACGCCCGTCGGCGCTCGCTCCGGCTCATGCCTGCCGACCAGACGAGTTCGGGCTCACCGGTCGATGAGACGAGATTGATCTTGGCATGCCCATCCCCGAAGACGTGCACATGGGCGGGCTCGTGGTCGTCGACGAAGATGATGACACGCAGACCGCCGGCCCGAAGAGTCGTTGCCTTCGATAACCCATCATGTTGGGTTATCTAGCAGGGGCGCTGGATCCCGTAAACGCGCGCCTGCGGGGCAGCGTGGCCTAACCCTTCTCGTGCCAGACGCAGTTCCGGGCCAGGATCTCCAGGTTCACATCGGATTTCTGCGGCTGCGGCAGGGTCTTGGTGTCCATGGCGAGGTCGATCTTGATCTCGACCTGCCCCTTCGACTCGTTGGAGCGTCGGGAGAAGTAGCAGTACTGCTGGTAGGGCTGGTCGGCATTGTCCTTGAAGTTCCAGCCGGTGACGATCTGGCCGTCGAGATAGGGCACCTGCTTGAACACCGTGAAGGTGGTGTTCACGGCGGCCTTCGAGGCCGGGGCGGCGTCGCTGCCGAGCTGCGCCTTGGTGGGCGTCGGCGTGCCGCCGCCGAGCTTGGGCAGGCCCTCGAGCTTGAGGGTGTTGTCGGTCAGCGTGACCTCACCCTTGGTCTTCAGGGTCACGTCCGAGAGCGCGGCCTGCATGGCGGCGGCGATCTTTTCCGCTGCCGTGTCGAACTGGTTGAGGGTCGCCCAGCCATAAGCCGCCGCCCCGACGCCGATGCCGGTCAGGCAGGCGAAGGCGCCGAAGCCCAGGGCCCGGAACAGGAAGGCCCGGGCCGCGACGTAGCTCGAATCCGCGCGCAGGCGCGAATTCACCTGCTGGGCGAGGGCGACGTTCTCGGGGGTGCCGCCGGCGACGTAGTTCATGCGCCGGCTCCCGCGGCTGGGAGGGTCTGACCCGGAAGGGGCTGGCCCGGATGGTTCTGGCCGGGCAGGCTCTGCTGACCCTGGGCCGGCCGGTTCATCGGGATCACCGCGCCGGTGGCGTTGGCCGCCCGGGGCAGGATCGGCTCGGGGTTCGAGCGCAGCGCGTCGGCAATCGCGTCGAGCATGAACGGCGCAGCCTCCGGGTTCACGGCGGCGCCGAGGTCGTCCTCATCCATGAAGGTCCGGCGGGTCGAGACCGCGCAGAGGGCCAGGATGGTCGACGCGAAGGCGGCGCACAGGGCCGGCAGGAACACGAAGATCCGCAGGAAGGCGTGGACCTGGCTCTCGGTCACGTCGATCGGGTCGACGCCGTAGACCATGGCGGTGAAGGAGTGCAGCTGCGAGCGGTTGACCGCGTTCCGGTAGCCCTGCTCGGCATCGGCCACGCGCCGGTCGGCGGCGCCGGGATCGAGGGCGGCACGCGCCTTGCGGGCCTCCTCCAGGTTCTTGATCAGCGCCGCCCTGTCGGCCGAGGCCTTGGTGACCCCTGCCGACAGGGCGGCGACGCGGGGATCGGCCAAGCATTTCAGGTTCTGGTACTTGCGGCCCTTGCTGTTGGTGCCGAACACCCGCTCGCAGCGCTGGGCCGGCAGGCCGGCGAGCTGCTGGGCGTTGTCGGAGGAGCGCTTCTCGATCTGGTCGAGCTCGGCAGTGTACTGGGCCACCCGCTCGTCCGCCGCCTTGATCCGGTCGCCGATCGTGGCGCGGTCGGCCTGGGCGTCCTTCAGGGCGGTCTTGGCCTTGGCGGCTTCCATCAGGCGGGGATGGAACATCATTTCGCCGAGCTGCGACACCGACTTGGTGGTCACGCCGGCGGCGAAGATGATGCCGAGCACGGCCAGCCCGCGCACGAAATGCGAGCGCTGGGTGCGGGCCAGGATGCCGAGCGGCACCCGGCACAGCTCCACGGCGGCGTAGACCAGGGGCGCCAGCAGCATGAAGTAGAAGGCGTGCCAGTCGCCGTCGCTGTAGACGCCGGCGAACAGCCAGGCGCCCCAGAGCGAGGCGCCGATCACCATGAACTCGACGAGGTACGCGATCGCGACGTAGCCCCACTTGATGCGGTAGCCCCGATCGACGTGGCGCTGGTGCTGCCACCGGTCCGACTCGAGCTTCCACTGGCGGCGCTCGCGGGCGATGTCGCGACTGGGTGGCGCCGCGGGGCCGGAGAATATCGACTTGATGGAGATCATCGGCCTCGTCACATCCATCGGGTCCTGTCGCGGGCGTGGCCCTGGCCGATCGTAACCCCCGGTTAACTCCAGCGTGTATGCGGGCATTGTGCCGATTTTGGGCCGCCCCGCACCCATTCCCCGGTGGATCGCCGGCAAGCGCTGCCCGGGTGGCTGAAATGTCTCACCCACCGCATGTATCCGGCTTGTGTCAGAGCGCACCTCGCCGCCCTTGCAATGACCAAAGGCGGTTGCCCAGCGCCGGGCGCCGACCCATGATCGCGTATCCGTGATCGGCCTCCGCTCCGGTCGGAAACAGGAGGTTCGATCCGCCGCCGATGCCAGAGGTCCACGCCGGCTCCTATAAGGAAGCGATCCTGTTCCTCGTCACCGCGGGCATCGTGGTGCCGCTGTTCCACCGGCTGCGGATCTCCCCGGTGCTGGGCTTCATCGGGGCCGGCGCCCTGCTCGGCCCCTTCGGCCTCGGGCGTCTCGCCGACACCCATCCCTACGTCCACCTTTTCACCATCGGCAACCGCACCGAGATCTCGCATCTCGCCGAGTTCGGGGTGATCTTCCTGATGTTCATGATCGGGGTCGAGCTGTCGTGGGAGCGGCTGCGGACCCTGCGCCGGCTCGTCTTCGGCCTCGGCTCGCTGCAGGTCGGCTGCTCGGCGCTGATCCTCGGGGCAATCCTGTACGGGTTGCAGGTGCCGCTCGCCGGCGCGGCGATCGTCGGCATCGGGCTCGCTCTGTCGTCGACCGCGGTGGTGCTGCCAGTCCTGGCCGAGCAGAAGCGGCTCAACGCGCCGTCCGGCCGGGCGAGCTTCGCGGTCCTGCTGTTCCAGGACCTGGCCGTGGCCCCTGTGCTGTTCGCCATCGCGGTGCTCGGCCGCGGCGACGAGGGCGACAAGGGCTGGGCGCTCGCCATGGCGCTGGGCCAGGCTGCCATCGCGCTGGTGCTGATCGTGGTCGCTGGCCGCCTCGCCCTGCGCCCGCTGTTCCAGCTGGTGGCGCGGACGCGCTCCACCGAGCTGTTCATGGCCGCCTGCCTGCTGGTGATCGTCGGCACCGCGCTAACGGCGGCGGCGAGCGGGCTGTCGATGACGCTCGGCGCCTTCGTGGCCGGGCTGCTGCTGGCCGAGACCGAGTATCGCCGGGCGATCGAGGCGACGATCGACCCGTTCAAGGGCCTGCTGCTCGGGGTGTTCTTCGTCTCGGTGGGCATGAACCTGGACCCGGCCCAGCTCATGGCGGCACCCGGCGCGATCATCGGCCTGTCGCTGGCGCTGGTCCTGATCAAGGCCGCCGTGGTGATGATGGCGGCCCCTGCCCTCAAGATCTCCCGGCCGGTAGCGCTGGAGGCGGCCCTGCTGCTCGGGCCAGGCGGCGAATTCGCCTTCGTGCTGATCGGGGGCGCGGTCGCCACCGGGCTGGTGCCGGAGGATGTCGGCGCGGCCGCCCTGATCGTCACCACCGTCACGATGATCATGATCCCGGCGCTCGCGGCCCTGGGCCGCCGGCTGGGCCGTCGCGCGACGAGCGCGAGCCAGGCCGCCATGAAGTCCGAGCCGCTGCCGGACAAGGTCGAGAACCGGGTGGTGATCGCGGGCTACGGCCGCGTCGGCCGCCAGGTCGGCGAGATGCTGGACCGGCACGGGATCCCCTACCTCGCCCTTGATTCCGATGCGGCCCGGGTCGCCGAGCAGCGCCGCGCCGGCGCGCCGGTCTATTTCGGGGATTCGGGCAACACCGAGATCCTGCGCCGCTGCGACATCGCTACAGCGCGCGCGCTGGTAGTCACCCTCGACAACCCGCGGGCCGTCGAGCAGGCGGTGGCCGCCGCCCGGGCCGAGCGGCCGGACCTGACGATCGTGGCCCGCGCGCGTGACGCCCGCCACGCCTCGGCCCTGTACGAGCTCGGCGTCGATGACGCGGTGCCGGAGACGATCGAGGCCTCCCTGCAATTGTCGGAGGCGGTGCTGGTCGATGTCGGCGTGCCGATGGGCCTCGTGATCGCCTCGATCCACGAGCGGCGCGACGAGTATCGCGCGCTGCTGAAGAAGCGCGAGAACGAGGCCAAGCCGATTTTTCGCGCCCGGCGAACGGTCGGAAAAGCCCTCGGCAAGCCGCCGGTCAAGAAGGAGACCGCCGCGCGCCAAGAAGCTTGAGCGAGGCTTGAGCCCGGCGCGGGAAGGCGCCGAGCCGTTCAGGCCGGGGCGAGATGCGCCTCGGCGTGCTTGGCCTGCCGGGTCACCCGGTTGCGCGGCGCCGGCTCGAAGCCGTCGGCGAAGCTGCACCGGTAGACCAGCTCGTCCGCCGGTCCGAGGCCGGTGACCAGGGGGACGGTCACGGTGTCCCCCGAGAAGCGCCAGCCTCGCGCACCCTTGTCCCAGTACAGCCACACGGTCCCGGGGAACCCCCGCAGGGTGAACACCGCGGCCTTCCGCGACAGGGCCTGCACGGCGCGCGGCGCGTACATGCCCTTGTCGCGGTAGGCCTCCCGGGTGGCCTCGGGCTGGCGATCCATGAAGGTGTTGCGCACCAGCTGAATCGTTGCCCCCGGCTTCCCGAGAAACCGCTTGAAATCCGTCAGATTCCGCAGGATGACCGCCATCGCAGGTCTCCTCGCTTCGGTTGGTGCGGCACGCGTCGTCGCGGCTGAACACACCTGATGCCCTCAGTTGAGCGATTCCCGTGACGGTTTCAGTGACCGCGCGAGGCTTGTTCGCGCACATATCAACAGATTCGACGACTTATGCCCAACTTATGAGTCTCCGCGGCCGCTGAAGACTCTCCGGGCGCCCCTGGATTAGGGCTTTGTCCGGCGATGAATCTTGTCGACCATCCGCGACGACTCGGAGAACAGGCCCAGAAGTCCTACCGACTCGATCGTAAGCTTGTCTGATTCGCCGGGGCTTGACCCGGGCGTTTTGCTGGCGCGTTCTTCGGGGATGCTGCTGCAGTTCTTCACGGCCCTCCGGGAGGCCAAGGTTCCCGTCTCCCTCAAGGAGTACCTGACCCTGCTCGGCGCCCTCGACCGGGGGCTGGCCGAGCACGACGTCGAGGCGTTCTACTTCCTGTCGCGCACGGCGCTGGTGAAGGACGAGGCGCATCTCGACCGGTTCGACCAGGTGTTCGGCACGGTGTTCAAGGGGCTGGAGACCCTCGGCGCGGCTGTGGAGCCCGCGGCGATTCCCGAGGAATGGCTGCGCAAGCTCGCGGAAAAATACCTGACCGAGGCCGAGAAGGCCGAATTGCAGGCGCTCGGCTGGGACAAGCTGTTCGAGACGCTCAAGCAGCGGCTGGCCGAGCAGAAGGAGCGCCACCAGGGCGGCTCGAAATGGATCGGCACCGGCGGGACCTCGCCATTCGGCGCCTACGGCTACAATCCCGAGGGCATCCGCATCGGCCAGGACGGGAACCACAACTTTCGCGCGGTGAAGGTCTGGGACAAGCGCGAGTTCAAGGATCTCGACGACGACCGCGAGATCGGCGCGCGCAACATGCGGATCGCGCTGCGGCGGCTGCGCCGCTTCGCCCGGACGGGGGCGGCCGAGGAACTCGACCTCGACGGCACGATCCGGGAGAGCGCGCGCCAGGGCTATATCGACGTGCGGCTCAGGCCGGAGCGGCGCAACGCCGTCAAGGTGCTGCTGTTCCTCGACGTCGGCGGCTCGATGGACTTTCACATCGAGCAGGCGGAGGCTTTGTTCTCGGCCGCGCGCTCGGAGTTCAAGCACCTCGCGCACTACTATTTCCACAACTGCCCCTACGAGGCGGTCTGGACCGAGAACCGGCGCCGGCACGAGGCCAAGACCCCCCTGCTCGACGTGATCCGCACCTATGGCAGCGACTACCGGGTGGTGTTCGTGGGCGACGCCTCGATGAGCCCCTACGAGATCGCCACGCCGGGCGGCTCGGTGGAGCATTGGAACGCGGAGCCCGGCGCCGCCTGGATGCAGCGCCTCCTCGACCATTTCCCGAAGGTGGCCTGGCTGAACCCGATACCGGAGACCCACTGGGGCTACACCCAGTCGATCGGCATGGTGCAGCGGCTCATCGGCGGCCGCATGTTCCCCCTCACCCTCGACGGGCTCGACGCGGCGGCCCGGGCCTTGGTGCGGTGAGGGTCGCTACCCCTGCTGCGCGGGGGTCGTGACCACCAGCCCGTCCAAGTTCGGCGCGATCTTGATCTGGCAGGACAAGCGAGAATTCTCGCGCACGTCGGAGGCGAAATCGAGCATGTCCTGCTCCATGTCCTGGGCCTTGCCGACGACGTCGATCCAGTCCTCGGCGACGTAGACGTGGCAGGTGGCGCAGGCGCAGGCGCCGCCGCATTCCGCGTCGATGCCCGGGACGTTGTTGCGCAACGCCGTCTCCATCACGGTCGCGCCGACGCTGCCTTCGACGGTCCTCTCCGTCCCGGCGTGGTCGACGTAAGTGATCTTGGGCATGCTCGGCTCCGGGCTCGCGTCGAGCGGCCTCGCTTCGACGGGCGGGGTGCCTGCTTGGCGGCTGGGGCCACGGAATGCAAGCGCGGCGGCGCTCGACCGTCCGGATTGATCGCCGCATCTATACTCGCGCGATGAACCGGCCCTCAGGCTTTGATTTGGCGCACGCGCTCGCGCCGAGCCGGTGTCCACTACGGCGGCGAACGCTCTTAAGACTCGGCGCCGTCCGCGATCTCGGCCAGCGCCGCCGCGACCGCCTGCACGAGGTCGTCGAGGGCCGCCGGCTCCGCGCCCGCCCGCAACTGCGCCTCGGCGGCGTCGGCGCAGGCGCGGACCCGCGTGGCGCCGACGCCGGCAGCCGAGCCCTTCAGGGTGTGGGCGAGGTCGGCGCGCTGCCCGGCCGGCAGGGACGGATCGGTGAGCCGGGGCAGGATCGACCGGCATTGCCCGGCAAACAGCGCCAGCACCTCATCGGCCAGCTCGGCGTCGCCGCCGGTCTGCGCGTCGAGCTCCGCACGGTCGATGGCCAGCATGCGCGCACTCCCGGAATCCGCATTCTTCTGGGGGTTGCCGAACCGATCCCCATGATTCACCCCCCGATTCGCCGGACGGGGATCGCGCAGGCACCCGCATCTGCGCCAAGATGGTGGAGCCGGAAGGCGGCGGACCCAGTAACCATACCGTTAACGGTTTCTGGGGTCGGACGGCGGCTCGGGTATCGGCAATCGGTGTCCGCGTCTAATCCTGTAATGGTAAACGGGAAGTTGCGTCTCTGGCATCAGCCTCCCCAGGTGCCAGTGAAACCCGTGTGACGAGGCGTTGAATGGCGACCGAGAAGAAGCTGAAGGACCCGGCCGAGGCCGCGCTCTCTGCCATTGAGCAGGCGCTGAACCTCGACGCCCTGACGCCGACCGGCACCGAGAGCCGCGCGGAGCCGCGCCTGCCCGATGTCGGGGATGCCGATCCCCTGCTCGACGGCGCCCTCGATCCGGCCGGCCGCCAGATGCCGCCGCGCCTCGACCTCGACCCGCCGCTGGCCTCCGACCTGCCCCCGCCCGGCCGCGAGCGCCCGCGCCGCGAAGGCGGCCTGCTGCCGCCCGACCGCTCGCTGGTGGCGAACGACGACCGGCGCAACATCGGCATCCTGCAGCAGACCCTGCGGGTGCGGTCCTCGCCTAAGCCCTACCTGTTCGCCCTGCTGGCCGGCCTGGCCTGGATCGCTGGCCTCGTGCTGGTCGCCTGGCTGCAATCCGGCGGCGACCTGCGCGGCGTGGTCTCGGGTCTCACCGCCCTCCAGGCGACGGTGGGCGCTGCGGCCCTGCTCGGCCCGGTCGTCCTGTTCGTGATCGCCGCCATGCTGGCGGTCCGGGCTCAGGAGATGCGCCTCGTCGCCCGCGCGGTCGGCGAGGTCGCGGTGCGTCTGGCCGAACCCGAGAGCTTTTCCACCGACGCCGTCCTGACCATGTCCCAGACGGTGCGCCGGGAAGTCGCCGCGGTCGGGGACGGCGTCGAGCGCGCGCTCGCCCGGGCCGGCGAGCTGGAGACCCTGGTCCGCGGCGAGATCGCCACCCTGGAGCGGGCCTATTCGGACAACGAGATCCGCATCCGCTCGCTCGTCGAGGAGCTGGTCGCCCAGCGGGAATCCATCGTCACCAACGCCGAGCGGGTGCGCGGCGCGATCACCGGCTCGCACCAGAGCCTGAGCCAGGAGCTGGAGGGCGCGTCCGAGCGGATCGTCATGGCGCTCAACGGCGCGGGCGAGCGCGTCACCGGGGCGCTCGATGCCCGCGGCGCTGCGATCACCGCCTCCCTGGGCGAGGCCGGCGACCGGGTCGTCACCCTGATGACCGGGCGCGGCGACGAGCTGATCGAGAGCCTCGCGGCCACCAGCGAGGGCGTACGCGGCAGCCTCCTGGAGGTCGGCGAGACCCTGACCCAGGCCTTCGAGACCCGCGCCCGCGACGTGAGCAGCGCCTTCGAGGCGACCGGAAACGCCCTCACCGGGCGGATCGCCGAGAGCACCGCCTCCGTCGCCCAGAGCCTCGCCGAGACCGGCCTGCGCGTCAGCGAGTCCCTGGAGCGCCAGGGCGGCGTCGTGCGCGAGAGCTTCGAGCGCTCGGTCATCGGCCTGGAGAACGCCTTCCTGTCGCGGGGCTCCGAGCTGACCGAGCGCTTCGGCGCCATGGGCACCCAGATCACCGCCCGCTTCGCCGAGACCGGCGCGGCCCTCACCCAGGATATCGCCGGCCGCGGCCTGGCCCTGCGCGCCGAGATCGAGAATGCCGGCCTCTCCGTCGCCGAGGCGATCGAGACCCGCGGGCGCGACGCCCAGGCCGCCTTGGCACTGGCCATGGGCGGCGTCGGCGAGACGCTGACCAACCAGGCCGGCGCGGTGCGCGACGACCTCATCGGCACTGCCGAGCGGATCGCCGAGACGGTCGCGGAGCGCGGC
Organism: Methylobacterium pseudosasicola; assembly: GCF_900114535.1. Classification (GTDB taxonomy): domain Bacteria; phylum Pseudomonadota; class Alphaproteobacteria; order Rhizobiales; family Beijerinckiaceae; genus Methylobacterium; species Methylobacterium pseudosasicola. Next base: position 155,995 of record NZ_FOTK01000005.1, on the reverse strand, counting down.
AACGCCCTGGCCGAGCGCATGGACGGCATTGCGGCGCGCCTCCACGACACCGTGACGGTGCAGGCCTCGGATCTCGAGACCCGCGTCTCGGCCGCGGCCGAGCGGGCCGGCGGCCACATCACCGAGCGGACCCAGGCGGCCACCGAGAGCCTGGAGAGCGCCTTCTCGGCGCTGGGACACGGCTTCGAGGCCGGCGCCGCCGCCGCGGTCCAGTCCCTGCGCGGCTCCGCGGGCGCCGTCACCGGCGAGGTCGAGTCCCATACCCGCGAGGCGTCCGCGCGCCTGGTCGAAACCCTCCAGACCCTGCGCCTCGGCTCGGCCGAGGTGACCAGCGCCGTCGAGGCCGAGACTGCGGGCCTGCTGACCCGCTTCCGCGACGCCGCCGACCGGGCCGGCACCGAGTTCGGCGAGCGCGGCGCCGCGGCGGTGTCCGCCCTACGCGCCGCCCTCGACGACCTCAACCGCGAGCTGTCTGCCCGCACCGGTGACGCCACCGGCAGCCTGAGCCAGGCCGCCCGCGCCATCTCGGACGACCTCGCCGCCCGCATCGGCGAGATGGAAGCCGCCTTCGGCGCGCACGGCAAGGGCGTCGCCGAGCTGCTGGCCAGCCACGCCGAGGAGACCCAGACCCGGATCAGCGGCACCGGCCGCGACATCGTGCTCGCGGTGGCGAGCCAGGGCGCCCGCATCGCCGACACCCTCAGCCAGACCGGCGCGAGCTTCGCCGAGACCGCGGACGTGCGCGTCCGGGCCATCGACGAGACCCTGGGCAGCCGCCTCGCCGCCCTGCAGGAGACCATCGCCCGCGGCGACATCCTGGCCGACCGCATCGGCCGCGACACCGCGAGCCTCGGCGAGACCGTCGGGGCGCGGCTGGAGGAGATGGACCGGCTCATCACCGTCAAGGGCCAGGCCGTGGCCGAGACCATCGCGACCCGCGCTCGCGAGGCAGGCAGCTTGGTCGAGACCCATCTCGGCTCCCTGGAGGAGCGCTCGGCCAAGCGTGCCGCCGAGATCGGCGAAGTCGTGGCGAACCTGGTCGATCACGTCGACAACCGGATCGAGTCCCGCGGCCAGGCCCTGAACGAGGCGCTGGCCGCCCGGACCGGGGAGATGGCCCGGATCATGGAAGAGGGCAGCCGCAACCTGGTCGCGGTGCTCGATGGCCGGGTCGATGGGCTCGGGCAGGATATTGACCGGCGCACCGCCGAGATGGCCCGCCGTATCGCCGGCAGCGCGGAGCATTTCGATGCCGGCGTCATCAGCCGCCTGCAGGAGATCGCCAACGCCCTGGAGGAGCGCGCCCGCCTCGTGGACGAAAGCTTCGGCGTGCAGGCCTTCGAGGCGATCCGCCTGATCGAGGCGCGCACCCGCGCGGTGGACGAGGAACTGGCCGGCCGCACCCGCGACCTGGTCGCCACGATCACCGACCGGACCGGCGGGATCGACAAGGCGATGGCCGAGAGCATCGGCACCCTCACCGGCGCCGTCGCGGAATCGACGCGGGTTCTCGAAGCCTCGCTGTCGGGCCGCATTCAGGAGATCGTCCAGCTGGTGGACGAGCGGGCGGAGAGCGCCGATGCGGCCCTGTCCGCCCGGACCGAGGCCGTGCGCGCGGCTTTCGCCGAGCGCTCGGAGCTGCTGGCGAAGCTGATCGACGAGCGGATCACCGCCATGTCGAGCGAGCTCGACGAGAAGGGCCGGAGCGTGTTCGGGGCGATCGGCGGCCGGATCACCGAGCTGGCGCGCCTGTTCGACCGCGGCGGCACGTCGCTGGCCGAGCTGATCGACCAGCGCGGCGAGAGCGTCCTCTCGAAGCTCCAGCAGACTATCGCGGATGCCGAGCGGATGCTCGAAGCCGGCGAAGGCCGCCTGGGCCATACCCTGTCGAGCCGCACCGCCGATATCAGCGGCCTGCTCGATGAGGGCGTGCGCTCGGTCCACGGCCTGCTCGACGACCGCACCAACCAGATCCGCGTGATGCTGGACGGTCATGCCGGCACCCTGGCCAGCACCCTCGACGGCCGCATGGGTCCGCTCAACGAGGCCCTGGATACGCGCAGCCGCGCCCTGATCGCCGCCGTCGAGGACGCCTACGGCAACGCCGCCGGAAGCCTGGATTCCCGCACGCAGGCCCTCGGCAGCCTGTTCGACGAGCGCCTGGGCCACCTGGAGAACCTGGTCGAAGGCCGGGGCAACCGCCTCGCCGAGACCCTGGATGCCCGCGCCCAGGGCCTGCGGACCCTGTTCGAGGAAGCCCACAACGCCCTCGACGCGGTGGTGGAGGGCGGCGGTGGCCGCTTCGCCGCCTCGGTCGACACCAAGATCCAGGCACTTCGGACGATGCTGGAGGAGGCGCCCGCCGCCGTCACGGCCCTGGTCGAGACCCGGGAGCGCCAGCTCGCGGCCACCCTCGACAGCCGCACGCAGCGCCTGCGGGCCCTGTTCGAGGAGGCCCAGGCCGGCCTGCGCGACCTCGTGGAGGTGCGCGGCCAGGAACTCGCCGACACGATCACGACCCGGACCGAGGGCCTGCGCCAGACCCTCGACGCGGCCCCCACCGACATGGCCGACCTGCTGGACGCCCGCTTCGCGGACCTGCGCGCCCTGTTCGAGCGGGCCCAGGCGGAGATCGACCGCCTGGTCGACGGCCGCAGCCGCGAGATCGCCGGGACGATCGAGCATCGGACCCAGGCCCTGCAGAACGTGATCGAGCAGGCGAGCCCGGCCATCGCCGGCCTGATGGAGGCCCGGGAGCACCAGCTCGCCGAGGCCTTCGAGGCCCACGGCGGCCAGCTCGAGGCCCTGTTCGCGCGAGCACAGGCCGAGATCGACCGCTTGGTCGATGGCCGCAGCCGCGAGATTGCCGGGACGATCGAGCACCGGACCGAGGCTCTGCAGAAGGCGATCGAGCAGGCGAGCCCGGCCATCGCCGGCCTGCTCGAAGCCCGCGAGACCCAGTTCGCCGAGACCTTCGAGGCCCGCAGCGGGCAGCTTCGGACCCTGTTCGAGCGGGCGCAAGCCAATCTCGAAACCTCGGTGGAGAGCCGCGGCCGGGAGATCGCCATGGCGGTCCAGGCGCGCACGCAGGATCTGCGCAACCTCCTCGACGCGGCGCCCACCGGCGTCGCCGCCCTCTTGGATGCCCGGATCGAGACCCTGCGTGGGACGTTCGACGAGGCGCGTTCGTCAATCGAGGCCCTCGTCGACGAGCGCAGCCAGTCGCTGCTGGACGCCGCCCAGGGCCGCACCGGCTCGCTGGTCGAGGCCTTCGACGCGCGGATCCGCGACCTCGACGGCGTCGTGGAAGGGCGCACCGCCGCCCTAGTCCACTCCGTCGAGACCCAGACTGAGGCCCTGGCCCGGGGCGTCGACGCCCGCGCCGACGCCTTCACCCAGCGCATCGACGGCCGCATGCGGTTGTTCGCGACGCTGGTCGCCCAGCGCGCCGAGACGCTGGCCAACGCCTTCGACGACCGCCACGACGCCTTCGCGGGCCTCATGGACGAGCGCACCGCCAGCTTGGTGGCCGCACTCGACGAGCGGGCGCGGGCGCATGCCGAGCAGGTCGACGCGCACAACGCCGCCCTGGCCGAGACGCTCAGCCGGCGCGAGGCCGCGCTGGCGGGCCTGATCGATGCCCGCACCGAGGCGCTGGGGGCCGGATTCGAGCGCCGCGCCACCGCGTTGGGCGCCCTGGTCGACGCCCGCGGCGAGGCCCTGTCCCGCCGCCTCGCGGAGAGCGCCGAGGCGCTGGTCCGCGCCATCGAGGAGAAGGGCGGGGCGCTGATCGCCAGCGTCGACGGCAGCGGCCGTGCGGTCGGCGACAGCCTGGAAGGGCATGTCGCGCGCCTGCGCGCCGCCATCGACGGGCCGATGCTCGACCTGTCGCGGGCCCTGGCCGACCGGGCCGACTCGATCGAGCGGGTGCTGATCGAGACCGGCGTGCCGCTGGCCGAAACCCTGCGGCTGCAGACCGAGGAACTGGCCGCGCAGTCGCGGGCCTCGGCCGAGCTGCTGCGCGCCGCCATCGACGACGGTGCGGGCCGCGCCCTCACCGAGCTGTTCGAGACCAACGACCGGCTGGGCCGGGAGCTCGGCGCCGTCCTTCAGCGGATCGAGGGCGCCAACGCGGCTTTGGGCGAGCTGGTCTCCGGAGCCGGCACCAATCTCGGCGCCATCGAGCAGGGCCTGGCCGGCCGGGTCGAGCAGGTGCAGTCGGCGCTCCAGCGCATCGCCGCCGAGACCGGCCGCGCCACTGCGGGCGTCGCGGCGCAGGTCGAAGCCCTGCGCGAGGTCGCCAACACGGCCCTGCGCGAGGCGTCCGGCCTCGCCGAGACCCTCGACGGAAGGGGCCGCGCCCTCGGCGAGCAGACGTCCGTGCACGTGTCGGCGCTCGACCAGGCGGCGTCCTCGCTCGCCGCGATCGAGGAGCGGCTGGGCGCGACCCTGTCGGGCCGCGAGGCAGCGCTCGCCGAGGCGCTGGCTGGCTTCGAGGCACGCGCCAGCGCCCTGGAGCAGCAGGGCGGCGCCCTGGCGGAGACGATCGAGCGCACGCTGCGCAGTGCCGAGGAGCGCGCCCGCGCCGTCGGCGAGTCGCTGACGCGCTCGGCCGAGGGGGCGGGGGCTTCGGTCACCAGCGCCTTCGAGGGCTTGAAGGACAGCGCAGGGACCGAGAGCGAGAAGGCGGCCCAAGGCGTGCGCCAGGCCATCGAGGAGGCGGCGCGGGAGATGCGCAGCGGCCTCGACGAGGCGCAGACCCAGTTCGGTGCCTCCGTGTCGTCCCTGCGGGAGATGGCGGGCTCGATCCGCGGCGAACTCGACGCGACCCGCGCCGAACTCGCCCGGGGCGTCCTCGACCTGCCCCGCGAGACGCAGGATGCCACCGGCGAGATGCGCCGGGTGGTGGCCGACCAGATCAAGGCGCTCAACGAGCTCTCGGCCCTGGTCTCCCGCACCACCCGCTCGGTGGATGTCGCCCAGCCGCAGGCCCAGCGGCGGGTGGCGGAGGGCGGCTCCCGCTCGGTCGCCGCATCGCAGGTGAGCAGCAGCGCTCCGGCTCCGTCCGCGACGCAGGCTCAGCCGGTCTCGGCTCCGGCTCTGCCGGCGCCCTCGGCTCCGGCCCGGTCCGCCACAGGCCCGGCCCGGATCGAGGCGCCGCGGCCTTCCGCGACCGCCCGTCCCGTCGCCATGACGGCCGGCGGTGCCAAGCGCGGCTGGCTGTCCGACCTGCTGACCCGCGCCTCGCTGGACGAGGACGACGAAGCCGAGGTGGAGGCGACCAACGCCGCCGCTCCGGCGGGCCGCCCGTCCCAGCCGCAGGCTCCGTCCCAGGCCTCTGCCGAGACCGGTCGGATCGCCCTGGACACGATCTCCACCGACATCGCCCGGATGATCGAGCACCGGACCGCGGTCGACCTGTGGGAGCGCTACCGCCGGGGCGAGCCGAACCTGTTCGACCCGCGCATCTACACCGCGCAGGGCCGGACCACCTTCGCGGAGATCCAGCGCCGCTACCGGTCGGATGCGGAGTTCCGCCGTAGCGTCGACCGCTACGTGGGTGAGTTCGAGCGGCTCTTGGGCGACGTGGTCAAGAACGACAGCGACGCGAAGCGGACCGACGCCTACCTCACCTCGGAGACCGGCAAGGTCTACACGATGCTGGCCCATGCCAGCGGGCGGTTCGACGGGGCGTAGGACGACAGTCGGCGCGGGCACTCAGAGGGCCCGCGCCGACGGAACGTGTTTTAGAGCATCGTCCCAAAAGGTGGATTCCGGCTTTCGGAAAAAGACGATGCATAATCAAGAGCCTAGAGCGTCGTCCCGGTTCTGATTTCCGGGACGACGCTCTAGAGGAGGCCGAGGCCGACCAGCTCGCGGCGTAGCGCCTCGGGCATCTCGGCGAGGTCGCCCGATTGCCCGGCTCCGAGATCGGCCGGCGCGTCGCGGGCCGTGAGATAGCGCCAGCCCTGGAACGGGCGGCAGGGGCGGGGCGACACCGGAACCAGGCGCGAGTCGAAGACCAGCCGGCAGCGCGGGATTCCCTCCTCGTCCGTGAGCTTCTCGATGGCGGTGATCGCCTGCCGGCAGGACAGGGTCCCGCGGATCACCCAGTAGATCGAGCCCTTTCCGGCGATCTCGCGATGGCGCTTGGGCAGGGTGCGGGTGACGTGGAACGGGTCGGCCGGCCGGCCCTCGCGCAAAGCCTCGGCCCGGTACCGTTCCTGACGGGCTTCGAGGTCGGCGATGGAGGCGGGTCCGACGCAGAGCTTGATCAGGTTCAGGGCCACGGGGGTTTTCGTCTCACGACCTTGGACGGGCGGGCGCCCCTGATAGCAGGGCCGCTCGGCGCCGTCAGGCGAACAGGGCGAGCCGCTGCTCCGGCGGCAGCGCGTCGATCGCCGCGAAGCTCAGGATCGGCGCCTCCGGCTCGGCGGCGGGCTCCGGGGCGGCAGTGTCATGGTCGGCCCAATCCACGTCGGGCACTGAAGCCGCAGAGTCGTCCTGGTCGACTGCGTCGTCGCCGATCGCGATCGGGGCGGGCGCTTCGGCGGCCTCCACCACCTCGGCGTCCTCGGTCGCATCGGTCCCCTCCCCGTCCGAGACCGGCAGGAACACGATGTCCTCGTGGAGCGGCGGGCTCCCGGGGCGGGCGATCAGCGCGGCCGCGGTGACGGCCGGGACCTCCATGGCGATGTAGCGGTCGATGTCGCTCTGGCAGAGGTCGGAGGGCTGAACCTCCGGCCGGGTGCCGGCGGCCGGGTCGCCCGGCATCGGCGGGACCCGCTCGGCCTCGCTGCCCCAGATCGCGATCATCGCGGCGAGGCGGTCTTCGAGGTAGCGCAGGGTGTAGACGATCCGGGCTGTACGCTGGGCCGTGAGGTCCTGGAACGAGCAGGACGTGTAGATCGCCGTGGCGTGCCGATCGAGGGCGTCGCAGGTCGCCGCGTCGGCGCCCCGCTCGCGCAGAACCCAGGCCGCCTCCTGGATCGCCTCGGCCGAGCCGAGGATGTCGGAGGTCGCCCGCTCGGTCTCGCGCACGATGGCGTCCAGCGCCAGGGACGCCTGGGTCAGACGGGTCTGCTCGCTGTCGCGGGCGCTGATCGCGGCGATCTCGGCCTTGGTTTGGCTGATCGCTGCGGCCATCTCGACGAGGTTGCCGTGCAGTTGCCCGACGGTCTGCTGATCCCGGTCGGCGGTCACCGCGTGTTCGAGCCGGCTCATCGCCCCGAGCAGCATCTCGGTCTCGGCGGCCCGGTTGCGGCGCGCATATTCGGACAGGAACCAGCGCCCGCGCTCGCTGAGGCAGATGGTCGCCTCGATCGCCTCGTACTCGGCAAGGGCGCCTGCTGGGGCTGAACCGGACATGGGATCCCTCCGAACCCGAAAGGCCGGCACGGCGAGGGCCGGCACAGGGCGCGACCCGGAGGCGGGCAAATTGACAGGGAGGGTTTAACGGGCGCTTACGGCGGCCGAGCCCCGGATCCGGGGAATCTCCCAAATCCCGTCCGGGAACCCCATCCTTGCATCGCCCGTCCGGCCCAGCACGCCTGTCGCTGCTCTACGCCGTCGTCTTCACCGAGATCGGCATCGCAATGCCGTTCATGCCCCTCTGGCTCGACGGACTCGGCCTCGATGCCCGGGTGATCGGCCTGCTGCTCGCCCTGCCGATCGCCACGCGGATCGTCGCGACGGCGCCGCTGATGAGCCTGCTCGACCGGGGCCTGGGCCCGCGCCGGCTGATCATGCTCGGCAGCCTCGCCCTCAGCCTGACCTACGCGCTGATGCCGGGCGCCGCCGGGATCGGCTGGCCCGTGCTGGCGATGCTGGTCGTGCTGAACGCGGTCGCCGGCGCGCCGCTGGTCCCGTGCATCGACTACCTGACCCTGGCCGCCGTGCGCCGAGACGCCCGCTTGGTTTATGCCCGGATCCGGATGGCCGGCTCCATCGCGTTCCTGCTGGCCAACCTCGCGGGCGGCCTCCTGCTCTCGGCGCTCGGCGGCCAGCTCGCGGTGCCGCTGCTGCTCACCGGCCTCGCCCTGGTAGCAGGGCTCGTGGCCTGGCGCAGCCGCTCGGTCGTGGCGTTGCCGCAGGTCCCGGCCGGCGCCGTCCGGCCGCGCCTGCCGTTGAAGCTCTGGCTCTGCATCGGCGCGGCGGCGGCGATCCAGGCGAGCCACGGGGCGATCTACGGGTTCGGCAGCATCTACTGGACCAGCCAGGGCATTGCGCCGGTCTGGGTCGGCTCCCTCTGGGCCACCGGGGTGCTGACCGAGATCGCGCTGTTTGCCGGCATCACCGCCCTGCCCGCATCCTGGCGGAGTCCGGTGCGACTCCTGACCCTCGGCGCCGGAGCCGCGATCCTGCGCGCGGTCGGCATGTATCTCCTCGGCGACCACCTGGCCGCCCTGGTGCCGCTCCAGTGCCTGCACGGCCTGACCTTCGGGGCGACACAGCTCGGCGCGATGGCCGCGGTCTCGGCCTTCGCCCCCGAGGGCGCGCGCGGGCGGGCGCAGGGCACGCTCAGCGCGGTCAATGCCGGCATCTCCGTGGGCGCGACCCTGCTGAGCGGCGTCGCCTATCGGGCCGGCGGCCCCCTCGCCTTCCTGCTGATGGCGCCGCTCGCCGCCTGCGGCCTGGGCCTGGCGCTCGCTTCCGGCCGCGCCGGGGGGGTGACGTTGGACACGGATCGTCAACCGTAATGTCGACATAACCCCGAGGCAGGGTGGTGCCTCCAATCGAGGAGTGAGGGTCTTGCTGAGCGAGGGCATGGTTCCCGGCGCGTCGCTGCGGGACCGGCCGGCGGAAGGCCGGTTGGCGCTCGACGGGCGCTGGACCGCCGATCAGGCGCCGACCGTTGAGGCGAATGCGGCGCGCCTCCTGGCCGCCGGCCGGGCCGGCGCCGTGGCGGTCGACCTGTCGGGGATCGAACGGCTGGATACGCTGGGCGCCTGGGTGCTCGAGCGGACCCGCGCCGAGATCGAGCAGTCCGGGGGCAGGCTGACCTATGTCGGCGTGCGGCCCGAGCACCGCACCCTGCTGGGCGAGGTCCGCCTGCGCGAAGCCGAGGCCGCGCCATCGGCCCGGCCCGGCCTGATCCTGGGCGTCCTCGATACGGTCGGCCGCGAGACCGTGCGCGGCGGCCAGGAATTCGTCACCGCCCTCGCCTTCCTGGGCGAGGTGATCGCCGCCTGCGGGCGCGTCGCCCTGCGGCCGGGGACGTTCCGGGGCACGGCGCTGATCAATCAGATCCAGCAGGTGGCGTTCAATGGCGCGCCGATCATCGTGCTGATCTCGTTCCTGGTCGGCGGCATCGTCGCCCAGCAGGGCATCTTCCAGCTCCAGCGCTTCGGCGCCCAGACCTTCGTGGTCAACCTGATCGGCCTGCTGATCCTGCGCGAGATGGGCGTGCTGCTCACCTCGATCATGGTCGCGGGCCGGTCCGGCTCGGCGATCACCGCCGAGATCGGCTCGATGCGGATGCGCGAGGAGGTCGATGCCCTGCGGGTCATGGGCCTCGATCCCGTCGAGATCCTGATCGTGCCGCGGGTGCTGGCCCTGATGGTCGGCCTGCCGATGCTGACCCTGATCGGCGACCTGGCCGCGCTCACCGGCGGCGGCCTCACCGCCATGCTGTATGGCGGCCTGACGCTCGATCAGTTCCTGGTCCGGCTCCAGGCGGCGGTGGGCGTGCACCACGTCATGGTCGGCCTGATCAAGGCGCCGTTCATGGCGCTGATCATCGGGATCCTCGCCACGATCGAGGGCTTCGCGGTGGAGGGCTCGGCCGAATCGCTCGGCCGCCACGTCACCGCCTCAGTCGTGAAGTCCATCTTCATGGTCATCGTCCTCGATGGATTGTTCGCGGTGTTCTTCGCCGCGATCGATTTCTGAGCCCGTCCTGATGATCGCCCCCGCCATGCCCGAGACCGCCACCGGCCCCGCGCCCATCATCCGGGTGCGCGACCTCGTGGTCGGCTTCCGGGACCGGAACATCCTCAAGGGCCTGAACCTCGACATCCGGGCCGGCGAGATCATGGGCTTCGTCGGGCCCTCGGGTCAGGGCAAGTCGGTGCTCACCCGGACGATCCTCGGCCTCACGCCCAAGCGCGCGGGCACGATCGAGGTGTTCGGCCGCGACGTCGACGGCATGACCTATGCCGAGCGACGCCGCATGGAGCAGCGCTGGGGCGTGCTGTTCCAGCAGGGCGCCCTGTTCTCGGCGCTCACCGTCAAGCAGAACATCCAGGTGCCGATGCGCGAGCACCTGGACCTGTCCGAGCGCCTGCTCGACGAGTTCGCTCGGCTCAAGATCGAGATGGTCGGCCTGAAGCCGGACGCCGCCGACAAGCTGCCCTCGGAGCTGTCCGGCGGCATGATCAAGCGGGCGGCGCTCGCCCGCTCCCTGGCGCTCGATCCCGAGATCCTGTTCCTGGACGAGCCGACCTCGGGTCTCGACCCGATCGGCGCGGGCGAGTTCGACGACCTCGTCTCCACCCTGAAGGAGACGCTGGGCCTGACCGTGTTCATGGTCACCCACGACCTCGACAGTCTCTACACCGCCTGCGACCGCATCGCGGCGCTGGGCGACGGCCAGATCATCGCCGCCGGGACGATCGAGGAGATGCTGGCGAGCGACCATCCCTGGCTGCGCTCGTATTTTCACGGCAAGCGCGCCCGCGCCCTCACCACAGGCGTGCCGGCGCATGCCTGATCGTTTCCTTCCCCTGATCCCGTCCCGCTCTCGATCGGGAGCGGCGACACGCAGCTCGGCCGGACTTGTTTCGCCGAGCAGAACCGCAGGCTGACCGCATGGAAACCCGCGCGAACTACGCCCTCATCGGGGCCTTCACCCTCGCCGTGATCCTGGCGGGCTTCGGCACCGTGCTGTGGCTCTCCGGCGGCTCGTCGCGGCAGGTCAGCCAGACCGTCCGCATCGTGTTCTCCGGCTCGGTCGGCGGGCTCTCCCGCGGATCGAGCGTGAACTTCAACGGCATCAAGGTCGGCGAGGTCACCGATATCCGCCTCGCCCCGCAGGACCCGCGCCGGGTGCTCGCCCAGATCAAGGTCGATCCCTCGACGCCGCTCCGAGCCGATACCCGCGCCCGCCTCGATTCGGCGATGCTCACCGGCGTCTCGGTGATCTCCCTGTCGGGCGGCAACGCCGACGCGCCGGTGCTGACACCGATGGCCAATGGCGAGCCGCCGACGATCTTCGCCGATTCCTCCGACATGCAGGACATGATGGCGCTCGCCCGTCAGGTGGCCCAGCGGGCCGACGACATGCTCGCCCGCCTCGACCGGATCGTGGCCGGCAACGAGGGCGCGATCAACCGCGCGCTCACCAACGTCGAGGCGTTCTCGAAGACGCTGGCCGAGGCCGGCCCGAACATCGCGACCCTGGTCAAGGCGGTGGACGGGGTGAAGCTCGGCCACGTGATCGACAACGCCGACCGCTTCTCGGCGGCCCTGTCCAAGTCCAGCCCCGACATCGAGGGCGCGGTGCACGATGCCCGCTCGCTCGCGGCCAAGCTCAATGCCTCGGCCGACAAGATCGACGGCGTACTCAACGGCGCCCAGAGCTTCCTGGGCTCCGCCTCGGGCCAAGAGGGGTCCAGCACCTTCGCCGAAATCCGCGCCGCCGCGATGTCGGTGCGCGACGCCGGCAAGGCGTTCCGCACCATGTCGGAGAACCTCGACAAGCGCACCGCCAGCATCTCGACCAATTTCGGCCGGCTGAGCGGCACCGGCCGCCGAGAGGTGGAGGCCCTGTCGGGAGACGGCCAGCGCACCCTCAACACCCTGAACCGCACCGTGCGCAGCCTGGAGCGCGACCCGAGCCAAGTGATCTTCGGCGGCAAGCCATCGTTGCCCGAATACAACGGCGGCCGGTGAAATCGCGGGGCGCCGGGTCGATGTGTCCCGGCGCACGGCACGGATACAGGCGAGGGCTAGTTTCTGCGGCATAGCTTATACAGCTCTGCCGCGCGTCGGCGGGGTTTCTCAGGTTGTGCGTATGGCCCGCTCGTCCCACCTTCTCGCCGCTGCGCTGTTCGCTGCCCTGCTGGGCGGCTGCGGTGGCGGTGCGACGCCCCTGACCTTCGATCTCGCGGCCCTCCCCCCGACCGGGCGCCCGGTCGCGGCCGGCCGCTCGATCGCGGTCTCGGAGCCGGTGGGCATCCAGCCCTTCGAGGCCGACCGGATCATCGTGCGCGAGGCGGGCGGCGCCCTCGCCTTCCTGGGCGGCGGCCAATGGGCCGACCGGCTGCCGCGCCTGATCCAGACCCGCCTCCTCCAGAGCCTGGAGAATTCCGGCCGGCTCCGCTCGGTCAGCCGGCCCGGCGACAAGGTCGTGGCCGATTACCAGCTGATCAGCGAGATCCGCGCCTTCGACATCCAGGCCACGACCGGCGAGGCGGTGGTCGACCTGTCGCTGAAGCTCGTGGCCGATGGCACCGGCAAGGTCACAGCCGCCCGGATCTTCACCGCCCGGGTGCCGGTGGCCAAGATCGATGCCGGCAACGGCGCCCAAGCCCTCGACCAGGCGCTGACCACTGTGCTGGCCGACGTGGTGCGGTGGGTGAATACCGGGCGCTGAGGGGGCCGGGGCGAGGACGGGGGCTTTCGAGCCGCCGGGCGTCGAGATGGCGCTGTCTCGGCACGAGCCGATCGCAGAACAGCTTTCAATTGTATATCCCCGCGCCCTATAAAAATTTCCGGTTGCGACCTGCAGCAATCGCCGCCATAGGGCTGCTGCGATGCAGACCATCTTCTCGACGGACGGGGTTATACCGAAACATCGATTTCGCCATTGGTGGGATGTCTGCGAAGATCGCCTCGTCCCGATGGAGCAGAACTGTCTGGGCGAGGAGCCGTTCGACGCTGCGATCGACGGTGCCAGTATCGGTGGCTTGGCCATCACGAAATTCGCGTTGCGCAATCTCCGCGCTTCGACGACACCGCGAACGCTCCGGCACGAAAATCACAAGACCGATCATCTCTTCATGAGCATGGTTCTGTCCGGGACCGTGCGCGCGGACCAGAACGATCGATCGAGTACGGACAGAACCGGCGACTTCGCGATCCGCGATACGAGCACGCCCTGGACGATCGAGCACAGCGGGTACACCGAAGTGCTGACCGTCGCGATCCCGCGGGAACGGCTGGAGAGCGTGCTCGGCTCGGCCCGGATCTTCGCCGGTCTGACCGTCGAGGGGCATCTGCCGGTGGCGACCCTGGCCCGCTCGTTCCTATCCAACCTGCTGCGCGAGGAGGATCGGCTGCCGCCGCACGTGGCCGAGCGCATGGCCGGGGTAGGGATCGATCTCTTCGTCGCCAGCCTCGCCGAGCGCCTCGCCCGGGAGGTGCCCCGGCCCGTCCATGGCAGCGTCGTGATCCAACGCGCGAAAGCCTATGTCGAGGCCAACCTCCACGACCTGGATCTGGATCCGCGCCACCTCGCGGCGGCGACCGGCGTGTCGTTGCGGCGGCTCCAGGAGCTGTTCCACGAGCACGGACAGCACATCTCCTACTGGATCTGGCAGCGCCGGTTGGGGGCGGCGGCCAACCGCCTGGCCGATCCCGGATATCTGCATATGCCGCTCGGCGCCTTGGCCTATGGCTGCGGCTTCGCCAGCCAGGCGCATTTCTCCCGTCGCTTCAAGGAGCGCTACGGCCTGAGCCCGCGGGACTATCGCCACCGCGCGCTCTCGCAAGCCGGCGCGTCCTGAGAAGGCCGTCCGGTCCCGTGCCCGGGCGGATGCGGTTCCGATCGTCCGCGAGAGAGTGGAGGCGATTTGACGCCTGATTCCCCGATCGGCAGCCGGCCGACTCTTGAAGAACCTAAGCCGTCTCGGTAATTCGGGTCGCACATCAAGAGTCGGGCCGACGCCCGACGCCAACCTGCCGATCCGGGCAAGGTGGCGCTCCGCAAGGAGGATGTGGCCGAGCCGGCAACCAAGCGGATCAAGCCACGCGCGTCGGCCCCGGATGGAGGAGCGACGCACCGTGCCGATCAAGATCCCCGACGATCTCCCCGCCGCCCGCGCCATCGAGGCCGAAGGTGTCGTGGTGATGCGCGAGACCGACGCGGTCCGTCAGGACATCCGGCCGCTGCGGATCGGCCTGCTCAACCTGATGCCCAACAAGATCAGCACCGAGACGCAGGTCGCCCGCCTGCTCGGCGCGAGCCCACTTCAGGTCGAGCTGACCCTGGTCCGGATGACCGACCATGTCGCCCGGAATACTTCGGCCGAGCACATGGCGGCATTCTACCGGCCCTGGAGCGATGTGCGGGAGGAGCGGTTCGACGGGTTCATCGTCACGGGCGCCCCCGTCGAGCGGCTGCCGTTCGAGGCGGTCCGGTACTGGGCCGAACTGTGCCGCGTGTTCGACTGGACGCGCTCGCACGTCCATAGTTGCCTGACGCTCTGCTGGGCGGCGCAGGCGGCGGTCTACCACTTCCACGGCATCCCGAAGCGGACGCTCGCGCACAAGGCGTTCGGCGTGTTCCGCCACCAAAATCGCGCGCCGGCCTCACCCTACCTGCGCGGCTTCTCGGACGAGTTCTGCGTGCCGGTCTCCCGCTGGACGGAGGTGCGCCGGGAGGACATTCCTGGCGGAAGCAGCCTGTCCGTCCTGGCCGACAGCGATGAGACCGGCCTGTGTCTCCTGGCCGATCCGGAGCACCGGTCGCTGCATATGTTCAATCACCTGGAATACGATACGGCCACCCTCGCGGACGAATACCTCCGCGATGCCGGTGCGTCGGTGCCTGCGCATTACTTCCCCGAAGATGATCCGTCGAAGACGCCGCGCAATAGCTGGCGGAGCCACGCGCACCTGCTGTTCGGCAACTGGATCAGCGAGATCTATCGCACCACGCCGTTCGATCCGGCACGGATCGGCGAGGCCGAAAGCCTCACTCCATCACCGCCGCCTTCAGGATCACCACCATGGTAGCCCGGGCCGGGCCTTCGGTGCAGCGGACGAGGTGGGGCCGGTCGCAGCGGTAGCGCAGGGTCTCGCCGGCCCGGGCCCGCTGCACGATCCCGCCGATCTCGACCTCGAACGCGCCCTCGCTGACCGAGAGCGATTCCACCGAGCCGCGCTGGTGCGGGTCCGAGTCGAGGACGCCGCCGGGATCGGCCGTGACCTCGTACCATTGCAGCCACTCGATCGTCTTGATCCAGCCGATGATCGCCAGTCGGACCTTGCCGTCTTCCGAGACCAGGATCGGCGTATCCGCCCGCGAGGTCTTCTCGATGAACGGCTCCTCGTCGCCGGCCGCCAGCACCCGGTCGATCGACACGTCCAGCGCCTGGGACAGCCGCCAGATCGTCGCCAGCGTCGGGTTGGTCTCGTTGCGCTCGATCTGGCTGATGATCGATTTGGCCACGCCCGATTGCTCGGCGAGCTCCGACAGCGAGAGGTTGTAGGCCTTGCGCAGCCGCTGGATCGTCTTGCCGAGCTGGCCGGAGAGCACCTGCGCCCCGGTCAGCAGGTCGCGTCCGCGCGTCCGGTCGGGCCGTTCCGCCTGGTCCTGCATCGTCACCGGTCCACCTAGGCCGTTCCGTTATCCGAACGATCGTGCGCTTCTTCAAACGCAATCGCCGCTCCGGCGCAAGGCGGGTGCCCCCCGGAAGTTAGGGCCAGATCGCGTGAAAGTGGTGGACCGGGCCGTGGCCGGAGCCGATCGCCAGCCGGTCGGCCGCGTCGAGAGCCGCCGTGAGGTACGCTTTGGCCGCCGCCACCGCCTCCGGCAGCGTCAGGCCCCGGGCGAGCCCGGCCGCGATCGCGGAGGAGAGGGTGCAGCCGGTGCCGTGGGTGTTCCGCGTGGCGAGTCGCGGGGCTGCGAAGGTCTGGGCGTGACCCTCGGCGGTGACGAGGTGATCGACGCTCATGGCGCCGGTGCCGTGGCCCCCCTTGATCAGCACGGCCCGGGCGCCGAGCGCCACCAGCCGCCGGGCCTGGGCGGCTGCGCCCGCCTCGTCCTCGGCCACCGCCTCGCCGAGCAAAACCGCCGCCTCCGGCAGGTTGGGGGTGATCAGGTCGGCGCGTGTCAGCAACCTGTCCCGGAGCGCCGCCACGGCATCCTCCGAGATCAGCCGGTCGCCGCTGGTGGCGACCATCACGGGGTCGAGGATTACCGGGATCGTCGCGGCCTGCCGCGCCAGCCCGTCGGCGACAGCCGCGATCACTTCAGTCTTCGACAGCATGCCGATCTTCACGGCGTCGACCGCGAGGTCGGAGAAGACGCTGTCGATCTGCCGGGCCACGAAGTCCGCTGGCACGTCGTGGATGCCCTGGACGCCCCGTGTGTTCTGGGCGGTGAGCGCCGTGATCACGCTGGCGCCGTAGACGCCGAGCGCCGAGAAGGTCTTGAGGTCGGCCTGGATGCCGGCGCCGCCGCCGGAATCCGAGCCCGCGATGGTGACCGCGATCGGGCTGGCGCCGCTCATCGGGCGGCTCCCCGCGCGGTCAGGGCGGCGTCGATGGCCGCGCGCAGCTCCCGGGCGCGCTGCCGCACCGGCTCTGTACCGAACAGGGCGGTGATCACCGCGACGCCGTCCGCTCCCCCGGCGATCACCGGGGCGGCGTTGTGCAGGCCGATCCCCGCGATGGCGCCGATCGGCAGGCCCGCGCCCCGGGCGAGTCGGGCCCGGAAGGCGATGCGCGAAAAGCCGTCGAGGCCGACCGGCGGGTCGGGATTGTCCTTGCTGGTGGTGGCGAACACGCCGCCGATGCAGGCGTAATCGACCGGGAGCCGGTACAGCTCGTCGGCCTGAGCGGCGTTCTTCACGGTCAACCCGATGATCGCCCCCTCCCCCAGGAGGCGGCGTGCCTCGGCCGGGTGGAGGTCGCTCTGGCCGAGATGGACGCCGTCCGCCCCCGCCGCCAGGGCGAGGTCGACCCGGTCGTTGACCAGGACCGGCACCCGCCCGCCGACGGCGGCCTGAATCGCCCGGATCCGCGCGAGCGCCGCCCGGGCATCCGGGATGTCCTTCTCGCGGTACTGGAGCAGGGTGGCGCCCCCCGTCACCGCGTCGGCGGCGAGCCGGGCCAGATGGTCCCCGTCCGCGCCGCAGATTCCGACATCGAGGAGGCCGTAGAGCCGAAGGTCGACGGGCCGGCTGCCGGCCGTCGCGGAGATCGCGCTCGCTGCCATCGTGGTCGCCCCTGCCGGACTTGGCCCCGCGCCGGCCCCGCGCCGGCACATCTCGGGCGGCCCTGTTTGGTCAGCGGCGGCCGGCTTTGCAACCCGTTCGGTCACAGGGCCGCGTTGACGCGGGGCGATCCTGTCCCCCTATAGGGACGGATCCGGTCCAAAAAATCCCGCGCCCGGCGGGAGAGGGTTTCGAGGGGCGATGACGGTCGGCGAGGCGCAGTTGGGTGCACGCGGGGCGCAGGCCCTGCCGGAGCGCTCCTCCGTGGGCCTCGTCGCGGTGATCGTCGCGGCGACCAAGGGGGAGCCGCGCGCCCTGACCATCCGGGTCCCGGACCAGGCGCCGGGCCGCGGCGACGGTCTGCCGGCCGGGCCGCTCGTGCCCGAGCACGCCACCTTGGAGCGCGGCCTGCGCGCCTGGGTGGAGCGGCAAACGCACCAGCGCCTCGGCTATGTCGAGCAGCTCTACACCTTCGGCGACCGCGACCGCTCCGGCGGCGAAGAGGCGCCGGAGGCGCACGCACTGTCGGTGGCCTATCTCGCCCTGGTCCGCGAGGAGCGCCCGGCCGGCCTCGCCGAGGCGGCGTGGCACAACTGGTACCGCTACCTCCCGTACGAGGATTTCCGCAAAGGCCGGCCGCCCCAGCTCGACGCGATCGAGGCGCGGCTCGCGGCCTGGGCGGCCGAGCCCGAGGATTGCGCCATCCGGACCCGCCGCCTCGACCGGCTCGGCCTCACCTTCGGGATGAACGGCGGCACCTGGAACGAGGAGCGCGTGCTGGAGCGCTACGAATTGCTGTTCGAGGCCGGCCTGATCCCGGAGGCCCGCGGCAATGCCGGCCCGGCGGTGCCGAACGACCCCACCGGCGTGCCCATGGCCTTCGACCACCGCCGGGTGCTAGCCACGGCGATCGGCCGGTTGCGCGGCAAGATCAAGTATCGCCCGGTGGTGTTCGAGCTGATGCCGCCAGCCTTCACCCTGCTCCAGCTCCAGCGCACCGTCGAGGCGCTCTCGGGCACGCAGCTGCACAAGCAGAATTTTCGGCGCCTCGTGGCCCAGCAGGGTCTGGTGGAGGAGACCGAAGCCCTCACCAGCGGCACCGCCGGCCGCCCGGCGCGGCTGGTGCGCTTCCGCAGGGAGGTTCTTTTGGAAAGGCCGGCCCCGGGGCTGCGGCTGCCGTCGCGGCGGGTGGGGTAATCCACCGCGCGTCGCTGCATCTGCGTGGACGATCGCGGAAGCGGGAGATTCGGCCTGACGCCGCGTCAAGCGGGCATCAGGCTTTCGAGCTATCGGTTTTGCATAACATAATCAGAAGCAAATTATTGAAACACTACGCGTTTTCCCCTCCCCCATGTGGGGAGGGGCAGGGGTGGGGGTGGTGCAGGATTGAGCGTAACGGTGCCTTCTGAACCACCCCCACCTCCAACTCCTCCCCACAAGGGGGAGGAGAGCCCGTCGCGCTTCACAGAGGACGAGGTGTGAACATCGTAGCGCTCTCCGGTGACGGCCGCGCGCTGCGCCACAGCCACAACGCCGTCAGCACCAGCAGCACGGTCGCGATGGCGCCGGTCCAGTCGAGCGCGTTCCACCCGGCCCAGTGGCCGGGACCGAGGAGGCGCACCAGAACGGGGCCGACGATCTGTCCGGCCGCGAAGGCGGCGGTCATGCGGGCGAGGAGCGGCGTCGGGTTGTCGGGCCGCGCCTCGCGCGCGAGTTGCAGGCCCGCCATGGTGGCGACCATGAACGTGCCGCCGACTAGAACCGCCGAGGCCGCCACCGCCCAGAGGGTTTGGGCGGCCAGGGGCAGGCCGGTGCCGAGCGCCATGATGCCCTGCGCTGCCGCCCAGAGGCGCTGGCGCGGCACGTGCTTCGACCAGCGGGCCACGGCCGCGACCGACAGGGCGGCGGCGAGGCCGAACAGCGGCCAGGTCAGGCCGAACACTTTTGGGTCGGAGGCCAGCTCGCGGGCCATCGCGGGCAGGAACGTCGCCGGCACGATGTAGCCGAACCCAAAGATGCCGTAGCACAGGACCAGGGCCGCCTGCCCGTTCCGGGGTGGCCGGGCGAAGGCGGCGGCTTCGCGCTCCTCGATCTCGGCCGCGGCCGTGCCCTGCCCCCGGGACAGGGACCCAACCAGCAGGGCGCCGAGCCCGGCGACCAGCCCCAGCTCGAGCCACAGCCGGGAAGCCGGTTGGGTTCCGCCGAGCCAGGCCAGCGTGCCGGCGAGCGCGATGCCTAAGCCGACGCCGGTGTAGATCCAGGCGCCGAGCGCGCCGACCCGGCGCCGGGCGAGCTCGGCCAGGCACCAGCCGCTCGCGCAGACCAGGGCCCAGGCACTGAACACGCCGGCCGCGGCCCGCAGCCCGGCCCCGAGACCGGCAGGCGCGTCGTGATCGACCGCCGCCATCGCCATCGTGGTCAGCGCCACGCCGGCCAGGCTCAGGAGCAGCCCAAGCCGCGGATTGCCGGCGAACCACGAGGCCGTCAGGGCGCCGACCAGGTACCCGACATAGTTCGCCGCGGCCCATTCGGCGCCCGCGGCGACGTTCAGCGTGCCGTCGCGCATCATCAGCGGCATCAGGGGCGTGAACGCGAACCGGCCGATGCCCATGGCGACTGCCAGCGCGACGAGGCCGCTGCCGACGACCGGCCAGGGCGTGCGCGCGGAAAGGGGTGGGGCGTGAGGGATCGTGCTCATGGCTACACCCCTTGAACACCCGTTCGGCCTTCTTGGAAAATGAATTTTCGTGACGTACCCTTCATGCCATGAGAACGATAGACCTCGACGACCTCGATATCTTCCGCTGCGTCGTGCGCGAGGGCGGAGTGACGCCGGCGGCGAAGCGGCTGCATCGAGTCCCGTCCAACGTCACGACCCGGATCAAGCAGTTCGAGGCGCGGCTGGGCGTCGCGCTGTTCCGCCGCCAGGGCCGCAGCCTGACCCTCACCGAGGCCGGACGCACCCTCCTGGGCCATGCCGAGACGCTGCTGCGGATGGCTGATCTGGCCGAGCAGGAGATGCGCGGCGGCGTGGTCCGCGGCGTCCTGCGGCTGGGCTCGCTGGAGAGCGCGGCGGGCGCGCGGCTGCCGCCGATCCTGTCGGCCTTCCACGCGCAGTTCCCCGACGTCACGATCGAGCTGCAGACCGGCACCACCCGGGCGATGCTCCGGCAGCTGGAGCGCTTCGAGATCGAGGCGGCCTTCGTCTCCGAGCCGTTCGATGGCGCGAGCCTGTCCTCGGTGCCGGCCTTCGACGAGGAGCTGGTGCTGATCACGGGCCGGACCGCGCCCGGGAACGGCTCACGCCGGCAGACCCTGGTGGCGTTCCCGCACGGCTGCTCGTACCGCCAGCGTCTGATCGAGTGGCTGGCCGAAGAGGGCGCGTCCTACGACCGGGTTCTGGAGATGAGTTCGTACCACGCCATCGTGGCCTGCGTGGCGGCCGGCACCGGCATGGCGATCGTGCCGGCGGAGGTGCTCAACCACGCGGTGCTGAGCACGGCGGTGGAGCGCCATAAGCTGCCGCCGCACCTGCGCCGCAACCGGACGCGCCTGGTCTGGTCGGGGGAGGCCAGCGCGGCCCTGCGGTCCCTCATGGCGCTGCTGCCCGACAGGGCCGAGACCGAGCGCGCAGCCTAGAACAGATGTGCCCCCGCCCCTACCCGTAGGTGTGATCGTCCGCCGGGAACCGCCCGGCCCGCACCTCGTCGGCATAGGCCTTCACGGCGTCCTCGATATGGGCCCGGAGCGAGCCGAACTGGCGCACGAATTTCGGTGTCTTCTCGGAGAGGCCGAGCATGTCCTCCAGCACGAGGATCTGCCCGTCGCAGAAAGCCGAGGCGCCGATGCCGATCGTGGCGGCGGTGACCCGCGGGGACGTCGCGATGGCCCGCGCCACCGGCTCGACGATGCCCTCCAGCACGATCGCGAAGGCGCCAGCCTCGGAGATCGCCCTGGCGTCCTCCAAGAGGCGGCGCTCGTCGTCCGGCGCCCGGCCCTGGACCTTGAACCCGCCCATCGTGTTCACCGCCTGCGGGGTCAGGCCGATATGGCCCATCACCGGCACGCCGCGCTGGACCAGGAAGGCCACCGTCTCGGCGAAATGGGCCCCGCCCTCCATCTTGATCGCCCCGGCCCCGGTCTCCTTGAGCACGCGGGCGGCGTTGAGGAAGGCCTGCTCCCGGCTCGCCTCGTAGGAGCCGAACGGCATGTCCACCACCACCAGCGCCTTGGAGGTGCCGCGGATCACCGCCTGCGCCTGCAGGATCATCATCTCCAGGGTGACCGGGATGGTCGATTCCATCCCGTGCATCACCATGCCGAGCGAATCGCCCACCAGGATGAAGTCGCAATAGGGATCGACGATGCCGGCGGTGTGGGCATGGTAGGCGGTGAGCGCGATGATCTTGCGCCCCTCGGCCTTGCGCTTTCCGATGTCGACGGCTCGGAGCCGGCGGGACTGCACGACCTGCGACATGGTTCAGACCTCTTTCGGCTCATCGGGGTCGACGGATGGCGCCCAAAACACCACGGCTTCCCTCCCCCCTCCGCGGGGGAGGGTGGCCCCTGCGTTAGCAGGGGTCGGGAGAGGGGAGCCCGGTGTCCGGAAGAGGCAGAGCAAGCGTGCGGGCCGGAGCTTCATTCTGCGCCGGCGCTCCCCTCTCCCGACCCGCTTCGCGGGCCACCCTCCCCCGCAGAGGGGGGAGGGAAACGCGCGCGCTCTGCTCAGCCCATACAGGAGACAGAGCACGTCCCATCTCGTTCGGCCCCCTCATACACCGCCCCGCCCCGCGGGTCAGCGCCCCGCCTGGGGTTCGGCCGCCGCCTTCCAGGCCGGGTCCTCGCGCAGGGCCGTGGTCTCGTGCGTCTCCTGCCAGCCCTCGACGCCCTCGGGGAACCAGCGGATGCCGGTATAGCCCTTGCGGACCAGGCGCTTGGCCGCGTTCCAGCTGCCCCAGCACTCCACGTGGCAGAAGACCACCACGGGCTTGGTCCGGTTGCCGCCGGTCAACTCGGCAACCCGGGCATAGAACAGGCTCTCGCGCGCCGGTGCCAGGGGCTCGGCCCCGGCCTCCGGCATCCAGACCGAGCCGGGGATCGAGGGATGCACCGGCAGCCAGAGGCGGCCTTCGGGGAAGTTCGACGGCTTGCGGTCCGGAGCGGCCACATCGATCAGCACCGGCTTGTCCGGCCCGGCCATCAGCGCAGCAAGTTTTTCGGCGTTGATCACCGCGGCGCCTTTCAGCGTCTGCGGGGTGTAGCCCTTAGGCGGGCCGGCATAGAGCCCCTCCGGCTCGGGCACGTTCACGGGCGAATCCGCCGGCGCGGCGGCGAGGCAGCCGACGGCGGCCAAAGCCGCCGCGAGCCGCCCGATCAGGGTCGCGCGCATGGTCAGTTCGTCGGGCTCGGCGGGGTGAAGCTGTGCTGCCAGCTTCCCCCGGCATTGTCGCTCGCCGCCACTTGGAGCGGCTTGCCGTCCGGCTTGAAGGCGAAGTTGATCACCGGGTTCGACGCGATCGAGATGTCGCCGGTCATGGTGAAGACCTTCTGATCACCCGCCGAGACGGTGAGCTTGTCGATGTAGCGGGCCGGCGTGTAGTCGCGGGTGACCTGGTTCATCTGCATCCCGGAAAAGTTCGGGTGGCGGATCATCAGGGTCGCCTCCACGGGCTTGCCGGGCTGGCTCTCGGCGAACTTCATGCGCATGTCGCCCATGCCCTTCATGGCCTCCTCGTCGCTCATGCCCATCGGGGCCGAGCAGCCGCCGGACGCCTTCACGAACTGCTTGGCCTCGTAGAGCTTGCCGTCCTGGGTCTCCACCACGGCGTGCATGTCGGTGTAGTTGTTGACCCGCACCCGCAGTTTCAGCTCAGCCGGATCGGCGGCCGGCCCGAACTCGAACTTGGCCGCGTAGGGGGCCGGGTTATCGTCGATCACCAGCGACACCGCCTTGATCCGGGACGGCTCGGGCATGGTCAGGGTGATCGGCACCAGGGCGGCGTCGAGGGCCCGGGCGGGGGCGTCGATCTTCACCAGGCTGTCGGTGGTCTCGATGGCGCGGTCGCCGAAGATCGACTTGGCGATCTCCTGCCAGCGCGCCGTCCGCTCCTGCTCCGTGTCCGAGGCGCCGGCGGCCAGGGCGGGACCTGCCAGGGCGGTGGTGGCGAGGATGAGGGCGAGCGCTGCCGCATGGGCGGTCTTGAGCGTCATGGCGTTTCTCCCGGTTGGTCTCAATATGGAGGGTCGAAAAACTATTCCCACTCGAGTTCCTGGTAGGCCACGGTGACGTTGCGGCCGTTATAGGTGTCGAACAGGGCCCACTTGTCCCGTTGGTCCCGGGCGACGCTGGCCACGGCCTTCTCGATCGGGACATCCTTGGCGATCGCCGCGCGAGTGCCGTCGCGCAACGCCGTCAGGTAGCCGGAGAGGTCGGCGAGCGCCGGGGCGAGCTCGACCGCCACCGGCCCGTGGCCCGGCACCGCCCGTGTCGCCCCCATGGCCTTCAGCCGCTCGATCTCCTTCAGCCAGCCCCTGAGGCTGCCGTCGAGCGACGGGATCCGGTTCACGAACAGCAGGTCGGCGGGAAACAGCAGGCCGCTGCCGGAATCGCGCATCGACAGGTCGCAGGTGGTGTGGGCCGGCCCGTGTGCCGTGAAGGTCAGACGGCGGTCGCCGAGGTCGATCTCGGCCGTGTCGGCGACGCTCAGCGTCGGGTAGACCACCGGCCCGGTGCGGTCTTCGCCGAGCAACTCGATCAGGCGCTTGCGGTAGAACTCCCCCCGCGCGCCCAGCGCCTCGGCGAGCTTGGCGTGGCCGATGAAGACCGGCTTGTCCGCCACGAAGGCCCCGGCCCCGAACACGTGGTCCGGGTGGACATGGGTCAGCACCACGTGGGTGATCGGCTTCGGGGTACGCTTGGCGATCTCGGCCCGCAGCCACTGGCCGTCCGCGAGGCTGCCGCCGGTCTCGGTGACGAGCACGCCGTCCCGGCCGATGAGGAAGCCGATATTGGCGATGGCGTCGGCATTGTCGGCGGTGGCGTCGGCGATCAGGCCCTGGCGCATGAAGATCCCGGGGCCGACCTCCTCCATCGTGAAGCTCTCGGCGGCGCGTCCCAGGGTTGGCAGGCAGCACAGGCAGAGGCCGGCGAACAGGGCGTGACGCCGCGACAGGGTCCGGCCCGCGACGGCGGATTCGCCTGGATGGACGGCGGATGCCGTCATGCCGGAACCTCCCTGTTTTGGGTCTCTCGCAAAACGCCCCATAGCCGGGCGTTTCCCGCCGACCACGATGGTGCAGCGGGCGATTTGCAAGGGCCTCTGATTGCCTACCATTAAGTAGGTAGATCTTTGGGCGGTCAAGTGGCATGTTCGGGAACGGGCGCTGGGCGGTCACACGTTCGCGCGAGCCGAGAGAGACGATGTCCGAGCGATGCGAGACACCCGCGCCGAGCTGCTGAGTCAGGCCGAGACCCTGGTCCGGGGGCGCGGCTATGCCGGGTTCAGCTACGCCGACCTCGCCGAGGCGGTGGGGATCCGCAAGGCGAGCATCCATCACCATTTCCCCACCAAGGTCGATCTCGGGGCAGCCCTGGTGGCGGCTTACGCCGATCGCTACCACACTGCCCTGGCGGCGATCCGCGCGGACATGCCGGATGGCCCGGGCCGGATCGCTTCCTATGGACAGCTCTATCTCGGCGGCGTCGAGCAGGGGCTCGGCTGCCTGTGCGCGGCGCTCGCCATCGAGGGCGAGGCCCTGCCCGAGCGCCTGCGCGGCGACATCGCGACGTTCTTCGAGGGGCACCTCGCGTGGCTGGAGACGGTCCTGCGCGAGGGCCAAGCCGATGGCAGCGTGCGGTCCGGGCCGGAGCCTGCGGTGCTCGCCCGCTACGTCATCGCCACCCTGGAGGGGGCGCTGCTGATGGAGCGGCTGTTCGCGAGCCCCGCGGCGTTTTCGGGGACGCTGGCCGTGCTGGTCGACGGGCTCAGGCCGCGGACGCGGTGAACCGCGCAAACCCGTCCGCCCGCAGCCGGCAGGCCGGACAGGTGCCGCAGCCATAGCCCCAGGCGTGGCGCGCCCCGCGCTCGCCGAGGTAGCAGGTGTGGCTGTCCTCGACGATCAGCTCGACCAGCGGGCGCCCGCCCAGATCCTCGGCGAGGCCCCAGGTCTGCGCCTTGTCGAGCCACATCAGCGGCGTGTGCAGCACGAACCGGCGCTCCATGCCGAGATTGAGCGCGACCTGCAACGCCTTGATCGTGTCGTCCCGGCAATCCGGATAGCCGGAATAGTCGGTCTCGCACATGCCGCCGACCACGTGGCGGATGCCGCGCCGGTAGGCGAGCGCCGCCGCGAAGGTCAGGAACACGAGGTTGCGGCCGGGCACGAAGGTGTTGGGCAGGCCCGATTCCTCGAACCCGATCTCGGCATCTCGGGTCAGCGCCGTCTCGGAGATCTGTCCGAGGGCATCGAGCGCGATCGTGTGATCCTCGCCGAGGCGAGTCGCCCAGGCCGGTTGGACGAGACCCATGCCGTCGCGCAGGACGGCCCGGCGCTCGAGCTCGACCCGGTGGCGCTGGCCGTAATCGAAGCCCAGCGTCTCGACATGCTGGAACCGGTCGAGCGCCCAGGCGAGGCAGGTGGCCGAATCCTGGCCGCCGGAGAACAGCACCAGCGCCGAGCGGTCGCCGATGATCGCAGCGTCAGTCGCCATCGTACTCGGCCCAGGACATCGGCGTCTCCGCGACCCGCACCCGGGCGAGCCCCGGCAGGTCCGGCCGCAGGCGATGCCAGATCCAGGCCGCGATGTTCTCCGCGGTCGGATTCTCCAGCCCCTCGATCTCGTTGAGGCAATGGTGGTCCAGCCGCTCCAGCAGCGGACCGAAGATCTTCTCGATGTCGTAGAAGTCGATGACCCAGCCGGTATGGGGATCCACCGGCCCGGCGACGGTTAGCTCGACCCGATAGGAATGCCCGTGCATCCGGTGGCAGCGATGCGTCGCGGGTACGTTCGGCAGCCGGTGGGCCGCCTCGAAGGTGAAGGCTTGGGTGATGTTCATCGTTTTTTTCGTAGCGATCCCACCCGCGCCCTCATCCTGAGGTGCCCGGCGATCGGAGATCGACGGGCCTCGAAGGAGCCCTCCAGGGACCGCCGCGAGTCCTGGAGCTCTCCTTCGAGGGCTCCGCTTCGCTGCGCCACCTCAGGATGAGGTGATCTGGGGGGAGGGACACGGGATCGACGGATCCGTTATCGGGTCAGCCCGATATAGCATCGAATCGTGGCTTGCGCGCCTACCCGGCGCTCTTCCCGGAAACCCCCGCCTGCGCGAAGGTCGCCATGCCGGTGTGGCAGGCAAGCGCGCCTTTGAGCAGGCCGATCGCCATGGCGGCGCCCGACCCCTCGCCGAGCCGCATCCCGAGCGCCAGCAGCGGCACCAGGCCGAGCCGTTCCAGAACCTCCGCGTGGACGCCCTCCGCCGAGACGTGGCCGGCCAGGCAATGGTCGAGGGCCGACGGGTCGGCGGCGTGGAGCAGCGCCGCCGCCGCGGTGGCGACGTAGCCGTCGATCACCACCGGGATCCGCTGCAGGCGCGCGGCCAGGATCGCCCCGGCCATGGCAGCGATCTCGCGGCCACCGAGTCGGGCGAGCACCTGGAGCGGGTCGCCGAGATGGCCGGCATGGTGCGCGAGCGCCGCCTCCACGGCCGACACCTTCCGGGCGAGGCCGTCTTGATCGACGCCGGTGCCGCGCCCGACCCAATGGCCGGGCTCGCCGCCGAACAGGGCGGCGTAGAGGGCCGCCGCCACCGTGGTGTTGCCGATGCCCATCTCGCCGATACCGAGGCAATCGGTGCCGGCGGCCACCGCCTCCATGCCGAACGCCATGGTCGCTACGGTGGCGCGCTCGTCCAGCGCCGGGCCCTCGGTGATGTCGCCGGTCGGCATGTCGAGGGCGAGGTCGAACACCTTGAAGCCGAGCCCATAGGCGGCGCAGATCTGGTTGATCGCTGCCCCGCCGGCCGCGAAATTGTCGAGCATCTGCCGATTGACCGCGTCCGGGAAGGCCGAGACGCCCTTGCGCGTCACCCCGTGGCTGCCGGCGAAGACGCAGACCAGCGGCCGGTCGAGGCTCGGCGGTGCCTTGCCCTGCCAGGCCGCCAGCCAGGACACGAGGCTCTCCATCCGCCCGAGCGAGCCCGCCGGCTTGGTCAGGGTCGCGTCCCGGGCGGCCACCGCCTCCTGCGCGTCCCGGTCGGGGCCCGGCATCGCCTTGAGCAGGTTGCGGATATCGTCGAACGGGCCCGGATCAGTCTTGGCGGCGTCGGTCATGGCGGCGATGATTTCCTGTGGGCGCCCGCGAACGGGGAGACGACGGCGTATCGGGACGCCTATAGTGATTCTGCGCCGCCTGACCGTTCGCGATCGGCTCGCCCCGCCGGGGCGCGGTGGCGGGTGGTGGCGAGAGGCCGCGATGGACAGGCAGACCGGCGAGGAAGCCGATTGGCCCGGGCGCGGCGCGCTCTACGACCTCGCCGGGTGCCTGCGGTTCTACTCCCGCCTGCCCGTGCCGCAACTGCCCGGTGAGCCGGACCCGCATCGGGTCCCCGATTTCACCGCCCTGCCCCGGATGCTGCCGCTTGCCGGCCTGATCCTCGCCCTGCCCGCCGCCCTGGCGCTGGCGATGGGCTGGTGGATCGGGCTCGGGCCGTTCCTGGCCGCGACCCTGGCGGTGGCCGTCATGGTCCTGGCCACGGGCGCGCTCCACGAGGACGGGCTGGCCGACGTCGCCGACGGCTTCGGCGGAGGTGCTACCCTGGAGCGGCGCCTGGAGATCATGCGCGACAGCCGGATCGGCGCCTATGGCGGGGCGGCCCTGGTCCTGGCGCTGGCGCTGCGCATCGGCGCGCTGGCGACCCTCCTCGACCGCACCGGCTACACGGCCGCGACCGCGCTGATCCTGGTCGCCGCCCTGTCGCGGCTCGCCGCCCTCGCCCCGATGGTGCTGCTGCCGCCGGCCCGGCCCGGCGGCCTCTCCGCAGCGGTCGGCCGCCCGGACCGGGCAAGCCTGTGGGTCGCCCTTGCCATCGGTCTCGGGGTGGCGCTCGGCGGCGTGATCTTCGGCCTGCCTCTGCCCGGCGTCGCCCTGATGATCCTGTGCGCCGGCCTCGCGGCCCTCGCCCTCACCCGCCTCGCCCGGCACAAGATCGGCGGCCAGACCGGCGACGTGATCGGCGCCTGCCAGCAGCTCGCCGAGATCGCCGGGCTGCTGGCCCTGGTGGCGGCGTCGGCGGATTGAGGCCGGTCCGCGGTTCCGACATGATGGCTTCGGACGGGCGACCTGTCGCAAGCCGTGGAGCCATCGCCATGACGGCCGATTTGCAGCGCGGACCGACGCTCAAGGATCTCATCACCTCGGATCCCGAAATCATGGGCGGCCGACGCGTCTTCCGGGGCACCCGCGTGCCCGTCGAGGTGCTGTTCGAGAACCTGGCCGACGGCCTCTCGGTCGACGAGATCCTGGACGCCTATCAGACCCTCGATCGGGACGACGTGGTCCGGGTTCTCACGCTCGCATCCCGGTCGCTGGCGGGCTCGGAAGCGGCGTGAGGGTGGTCCTGGATGAGGGTGTGCCGAGGCAGCTCGCGGACGCGCTGCGTGCAGACGGCATCGACGCCGACCGCTTCAGGGCGGCCTGGAAGAGCATCAGCAATGGCGCATTGATCCGAGCCGCGGAGGCCGCGGGCTATGCCGTCCTGGTGACCAACGACAAGAATATCGCCGACCAACAGAGCCTCGCCGGACGTGCGCTTGCTGTGGTTGCCTTACCGCTCAATCGGCGCTCCGCCGTGATGGCCCGGGTCGGGGACATCGCCGACACCATCCGCAGGACCGCGCCCGGACAGCACGTCGCGATGACTCTCAATGGTCGGCGCTGCGTAAGGAGCCTCGTGGGCGGTCTGCTGGTCGAAGAGGAATGGCCGAGCGTGCCGCCATTCGCACCATGAGGTCTTGATCGGACCACGATCCCTCGGCCAAGGATCGGCGATGTCGCCCGCGCCCAAGCCCTCCTCTCCCTGCACCAAGGTCTGCGTGCTCGACGCCGCCAGCGGGCTGTGCCTCGGCTGCGGGCGCACCCGCGACGAGATTGCCACCTGGGGCGCGATGCCGGAGGCCGAGCGCCGCGTCGTCATGGCCGGGCTCGGGACCCGGATGCGCGCGGCCGGCTTGATGCCCCTGGAGGAGCCGCTGACGTCATGATCTATCTCGGGCTCGCCGCCATCGCGCTGGTCACGGCCGTGCTGGTCTTGAGTGACGGCAGTGACAGCAGCCTCGGCGGCGTGATCGAGCCCGACCACCTCGCCGCCCTCGCCTCCACGGGCGGCATCCTGGCCCTGGTGGTCGCCGGCTACTGGCGGCAGTTCAGGGCTTCGCTCGGCCCGAACCTGCGCGCGCTCTTCGCCTGGGCGCTGATCGGGCTCGCCCTGGTGATCGGCTACAGTTACCGCGACCGGTTCCAGGGCGTGGGCGCCCGGGTGCTCGGTGATCTCCGGCCCGGCTCGGCCGTGTCCGGCCCCGGCGGCACGGTGATGATCACCCGCCGGGCGGACGGCGATTTCCGGGTCGAGGCCGAGGTCAACGGCCGGGTGCAGCCGTTCCTGTTCGATACCGGGGCGAGCAGCGTCGTGCTGACTGCCGAGAACGCGGCGGCCTTGGGGCTCACCCCGGCGCCGGCCGAGTTCACCGCCCGGGTCTCCACGGCCAACGGCATCGCCTATGCCGCGCCGATCCAGCTCGATTCGCTGCGCATCGGCACCATCACCGAGCGGCGGGTGAACGCCATGGTGGCGCGGCCCGGCTCGCTCGCCGGCAACCTGCTGGGCCAGACCTTCCTGACGCGCCTCTCCTCCTACGAGGTTCGGGGCGACCGGCTGATCCTGAGCCCGCCCTGAGGCGGTGGATCTCAGGCCGCCCGCGCCTCCGGCATCTCGCGCGAGACCGTCGCCACCGCGTCCCGCAGGGTCTGTAGGTTCGCCTCGGGCCGCATCCCGTGGGTCGAGAGGTGGCGCCGGAAGGCGCGCGCGCCCGGCCGGCCGTTGAACAGCCCGAGCATGTGGCGGGTCACGGCGTGCAAGCGCTCGCCGCGGGCCAAGTGTTCGGCGATGTAAGGCTCGAACGCCTCCACGGCCGCGAAGGCGTCGGGCACCGGCGCCGCCATGCCGAACAGGTTCGGATCGACGCCGAGCAGCAGCGCCGGCTCGGTATAGGCGGCCCGCCCGACCATCACGCCGTCGACCTCGGCGAGGCGTTCTTGCGCGGATTCGAGGTCGCGCAGGCCGCCATTGACCGCCACCGGCAGGGCGCCGAGCCGCTGCTTCAGCCGGGCGGCGCGGCCGTAATCGAGGGGCGGCACGTCGCGGTTCTCCTTGGGCGATAGGCCCTGGAGCCAGGCCTTGCGGGCATGGACGATCATGCCATCCACCCCGGCGGCCACGACCGCGTCGGCGAGAGCGTCGAGGGCCACTTCGGGATCCTGGTCGTCGACGCCGATCCGGCATTTCACCGTCACCGGCACGGAGACGGCCGCCTTCATGGCTGCCACGCAATCGCCAACCAGCGCCGGCTCGCGCATCAGGCAGGCGCCGAAGCGACCGTCCTGCACCCGGTCGGACGGGCAGCCGACATTGAGGTTGATCTCGGCATAGCCGAAATCCGCGGCGATCTTCGCCGCCTGCGCCAGTTCGCCCAGGTCCGACCCGCCGAGCTGCACCGCCACCGGGTGCTCCAGATCCGAGAAGCCGAGCAGCCGCTCGCGCGGCCCGTGCAGCACCGCACCGGTGGTGACCATCTCGGTGTAGAGCCGCGCCCGCGCCGACAGGGTGCGGTGGAAGGCGCGGCAATGCCGATCCGTCCAGTCCATCATCGGCGCGACGGAGAACCGCCATCCCGGAAGTGCGCCGCCCATCTCAGCCGCCGTCACGTGTCAGATCCGTGTTGTCCTGCGTCCCGCCCGCGTCGGGTGTGGTCCTGCGGGGCCGGGAGGAGAGGCCGCTGATACCACGGCGCGGCGCTCCTCGAACAGCGCCGCCCGCGGCCCTGTCGCCGACCTCTCGGGAACCGATTGGCGCCGCGCCGGCGCGAAGCGCGACATTCAAGGCTCGGACGATGAATCCGGCCCGGATCCTCAAGATCTCAGTCTCGACACGCAAGAGTTGAACGATTCTAAGGCGGCGCATCTGTCGATGTGTAGACTGAAATGATTTATCGTATTACTTGATCACAGAAGCTCGGATCTGTGTATTTTGCTGCATAAAAAAGATAAATCTACCGAGTTCAGACTTTAGGAATTGGGAAAAGGAATTTCATCAATGACAATCGGCAAAAAGATATTTTTCATTCTGGGCGGAGTTATACTTGCATTCGTGGCGATGTTGGCCGTCGAGTTCCGGTCCGTCGACGGCATTCTGATGGATGGCCGGAAGGCCGTCATCCGCCATCAGGTCGAGGCCGCGCACAGCATCGTGGCGGCCCTGGCCAAGCAGGCCGAGGCCGGGACGATCCCGCTCGATGAGGCGAAGCGGCGGGCTGCCGACACCCTGCGGTCGCTCCGGTTCAACGGCAACGACTACGTCTTCGTCTACAGCACGGAACCGGGCAATCTCGGGCGCAACCTCGTCCACCCCGATCCCAAGGTTGAGGGCTTGAAGAGCCGCAGCGACGAGGAGATCAAAAAGATATTCGTCGGGCAGGCGATCGCCGTCGGGCAGGCAGGGGGCGGCTTCACCGCCTATAATTGGCCGCGGCTGGGCGAGGCCGAGCCCGCGCCCAAGGTGACCTATTCGCTCGCCTTCGCGCCCTGGCAATGGTGCATCAACGCGTCGCTCTACGTCGATGACATCTATGCGCTGAGCCGCCAGCGGCTGATCCAGGCACTGCTCTGGCTGACCCCCTTCTGTCTCGCGATCGCGGCGGCCGGAACCCTGGTCGCCCGCAGCATCACCAAGCCGCTGAGCGCCTTCACGACGGCCCTGCGCCGGCTCGCGGCGGGCGAGCTCGCCATCGCGATCCCGGGGATCGGCCGGCGCGACGAGATCGGCCAGATGGCCGCTGCGGCCGGCGTCTTCCGGGACAGCATGATCCAGGCACAGACCCTGTCCGCCGACCAGCTTGCCGAGCAGGCGAAACGCGAGGAGCGCGCGCACTGGATCGAGGAGACGAGCCGCAGCTTCGACCAGAGCGCCAGCGACCTGCTCCAGAAGGTCGACAAAGCGGCGGCCGGGATGCGGGAGGCCTGTCGGGCGATGTCGGAGACCGCCTCCGCGGCGGCCCGGCAGACCGGTTCGGCGGCGGATGCGGCGCAGCAGGCCTCGGCCAATGTTCAGACCGTAGCCGCCGCCACCGAGGAACTGTCGGCCTCGATCGCGGAGATCGGTGACCAGGTCTCCAGATCAGCGGAGATCGCCATCCAGGCGGTCAAGGAGTCCGAGCGCACCGATCGGCAGATCCAGGGTCTGGCCTCCGTAGCCCAGCGGATCGGCGAGGTCGTGCGGATCATCTCGGCGATCGCCGAGCAGACCAACCTGCTGGCGCTCAACGCCACGATCGAGGCGGCCCGAGCCGGCGAGGCCGGCCGAGGATTCGCGGTGGTGGCCGCTGAGGTGAAGGGTCTGGCCGGCCAGACCGCCAAGGCCACGGAGGAGATCACCGCCCAGATCGGCGCGATCCAGAGCGAGACCGGCGTTGCGGTCGAGGCGGTGCAGTCGATCGGCAAGACCGTGGACACGATGAACGCCATCTCGAGCGCCATCGCGGCCGCCGTGGAGCAGCAGCGCTTCGCCACCGGCGACATCTCCCGCAGCATCGATGAGGCGTCGCGGGGAACCGGGGCGGTGAGCGAGAACGTGGTCTCCGCCTCGACCGCCGCCGACGCGACCCGTCGCGTTGCCGAAGAAGTCGGCAGCGCCGCTGGCGACGTGACCCGCAGCGCCGAAGCCCTGCGGGCCGAGGTGGTGCGCTTCCTGGCCGACATGCGCGCGGCTTGAGCGGCACGCGATGAAGGATCGGGGCTTCGCGCCCCGAACCCCACCAAAGGGCCGCGGGCCCTTTGGAAACCCGGGATCTGCTGGCCCTAGAAGACAGGCATCGCGCCGGCCACGGTGATGAGCGCGCCGGACGTGTAGCTGCTCTCTTCCGAGGCCAGCATCACGTAGGCGGAGGCGAGCTCGGCCGGCTGGCCCGGGCGACCGAACGGCACCTGATCGCCGAAGGATTTGACCGAATCCTGGCTCATCCCGGACGGGATGAACGGGGTCCAGATCGGGCCGGGCAGCACGCCGTTCACCCGGATGCCCTTCTCGGCCAGGAGCTGCGAGAGGCTGAGCACCATGTTGCTCAGCGCGCCCTTGGTGGCGCTGTAGGCCATGAGCGACGGCATCGGGTGCTTGGAATTGACCGACGAGGTGAAAATCACTGAGGCGCCGGGCTTCAGATGGGCCAGAGCCGCCTTGGTCACGTAGAACGGGCCGAACACGTTGGTGCGGAAATGGTCCTCGAAGATGGTGTCTTCGATGGAATCCAAGCCTTTGTTCGGCTGCTGGAACGCGCCGTTGTTGACCAGCACGTCGAGGCGCCCGAACGTCTCGACCGTGCGGGCGACGAGCGAGCGGCCATAGGCCGGGTCCTTGAGGTCGCCCGGCAGCAGCAGCGCGCGGCGGCCCGCCTTCTCGATCCAGCCACTCACCGCCTCGGCGTCCGCCTGCTCCTCGGGCAGGTACGAGATGGCGACGTCGGCGCCCTCGCGGGCATAGGCGATCGCCACCGCGCGGCCGATGCCGCTGTCGCCGCCGGTGATCAGCGCGACTTGGCCGGCGAGCTTGCCGGAGCCCTTGTAGCTGTCCTCGCCGTGGTCGGGCTCGGGTGCCATTCGGCCGGTCTTGCCCGGAAAGCTCTGCGGCTGAGCCTCGAACGGCGGGCGCGGGTATTTGTGCAGCGGATCAGTGGTCATGCGGAGTCTCTCGTTGGGATGTGAGTCCAACGGGGGGGGCGCCGGGGGTGTTCCTGCGCCGTGCCGACGCGCCGGGCCGGCACGACGGACACAGGGCAGCAACAGGCGGCCGCCAGTCTCTGGCCTGAGGGAGGCGTCGCCATGGTCGAGGATCAACCGAAGGATCGGGTCGTGCGCCGCATCGACCGTGCGCTGCTCGGCGCCGCTTTGTTGTCGCTCGCCTTCGGTTTGGCCACGGGCCTATGGGGCCTGATCCAGTGAGCGTCCCGGCCCGCCGCGTGTGTTAGGTCGGACCGCCATGCGCCGGAGCGGCTTCGATCGCACCGCCCTCGTGCTGATCTGCGCGGGCCTCGTGCTTCTCGCGCTGGCGCAGCTGCTGGTGGGCTTCCCGTGAGGCCGCACGGCCCTTCGGCGAGGCCGGGACGGGAAACGATGCTGAACCGCGCCCTCGTGGCCGCTTTGCTGCTCGCGGCAGCCGCGTTCCTGCTCTACCTCGCGAGCCTCGCCCGCGAGGCCCTGTCGCCGAACGAGCCCTACGCGGCCAGCATCGGGCTCACCCTCGACCAGTGCGTGGCGGCCCAGGACGGCCTCGCGGAGACGGAGGCACGCGCCTACTGCCGGCGGCCCGTGCCGAAGCGGCTTTAGAGCGCTCGCCGCCGAAGTTGGATAGCGGTTCGCCGATACGCTGACACACCCACCTCCGGAGCGGCCTAAAGGCCCCACTTCGGTCCGTCGGGACGCAGTTCGATCCGTCGCGGTTCTCCGCAGACCACGATTGATGGACCGCCGCGTTCGTTCCAGCGGAAGAGGCAGATGTGCCAGCCGCCTGGTATCAACCGAGAGCGATCGATGATCCCGTCCGCTCCAGCAGCACGCGCCGCGTCGGCATTCCGCCAGGACGGCGGCTCCTGCCCGGAGGCCAAGGCTTGACGCCACGACACCTTCGATTGGTTGCGATCGATGCCGACGGATCGGCATGCGTCTTCGTCATGCTGGTCGAGGACGTAGGCTTCGCTCATGACGAGAGGGACGACCACGCGCGGGCGCCCCTCTTCGCGGATGTATCCTGAAACGGCGATCGTCGCCCACGCGATGCTCGGGCTCATGTACAGAGCGGCTTGTCCCAGCCGGTGGTAACGGCCGGCACTCTCCGGTGACGGCGGTGACAGGACCTGCTGCACTCTGTCGGCCAGGACCGAACGAAAGAAGCGCCCTTCCACCCGACGCAAGAGGGCTCGGGTGTCGGCGGGGGTGATCTGACGACTCATGCTGTCAGATCACCCGGCTTTGGCGCGGTGGTCATGGCAATGAACGTGAGAGGGTTGGAAGAGCCCCTCCGCCCGTTACCAAGCGTCCGATGCGCTAGCTGCCGAACTTGTAGTTCAGGCCGAAGCGGCCGAGCACGCCCTCGTTCCGGAAGCGGGCGGCGTAGGCGCCGACGCCCGGGCCGACCGCCACGAGCGGGACGGTGCGACGGCCGAGATCGTAGTAGAGCGCCTCGCCCTTCACGGTCACTGCATTGGAATGGAAGACGTTGAACACGGAGTCGGTGGGCAGCGCGAACTCGATGCCGCCGCCGACGGCATAGCCGGTCTCGACGCGCGCACTGCTTCCATAGAAGTTCGGCTGACCGTTCGCCGTCTGGAAGACGCCGCGGTAGGTCTCGCTCGCATAGGCGAAGCCGCCGGTCCCGTACACGAGGGTGCGGTCGAAGGCATAGCCGACGCGCCCGCGCACGGTCCCAAGGAAGTTGCCCAGCTGCCGGAAGGTGCTGATCCCGCCGAGGCGCCCGGTGGCGCTGCGGGTGCGGCTCAGGTCGGTGTAGGCCAGATCGGTCTCGGCGCCGACCACGAAGCCCGAGCCGGGCGTGAACTGATAATTGTAGCCGAGCTGGCCACCGCCGGTGAATCCGTCCCGCGGCAGGGCCTGCGCAGCCGGACGATTGCCGACCAGGACCCCGTCGTTGAACGGGAACACGCCGGCCGTCGTCACGCTGTCCTTGGTCGTGGTGATGTAACCAGCATTGATGCCGAAGTACGGTCCGGCCCAGGTGAAGACCGGCACGGGCGGCGGCGGGGGCGTATACGCCCGACGGGGCAGATCCGCTGCGGACGCGGCGGCCGTCAGCGCCGTAAAGGCTGTCAGGGAAGCAACGATCTTACGCATGGAATGGCGGCCCAAGAAATGAATTCCTGGCTTTCGTATCGAAAGCTTGGCCTAAAGTCTGTGATGTAGATGCAACACTTAACAGCATGAGCAAGATAGCGAATTGTTCGAGCGCCTCTTGCAATTGTGTGGCGCAAATATTTCAGAAATGGAAATGAAAAAGAAAGCTGTATTTTTATGCTCCGGTATTGGTGGCGATCCGGAATTGCATTGCGGCTGTTCTTCGGCGGGACGATTTGGCGGCGGCCGGCATTGGGCGAGGGCAGCGCCGGGTGGATTGCGCCACCCGATGATCATCCCGCGTCGTCATCGCGCGCAGTGGAGCGACCCGGAGTCACGCCGGGCTCTGGGAGCCTAAAGCCCGAGGTTGCGTCGCTGCACGTGCCATGACGGCGGCGGGAGCTTCGCCCGGAAGCCCTTGAGGCCGTGGTAGCCGCTCGAGCGGCTTCTTAATGGTCGTGGTTGCAGCCGGGGCCGTGGACATGCCCGTGATGCGCATGGTCATGGCTCTTGGCGTGATCATGCGCTTCGGCACGGTCGTGATCGTGATGGCCGTGATCATGGCCATGGTCGTGCCCGTGATCATGATGGGCGTGGCCGTGGTCATGCCCGTGATGATCCTGGCCGTGATGCTCATGGCCGTGATCATGCCCGCAGGTGCTGTGGTCGTGCGCGGCGCGCTCGGGGCGGAAGGGGCGCGAGACCGGGCTCGCGGTGCAGCCCTGCCCGCGGATCAGCTCGGCATTGGCCGGGGAGGCCGGGACGTAGAGCACGTCGGCGGCGATCTCGGCGGGGACGTGGTTGCCGCCGAGCTGCCACGCCAGCCGGGTCAGTCGGGCCGGGTTCTCGGCGCGCACTTCCAGAAGATCCTCCGAGGCGGCCCGCACCGCGACGAGGCGGCCGTCCTCCAGGCGCAGGGCGTCGCCGTCCTCCAGCGCCGCCGCCTTGGTGAGCGCCACCTCGAACCCGAGGCCGCCCTCCGCCACCAGGGACCCGGAGGCCGCCGCCCGGGCGGCGTGATCGAGGCTCACCGTGTCGGCGACGCGGTCGGGACGAACCGCGGCCCGGCGGACGATCGTGGTGGCTCTCGACATGGGACCCTCGGGGATGACGCCGCGGCGCCCCGGCCGAAGCGCCGCCTCTCTACGGTGGCATAGGGCGAGACGGGAAGTGGG
The DNA here is from genome assembly GCF_900114535.1 of Methylobacterium pseudosasicola. Lineage (GTDB taxonomy): Bacteria > Pseudomonadota > Alphaproteobacteria > Rhizobiales > Beijerinckiaceae > Methylobacterium > Methylobacterium pseudosasicola. Next base: position 118,493 of record NZ_FOTK01000005.1, on the reverse strand, counting down.
CGCAACTCCGGCCGCGCGTGGAACCTTAGCCGTAGGGCAGGCATTCCTTTCCTGCTAAGCTCGCGGCGATCCGCGACGATCACGGCCGACGACCGGACCGGATGCACAAGGGAGATCAGGGGACCATGAAGAAGCTGACCGCAGCCGCCCTCGCCACCATCGCCGCCCTGTCGCTGGGCGCCTGCAACACCCCGGAGGACCGGGCTCTGGGCGGTGCCGGCCTCGGCGCGCTCACCGGCGCGGCCATCGGCGCCGCCGCCACGGGCCGCGCGGGCGGTGCCCTGGCGGGTGCCGCGATCGGCGGCGCCGGTGGTGCGATCGTGGGCGCCTCGACCGCGCCGCGCTGCCCCTACGGCACCTACCGCGATGCCTACGGCAACATCTACTGTCGCTAAGACGCCAGAGCGGGGGGCGGGCGCGTTCCGGCCCTTCCGCCTGGCTTGAGGAGCGGCTATCCCGGCTTCGGCCGGGCGGTCCCCGGTGCCGGACGCGAAACCGCTTCCCATGATCGCACCGAGTCGACGATTCCGCACGGGATCGGCCCGCCCATGACCCAGGAGGTCGACAAGCCTCAGGGCAAACCTCAGGGCAAGGCTCAAGGTCCTTGGGGCAAGCTCGGCGGCGCCGGGCTCGGCCTCGCCGTCGGTGGCCCGCTCGGAGCGCTGATCGGCGGCGTCGCAGGCCACTTTCTGGTCGACCGGGTCGGTGCGCCCTTCGGCCCGACGCCCCGCGACGTGGTGTTCACCACCGGGCTGGTGGCCTTGGCTGCCAAGATGGCGAAATCCGACGGCGTCGTGCTGCCCTCCGAGGTCGAGGCCTTCGGCCGGGTCGTTCACGTCGAAGACTCTGCGCGGGCTGGCGTCGAGCGCCTGTTCGATTTGGCGAAGAAAACCACCGGCGGCTTCGAAGCCTACGCCCGCCAACTCGCATCAACCTTCGGCGAAGAGCCAGCCCTCCTCGAAGACGTGCTCGACGGCCTGTTCCAGATCGCGGCCGCCGACGGGGCGCTCCACGAGGCCGAGGAGCGCTACCTGCGCGCCGTCTCGAGCATTTTCGGCTTCGACGAGGCGGCCTTCCAGCGCATCGCGGCCCGGCACGTGCGGCTGCCGGATGATCCCTACGCGGTCCTCGGGCTCGACCGGGAGGCCGACGAGACCGCCGTGAAGGCGCGCCACCGTCTGCTGGTGGCCGAGCATCATCCTGACCGGGCGCTCGCCCGGGGCCTGCCCGCTGAGGCGGTGACCATCGCCACCAAGCGGCTCGCCGCGATCAACGCGGCCTATGACCGGATCGTGCAGGAGCGCGGGTAGGGTGAGCCTCGTCCCAGACAGCCCCCTCGCCCGCCGCGTCGCGCCCTCGCCGAACCATGGCGAGCGCCGCGGAATGCGGCCCGACATGCTGATCCTGCACTATACCGGCATGGACAGCGGGGCCGCTGCGCTGGCGCGGCTGCGCGATCCGCTGAGCGAGGTCTCGGCCCATTACCTCGTGTTCGAGGATGGCGGTATCGTCCAGATGGTGCCGGAGGCGCGCCGCGCCTGGCATGCCGGCCGGGGCGCGTGGAAGGGCGTCACCGACCTCAATTCTCGCTCGATCGGGATCGAGATCGTCCATCCGGGCCATGCCGGCGGGCTGCCGCCCTACCCGGAGGCCCAGGTCGCCGCGGTGATCGCCCTGGCCCGTGATATCCTGGGACGCTGGCCGATCCCGCGGGAGCGGGTGCTCGCCCATTCCGATGTGGCACCCGAGCGCAAGGAGGATCCGGGCGAGACCTTTCCGTGGGCTCGCCTCGCCGCCGAGGGCGTCGGCCACAGCGTGCCGCCAGCCAGCCTGCGGGACGGCCGGTTCTTCGCCCAGGGCGATGCCGGCCAGCCCGTAGAGGCGCTGCAGGCGATGTTCGCGCTCTACGGCTACGAGTTGCCGGTGACCGGGACCTTCGACGCGCGCACGCATGCGGTCGTTACGGCGTTCCAGCGCCATTTCCGGCAGGCGCGGGTGGACGGCGTGGCCGACGCCTCGACCATCACCACCCTGCGCGACCTGATCGCCGCCCTGCCGGCACAGGGCTGAGAACCCCGGGGTTTCCAAAGGGCTCAGCCCTTTGGCGGGTGATCAGGGCGGAGCCCTGATGCTCTACGGCTCAGGCCCGGTGGGCTCGCGCCTCGTGGCCGTGCGCCGGGCTGGTGGCGACCGCCGGGGCGTCGGTGCGGGTGCGCCACAGGCTGTAGAGCACGCCGATCGTCAGCAGCGACAGGGTGACCACCAGGGAGACCCAGGGCTGGACGTGGATCAGCCCGAACGTGTCGGCGACCACGATCTTGGCGCCGATGAAGATCAGGATGAAGGCCAGCGCGGTCTTGAGATAGGCGAACCGGTCAACCATCGCGGCGAGCGCGAAGTAGAGGGCGCGCAGCCCCAGGATCGCGAAGATGTTGGAGGTGTAGACCACGAACGTGTCGGTGGTGATCGCGAAGATCGCCGGCACGCTATCGACGGCGAAGATCACATCGGCGCCGTTGACCAGCACCAGCGCCAGGGCCAGCGGGGTGAACCACAGGGCCTTCCGGCCGGTGGCCGGGTCGGGCCGGCGCACGGCGAAATGCTGGCCGTGCAGCTCGGGGGTGACCCGGAACGTCTTCTTGATCCAGCGCACCACGGCGCTGTTCTGGAAGTCGCCCTCCTCCTCGGGCCCCGAGAACAGGATTTTTAGGCCGGCGAAGATCAGGAAGGCGGCGAACAGCGACAGCACCCAGTGGACTTGGTGCACCAGCGCCGCGCCGAGCCCGATCATCAGGCCGCGCAGCAGCACGGCGGCGAGAATGCCCCAGAGCAGGACCCGGTGCTGGGCGGCGCGAGGGATGCCGAGGGCGGCCAGGATCATGGCGATGACGAAGACGTTGTCCATGGACAGCGACTTCTCGACCACGAGGCCGGTGACGTATTCCTCGCCGGCCTGCGGCCCGAGATACCACCAGATCCAGCCGCCGAAGGCGAGGCCCAGCGCCAGGTAGAAGCCGGTCAGCAGCAGGCTCTCCCGCACGCCGATCTCATGCTCCTTGTCCCGGTGCAGCAGCCCGAGATCGAAGGCCAGCAGGGATGCGACCAGGGCGTGAAAGCCCAGCCACATCCACAACGGCTTACCGAGCCATACGACGGTGAGGACGTCCATCATGTGCGGGACCTGATGCGATTCCGGAAGGAAAGCATCGGCTCCGACATCACGGGCGCTGAACAGCGCCCGCCAGAGGGGCCCGCAGCCGATAAGGGCGAGTTAAGCGGGTGAACCGGGCGATTCAAGGGCACGGACGCGGCGGCCGGATGATCCCGCGTCTCACGCTTCCCCGGAGAGCTTCATCAGCAACAGGCCCGAGACGATCAGCGCCGCCGCGGCGATCCGCAGGGGGCTCGCGCTCTCGCCGAGCATCAGGATGCCGAGCAGGAAGGCGCCCACCGCGCCGATGCCAGTCCAGACCGTGTAGGCGGTGCCGAGCGGCAGGCTGCGCATGGCGAAGGCCAGCAGGACGAAGCTGCCGAGGGCGGCCACCACCGTCACGACGCTCGGGATCAGTTCCGTGAAGCCCGCGGAGCGCTTCATCGCGTAGGCCCAGACCACCTCCAGCAGGCCGGCGGCGAGCAGGATCAGCCAAGCCAAGATGGGTGCCTCATGTCGGAGTGTCGGCGACCGGTGCGCCGCCGGGCCTCGCCGCGGGACGCTCGCCCAGGGGGCGCTCCTCCATGTAGGCCAGGAATCCGAAGGCCGCCACCAGGCCGAGGCAGGCGGCCAGGAACACCGAGCGGAAGGTCAGGGCGAGCTGCGCGGGGTCGGCGCCGCGGATCAGGCTCTCGACATCGTGCCCGGTCCCGGCGGCACCGCCGAGCACGATCGTCCCGAAGGCGGCCACGATCAGCGCGCCGCCGAGCGAGCGGAAGAAATTCATCGCCGCGGTGGCGATGCCGAGCTGGTGCGGCTCCACCGCGTTCTGGATCGCGATGGTGGAGAGCGGCAGGATCGTCCCGATCCCCATGGACAGCAGCGCGAACAGCACCTCCATCAGCCAGAACGGCAGCGCCCGCCCCTCCAGGGCGATGACGGCGCAGCAGACGATGCTGAGGCTCATCATGGCGAGCGGCACGCGCTTGTAGTGCCGGAACAGCAGCATCGACCGGCCCGACAGCGTTGCCCCGGTGACGGTGCCGACCATCAAAGGCACCAGGGCCACGCCGGATTCGCTGGCGGTGAGGCCGATCACGCCCTCGAGGAAGATCGGCACGTAGATGGTCAGGCCGATGAAGGTGCCCATGGCGAAGCAGGCGGACAGGGTGGCGCTGTAGACCACCCGGTCCTTCAGCACCTCCGTGGGGATCAGCGGCTCGGCCGCGGTGGCGAGGCGCGCGGCGAACAGGCTGCCCAGCACGGAAGCCAGGGCGAGCAGGCTAAGCACCGGTGCCGAGCCCCAGGGATAGCGCACGCCGCCCCAGCTCAGGGCCAGCAACAGGGTGGTCGAGCTCAGGATCAGCAGGATCGCCCCGGGATAGTCCAGCGTGTGGCGGCGCTCGTTGCGCGGCAGCAGCTTCAGCTTGGCGTTGGTCAGCGCGAAGGCCAGGAAACCGATCGGCAGGTTGATCCAGAAGATCAGCGACCAGTGCAGGTGCTGGGCGAAGAAGCCCCCGAGGAGGGGCCCCGCCACCGAGGCCGCCACGAACACGCCGGCGATCACCACCTGGTAGCGGGCCCGCTCCTTGGGCGGCATGATGTCGGCCAGGATGGTCTGCGACAGGGCGATCAGCCCGCCGCCGCCGATGCCCTGGAGGCCCCGGGCGAGCGCCAGGGTCACCATGGTGGGGGCCACCGCGCAGGCGAGCGAGCCGAGCACGAAGGTCGCGATGGCGATCAGCAGCATGATCCGCCGGCCGTGGATATCGGACAGCTTGCCGTAGAGCGGCGTGACCGCCGTGGAGGCCAGCAGGTAGGCGGTGACGATCCAGGGCAGGTTCGCGGCGTCGCCGAGATCGAGCCCGATGGTCGGCATCGCGGTCGCCACGATGGTCTGGTCGAGGGCCGCGAGCAGCATCGCGGTCATCAGGCCGAACACGATCGCGCGGATCTCGAGCGGGCTGAGGCGCTCCCGGGCGGCGGCGGGGGCCGGCTGCGCCGAGAGCCCGGTGACGGCGATGGGACGACCCACGTGTCTGACCTCTGGTCCGGGCTGCACGGCCGTTCGCATCCGGTGCGGATGATGGCTCGGCACGAAGGAGGGTGTGCGTCGACGGCCCTCACGCGGAGGTTGCCGATCTACGCAAGGCGAAGAACGGAGAAGAACTTATCTGTGGGTGGGTTTGGTTCCCACCGCATTGCTGGTGAGCCTGCATGGCGCGCAGCGCACGGCTCCTCCTTCTGCCCCTCCCCGGCCCTTCCGCCTTGACAGGCATGGGCGGCCTGCCGCTTTCCAGGCGGATGCCGGACGACATCAAGGATACCGCCCAAGAGATCGCAATCGTGGGCGGCGGGCCGGCCGGGTTGGCCGCGGCCGAGGTGCTGGCGCAGGCCGGCCGCGCGGTTACGGTCTACGACCGGATGCCGTCGGTGGGCCGCAAGCTGCTGATCGCCGGGCGCGGCGGCCTCAACCTCACCCACAGCGAGCCGCGCGCGGATTTTCTGGCGCGCTACCATCCCGCCGGCCACCTGGACGAAGCCATCGCGGCCTTCCCCCCGGAGGCGCTGCGGGATTGGTGTGCGGAGCTCGGCGAGCCGACCTTCGTGGGGTCGAGCGGGCGGGTGTTTCCCACGAGCTTCAAGGCGTCGCCGCTGCTGCGGGCCTGGCTGGCGCGGCTCGACCGCCTCGGCGTCCGGATCCGCACCCGCCACCGGCTCACGGCGATCGCCGAGGGTTTTTTTCAGTTCGAGACGCCGGATGGCGCCGTCAAGATCCGGCCCAAGGCCACTTTACTGGCGCTCGGCGGGGCGAGCTGGCCGCGGCTCGGCTCGGACGGGCGCTGGGTGCCGCTTCTCGAAGGGCTCGGCGTGGAGGTCACGCCCCTGGAGCCGGCCAATGCCGGTTTTACGGTAGCCTGGTCCGACCTGTTCCGGGAGCGGTTTGCCGGCGCACCGCTCAAGCGGGTGGCGCTCGCCTGTGACGGCATTGCCGTGCGGGGCGAGGCGGTGATCACCGAGGCGGGGATCGAGGGCGGGGCGGTCTACGCCCTGTCGCGCATCCTGCGCAACGCGATCACCGCGCGGGGAAGCGCTCGCCTGATCGTCGACCTGCGTCCCGACCTGACCCGGGACGCTCTGGCCCGCCGCCTCTCTGGCGCCCGGCCGGGGGATTCGGCTGCGACCCGCCTGCGCAAGGCCGCAGGACTCTCGCCGGTGGCGGTGGGCCTGCTGCGGGAGGTGGCGGACGCCCTCCCAGCTAAGCCCGAGGCGCTGGCCGGGCTGATCAAGGCCGCGCCCCTCGACCTCGTCGGCTCGGCCCCGATCGAGCGGGCGATCTCGACGGCCGGCGGGGTGCGCCTCGACGCCCTCGACAGCCGGGCCATGCTGCGCGCTCGGCCGGGCCTGTTCCTGGCCGGCGAGATGCTCGACTGGGAAGCCCCGACCGGCGGCTACCTGCTCCAGGGCGCCTTCGCGGGCGGCCGAGCCGCCGCCGCCGGGATGCTGGACTGGCTGCACGAGACCGGTGGCTAAGGCCACCGGCTCCGCTCACGGCCGGGTGCAGAACCCGACGATCCCCGAGGCTTCCGCCGGGCAGGCAGCCCCCTCCCCGTCATAGACCGGGGTGCCGACCTTGAGGCAGTGGGCGGTGACCAGAACCTCCTCGGCCGGGCAGGTGACGGTGCAGCCGCCCGCGCAGTCGGATTTGCGCACGGCCCGGAGGGCGGACGCGCCGGCCTCGCCCCTCGCCCCTGCCCCGCCGACCGGGCCGGGCTCGCCCTTGCTTCCGGCTTCACCCTTGAGCCCGGCTTCGCCCTTCGGCCCCTGATCTCCCTTGGACCCCGCTAGACCCGGAGCGCCCGGCTCGCCCTTGAGCCCCTGGTCGCCCTTCGGTCCCTGGTCGCCCTTCGGACCTACATCGCCCTTGGAACCCGCCTCGCCCTTGGGACCTGTCTCTCCGGGCGGACCCGCGGCGCCCTGAGGGCCGGGCGGACCCGGCGGTCCCTCGGCGGCGCAGTTCGCGACCACGGCCTCGCGCTCGTCCGGCTCGGCCTTGAGGGTCACCACGCAGGTCGGCGGCCGGTAGGGGACCCGGAAGGTGAAGCGCCCGCGCCGGTCGGCCTGGATCGAGATGTCGTCGTCCAAGACCACGATCGCCCCGGGCTTGCGAACCGAGCCCGAGATCCGCAGGTCGCCGGCCTCGATCCGGGCGTCGTAGACCATGATCGGCTGGCTCGGGGCCTGCGCGTGCCGGGGCCGCGGCCTGGCCTGGCGCGAAGGCGCCTCGGCGGATGGGGCGGGGCCGGGATCCGGCGGCTGCTGGGCTGAGGCCGCTCCGGAGAGGGCGAGCAGGATCGTCAAGGCGAGGACTGGGCGCATGCTCGGACCGTGTCGGCCGCGTCAGGCGCGGCGCACGACTTGTGGTCTCGGCTCGCGGACTCGGTCAACCGTGGCTTTGGTCGCGGGCGGCCCGGCCGATTCCACAGGCGTCCACATCCATCCACAGGCCAAGCCGCTGTCCAGGCGTCCGATTCAGGTGCCGTGCGAAATCGGTTTGAACATGTTCCTGTTATGTTCTTATCGTCCGGCATGACCGGAGCACGCGGAGATGGGGCTGGACCCTGCGAACCAGACCGGGCGGGACCCCGCCTCCGGCAGCCCCCGGGAGCGGCTGGCGGCCCTGCGGGCGCGCCTCGCGGCTCCGGGCGGCCCGGCGGCGGCGCGCTCGGTCCTGCCGCTGGGCCTGACGGCGATCGACGCGCATCTGCCCGGCGGCGGCCTGGCCCTCGGGCCGCCGCACGAGATCGCCCCGATGGAGCCCGCGGACGCGGTCGCGGCCCTGGGTTTCGTCCTGGCGCTCTGTGCCGCCCAGCTCGTCCTTACGCAAGGCGCGGCGCTGATCGCCGCTGCGCCGAACCAGCCCCTGCCCCATGGTCACGGCTTGGCCGGACTCGGCCTCGATCCGGCCCGGCTGCTGCTGCTGGAGGCGGGAAGCGACGCCGAGGTGTTTCGCGCGCTCGAAGCGGCGCTCCACGCCCGCGCCCTGCCAGTGCTGGTTGGCCTCCTGGCGGACGGCTTGCCGCTGAAGCCCGGTCGGCGCCTGCAGCTCGCCGCGGAAGCGGGCGCAGAGGGGGCCGCGCCGCCGCTCCTGCTGATCCTGCGCTCCGCCGAGGCCGGGCTGCCCAACGGCGCCGCCACCCGCTGGCGGATCGCCTCGGCCCCGGCCGCCCGGGACCGGTTCGGCACCCTGGACAACCCGCGCTGGCGGGCGCGGCTCGAGCGCTGCCGCAACGGCCGCGGCGGCGACTGGCTTCTGGAGTGGGACCATGCCGCGCATCGTCTGCGTCTGCCTGAGCCACTGGCCCGTGACGCGGCTGCGGCGGGCCGGTCTCGCGCCTGACCGAGGCCCGCTCGCGGTGGCGGCCGAGGGCCCCGGCGGCCTGCGCCTCCTCGCCCTCGACCCGGAGGCCCGCGCCCTGGGTCTGCGGCCCGGCGAGCCTCTGGGCCGGGTCCGGGCGCGGATCGGCGTGCCGCTCCAAGTCTATCCCGCCGATCCCGACTCCGACCGGGCGGCGCTGCTGCGCCTCTGCCGCTGGGCGGAGGGCTACGCCCCCGTCGTGGCGCCGTTCGGGGCCGCCGAGGCCGCGGACGGGTTTTATATCGACGTTGCCGGGGCGAGCCATTTGCGCGGCGGCGAGGGCCCCCTCGTGGACGACCTCGCCGGGCGCCTGGCGCGGTCGAACATCCCCGCCCGGATCGCGCTCGCCGACACCCCCGGCGGCGCCTTCGCGCTGGCCTGCTACGGGGCCTCCGATCGGGTGATCGTACCCCCCGGCGGGGCCGAACCGGCGCTGCGGGCGCTGCCCGTGGAGGCGCTGCGCCTCGATCCCGGCACGGTCTCGGGCCTGCGGCGGCTCGGCCTGCGCCGGGTCGGCGAAGTCGATGCGCTGGCCCGGGGGCCGCTGGCCCGCCGCTTCGGCGAGGCCCTGCTGCTACGCCTCGACCAGGCGATGGGCCGCCGGCCGGAGCCCCTGGCGCCGCTCACCGAGGAGGCCGCGTACCGGGCCGCCCGGGGCTTCCTCGACCCGATCGGCCGGCAATCGGACATCGTCGTCACCGCCCGGCTGCTGATGGCCGAGATCGCCCCCCGGCTTGAGCGGGACGGGGTCGGCGCCTGCGCCCTGCGCCTCGTGCTGCACCGGGTCGACGGGGTGATGCGCGTGCTCGATCTCGGCCTGTCCCGGCCCGAGCGCTGCCCCGAGCGGGTCGCCGCCCTGGTCTCGCTGCGCCTCGACCGCCTCGGCGCCGGTCTCGATGCCGGCTTCGGCTTCGAGACCGTGACGCTCACCGTCACGGTGACCGGCGCCCTGTCGGCCCGCCAGACGGAGCTCGGCGCGGCGCCCCAGGGCGACGGGATCGACGCCCTCGCGGACGCCCTGACGCAGCGCCTCGGCCGGCCGCTCCTGCGCCTCGGGGCGCGGGCGAGCCACATCCCGGAGCGGGCCGCCCACACCCTCCCCTGGACGCTACAAGGTTCAGACAGCGCCTCGCGCAGGTCGCGACAGGCTCCCTCTCCCGTGCGGGAGAGGGGAGCCGTGCCTCGATCGGCTTCGTGTGAGGCCGACACCCCCTGGACCAGCGCGCCCAGCTCTTGGCCGGACCACCTGCCGCCCCGGCCCCTGGTGCTGTTCCCCCGGGGCGAGGCCGCCCTCGACGTGTTGTCCACCGTGCCCGAGGGGCCGCCCCGGCGCTTCCGCTGGCGCGCCCGGATCCACGCGATCGTCCATGCCGAGGGGCCGGAGCGGATCGCGGCCGAGTGGTGGCACGCGCCGGGCGCGGCCCGGGACTATTACCGGGTCGAGTGCGAGGCCGGCCGGAGGCTCTGGCTCTACCGTGACGGGCCGCACGCCCCCGGCCGTCCGGCCGCGTGGTTCGTCCACGGGGTGTTCGCGTGAGCGATCCCGCTTATGCCGAACTCGCCCTCACCACGAATTTTTCGTTTTTACGCGGCGCCTCGCACCCGCAGGAATACGTCGTGCAGGGGGCGGCCTACGGGCTCAAGGCACTCGGGATCGCCGACCGCAACACCGTGGCCGGGGTGGTGCGGGCGCATGCGGCGGCGCGGGCCCTGGAGGCGGAGGGGTTGAAGATCCACGTCCTGCCGGGCGTGCGCCTCGTCACCGAGGACGGGTTCGAGGCCGTGACCTATCCCGTGGACCGGCAGGCCTGGGGCCGCCTCTGCCTGCTGCTCACCCGGGGCAACCGGCGCAGCCGCAAGGGCGAATGCCGCTTCACCTTTGCCGAGATGCTGGAAGCCGCCGAGGGCCAGATGTTCATCGCGATGCCGCCGGGCCGGCGCCTGCGCCCCCCGGACGGTTTTCTGGGCCGGCTCGAAGCCCTGGCCGCGGCCGCCCCGGGCCGGACCTGGCTCGGGGCGAGCCACGCGCGGCGCGGCGACGAGCGCCGACGCCTCGGCCTCCTGGCCGAGCTGGGCGAGACCTACGGAGCGCCCATGGTCGCGGTCTCGGACGCGCTCTACCACCATCCCGAACGGCGCCCGCTCCAGGACGTGGTGACCTGCATTCGCGAGCGCTGCCGGATCGGGGAAGCCGGCTACCGCCTGGAGGCTAACGCCGAGCGCCACCTGAAGCCGGCCTCCGAGATAGCCCGGCTGTTCGCCGACCACCCGGAGGCGCTGGCCCGCACGGTCGAGATCGCGCAGAGCTGCAGCTTCTGCCTGTCGCAACTGCACTACGAATATCCCGACGAGCCGGTGCCGCCGGGGCGCACGCCGCAGGAATATCTGGAGGAGAAGACCTGGGAGCGGGCGCTCTGGCGCTATGCCGGCACCATCCCGGCCGCAGTCGAGGCGACGCTCCATGAGGAGCTGCGGCTCATCGCGAAGATGGAATACGCCCGCTACTTCCTGACCCTGTTCGACGTGGTCGAGTTCGCCCGGAGCAAGGGGATCCTGTGCCAGGGCCGCGGCTCGGCGGCCAATTCCGCCGTGTGCTTCTGCCTCGGTATCACCGCGGTGGACCCGTCCAAGCACCGGCTGCTGTTCGCCCGGTTCATCTCCGAGAACCGGGGGGAGCCCCCCGACATCGACGTCGATTTTGAGCACGAGCGCCGCGAGGAGGTGATCCAGCACCTCTACGACCGCTACGGCCGGGACCGGGCCGCCCTCTGCGCCACAGTGATCCATTACCGCCCGCGCATGGCGATCCGCGAGGTCGGCAAGGTCTTGGGGCTCACCGAGGACGTGACCGCGGCGATCGCCGACACGGTCTGGGGCTCCTGGGGCAAGGACGTGCCGGACAAGCACGTGCGCGAGGCCGGCCTCGACCCCGACAACCCGATGCTCCGGCAGGCCCTCGATCTCGCGCACCAGCTGATCGGCTTCCCCCGCCACCTGTCGCAGCATGTCGGCGGCTTCATCCTGACCCGCGGGCGCCTCGACGAGACCGTGCCGGTGGGCAACGGCGCCATGGCGGACCGCACCTTCATCGAGTGGGACAAGGACGACATCGACGCGATCGGCCTGATGAAGGTCGACGTGCTGGCGCTCGGCATGCTGACCTGCCTCAAGCGCGGCCTCGATTTTCTGGAACGGGACCACGGCGTCTTCTACGAGACCCTGGCCGACCTGCCCCCGGAGGATCCCGACACCTACGCGATGCTGGCAAAGGCCGATTCGGTGGGCGTGTTCCAGGTCGAGAGCCGGGCGCAGATGTCGATGCTGCCGCGCCTCAAGCCGAAGGCGTTCTACGACCTCGTCGTGCAGGTGGCGATCGTGCGCCCCGGCCCGATCCAGGGCGACATGGTCCATCCCTACCTGCGGCGGCGCTCGGGGATCGACCCGGTGGTCTATCCGGCACCGCATCCGGATCACGGGCCGGCGGACGAGCTGCACACGGTGCTGCACAAGACCTATGGCGTGCCGCTGTTCCAGGAACACGCGATGCAGATCGCCATCACGGCGGCGGGCTTCACTCCGGCCGAGGCCGACGGGCTGCGCCGGGCGATGGCCACCTTCCGGCATGTCGGCTCGATCGGCGGTTTCGAGCAAAAATTCGTGGGCGGCATGACCCGACGCGGCTACCCGGCGGATTTCGCAGAGCGCTGCTTCGCGCAGATCAAGGGCTTCTCCACCTACGGCTTTCCGGAGAGCCACGCGGCGAGCTTCGCGCTCCTGGTCTACGCCTCGGCCTGGATAAAGTGCCGCCACCCGGACGTGTTCCTGGCCGCGATCCTCAACGCCCAGCCGATGGGCTTCTATCAGCCGGCCCAGCTGGTGCGCGACGCCCGCGCCCACGGGGTCGAGGTGCGGGGCGTCTGCGTCAATGCCAGCGCCTGGGATTGCACCCTGGAGCCGGCCGGAGACCCCAGGCTGCACGCGGTCCGCCTCGGCCTGCGGCAGGTGAGCGGCCTGCCCGAAGCGGCGATGCACCGGCTCGTCCGGCTGCGCGCCAACGGCTATGCCAGCATCGAGGGGCTGCAGGCGGCGCTGGCGCTGCCCCGCAATGCCCTGGAGCGCCTGGCCGAGGCCGACGCCTTCCGGTCGCTCGGCCTCGACCGGCGTGCTGCCCTGTGGATGGTGCGCACGCTCGAGGGCACCTCCTCCCGCAAGGCCGCCAAGGTGGACGCAGCCGAGCGCCGCGGCCACCTGCTCGACGCGCCGCTGCCGCTCTTCGCCTGGCACGCCGATGACGGCCTGTTCCGCCACGAGCCGCAGGTGGATTTGCCGGCCCTGCCCCTGTCCGAAGCGGTGGCCGAGGATTACGCCGCCACCGGCCTGTCGCTCCAGGGGCACCCGGTCGCGTTCTTCCGGGGCCGCCTCGCCCGGATCGGCGCGATCCCGGCCCGGGCCCATTGCGATCCGGCCCTGCCCCAGGGCGCCCGGGTCACGGTGGCGGGCCTGGTGCTGATCCGCCAGCGGCCGGGCACCGCCAAGGGCGTGGTGTTCCTGACCCTGGAGGACGAGACCGGCATCGCCAACGTGATCATCTGGAAGGCGGTGTTCGAGGCCAACCGCCGGGCCGCCATGCAGGCCCGGTTCCTCGCCGTGCGCGGCCGGGTGCAGCGGGCGAGCGGCGTCGTCCACCTGGTTGCCGAGGGCTTTCGCGATCTCACGGAGTCCCTGCGCGACCTGCGTGCCGCTGGGATGCGGCTGCCTCCCGAGACCACGGATTTCGGCGCGCCCCCGGACCGACGGATGTATCCGAGCCGGGATTTTCACTGAGGGGTTGCGTGAGGGGCACGCCATTCATGCTCATGCGCGCGCCCTCACACAGCTGACAGGGTGGAATCCGGCGCTTGGTATCGTCCCCTGTCGACGCACCATGCCGTTCGTGCGCGATGCCGCCAGCGCTTGCTGAAAGCAGTGATTTGCCAGCCGCCGTCCAAGATTGGCTGGAGGCGGCAACCGGGCCTTGACCTTTCGTCCCGGAACGGGCGTTCCGTCTTTGAAAATTTCACGGGCCTATTTTTCGCAATATCCATGTGAGATATATTTGATATTTTTGCCAAAATGCTCGCTAATCAGAAATGATAATGCGAACTATATTATATAACCGTGGGATGAATAGATATATTTGGCTTAGAGTCTTTATAGTCCTTGTATATTTTCTATCGATGAAGCGTGCGTGGCTCGAAACAAATCGACAATAACAGCCGCATCGGATTTTTTATCCATGTCGCTCGCTCTAGAAATGAAATACAAGCGATGTAAATCATCTACGTTATGCGAATTTATCGCATTAAATGTAAAATTATTACTGTTGCGCGGCTTCGAATACAGTGTAAAAGTGCGATATTAGACAGACAGTCATCCTATAACTTCGGTCTCTCGATGGACATGCCGACGCCCACTGGCCTCGCCACGGAACATGATACCCCCCATGTCGCGACGCTCGCACGGTTAGCGCAAGCGCTTGGCTGCACACCCGACCGCTTCCTTGAGGAGGCTCGTGCGGACACGGGGAAGGACACCACGCAACTGATCCAAATGTGGCTCGCGATCCGAAGCCCTGCGAGCCGAGAGGCGGTGTTCGCTTTCGTCAGCAAGATTTTGCGTTCAGAGACGGCTGACGGTCACCAGGGTATCGATGTGTGATTGCCGACGACCGCCTCCCTTGCGACCACACCATGCGGGGGACCGGGCACACGCTGTCGGTGGCGGGCTGCCGCAAACCCGGGTTGTCGCGTCCGACCACCATGTGGCGTGGAAGGGGCCATCACCGGCTTCGGTCCCGGTCGGCGGAATCTGAGCGCAGCGAGCGCTCCCGCCCTGAACGCGTGGAGCCCGTCTGTGTCTGACAGCAGGCTTTTAGCCGTCCTCATCGCGGAGGCCGACGAACTCGTCCGTATGGTCACAGCCGACATGCTGGCGGATGTTGGTTTTCAGACCATAGAGGTCAGCACGGCCACTGAGGCACTGGCGGTGCTTCAAGGGTCGGTGACCGTGCGCATGCTGATCACGGGGCGGGGCATCGTGGGGGATGGTGTTGCCCTCGCACACCTCGTTCACCACCGTTGGCCCGATGTCGGCATTCTCGTCACCTCGGGGGCCGGAGCGGATCTGCAGCGCGCGTTGCCGCCGGGCACACGCCTGCTCAGCAAGCCATACGTCTTTGCAGACCTCATCCAAGAGGTGAAAGCCGGCCTCGCAAAGGAACAGGACGAGCCATCAACCGCTCCCGTCTTGCCGAGTGGAGTGCCGCCTCACAGGGGCGCTAATCTAGGCAACGGTGTGGGAGCCGTTGCCGGTCCCGCGACCGAGCCGGACAAGACGTGACCTCTCCCTTCATGACAGCCAATCTGCACGTCCTCCCTCGATAGGGTTCCTGCTTCGAGCTCATTGGCCTCCTCCGATGCTCCGGGAGCGATCCGGTGGCGCTCTTGGGGGCCCCGGCGGCCTCGGGGATGGGGCGGTGCATGCGTCCTTGGCCGACATTCGGGTCCCCACGGGGTCCCGCGTCCCTCGTGCTGGGTCTTCTTGGGCCATGCCCCGGCGCCATCGGCGGGTGGGGACGATGGCGCGTGTCCGGGTGCGTCATCCTGTCTGCCGGATTAACGCGCCAAAATGCACCGCCCCTGAACCCTTCGCAGGAATCGGCCGTTTAGGTCCCGGTCTGCGAGCCCGCAGGCCTGAGCCGATTGCCGGAGGTGACGAACGCCGGGCACGGAAGAGCAGGTTCGATGGAACAACCCGACGCTTGGCATCTGACAGACCGGCTGGATACCGCACCGGGAAAGGGCGATCCTTTCGCCGCCGCTGTCCGCGCCACGCGGATGGCCATGATCATCACCAACCCGCGCCTGCCCGACAACCCGATCGTCTTCGCCAACGACGCGTTCCTGCGGATGAGCGGCTACGAGCGCGCGGACGTGCTCGGCCGCAATTGCCGCTTCCTCCAGGGCGAGCACACCGATCGCGGCGCCGTGGCGCTGATCCGCGAGGCCGTGGAGGCGCAGCGGGACATCGCCATCGACCTGCTGAACTACCGCAAGGACGGCTCGTCGTTCTGGAACGCCCTGTATCTCAGCCCGGTCGCCAACGAGGCCGGCGAGGTGCTGTTCTTCTTCGCCTCGCAGCTCGACGTCTCCGACCGGGTGGACGCGCATCTGCGGGTCCAGCAGGAGAAGGACCATTTCGAGGCCGAGGTCGCCCGCCGGACCCGGGACTTGACCGAGGCCCTGGCCACCCAGACCATGCTGGTCCACGAGGTCGATCATCGGGTCAAGAACAACCTCCAGATGATCGCGGCCCTACTCGCCATGCAGACCAAGGCGATCACTGACCCGGCCGCGCGCACCGCCATGGAGGCGATGCTGACCCGCGTCGAGGCCCTCGGCACGGTCCACCGCCGGCTCTACCAGTCCAACAATGTCGAGCGCTTCGATGTCGCCGAGTTCGCCCGCGACCTCGCCACCGATCTGGTGCGCGGCTCGGGCCTCGACCGCATCCGCCTGCATCTCGACCTCGAGACCGTGGAGGTCCCGGTCGCCAAGGCCCCGCCCGTGGCCCTGATGATGAACGAGCTGATCACCAACGCGCTCAAGCACGCCTTCCCGGACGACCGCGCCGGCCGCCTCTCCGTGACGGTGGCCCCGGACGACCGCTACTTCACCATCAAGATCGCCGATGACGGCGTCGGCATGCCCGTTCAGGTCATGGAGCAGCGCTCCTTCGGCAAGCGGCTGATCGGCACGCTCTGTCGCCAGCTCAGTGCCAGCATCGCCTGGCAGGCGAACGACCCGGGCACGATCGTCAATGTCCGCTTGCCCCGCGAGATGGCTGCCACCCCGGAGGCCACATGAGCGAGCCGATGCGGATCCTCGTCGTGGAGGACGAGGCGCTGATCCTGATGCAGATCGAGATGATGCTGGAAGAGGCCGGCTACCGGGTCGTGGGCACCGCCATGAATGCGGCCGAGGCCATCGCCCTGGTCCACGAGACCCGGCCGGAGCTGGTGCTGATCGACCTGCGCCTCGGCGACGAGTCCTCGGGTGTGGACGTGGCCCATGCGGTGCGCGCCATCGGCGGCATCACGGCCGCGTTCATGACCGCCAATGCCCGGAGCCTCTCGGACGACCTGGAGGGCGCCACGGCGGTGATCGCCAAGCCGTTCACCGGCGCGGTGCTGGAAGAATCCCTGGCCTATCTCGAGGATTGCGTCCGCCGGCCGCCCCCGGCCGAACTGGTGCCGGCGGGGATGCGTATTGCACCGGCCCTGCTCAAGAGCTTCGCCCAGATGCGGCTCTGACGTCTCGCTTGTGTCGGAGCGGCGTCCACTTCGGCGGCGTGCGCTCTGGAACAGGCTGAACGCCATGCGTAGAGTGCTGGCCATGCCGATTTTCGCCGTTCGCCGCCCGCTCTTCCTCGCCCTCGCGGGCCTGCTTCTCCTGCCGGGTGTCGCCCGGGCGGAGCCGTGCGACGACCTCGCGCGCCAGATCGCCGGGGCGATCGGCGGCAAGGTCGGCAAGCGCTCCGGGCCGAGCATCGACATCCGCCTGGCCGGCCCGATCCGGTTCGACGTGACCTGCCGGGCGGAGCCGATCGTGCAGGCCACCTCCGCCGAGCCGAGCCCCTCGGCGGCGTTTTTCCGCGATCTCGCCGCCGCCTCCGAGCTCTTGGTCGGCGAGCCGGCCGCGCGGGTCGAGCCGATCATCGCCGACGCCTACCGGACCGCCCTGTCGGAGCGCCGCAAGTCGTTCATCCAACAGAACGGCTGGTCGGCCTCCTGCTACACCGACCCCGGCAGCAGCACGATGCGCACCCTCTGCTCGGTGGGCCGCATCCCGCCGCAATGAGCGTCGCTTGACCGGTGCGTCGGCCGGTCCGATCTTGGCATCATCACCCGGACGGAGTCCGTCATGACGGCCTCGGCAGCGGAACTCGCACCGCTCGATCTCCACCAGAGCTTCCAGGATTTCGTCGCCGCGCGGCCCGACGAGGAAAAGTGGGAACTCGTCGCGGGACGCTTCCTCATGCGGGCCCAGCCGAACATCGATCACCAGATCATCGCCGGCAACCTGGACCGCTTGCTGACCGACGGAATCGAGCGCCTGCGCCTCGGCCGCATTTCCGTGCAGAACCCGGCTATCGATCTGAGGCCGACGCTCGAAGGACATGTCTATGTCCCGGACGTCGCGGTCATCGACGCCGACGAGGTCGAGCCGGGCCGCAATGTGGTGTCGGCCTGCTTTCTCGCGGTCGAGATCCTGTCCCCGAGCGACCGACGCAAGCCCGCCGGCACGAAGAGTCCAAAGATCGCGATCAAGCTCTGCGGTTACGAAGCCCTGCCGACCTGCGAGGCGGTGCTGCTCGTCGAGCAGCGCGCCTTCGATGCCACCCTCTCGGAGCGGTCCGGATCCGCTTGGGTCCATCGCCGGCTAACCGACCCAGACGACCGGCTCGTCATCGCCTCGGCCGGGCTCGATTGCCGGCTGGGCGATGTCTACGCCCGCACCACGCTGGCGCGGGCGCGGCGCTGATCAATACTCGATCACGTCCTCGAGCGCGTAGTGCTTCACGGTCTTCCGGTTGGCGATCAGCTCGTCCACGGTGGGCTCGCCCTTGAGGGCGCGGGCGATGGCGAGCTTCGTCGCCTCGTAATTGGTCCGGTACAGGTCCTTGCGGTCGAGGTTGTCGTCCTCGGCGCAGCGCGGGTCGAGCCAGATCATGATGATCATGCACAGCTCGTCGAGCCCGTCCTTGGGCAGCACGCCCTCGATGATGCAATCCACGATCGCGTCGCCGGTGGCGGCCTGGACGATTCCGCCGAGCAGCTCGACATACTCGGCCGTGTGGATCGTCGCCTTGGTGGTCATCATCGTGGCCGGGCGTACCAGCTGGTTGAGGTCGCGCACCACGAACATGCGGGTGTGGCCCTGGACCTGCCCCATCATCGACGCGAAGGCCTGACCCACCGGCCCGCGCACCGAGCCGATCAGCACCTCGGGCATCGCGTCGGTGTATTGCCCGTCGGCTGCCAGCACCGTGGCCTCGCCCGTGCGGAACCAGATCTCTTGCATGTGTCGCGACTCCCCGATGTCAGGTCGCCCGGGGGAGACATCATCGAGGCGGCGGCGTCAATCGGTTCAGAGCAGGCCGACCCCGTCGAGCACGCCGACCATGGCGAACGCCACGGTCAGGCCGGACACGCCGTAGACCACCCATTTGTAGGCGCCCCGCACACGCTTTTCCTCCGGCAGGGCCCGGGTGGCGAGCAGGATCAGGAGGCCCAGCGCCAGCGGCAGCAGCAGCGCGTTCATCACCTCCACGGCGATGTTGAGCGCGACGAGATTCGTCACCAGCTGCACGGTGACCGCCCCCGCCACGACGACCAGGGCGAAGGTGCCATAGAAGGCCGGCGCCTCGCGGGGCGATTGTTCGAGGGAATGCGGTCGGCCGGTGACGTCACCGAAGCCCCAGGCGAGCGCCAGCGCGACGACGTTGAGGGCCACGAAGGCCGCGGCGACGATGCCGACCCCGAACACCACCTGCCCGAGCCAGGGGCCGAGCGCCGGCGTGAAGGCGCCCGCGAGGTCTCCGACCGTCTCGAGGCCGTTTTTGCTGCCCTGCCCGGCCTGACCGATCGTCGCGGCGGCCGCGATCAGGATCGCACCCATCACGCATTGCGAGATCACGGCCCCCACGAACGTGTCGAGCCGCGCATTCCGGGCATGGTCCCAGCCGAGGCCTTTGTCGACGATCGCCGATTGCTGGTAGAAGATCATCCACGGCATGATCACCGCGCCGATATTGGCGGCGATCAGCACCCGGTAGGAGCTGTCGCCGAGGGGTATGTGGGCAAAGGAGGCGACGATGTCGCCGGGGTTCGGCCGGGCCGCGATGGCGAGCCCGATGAAGACGAGCTCGAACAGCCCGACCGCGATCGCCACCACCTCGACGCGCCGGTAGCTCCCGGTGAACACCAGCCCAAGAAGCAGGGCGGCGGGGAGTCCGAGACTGACGAGACGCGGCACCGCGAACAGGTCGCCGATGCCGGCAATGCCGGAGAACTCGGTGACGATCGCCCCGATCCCGGCGACCACGAGGCCGGCATACGAGATCCAGGCCCAGACCGGCCCGTAATGCGCGCGGATCAGCTCCCCATGGCCGCGGCCGGTCGCCGTCCCTAGGCGGACCGTCAGCTCCTGGACGATGTACAGGATCGGCACGAGCAGGATCTGCAGCAGCAGCAGCGAGTAGCCCCAGCGGGCGCCGCTCTGAGCCGCCGTAATGAGGCTGCCGACATCCGTATCGGCGAGCATCACCACGATGCCGGGGCCCGCGGTCTTGAGCAAGGTGGACAGGCGAGGCAGGGAAGCGGCGTGCGGCACCGCATCGGAACAGTGGCGGGCGCGGGCCGTTCCGGCGGGAACCTGCGGCGTTTTCTCAGGTCTGGCAGGTTGGAAGGAGTCGTGATGGCCAAAAGTACGGATCGCGGAGGCGGCTGGAGCCTTCAGGCGAGCGCCGTCCCGGACGGGGTTCGGTTGGAACTCGCCCTCGCCGATCTCGGCGGCAGCCCGGTCACGGCGGCGATCGTGCTGGACCGGTCGGAGGCCCGCGCCTTCGCCCGCGCCCTGCTGGCGGCGGCCGGAGATGCCGCCGAGCGCACCTTCCCGAAGCCCGGGACCTGACCGGCCCTCGGATTCTAGAAAAGGATTACTGCTGGTTCAGGCCCGGATGGCGGCCGGGCAGGCGCGGCACCACCGTGCCCCGCTTCTCGATCGGCGCGTCGCAGGCATAGGCGAACTCGCTCTTCTGCGGATCGAACACGGTCTCGCCGGTGATCCGGCAATCCTCCCGCACGGTCTCGTCGAGATAGGCGCGGGCGGCGGTGCGGAACCGCTTCACCCGGCTCGCCGCCGGATCGGGATCGATCCGCACCTCGCTGAGATTGCAGCCGGCATATTCGCGCAGGGCGTTGGAGACGATCAGCATCCGGCGCAGCTGTCGGTTGTCGTAGACCTCGTAGGGCTCCTTGCAGCCGATGGTGACCACCTGCGGAGTGAGGGCGACGTAGTTCCGCGAGATATACGAGAACCCGGTGGTGCAGCCGGCCAAAGCCAAGCCGAAGCCAGCCAAGCCGATGGGCAGCAGAGCCGCGCGCCGTCGCATCCTCGTCATCCCAAGCCCAGTTCCAGCCCCGTGGCGCATTGAAACGGCCCCGCTTGACCAGTCAATGCGTTTGTCGCGTCGAACGGCGCTCAGCCCCCGAACGCGTCCCCGACGAGCCGGTGCACGTACCGAAACGCCTCCGTCGCCCCGGCGGCGGCGCGCGCCTCGCCATCGCCTGGAAGCGCGATCCGGTCGAGCGCGGCGGTGAATTGCCGCCAGTGCAGCCCGCGGCCGTCCGGATGCCCGGCGAGGTGGCGGGCGCCGTGGCCTTCCGAGAGGCCCAGCTTCCGGGCCTCCTTGAGCAGGATGGCCGCGCCGAGATTTGAGCCCTCCGCGACGTAGAGCCAGCCGAGCCCGGCCACGGGATCGATCGCGTCCCCCCGCTCCTTGGGCTCATCTGCGACTCGGCCGGTCACGTCGCGCAGATCCTGCGCGATCAGGGCGAGACGGCGCCGTCCGTCCAGATCGGGCAGGACGGGTCCGAGCGCGCCGTCGCGATAGAGCGGATCGACGCGTGTATGGAATCGGTATTGGACCTGAAGGAACAGCGCGTACCGCGCGAGGCTCGCGAAGGGTTCTCCCGCCATGACGCGCCGGTCGAGCTGATCATGGGCCGCCGCGGTCGCAGACCGCAGGCGCTTCACGCGGCTGCCCGACTCGACCGTATCGGATGCTGAAACGTCCATGTGACCCATATCTTGATGGGGCACTCGACCATCCGAGGCGGTCGAGGCCTATTCTGCTCAGGTCGAAGTCGGGACCTCGCCGTCCGGCACGCACCGTCATAGCGTCCGGACCATCCGATGCGATTCAGGTCACCGTGAGGCCGACCGGCAGACTGGGCAGGCTTGCGCGACAGGGCGTCTCGGCCCATCAAGCTTGGCCGGATCAGGCTTGCGGAACACTTGCGGAACGTTTAACCTGTTCGTGATTTGTTTCCGAGGCCGCGTCGATGCGGTCCGCCAAGCCGCGAGTCCCCGTCGATGCTCACGCGCAAGCAGCTGGATCTCCTGCGTTTCATCCAGAGCCGCATGCAGGAATGCGGTGTCCCTCCCTCGTTCGACGAGATGAAGGACGCCCTCGATCTCAAGTCCAAATCGGGCATCCACCGGCTGATCACGGCCCTGGAGGAGCGCGGCTTCCTCCGGCGCCTGCCGAACCGGGCGCGGGCCATCGAGGTGATCCGCATCCCCGAGAGCCTGTCCCAGCCCGCCGCCCCGCCCGCGGAGCCGCGCCGCTTCACCCCGAGCGTGGTCGAGGGCGGCAAGTCCAAGCTGCCGCCGGTCCAGCCCACGACCACCCGGATGATCGACGATGGCGGGCGCGCCATCTCGATCCCCGTGATGGGCCGGATCGCAGCCGGTACGCCGGTCTCGGCGATCCAGAACCAGAGCCACGCCATCACCATGTCGCCGGACTTTTTGGCCGGCGGCGAGCATTACGCCCTCGAAGTGCGGGGCGACTCGATGGTCGATGCCGGCATCCTCGACGGCGACCTCGTGGTGATCCGCAAGCAGGACACAGCCAATACCGGCGACATCATCGTGGCGCTGATCGACGACGAGGAGGCCACGCTAAAGCGCCTGCGCCGCCGCGGCTCCTCGATCGCCCTGGAGGCTGCCAACCCGGCCTACGAGACCCGCGTGCTAGGTCCCGACCGGGTCCAGATCCAGGGCCGGCTCGTCAGCCTCGTCCGCCGCTACTGAAGCGGCGCGGCCGGGGCGTCGCCGGGCACGGCATCGGCGCCGTTTGAGTCGGACTCCGCGGGGATCGACTCGACTGAACTGGCCGGTGCCTCCGGGCGCTGTACCGTCGATGCTCGGGCTGCAGGCGATGGCCGCCATGGTACCGAGCGTCCGTCGCCATGGGTGTCGCGTAGCGTGAAGCCGTCGCGCTCGACCCTGAGGGCGACGGCCCCGCGGGTGGCGAGGACGCGCCGGTCGATGACCAGCGGCCCCGTGCAGCCCGGCGGCGCGGCGAGCCGCGTGATCAGGACTGCCGCACGGGCACAATCCTCCGCGAAGGCGCGCCGGTCGCGGACCAGGGCGACGGCGCGGCCATCCGGCAGGCGCGCGGTGCAGCCGAGCCTGTCGCATTGTCCGCCCTTCGAGGCGCCGCCGATGACCGCCTTGGCCGGGCGCCCGTCGCCATCCGCCTTCAGCCACTGCTCCAGCACGAAGGCCGAGGGACTGCCCAGCGCTGACAAAACACCGTCCGGCCCGCGGATCGCCGCGCCGCCGCCCTGGCGGTCGATGTAAAGGTCGAAGCGCTCCGGCATCGCAGCGAGGCCGAGCCCGAGCAGGGCCGGCGGCAGGGCGAGCCAGCGCAGCCGCGAGACCGGGAGCGTCGCCAGGAGCAGCCCGGCCGCCAGCAGCGTCAGTGCGCCGGTGCCGAAGGCCGGCAGAACCAGGGTGGCGCGATCGAAGCCGGCGATCCATTCGGAGATCGCCAGCATGCCGCCCACCGCCTGCCCCATCAGCCACCAGATTGGCCGGTCGAGGGCGAAGGGATAGGCCAGGATCCCGATCACCGCCGAGGGCATCACCACCAGGGAGACCAGCGGCAGGGTCAGGGCGTTGCCGATCAGCCCGAACGGCTGGATCGTCTGGAAATGGTAGGTGGCGAACGGCGCGGTGGCGATCTGCGCCACCAGCGTGGTCGCCAGGGTGCCGATCACGGCCGAGAGCCCGGTGCCGACGAGCCGCTCGATCCGCCCCGCCCCCGGGCGCCGGAACAGCCGCCCGTCGATCAGCCGCGCGCAGGCGATCAGCCCGGCCACCGCCCCGAACGACATCTGGAAGCTCGGCCCGAGCAGACCCTCCGGCTCCCGGGCCAGGGCGATCAGGGCGGCGAGCGCGAGGTTGCGCATCGACAGGGCCGGCCGGTCGACCAGGATCGCGCCCAGCATGATCAGGGTCATGATCAGCGAGCGCTCGGCGGCGATGTCCCAGCCCGAGAAGGCGCAATAGGCGGTGACGCCCAGCATCGCGAAGCCGGCGGCGATCTTTTTGATCGGCCAGACGAGGGCGCAGAACGGCACGAGGGCGAGCAATGCCCGCACCAGCCAAAAGACCACGCCGGCGGCCAGCACCATGTGGAGGCCGGAGATGGAGACATCGTGTGGAAGGTTGGTTTGCAACCGGTGTACCTTTTGGACGGGGACCGTGACCGCCATTGGGAAAACGCTTCATACTGGCGACAACCTCCGAATTGACCCAGGATGAACGGCTGTCGCGACGGCGGACAATCTGCCTTGTCGTGAAACGTCTATTGAATGGGCATGTTAAGGAACAGACCCGCTCGGTGGTCCCCCGCGGGGGGCGGTCACCGGCACGTCCTGGGTCCGACCACCACCGGTGCACGGGCCCCCATCAATGGTGGTACCCGCGTTAGTTTCGTGGCGCACCACCGTAAGCAGGGCGTGGCCGTCGGCCTACATCCCAACCACTTCCGCCGCCACAGCCCGTGCTTTGACCAGGATCCAAGCAGAGCGGGGGCGATGGATGTCTCCGCCCTTCGCGTCCTGCGAAGTCAATGGCCCACGCCCGTCCTAGATCTGGGACACGCCGATGCCGGCCACACCCCATGGCGTACTTCATGACCGTCTTTTGGTTCGGGGTGACGTCGACCTGGGCTCGGATCATATTCCCGTTCTGATGCAGGGCGCACTTGTAGAAAAAAATAGGCGCGTCGCATCCGAGGAGAGGGGTTCGACATGACCTGGTCGACGGCACGGATGGCACCCTGGGAGGCCGCCTTGGCGATCTCGGAAGCCGTGAAGGTGCGGGCACTGCGGAAGCGGTCCGGCGAGGCTTCGGACAGGATGGCGCCCTGGCACTGCGCCCCGTAATCGTAAATGTCGCTCCAGACGGAGACGCCGAGCCCCTCGCCCATACCCGCAGGATAAGCCTGGAAGCGTTCTAACATCCACGTCACGGGTGGCGGTGACCTACCCCCGGGCAGCAGAACCCCCCACCACCGTCAGGAGGCGAGGGGTTCACGATGTGGTGCATCGGTCCCAGGCGGAACGTTAGGAAAGTACACGGATGGAGTGCGCGATACTACCCCAGGGCGCCCCGCAGGGCCGTCGCACCTCAACCCCGATAGGTAGAGCCCCGTCCCCCGCGTCCAGGGCGCCCCGCAGGGCCATCGCGCCTCACCCCCTGTGGTAGAACCACGTCTCCGTACCAGGGCACATTGTAAGGGCCGCCGCGCTTCACCCCCTCAGAGGTAGAGCCAGCCTCCCGAAGTAGGAGAAGAGAGGCGGAGCCCCGACGGGGCCCCGGGGGGGCCTCCATATGTGGAACCAATCACCCGATTATTGAGGCAGGAGAGCGAGTTATAGCGCCGAGAACGTTGGAGAGGATTTCCTCCATCTTAGCCTCCATCCACGCTCCCTGAGACGACGGGACGATGAAGCTGTCGTGGACGGGCAGGACGCACACCGACGCCTTCTCGCATGCCTTGATAACGTCCACCGCAATGGCGCTATCGACGGCCATGCAGCGCACCCCCCGGTCAGCGCCGATGTCCTTCGCGATGGGGGCGTTCCGCTTCACCACCGCCTTGAGGAGGCCGTGGGTGTACCCCCAGGTGTGCCCCCACCCATCCCGGAACATCAGGGCCGAGGCGGCGGCCGTCATGGTCTTGGCGTTGAGGGCTACGTTCAGGGCGAGCTTCCCCTCGGCCCTGGGGTGCGTGCCGGTCTCGTAGGGATCGTGCGTCAACCGGTGTCCCCGGGCTGCGTACAGGATCCGCGGGTGGAGGGTGGCGAAGTCCGGCTCCACCGAGACCTCGCCGTTGATGAGGAGTTCCCTGCGCCGACCCTTGGGGAGGTTCTGCCACCACCCGTAGAGCCTGCCGTGCCGGTCCCAACGACCGCGGCCGAACACCCTGTAGACTTCAGGGCGCGGTGTTGGCGTGACGCCGGTCCACGTGCCACGACCATCGTGCCGGGCCCGGACGACGCGCCCGACATGTTCCCAGCCCTCCCCGGTCGGCATGCTGATGCGAACTTGCCCGAGGTGCGCGTTGACCCGGTCGAGCTCAGCCGCGAGGCGTCGGGTCTGCCTGGTGTCGGTGTAGCGGACGAGGTCGCCGGCCTCGTCCTTAAGGAGTAGCGCGCAGGGTCGCGGGTTGTACACGAAGGGCGCATCGCGATAGGCGGCCAGCAAGGACGGCGACGCGCGGATCCGCGACTGGCGGCCCGTTGTGAGGTGGTCGCCGGGGTGGGCTCGCACCTCTTCCAATAGGCCGAGGCCGACGAGCTCGCCGACGGCGGTGAGCACCCGGTCGTAGGTGTAGGCCGTCCCCTGGTACCGGCCTTGGCCGGCGTAGAACGCCTTGCGGCGGCTGTAGCTCACCCACGCACCGGGCTGCTCCAAGGCGGCGATGCAGGCGGCGGCGACAATTGATCGCCGAGCGTGGTCGTACCGCTTTTCGGAGGTGTCCGGCATTCCGGACGCGAATACGATCCCGTCGGGGATGCCCCACCGGAAGTCGAGGGCGCGATCCCGCGCCGGTTCGTCGTGCTGCATCTGTCCCTGCCCGAAGGATCACGGCACCGGGCACCACACCGGCGGTCGCGGAGGGAGGGTCCGCCTCAGGGATGCTGCTGTCTAGAGCGGAACGACTATACGAGTACTTGGTCCTTCGGACCTTGTATGGGTAAGGGGCGTACTCTCTACTTTGGGCTCAGGAGCGGTGGTTTCAGGCTCGCTTGATGGTCGAGTTTTCGGTCACCGATTGAATCTGCCGATTGATGGGTTGGATCGCTAGGCGGGGCTCTAATGACGTTCTGAGGGGTGCAAAATTTTTTCGGGGCAATCCCTCGCTTGACCGGGAGAAGAACGAGTTATCGGCTTGGACTCGCGATCCTACAGTGCCCCGCCTGTGTCGGCATGCGTACCGGAATTCAAAAAGGCGAGCGTGGGGCGTAAACCCGCTAAGTCAAACGGCCCCGTGTCCGCCGCTTACTGCTCCGTTCGGCCACTGAGGGTGGCAGGTGCGATAGACCTTTTGCTCGCGCGCGGTTTCGGCGCGCGCACTCCACCAAGCTTCTGAGCCTCGGCATGCTTGACTACTAAGGCCGCGTTCGCCGGGACCTCGTACGGGTCGGCCTCTTCCGCACCACCCGTTTGGAGACCCATCCGGCGGATCGCCGCGAGCGTCACGAAATGCTGGCCCGCCACCTTCGTAGTCGTCAGCGTCCCGTCGCGAACGGCGATGCGCAAAATGTTCGTCGTGATCGGGCCGGCCGGCCAGAAGAGGGATGCCGCCTCGGGTAGGGTCAAGAGTTCGTCGCCGCTCCACTCATCCACTTGAGGCCGGTCAGCGATCCGCGGAGGGATCCGCGTCGCTTTCCTGGCCGGTCGGCTCGCGCGAAGGAAGCTGGCTTCCGGCCGAATGTCGAAGTCCAGGAAAAGTGGCGAAGATTGATTCGACGTGCCGGACGGGTCGAGAACCGAGATTAATGGGCCAGCTACGCAAGGCCACGCGCCGTTATCCTTCCTGAGCGCTTCAGTGGAATGGTCGCAAGTCGTTGCCTCATCCGGTGGAATGCTCGGGCAGAGCGCGATTTTGACGGGCGTGGCATCAGCGCCGGCGTGCGCCGTGTCCGTAGGGAATGCGAGCCCAACTTGGTTTTCCACGCCCCTGCAGACCAAAGGATCGGCGTCTCGAATTCTGCCTTCCAGATCGCCCGGAGGTGCGGGAAAATGAACAGGGTCAAGGCCGAAATATCCCTGGTCGGGTGGGTACGCGACATAGTCCGGATGATCGGCGTCGAGTCCAACATACGACGTAGCCCTCCCGTCCGGCTCCAGACCGCGGGCTTCAACGCCATACCGCTGTCGCGGGCTCGACGTATCGTGCGTCATGTCGTTCGCCGCAGGGGCGGGCTTATCCGGGTCCACGGGCGGGAGCCCTGGCGACGCTGCCACCGGCGGCGTCGTTTGGACGGCATGCGTATGCATGACGGCCATGGCTGGCTCACGCTTCTGCCCCACCTCCTCTGCCGCCAAATGGTTGGCATCCCCGGTCACGGGACGCTCGACCTTGACCTCGCCCGCGGCGGGACCGGGCCGCTTCAACGGCGGTATAGGCTCCCTGACAGCCGGGGCGGGAACGGGCTTCGTCAGGCCCAGAATTCTAGCGAGCGCTGTAAACATTGGGCGGGCTCCGATGAGTCGAACCGAAACGGTCCCACTGATTCTCGTGTCCGCCAAATCGTCGTCCGAGCACTTACGGATCCATCCGCACACTAGCCATGGGGGTCATCCCATAGGCGTTGCCGAAAAAGCGCCGAAACGGCCGGATCGCCGAATCGTTCGGTGCGACGGACGCATGTTAACCTGCTCCGCATGCCAAGTCGGCATGTCAGGATCGCTCAATGGCCTAGATGACGATCTCGCCCGCGGGCCGACAGCGCGACGATCGCCATTCTCGGCATGCATCGCGTGAAGTCCCACGCGATCGCTCTGCATGCCATTTGTCATCCCATTGTAGAGACAATTTCATAAGTGCTTCACTGGACGCCGAGCGAGAGCTTGGAGATTCGTTCGGCGATTTGGCATGCGTCTAAGGTTCACCAAAGTTTTAGCACGATTTCGGCGGCGTCCCGTCGTGGAGGCATGTGCACCCCTGGCGGTACGGCCGAAGCCGCTACGCGTGCCCTACGTGCCGCAGCCGCTCGCCCTGGCCATCGCGACACGCGATTACGCCCGTCTCGTCGATGCCGGCTCGTTCGATAGCGCGCGTCCCTCTGCTCTGAGGCCGCTTTGGGAGGCGATGGGACCGGCGATTTGGCATTGGCAGTATGCCCTCCGCTTGACCGGACAGACCGCATGGCGGGCGCGTCCCGACGCCGACGAGCGCCGCGAGCGTACCCTGGTTCACCTCACCATGACGCGCGACGTCGACACGTGGGAACGCGCGATGAGACGCCTCGACGCGATCGCCGCCCGGGCCCGTGCCCTCGGGGATCCGATACCGGACCCGCTCGCCATCCCTCGCGAGGTACGCGAGGCGATTGATGCCCGGCAAGCGGCGGCCCTCGAACGGGTTGCCCGCCGGCAGGGACGCGAGGGCGGTACGGATGGGCCGACGCTCGTACCGGTGGAGGTTCGTCCCTTCCCGCCGCCGCCGGGGCCGGCCGGATCCGTCGACCCGTGACCCTCATCGGAAGAAGCTACGTGAACCAGCAAGAGAACCATTCCACGCCTTCGACGACCTTGAGCCCCGACATCGTAGATGTCGGCCGCCGGCCGTCCCTCGAACTCCGTTTCGTGGTGCGCATCAGCCGAAACCTCGGTCACGCCATCGGAGCGGCCGCCCGCCGCGACGGTGTGACCGCGGGGGCATGGGTCCGCCGGGTCTTGTTGGAGAGGCTCGATCTGCACTCCAATCTCGACGCCCGTAGCGGACGTCCGGTCTTCCTTCCCGCCGAGGAAGTTGCCGAGCTCGCGGCGGCGGTGCGCGAACTCGCGTCCGTCAACAACGCCATCGCGACCGCGGATACGGCTGCCGCCAAGGCAGGGCTCGACCGTACGAGGCACCACCTCATACCGGTCTTGATGCGTCAGTCGCGAAGGTGATCTCGGGCGCGACGCGAGGGCGCGGCGGGGACGCGCTGGCTCGCCACCTGCTCAAGGCCGAGAACGATGCGGTCGTGGTTATCCCCGCCCGAGGGCTCGGGAGTGCCAATCTCGTCGAACAGCTGCGCGAGCTCGTCGCCGTGTCCATGGGCGGTCGCACGGACCGCGTGGCGTATCATGTTCACCTCGACCCGGATGCGGGCATCGGCGACGAGGGTGCGGCCAGGGCACGTTGGTGGACGCTGTTCGAAGCGGAATTCGGCCTCCAAGAACAGCCGTACTGCGGTGCGGAGCATACCAAGACGGGGCGGTCGCACGAGCACCGGGTGTACGGCTTGGTTCGACCATCTGGGGCGGTCGTCGACCTGAGCTGGGATTACGCCCGTCGCGAGAAGTGCTCCCGCATCGTCGAGCGGGCGTTCGGCATGCGGCCTGTAGCATCGCGGCACGCCCGAGCCATCGAACGCCAGCTTAGGCTGGAGGGCCGCGCCGCGGTCGCCGATTGGTTGGAGAGTTCCGGGGCTACCACGGCGGAGCGACCCGTGGCGGCAGCGACCCCGGGGGAACGCCTTCAGCAGGAGCGGACCGGGATTGCCCTCGACGATGTGCGACGGTCGGTGCTGGCAGCGTGGAGGGATAGCGGGGACGGTACTGCCTTCGTTGCCGGCCTCCGGGCCCGTGGGCTCGACCTGCGGCAGGGCCGCAAGGGGCCAGTCGTCGTCGACACGAGCGGCGCCGCGCATCTCGCGACCCGAGCGGTCGGCGCGGCAGCCCGACGTTTCGAGGGAAGGCGGATCCTGGCCGCGGATGTTCGCGCCCGGCTCGATGGCCTACAACTGGAGAACATGACCGATGGACGTGGTGGACCTCGCGGCGCGGCTCGACGCGCAGGATCGCATGCTGCACGCGATCGTGGAGGCGCTGGCCCCGGCGCCGAGCGAAACGGAGACCTCGGGCTTCGAGGATCTCATCGAGACGCTGGCCGAGCTGATGGAGGCGGTCGCGGACGTCACCCAAGCCGTACGGGCGCTGCGCTCGCCCGGTTGCGCGCACTGCCGCCAGGGCGCCGGATAGCTCTTCGGCGTCGGTTGCAGGGACTGGATCCGCGTGTCGAGGCGTGCATTGAAGCGGCCGAGCGTGCCCGCGATGCCGTGGCGCGCTTGGAGGAGGAATCGCTCTATGAACGTGATAGAGCCTGGGCACTCTGGGGGATGACCGACGTTTGGGGCATTCCCCTACGCTGAGGGCCACCTCAGAACGTGACGTCCGCGACCACAGCTTCGGGCCGAAGCTGCAGCGCGAAGCGGACAGCAACGCCGTTTTCCGTATGACGGACCACGACTGCGCGTCGCATGCCGACGACCACCGGCATGCCGATCCCGGGGCGGGGCTCGACGTCGAGCGCCGCGCCCCCGGTCGACACGTCCCGTAATGCCCCCTCGACTCGCATGCCGGCCCAGCCGGACCAACACGGCGGTCCGGTGAGGGACCACGCGGGGGCTGGTACGGTGATCCACGCCCCCCAAAAGCCTATCCGGGTGCCAGGCGAGCCGCGCAGCGAGCCTTGCCCGCCTGGCCGTCCCCTTCTTGATACGGAGGTGGAACGTAGCGTCCGGACCCTCCTCCACGTGACCGTGCATCAGTCCGAGCGCCTCGACATAGAATGCCAGGACGGCTTCGCCGATCGTGATGCCCGCGCCGTCTACGGTCAGGTCGTCGAGCGAAGATCCCGCGACGACGCAGGCTCGCTCCTTACCCCTCCGATCGATGAACAGGCCCTCGAAACGGGTCACGACGATCGGGCTCATAGCTCGGCGATCCAGGACAGGACCGTGTCCCCCGACTCGCGGCGCGCACCGATCGCAAACCCGTTGTCGACGTCACGCGGATTCACGCCGTAGCGAGCTGCGAAGGTCTTGCTGAACATCTTCGGCGAGCCGTAACCCACGGCATAGGCCACGGCCGAGACCCGCCGCGGACCGCCCCTGGGAGCATCCGCATGGCCCGGGCGAGACGCCTGTCATGATATAGTGCGAGTTCGAAGTCGAGATCGACGGCACCGCCCGGGGGCGCGACACCCAAGCGGCGCATCAACCTGCGCCGGCCTTCTCTGCCTTCAAACTTTTGGCGCGTGTCGAGATGCATCACCTTGCAAGGGGCCGCTAGCTGGAACTTGCTGTGGCTATTTGCTAGGCCACGACCATGGCGACGCAAGCGATTACCACCGACCCTCCACGCGTGACCGAAGAGGGGACCTCGTTCGGGACCCTCAGTGGCGTCGAACAGGAGCTGCCGAGCGAGACTGGCAACGACTTGCAGATTGCCGAACCGTTCAATCCAGATGATATCGACGTCACGACGCGTTCGATGACTATTGATCTCCTCCTATCGCGGATTCGTAGCAAGGCCATTGATCTCGAACCTGATTTCCAGCGCCGCCGGGGCATCTGGACCGATCGCCAGCAAAGCCGGTTGATCGAATCGCTGCTCCTCCGCATTCCATTGCCCACGCTCTATGCTGCCGAAGACGAGGAAGAGGATTGGGCGATCGTCGACGGCATCCAGCGCTTGACGACAATAACGCGGTTCATCGATCCCAAAGCGATTGAGGAGACCCCACTAGCGCTGACCGGAATGGAATATCTCGGTGAATCTTTCAATGGCAAGTTATTCGACGATCTTCCCGCGCGGCTAAAGCGTCGTCTGCGCGAGACCGAGCTCGTCGTTCACGTCATCCGTCACGGCACTCCGCAGGAAGTTAAGTTCAATATCTTCGCGCGGATCAACACCGGCGGCATGCCGCTCTCGGCGCAGGAACTGCGTCATGCTCTAATCCCTGGCAAGGCGCGCGAATACCTCGGCCGGCTGGCTGGGCTCAATGCGTTCAAGCAGGCGACCACCCATAGCATCCGCGACGAGCGGATGGCTGATCGCGAGATGGTCTTGCGGTTCCTTGCCTTCAGCATGACTCGCCCGGAAGAATTCCGCGCCTATGATTTTGACCGCTTCCTCGGCGACGCTATGCGTCAGATCAATCGTCTCGACGATGCAGATCTGGAGAGGTTAGAGCACGGATTCATGCGGGCGATGGATAGCGCGCGGGAGATTTTCGGTCAGGATGCGTTCCGCAAACGCTATCGCGAAACTGATGGACGCTTCCCGATCAACAAAGCTCTATTCGAGACCATTGCCGTGTCGCTCGCCAATCTCTCGGATAGCGAGCGCGAGCGCTGCATTTTCCGCCACGAAGAGGTTCGCCGGCGGATGATGGAGGCGATGCAGGACCGCGAATTCGATTCCGCCATTTCGCAGGGTACCGGCGATACCGGCAAGGTGCGCAAGAGGTTTGAGATAGTTTCCACGATCTTCAGGAAGGTCGCCGATGTTTGACGCGCTCACCTTGCATAACTTTAAGGCGTTTCGAGACATCCATATTCCCCTGAAGCCGCTGACCTTGCTATCTGGTTTGAATGGGTCGGGGAAGAGCACTACACTGCAAGCATTGGCCTTGCTGCGCCAATCATGGGATACCGGCTTCCTCACGAGCCAAGGCTTTCTCCTAAACGGCGATCTGATTGAGCTCGGCACCGGCGTTGATGTGCTCAACGATCAGCATGACGACGAAGAAATTGGCATTACGCTCCATGGACCTGGAGAGCAGACCTTCGCATATCGCGTCGTTTATGATCCGCGGGGCGATTTGCTGAATTTTGCCGTCAAACCTGACTTCGGCTTTTACTCAGGGCTGGAGCATCAACGCGGCCTGTTTGGACATTGGTTTCAATATCTGCGCGCCGATCGCGCTGGGCCCGAGGTGAGCTTTCCCAAGGCTTATCACCTCGTCAACGAGCGCCGGTTTCTTGGCAGCCGCGGTCAGTATACCGCGCATTTTTTGAGCCTGTTCGGCGACGATGAGGTCAATCTGAAACTTCGGCATCCCGCCGAGGCGGCACCTGGCCTGCTCTCGCAGGTGAACGCCTGGATGAAGGAGTTCAGTCCTGGCGTTGGGCTAGCGGTCGAGGACATCCCGCGCACCGATGCCGTGCGCCTCGATTATTTCCACGGCGGTAGCGCCGGGATCAGTGGGTCTAATCCCTATCGTTCGACCAATGTCGGTTTCGGGCTGACCTACGTTCTCCCCATCCTCGTTGCCTGTCTAGCTTCACCGTCTGACAGTTGGCTCCTGGTCGAGAACCCGGAAGCGCACCTCCATCCGCAGGGCCAGGCGGCGATGGGACAATTGATGGCGCGGTCGGCCGCGACAGGTACCCGAATCGTGGTCGAAAGCCATAGCGATCATTTCCTCAACGGCATCCGACTCGCGGTGAAAGACGGCGAAATTTCCGCCGGTGACGTCGGTCTCAATTTCTTCCGCCGGCCATCTGGCAGCGGCCAACCCGGGCGCGTTCAGCCGATTGTCACCCCGGAGGGTAGGCTCACAGACTGGCCCGATGGCTTCTTCGATCAATGGGACAAGTCGCTTGATCGGCTGCTGAGCTGAGATGACATTCATCGTTTTCCTGAATGAGCTGTCCTTCCCGGCAGGCGTCGTTGATGCCGAAGCTGCCGAAGTGGCCATCTTGAGTCTGGCGAAGACGCTGCAGTCTTTGCGACGGATTCATTCGAGCGCGGCGCTCCACTCCTCTCTGCCGCTGGCGTCGATCCCAGTCGGTGATGATCGTTGGCTCGGCACGGTAATGGCAGAGGGTGGTCATCGTGACGAATGGCGGTTCTTACGCGGTTTCGAAAATCGCGCGCCGTTCCGCGTTGATCTAGGTGCAGCATTCGGCTTCGAAGCTGAATATCATCACGGCGATGTACTCGCCGAGGGTCTGGGGCTGAGCCATGTTGTCGGGACGCTCAGCGTCAGTTTTGCCAACGGGCCCTGGCTGGTGCCAACCGTATCGCTCCGTCGCATCTCGCTTGATGAGGACGGCGAGTTCGACGAACAGGTCGTCGAGGTTCATCACGCCGCCACGCCCACGCATATCACCGGCCATGAGGAATGGCTGCGGCGGATGCCCGCCGAGCAAGTACGCGATGGCGACGAACTATGGGCACGGCGCGCCGAAATGTTCCCGCATTTGCTATTCCTCCCGCGCGCAGAGGCGCATCTGCGCGCGTTCAAGGCTGGCGAAGTTCAGCTGGCATCGGCGCTGAGGGCGCTGATGGACCTCGAAGTCGCGACTGCGCGCTGGAATACTAAGGATGCCGCGATGCCGGCCTTCCTAACTAAGACTACGCCAGAAAAGGAACAACGGAGCAAACTGTTCTATTTCAATGATCTATCAGGCGTCGAACGCTGCTTTGACTGGCATTCCCGCTACACACCTGGTGCCGGCAGGGTTCACTTCTGGTGTGACCGCTCATCGGGCCGGCTGACTATCGCCCATGTCGGCGAGAAAGTACCGGGCTAGTTGCGGTAGACACAGGGGTCATTCTGTGAGCGCTCGACAACAGCCGCAGGATCTAAGCCGGACCTGCTAAGCGACTTGAGATTTGATGGGGCCGCGATGCCAAGCGCGTCAAAGGGATGATCCTGGACGCAATCGAAGGAGTAGAGCACCGCGATGCGCCCGCGGGGCCAATGAGTGTGAATGACTTTGTCCGTAAGCCGATCGGCTTACGGACACGCTCACCCGGCGGCGCCCGCGTCGCTCCTCCCCAAAGGGACCGTCGTCTCACAAGACCCGTACGCTTACCCTTTTGGTGAGGGGGGCCTAAACGTACACTGCCGGGCATGACCACGATTCTGATCGGCTACGCATGCTGCTCGACCGACAAGCAGGACCTCACGGTCCAGCGCGCGGCGCTTGAAGCCCTCGGCGTGCCACCGGACAGGATCTACACCGACCACGGCCTCAGCGGGACGAACCGCGCCCGCCCGGGGCTCGACCAGGCCCTCGCTGCCACGCGGGCGGGCGACACCCTCGTCGTCCCGAAGCTGGATCGCCTTGCCCGGTCGGTGCCGGATGCGCGCGGCATCGCCGACGCCCTCGTCGCCCGCGGAGTGAGGCTGGCCCTCGGCACGAGCGTCTACGACCCCGCGGACCCAATGGGGAAGATGTTCTTCAACATCCTGGCGACCTTCGCCGAGTTCGAGAGCGACCTGATCTGCCTACGCACCCGCGAGGGCATGGCAGTAGCGCGGGCGTGGGGGAAGCTCCGAGGCAAGCAGCCCAAGCTGTCGACCAAGCAACAGCGCGAGGTCCGCCGTATGCACGACGCTGGAGACCACACGATCGGCGACCTGGCCGAATTGTTCTCGGTATCCCGCCCGACCGTCTATCGAACGCTGGCGCGTCGAACCCAAGACGCCGGTGAGGCGAACGCGTCCACCGCCTGAATTTACCGAGGCGAGGCAATGCCAACGTAGGGCCGTGGATATTGGCTGCTCAAACACTTCCCCCGGCGAAGCAGCTTGGCTATCCCAGGTTGTGCGAATAGCGTTCGGGAGGAAAAAGATGTTCGGCGGTCCGGAGGCAGTTGCGTCGTTCCGAGGGCCGCTCGCGGCGATGGGTGCTCTCGCCTCCGCGACGGGAACGAGACGCCTCGGCGGCAAGCCGGGTACCGCGGCGTCCGAGCTTCACCTTTCCGAACGTCGTGGCATCCTTCGCGGCCTGTGAGATGCGAAGGATTCGTCCGATGGCCGGTGGGTGGAAAGGCGCGCGCAAAGCCGAACGGCGTGCTCGCCGCGGCGCCTGGCAGCCGTCTCCTCGCGTCCGAGGCCGTGTTCCCGCCGTGCCGGCCGAGCGAGGCGACGCGTACACCGTGACGGCGGACGCCGCCGCGCGAGTTGTGGCGGTCGACCTTTTCTGCGGCGCAGGGGGGCTCACCCACGGACTGGAGCGTGTCGGGATAGACGTCGCGCTTGGGGTCGACCTCGATGCCCGGTGCGAGTTTCCCTATACCCAGAACAACAAGGCGACGTTCCTGCCCGCGTCCGTGTCGGCGCTGACCGGGGCCGAGATCAAGGAGGCGTTCGGCGGTGCTCCTTACCGCCTTTTGGCGGGCTGTGCCCCCTGTCAGCCCTTCTCGTCCTACAGCCAGGGCCGTAAGCCGTCCGAGGACGATCGCTGGAACCTGCTCGCGGAGTTCGGACGGCTCGTCGTGCTGTCCGACGCGAACGTCGTGACGATGGAGAACGTCCCCAAACTCGTCAGGGAGAAGGTGTTCGACGATTTCGTGGCCCTCCTGGAAGCCAACGGCTTTCGGGTGAAGCATCAGATCGTCGATTGCGTGCTGTACGGCGTACCTCAGACGCGCCGCCGTCTCGTCCTGCTAGCGTCCAAACTCGGCGAGATCGACCTGGCCCCACCGGGCGAAATTGGCGGGACGTCCGTCGCGGACGCGATCGGACACATGCCGCAGCTAGCCGCGGGCGGGCGGGACGCGGAGGATCGACTGCACGCCTCAGCCTTGCTGTCGCCGATGAACCTGGCGCGGATCCGGGCCTCGGTTCCCGGGGGAACGTGGCGCGACTGGCCACCCGAGCTCGTCGCCGACTGCCACGCCAGGAAATCGGGAAAGACGTATCCCGGCGTATACGGCAGGATGACGTGGGCTGCTCCGTCGCCGACCATCACGACGCAATACTTCGGTTTCGGCAGCGGGCGCTTCGGGCACCCCCAACAGGATCGCGCGATATCGCTGCGCGAGGGGGCCATCCTCCAGAGTTTCCCCCCGGGGTATCGGTTCGTCGAAGACGGCAAACCCGTCGAGGTCTCCGTGATCGGGAGGCTCATCGGCAACGCCGTGCCCGTCAAGCTGGGCGAGGCGATCGGTCGGAGCGTCCTGGCACACGTTCGGGAGCATGCCGTCGCATGACGGTCCCGACCAGCCCGTTCTGGACCCACGAGGTGGCGCTGACGCGCCACTATCTGGGAACCGACGGGCCCGAGGGTTCCCTGCCGCTCGCGTTCCTCGACGCCTCCGGCAGGCAGATAGCCCGGGCGCTCGGCCGCCCGGACGAGGATGCGGAAGCCGCTCTCGAAACCTTCATCCGGATCTTCACGCCCGCCAGGATCGTCGTGGCGCTCAGGGACGGTCACGTCGCGCCGGCGCCGGCCGGGCTCCCGGTCATGGGATGGTTCTCGTACCTCGTCCTAACGTGCCACGTGGCGTCCGTGTCGCCGAACGTCGCCGCCTCCGACCGGTTCAGGGACCGCCTCCAGCTTCGCCTCGGGCTCGACAGGGGCATCTCGGAGTTGAGCGGTATAGCCCGCCTTTGGGAGCGTGCGCAGAGGTGGTGCGAGTTCCGGCACCGCAACGGGCAGCCCATTCGTCAGATCGCGCTGCCGGACCCCGGGACGGCGACCCAGATCGGCCATTCGCTGCGGATCTCGTTCCCGGCGCGCTCCGATCTCCGCCGCATGGAACGCCTGTTCGGCGGATTGGCGACCGGTCGCCCCCCGGCGCCCGGTCGAGTGGTGGCCACCGTCAGGAGCGAGATCGCGGATCGCACGTGGTCCCAGGGATTCCTCAGGGCGTTCGATGAATTCTCCACCCGGTTTCGTGCCGGCGACAGACTCTTGGAGGATCACCCCTTCTGGGTCGCGATCCGAGGCCTGAGCGAGAGGCCGGCGTCGCGTACGGATCCTCACACCTTCGATGTCGAGTTTCACGCCGGCTTCGACGGCTCTCCCTCCTACTCCATCCGAACCGACGATCCGGAGGTTTTACGGGCGCTGTCCGTCGAACCGGACCAGGAGCCAGGGCGGCCGGCGATCGAACTGGACCTGCCCGACCTGCTGTCGCTCCTTGGTGGCGACGTTCGATCGGTGCCCCACGCGCTTCGTCGCTGCCATGCCGAGGGGGCGATACCCTTCACTGAGGTCTCCTGGGGCGTCTGGCGCGCGGAGCGAACCCCCGAGGGTGCCAACGTCCGTCTGTTGCTTCGCGCCGACGCTGCCCGTCGCACCGCCGTCACCATTGAGGGCAACTACGCATGGGGGCTCGGCCCGCCGGTATCGCGCGAGGGGGCAGATGCGCTTCTCGCGGCCCTGCGCGGTCACGGTCCGGACCGATCGGAGCTGGTCGGAGTCCGGATCCGCGGCGGCGTTCGGATGGACGATGCGTATCTCGGACGACCGAAGTTCCTCCCACAGGCTACGGTCGGGCCCGGATGCGCGGCCACGATTTCCGCTGTCGGGACGACCGTCGGGACGATCGACGTTTCCCTGGCGGACGGGGTCGTCTCCTTGGATTGCTCGAACCCCCTGGAGGGCGTCTGGCGTCTCGAAGTGTCCGAGAGAGGGGTCGTCAGGGCCCGACCGTCCCTGATCTTCGAGCCCGATGCACGCCTCGACGCGCGGCGGTCCGCCGACGAGCTTGCGGCTGACTGGCGGCCGGAGGAGCCGACCCCCGTAGGCTGCTCCCCCGTCCCGGTCGCTCGCGTCATCCACGAGCGCGTCGAGAACAGGTTCGACGACGCCCTCGCGGACTTGCTCGAAGCCCTTTACGCGACCGGAGCCGGCGGGTGGGCCGAGCGCGACGTCGTGGGGATCGTCGGGACGTGCTTGCCCGACCGTTTCGCGGGTTGGGACGTCCTGCGCCTCCTCGTCGACAGCGGATGGCTGGTGGCGCGCGTCTCCAAGCGATGGCGGGCGCGACGCTGGTACCTCGTCCCGCCATACCTGACCGTCTTCCCATCCACCGGGGTGGTGGTGCTTGAGGGGGCCGCGGCGGCCGGGTGGAAAAGGAAGTTCCGCGATGTCGCGGAGGCGACCTCCGCCACGGTCGAGATGCGCTCGGTCGAGGCGGATTGGTCGATACCGACTTTGAGCGCGCAGACGACCGATCCCAAAGCGTTGGCGATGGCCGTCGGGCTCCCGCTGGTGGAAGCCGCTGCGAGCTTGCCGCCCATCGAAGCCCCGCTGCGGTACGACGACACGCTGTACGGCGACGAGCGACGGATCGTCGGATCCACTTGGGACTGGGCCAGGGGCCGTTTCACGCGTCACGGCGACGGAAAACGGTTCGACGTCGTCCTCGAAAGGCTCGCGACCGCTCGCCTCGGCGCCGCCGACATCTATCGAATCGTAGCTGATGGCAGTATCGTGCAACTTCTGGATGGAAGGAACGCGGCTATAGTGCTGGCGCATCGAACGGCCGGGATACCTCTATTCACGTTCGACGGACGCGAGAAGCGCCTCACGAGATTGGCCGGCGAAGGGGCGTTGCCGTCGGCGGTCGCCCGCTACCTCCGTCTACGGAACGGCTGCGGGCCAGGACTCGATTTCGGCGTCGACGGTCGCGGGTACGTGGCAAAGTGCGAACCGACGGACGCGATGTCGTTGAAGGCCTGGCTGGGACCTGCGCTGAATTGGGTAGGGGGCGGACCTTCGCCTCTAGACCGGACGTTGCTGACGCTCGCCCTCGGTCGATCTCGCGGTCCGGGCGGGGCACGCGCCGTGGCCGGCGTCGCAGCGAGATCGTAGCGATGTTGAGGCGCGAGACCGACCTGCTCGGCAAAGAGATCTACATCGGAACGACGCTGTTCCAGGATCCTAGGGTGGCGAGACTCGTTCCCCTGGCGCTCGCCCGCCCCGACGGTTGGCGGCGCGTCGAGCCGGCGCGCTTCCCGGACGAGGGCAACGTCTTCAGCGTGGACCCCAAGGTCGTCCGCCGGCCGAAGGGCTACGTCGTGCTCTTCACCATCACTCGCAACGACCGTCCCGGTGGACGCGATCGGTTCATCACCGCGGAGGTCGACGAGCCGTTCGAGTTGGTACGCGAGCTGGCGTCCGCGACCGCCGACGCGCGACGGACGGTCATGATGGAGACCGGCCTCGACAGGAACCTTCAGGAGGAGCCTCGCGTCCTGGTACCGATCGGCGACGGCGAGGTCACCTTCCCGCGGCTCCAGCGATCCGGTCCGGGTGCCCGGTGGACCCTCGCCCTCCAGGAAGAGGCCGACAGGATCGAGGTGTACGCGACGCCTACGGGTGGTTTCCGCGAATTCGTCGTCGACGACCATGCCTTCGCACTGCCCGGCCGCGTGCCGGCGCGGTCGGTCGGGTGCGTCAACTGGCAGGCCGACGCCGAGTTCCTGCAGTATCTCGTCCGGAAGGTTCGCAAGACAGGCACCTTCACGTCCGCCTCCGACGACTTCAAGGTCACGGATCGGATGCTCGTCAGGTTGCATGCCTTCTACCGCGACGCCAACGTCATCGGCGAGCGAGCGGGCGCGAACGAGGCGCTGCGCGACCGGCTCGGCGAGTTCCTCGCGAAGCTGACGACGGGCAGTGCCGCCTTGGCCGACATCGCGGATGCCCTTCATGGGCATCAAGAGATCCGTTCGGCGCTCGCACGATTGTCGGAGGCGGACCTCGACGAGCTACGAGACCGCGAATTGGCCCGTCTCCGGCCCGCTCTCACCAGCCAGATCGAGGGCGAGCTGGCGGAGCGTTACGCCGAGCGCGACGCGGTGCTCGGCGAACTCGACGACGTGACCGGACGCCTGGCGGCCCGGACCGAGGCGTTGCATCAGGTCGAGGCGTTGGCCGGACCCGGCATGGCGTCGTTGCGGGAAGGGCTCGGTTCGTACCTGGAACGGATCAGCGAAGCGGGGTCGACGCTCGAACGGATGGCCGAACTGGCCGGCTCGCGTACTCCATCCGGTGGCGCGGCGGCGACCGGGGACTCGTCCCCGTGGGCATCGGCATCGACCCGGCACGACCGGGCGCTGCCGCCCGTCGAATTCGTCGCCGCAGCCGAGGAGAGAGCCAAGGGGCTCGGACTGTCGGTGGAGGTGCTGCGAACGCTGGACGTACTCTGCCGGGCGGGCGAAATTCCGACGTTGTTCGGGGATTCGGTCGAGATCGCTATTCGCTGCTACGCCGACCTCGTCGCTGGCGGCGAGGTGGCGCGAATGCCCCTCGATCCGACCATCCTGGGCCCGGACGACGTCTGGCGGCGCCCGGGCTCGGGTGAACAGACGGTCTTCGCGAAGGCCTGGCGGGCCGCGTCGACCGTACCGGATCGCTTCGTCCTCCTCTGTCTGGACGACCTCGATCGCGCTTCTCTGTCGGACTGGTTTCCGCGGTTCCGCTCGCTGTATCGCGGCGGCAGACCGTCGAACCTGCTGGTGATCGCCACCGTGACGGACAACGAGACGGCCAAGACGCGTGGCGACGACCTCGCGACGCGGGTGTCCTGTCACGCCGGGCGCAGGGCCTACCTCGCCGCCCTGCGCGGTCGTGAATTGCCCGAGGCGTGCAGGCTCGTTCCGCCCAGCCGCCCCACACTTTCTCCCGACGAGCGTGAGTCGCTTTTCGAAAGGCTGTCGGCCATCGGTGGCGGGGGCGATCTCGGCCGACGGCTGATGGATGTCTACTTGGCGTCGCGGGTTTGGCTCGACCATTCGGCGGCCTGCGAGTTCGCGGCGGGAACGGTCGCCCCGGCGGACCGCCCGGCGCACCGATCCGACGCCGACGGGCGCGTCATCCCCTTGAACGCGACGAACGAGAGGAAGGAAAAGTCGTCATGATCGATCCGATCGGCTCATTCGAACGGCTTCGCGACTTCTTCCTGACTTACCTCGACACCGCCTACCGTATCAGGCAGCCCGGACTTTCGGCCGCCCGTCGCGCACTGATGTCGTCGCCGGGAACCCTGGCGACCGAGCCTTTGCTCGAACCAGTGCCACGCTATCGTGCCTGCGACTACCCCATCGAACGTCTGATGGAGGACTGGGACGGCAACCCGATCGGCCATATGGGCCGCGACGCCCGCGCCGCCTTCGTCGAGCTCGTCCTGTCCGGCCTGTTCCCCGGCAGGGACACGGAGAACGGCGACATTGCCCGGGAAAGCCTGTTCAAGCCCTACGAGCACCAGATGCGCATGCTGGCCCGCGGCACGAAGCCGGGCCTGCCTGGCATCGTCACGTCGGGTACGGGGTCGGGAAAGACCGAGTCGTTCATGCTGCCGGTCATCGCGGCGTTGACGGAGGAAGCCGTCGGCTGGCCGAAGGCGCCACCCGGCTACCTTCGAGGACGTTGGTGGCGCGATCACGAGGACCGGTTCGCGAGCAAGCGTGCCGGCGAGCCCAAGGGACGCCCGAAGGCCCTTCGCGCCCTCGTGCTGTATCCGATGAACGCACTGGTCGAGGACCAGATGACGCGTTTGAGGCGCACGCTCGATTCCCCCGAGGCACGCGCCTCAATGGATCGCCGCCTCGGCGGGAACAGGATCTTCTTCGGGCGGTACACCGGCGCGACGCCTGTGACCGGCTTCCTCGACCACCCCCGTCGCGCAGATACCAAGGACCAGAAGAAGCGGCGGGAACGCAAGATCGCCGAACTCGCCGAGGCGATGAAGGAGTTCGAGGACGGGCACGTCCAGGCGTGCAGGCACGATCGGGACAACGACGGCAAGCCCGAGCCGACGCGCTACCTGTTTCCCTCCACCGACGGCTCTGAGATGCTCTCGCGGTGGGACATGCAGGCGGACCCGCCCGACATCCTCGTGACCAACTCGTCGATGCTGGGGACCATGCTGGCACGCGAGGTCGAGGCACGGATCTTCGACCGGACGCGGGAATGGCTCGAAACGGACCCCGACGCGTACTTCTACCTCGTTCTGGACGAGCTCCATCTCATCCGCGGGTCCGCCGGGACCGAGACCGCCGGCCTCATCCGGAGCTTGATACACCGGCTGGGCCTCCATTCACCCGAGACGCGTCACAAGCTCAGGATCCTCGCGTCGAGCGCCTCCCTCCCCACGGTGGGCGAGCAGGGGGATAGGAGCCTGAAGTACCTCGACGCCTTCTTCGGCCCCTTCGGCACCTACGACCGCGCCGGCTCCGACGGCTTCCTGGAGCGGGAACGCTGGGCCGAATGCATCGTCCCGGGACAGCAGGTTCTGCCGCCCGAACCGGCGATGGGCTCGCTGGCCACCGCGCCGTTCATCGCCCTGCTGGCGGCCCTCCCGGGCGGCGGAGAGCTAGTTCGGACGGTCGTCGACACGCCGGACTTCCGTCGCGCCTTCACCGATTGCCTCCTGGCGATCGCGGGGGGCGAGGAGCCGAGCGCTTTCGAGGAAGTGCTCGCGCGCGGGGTCGAGGCCGCGGCGGGTGCGATCGTCTGGGCCTGCAGGACCTCGAAGGACGGCGAGCCGATTGCCGTGCGAGCCACGTCCGTCGCGACCATCGCGACGCGGTTGTTCGGCGCTTCGGGGCCCGACGAGCGGACGGCCATGCGGGGGCTGGCCCTGATGCGCGGCGTCGGCGATGTCATGGAAAAGCTCTTCGGGGTGAAGCCCGACGAGCGGACGCCGAGTTTCCGCATGCACCAGTTCGTCCGTAGCATCGAAGGGCTCTTCGCGACGCCCGAGTTCGATGTCTCGGGCGGGGCGGTCGACTACCGCGGCGTATCCGTCGACAGGGGACTGACCTACACCACGGTCGGGGAGCGCCACAGACGCAAGTTCGAGCTGGTCTACTGCGAGGCCTGCGGCGAGACCTTCGCGGGAGGCATGCGGGGCGTACAGTCCAACGGCGCCTCGGAGATAGAGCTGCTTCCGTCGGCGCCCGACCTGGGCGCCCTTCCCGAAGCGGGAGGCGTCGGACATTACGAGCAGCTGAGCTACGCCGAGTTCGCCGTCTTCTGGCCATCCACCAAGGCGCCGGCGGACTGCGGGGACAACGAGGCCTGGGTCGACAGTACGCTTGATACGAGCACCGGCGTCGTGCGGCCCGGGTTGCCC
The DNA here is from genome assembly GCF_900114535.1 of Methylobacterium pseudosasicola. Classification (GTDB taxonomy): domain Bacteria; phylum Pseudomonadota; class Alphaproteobacteria; order Rhizobiales; family Beijerinckiaceae; genus Methylobacterium; species Methylobacterium pseudosasicola. The sequence goes on along the minus strand of NZ_FOTK01000005.1, from coordinate 74,410 downwards.
GCCACGGCCGACGCAGCGCTGGTGCCTGGTCGCCTGTTCCACTGCGCCAGGCCCCAGAGGTCGCACAAGCGAGTTCTGACGTCCCCGGGGACGGCCGGACCTGACTGTTGTCCGGCATGCGGCATCAACTACTCGCCACGTAAGAAGCCGCGGTTCTCGCCGATCCGGAGCTTCCGGTCCGGTTTCAACAAGACCTCCCAGCTGCTCGCCACCGAGATGTTCGAGGTCCTGCACGCGAGCGGGTCGTTGGCCAAGGCCGTGGCCTTCTCGGACAGCCGGCAGGATGCGGCCAAGGCGGCCATGGAGATCGAGAGATCCCACTATCAGGATCTCCGCCGGCTCATGATCATGGAGCTCGCCGACCGCGTCACCAACGCGGCCGACAACGCCGCGGAGATCGCCCGACTGCGCAAGCTCATGCGAAAGTACGAGGAGGAGGACGAGCTCGACTTGATGGACACGACGCTGGCGCAGATCCGTGCCCTCAAGGCATCGTCGGGCAAGGACCGCGTCCCGCTGCGCAATATCGTCGAGCAACGAATCGCGACGGCCGGGCATTCCACCAGCCCGATGCTCCAGGAGATGCTTCGTCTCGGCGTCCATCCGACCGACGAGGTCGGCGTGAAGCGTTACGGTCGTTTCGACTGGCCCGAGCTGTTCGAGCGCGAGAGCGGTCGTCTGATCTGGCGCAGCGGCGGCACCGTGGACGACGAGATCCAGGCCGCCCGCGTCGAGATCGTCGACAAGCAGGATCCGCACATCGACGAGGTGCTGTTCTCGCGATCATACTTCGCCTTGGAGGAGACGGGTCTGGGCTACCCGACGCTGTTCACCGATGTCGTACCTGACGATGCCGACCGCCTCGACGCGTGGCTCAGGGTGTTCGGGGACGCCTACAGGGTCTCGTCGAACCGATACATGTCGGACGAGTACCATCCGTGGATCGATGCAGTCCCGAAGGGTAACAGGGTCTACGCGCTGGCCAAGGCGGTACGCCCGACCGATCCCGATCGCGAGGTCGCAGACGTCCTGGGGCGGCTGCGCGAACTGAAACACGCCGAGGGCAGGATCGATGCCGCCCGTCTCGGCGTGCGCATGACGAAGCCCGATCACGACTACTGGCGTTGCGAGAAGTGCTCCCGTGTACACCTGCATCGTGGCGTCGGCTTCTGCACGCGTTGCCGGGACCCGTTGGATGCGGTCGCGACGGGCAAGGTCGAGACGCTGTGGAAGGACAACTTCCTCGCGGGGCGCATCGTCCGCGGCAAGAAGGAGGGGGTGTCGGGCTTCCGCCTGAGGTGCGAGGAGCTCACCGGACAGACCGGCAGCCCGGCCGATCGGCTGCGTCGCTTCAAGGGCATCTTCGTCGCGGACGGCTCGCAGGTCGACCGGGACCTGAACAGGTCCGCTTCGGAGATCGACCTGTTGTCGGTAACTACGACGATGGAGGTCGGCATCGATATCGGCGCGTTGCAGGCGGTCTACCAGGCGAACATGCCCCCGCAGCGCTTCAACTACCAGCAGCGCGTCGGGCGCGCCGGCCGTCGCGGGCAAGCCTACTCCGTGGTCGTGACGCTCTGCCGGAGCCGAAGCCACGACCTGCACTACTTCCGCTCGCCCGAGGCCATCACGGGCGATCAGCCCCCGCCCCCCTTCCTGGCCGTGGACCATGTCGACATCCCATCGCGCTTGGTGCGCAAGGTGTGGCTCCTGAAGGCTTTCGACCGGTTGCGGGACGCGGCGGGCGCGAACTGGCCCGGCGACGACGCCAAATCCGATCCGCACGGCGAGTTCATGCCGGCCGCCCTGTTCTACGCTGTCGGCTCGCCGTGGCCGGATGCCTTGCGGATGGCGCTCGACGGCACGACGGGGACGCGCGACGATTTCGCGTCGGTGATCGGTCGGGGTATTCCGGGGCGGGCGGAGGCGCTCGTCGCTGCCTGCTCGACGACGACCGTCATGGCCGAGGTCATGGCCGAGGCCGTGGGCGGGGTCGATTTTGATGCCGGCCTGGCGCAATTCCTCGCCGAGAAGGGCCTGTTCCCGATGTACGGGATGCCCACCCGGGTCAGGAACCTCTATCTCGGTCTCAAGAAGGCCGGACGGGGCCGGCTGGCCTGGGACGGGGTGGATCGCGACCTCGACGTCGCGATCTACGAGTTCTCGCCGGGGCAGACGCTCACCCGCGACAAGCAGGTCCACCGGGCCGTCGGCTTCACCGGTAGCCTGCTACCCCCCGCGGTCCACGGCAAGTTCGTTCCGAAGATCCCGGTCTCGCGGTTGTGGTACGATGCGGAACGCGCCATCGCGGAATGTCCGGGTTGCCGCGGTCGGACGTTGCACGACTCGGTGCGTATCGACCCGTTCGAATGCGGCGACTGCGGCGCCGACGTCGAACGGGCCAACGCGACGGCCTATCACATCCCCTCGGGCTTCAGGACGACGTTCCGGCCCGAGGATCCGCGGGACGACGACGAGGTCGCGCCCCCTCCTCGCCGGGTGGTCGCCGCCGAGATCCGCAACGTGGACGTGCAGGCCGTCGAGGGCACGAACCTGTCCATCCACGCCGGTTCGGGAGCCTCGGTCCTCAGGATGAACGATGGTCCACCGCCGGACGTCGCCAACCCGACCGGGGGATATGCGGTCCAGCGAGCGACGCAGAACTCCCTCTTCATGCCGCGCGGCGTGATCGCGAAGGGGCCGCCGCTCGAAAACCAGTTCGTACTGAAGGAGGTGTCTTCTCGGCGCGAGCGTTGGACCGAGGCGGACGAGGACCCGGAGGTGGGCATCCGTCTGTTGTCCGTGAAACCGACGGAAGCACTGTACCTAGAACTGCGGGCGATCCCCCGCGGTCTGCGGTTGGGCGCCATCGGGCGGACCCCGAACCGAGCGGCGATCCGCTCGGCGGCCATCAGCGCCACGCAGCTGCTGCTCCAACGGGCGTCCCTGGAGCTGGACATCGACCCGGATGAATTCGAGGCGCTGGAGCCTCGCGTCCGTGGTGGCTTGCCCATGATCCAGATCGCCGACAACCTGGTGAACGGGGCCGGCTTCTGTAGGCGGCTGGCCGAAGAGGAGCTCGACGGCACGCCGACGATCGTCCGCTTGGTCAGATCCATGCTCGACATCGCGGACGATCCGATCGTGGGCGCGTTCCGCGACGCCGAGCATCGCAGCGACTGCGCGCAGGCTTGCTATCGATGCATGCAGCGCTACGGGAACCGCCAGTACCACGGCTTGCTGGACTGGCGGCTCGGCCTCGGCTTCCTGCGCGCCCTCGTGGATCCGGCATACCGCTCCGGCCTCGACGGACGGTGGGATCGCGACGTCGAACTCCTGGATTGGCCCCGCTTGGCCACGAACGTGCGCGACGATCTGTGCAACCTCAACGCCGCCGCCAGGCATCCGGTCCGGCTCGGGCGGGACGGCTTGCCCGGCATCCGCGAGCGGACGAACGCAGGCGGCGAGAGGTTCTACGTCATGGTCCACCCGTTCTGGCGCGTGGACGATACGGCCGGCCCCGACGGCGCGCTGGCGAGCGTCGGCAGGGATGTCGGCGGCGGGGAGCTCCACTACGTCGATACCTTCGACGCGAGCCGGCGACCCGTGTCCGCCCTGGATACGGCGCGCGCACGCGATACCGAGTAGCGACATGGCGGAGGGCGTGGCCGGGGAATGGACAGCGTCGACCCGATCAAGCGCTCCGCCATCATGCGCAGCGTTCGGCAAAAGAACACCGGGCCCGAGGTGGCACTACGCCAGGGGCTTCATGCCCTGGGGCTGCGATACCGCCTCCATGCCAAGGAGCTGCCCGGTAGACCGGACATCGTCTTCCGGAAGCGCCGGGCCTGCGTCTTCGTGCACGGCTGCTTCTGGCATCGGCACGGCTGCTGGAAGACGACGACACCGAAGTCCAACGCCGACTTCTGGAACGAGAAGTTCCGGGCGAACGAGGCTCGGGATCGGAGGGCGGTGGACACGTTGCTCGCCGCCGGGTGGCGTGTCGCGACGATATGGGAGTGTGGCCTGACCGGTAAGGCGGATCCCTCGGACTGCGCGGAGTTCGTGGCCCGATGGTTGGCGGGCGACGAGCCGACCGGCGATTACCCTGCCCCGACCGCGAAGCCACGCCGCGCCGAGCCTCCCTCCGCAGGGGCGCTCGCGGCGGAGACCGGGGGGCGGCCCGAATGCTGAAAGCGATCCTCGGCGGAAAAGGCCGTACGTTGCCGGACTCGGCCCGCCCGGGCGATTCATACCGGAGCGTGTTCCGATCGGCCGAGGACCCGCTCACCGCGGCGGTCTTCTCGCGTCTCGTCTACCTGGAACCCGCCCATCTCTGGGACGTGCTCCTTCGAGCCACGCGGGGCGCGTTGCCGGCCGGGGCGGACCCCGTCCGGCTCGTGGATGTCCAGTTCTGGCCGGGGTGGTCGTTGACGACGGCCAGGGGCTTCAAGCCCGTCGAGCCCGACTTATGGATGAGGTTCGACCATGGTCGGCCGGCGCGGCGCTTCGACCTGATCTTCGAATGCAAGCGGGGAGCGGACCACGACCCGGGCCAGTGGGACCGTGAGTGGCGCGCTCACGTTGAGGCCCATCCCGAGGAGGATCCGGACCGGCGGGTCGCCCTCGTGGCGGTCGGCACCTGGGGAGGGGCGTCCACCTGCGTAGCCTCGGCCATCGCGTCGTCCGGCCGGGTTTCGATGCCGGAGGGATTCCGCGTCGTTCCCTTGGGCTGGGGCGCCCTCGCCGACACGTTGTCGGGTGCGCTTGCCGAAGGCAGGGACGGGCGCATCGTTTCGGACGTGCTCGATGCCCTGGCACTCCATGGACATCTCCATGCGACCCGGCTGGCCGACATCGCGCGCCCCGCATCCGCAGCCTTCGATCGATCCGGGCGTACGTTCGCCGCGATGGCCCTCTTCCTTGGCGACGAGCCCCAGGCCGATCCCTCGGGGGATGCCCTCGCCGATTGGCCGGACCGGATCCAAGGCATGCGACCCGCGGCGTATGCTCATGCCGCTCTGCGCAGGATGTGACGCACATGCCCGACGTGGACCCCGATCTCGCCGATGCCCTCCGGGACGTGCGTCAGGCGTATAGGCTCCTGTGGTCCTACCAACGCCGTATCCTGGACCTGGCACGGGTCGTTCTCGCGGCGTTCCCGGATCACGAATTCTATGCGTGGCGCCCCAGGATCGGCGACCCGCCGCCGCAGCTGACCGGCAACCCCATGGACCGATGGGCCTGGGATTTCCTGCCGCTCGCCGAAGCCTGCTTCCTGTTCCTACCCGGAGGCGCCGACCGCAACGCACCAAAGGCTGGCGAATGGATGGTCGAGCTACGCGTACAGGCTGACGACGTGCACGAGGGATACGCGGAGGCGAGCGAGTTCGACCCGGCACGTTTCAAAGCTGCCGAGGAAACATCCTCGTCGCTGTGGCTGTACCTTTGGCTTTGCGACGAAGGGGTCCCGAGGAACTGGCACAACTGGGTCTGGCAAAACGTGGCGAAGCCCGTCCACGACGATATCCCCATGAACCACCCGAGGGGCCCCTTCAGGATCGTCGGAAGGAGGGTCAATCTCGCGACGCTGCCGGATCGACCCGCGGTCGAGGCGATGGTCGCAGATTTTCGTTCCATGGCCGCGCAAGCCCTGGGGCTTCCGGCGTGATGCAGGCAGTGTTCCGTTTCGGGTTCGGAGCCTCGGCTAACACGGGCGGCGCCACGGTGGCCGAGGCTTGCGGATCCTGGATCCAGCAACGCTCGAATCCGTCGGTGCTCCGCACCCATTCAGGTCGATGTGTCGGGCACGATCCCGTCCCCGGGGGCGGACGCTTCCGCTACCGGAGACCGCGCGCAATTCGTGGCTCGGCCAACCTCGGCGCATGGCGTGGATACCGAGTTCGCGTCGCCGCCCGGAACCTTCGCATACCCCGCCGCGGGACGTATCTCCTCGACCACGCGCCGGGTCACTCGTGATGGGATGCTCGGTGGTGCGAGAGGCCAAGCTCCTGGTCCTGGACACGTCGCACTTCGGTCAGTGGGTCCGGGATGCCTGTTCCCGTCGCGCCGACGACCGGCGACGCGCTGGATCGTTTGGGGACGCTCTCGATCAGGCCGGGTGGGTTTGCGCGTTCGGCTTCGAGCACATCGCCGAGATCCACGGCCACGCCGATCCCGAGGTACGAGCGAACCGCTCGGCCTTCCTCCGTTCCATGCCGCTGATTGCCTACGTTCGTAGCCGCCACGGCCCGGAGGCCGGGTTCGGCAGCGTGGTCGACGTACTCGGCTCGGAGATCGCGGCAGCGCTGGATGTCAGGACCTCGGACCCGGTTACCGTCGCCACCGCGGCCCGACCGAACATGTTCGCCTATGCACCCGGCTCGGATGTCATGCGGCACATCGACGACGCCGGACCGATCCTGGGTGAGATGCTTCGGGCGCAGGCGTCACGGAACAGGCGAACCGTCGCCTTGTCCCGCGCCGATGTGGAAGGGCCGCCGGATGTGACGGTCGCCGAACTCCTGCGGCTACCGCTCCGGACCGCCGAGGATCAAGCGGCCTTCATGGAGCGGTTCGGCGCCAAGATGGTCAGCGAGGTCGTCGACCGTGGGGACCGGCGGATCGAGGATCCCCGCGCCGTGGCCGACGAGTTCACCGCGAGCGTGCGCGAGGCGCTTCGGCAGCCCGGGCAGGCCGGCGTTCACCCGATCCGTTGGCTGCTCGGGCGGATGGGCCTTCGCCGTGACGAAATCGTTCCCGACGCTAGGCTGCGGGATCTCCTCAGGATCTCGCATCACCGACATCGGGCCCTCATCGCCGCGGACGGCGTGGGCATCGACCCTTGTGCGGTCGTGGAGCGCGTGCACACGGACAGGATGCCGTCGGCCGTGATTGGCGATGCCCTGGAGCGGTTCGGACAAGAGCCGCTCCGCCGCAAGGGCAGCTCTCTGAACGACGTGCATCTCGTCTGCCTCTCGCCCTACGCCCGAATGACGAGCGTCGACAAGGGGACGTTCGGCAACGTCGCCCGGGCATCCGCCCGCTGTAGCGACTTCAGATCCGTCGTGGGGCCGGTAGCGCGTCGTCCCACCTATGCTGATCTCTTACAGGACCTCGCCGTGGGCTGAGACGAACCGGTTTCAATCGTTCCGCCTTGCGCAACGCATTGCGCTCCGGGTGGTCTCTCCGCCCGTTATGGGGGCGCCGAGTGCCGGAACGCCGGCCCAATGGCTGACACCTGAGAATGGGTTCGGACTTTCACGGTAACGGAGTGCGCTTGCGCGAGCTTCGTCGACGCGTCGCCACACCTGCGAACGTAGCGGTGAGACTGGGAAGTCGCCGGACCGCATTCCATTTCAGAGCGCGTCCGCACGGATCGGGGGTAGAAACAGGTCGGCCACCGCGCCGGCCTTGTTCTCCCAACGCAGCGCAAGGCACTCTCCAGGTGCGGCGTTCACGCCCCCCTCGATCCAGGCCTCGCCCCCGTCGGTACGGATACGGAACCCCCATTCCCCCCGCCAGACCGTCACGCTGCCATCGACGTGGCAGCGGATCTCCGTGATGAGGTCTCGAAGCTCTTGTGCCGCAGCGGCACGTGCAGCGTACTGCTCGTCCGCCGGCATTCCGTCCAGATCCGCGATAGCCGAGAGGATGCCGCGGGCGACCTCTGGCGTTGAAATGGGCGGTGCGGCGCTCGCTTCGCGGCGTGCAGCCGCGAGGTCCTCCTCGGCTCGGGCGAGATCGGATTGGCGAAGCGCCAAGCGGTCATCCAAGGCCGCTCCGCGCTCGATGGCGGCGACGAGGTTGTCGACGGCGGCGCGCAGCTCGTCGCGGAGCCGCTCCGCCGCCGCGACTGTCTCGTCCTCGGCCGTCGCGGGAACGTGCTGCGGCCTGTCCGAGAGCATCGCCCAAGAAAGGACGGCGCGCTCCAACGGTCGATAGCGCGGATATGTCTCGTTGGCGCAGGTGCCGTTCCGGTTGCCGCTGCACCGCAGGCACGGCGTGCTCCGTGGCCCTCTGTCCCGGTAGTTCATTGGGCTACCGCAGGCGTCGCAAACCGCCAGCCTCGAAAAGAGGTTGCTGTATACCGTCCCCTTGCGTCCGCCCGGGTTGGCGACGAACTTCCTGGCGCGCTTGTTGGACGCGCTGCGCGCCCGCTTCCAGAGGTCCTCGGAAATGACCCGGGGATAGTAGTCCGGGATCGGGTCGCCAACGGGTATGCGGCGCTCCCGTCGGACGCCGTCCACCACGCTCGCCTCTTTCCGGCAGGGCTGAAAGATGCCGATCAGCGCGGGGTTGTCCGTGTACTTCGTGACCGTCCCGCCGTGCCACTCTCGGCCGCCGCCCCAGGGCTTCACGCCCTCGGCGTTGAGGCGTCTGGCGATTTTGTCGCGGCCGATACCAGCCGCGAGCTCCTCAAGCATCCGCTCGACGATCAGCACGCGCTCGTCAATGGGCTTGAACGAACGTCGGTCCGGGAGGAGCTCCAGCCAGGCGGGAGCCTTGGCCGTAAGCTTCAACTCCGTTTGCTCGCGCTTACGGACCCAGGCTGCCCGAAGCCGCTGGACCTTGCGGGCACTCTCCTCGTGTGCCCGGCTCATCACCGCAAGCGAGACGATGAGCTGGGTCCAGTTCCCGTTGACGCTCTCCTCCGAATAGATGCAATCGTCGCCGAGGGTCGCGACCACGATTCCAGCCTCGATCAGCGCCAGGAACGAACGCAGGGCGGTGAGGACGTGCTCGCGGCTTAGGCGATCCAGGCTCTCCACCAGTAGGTAGCTCCCGCGGGGAACCTCGCCCGCCTCGACCTTCCTGAGGAACACGCCGAGGGCGCCTTTGGTCTTGTTCGTGCCGTCGAACGCCGAGATCCCGAGGTCACGTAGGGTGTCGTCGAGGATGAGACCGTGACACGCGACGAAGGCATCACGAAGCTCGGCCTGACGTCGCTCGCCATCGCCCTTGAGCTGGCGGTCGGAAGAGAGGCGTATGTAGCTGTAGGCCCGGGGGCGCTCGTCGGTCATACCACCGAGCCTCGACGCTTACCGTTTGCCGGTCAACCGTTAAATCGAGACGACGTGATAGATGCCCGCGGCCCGGAGCGCGTCGTTGGCGGCCGGGCCGATCAGCCCGCGCTTGCCCGTGACCAGGGCCGCGGCCACCGCCCCCGCCTGGCCGCCCTCGGCCTGCGCGATCCGGCGGGTCAGCGCGTTGCGGGCCTCGTCCAGCAGGGCGGCGAGCTGCAGGCGCAGTGGCGGCGGTGCGGGCGGTTCCCGGACCGTGATCGCGCCGAGCAGCGAGCCCACTGCGCCGATCCCCTGGAAATAGGCATCCCGGGCGAAGTCGTAGCCCCCGGGCCGTGCCGCCTCGGGGGGGGGCAGCAGCCGCGCCGTAGCGGCGATGAAATCCCCGGGTCGGAGGGGCGGCGCCTTCCGGAACGAGACCCGCACCCGGAGCGGCCTCGCCGCGGGGTCGAGCCCGGCGAAGCTCTCCACCCGGATCACCAGGCGGGCGCCGACCTCGCGCTCGTCCAGCGCCTCGATCATCCCGGTGAGCGGCCCGATCGTGGTGCGGGCCAGGATCGGGGCCGCCACCTGCGCGACCCGCCAGGTCGCCGCCGCGAAGCCAAGGAAGCCGGCCGCCAGCGCCAGGGCGACGGCCAGGGCGGCCGGCCGCGCCCCAAGGACGGGCACCGGCGCAAGCGCCAGCGCAGCGCCGACGAGGGGCGCGGCGAGCCAGGCCGTCCCGTCCGCGCCCGCGAAGAACACCAGGATCCCGGCGCCGAACGCCACCGCCAGCCAGGGGAACAGCCGGCGCTGCTCCGCCTCCCGGGCGAGGCCTTCGGCGAACCAGGTGCCCAAGTCCGGCATCAAGGCGGCGCGCGGGCTGGCCAGCGCCACCGCGCCGCCTGCCAGCCTCGCGCCGATCCGCCGCATCCGCCCCGCCCCGAACCGGACGACTCAAGCCCCGGCGCGGGATTCTTAACGCACCCATCGGCCCGTGCTACAGCGAGCGCTTCGTGCTACGGGCGCCATTCCGTGCGACGGGCCCTGTCCTCGACCCCTTCGCTACCCCTTCGCCCTCCGCCCCCGAACATATCGGCCCGATGTCCTCAGCCGTCGTCACGCGCTTCGCCCCTTCGCCCACCGGCTACCTCCATATCGGCGGTGCCCGGACGGCGTTGTTCAATTGGCTCTATGCCCGCCATACCGGCGGCAAGATGCTGCTGCGCATCGAGGATACCGACCGGGAACGCTCGACCAAGGGTGCGATCGACGCGATCCTCGACGGCCTGTCCTGGCTCGGCCTCGACTGGGACGGGGACGTGGTCTTCCAGTTCGCCCGGGCCGAGCGCCACCGCGCCGTCGCCGAGGAACTGCTGGCGGCCGGCCGCGCCTATTACTGCTACGCCTCCGCCGAGGAACTCACGCAGATGCGCGAGACCGCCCGGGCCGAGGGCCGTGCCCCGCGCTACGATGGGCGCTGGCGCGACCGCGACCCGTCCGAGGCGCCCCCCGGGGCCAAGCCGGTGATCCGGCTGCGCGCGCCCACCGAGGGCGAGACCGTGGTCGAGGACGCCGTGCAGGGCCGGGTGACCTGGGCCAACCGCGATCTCGACGACCTCGTGCTGCTCCGGTCGGACGGCACGCCGACCTACATGCTCGCCGTCGTGGTCGACGACCATGACATGGGCGTCACCCAGATCATCCGGGGCGACGACCACCTCACCAACGCCGCCCGCCAGAGCCAGATCTTCTCCGCGCTCGGCTGGGACATCCCCCGGATGGCCCATATCCCGCTGATCCACGGCGCCGACGGGGCCAAGCTCTCGAAGCGCCACGGCGCGCTTGGGGTCGAGGCCTATCGCGATCTCGGCTACCTGCCGGCGGCGCTGCGCAACTATCTGGTGCGGCTGGGCTGGAGCCACGGTGACCAAGAGGTGTTCTCCACCGAGGAGATGATCGCGGCCTTCGACCTCGGCTCGGTGGGGCGCTCGGCGGCGCGGTTCGACTTCGCCAAGCTCGCCAACCTCAACGGCCTCTACATCCGCGGCAGCGCTGATGCCGATCTCGTCGCGGCGATCGAGACGATCCTGCCGAGCGTCGGCCCGGAGCGCGGCCTCGCGGCGCCGCTCCAGCCCGACCTCAAGGCCAAGCTGACCCAGGCCATGCCGGGCCTGAAGGAGCGGGCCAAGACGCTGATCGAGCTCCTCGACAGCGCCTATTACCTCACGGCCCAGCGCCCCCTGATGCTCGACGACAAGGCCCGGGCGCTCCTGTCCGACGAGGGCCGGGCGCGGCTCGCCGGCGTGCTGCCGGCGCTGGAAGCCCTGCCCGACTGGAGCGCGGCGGCGACCGAAGGCGCCGTGCGCCAGTATGCCGAAACCGCAGGCTGCAAACTCGGGCAGGTCGCCCAACCGCTGCGCGCTGCGCTCACCGGGCGGACCACCTCCCCGCCCCTGTTCGACGTGATGGCGGTGCTCGGCCGGGACGAGACCCTGGCACGCCTCGGCGATCAGGCCGCCTGACGCATCGTCCCGAAAGGTGGTTGCCGGCTTTCGGAAAAAGACGATGCGCAATGCAGAGACCGACAGGACCGTCCTGGATGAAATCCAGGACGGTCCTGTCGCGCTGACGGCACGGGCGGGAACCGCGGCCCCCGGCCCGGATTTCGCTTGACGGGATTTCGCTTGGCGATGGGGTCGGGTTGTCACCGACCCCGTTGCTGCTGCACTGCCGTTTGGGTAACCCATGCGCGTGAGCACCCGCAACATGACGCGGCGTGCTCCGGCCCCGGGGTCGCCTCGGGCAGCCCGAGGCCGGCATCCGCCACGTCGCCAGAGAAGGGTCCACGTTCCATGAGCGCATCCAGCACCATCACCGTGGACGGCAAGGAGATCGAACTGCCGGTCAAATCCGGCACGATCGGCCCGGACGTCATCGATATCGGCAAGCTCTACGCCAAGACCGGCGCTTTCACCTTCGACCCGGGCTTCACCTCGACGGCCTCCTGCGAATCGAAGATCACCTACATCGACGGCGACGAGGGCGTGCTGCTCTATCGCGGCTACCCGATCGAGCAGCTCGCCGAGAAGGGCGACTTCCTCGAGACCTGCTACCTGATGCTGTTCGGCGCCCTGCCGACCGAGGCTCAGAAGGCCGATTTCGACTACCGGGTCACGCGCCACACCATGGTGCACGACCAGATGAACCGGTTCTTCACCGGCTTCCGCCGCGATGCCCACCCGATGGCCGTGATGGTCGCCTCGGTCGGCGCGCTCTCGGCCTTCTACCATGACTCGACCGACATCACGGACGAGAGCCAGCGGATGATCGCGTCGATCCGCATGATCGCCAAGATGCCGACGCTGGCGGCGATGGCCTACAAGTATTCCATCGGCCAGCCCTTCGTGTATCCGAAGAACGACCTCGATTACACCTCGAACTTCCTGCGGATGTGTTACGCGGTGCCGTGCGAGGAGTACGAGGTCAACCCGGTCTTCGCCAAGGCGCTCGACAAGATCTTCATCCTGCACGCCGACCACGAGCAGAACGCCTCGACCTCCACCGTGCGGCTCGCCGGCTCCTCGGGCGCCAACCCGTTCGCCTGCATCGCGGCCGGCATCGCCTGCCTGTGGGGCCCGGCCCATGGCGGCGCCAACGAGGCCGCGCTGAAGATGCTGATGGAGATCGGCACGCCCGAGAACGTCGGCAAATACGTCGCCAAGGCCAAGGACAAGAACGACCCGTTCCGCCTGATGGGTTTCGGCCACCGGGTCTACAAGAACTACGACCCGCGCGCGCGGATCATGCAGAGCACCACGCATCAGGTGCTCAAGGAGCTCGGCAAGACCGAGGACCCGCTGCTCCACGTCGCCATGGAACTGGAGCAGATCGCCCTCAAGGACGAGTATTTCATCGAGAAGAAGCTCTACCCGAACATCGATTTCTACTCGGGCATCACCCTGAAGGCGATGGGCTTCCCCACCGACATGTTCACCGTGCTGTTCGCTGTGGCGCGCACGGTCGGCTGGATCGCGCAATGGGCCGAGATGATCGAGGACCCGATGCAGAAGATCGGCCGTCCGCGCCAGCTCTATGTCGGTCCGGCGCAGCGCGACTACGTGCCGGTGGACCAGCGCGGCTGAGCCGGGCCATCGAACCCGACGCGATCCCGGGGGCGGCCGAAGGGCCGCCCCTCTCGTTTTCGACGGCCGGGCCGGCCGTCACGCTCCGTCTCCCCTGCCGGCCGCCCTACGATTGGGCGTCGCTGCGCGCCTTCCTGGCAAAGCGGGCGATTGTTGGAGTCGAATCGGCCGAAGCCGGCGACCGGACTTATGCGCGCACGGTCGCCATCGGCGGCCGGCCCGGCATCGTGGCGGTCGCATTCGCCGATGACGCGCTGCACGCAACGCTCCACGGCCTCCCTCCGAGCTCTGAAGGAGAGATCACCGCGCGCCTGCGCCGCTTGTTGGATTGCGACGCCGACCCAGGGGAGATCGCCGCCTGCCTGTCCCGGGACCCTGCCCTGGCCGGGCTGGTGGCGGCCCGGCCCGGATTGCGCCTGCCGGGCGCCTGGGACCCGTTCGAGACCGGCTGCCGGGCGATTTTGGGCCAGCAGGTCACGGTCTCGGCGGCGATCCGGCTCGCCGCAAAACTGGTCGCGGCGTTCGGGACGCCCCTGGCCGAGCCGGCCGGCACCCTGACCCACGTCTTCCCGACGCCAGCTCAATTGGTCGAGGTCGACGTGGCGCTGGCGCTGAACATGCCCCGGTCTCGCGGCGCGGCGATCCGGGCTCTGGCGGCGGCGGCGCTGGCCGATCCCGACCTATTCGCCCCGGCCGGGACCCTGGAGGACGCGGTGCTGCGCTTCACAGCGATCCGCGGGATCGGACCGTGGACCGCGCAATACATCGCCATGCGAGCGCTCAAGCTGCCGGACGCTCTGCCGGTGGGCGATGTCGGGCTGCTGCGCGCCCTCGAAACCGGCACCGGCCGCCCGAGCCCGGCCGCGCTTCTCGCCCGGGCCGAGGCCTGGCGGCCGTTCCGGGCTTACGCGGCCCAGCATCTCTGGGCCGCGGACGAAGCAGCCGTGAAGGGGCGGTGAGGCGAGCGGGGGGCTTCCTTTTCCCCATAGTCAAGCCGGGTTAACGTTAGGGCCGGCCGGGGGGCTTGGTTGATGTCGGAACTGGATGATGAAGCGCGCGACAAGCTTGTCGCGAACGAGCGCATCAAGTTCACAGGTACCTACGCCAATGGTCTCGCCGTGGCGATCTTCGCCGTGGGTGGTTTCGCGCCCTTCATCTCGACCGCTCTATCGGATCGTCCTTACTTCACGCCCGTACTCATCGCGATGGCGGTTTGCTGGATCATGAGCGGCGTCATACATTGGGTTGTGAGGCACGCCTTGCGGAACCTTCGCCCATGACGACAGCTCAGTTCCTCCTCTTGCTCGCTGTCCCGATCGGAGGGGGCGTGCTGGCCCTTGGCGCGCTCTGGCTCGATCAGCGTTCGCACTGAGACAGGGTTTGTCCCAGTTGCGCCCTCATCGCTGAGGTGCCCGAGCGTAGCGGAGGCCTCAAAGGAGGCCTCCAGCCAGCCGTGCGATCCCTAGAGTCCTCCTTCGAGGCTGCTGCGCAGCACCTCAGCGATGCGGGGCGGGGCGGGTTGGAAGCCCGTCACGATCTCGCTTCGCTCAGCGCCCGAACCGCTCGAATTTCGGGAAGCTGCGCGCCATCATCAGGCCGACCTCGCCGCGATGGCCGAGCCACTTCTCCAGCACCGAGGCGTTGGCGAGCCGCCCCTCCGGTGAGCCGTCCTGCCAGGGCAGGCCGTCCGACAGCTTGAAGACATGCGCGTCGGTGAGGCCGCCGCTGCGGCAGCGCTGGAGCCGGACGCCCTTGCCGCGGGAGAGTTCGGCCACCTCCGAGATCGGGAAGATCAAGAGCAGCTTCTCGGTGTTCACCACCGCCACGTGATCGCCGTCGGCGGGGACGAGAACCACGGCGGTCGCGTCCCCGTCCAGGCCAAGCACGCCCTTGCCCTTGCGGGTGTTGGCGACCAGCGCGTCGGAGGGCGCCACGAAGCCGCGCCCATCCGAGCCGGCGATGAGCAGCTTGGTCTCCGGCCTGTAGGGCAGCGCCGCCACCACCTCGGTGCCGTCGTCGAGATCGACCATCAGCCGCACCGGATCGCCGAAGCCGCGGCCGCCCGGCAGCTTCGACGCCTCGATGGTGAAAACCTTGCCGTTCGAGGCGAGCAGCAGGATCTTTTGGGTGGTCTCGCTTGGGAAGGCGATCTTCAGCCCGTCGTCGCCCTTGAAGGCGACGCCCGACAGGTCGGAGACGTGGCCCTTCAGCGCCCGGATCCAGCCCTTGGTCGAGACGATTACGGTGATCGGCTCGCGCTCGACCAGGGCGGCGGTGAAGTCGATGCCGCCGACATCGGGCGGGCTCGCCAGCGTCGTCCGGCGCTTGCCGAGCTTGGTCTCGGGCCCGAACGTCTTCTTCACCGCGCGGATCTGCGCCTGGATCGCCTTCCACTGCGCCGGCTCGGAAGCGAGCAGCGCGTCGATCTCGGCCTTCTCGGCGGTGAGGGCGTCGAGTTCCCGCTTCAGCTCCATCTCCTCCAGCTTGCGTAAGGAGCGCAGGCGGGTGTCGAGGATCGCGTTGGCCTGGACCTCGGTGAGCTCGAACCGGGCCATCAGGGCCGGCTTCGGCTCGTCCTCCTCGCGGATGATGCGGATCACCTCGTCGAGGTCGAGATAGACGATCAGCAGGCCGCCCAGGATCTCCAGCCGGCGGTCGATCTGCCCGAGGCGGTAGCGGGAGCGGCGCTGCAGCACCACCCGGCGGTGGTCGACCCATTCCCGCAGGCACTCGGTGAGCCCGATCACCTTCGGCACGAGGCCGCCGACCAGGACGTTGAGGTTGAGCGGGATGCGGGCTTCGAGTTCCGTAAGCCGGAACAGCGATTCCATCAGGATCACGGGATCGACCGTGCGCGAGCGCGGCTCCAGCACCACGCGCACGTCCTCGGCCGATTCGTCGCGCACGTCGGCGAGCAGCGGCAGCTTCTTCTCTTGCAGGAGCTCGGCCATCTTCTCGATCAGCCGCCCCTTCGGGATGCCGTAGGGGATCTCGGTGACGATGATGTTCCAGGTGCCGCGGCCGAGATCCTCCTTGTGCCAGCGGGCGCGGACCCGGAAGGCGCCGCGGCCGGTCCGGTAGGCTTCCGTGATGGACTCGGCCGAATCGACCAGGATGCCGCCGGTGGGGAAATCCGGCCCCTGGACGAAACTGTTGAGCTGGGCCGAGGTCGCCCCCGGGTGGTTGATCAGGTAGAGCGCGGCGTCGCAGAGCTCGGCCGCGTTGTGCGGCGGGATCGAGGTCGCCATGCCGACCGCGATGCCCTGGCTGCCGTTGGCGAGCAGGTTCGGGAAGGCGGCCGGCAGCACCACCGGCTCCTCCTTCTCACCGTTGTAGGAGGGGCGGAAATCGACCGTGTCCTCGTCGATCCCGTCCAGCAGCAGCCGGGCGACCTCGGTGAGGCGGGCCTCGGTGTAGCGGTAGGCGGCCGGGCCATCGCCGTCGATGTTGCCGAAATTGCCCTGCCCGTCGACCAGCGGATAGCGCTGCGCGAAATCCTGGGAGAGCCGCACCAGAGCGTCGTAGATCGCCTGGTCGCCGTGCGGGTGGAAATCGCCCATCACGTCGCCGACGATCTTGGCGCATTTCTTATGCGCGGTGTTCGGGTCGAGGCGCAGCAGCCGCATCCCGTACAGGATGCGCCGGTGGACCGGCTTCAGTCCGTCGCGGGCATCCGGCAGCGCCCGGTGCATGATCGTGGAGAGCGCATAGGCGAGGTAGCGCTCCTCCAGCGCGTATTTCAGCTCGACGCTCTCGATCCCGTCGCCGGACGGCGGCTCGAAGGGCTGGCCCATGACGGCTCCTTAACGTTTCAACTTTGGTGCCGAATCACAATCCGTCATTCCGGGGCCGCGAAGCGGAGCCCGGAATCCAGACGCGCTGCCAGAGCCCGATCTGGCGGACAACGCCGTGATTCCCCCGGTCAGCATGGCGGTTCTGGATTCCGGGCTCGCCTGCGGCGCCCCGGAATGACAGTCCGTGAGGCAAGAACACAGCACGAACATTACTCGGCCTCACGACCGAGCGCAACGAATCGCGCGCGCTCCTCCGGCGCGGCGAGGCCGCGCGGACCCCAGACGTGCCGGTCGAGGAAGTACCCCGTCAAGGTAAACCCTTGCGCAACGCCGTCCGGCCCGGGCGGTCCGCCCGCGTGCAGGAAGGTGGGTAGGGCAAGGAGCTTATCGCGAAAAGGCTCTCCGGCGGAGGCGCTGACCGCCCGGCCGCTCTTGGGCGAGACGTAGGCGAGAGCGTCGTTGCCCCCGGTGGCCGCGCAGGCGGTGAGATCGAGGCCGAAGCCCAGTTCCGACAGGATCTCCAGCTCGAACCGCACCATCAGCGGCGGCGCCACGGCCGGGTCGTCGAGATGCGCGATCAGGATGCCCGCCGCCTCGTAGAGGGCCGGATGCGGATCGCGCTCGGGCAGGAGCCGCAGCAGGGCCGCCATGTGGCCGAGCCCGTAGAGGGCGATCCCCGAGCCGATCATCCGCGAGACCTGGGATTCGAGCGGCTCCACCGTGTAGGCGCCCAGCCCCTCGTCGAGCCGCGCCCGCCAGGTCAGCCGGACCCGGTTGCCGGGCTGGAGCACCGGCTGCATCCGGCGTGAGC
Organism: Methylobacterium pseudosasicola; assembly: GCF_900114535.1. Lineage (GTDB taxonomy): Bacteria > Pseudomonadota > Alphaproteobacteria > Rhizobiales > Beijerinckiaceae > Methylobacterium > Methylobacterium pseudosasicola. The sequence goes on along the minus strand of NZ_FOTK01000005.1, from coordinate 56,658 downwards.
GCCCGCCATGCACGAGGCCGAGATGGCGCCCGTGTGCCTCGGTCATCGCCTCCAGGATGACGCCGCTCTCCCCGTGCCGGCGCAGGCCCAGCACCAGCGCGTCGTCGGTCCATTGCATCAAAGTCTTATCACCGGCGGAAGGGCGCCGATCGCGCCACCGGCGATCCAGCTCGAATCCCCTCATATAAGGGCTCCGGTGCCGCGCCGCCGCCTTTGCGCGCCCGGTGGGTGACGATAGCTTGGCCGTGAAGGAATCACCCGCATGCGCCGCGTCGCTCCGGTCCTCGTTCTGGCCCTCACCCTCACCGGTGCGCTGGCCGCTTCCAAGACGGCGAAGCCCGCTGCCGTGGAGGCGCCCTCCCCGGCCCTGAAGCAGCGGATCGCGGCTTTGGCCCTCAAGCAGGTCGATTTCGGATCGGTCTCGCTGCTGCCGGTGCGGTTCGAGGGCAGCCGGCTGGCTGGGCCGATCGAGGATGGCGGCCGGACGCTCTACTGCGTGTCGAGCCGGATGAGCGGCCGGACCTTCGGCAAGCCCGAGCGGCCCAAGGCGGTGATGCGCTACGCCGCCGACCGGCTGGAGGTGATCGACGACGACGAGGTTTGCACCGGCCATCGCAGCCAGCCGTTCCCGGAACTGGACGCCCTTGGCAACGCCCGCTGAGGCTGGCGCGTTGACCGCTATGCCCTCTCTGCCCGCGCGCCGTCTCGACCTCAGCCTCGATCTGATCGCCCGCGCCCATGCCACCCCCGTCCCGGACGACCCGAGCGCCCTCGGCATGCTGAGCGACGCGGAGCTGCGTCCCGGCCTTGAGGCGATCACCGCCGGTCGGGAGGGGCACGACATCTGGGTCTTCGCCTACGGCTCGCTGATGTGGCGGCCGGAATTCCCGGTGGCCGAGAGCCGGATCGGGACCGTGCGCGGCTTCCACCGCCGGTTCTGCCTGCTCCAGCGCCGGTTCCGCGGTACGCCGGAGCGGCCGGGCTTCGTCCTGGCGCTCGATCGCGGCGGCCTGTGCCGGGGCGTGGTGTTCCGGCTACCCGGGATGGAGATCCGCGAGGCGCTGATGCCGGTCTGGCGGCGCGAGATGCGGGGGCGCGGCTACGTCGCCCGCTGGCTGCCGGTGGCCACCGAGGCCGGCACCGTCTCGGCGCTGACCTTCCTGGCCAACCGCGCCAACGAGCGCTACGCCGGCCGCCTCTCGGATGCCGAGATCGCGGAAAAAATCGCCGCCGCCTGCGGGCATGCCGGCCCGAGCGCCGAGTACCTGTTCCGGACCGTCGAGGCCTGCGAGCGGCTCGGCATCCGCGACCGGCATCTCTGGAACCTCCAGGGGCTGGTGGCCGCCCGGCTCAGGGCCTGCGTGCCGGGCACGTGAGGCTCACGCCCAGGCGCGCTTCATCGCGATGACGACACGGCCGCCCGCCTGCTCCGTATCCGGGTTGCGCGGCTCGCGGATGCCGGGCGCGCGCCCGGTGGTGACGTAGACCACGAGGGTGAGGGCGAGGAGGATCTTGATGCGCATCGCGACGCTCAGGGTTGAGCGAGCGTGCATAGGATCGATCGGTTTTTACGGAGTTGCTGCCGGGCTCACAGGTTGTGGTTGTGGGTACTTCCGTCGAGCGTGGTGAACGAATGGTTGCGGCCGCGCCGCGATCGTGCGGAGCCTTATCCCGACAGGCGGTTCCCGGCTTTCCGAAAAGAGGATGCAAAACCAAAGATCTAGCCCATCGCGCCGGTTCCGGTATCCGGCGCGATGGGCTATGCCGCCGGCCCGGGTTTCCCACAGGCGGAGGACAGGATGCGGCAGCGGATCGGCGTGGCCCTGGCGATTCTGGTGGTTGCGGTCGCCGTGCTTGCCGCCGGGCCCTGGCCCCATGGTTTCCGGCTGTCCGATCTCCTGACCGGGGGTACGCCGGTCCTGCCGGACGGCTCGCGGCCGGCGGCGGGATCCACGGACCTCGCCGGTAACGCCACCCTCGGCGCGGGCCAGCACCCGGCGACCCTGCGGCTCGCCTGCGACCCGGCCGGATCCGGCCTGTCGGCGGTGCTGACGGTGCCGCGCTTCAAGGATTTCGCGGAGGGTTTCGACGTCTCCGGCCTACAGGGCGCCGGAAACGCGGCGCCGCTCACCGGCATCCTGGTCTCGAACGCCGCCGGCGTCCGATCCGTACGGATGGCGGCGCAGGTTGCGGAAGCCCGCGATCCCGACAAGACCATCAGCCTGATGGTGGCCGGCGCCCGCCGGGGCGAGGACCCGTTGCGCGGCGTCGCGCTCGCGCTCGCGCAGGCCGGCACGCGGCTCACCTGGACGCAGGCAAGCCCGCGCGACGGGGATCAGACCCTGACGGCGAGCTTTTCAGTCTCGGACAGTGATGCGGCAGCGTTGAAGAAAGCCCTTGGAAGCTGCCTCGCCGCGCCGCCGCTGTAGGCGTTGTATGGCAATTCGGCGCCGCCCGAGGCGGCGCCGGATCCGATGGGCTCAGCGCCCCTTCTTGTAGAGCTTGCTGGCGATCTCGAAAATCTCTTCCGGCGCGTAGTCCGGCGCGAAGGCGCCGTAATTGCCGTCGAGTTCCGGGATCTTGCCGCCCTCGGGCGCACCGTCGATCACTTCGAGATTGCCCGGCGGGTCGCCCGGCAGCGCGACCTCGTCGTTCGACCAGACGCCGGCGGCTTCCTTGTAATCTTCCGGGCTGAACGTGTAGAGGCGCCGGTGCTTGCCCTCGGCGAGGTACTTGTCACACTCGGGTACCCGCGACAGGTCGATGTTCGGGGTCGGCAGCATCTTCTCGATCTCGACGCCGGTCAGCTTCTTCAGGGCCAGCGCGTAGGCGTGGGCATGCAGCGAGCCACGCACCAGCAGGTAGGCGCAGACTTCGCGGCCGGTCGGCTCGATCATGGTCTCGTAGACCCGCAGCTTGTGGATGCGCGCGCCGCATTCCAGGTGGAAGTTGTGCAGCAGGTCGATGATCAGATTGCCGGTGGTCGTGACCATGTCCATGTTCCAGGACGCGGCGTTGGAATTCATCGGCATCGCGCCGCCGCCATTGGCGAGGAAGCTGCCGGCGAGGCGCACATCCTGCATCTCGGCGAAGGGCGCCTTTGAGATGTCGACGTCCTTGGCCGGGTTGCCGGGACCGTTGTTCAGCATCGAGATGCCGGTCGAAACCAGCTCGACGTGGCCGATCTCTTCGGCGAAGATGCTGGAGACGAGGCTGTAGAACGGCCGAAGCTTGGTCTTGTTACGGAAATTGAAGCTCTGGAACATGTAGTTCCCGAGGGTCGACATCTCGCCGTACTTACCACCGAGCAGTTCCTGCAGGGCGGCGGCTGCGTTGGGCTCGGGCTTCTTCGGCTCCGGCAGCTCCGTGAGCAGGCGGTCGATCTTCATGAACATGCGGGCAGCTCCGTTTGCGCGAGGTGCGCAGGAGTCCTACGGGTGAGGCGCCCACATGTTCCTGCCTGCGACCGTGCTTCGTCCGGTGCTGGGCGGGGAATCTTTTACTCCCAAAGCGTGTTAGGGCGGAAAAAAATCTTGCGTGCGCCGCGGCATCGGGAGACGAAGGTCTCTGCCTTGGTCCAGCCCGGCGGACCCGCCTCAGACGTTCGCCTGCATCCCCTCCACAGCGCGGATCCGCGGCACGGCGAAATCGGTGAAGGCGCGCACCGCCGGGCGCATGTGGCGCACCGACGGGTAGACCAGATAGGCCTCGGTCGAGCGCACCTCGTAGTCCGGGAGCACGCGCACGAGCCGGCCCGCTGCCAGGTGGTCGGCGATCAGCAGGTGCTGCACCGGCCCCATCACCCGTCCCGCCAGCAGGGTTGCGACCAGAACCTCGGCGCTGTTGGTCCGGAGCACCGGCTGCACCGGGACGGTCACGGTCTCGCGGCCCCGATGCAGGATCAGGGCGCTGCGGGCATCGACCGCTGCCCGGGTCGCCACGAGATCGCAGACGGCGAGCTGCTCGGGCGTCTCGATACCGCCAGCCCGCGCCAGATAGGCGGGGGCGGCGACCAGAATGCGCCGCACCCACCCGAGCCGGCGGACCACGAGGTCCTGCCCCTCCGGCCGGCCGTAGCGGAGCGCGAGGTCGTAATCCTCGTGCACGAGGTCGATCACCCGATCCTCCAGCACCAGATCGACCGTCACCCGCGGATGCTCCGCCTGGAACGCCGTCACGATCGGATGCAGGTGCTTCACACCGATGCAGGAGGGTGCGTGTAGGCGCAGGCGGCCCTCCACTGAACCGCCTTCAGTCCGGGCATCTTCGAGCGCCGCGTCGATCGCCGCGAGCGCCGGCTGGCTCGCTTCATAGAGCCGCTGGCCCTGCGGGGTCGGCCGCACCAGCCGGGCGGAGCGCTCCAGCAGGCGGGTGCCGACATGGGCCTCCAGGTTGCGCAGGTGCTTGCTCACCGCCGGCTGCGACACGCCGAGATCCCGCGCCGCCGCGCTCAGCGAGCTGCGCTCGACGGTGCGGAGGAAGGCGCGCAGGGCGAGGGCGAGATCCATGGATGCCATCCGGTTATGGGTCCGATCACCCCATAGCCGCTGGACGGGGCAACAGCGTGGCGGTTTTCTCGATCCGCACCCATTCGCGAGATCGCCGCCCCATGACCCTCACCCGCCGGACCCTGCTCGCAGGCATGCCCCTTCTGCTCGCCGGTTGCGTCACCCGCGAGACGGCGCCGGTGGCGGATCTGCGCCCGCCGGTCGATCCCTCATTTGTCGCGATGTACGCCGCCCTCCCCGGCGAGCCCTTCCCGGTGCCGGCGGTGGACCTGACGGGGATCGACCCGCGCTTCCTGCGCCGGGAGGTCGATTACGCCACGGCCGAACCGCCCGGCACGATCGTGATCGATCCGGGCGCCCGGTTCGCCTACCTCGTGCGGGAGAAGGGACGGGCGATCCGTTACGGCGTCGGTGTCGGCCGGGAGGAGGCGTTCAACTTCCAGGGGCCGGCCACCATCGCCCGCAAGGCCGAATGGCCGCGCTGGACGCCGACGCCCGCGATGATCAAGCGCGAGCCCGAGCGCTACGGGCCGGTCGCCGGCGGCCTGCCGGGCGGTGCCGGCAACCCCCTCGGGCCCCGGGCGCTCTACCTCTACCGGGACGGCCGGGACACGCTCTACCGGCTGCACGGCACCACGGAGCCGCAGACCATCGGCACGATGGTGTCGTCAGGCTGCGTTCGCTTCCTGAACCAAGACATCATCGACCTGTACGGTCGCGTGCCGGTGGGGACGCGGGCCGTGGTGCTGGCGGCAGCCGGTTCGGAGGCGAGCTAGCTCACCTCCACCTGCACCACCCCCGGCACCGTCCGGAGCTGGCCGGCGAGCTGGGGCGAGGCCTGGAACTTGCCCGGCAGCCGGATCTCGACCTCGCGGCCGCCGCCGTCGAGCTTGAGGATCAGCGAGACCTCGCTCTCCCCCCGCATCGACAGCCGTTGCTGCACCGGCGCGACCCCGCGCGGGTCGCTCAGATGGATGCGGATGCCCTTCTGGTGGCGGGCGACCGCGTGGTCGAGGGGTTCCGCCGTGAGGATCCGGGCGCGCACGTCCTCGCCCTCCAGGTTCGCCTGGAGCTGGAGCACCAGGGGCCGGCCCGGTTCGAGGATGTCCCGGTACTGGCCCAAGCCCTCGGAGAAGATGATCGCCTCGAAATGGGCGGTCCGGTCCGACAGGGTGACGATGCCCATCTTGTTGCCGGTCTTGGTGCGCCGCTCCGCCCGATCGAGCACCGAGGCGGCGACCCGGCCGACGCTGCTGGTCCCGGCCCGCACCGAGCGGCAGAAATCGGCCCAGCTCTGCACCCGCAGCTTGTCCAGCAGGTCGCCGTACTCGTCGAGCGGGTGGCCCGAGACGAAGAAGCCGATCGCCGTGTATTCGCGCTTGAGGGTGTCGGCCATCGGCCAGACCTCGTGCGGCGGGATCCGCAGGGACACGTCGTCCGCGACCACGCCGCCGAACATGTCCTTGATGTCGCCAGCCGAACTCGCACCTTCCTGCGCGAGCTTCATCATCGGCTCGACCGCCGCGAAGGCCCGGGCCCGGTCGGGCTCGATGCAGTCGAGGGCGCCGGCCTGGACCAGACTCTCCAGGGTGCGCTTGTTGATCATCCGCGGGTTGAGCCGGCGGGCCAGGCAGGCGAGGTCCTTGAACGGGCGGTCGCCCCGCGCCTCGACCAGCGCCCGCACCGCCTCCCGGCCGACGCCCTTGATGGCGGCGAGCGCGTAAAAAATCTTGCCGTCACGCACCTCGAACACCTCGCCGGAGGTGTTGATCGAGGGCGGCTCGACCGTGATCTTGAGGCGCTGCGCGTCCTGGCGGAATTCGGCGAGCTTGTCGGTGTTGTCGATGTCGAGCGTCATGGCGGCCGCCAGGAACTCGACCGGGTAGTTCGCCTTGAGGTAGCCGGTCTGGTAGGTCAGCAGGGCGTAGGCGGCCGCGTGGCTCTTGTTGAAGCCGTAATCGGCGAACTTGGCGAGCAGGTCGAAGATCTCGTTGGCCTTGGCCTTGGTCAGCCCGCGCTCGGTGCACCCTTTGAGGAACCGGTCCCGCTGGGCGTCCATCTCGGCGCGGATCTTCTTGCCCATGGCGCGCCGGAGCATGTCGGCCTCGCCGAGCGAGTAGCCAGCCAGGACCTTGGCGATCTCCATCACCTGTTCCTGGTAGACGATGATGCCAAAAGTCTCCTTCAGCATCGGCTCCAGCTTGGGATCCGGGTACCAGGACGCCTCGTTGCCGGCGTCGCGGCCGAGCTTGCGCTCGCAATAGACCGGGATGTTCGCCATCGGGCCCGGCCGGTAGAGGGCGACCAGCGCGATGATGTCCTCGAACCGGTCGGCCTGCATCTCGCAGAGCGCCTTGCGCATGCCGGCGGATTCCACCTGGAACACCCCGACCGTCTCGCCCCGGCCCATCGGTAGGTAGGTATTTTTGTCGTCCAGCGGGAGTGAGGCCAGATCGATGTCGATGCCGCGTTTCTGCAGGAGATCGGTGCAGCACCGCAGCATGGTGAGCGTCTTGAGTCCCAAAAAATCGAACTTCACGAGGCCGGCCTGCTCGACCCACTTCATGTTGAACTGGGTCACCCGCATCCCGGTCTTCGGGTCTCGGTAGAGCGGGACCAGCTCCTCGAGGGGCCGGTCGCCGATCACCACGCCGGCGGCGTGGGTCGAGGCGTGGCGGTGCAGGCCTTCGAGCTTCTTGGCGATGTCGATGAGCCGGGCGACGATCGGCTCCTCCTCCATGGCCTGCTGGAGCTTGGGCTCGCCCTCGATCGCCTGGGCCAGCGTCACCGGGTTGGCCGGGTTCTGCGGCACGAGCTTGGTCAGCTTGTCGACCTGCCCGTAGGGCATCTCCAGCACGCGGCCGACATCGCGCAGCACGCCACGGGCCAGAAGCGTACCGAAGGTGATGATCTGCCCGACCTGCCGCTCGCCGTAGCGCTGCTGGACGTAGCGGATCACGCGCTCGCGGCCCTCGACGCAGAAGTCGATGTCGAAATCCGGCATCGAGACGCGCTCGGGGTTGAGGAAGCGCTCGAACAGCAGGCCGAAGCGCAGCGGGTCGAGATCGGTGATCAGCAGCGACCACGCCACCAGCGAGCCGGCACCGGAGCCGCGGCCCGGGCCCACCGGAATGTCGTGGTCCTTGGCCCACTTGATGAAGTCGGAGACGATCAGGAAGTAGCCCGGGAACTTCATCTTGACGATGACGTCGAGCTCGAAGGCGAGACGCTTGCGGTAATCGTCCTCCGAGAAGCCCGGCGCGGTGCCGTGCTGCTTCAGCCGCAGCTCCAGCCCGGCCTCGGCCTGCCGGCGCAGCTCGGTCGGCTCGTCGGCGGTCACCGCCTGCACGGGCGCGTCGGCGGCCTGCGCCAGGGCCTCGGCCATGGGCGGGGTCTCGCCCGCCGCCACCGAGCCGAAATTCGGCAGGATCGGCTTGCGGGTCCGCGCCCGCACGGCGCAGCGCATGGCGATCTCGACCGTGGCCTGGAGGGCGTCCGGCAGGTCGTGGAACAGCTCGGCCATCTCGGTCCGGGTCTTGAAGGCGTGGCGCGGGGTGACCCGGCGCCGGCGCTCGTCCGAGACCAGCCGCCCGTCCGCAATCGCGAGCAGCGCGTCGTGGGCGTCGTAATCGTCGGGCTTGGCGAAGAACGGCTCGTTGGTCGCCGCGATGCCGAGGCCGTGACGGCCGGCGAGGTCGAGGAGCGCCGTCTCGATCCGACCTTCCTCGGGCGTGCCGTGGCGCTGGATCTCGATATAGAGCCGGTCCTCGCCGAAGGCCGCCTTGAGCTGCTTCAGGCGGCTCAGCGCCAGTTCGGGCCGCCCGGCCCGGAACGCGGCGTCGAGGGGACCGGACAGGCCGCCGGTCAGCGCGATCAGCCCCGCCCCGGCCTCGGCCAGGGCGGCGGCCTCGACCCGGGGCGCCTCGCCGAGCGCGGTGTCGAAATAGGCGCGGCTCGCGAGCCGCAGCAGGTTGGCGTAGCCGGTCTCGTCCTGGGCGAGCAGCACGACTCCGTGGCTTGTCGGGGCATTGCGCTGGTGCGGGTCGGCGGCCTCGAACGCCACGGAAAGCTGCACGCCGGCGATCGGCTGGATGCCTTCCCCGGCTGCCTTCTCGGAAAACTCCAGCGCGCCGAACAGGTTGTTGGTGTCTGTAAGCGCCAGCGCCGGCTGCCGGTCCGCCACCGCGGCCTTGACCAGGGAGCCGACCTTCAGCGCGCCTTCCAGAAGGGAATAGGACGAATGAACGTGGAGGTGGACGAATCCGACCTCCTTGAGCTGGCGTGGCATGGCCGACCTTGATCCGGGGTCACCCAACATCCCCGCTCGGCCTTGCCAAGTCGACGTATGGCGACGCCGAACCTGACGATATCCACCGGTCGTGCTCCCGGCGCACCAGTTCGGCCGGCCTCTGTGGACAATCGGCATCGCAGGGCCGATCGCCTGTGCATAAGCCGTTTCGGGCGGGAACCCGGCGCCGAAACGCAAAGCCCGGCTAACGGACCGGTGCCAACGCTATCGCCCAGGCGCCGACCGCCGCGAACAGCATCCCGAACGCCATGAACTCGACCATCCCGGTCAGGACCAACCGCTTCAGCATCGCCGTGCCTCCCGTGTTCGTCCCCCATTATGTTCATGTTTTGTTCTGATGGAAGAGGCCTGGGCAAGACGGCGCCCGCGGCTTCGGATCATGGTAAACAAATAGTGGCTTGATACAGGTCGAGCGGGCTGGCATGCCTGCCATTACAGGGGGAACGTTCGTTATTTGACCGGTGGGGTCAAAGGAGCAGGCTATTCCCGCGCAGGACATTGGGGGACGGATCGAGGTCGCTCTCGTGGCCGTCGGGACCCACGGCGACGTGCTACCGTTCATCGCGCTGGGCCATAGGCTTCGAGGCAGGGGGCACGGCGTCACGCTGGCCGCCCCGGCTCCCTTCGAGGCCATGGCGCGCCGCGCCGGCCTCGCCTTCCAGCCTCTCGGCACGGCCGCCGAGTACGAGGCCGTGATCGCCCGGCCTGAACTCTGGCATCCGCGCTGGGGCTTCCGCCCGATGTTCGATTTCGCCCTGCGGGTGGCCGAGACGACCTGCCTCTGGCTCGGGGCGACGCGGGCGCGCGGAGTCGAGCAGATCGTGATCGCCTCGCCGCTCGCCTGGGGCGCCCGGCTGGCTCAGGAGCTCTACGACCTCCCGTCCGCGACGTTGCACGTGATGCCGTTCCTGATCGAGAGCCGGTCCGATCCGCCCCGGCTGCCCGGGCTGCCGCTGCCGCGGATCCTCCCGGCTGCCCTGCGCGCCTGGCTCAACCAGGGCGCCGACACGGTGGCGGTCGGCCCGTTCACCCTGCCGCCCCTCAACGCCCTGCGGGCGCGCCTGGGCCTCGATCCGATCACCCGGCTGCGGCACTGGTGGAACAGCCCGACCCGCATGCTGCTGATGTTCCCGGACTGGTACGCCGCGCCCCAGGCGGACTGGCCGGCCCAGGCGGTACAGCTCGGCTTCCCGCTGGTGGACCGGTTCGGCGACGTGCCGGCGATGCCGCCGGAGCTGGCAGCTTTCCTGGCCGCAGGCGACGCGCCGCTCGTGTTCACCTACGGCTCGGCGATGCGCCAGGGCGCCGCCTTCTTCGAGACCGCCTTGGCGGTCTGCCGCCGGATGGGCCGGCGCGGCGTCCTGCTCGCGCCCCAGGACGGTCAGATCCCGAAGCCGCTGCCGCCCGGGATCATCCACCTGCCCTACGCGCCCTTGAGCGCGCTGCTGCCGCGCAGCGCCGCCCTGATCCACCATGGCGGCGTCGGCACCGTGGCGCAGGCCCTGGCGGCGGGCATCCCGCAGCTCGTCGTCCCGGTGGCGTTCGACCATTTCGACGAGGGGCGGCGCCTCAAGGACCGGACGCTCGGCGCCACCGTGAGCCGCCGCGCCTTCCGCCCGGCCCGAGCCACCCGGGTCCTGAACCGGCTGCTGACCGATCCGGCGGTGGCGCGCGCCTGCGCTGAGGCCAGGGCGCGCATGGCCGGGAGCCCGGACGCGATCCTCGCGGCCTGCGATTGGGTCGAGGACTTGGCGACTCGCAGATCTGCGCGGCCAAGGTCGGAGAACGACGTCGCCGCGCGCTGGCAAGAGGCCGGGCCCGAGAGGGTCCCGCGAAAACGGCCGGCCTAGGCTCGCGGTTCTTACGGCGAAGAAAATCCCGCTTAGTCGAGCGGCGTGATCAGCCCGTCGCGGATCGTCACCCGGCGGTCCATGCGGGCGGCGAGATCCAGGTTGTGGGTGGCGATCAGGGCGGCGAGGCCCGAGGCGCGCACCAGCGACATCAGCACCGAGAAGACGTGGCCGGCGGTGCCGGGGTCGAGATTGCCGGTGGGCTCGTCGGCCAGCAGCAGACGCGGGCCGTTGGCCACCGCCCGGGCGATGGCGACGCGCTGCTGCTCGCCCCCCGACAGCTCGGCCGGGCGATGCGGCAGGCGGTCCTTGAGGCCGAGGAAGCTCAGGAGCTCGGTGGCGCGGGCCTTGGCCTCCGCCCGGCCGAGGCCCCGGATCAGCTGCGGCATCACCACGTTCTCGAGCGCCGAGAACTCCGGCAGCAAATGGTGGAACTGGTAGACGAAGCCCATCTCCTCCCGGCGCAGGCGGGTGCGCTCGGTATCCGGCATAGCGGCGGTGGGCCGGCCGCCGATATAGACCTCGCCGCCATCCGGCCGCTCCAGCAGGCCGGCGAGGTGCAGGAGCGTCGACTTGCCGGCGCCCGAGGGCGCCACCAGGGCCACGAGTTCCCCGGGCCAGATCGCGAGGTCGGCCCCGCGCAGGATATCGAGGGCCCCTTCGGCCTGCGGGTAGCGCCGCTCGACGCGGGCGAAGAACAGGGCCGGCACCGGCGGGGTGCCGGCGGGCTGGCTTGCATCGCTCATGGGGTGCGGACCGTCAGCCGTAGCGCAGGGCCTGCACCGGATCGAGCCGGGCGGCACGCCAGGAGGGATAGAGCGTCGCCGCCAGTGACAGCAGCAGCGACGTGATCACCACGGCGGTGATCTCCTTCGGATTCATCTGGGCCGGGATCTCGGCGAGGAACCGCACGGTCGGGTCCCAGGCGCCGGGAAACAGCACATGCTGGATCGGCTTGATGTTCAGCGTGATCAGGATCCCGAGGCCGAGGCCGCTCAGGGTCCCGACCAGGCCGATCAGCGCGCCGTTGATCAGGAACACGCGCATGATCGTGCCCGGGGTCGCCCCCATGGTGCGCAGGATCGCGATGTCGCTCGACTTGTCGCGCACCAGCAGGATCAGGCCCGAGACGATGTTGAGCGTCGCCACCACGACGATCAGACTGAGGATCAGGAACATCACGTTGCGCTCGACCTCCAGCGCCCCGAAGAAGGTGCGGTTGCGCTGGCGCCAGTCGGTAAGCAGCACCGGGCGCTCGGCCGCCATTTCCAGGGGCTCGCGCATGTCGCCGACCTGATCGGGCTTGTCGACGTAGATCTCGATCATGCTGACGTCGCTCTCCCGGTTGAAGAACGCCTGTGCCTCGGTGAGTGGCATGAACACGAAGGTCTGGTCGAACTCGGTCATACCAACCTCGAACACCGCCTTGACCGCGTAACTCTTGGTGCGGGGCGCGGTGCCGAAGGGCGTCGACGAGCCCTTGGGCGTCACCAGGGTGATGTTGTCCCCGGCCTGAAGCCCCAGGGAATCGGCGAGCCGCCGGCCGATCAGCACGCCGGTGCCGTCGTCGAACCCTTCCAGGGTGCCGCCGCGGATCGCGCTGGAGACCGCGGCCAACGCGTCGAGATCGGCGGCGCGCACGCCGCGCACGATCACGCCAGAGCCGCCGAATTGCGACGAGGCGAAGGCCTGGCCTTCGACGAGGGGCACAGCGGCGCGCACGCCCGCCACCTTCGACAGGCGCTCCGACAGATCGACCCAGTCGTTGAACGGCCGGTCGATCGGCGTGGCGAAGAGATGCCCGTTGATGCCGACGATCTTGGAGAGCAACTCTGCGCGAAACCCGTTCATCACCGAGAGCACGATGATCAGGGTGGCGACGCCGAGCGCGATGCCGAGCACGGAGAAGAACGCGACCACCGAGACGCCGCCGCCCCGGCGGCGCGCCCGCAGGTAGCGGCCGGCGATGATCCATTCGAACGGCGCGAACGGGGCCGTCCCCTCGCGGAAGGAGGCCGCGAAGCGCCTCACCCGGTTGATCGCCGCTGCTCCCGGCATCGGATTAGCCCTAAGCACCATTCACCGCGCTGTCGCCGCTCCAGAAGCGGAAATGATGCATGAACACAGATCGAGGCAGAATTGCCTCCCGCAATCCTGACGAGAACCGGGCCCGATCACGTCGATCGGATCGGGCCTCCAATCCTCGCTGACGAAATCTTCGTTCTAGACGCGGCGAATGCGCGCCAGCAGGTCGACCGTGGCGAGGCTCTCTCGCTCGCCACCGGCGCGCCGCTTCAGCTCGACCTTGCCCTCGGCCAGGCCCTTTGGCCCGACGATCACCTGCCAGGGCAGGCCGATCAGGTCGGCGGTGGCGAATTTCGCGCCCGGGCGCTCGTCGCGGTCGTCGTACAGCACGGACAGGCCGGCGGCCTCGAGCTCCGACTGGATCTGCGCGCAGGCGGCGTCGGTGCCGGCATCGCCGACCTTGAGGTTGATCAGCGCCACGTCGAAGGGCGCGACCGAATCCGGCCAGATAATCCCGGCCTCGTCGTGGCTGGCCTCGACGATCGCGGCCACCAGCCGGCTCGGGCCGATGCCGTAGGAGCCCATATGGACCGGCCGCTCGATCCCGTCCGGACCGGTGACCTTGGCGCCCATCGGCTCGGAATACTTGGTGCCGAAATAGAAGATGTGCCCGACCTCGATGCCGCGGGCGCTCAGGCGGTTCTCCTCCGGCACCTCGGCGAAGGCCTCCGGCTCGTGGATCTCGTCGGTGGCGGCGTAATGCGAGGTCCAGGCGTCGACGATGCCCTGGAGCGCGGCCACGTCGTCAAAATCGACGGTCTCGGGCGGGGTGTCGAAATCGAGATAGGCCCGGTCGCAGAACACCTCGCTCTCGCCGGTCTTGGCCAGGATGATGAACTCGTGGGACAGGTCGCCGCCGATCGGGCCGGTATCGGCGCGCATCGGGATCGCCTTGAGGCCGAGCCCCGCGAAAGTGCGCAGGTAGGCCACGAACATCCGGTTATAGGCGTGGCGCGCTCCGGCTTGGTCGAAGTCGAACGAGTAGGCGTCCTTCATCAGGAACTCGCGCGAGCGCATCGTGCCGAAGCGCGGCCGCACCTCGTCCCGAAACTTCCACGAGATCTGGTAGAGGTTCTTCGGCAGGTCCTTGTAGGAGCGCACGCTCGCGCGGAAAATCTCCGTGACCATCTCCTCGGCGGTGGGGCCGTAGAGCATCTCGCGGTCGTGCCGGTCCTTCAGGCGCAGCATCTCCTTGCCGTAGGCGTCGTAGCGCCCAGATTCCCGCCACAGCTCGGCCGATTGCACGGTCGGCATCAGGATCTCGATGGCGCCGGAGCGGGCCTGCTCCCGGCGGATCACCGCGCAGACGCGCTCCAGCACCCGAAGGCCGAGCGGCAGCCAAGCGTAGATCCCGGCCGCCTCCTGACGCACCAGGCCGGCGCGCAGCATCAGGCGGTGGGAGACGATCTCGGCTTCCTTGGGCGTCTCGCGCAAGGTCGGCATGAAGTAGCGGGAGAGACGCATGTTTTGGAAGCTTGTCTTTGAGGTTTCGGCCTGGATCCGACCGTGAGGAACCGCGGCACGCGGGCACACAACACGCGGGAGACGCAAAATACAAGCGCTGCCGGATGACGGCGGGGTGTAATCGCGCCCCGGGCGCCCGCGCCGGTGCCGCGTGGGCCCCGCCGACCGGGCCGGATGCCGCAATCGGAATCGATCTGCCCATTTGCCGGCAAGAAAGCGCAGATTTTTCTCACAGACCCGGTGACAACACGAATTGTTGTTCCTATAAGCGGCTCGTGATGTTTGCGACGCCCGCAAGAGGCGGCGCAGGGTCCGAGTCTCGGGAGGAAAACCGACCGCCACGCAGGCAATGCGTAGGACAATCAAAGGTCGAGCCACTGCAGCTTGAAAAGCAAGGCCTCGGGCCTTGCTTTTTTTGTTGTTGGACATCCTTCGCGGCGGCACCGCCGATCCTTCGGCCGCCCCTTCGACCAGCCCTCGGGCGCTGAATCGGGCCTGTTCGGGCTTATCGACGGCCCCCTCGCCTCTCGATCAGAGCCGATTGCAGGCCTGCGGCAATCAGCTTGCTGTGGAGAGCGGTGAAAGCGCGGACAAGTCGATGGTTTGTCGACTATTCGACTTTGCCGGCCCAAGCCATTAACCGGCAAGGCCTTTTCGCGGCGCATGGTGGGGCATGGACCTTACCGGGTGAGCCCGCCATGCACTTCGAGATCCGTCAGGCCGAGAGTCTCTGGTCCTGGGTCCTGCTCAACGAGGCCGACGAGACCGTCGCCGAGTCGCACCGGACCTTCCCCTCGGCCGCGCAGGCCTCGGCGGCCGCCCTGGCCTTCGCCCATCTCGTATCCCGGGCCGGCAAGTCGCTGACGGTGCGCTCGCCCTCCTCTGGGATGCTGCTGTAGGGCTCCGTCGTCTGCCCTTACAACCCGGTCAGCGGAAACACCGCCAGCGCCACCAGGAAGGCGGCGCCGGCGACGAGCGTCGTCCAGATCGCCTTCTCGCGCAGGCGCGGCGAGGCCGGGGCGCCCGGATCCTGTCCGGGGACCACGTGGCTCGGCCGGGTCTCGGGCTGGTTGCGCAGGGGCAGGACGGCGAAGAGCAGGGTCCACCACACCACGAAGTAGAGGGCGATCGCCCCGCCGATCGTCAGCTTGAACTGGCTGACCCCCACCGCCACGAAGGCAGCCACCAGCACGATCACGACGAGCAGGGTCGCCGGGGTCGAGCGGGCCAGCGCGGTCATGATCCGGCTCACACCTGCTCCAACTCGACCAGGGTGCCGAGAAAGTCCTTGGGGTGCAGGAACAGCACCGGCTTGCCGTGGGCGCCGATGCGCGGCTCGCCGGTGCCGAGCACTCGCGCGCCCTGCGCCTTCAGCCGGTCGCGGGCGGCCAGGATGTCGTCGACCTCGTAGCAGACGTGGTGGATGCCCCCGCCCGGGTTGCGGGCCACGAACGCCTCGATCGGCGAGCCTTCGCCCAACGGCGCCATCAGCTCGATCTTGCTGTTCGGCAATTCGACGAACACCACCGTGACCCCATGCTCGGGCTGCGGCAGCGGCGGGGTGAGCGTCGCGCCCAGCGTGTCGCGATACACCGCGCAGGCGGCGTCGAGATCCTGCACGGCGATGGCCACGTGATTGAGCCGCCCAATCATTTTTTGATTCCTCCCACCATCGAAGCCCTCTTTCCGAGAGCGTCTTGTTCGGACCGCGGCTCAGCCACTGCGAGCTGACGCCACGTGCCCCCTCTCCCGTGCGGGAGAGGGTCGGGGTGAGGGATCCGCCCTATCCGGAAGATCCTGTCCCCTCACCCTGTCCCTCTCCCGATCGGGAGAGAGGACCTGCGCAGCGTCCGGCTGTCGTCAGACAAGCCGGTGCATCTCCGCGCCCAAGACACTAGAGCGCCGTAGGGTCGGCAACCAGTGTCACACCTCGACGACCTGCACGTGGCAGGCGGGCTTCTTGCCCCAGACCTCGTTGACGGCGGTGCGCACGGCCCGGTCGACGGTCTTCTCGACCCCTTCCGAGTCCTTGAGCTTGCCCCGCGACATCCCCGACAGGGTGCGCGAGACGGCATCCACCACCGTCTCGATCAGCGGCTCGCCGGAGCGGCCGCGGTTGGGCAGGCCGATGATGTCCACCGCCGGATCGCCCAGCACGACGCCGTCCTCGTCGATGGCGATCGCCACCGAGACGAGACCGGCCTGCATCAGCTTGCGGCGCTCCGGGATCGCCCGGTCCTTCTCGTCGATCAGGACGTTGCCGTCCTTGTACAGGCGGCCGGCCTTCACGTGGTCGATCACCTCCGGCTTGCCGGGGCTGAGGCGGACGAGGCTGCCGTTGCGGGCCTTCACCACGTTCTGCACGCCCTGGGCCCGGGCGAAGCGGGCATGCTCGTCGAGGTGCAGCGCCTCGCCGTGGACCGGGATCGCGGTGCCCGGACGGGTCCACTTGTACATCTCGACCATCTCGTCCCGCCGGGGATGGCCGGAGACGTGGACCAGCTCGGTCCGGTCGGTGATCACCTCGACGCCCTGCGTGACCAAGTCGTTGATGATCGAGCCGACATCGCGCTCGTTGCCGGGGATCGCCCGGGAGGAGAAGATCACCCGGTCGCCGGCGGCCAGGCTGATATCCGGGTGGTCCCGGCGGGAGACCCGGGCCAGAGCCGCCCGCGGCTCACCCTGCGAGCCGGTGAGCAGGGCCACGACCCGCTCGCGGGGCAGGTTCTTCCAGGAATCCGACCGGCGGAACTCGGGCAGGCCGTCGAGGTAGCCGCACTCGCGCGCCACGTCGATCACCCGGTCCATGGCCCGGCCGACCGCCACGACCTCGCGCCCGCAGGCGACGGCGGCTTCAGCCACCGCGCGGATGCGGGCGACGTTCGACGCGAAGGTTGTGACCGCGACCCGGTGGGGCGAATCCGCGATCAGGGTCTTGAGGGTGGCCGCGACTTCCTTCTCGCTTGGGGAGAAGCCCTCGCGGACCACGTTGGTGGAGTCGCAGACCAGCGCCAGGATGCCCTCGTCGCCGAGCGCCGTGAACGCCTCCGGGGAGGTGACGTCGCCGGCCACGGGGGTCGGGTCGATCTTCCAGTCACCGGTATGGACCACGAGGCCCGCGGCGGTGCGGATCGCGATGGCGTTCGATTCGGGGATCGAGTGCGAGACTGGCACGTATTCCAGCTCGAACGGGCCGACGGTCACGCGCCGGCCGGGCTTCACCTCGCGCAGGTCGACCTTCGGGGCGCCGGGCTCGGACAGCCGGCGGGTCTCCAGCAGGTTCTTGGCGAAGCGGGTCGCGTAGACCGGCACCTTGAGGCGCGGCCACAGCTCCGAGATCGCCCCGATATGGTCCTCGTGCGCGTGGGTGATGAAGATCCCCAGCAGGTCCTTGCGCTTCTCCTCGATGAAGGAGAGGTCGGGGAACATCAGGTCGATCCCCGGCATCTGCTCCTCGCCGGCGAAGCCCATGCCGCAATCGACCATGACCCACTTCCGGCCCTTCTCCGGACCGAACCCGTACAGGGCCGCATTCATCCCGATCTCGCCCACGCCGCCGAGCGGCAGGAAGACCAGCTCCTCCTGTCCCATCACCATCTGTCGTCGTCCAACGTCATGCCGCCGTCGCGGCCGTTCCGAAATGCACCTCGCCCGCCGTCACGGTATGCCGTTTTCCGTCGGGGGCGAGGATCACGAGCCGCCCCCCCTCGTCGATGGTCTCGAACACGCCCCGCAGGATGTGCTCGCCGCTGCGCACCGCGATCTCCGACCCAAGACCCGCGGCCCGCGCGAGCCAATCCTCGCGCAGGTCAGCGAAATTCCGTCCCCGGTTCCAGGCGCGTGCCCGCACGGCCATCCGGTCCGAGAGATGTTCCAGTAGCGCTTCGGCGCCGCCGGCGTAACCCGTCGCGGCCAAGCTCGCGGCGTCGAGCCCGTCCGGCGCCGCCGCGACGTTGACGCCGAAGCCGATCACCGCCGCCCTGCGGCCGCCCGGCAGCGTCTCCGCCTCGAGGAGGAGCCCGGCGAGTTTCTTCCCGTCGAGTAGCACGTCGTTCGGCCATTTGAGCCAGAGAGATCGGGCGCCGGTGCCGGTTCGGGTATCCGGCAGGGTGCCGCAGGCCGCCTCCAGGGCTTCGATCAGGGCGAGGCCCGCCACGAAGCCGAGCTCGGCGAGGTGGTCCGGCGCCACTCCGGCCACCGGCCAGAGCACGCTGGCGGCGAGGTTGCCGGGCAGCGACGCCCAGGCATTGCCCCGCCGGCCCCGGCCCGCCTCCTGCCGATGCGTGACCACCCAGAGCGGGCCGGTCTCGCCGGCCCGCGCCTGGGCCATGGCTTCGGTGTTGGTCGAGCCCAACGTGTCGTGAACGTGCAGGCGATGGCCCTGGGCGCGCGCCTCGGACCCGAGACGGTAGCTCAAGGCGTTCTTTTCTGATCGGGCCGCATTCTCATCGGGAGCGCCGGAAGGCCGCCGGACCTAGAACAGCGACCGGGCCGCCCGGCCGGCGACGCCGACCAGCGGACCGGGGAGCAGGAAGAACAGCACCACGACGACGCTCGACAGGGCGAGCACCACGCGCAGGCCCGGGGCCATCGCCTCGTAGGGCTCCTTCGGCTCGTCGAAATACATGATCTTGACCAGGCGCAGGTAGTAGTAGGCGCCGACCACGCTGGTCACCACGCCGATCACCGCCAGGGTCACAAGGCCCGCCTTGATGGCGGCGGCGAAGACGTAGAACTTGGCGAAGAACCCGGCGAGCGGCGGGATGCCGGCCAGCGAGAACATCATGGCGGCGAGGCAGAAAGCCACCCAGGGATGGGTGCGCGACAGGCCCGACAGATCCTCGATCGACTCGAACATCACGTCCCGGCGGCGGAGCGACAGGATGATCGCGAAGGTGCCGAGCGTCATCGCCAGGTAGATGATCATGTAGGTGACGAGGCCGCCGATCCCCTCCTCGGAGCCGCAGGCCAAGCCGATCAGCGCGTAGCCTATATTGGCGATCGACGAGTAGGCCATCAGGCGCTTGATCGAGCGCTGGCCGATGGCCGCGAACGAGCCCAGCGCCATCGAGACCACGGCGACGAAGATGAAGATCTGCTGCCAGATCGCGGTCACGTCCGGCATGGCGCCGATGAACACCCGCACCGTCATGGCGACCGCGGCCATCTTGGGCGCCGTGGCGAAGAAGGCGGTCACCGGGGTCGGCGAGCCCTCGTAGACGTCGGGCGTCCACATGTGGAACGGCACCGCCGCCATCTTGAAGCAGACGCCCGCAGCCAGGAACACGATGCCCAGCACGATGCCGAGCCCGGCATTCTCGTTGAGCGCCGAGACGATGCCGGGGAACGAGACCGTGCCGGTGAAGCCGTAGACCAGCGAGGCGCCGTAGAGCAGCATCCCGGAGGAGAGCGCACCCAGCACGAAGTACTTGAGGCCGGCTTCGGTCGACTTGGCGTTGTCCCGGTGGAAGGCCGCGATCACGTAGGCGGCGAGCGATTGCAGCTCGAGGCCGAGATAGAGTGCGATCAGGTCGTTGGCCGAGACCATCACCATCATGCCGATGGTGCAGAGCACGATCAGAACCGGGAATTCGAACCGGTCGATCTGCTCGCGCTTGAAGAAGTCGTGCGCCAGCAGGATCGTCGCCGCCGAGCCGAGCAGCACCAGTGACTTCATCACCTTAGCGAACGCGTCAGAGACGAAGGCGCCCGACAGGGTGGTCACCCGGCCAGCGGTCGGCTGCGACAGGACCACGAACAGGGCGAAGAGCAGCAGGACCAGGGCGCCGATGCTGACGCTCTCGGCGGAGCGGTCGCCGCGCCAGGCGCCGTACAGGATCAGGAGCAGCACCCCAACGCCGAGGATCAACTCGGGCAGGAGCGGCGCCAGCGAGGGCAGGACGGAGTGGACGGTGGGCATCTGTTCCGTCTCAGCGAGCGAGCGGCAGCGCGGCGGCCGCGGTCTGTGTGTTGGCGAGGGCGGCCTTCATGCCGGTCATCAGCGCGTCCGTGGAGGGCGCGAAGACGTCGAGCACCGGCGCCGGATGCACGCCGTAATAGATCGTCAGCACGACCAGGGGCGCCAGGATGATCTTCTCCCGCGTGTCGAGGTCGAGGATGCCCTGGAGGTTGGGCTTCTCCAGCTTGCCGTAGATCACCCGGGCGTAGAGCCACAGGGCGTAGGCCGCCGACAGGATGATGCCGAAGGTCGAGAAGAAGGCGACGTTCGGGTTCGCCTTGAAGGCGCCGAGCATCGACAGGAACTCGCCGACGAAGCCGGAGGTGCCGGGCAGGCCGACATTGGCCATGGTGAACACCATCATGGCCACCGCGTAGAGCGGCATCCGCTTCACGAGCCCGCCATAGGCGGCGATCTCGCGGGTGTGCATCCGGTCGTAGACCACGCCGACGCAGAGGAAGAGCGCCGCCGCCACGATGCCGTGGGAGATCATCAGGAACAGCGCGCCCTGGATGCCCTGCTCGTTGAGGGTGAACAGGCCGAGCGTCACGAAGCCCATATGGGCCACCGACGAGTAGGCGATCAGCTTCTTGATGTCGGTCTGCATCATCGCGGTGAGCGAGGTGAAGATGATCGCGATCACCGAGAGGGCGAACACCAGGGGGGCGAAGTCGTGGCTCGCCACCGGCAGCATCGGCAGGGAGATCCGGATGAAGCCGTAGCCGCCCATCTTCAGCAGGATGCCCGCCAGGATCACCGAGCCGGCGGTGGGCGCCTCGACGTGGGCGTCGGGCAGCCAGGTATGGACCGGCCACATCGGCATCTTCACCGCGAAGGAGGCGAAGAACGCGAGCCACAGCCAGGTCTGCATCCCCACCGGGAAGCGGTATTGCAGCAGGGTCGGGATGTCGGTGGTGCCCGCCTGCCAGTACATCGCCATGACGGCGAGCAGCATCAGCACCGAGCCGAGCAGGGTGTAGAGGAAGAACTTGAAACTCGCGTAGATCCGGCGCGCCCCGCCCCAGATGCCGATGATCAGGAACATCGGGATCAGGCCGGCCTCGAAGAACAGGTAGAACAACAGCAGGTCGAGGGAGGCGAACACGCCAATCATCGTCGTCTCGAGGACGAGGAAGGCGACGAAATACTCCTTCACCCGGACGTGGATCGAGGTCCACGACGCCCCGATGCAGAACGGCATCAGGAAGGTCGTGAGCAGGATAAGCGGCATCGAGAAGCCGTCGACGCCCAGCTTGAAGCGGATCGTCTCGGCGAGCCACGGATGGCTCTCGACCAGCTGGAAGCTCGCCGACGAGGCGTCGTAACGGCCCCAGGCCACCAGCGAGAGCAGGAAGGTGACGATGGTGGTGGCGAGCGCGGCCCAGCGACTGTTGCGCGCCACCGATTCGTCGTCGCCCTTGAGGGTGAGGATGAAGGCCGCGCCGCAGAGCGGGACGATCAGCAGGCCGGAGAGGATGCCGAGGCCGAGCATATCAGTGAGCACCCTTGGGCAGGCCGGCCATCAGGTACCAGCTGATCAGGCCGGCCACGCCGATGAGCATGACGAAGGCGTAGTGGTAGACATAGCCCGTCTGCAGGCGGACCACGCCGCGGGTGACGTCCACGACCCGCGCCGCGATGCCGTTGGGGCCGAGCCCGTCGATGATCTTGCCGTCGCCCTGCTTCCAGAGGAACAGGCCGAAATCCTTGGCCGGACGCACGAAGATCCGGTCGTAGAGCTCGTCGAAGTACCACTTGTTGAGCAGGAACCGGTACAGCGACGGCTGCTGCGCGGCGAGCGCCCCCGGCAGCTCCGGACGGCGGATATACATCCAGAAGGCCAGGACGAAGCCGAGGATCAGCATGATCAGCGGCGAATAGGACACCAGAGCCGGGACCTCGTGGATCTCGTGCATGATGTGGTTCTCGGGGCCGTGCGCCAGGGCATGGCCCCAGAACGCGTCCATCCCGGACCCGATGAAGCGGTCGTGGAAGATGATCCCGGCGAACAGCGCCCCGAAGGCGAGCACCGCCAGCGGGATGGTCATCACCAGCGGGCTCTCGTGGGGCGTGTGGTCCCCGTGATGGCCGTGCCCGTGATGGTCGTCCGCGACGAGGTCGCTCTTATGGGCCGGCTCGACGTCGTGGCCATGATCGTCGTGGGCCACGCCCTCGGTATGGCCAGGGGCGCCATCGGCCTCGTGGGCCATGGCTGAGTGAGCGACCGCCGGGGCGGCATGGTGGTCGTGCGCCGCATGAGCGCCCCACCGGGCCGGACCCTCGAAGGTCATGAAGAACAGGCGCCAAGAATAGAAGGAGGTGAAGAACGCCGCCACCACGGTGCACAGGAAGGCGAGCGTGTGCCCGGGCCGGGTCGAGGCGTAGGCCGCCTCGATGATCGCGTCCTTGGAATAGTAGCCCGCCGTGTACGGGAAGCCGATCAGCGCCAGGGAGCCGATCGCCATCATGGCGCAGGTGAACGGGATGTGGGAGCGCAGGCCGCCCATGTTCCGCATGTCCTGCTCGTGGTGCATCGCGTGGATGACCGAGCCGGCTCCGAGGAACAGCAGCGCCTTGAAGAAGGCGTGGGTGAACAGATGGAACACGCCGGCCGAGTAGGCGCCGACGCCGAGCGCCACGAACATGTAGCCGAGCTGCGAGCAGGTCGAGTAGGCGATCACCCGCTTGATGTCGTTCTGCACCAGGCCAATCGTGGCCGCGAAGAAGGCCGTGATGCCGCCGATCACCGTGACGACGATCAGCGCGTTCGGCGCCTCCTCGAACAGCGGCGAGAGCCGGGCGACCATGAACACGCCGGCGGTGACCATGGTGGCGGCGTGGATCAGCGCCGAAACCGGGGTCGGGCCCTCCATGGCGTCCGGCAGCCAGGTGTGCAGCAGGAACTGCGCCGACTTGCCCATGGCGCCCATGAACAGCAGCAGGCAGGCGAGCGTCAGGGCGTTCCAGTCATAGCCGAGGAAGTGGAAGCTCAGGGTCTTGAGCGTGTCGACCTTGGAGAAAATCGCGTCGAACGCCACCGAGCCGGTCAGCACGAAGACCAGGAAGATGCCGAGCGAGAAGCCGAAATCGCCGACCCGGTTGACGATGAACGCCTTCATGGCGGCGGCGTTGGCCGAGGGCTTCTCGTACCAGAAGCCAATCAGCAGGTAGGAGGCGAGGCCGACGCCCTCCCAGCCGAAGAACATTTGCACGAGGTTGTCGGCCGTCACCAGCATCAGCATGGCGAAAGTGAACAGCGACAGATAGGCGAAGAACCGCGGCCGGTGCGGGTCCTCGTGCATGTAGCCGACGGAGTAGAGGTGGACGAGGGTCGAGACCGTGGTGACGACCACGAGCATCACCCGGGTCAGCGCATCGACCTTGAAGGCCCAGTCGACCTGGAGGTCGCCGGCCGAGAACCAGGATGCGACCTGAACCCGTTCGGCGTGGCCGCCTTCCAGGAACACGCCCCAGGCGATCAGGGCCGTGAAGGCCAAGAACGCGGTGGTGATGTACTCGCAGGCCCGGGCCCCGATGTACCGGCCGAACAGGCCGGCGATCAGGAAGCCGATCAGCGGGAAGAAGACGATCGCGTGATACATCGCTCTCTTGCAGTCCGTCCTCCGGGCCGACCGCTGGGCGGCGTCCGGATTGTCACTCGGGGCCCATGAACGCGGGGCCGCGAACGCGGGTCGCGTGAAGAAGGGCGCCCTAGCCCTTCATCATGCTCACATCCTCGACCGCGATGGTGCCGCGGTTGCGGAAGAAGACCACGAGGATGGCGAGGCCGATCGCCGATTCGGCGGCCGCGACGGTCAGCACGAACAGGGCGAAGACCTGTCCGGTGATGTCGTTCAGCTGCGTCGAGAAGGCGACCAGGTTGATGTTGACCGCGAGCAGGATGAGCTCGATCGACATCAGGATGACGATGACGTTCTTGCGGTTGATGAAGATCCCGAGCACGCCGAGCGTGAACAGGATCGCCGCGACGGTGAGGTAATGGCTCAGGCCGATCATCGTGCGAAACCTCCGCCTTGCATCACAGCGCGCATCAGACCTCGACGCCCTGGCGGGAGGGCACCTTGCGGGTCTCCACCGCCATCTTCTGGGTGCGGGCGTTCTGGACCGAGATGTCCTGGCGCTTGACGCCCGGGCGGTCGCGGAGCGTCAGCACGATTGCGCCGATCATCGCTACCAGAAGGATCAGGCCCGCGAGCTGAAAGAAGTAGGCGTATTCCGTGTAGATCACCCGGCCGAGCGCCTGGGCGTTGGTGACGTTCTCGGCCGAAGCGACGTTGCCCAGCGGCGCCTGCACGAGGCCCGGATCGATGGTCCAGGAGCCGACGACCAGGAGCAGCTCCACCAGGAAGATCGCCCCGATCAGGCCGCCGATCGGCAGGTATTGCTGGAAGCCCTGGCGCAGCTCGGCGAAATCCACGTCGAGCATCATCACGACGAACAGGAACAGCACCGCGACCGCGCCGACATAGACGACGACCAGGATCATCGCCAGGAACTCGGCGCCCATCAGGACGAACAATCCGGCGGCGTTCACGAAGGCGAGAATCAAGAACAGCACCGAGGCGACGGGATTGCGCGAGGCGATCACCATGAAGCCCGACGCGACCGTGACGCTCGCGAACAGGTAGAAGAATGCGGCTGCTGCGGTCATGCGCTCGTCGGGATCGGCCGCCGGAGCGGCCCCTTCTGCCTTGCGTGGAAACGGGCCGCAGCGGGCGGCCCGTCTATAGAACCCGGTCGGCGGGGGCACAACAGCGCCCCCGGCATCCCTCTAGCGCATCACCCCGGGCAACGGAACCGAGGATGATGCGCTATCCCTTTGTTTGGCATCGTCTTTTTCCGAAAGCCGGCAACCACCTTTCGGAACGATGCCTTAGCGATAAGGCGCATCCATCGCGATGTTGCGCGCGATCTCGCGCTCCCAGCGGTCGCCGTTCAAGAGAAGCTTCTGCTTGTCGTAGAGTAGCTCTTCGCGGGTCTCGACCGAGAATTCGAAGTTCGGCCCTTCCACGATGGCGTCCACCGGGCAGGCCTCCTGGCACATGCCGCAATAGATGCACTTCACCATGTCGATGTCGTAGCGGGTGGTGCGGCGGGTGCCGTCGTTGCGGCGCGGTCCCGCCTCGATGGTGATCGCCTGGGCCGGGCAGATCGCCTCGCAGAGTTTGCAAGCGATGCAGCGCTCCTCGCCGTTGGGATAGCGGCGCAGGGCATGCTCCCCCCGGAAGCGCGGGCCGCGATGGCCCATCTCGAAGGGATAGTTGATCGTCGCCTTCGGCTTGAAGAAGTAGCGCATGCCGAGGATCATCCCCGACACGAATTCCTTCAGCAGCAGGCTCTTTGCAACCTGATCGAGCTTCATGGCCCGGATCTCCGATTCGGCGGGTGGGCTCAGGCGCCCGGCGCGAGGCCGGTCAGCTTGAGCACGAAGGCGACGACGACGACCGAGACCAGCGAGATCGGCAGAAAAACCTTCCAGCCGAGGCGCATGAGCTGATCGTAGCGGTAGCGCGGCACGATGGACTTCACCATCGCGAACAGGAAGAACAGGAAGCTGGCCTTCAGGATGAACCAGATCACGCCCGGCACCCAGGTGAACGGCGCGAACGGGATCGGCGACAGCCAGCCGCCCAGGAACAGCACGGTGCCGAGCGCGCACATGCTCATGATGGCGACGTACTCGCCGAGCATGAATAGCAGATAGGGCGTCGAGGAGTATTCCACCATGTACCCGGCCACCAGCTCCGACTCGGCCTCCGGCAGGTCGAAGGGCGGGCGGTTGGTCTCGGCGAGCGCCGAGATGAAGAACACCACGAACATCGGGAACAGCCACAGCCAGTACCAGCCGAACAGGCCGAGGCTGGTGTCCTGCGCCATCACGATGCGCGAGAGGTTCAGCGAGCCGGCGCAGAGCAGCACGCAGATGATCACGAAGCCGAGCGAGACCTCGTAGGAGATCATCTGCGCCGCCGAGCGGAGCGCGCCCAGGAAGGCGTATTTCGAATTCGAGGCCCAGCCGCCCATGATGACGCCGTAGACGCCCAGGCTGGAGATCGCGAAGATGTAGGTGATGCCGACATTGATGTCGGCGATCGCCCAGCCGTCGGCCAGGGGAATCACCGCCCAACTTGACAGGGCCAGCATCGCGAAGACCAGCGGCGCCAGCAGGTAGATCGCCTTGTTGGCGCCCGCGGGGATCACCGGCTCCTTCAGGACGAACTTCAGAAGGTCGGCAAACGACTGGAACAGGCCGAACGGCCCGACCACGTTGGGGCCGCGCCGGAGCTGCACCGCCGCCCAGATCTTGCGGTCGGCGAGCAGAGCGTAGGCGATGAAGACGAGCAGGGCTGCGAGCAGCACGAAGCTCTTCAGCACGATCAGGAGCACGGTCCCGAGGATTTCCAGCGGCGTCATCGTCGGATCCCTACTCTGCCGCCGCGAGCGGCCGCGACTCGGCGGCGCGCTCGCGGGCGAGGCGCGAGCACTCGGCCAGCACCCGCGAGGCGCGGGCGATGGGGTTGGTGAGGTAGAAGTCGGTCACGGGCGACGCGAAGGCGGCACCGCCCGTCGCGCTGCCGAGGCCGGCGAGCCGATCCACGGAGGCGGCCACGTCGCCGGCCTCCACGGTCCCGATCGCCGCGAAATGCGGGTGGGCGGCGTAGAGCGCCCGGCGCAGCGCGGTGAGCGAATCGAACGGCAGGCGGTGGCCCAGCACGTCCGACAGGGCGCGCAGGATTGCCCAATCCTCGCGGGCATCCCCCGGCGGGAAGCCGGCGCGGTTGCCGATCTGGACCCGGCCTTCGGTGTTCACCCAGGTCGCCGACTTCTCGGTATAGGCCGCGCCCGGCAGGATCACGTCCGCCCGGGAGGCGCCGCGGTCGCCGTGGGTGCCCTGGTAGATCACGAAGGCGCCGGGCGCCACGTCGTGCTCGTCGGCGCCGAGGTTGAACAGCACGTCGACGCCGCCGGAGGCCAGCATGGCCGGGAAGCCGAGGCCGCCCTCCCCCGGCACGAAGCCGAGATCGAGGGCGCCGACCCGGGCCGCGGCGGTGTGCAGAACGCCGAAGCCGTTCCACTCCGGCGTCACCGCGCCGATCTCCTTGGCGAGCGCCGACGCCGCCGCCAGGATGCCCGGCTCGGCATGGGCACCGACGATGACGAGCGGCGCTTTCGCTTCCTTGAGAGTCTCAAGAAAACTGTGCTCGCCCCGGGCGAGGCCGGCGAGGGATTCGGGGCCGGCGCCGATGTAGTGGCTCGGATAGGTCAGGTCGACCGGCTCGCCGATCACGCCGACCGCGAGCGGACCCATCCGCCAGCGCTTGCGGATGCGGACGTTGAGCAGCGAGGCCTCGGTGCGCGGGTTGGCGCCGACGATCAGGATCGCGTCCGCGGTCTCGATGCCGGGAATCGTCGGGTTGAACAGGTAGGAGGCGCGGCCGAGCGCGGGATCGAGCCCGGTCTCGGCCTGCCGGCAATCGAGGTTCGGGGTGCCGAGGGCGCGCATCAGCTCGCGCAGCGCAAAGATTTCCTCGACGCCCGCGAGGTCGCCGACCACGGCGCCGATGCGCTTCGGATCGGTGGCCTTCACCTTGGCGGCGATGGCCTGGAACGCCTCACCCCAGGAAGCGGGCCGCAGCCGGCCGTTCTCGCGCAGGTACGGGCGGTCGAGGCGCTGCATCCGCAGGCCATCGACATGGTAGCGGGTCTTGTCGGAGATCCACTCCTCGTTGATCTCCTCGCTGACCCGCGGCTCGATCTGCATCACCTCGCGGCCGCGGGTGTCGACGCGGATCGACGAGCCGACCGCGTCCATCACGTCGACCGATTCGGTCTTGTTCAGCTCCCAGGGGCGGACGTTGTAGCTCTGCGGCCGGTGCACCAGGGCGCCCACCGGGCAGAGGTCGGCGACGTTACCCTGGAGCTCCGAGGCCATCGACTGCTCGAGGTAGCTGGTGATCTCCATGTCCTCGCCGCGGCCGATGGCGCCGAGGTCCGGCACGCCTGCCACCTCCGCCAGGAAACGCACGCAGCGGGTGCAGTGGATGCAGCGGTTCATCGCGGTCCGCACCAGCGGGCCGATATGCTTCTCCTCGACCGCGCGCTTGTTCTCCTGGTAGCGGGTCGAATCGACCCCGTAGGCCATCGCCTGGTCCTGCAGGTCGCAATGGCCGCCCTGGTCGCAGATCGGGCAATCGAGCGGATGGTTGATGAGGAGGAACTCCATCACCCCTTCCCGGGCCTTCTTGGTCAGGCCGGAGCGGGTCAGCACCTCGGGCGGCTCGCCGTTCGGGCCGGGGCGACAATCCTTCACCGCGTAGGCGCAGCTCGCCACGGGCTTCGGTGCGCCCTTCAGCTCCACCAGGCACATCCGGCAATTGCCTGCGATCGACAGGCGCTCGTGGAAGCAGAAGCGCGGGATCTCGGCCCCCGCGGCCTCGCAGGCCTGGAGCAGCGTGTATTCGGCCGGAACCTCGACCTCGGTGCCGTCGACGAGGATTTTTGTCATCGGTGCAATCTCAGTGCGGGGCGTCGGCGAGATCGAGGCGCCGCTCGATGCGCTCGATGCGAAGCTCGACCCTGTCGATCCGCCGGTGAACGCCGGCCAGGTTTTCCTCGACCGCGGCCATGCGGCCCTTCAATTCGCGGACATCATCGCTCAGGCGATCGACCTTCTCGTCGATGCGCCGCAGATAGACGAGCATCAGGTTGTCCGGCTGGCTCGTCATTGCCCTATTCCGCGGCCATCGGGATCGGGTCGGAATGCGGGTTGGCCGTGTAGCGGTCGATCCGCTTCTCGATCTCGGGC
The DNA here is from genome assembly GCF_900114535.1 of Methylobacterium pseudosasicola. Taxonomy (GTDB): domain Bacteria; phylum Pseudomonadota; class Alphaproteobacteria; order Rhizobiales; family Beijerinckiaceae; genus Methylobacterium; species Methylobacterium pseudosasicola. Next base: position 27,656 of record NZ_FOTK01000005.1, on the reverse strand, counting down.
CGGAAGTGCTTGATCAGGCCCTGGATCGGCCAGGCCGCCGCGTCGCCGAGCGCGCAGATCGTGTGACCCTCGATCTGCTTGGTGACCTCGAACAGCATGTCGATCTCGCGCTTCTGCGCCCGGCCCTCGGTCATGCGCTGCATCACCCGCCACATCCAGCCGGTGCCTTCCCGGCAGGGCGTGCACTGGCCGCAGGATTCGTGCTTGTAGAAGTACGAGATCCGGGTGATCGCCGCGACGATGTCGGTGGACCGGTCGAGCACGATCACCGCGGCGGTGCCGAGGCCGGAGCCGAGGCCGCGCAGGGTGTCGAAATCCATCTTGGCGTCGATGATCTGGTCGGCCGGCACCAGCGGCACCGAGGAGCCGCCCGGGATCGAGCAGAGCAGGTTGTCCCAGCCCCCGCGCATGCCGCCGCAATGCCGGTCCACTAGCTCGCGGAAGGTGATGCCCAGCTCCGCCTCGACGTTGCACGGCTTGTTGACGTGCCCCGAGACGCAGAACAGCTTGGTGCCGGTGTTGTTCTTGCCGCCGAGCCCGGCGAACCAGGCGCCGCCGCGGCGCAGGATCGTGCCGGCCACCGCGATCGACTCGACGTTGTTGACCGTGGTGGGGCAGCCGTAGAGGCCCGTATTGGCCGGGAACGGCGGCTTGAGCCGCGGCATGCCCTTCTTGCCTTCGAGGCTCTCGATCAGCGCCGTCTCTTCGCCGCAGATATAGGCGCCGGCGCCGTGGTGGACGTAGATGTCGAAGGGATAGTCGTGCACGTTCGACTGGCCGACGAGACGGGCCTCATAGGCCTCATCCACGGCCTTCTGGAGCGCGTGCTTCTCGGCGACGTACTCGCCACGGATGTAGATGTAGCAGGCATGCGCGCCCATGGCGAAGCAGGCCAGCATGCAGCCCTCGATCAGGAGATGCGGATCGTGCCGCATGATCTCCCGGTCCTTGCAGGTGCCCGGCTCCGACTCGTCGGCGTTGACCACGAGGTAATGCGGGCGTCCGTCCGACTTCTTGGGCATGAACGACCATTTCAGGCCGGTGGGGAAGCCCGCGCCGCCGCGCCCGCGCAGGCCCGACGCCTTCATCTCCTCGATGATCCAGTCGCGGCCCTGCTCCAGGAGGAACTTGGTCCCGTCCCAGGCCCCCCGCTGCTTGGCGGCCTCCAGGCCCGGCGAATGCAGGCCGTAGAGGTTGGTGAAGATGCGATCCTGATCTGCGAGCATGACCTGTCTCTTAGCGGACCGGAGTGTCGATGATGTCGAGGCGGCGCTCGATCCGGGCGAGTCGCGAGTCGAGGGTACCGAACGCTTCGTAGAGGTTGCCGATATCGGTCTGCACGGCGCTCATCTGGACCTGCTGGGCTTGCTGATTGCCGCGCACGCCCTTCAGTTCGCCACGCACTTCGCGCAGACCGTCTTCCACGTTGCCGAGGCGCGTCTGCATCGCCTTCAGCACCTCGTAGATCAGCTCGTTCGTCACCTCGGCCATCGCGGTCAGGCCCCGGTGCCCGACAGCGTTTGAGCCTGCCCGACCCAGTTCTCCCGGTCGATGCGACCCGGGAACGCGAGGTAGGTCCCGACCCAGGTGATCTCGTCGCGGGTCCAGGCGGCGATCTGGTCGAAATGGTAGATGCCGAGGCCGTTCAGGCGCTGGCTGTTGCCCGGGCCGATGCCCTTGATCCGGGTCAGGTCGTCCGCCTGGCCGGCGCGGGCGGCGTCGAGGCCGGGCGGACGAGTGCCGACCGCATTCGCCTTCTGCTCGGGGGTCGCGTCCTTCGGCAGGGCGGCGAGCGCCCCGGCGATGCGTGCCTCCTCGGCTTCCGCGGCGACCTCGCCCTCGCTGGCACCGGAGGCTTCCGGCTGCTGCGGGACCGTCCCGCGGTCGGGTGTCTCCTGGCTGCCCTGGTCGCCCCCGGCCTGCTCGCCGGAGGACACCGCCTTGGCAGGGGCTTCGCGCAGATCCGCGTCGCCCGGGCGCGCCGCACCCTCCTTGGCCGTCGAGCGGCCGGTCTCGGCCGCATCCGCCTGGTCCTGCTCCTTGACCGGCGTCTTGCCGTCGGCCGCGCGCTGGGCCGGCGCGTCGCTCACCGAGCGCTCGACCGGGCGACCGGCATCCGGCCGGGCTGGCTTCGGCTGTTCGGCGGCGCGCCGATCGGTCGAGGCGGCCTCGTCGGACTTCGCCGCCGAATCGTCCGACTTCGCCGTGTCCTCGAAGCGCTTGCGCCAGGCGCCGATCCGAGACCCGTCGAACAGGGTCGGGTCGGTGAGCGTGTCCGGGCCGCCCTGCGGCTCCGAGGCCTGGCGCCCTATCTGCGAGCCGACCTTGACCGGCCTTCCGGCCGCTAGGTCGTCCATCAGCGTGCCGAGGGACTCCGGGGTCAGGTCCTCGTAGTAATCCTGGTTGATCTGCACCATCGGGGCGTTGCAGCAGGCGCCCAGACACTCGACTTCGAGCCAGGAGAAATTGCCGTCGGCGGAGACGTGGCCGGAGGGGCCGAGGCGCGCCTCGAGCATCTCCTTCAGGCCACGGGCGCCGCAGGAATCGCACGGCACCGTGCCGCAGACCTGGATCCAGAACCGGCCCACCGGCTCCAGGGCGAACATCGTGTAGAAGGTCGCCACCTCCAGCACGCGGATGTTCGGCATACCGAGCTCGGCCGCCACCGCCTCGATGGCCGCCCGCGGGAGCCAGCCGCCGTTCTGCTCCTGCGCCTTCCAGAGCAGGGAGATCACCGCGGAGGCCTGGCGGCCTTCCGGGTACTTGGCGATCTGGGTCTTCGCCCACTCCGCGTTCTCAGGGGAGAACGCGAAGCTCTCGGGCTGCTCAGAGGCCGGCGCGAGTCTGCGGTTTGCCATCCTGCTAACGCCTTACCGATCCACTTCGCCGAACACGATGTCGAGGGTGCCGAGCACACAGGACACGTCGGCCAGAAGGTGCCCCCGGCACATCCAATCCATCGCCTGAAGATGCGCGAAGCCCGGCGCGCGGATCTTGCAGCGATACGGCTTGTTGGTGCCGTCGGACACGAGATAGACGCCGAACTCGCCCTTGGGCGCCTCCACGGCGGCGTAGACTTCGCCCTCCGGCACGTGGAAGCCCTCGGTGTAGAGCTTGAAGTGGTGGATGAGCGCTTCCATCGAGCGCTTCATCTCGCGGCGCGGCGGCGGCGCGAACTTGCCGTCGATGGCGGCGATCGGGCCCTGCCCGGCCGGCTCGCGCAGCTTGGCGCAGCACTGCTTCATGATCTTGGCCGATTCCCGCATCTCTTCCATGCGGATCACCTGCCGATCGTAGGTGTCGCCGTTCCGGCCAACCGGCACGTCGAACTCCATCTCCTCGTAGCACTCGTAGGGCTGCGCCTTGCGCAGGTCCCACGGGATGCCCGAGCCGCGCAGCATGACGCCGGAGAAGCCCCACTCCATGCACTCGTCCACCGACACGATGCCGATATCGACGTTGCGCTGCTTGAAGATGCGGTTGGCCATCACGAGGTCGTCGAGATCCTGGACGACCTGCAGGAACGGGTCGCAGAACGCCTCGATGTCGTCGATCAGCTTGGGCGGCAGGTCCTGGTGGACGCCGCCTGGCCGGAAGTAGTTGGCGTGCAGTCGAGCGCCCGAAGCGCGCTCGTAAAAGATCATCAGCTTCTCGCGCTCCTCGAAGCCCCAGAGCGGAGGCGTGAGGGCGCCGACATCCATCGCCTGCGTGGTGACGTTGAGCAGGTGCGACAGCAGTCGGCCGATCTCGCAGAACAGCACACGGATCAGCTGCGCGCGCCGGGGCACCTCGATGCCCGCGAGCTTCTCGATCGCCAGGCAGAAGGCGTGCTCCTGGTTCATCGGCGACACGTAGTCGAGCCGGTCGAAATAGGGCGTCGCCTGCAGGTAGGTCTTGTGCTCGATCAGCTTCTCGGTGCCGCGGTGCAGCAACCCGATATGCGGATCGACCCGCTCGACCACTTCGCCGTCCAGCTCCAGCACGAGGCGCAGCACGCCGTGCGCCGCCGGGTGCTGCGGGCCGAAATTGATCGCGAAGTTGCGGATATTGTGCTCGGTCATCGGGCGGTTCCGCTCCTCAGGCCGACTTCTTCTCGTCGCCCGGGAGCACGTAATCCGTGCCCTCCCAGGGCGAGAGGAAATCGAAGTTCCGGAATTCCTGCGTCAGCTGGACCGGCTCGTAGACGACCCGGGCCTCGTCCTGGTCGTACCGGACCTCGACGAAGCCGGTGAGCGGGAAGTCCTTGCGCAGGGGATGCCCCTCGAACCCGTAATCGGTGAGCAGCCGGCGCAGGTCCGGATGCCCCGAGAACAGGATGCCGTAGAGGTCGTAGGTCTCGCGCTCGTACCAGTTGGCGGCTGGAAACACCTCGATCGCCGAGGGGACCGGGGTCACCTCGTCGGTCTGCACCTTCACACGGATGCGCGCGTTGTGGCGCAGCGAGAGCAGGTGGTAGACCACGTCGAAGCGCTTCTCGCGCTGCGGGTAGTCCGCGCCGCAAATGTCGATGAAGCTGCGGAACGCGCAGGCCGGGTCATCGCGCAGGTAGGTCAGCGCGTAGACGATGTCGGAGGCCTGGACCACCAGGGTCAGCTCGCCGAACGCGATGGCGTGGGACACCACCGCCGGCCCGAGTGCGCTGGTGACCCGCTCGGTCAGCGCCGTGAGGGCGGCAGCGCCGCTCTCGGGCTGCGTGTGCGACAGGATCGAGATGCCGTTCGTCATGGCCGTCCCTCAGCGCTCGATCGTGCCGGTCCGGCGGATCTTCTTCTGGAGAAGCAGCACGCCGTAGAGCAGCGCCTCGGCGGTGGGCGGGCAGCCGGGCACGTAGATGTCCACCGGCACCACCCGGTCGCAGCCGCGCACCACCGAATAGGAATAGTGGTAGTAGCCGCCGCCGTTGGCGCAGGAGCCCATCGAGATCACGTAGCGCGGCTCCGGCATCTGGTCGTAGACCTTGCGGAGGGCCGGGGCCATCTTGTTGGTCAGGGTGCCGGCGACGATCATCACGTCCGACTGGCGTGGCGAGCCGCGGGGCGCGAAGCCGAAGCGCTCGCAATCGTAGCGCGGCATCGACATCTGCATCATCTCGACGGCGCAGCAGGCGAGCCCGAAGGTCATCCACATCAGCGAGCCGGTGCGGGCCCAGTTGATCAGCTCGTCCGTGGTGGTGAGCAGGAATCCCCGGTCGGCCAGCTCGTCGCTGATCGACAGGAAGGTCGGATCGTCGGCGCCGATCGGCCGGCCGGTATTGGGATCGATGATCCCCTTCGGCTGGGGCGCGACCGCGGGGGCGCGGGACAGGCTGTGGGTCGTGTCGGTGATCAGGGCCATCGGCGACTCGGAATGCGGTGCGGGCAGGCGGCTGCTGTCGCGAATCAATCCCACTCGAGGGCGCCCTTGCGCCACTCGTAGACGAAACCGACCGTCAGCACGCCCAGGAAGACGATCATCGACCAGAAGCCGAACCAGCCAAGGTCTCCGAAGGTGATCGCCCACGGGAACAGGAACGCGACCTCGAGGTCGAAGATGATGAACAGGATCGCCACGAGGTAGAACCGCACGTCGAACTTCATGCGGGCATCGTCGAAAGCATTGAAGCCGCACTCGTAGGCCGAGAGCTTCTCGGGATCCGGGCTCTTGAAGGCGACCAGGAAGGGCACGACCAGCAGGGCGGTGGCGATGAACAGAGCCACGCCGATGAACACGATGAGCGGAAGGTAGTCCGCCAACAATCCGGTCATGCCAGGGCCTCGCGAGAGCGTCTCGATCTGACGTGGGAAACCGCGGTGCGCCGCCGAACCGGATTCGCCCGTGGAATTGTTCTTATGCCAGGATGCGCGCGGCCGGAGGCTTAGTCGAGCCGCTGACCCGTGACAATGGCTTGCCGCGTCGCACAACGTGCATGTCCTGCCTTGTGTAGGGATGTGGGAACACGCGGCGGCCCTGCAACACGACGCAAGCGCGCAGGCCATCCGGTCGCGTCCCGTACGAAACCGCCACGGACGCGCTTGACAGCCCCCCGCCCGGCCCATAAACCCCGCCCCGTCGCCGGGCGAAACGCCCCTTCGAGGCGACCACGCCGTGCGGGCGTAGCTCAGTTGGTTAGAGTGCCGGCCTGTCACGCCGGAGGTCGCGGGTTCGAGCCCCGTCGCCCGCGCCACTTCTATTATCCTTTCCTACAGACTTTAAGCCTGCCGGCCCGATCGCTTCGGGCCTTTCGGCATGTCCTGTCCTGCTCAGCCTGTCATTGCGTTTCCGGCCCACCCGGAATCGATCGTGCTGTTTTGCGTCGAGCTGGCAACGGGACGATGGTGAGGAGGCGGCCGTAGAGGTCGTCTTCGATGGGCTAGACGGATCGGATCCAGGGCTTTCGGCCGTCGACACCCAGGATTGGGCCTTCGCAAATGATGCGTCGGGACCCGACGGCATTGAACAGCATGCGCGCTTCGGGTGAGCCGGATCCAGCAAATAGCTGACGACCTTTTCGCCCTGCATGCGCAGGCCCAGGAGTGCCGGCAGATCTACGCGACTCACAGCGCGTGGCGGCCGATGCGTCTCAGATTACTCGGCCGCACCGGTGCGACGGCACCCGCGGGCTCCGGGAACTCGACGAAGAAGGCTTCGCCGCCCTTCCAGCCTCCGACGATGGTCCCTTCGCAACCGGCGGCAATCGTATCGCCGTCATCGGTTACGGCCGGGACAGGTACAACAACATCGTCGAGATCCCGAAGCGCGGCCCCGGGATCCTCTTTTCGCAGCAGGTCCGAGAATTCGACCAACATCTTTTGAGAGTGGCGCCTGCGTTGGGCTTGGGCAAGTCGATGGCTGCAGCACAGTGGGCTGAGGCCTCAGGCCGAGGGCCAGCCGCCCACGCCCCGCCCCCGGCGGCGCGCGTCCCGCCGCCCGACCAGCAGGTCGATGGCATCGTGCCGCCCCGGCACGCCCGCATCGGCCACGTCCTGCGGGGTCAGGCCGATATCCTTCAACTCCCGCGCCGACAGGGTCGAGAGCCGGTGCAGGACGCGCCGGTTCATGGCCGCGCGCGACAGCTCCGCCCGCATCGCCGCAGCGGCCTCGATGATCGTCCGGGCGGCTCGCGCGAGCCAGGACGGCCGGCCCAGGGCGGGGGCGGTCTCGGGCAGGCACTGGTCCATGGTTCGATCCTCCGTCTTTCCGGAATCGAGCGATCTTGCCCCCACGGGGCTGGCGGCGACAGGAACAGTTCGGTACGATTTGGAAGAATTGTCCGGTCGGAAAGGCAGTACGGATGCAGGTCGCGACCAAGGCCGCCGGGACGCGCGTGGAGATCGTGGCCGGCGAGATCCGCGAGCGGATCGCGGCGCGGCATCTCGTGCCCGGGGTCCGGATCCCGTCCGTGCGGGCCTTCGCGGACACGATGGGCGTGTCGAAATCGACCGTCGTTGAAGCCTATGACCGCCTGGCCGCCGAGGGCACCCTGGTGGCGCGGCCGGGCTCGGGCTTCTACGTCGCCGGCAAGACCCGGCCGCTCTCGCTCCAGGCGATGGGGCCGCGGCTCGACCGGATCGTCGATCCGCTCTGGATCACCCGCCAGGCGCAGCAGGCCGGCGCGGACCAGCTCAAGCCCGGGGCCGGCTGGCTGCCGGATTCCTGGATGCCGCACGAGGCGCTCCGGCGGGGCCTGCGCCGGGTGGCGCGGGCGGATCTGGCCGAGATGACCAATTACGACCGGCCGCTCGGCTACGAGCCCCTGCGGATCCAGATCGCCCGCAAGATCGCTGAGAAGGGCGTCGGCGCCGAGCCGGACCAGATCGTGCTGGTGGAATCCGCCACCCAGGCCCTCGACCTCGTCTGTCGGTTCCTGCTCCAGCCGGGCGACACCGTGCTGGTGGACGATCCCTGCTACTTCAACTTCCTGGCGCTGCTGCGGGCGCAAAGGGTCTCGGTGGTCGGCGTGCCGCTGACCCCGGAGGGGCCGGATCTGCGGGCCCTCGGGACCCTGCTCGAACGGCATCGGCCGCGCTTCTACCTGACCAACGCGGCGCTCCAGAACCCCACCGGCGCGAGCCTCGCCCCGGCCATCGCTCACCGGCTGCTGAAGCTGTGCGAGGCGCACGACACCCTGATCGTCGAGGACGAGATTTTTGGGGACCTCGAACCGGAGCCGGCGCCGCGGCTCGCCGGATTCGACGGGCTGGAGCGGGTGATCCAGATCGGCAGCTTCTCAAAGACCTTGTCGGCGGCGGCGCGCTGCGGCTGGATCGCGCTCCGGGCCGACTGGGTCGAGCCCCTGGTCGACCTGAAGCTCGCGCTCAGCCTCGGCAACGGCCACGTCACGGCGGCTTTGGTGCACAGCCTGATCACCGAGGGCTGCTATCGCCGGCACCTCGCCGAGACCAAGCGGCGGCTCGCCGGCGCCATGGTCCAGGCCTCGGCCGAGCTCGGCGCCTGCGGCCTGGAACCTTGGGCGCAGCCCCGGGGCGGCTTCTTCCTGTGGATGCGCCTGCCGGACGGGCGCGACGGCGCCGAGGTGGCGCGCCGGGCTCTGGCGCAGGGCATGGTCCTGGCTCCGGGCACGGCCTTCAGCCTGTCCGACGACTGGAACGGCTACATGCGCTTCAATGTCGCCCACTGCATCGACCCGCGCATCCGGCCGATCCTGCGGGCGGCGCTGGCGTGATCGCTTTGGGGGCCGTCCGTGCGAGCGCAGCGAAGCAACCCGGCGTGGTGCCTCGTTTGGCCGTGATGCGGCGCCCTTCGGGCCTGGAGCCGAGCAGCTTGCGCGTACCGTGACTGCTTTCCACCCCTCTCGGTGAGGCCGACGGCTATCGACCCTTCCCAAAGCGGCCCTTCGTCGGCCCGCCAGCAATTTCGGCTTGGGAGGCGGAAGTTGATCTTTTGCCCCAAAGGCGATGTTTTGACTTCATTGATGGAAGTTCGCTGTTGTCTTGATTCCTTCAATGAATTGCTCATGGTGCGGCGTTGCTCAGCAGAAAGCGCATCGACGCACGGTCCAGAACAAGCGCCGCTACTCGAACATCAATGGACCCGAACGCGTAGGTTAGCGGCGTGTCCACTTCTGTGCGCTCGTAGAGCGGGGGCGCCGGTCGGATATCGCAGTGCTCTTTCGGCGACTCACGTGCCTTCATTCATGCGCCGCATGCGCTGCGAGACCGTGAAGCGCCCAGCCGGGTGGATGGTCGACGAGATCTCGATGATCTTGCCCGCATCATCGAGGTAGTGCCGCACGATCCGGAGGGCGGGCGTGTCGATGCCGGCCTTCAGCGCGGGGGCATGGACCGCCGGCAGCGCGATCGCCTCGACATCCTGGCGGATCTCGGCGCTTCTCCGGCCGTAACGCTGCTCAATCAGCGTGCTGATCAGAACGTCCGGGGACGCGCGGACGACATCTCCGAGGTCGGCATAGGCCGGGTCAATATATACGTCCGTCCACCCGACCGGGGCCCCGCCCGGTCTGCCGTCCAGGCGCAGGCTGGAGATGCGGAACCAGCACGTTCCGGCCTCGCATCCGAGTTCCCGCGCCAGGTCGGCCTCGACCGTGACGGCTGCCGTCTCCCGAACCTCGCGGATATGCGCGGCGCCGAACTGGATCAGGTCTTCCAGGGAAGCCAGCGGCTGCCGGTAGCCGCTGGTCGGCGCGGCCGCTTCCACCCGCGTCCCAGCCTTCTTGTTCCGGGAGACCAATCCCTGATCCTGCAACTGGCGGATCGCCGTGCGCATCGTGTGACGGCTGGTCCCGTATCGCTCGCACAGTTCCAGTTCGGTCGGCAGCAGCGACCCCACCGGGAAGCGTCCCGAGGTGATCCCGGCGGTCAGGTCCTTGGCGACCTGCGCCCACAGCGTCTCACGCATCGCCACAACTCACACACCTGCATTTTTGTGCAGGATCCTTGTTGACATAATGTCCGGACAATGGGTAGACCACTATATGTCCGGACATAAACGAGCCGGACGACCCATCAGGAGGAATTCGTGAGCCGTCCGCTGCCCCCTATAGCGACCACCGCGATCGATTCCCTCCTGTTCCGCGACGCCTTCGGCACGCCGGCGATGCGCGCGGTGTTCTCCGACCACGCTCTGATCCAGCGCTACATCGAGGTCGAGATCGCGCTCGCTAAGGCCGAGGCCGCCTGCGGTGTCATCCCGGCCGAGGCGGCCGCGCAGATCGCCGCGAACTGCCGCTTCGAGGATCTCGATTTCGATCTTCTGCGGCGGGAGACCGACAATGTCGGCTACCCGATCCTGCCGCTCGTGCACCAACTCGTCCATCAGTGCGGCGAGGCCGGGCGCTACGTCCATTGGGGTGCGACCACCCAGGACATCATGGATACGGCCAACGCCCTTCAGATCCGCGCGGGCCTGGAGATCGTCGAGGCCGACATCGCCGAACTGCGCCGGATCCTGGCCGGCCTGTCGAAGCGCTACCGCGACACGCCGATGGCGGGCCGCACCCACCTCCAGCAGGCCCTGCCGGTCACCTTCGGCTACAAGACCGCGATCTGGCTCGCGATGTTCGATCGTCATGCCGAGCGGCTGGCGCAGCTGAAGCCCCGGGTGCTGGTCGGCGAGTTCGCCGGCGCGGCGGGCACCCTCGCCTCCCTCGGCGAGGGCGGCCTCAAGGTCCAGGAGGCGTTCTGCCGGGAGCTCGGTCTCGGCCAGCCCGCCTCGACCTGGCACGTCGCCCGCGACGGCTTCGCCGAGACGCTCAACCTGCTGGCGCTGATCACCGGCTCGCTCGGCAAGATCGCCCTCGACATCATGATCATGGCCTCCACCGAATTCGCCGAGGTCTACGAGCCGTTCGTCACCGGCCGCGGGGCCTCCTCGACCATGCCGCAGAAGCGCAACCCGATCTCGTCCGAGCTGATGCTCGCCGCCTCGAAGGGCGTGCGCCAGCATGCCGGGCTGATGCTCGACGCGATGGTCCAAGACTTCGAGCGCGCCACCGGCCCGTGGCACGCCGAGTGGATGGCGATCCCCGAGAGCTTCGTGCTGACGGCCGGCGCCCTGCACCAGGCCAAGTTCGCGCTCGGCGGCCTGATCGTTGACGCGGCGCGGATGCGCGACAACCTTGGCATCAGCCGCGGCCTGATCGTCGCCGAGGCCGCGATGATGGCGCTGGCCCCCCATACCGGCCGCCAGCAGGCGCACGACCTCGTCTACGCCGCCTGCCGCGTCGTGAACGACACGGGCGGGACGCTGGCCGAGGCGCTCGCCGCGGTCCCGGAGGTCACCGCGCATTTCGACCGCGCCGCGATCGACCGTCTGACCGATCCGGCGAACTACCTGGGCGCGGCCCCCGAGATGGTGGACCGCGTCCTGGCTTCGGCGCACCGCGGCGCCTGATCCACCCGAAGCACCGATCCAGGACGCGAACGCACCGAACCGCCGGGCCCTCACCCGGCGGCAACGAGAGTGCACGTCCTCATAGGCCCTGACCGGAGGAAGCCATGCCCATCGCCACGACCGATCCGACGGCCCTGTCCCGCACCGCGCATCCGGCCCCCGCCAAGTCCAAGCGAAAGTCGATCTGGACCAATCTCGGTTTTCAGATCGTCGTGGCGATGGTGCTTGGCGCTGCCACCGGCTTCCTCCTCCCCGAGGTTGCCGTCCCGCTCAAGATCCTCGGCGACATCTTCCTGCGGCTGATCAAGACCGCGGTCGCGCCGCTGGTGTTCCTGTGCGTCGTCGTCGGCGTGGTTTCGGCGGGCGATTTCAAGCGCGTCGGCAAGGTCGGGCTGATCGCGATGTTCTATTTCGAGATCGTGTCGACGATCGCGCTCGGCGTCGGCTTGCTCGCGGGCAACCTGCTCGGCGTCGGCAAGGGCATGGCCGACTCGACCCGGGCGGGCCTCGCACAGGGCAAGGCGCCGACGGGCGCGGCGGCCCCGCACTCGACCCTCGACTTCATTCTCAACATCTTCCCGGACAACTTCATCGGCGCCTTCGCCAAGGGCGAGTTGCTCCAGGTGCTGGTCATCGCGCTGATCTTCGGCGCGGCGCTCCTGCACCTGCCCGCCGAGAAGCGCGCGCCGATCGAGGCGGGGCTCAACAAGATCTCGGACGCGTTCTTCGAGTTCATCCACCTGATCATGCTGGTCGCGCCGATCGGCACCTTCGGGGCGGTCGCCTTCGCGGTGGGATCGAGCGGCACCAACGTGCTGCTGTCGCTGATCTATCTGATCCTGAGCTTCTACGCGGTGGTGATCGCCTTCATCCTCGTCGTGCTCGGCGCGATCTCGGCGCTATTCAAGATCAACCTGTTCCAGTTCCTGAACTTCATCCGCGAGGAGATCTACATCGTGCTCGGCACCGCCTCCTCGGAGAGCGTGCTCCCGCGCCTGCTGGAGAAGCTGCCCACCTACGGCTGCTCGCGCCAGTCGGTCGGGCTGGTGCTGCCCACCGGCTACGCGTTCAACCTCGACGGCACCTCGATCTACATGGCGATGGGCGTGATCTTCCTGGCCAACGCCTACCACGTGCCGCTCGACCTCGGGCAGCAGCTCGGCATCCTGGCGATCATGCTGCTGACCTCGAAGGGCGCGGCCACGGTCTCGGGCGGCAGCTTCGTGGTGTTCGCGGCCACCGTGGCGGCGACGGGCGTGTTGCCGCTGGAGGGTCTGCCGATCCTGTTCGGCGTGTACCGCTTCATGTCGATCGCCATCGCCACCACCAACGTCATCGGCAACAGCGTCGCCACCGTGGTCACCGCCAAGCTCGCCGGCGAATTCGATCCGGCGATGGCCCGGGAGGCGATGGATCGCCTTCGAGCGGAGCGCATGGCCGCGATCTGATCAACAGGACCGCGTCGAACGTCACCTCAGGCTACAATCTGGAGCGACGCTCCTCTGGACGCGCGAAGGCGAAAGCGGCGTTGCGTTCTCGTGAAGCAAACATCTTCGAGGTTTGCATAGGGCTGCGAGCGAAAGAAAATACAACGTCCGCTGCCATGCATCGCCGCGCGGGAGCGGACCATCGCGGAACGATCCGTCCCAGACAGCACCAGGGCTCAGCGGATCGCGTTCAGACCCTGGGTCACCTCGCCCCGCGCGTGATGCCGATGAGCGGCGCGGCGGACAGACGCCGTCGACCTGACGCCCGCCTCACGCCGGCAGCGTCAGCTCCGCCTTCAGCCCGCCCAGCTCCGACCGCCCGAGGGTGAGGCTGCCGCCGTAGAGCTCGGCGAGTTCGAGGGTGATCGGCAGCCCGAAGCCGTGGCCTGGCACGCCCTCGTCGAGGCGGCGCCCGCGGGCCATGACCGCTTCGGCGGCCGCGCCGTCGAGGCCCGGGCCGTCATCCTCGACCCGCACCACGATCCCGCCCGCCTCTGCGGCGGCCGCGACCTGGACCCGGCTGCGGCACCAGCGGCAGGCATTGTCCACGAGGTTGCCGAGCATCTCGTCGAGATCCTGGCCCTCGCAGGGCACCAAGAGGTCGTCCGGCACGGCGAGCGCGATCGCCACACCCTTCTCGGCGTAGAGCCGTACCAGCGCGTCGCGCAGGTCCGAGACGCGCGGCGCCAGGGGCGTGCGTCCCCGGGCCGAGCCGGCGAGCGCTGCCGCCCGGGCGCGGCGCAGATGATGGCGGACCCGCCGGTCCATGTCGTCGACCTGGAGGCGCAGCGCCCCGCCGGGGTCGCGGGCCGGGTCGGCCAGGGCCATCGACAGGGTCGCCAACGGCGTCTTGAGGGCGTGGGCGAGGTTGGCGACGTGGCCGCGGGCGCGCTCCAGGTTCTGGGCGTTCTGGTCGAGCAGGGCGTTGAGCTCGCTGACCAGCGGCTTGATCTCGGCGGGCTGCTCCTCCGGCACCCGCTCCCGGCGCCCGGCGCGCACGGCGGCGAGGTCGGCCCGCAGGCGCCGCAGAGGTGCCAGGCCGAGGCGCACCTGCAGCGCCAGCCCGGCGATCAGGCAGAGGCCGAGGATCCCGAGAGCCAGCGCCAAGCTGGTCAGGGCCTCGCGCAACGGCCCGTAGAGGGCGCCCCGGGGGGCGCCCGCGATGATCGTGGCGGGGGGCGTGCCCGGCACGTCGAGGATGCGCAGGATCAGCCGCTCGCCCCGCGGCCCGGTGCCGTCCGCCGGGTGCGGGCGGCCGGGCTCGTCGTCGGGCCCCGGCTCGGTGACGGTGATGTGGCCGCCCCGCAGGGAGCCCGAGCCGAAGGTCTCGGGTCCCCGGCGCACCTCCCAAGCCCAGCCGGGGCCGTCCCGGTCGAAGGGCGGCGCGTCGCGATCCTGGGACAGTAGCCCCGCCTCCAGCCCGGCCCGCAGCGCAACGATCTGGGCGTCGAGATGCCCCTCGATCTGCCCCCGGACGAACCGGTGCAGGATCACCCCGATGGCGAGGCCGGCCACCACCAGCGCCGCCAGAACCAGCGCCAGGGCCGCCGCCAGCAGGCGGGTCCGCAGGGAGCGGCGGGGCGGCGGGGGCTTCTTCGGCGGCGGCATCAGGCCGGATCCGCGTGCAGGCGGTAGCCGTGGCCGCGCACGCTCTCGATCCGGGCCGGGGCGATCTTCCGGCGCAGGCGGGTGATGATCACCTCCACGGAGTTCGAATCGACATCCGCGTCGCCCTCGTAGACCCGCTCGATCAGGTGCGGGCGGGGCACCACCGCGTCGCGGTTGAGCATCAGGCAGGACAGGACCCGCCATTCGAGCCCGGTGAGCTTGAGGGGCAGGCCCTCGTGCTCGAAGGCGCCCAGCCCGGTATCGAAGCTCAGAGGGCCGCAGGCGATCCGGCTGGCGCCGCCGCCCTGCGAGCGGCGTACCAGGGCGCGCAGGCGGATCACCAGCTCCTCCACCCGCACCGGCTTGACCAGGTAATCGTCCGCCCCGGCCTTGAAGGCCGCGACCTTGTCGCTCCAGCCGTCCCGGGCGGTGAGCACCAGCACCGGCAGGGTCCGCCCGGCCGCCCGCCAGGCGCGCAGCACCGAGACGCCGTCGCCCTTGGGCAGGCCGAGATCGAGCACCACCGCGTCGTAGCCCTCGGTCTCGCCGAGATGCTGCGCGTCCTCGCCGGTGGCGGCCCGGTCGAGGACGAAGTTTTCCGCGCGCAGGACCTTGGCCAGGGCGTCGGCGAGCGCCGCGTCGTCCTCCACCAGCAGGATTTTCAAGAGTTCGCCCTCCCCGTGCCTCGGCCGCCGGAAATCACAATGCTGCGGGAAGTTAGGGCCGTCTTCTCACGCTGCCCATCAATCCGGCCTCCCGGATCGGCTGGCACCGCCAAGTCCTTGATCGCCCGCGCGTCTCGGCCATAGGCGGGCGGGTTTAACCGGGGCTGAACCGGGCGGTTCAGACCGGATTCGAGGCGGGGCCTTAGGAAGGGGCCACGGACCGATCGGGTCCCGAAAACCTTCCCAGAGGACGATATCCATGAGCGACGACAACATCATCGACGGCACCGCCCGCGAGATCCGCGAGCCCGCCCCCGTCAAGACAACCAAAAAGATCCCGGCGCGGAGCTGGGTGGTGGCCGCGATCGCCGCGCCCCTGGCGCTCGGCGCCGCCGGCCTGTCCCTGGCGCAGGGCAATGCATTCCAGCCGACCCCGGTGGACCCGGTGGCGATCCAGGCGCTCGCCCCGTCGAGCGCCACCGCGATCAAGGGCGAGGTCGCCGAGATTTTCGGCAACAAGTTCGTGGTCCAGGACCCCACCGGCCGGGCGCTGGTCGAGACCGGTCCCGCTGGCGAGGACGGCAAGCTCGTTGCCAAGGGCGAGGCCGTGACCGTGCAGGGCCGGTTCGAGACCGGGTTCCTGCATGCCAGCGTCCTGACCCACGGGGACGGCCGCAAGGTGGTGATCGGCCCGGCCGGTGGGCCGCCGACCGGCAGCCTCGACTGGGCCAAGGACAAGCTCGGCCTCGGGCCCACCCCGGACGTGCCCGCCCTGACCGCCGCCGTCCAGGCCGCCGGCTACGGCGACGTGCGGGTGACGGGCCGCGGCCCGCGCCACCTCGAAGTGGCGGCCAAGGACCGGGACGGGCGCGAGCACCAGCTCCATGTCGGCTTCGACGGTCAGGTCCGCGAGCGGCCGGTCCCGGGCGCCCGACTCTGACGGGGGGATGCAACCGATCCCGCCCTGCCGCGTCCTCCTGTCACTCACCCAGACAGGAGGCGCGCCTTGGAACCGATGAAGCCGATGGAACCCATGAAGCCCATGGAACCGATGAAGCCGATGAAGGGCCTGGAGCCCTTCTGGCCCAAGGACCTGGGCGACCCCTCGACCAGCGGTTCCCAAAACGGGATGAAATACGCGTTCTTCCCGGACAAGCACCGGCTCGTGATCGAGCGCGACGGCCAGGTCTCGACCTACGACAGCGGCGACCACCGGATCGGCAGCGTCTCGCAATCGGACGGTGGCACCAAGTCGCTGACCTTCTCCAGCCAGAACGGCGATGTGGATCTCGGCTCGCTGAAGAAGCTCGACTGACGGTCCGGCTGGGCGCCCGCTCTCCCACCCAACCCCCTCATCCTGAGGTGACGGAGCGAAGCGGAGGCCTCGAAGGAGGCCTCCAGCCGGCCGCGCGATCCCTGGAGGGCTCCTTCGAGGCTCGCTGCGCTCGCACCTCAGGATGAGGGGGTTGGATGGGAGGCCTATGTTCTCGGGGCACCGGGGCGGATCTGCACCGCCCCTTCCCGCCCCCAACCACCTTCCCCTCCGGCGCCGGGCCCTCTAAGCCCGGCCCGGCCATGCGAGCCCTTCCGCCGACCTGTCCCGAACCATGCGCGCCCTGATCGACCTCGTGCGCATCATGCGCGCGCGTGACCGGCGGCGGCTCGCCCTGATCGCGCTGGGGCTGGCGGTCGCGGCCCTGCTGGAGGTGGTCGGCGTCGCCTCGGTGATCCCGTTCCTGACCCTGGTCGGCGACCCCTCGGCGGCGACCCGGGTGCCCTACCTCGCCCAGGCCCGTGAAACCCTTGGCCTCACCGACGAGCGCAGCTTCCTGCTGGTCACTGGCGGGGCGGCGCTGCTGGCGATCCTGACCACGGCCGTGGTCAATGCCGGGCTGACCTACGCGCAGCTGCTGTTCACGCATCTGGCCGGCTACGGCTTCAGCCGGCGGCTGCTGTTCCGCTATCTCGACCGGGAGCGGCTGTTCTTCGCCCAGGCCAACAGCGCCGAGCTCGCCAAGAACGTCCTGTCGGAGACCGACCGGCTGGTGGTCGGCGTGCTGACCCCGGCCACCGTGCTGGCCTCCCGGGCGACCTCGGCTCTGGCGGTGATCGTGTTCCTGCTGGCCTACGCGCCGCAGCTCGCCCTGATCCTCGGGGGCGGCTTCGGCGGGCTCTATGTCGGGATCTACCTGATCATGCGGGCCCGGCTCGCCCGGCTCGGCGGCCGCTCGGTGGCCGACAACGAGGCCCGGTTCCGGATCGTGCAGGAGACGTTCGGGGCGCTCACGGAATTGAAGCTCTACGGCCGGGCGGAGGTTTTTGCGGGCCGGTTCGATGCCCCGGCCCGGGCCTACGCGGTCGCCACGGCGGCGAGCCTGCTCACCGGCCAGATGCCGCGCTTCGTCATCGAGGCCCTGGCCTTCGGCGGGGTGATTGTGGTGGTGCTGTTCGCCCTCGCCCAGGGGCTGGATGTGGCCGGGATCCTGCCGCTGCTCGGCCTGTTCGCCTTCGCGGGCTACCGGATGCTGCCGGCCTTCCAGAATATTTTTACCTCCGTCTCGCTGATGCGGTTCTACAGCCCGGTGGTGCAGGTGATCGTGGACGAGTTCGCCGACGAGCGAGAGGCCCGGCCCCGAACCGGAGAGCGCCTGCCCTTCGCCCAAGAAATCCGGCTGGAGAAGATCGGATTCGACTACGGCACCGGCCGTCCAGCGCTGGCCGACATCGACCTGACCATCCCGGTCAACACCACGATCGGCCTCGCCGGCCGCACCGGCGCGGGCAAGTCGACCCTGGCGGGCCTGCTGCTGGGGGTGCTCACCCCGGGCACGGGCCGGATCACCGTGGACGGGCGTGTGCTCGACGCCAGCACCCTCCCCGCCTGGCAGAACCGCATCGGCTACGTCCCGCAGGACGTCTTTTTGGTCGATGGCACGGTGGCCGAGAACATCGCGCTGGGCCTCGACGCGCCGGACCTCACCGCCGTCGAGCGCGCGGCCCGGCTCGCCGGGGCCCACGATTTCGTGGCCGCCCTGCCCCGGGGCTACGCCGAGCGCGTCGGCGAGCGCGGGGCGCGGCTCTCCGGCGGCCAGCGCCAGCGGATCGGCATCGCCCGGGCGCTCTACCATGACCCGGACGTGATCGTGTTCGACGAGGCGACCTCGGCGCTGGACGACGAGACGCAAGGGGCGGTGATGCGCGCCTTGCGGGCCCTCGCCGGCCGGCGCACCCTGATCCTGATCGCCCACCGCCTCTCCACCCTGGAGGGGGCCGACGCGGTCCACGTCTTGGAGGCCGGCCGCCTTGTCGCCTCCGGGCCGCCGGAGACGATCCTGCCGGGGCTGGGAGCCGTGCCGTGAACGAAGGTGGTCAGGCCACCAGAGCCTGCCCGTCCCTGTCAGGTTCCGGGCCGTGCGTATGCGCGGTGAACACCCCGATCGCGGCGGGCCGGCCCATCAGGTAGCCCTGCGCGGCGTCGCAATGCTCGCTGACCAGGAAACCGAGCTCCGCCTCCGTCTCGACGCCCTCGGCCAGGACCGGAAGGCCCAGGCCACGGCCGAGGCCGAGCACGGACCGCACGATCGCGGCGGCCTGCTCGTTGCCGTCCACCGCCCGGATGAACGAGCCGTCGATCTTGATCCGGTCGAACGGGTAGGTCCGCAGGTTCGACAGGGATGAATAGCCGGTCCCGAAATCGTCCATGGCGATCCGCAGCCCCAGGGCCTTGAGCTGGCGCAGGGTGGACTGGGCCCGGGCGGGATCGCGGATCAGGGCCGTCTCGGTGATCTCGATCTCCAGGCGCTCGGGCTTCAACCCGGTCTGGAACAGGACCTCGTGGACCAGCTGCGCGAAGTGCGGCGCGTGGAGCTGCAAACCCGAGACGTTGACGGCGATGGTGAGCGGGTTCGGCCAGCCGGCGGCCTCGCGGCAGGCCTCCCGCAGCACCCATTCGCCGATCTGCAGGATCGCACCGCTCTCCTCCGCGATCGGAATGAACAGGCCCGGCGGTACCGCGCCGCGCTGCGGATGCTGCCAGCGCAGCAGCACCTCGAAGCCGAGCACGGACCCGTCCCGCACGTCGGTCTGCGGCTGGTAGACGAGGTGCATCTCGCCGCGGGCCACGGCATGCCGCATGTCGTGCTCGAGGAGGCCCCGCTCGCGGACCTGTGCGCCCATGCGCGCCTCGAAGAACCGGTAGGTGCCGCGGCCCTCGGATTTGGCGCGGTAGAGCGCCGTGTCGGCGTAGCTCAGGAGGGAGGCCCGCTCGTCGGTGTCGTCGGGGAAGAGCGCGATGCCGACGCTGGTGGCGATCGTCGGGCCCGCTCCGTCGGCGCTGTTGCGCAGGGCGTCCAGGATCTGCTCGGCCAGGCGTCCGGCCGCGAGCGCTTGATCGCAGGGCATGAGGATCGCGAATTCGTCGCCTCCGAGCCGGGCCATCAGCTGGGACTTGTCGAGGAGCGCGCTCACCAACTTCGCGACGGTGATCAGCATGGCGTCGCCCGCCGCGTGGCCGAAGAGGTCGTTGACCTCCTTGAACCGGTCCAGGTCCAGGCAGAGCACAGCCAGCCGCCTGCCCGTCACCTTGGCGACCTTCAGTTCCTGATCCAGGCGCTGGTTGAAGCGCGCCCGGTTGGCGAGGCTGGTGAGGGCATCGTGGTGCGCCAGGAATTCGATCTGTCCCTCGGCCCGGCGCCGGGCGCGCAGGTCGCGGACCGCGATGGCGTAATGGGGCTGGTTGCCGTAGGTGACCGGCCGCATGATCAGCTCGACCGGGATCAGGGCGGCGTCGGCGCGCCGCAGCTCCGTCTCGGCCGGCTGATCCGCCGGCTCGGCCAGCGCCAGGCGCGTCGCGGCTTCCGGCAGGAACCGCGACAGCGGGATTCCCGACAGGTCGGCGGCGGCGAAGCCCACGAGGGTGCCGAAGCTGTCGTTGGCGCTGACGATGCGATCGCCGCGGCACACGACCAACCCTTCGACCGCGGCGTTGGCGAGGCTGTGCAGGCGCTCCCGTTCCAGCACCGCCTGGCGGCGATCGCGGATGTCGAGGGTCAGCGCCGCGCCGGCGAGGAACAGGATGGCCAGGCTCGCCAGGGCGACGCCGACGGCGAGCCAGCGCGCCGGGATGGCGCTCTCCGACATCAGGACGCCCGGATCGGGCACGATCGTGACCGCGCCCATGGCGACGAAATGGTGGCTGCAGATCGCCAGCAGCAGCAGCAGCGCCCCCGTCATGCGCCGCTTCAGCCGCTCGCCCGCGAGCGCCACCGGCAGGGCGGCGGCGCCGAAGGACGCGCCGAGGATCAGGGACGCCGCCACGAGGGCGCGATCCCAGCGGATATGCCCGGCGATCTCGAACGCGGCCATGCCGGTATAGTGCATGGCCGCGATGCCGAGCCCGAGGACGGCGCCGCCGAGCGCGGGTGCGAACGGCAGGGCGGGGGTGATCGCGATGGCAAGGCCGAGCCCGGTCAACGCGATGGCGTAGACGAGCGAGAGGCCCGTGAGGCCGACAGCGTAGGCGCTCGGCAGGTTCGGCTCGAAGGCCAGCATGGCGATGA
The DNA here is from genome assembly GCF_900114535.1 of Methylobacterium pseudosasicola. Lineage (GTDB taxonomy): Bacteria > Pseudomonadota > Alphaproteobacteria > Rhizobiales > Beijerinckiaceae > Methylobacterium > Methylobacterium pseudosasicola. The sequence continues at coordinate 6,989 of NZ_FOTK01000005.1, read as the reverse complement.
AGTGGGTCGCCCAGATGCCGGATCCCCCGGCCACCGCCGCGACGCCGAGCCAGACCGCGCGGACCCGCGGCGTCGCTTTGCGGGCATGCCGCAGAAGCTCGATGCACGTGGTCGCCGCCAGGGCGCACGTCAGAGCCGCCAGACCGACGAGCCAGAAATCATGGGAGTCGACGAAGCAACCAACGACCTTGAGCATCAGGTAAAACCGGGGAAGGAGATAGCACGCTCTGGCTATAGCGATCCTATTTTTAGACCGTTAACTGGCGTATCGAACGATCCAAAAACGACCATTTCTAATATACGTTATAAAATCTCGGGTTGTAGCTGCTATAGACGCCTGGTTGCAGGCGCGGTCGGCGCACCCGTCTTCGGCCGTCGGTCCGGCGGGAGAACGGCCGCTGTTTCGCCTCGTAACGCGCGTGGCGGAGCGATGGCGATCCGCCCCGTCACATTACGCAGCCGGCTCCGCTGGATCACGCTCTGTACGGAAGCAGACGAACGGGCTTTCCGTTCATGCGGATCTCAGGGGCCGTCGCAGGCTTCCGCGCACGATCCCGCCTGTCGGCGGCGGACGGGGAGGCGGGACGAACCATCCGGCCCGGCGCGCCCGTCGAGGGCTCGCGCCCCTTGCGTCCCGGCCCGCGTCCGTTACCTCGGCTGTCCGAGGATCGCCCGGGAGGCCCGCTTGAGTTCGCGCATCGACCTGACCGCGCCGGATGGAACCACGGCGACGCTCGCCACCCACGGGGCCGAGCCGGTCTCCTGGCGGGTCGGCGGGACCGAGTATCTGTGGAGCGGCGATCCGGCGCACTGGAACCGGCACGCCCCCTGGCTCTTCCCGGTGGTCGGCGCTTCGGCCGACGGGCAGGTGCGGGTCGGGTCCGAGACCTACCCGATGGCGCAGCATGGCTTCGCCCGGGACCTGCCCTTCGCGGTGGTGGAGCAAAGCGCCGACGCGGTGCTCCTGCGGCTCACCGACGGGCCCGAGACCCGAGCGCATTACCCGTTCGCCTTCCAGCTCGACATCGCCGCCCGGGTGCGGCCGTCCGGCCTCGACCTCGACGTCACCGTGACCAATCCCGGCGACGCCCCCCTGCCCTACGCGCTCGGCTTCCACCCGGCCTTCCCGTGGCCTTTCGCGGGCGGGACGCGCGCCAGGGATGGCGGCTACGCGGTGGACTTCGAGCAGGCCGAGCGTCCGTTCGCCCCCCAGGTCGGCCCCGGCGGGCTGCTGCTGCGCGCGGAGCAGCCGATTCCGCTCGACGGCGACACGCTGCCCCTCGACCCGGCGATCTTCACGGAAGCGTTCGTGTTCCGGAACGCGAAGAGCCGCCGGATGCGCTTCACCGGGCCCGAGAAGGCGATCCGCATGGAGATGGAGGATTTCCCGCATCTCGCCGTCTGGACCAAGCCCACCGCGCCGTTCCTGTCGCTGGAATGCTGGACCGGCTACGCCGACTGGGCGAATTTCTCTGGCCCGCTCCAGGAACGCGATTCGCAGCGCCTGCTGCCGCCGGGGGCTCAGGCGCGCCACGGCGTCCGCCTGACCCTGGAAGCCTAGCGCTTGCGCGTCTGGGTCGCCCGGCCCGAGCCCGGAGCCGCCCGAACCGGCGCGGCCCTGGCGGCGCGCGGGCATATCCCCCTCGTCGCACCCGTGCTGGTGGTCCGGCCGACCGATGCGCCGCCTCCCGACGGCCCCTTCGACGGCCTGCTGCTCACCAGCGCCAACGCGGTGCCGGCCCTTCGGAATGCCGAGTCGTTGCGAGGCCTGCCGGTCTTCGCGGTCGGCGCCCGGACCGCCGCGCTGGCGCTCGAGGCCGGGCTCGGCCCGGTCCGGGAGGGGCCGGGCGACGCGGCCGGGCTCGCGGCCCTGGTCGCCTCGGTGCTGCCGGCGGGCGGACGCCTGCTCCACGCCGCCGGGACCGCGCGCAAGCCCGAGCCCGCGGCGAAACTGGCGGCCGCCGGGTTTTCCGTCGCACTCTTCGTCGCCTATTCGGCGGACGCGCTGGCCGCCCTGCCGATTTCGGCGAAGGAATCCCTCGCGTCCGGCGCCCTCGACGCCGCCCTGCACTATTCCCGCCGCAGCGCCGCCACGGCGCTCGCGCTGGCAAACCAATCCGGACACGGCGGAGCTTTCCGCCGCCTGAGGCATTACTGCCTGTCGGCGGATGTCGCGTTCCCCCTGGAAGCCGCCGGGATCCCGGTCCATGTCGTCGCGGCACGCCCGCGGGAAACGGACCTGCTCGACGCCCTCGACGCCGCGCCGCGGTGACAGCAGGCCAGAGCCGCCGTATCTCGCCCTCGCCCCCGGTGCCGATGCGGTGCTACGGGGGCGCGGCGACGCCGAAGAGTTGGAGGACTTGCCCGTGACGCCACCACCCAGCGACGCCGACAAGCCCGGATCCGGCGGACCGAAGCCGGGCGGTGTGCCGTCCACGCCGGTGCAGCCCGATCCCGCGCGGACGGATGCCAAGCTCGGCGACGCGAAGCCCGGGGCGAAGTCGCCGGCTCCAGCGGTCGGCGGCGCCAAGCCCGCGCAGACCCCTGCGAATCAAGCTCCGAATCCCACCTCGGGGATTTCGTCGAGCACGCCACCCAAGCCGGCCACCGACCCCGTTTTGACCGCCAAGCCTGGCGCAACCAGCGCATCCGATGGCAAGCCCGAAGCCGGCAAACCAGCCGCTGGCGCAGGTGCCGCGGACGGCCCGAAGCCGGCTGCCGGCGCATCCGGCGGGCCAGGTATCGGCAAGACCGACGCGTCCCCGACCGGTGCCTCAGCCGCATCCGGGCCCGAAGCCGCCAAGGCCGCATCGAACGCCGCCGGGGTGAAATCCGAACCCGGCAAGCCCGAGGCTGGCAAACCGGATCCCGCAAAGCCCGGTCAGCCGGGCGCGGGGCCGCAGGCGGGGAGCGGTCCTCGTCCCGGCGCCACGGCGGCCGGTGCCGCGGGCGCCGCGGTGACGGCCGGGCCGATCCTCGACCTGAAGGCCAAGCGCATCCCCGATCCGCCGACGCCCGGCAAGGAGCCGCCCAAGGACAGCGCCAAGGACGGATCAAAGGACGCCCCGAAGGAGGCGGTCAAGGAGCCTCCGAAGGGACCGGTTCCCGGCGCCGCGGCGCTGACGGCGGCGAACCCGCCGGCCGGGCGTGCCCGGGCCGGGTTCGGCTCCCTGGCGGCGGCCGGCCTGCTCGGCGGCTTGATCGGAGCGGGGGCGCTGTTCGGCGCCGAGCGCGCCGGTATCGGCGGCTTCGGGCGCCCGAACGCCGGCGACCCGAACCTGTCCGGCCAGGTCGCGTCCCTCGACAAGCGCGTGGAGACCCTGGCGCCGCGCGATGCCGTGGCCGATCTCGACAAGCGCGTCGCCGCCGCCGAAGCCGCGGCCCGGCAGGCGCTGGAGAAGGCGCCGGCGCCCGGCGCCGCCGGGCCGGACGGGCAAGCGGCGGCTCCTGGCACAGCCTTGCCGACCGATCTCGCGGCGCGCCTCGACAGCCTCGATCAGCGAGTGGCCGCGCTCCAGGAGGAGCCAGGCCGGGAGCCCGGCCGCGACCAGGCCGCCGATGCGAAGCTCGGCGCGGCCCAGGCTGCCGATCCCAAGCAGGTCGCCGATCTCGACGCCCGGGTGAAGGCGCTCGAAGCCGATCCGTCGACCAAGGGCGAGGTCGCCGAGGCCTCGAAAAAGATCGCCGCCCTGCAGGGCGAGGTCGAGCAGCGGACCAAGGCCAATGCCGAGGCCGACGCGGCGCTCGGCCAGCGCCTCGATACGCTGCAGCAGAACCTCGATACCCGCGTGAAGGCCGCCACCGAGGCGGTCCAGGCGGCGACTCAGGCGAGCCGCACCGCTGCCGAGGCGGGGCAGGCCCAGGCCGCCGAGGCCGCGAAGGCGGTCGATCGCCGCCTGCAGGAGCAGGCCGACAAGATCGCCGCCCTCGACAAGGGCCTGGCTCAGCGCGCCGAGGTCGCCACCGTCCAGGCGGCCCTGCGGGTCGTGGTGGCCGACCGGGTGGCGTCGGCGCTCGCGGCCGGCATGCCCTACGCGGAGCCGCTGGCGACCCTGCGCAAGCTCGACCCGAGTGCCGAGTCCCAGGCCGCGGCGCTGGCGCCCTTCGCCGAGTCCGGTGCGCCGACCACCGCCCAGCTCGCCAACGACTTCCGGCCGGTCGCCGAGCAGATCGCCGCCAAGCGCCGGTCGCTGCGGGCCAAGAGCGCGGCCGAGACCGGCGATTTCCGTACCAAGCTCCTGAGCATGGCCGACGGTCTCGTGCAGGTACGCAAGGTCGATGCGCCCGCCTCCACCCCCGAGGCCTCGGACGAGCCCGAGGCCAAGGTCCAGGCGGCCCTCGATCGCGGCGACCTGCCGGCGGCGTCCGCGGCCTTCGCGGCCCTGCCGGCCGAGATCCGGGACCAGACGGGCGATTTCGCCACGAAGCTCAAGGCGCGGGCCGCCGCCGAGGAGGCCGTGCGGACGCTGCTCGCCAGCGCCTTCAAGGCCCTGCCGACGGACCAGGCCGCCGGTGCCGTTCCGGCGGCGGCACCCGGCCGCTAGGCGTGACGGCGTCGATCCGCGCCCCGCGCGGCTGCATCAACTCCGGGCGGGCCGTCAGCGGCCCCGCCCCTTCCGGACCCAGCGGCGGCCGCCCGGCGGCCATCGACAGGAGACACTGACCCCATGTGGCGCGCCCTCGCCTTCCTGGCCCTGCTCGCACTCGCCGCCTTCGGGGCGGTCTGGATCGCCGACCGGCCCGGCACCGTCACCGTCGTCTGGAACGGCTACCAGATCGGCACCAGCCTCGCCGTCGCCCTGGTCGGGGTCATCGCCGCCGCGATCGTCCTCGGCCTGCTCTGGGCGATCGTGCGCGGCGTGATCGGCCTGCCCGAGGCGCTGGTCCGCGGCTCGGCCGAGCGCCGCCGCGCCAAGGGCTTCTCCGCCCTGTCCCGGGGCATGGTGGCGGTGGGCTCGGGCGATCCGCTCGCGGCCCGGCGCTACGCCGGGGATGCCGAGCGGCTGCTCGGACCCGAGCCGCTGACCCTGTTGCTCAAGGCCCAGGCGGCCCAGATCTCCGGCGACCGGGATGCCGCCGAGAGCGCCTTCCAGCGCATGGTCGACGACCCCGAGACCCGGGTGCTCGGCCTGCGCGGCCTGTTCGTGGAGGCGCGCCGCCGCGAGGACGAGACCGCCGCCCGGGCCTACGCGGTGGAGGCCGCGCGCCTCGCCCCGAGCGTCACCTGGGCCAACGAGGCGGTGCTTGAGGCACACTCGGCCGACGGCGATTGGGCCTCGGCCCTGGAGACCGTCGAGCGGCGCTCCTCGCTCGGGCTGATCGACAAGGGCGCCGCCCGGCGCCAGCGGGCCGTGCTGCTGACGGCGATCGCCGGCGAGCGCGAGGCCGGCGAGCCCGAACTCGCCACCGAGCGGGCGTTGCAGGCGGCCAAGCTCGCCCCCGATCTGGTCCCGGCGGCCTGCATCGCCGGGCGGCTGCTGGCCCGCCGGGGTGACCTGCGCAAGGCCGCCAAGATCGTCGAGGCGGCCTGGAAGGCCAATCCCCACCCCGACCTCGCCAAGGTCTATCTCGGCCTGCGCACCGGCGATTCGGTCCGCGACCGTCTTGCCCGGGCCGAGACCCTGGCGAAGCTGTCCTCCTGGGACCCGGAGGCGCGTCTCGCCGTGGCGCAGGCGGCCCTCGACGCCCGGGATTACGGCCGGGCTCGCGAGGCGCTGAAGCCGCTGCTGGCCGACCGTCCGACCGTGCGCAGCAGCCTGATGATGGCCGCGATCGAGGAAGCCGAGCACGGCGCGGCCTCCGGGCAGGCCCGCGAATGGCTGGCCCGGGCGGCGCGGGCGCCCCGCGACCCGGTCTGGATCGCCGACGGGATCGCCTCCGACACCTGGGCTCCGGTCTCGCCGGTCACCGGCCGGCTCGACGCCTTCGCGTGGCGCGAGCCGCCGAACACCCTGGCCGCCGCCGCGCCCGCGGTGGAGCCGGAGGAACCGGAGGCCGCGTCGCCCGTTCTCGTTCCGGCCGGTCCGACATCGGTTGCGCCGCTCCCGACCATCATGCCCGCGAGCAGCACCACACCCGCCCCGGCGGCCGATGCGGTCTCCGCAGGGATGACGGCTGCCGCTGTTCCCGCCTCCGGCGCACAGGCGGTGCGGCGGACTGGGTGACTAGACGACGGTCGTAGCCTTAGCCAGCAATGAAAGAGGAGCGGCGGAGATATCAGTCTTGTGCTGAACTTTTCCGCGGACCGCGCGGTTATGTTGACGGCAGTTGCTGATACTGCGTATTTTGTTGCTGGTGTGGGCTACCGCCGTCCGAGGATCCGACCATTTGTTCTCCGTTTCCCCTCTCAGCGGCGTCGTTGAACCGGCGGCGTTCCGCGCAGGTCCCGTCCTGCCCGGTGCGGCCGTGACGGTCGACGACGAGTCCGAGGCGCGCCGGCAGGTCGGCGTCCTCCCGTTCCAGCTGGGCAGGGATGGTGAGAGCCGGATTCTGCTGGTGACCTCGCGGGAAAGCCGGCGCTGGGTCATTCCCAAGGGCTGGCCGATGAAGGGCCGCAAGCCGTTCGAGGCGGCGGCCCGCGAAGCCTACGAGGAGGCCGGCCTGCGCGGCGATGTCGGCAAGCGCCCGCTCGGCTATTATTTCTATCAGAAGCGCCTGAAGAACCTCGACGCCGTCCTGTGCCAGGTCAAGGTGTTCCCGCTCAAGGTGCGCAAGCAGCTCAAGAATTTCCCCGAGATGAACCAACGCGAGCTGCGCTGGTTCACCCCGGCGGAAGCCGCCGAGGCCGTGTCCGAGCCGGGCCTCGCCGCGATCATTCGCGCCACCAGCCGGCAAGTAAACGCGTCCGACGCGTAACCCACCGTTGCCAAGCCGCCGCCGATCCTTTATGGCCCCACTCAGCCGGACGGACACGCCCCCAGCGGGGTCGCCACGGCGCTTGCTGCGGTAGCTCAGTGGTAGAGCACTTCATTGGTAATGAAGAGGTCGAG
>NZ_FOTK01000064.1 GCF_900114535.1 Methylobacterium pseudosasicola | reverse complement strand
CCATGGCGACGAGCGGGCGAGGCACCGGCATCGTCGGCTACAACGTACAGATTGCCGTCGACCCCGAGCGTCATCTCGTCGTCGCCCATGAGGTCGTCAACGAGGGCCACGACCGCACCCAGCTCGTGCCGATGGGCGATCGGGCCAAGCAGGCCACCGACGCGGGGGAGATCGTGGTCCTGGCCGATCGCGGCTACTACAGCGGCGACGAGGTTCTGGCCTGCGAAGGCACGGGCATCCTGCCGACCATGCCGCGGGCCGACACGTCGGGTCGAGCCAAGAAGGGGCTCTTTGTGCGCGCCGACTTCGTCTACGACGCCGCGGCCGATCACTACGTCTGTCCCGCCGGCGCTGTGCTGAAGAAGTCTAACGCGCGCTCCGATCGACACGGTGACATCGACCACTACCGCAACCTGGAGGCCTGTCATGGCTGCGCGATGCGGGCGCGCTGTACGACCGAAAAGTTCAAACGCTTCAAGCGCTGGAAGCACGAGGCGGTGCTGGAGGCCATGCAGAGGCGGCTCGACGCCATGCCCGACGCCATGGCGGTCCGGCGCGCTACGGTCGAGCACGTCTTTGGCACGCTGAAAGCTTGGATGGGCAGCACGCCCTTCCTGACGAAGGGCCCGAAAGGCGTGAGAACCGAGATGAGCCTCGCGATCCTCGCCTACAACGTGAAACGGATGATCCGCCTGTTCGGCGCAACTTGGCTCATCCAGGCCATTCGAGCCTGAGGCGGCCCACCGCGGCGCCGTCATCATCCTGCCAAGCGACGCTGGCGACCACGATCAATGTGTTTTGACACGGCCTCGGTCGGATGCGGAACGTCCGCTTCTGAGCACCATGTCAGGCAATTAAAATGACAGGGTCCGGATTGGCCAGGCATACGGAGCCGTCCAGAATCCGCTTGGTCTTCTGAGGGCGTGACATGGTCCACGCACCGCCGAACGCGGCGAACGTCCGGCCTACCGATCGCGCTTCCCTGGGTTCAAGGTAGGTTGCCGTAGTAGCTGGCTGTTGGTTGGCCAGGCTCTACGATCCGACCAGCGGCTCGCGCCGCGCGTGCGTAGGCTGAGATGGGGAGCGTGGCCCGGAAGGAGAGATCGCGTTCCAGCCCGATCACGAGGCCAGCACTGACCTCCTTAAGCTCCTCCAAGCTCACGTAACCCAGCTCGGGCTCGCCGAAGCCGAGGTCGCACAGCCCGTACAGGGTGTCCCCATCGGGGTCCATCGCGCAGATCAGCCAGGTGGCCGGGCCCGTGGGATTAAACAGCTTGAGCAACGGATAGTGGTCGCGCTCTCGATCTCGTCCATTGGTCAGGAGCAGCTCGCGCGTTGCGGCGTCGATCAGGGGCAGCATGGGCATCCTCGCGTTTGAGGCTAGGAGCGTGCAGCCGTAGGAGCGAGAGGGCGAGCAAACAGCGGTCGGCGAGTGCTCAAACTAGAACATCATAAAATACAGTTTTTCTGACGTTCTGGGCTAAGTCGTTGATTTAGCTGTGATCCACAAAGCACTCGCCCTCATGCGCCTCTGGAAACATCATCCTTTGCTGCGAAGGCGCACAAAGTGTGAGGTTTCGGTGAAGCAGGCGCGCGTACCCACCGACGCGGAGTTCAAGCGGCTAGTGGCGCTGGTAGGGCAGGGAAGGCACGGCCCTCGGAATCGAGCTGCGCTGATGCTCAGCTATCTCGCTGGCCTACGCGTTGGCGAGATCGCAGCGCTGCGATGGGGTGATCTCGTCGACGGCGAGGGTAGGGTACGGGAGCAGCTCCGCCTGAGCGCGGCCGTAACGAAGGGTGGACATGCGCGGGTTGTATTCATGAACGCTCGCCTCCGACGCGAGATCGAGCTGTTTCGAGCCGGCCTGTCCGCCGCGCCGGATTTGAAGGCGCCCGTTCTAATAACGCAAAAGCGCACGGCTTTCAGCGCCAACACCCTGTGTCAGCTCATGCGCAACTGGTACGATCAGGCCGCCCTGAACGGGGGGTCAAGCCATAGTGGCCGGCGCTGGTTCATCACGCGCCTGGCAGATGCCGGAATTTCACCCAAAGCCATTATGATGCTGGCTGGGCATCGCCACCTTTCGACCACGCAACGTTACATCGATGTAAACGATGAAATGATGCGCGCCGCCGTCGATGTGCTATAATATATATCGCAATCGTATTAAATAAATTCCGCATAGTAACGCTCTAAAAACTCAGTCGCAACACTGGCGCTGGTATAGGCAGCATACCGCTGCATTGCATCTTCTTTGTCAGGGTCCGCAAAATCGCAGACCGCCTTAAAAGCCGCTGGCATTGGTTGTGGATCGGGCGCCAAGTGAGCTGCCGCGAAAACACCATAAATTTCCATTTCAAGTCCAATGATAGTACGTTGTTGTTGGCGTTTAATCTCATTCAAGCTGACGCCATCAGCCAGGACTGCTGACCCCGACGCCACTGGGCCAATAGTTAGGCTCAATTCGCCGGGCGCGTCGCCTTGCCAAGTATCTCGAACTTTGCGAAGAAAGGTCCGATCGGATCGCAGCTGATCTGCACGGGAACGCAAGCTCGCCGCCACATCAAGTTGATGCGGGTCAATACTAAACGCCGTCGAGTTCCCGTCCTTTACACGCTTGCCGCTTTGATAATCCCAAGACGGGTCGGCGAACAAAACATCGCCGAGCTGAGCCTTACCAGACACACCCGCGCAAATACCAGTCATAATCAACAGCCGTGGCCGCAGGTGTTCAATAAGCTTTGCGGCAATTAGAGCGCTGGAGACCATACCCATCCGCGGCGCCACGGCAGCATGAGCGGTAAAAGTACGGCCCCCACTTTGGAAGACAGCGCGCTGCACAAACAGTACGTTGTCGATTGGTCGAGCCGGCTCCCAGGTCCAGCCATTGCGAAGCACCGCTTCGTACTCTGGTGACCGCAAAGCGGTGAGGATCGCGACATCAGTCAGATAGGTTCGCGCCTCCGCTCTTCCTGGCTCCTCACGCGCAAATGCAGCTGCGTTCAGTATTTGGTCGATCCAGCCGTCGTGATCGGCCGCGTAGCGCACCAATCCCCAGGTATAGTCCTTAAACAGCGCAGCTACCGCGGCAGCCGATTCATCATAGGCCGACAACCCTAGGATCCGCTGAGGCCTCCAGAGCATGTCGCCCTGGAGAAGGTCTGATAAGAGATCGACCGAGCTCTGATCGGACGGTTCATCTACAGGCCGATTCGGCAGGCAAATATCGAGTAACAACAAGCTAAAGCGCGTCTGACTCATTGCCTCGCGAGCAGCCATCGCATTCTGGACAAGTGTGACATCACTGAAACCCTCTGCATCTAGTCGCGCAACCAAACCCCTCAAGCGGGCCGGCTGATCGTCAACGATCAAGATTTTCATCAGGATGCCCCAAGGTCACGCATAGCTGTTTCCAGCTCCTGCCGCCAGCCGCCATACACCGAGTTAAAATATACAAGACCGCGGTACAGCCGCGGGTGTTCATCTTGCAAAAGAGCTTTCACTTCTTCCAGTGTTTGCTGGCGTCCATCAATTTGAATAGCCGGGTATGCTGTAACGACGATAATTGGCACCGACAGATCCATCATATCTAGAAAACGGATTATCTCGATGCCACCTGCACCCTGCGGCCGCCCCCCGCGCTCCTTGGCGGCGATGTCGAAAGTTGGTAGTGACATGTCCAAGAGAACCAGATCGACCGTTTGCACACGTAAAAGATCAATGGCACCTCGCACTGAGGCCGCCAGCTCGACAACCAACGAGGTAAAAACCTCGTCACAAAAATTCAGCAAATGCTGGCGTTTGGGATCCTCGTCTTCAACAAGCAGGACACGCATCAGGCTTCTGCCTTCTTGAAAATGAAGAGCGAATAGACCACCTCGACGAAAAACATATCATCATCGTTGAAGCCGAAATCTAATCGGCCGTCCTTAGATTGTGAAACTATGCTGGCGATTTTGACGAAGCCGGAATTTCCCTCCCGGCGCACGCGACTGCGGTCAAACTTACCGGAATGAATGGCAGCATGCAGTTCCCGGACCTTCTTATCCTTTGCTGAAGATCGAGCAGCAGGACCAAAATTAGAGTCAACTCGAAGTGTCAGAGTTTGAGCCTCTATGTCAACCGCACACCTGATCTTAACCTTCTGACCGACGATAACGTCGCCGTGCAATCGCGCGTTGTTGAGAATTACGAGTAGAAATTCAGAAATAAATGCAATGTTGGTTGCAGGCATCTCCATGTCTTCAGCTGCGACTTCGACTTCGATAACAGGCTGATACTCTTTGTGCGGATCTAACGCCGATCGTATACCTATCTCTAGAACTTGATGAAGTGAAAACGTTTTGGATAACGCTAGCCCCTCCTCACGGGTCAGCCACTCAGAAACTTCGAAAAGTTTGCGTTGTACCTCCGCAGCAGCATCACCACACACAGTCGCCAGTTCTGAGTACGCAGGTGAGCTCTCTGCGGAGTGCAACTTTGCCCTGAGCTTATCGAAACACTCCGCGACCCGCTGCTTGACTTCTCCATTAAGATACTCGCGAGCTTCCTCTAGTGAGTATTCTAGGCGAGCAGAAAAAATACCAAGTGCTTCGGCGAGATAGGTTTCTAATGATAGATCGAGTTGGACGATTGCACGTAGTAAGTGATGGTGCAACGGACCGATATCGGCATCAAACAGGCCGTTTGGCTTTTCTAACGTACGTACGTGGAAGCGCTCGTCCTTGAGATCGGTAAGGATTTGATCGAATTCGTGAGCGAAGTTCTCGAAAGCCGAAGCCGTCGCCGCTCTCTGATCCTCTGTCAGCACGGCAAGTCGCTCGAGCCAATAGGTGTTCTCTCGGTAGGCGCCAAACTCCGTCACGCGCGTGGTTATGAGATTAGCGAACTCAACCGGGCTGCGCAGCGTAGCTGTTAGCGGATGATGGCGCACTCGACGGCTTAGATACGAATCGAGCCCATGTTCCGGATTATGCAGGAACTGGTCCTGAAGTCGCCGCGTTTGTTCAATGAGGATGGTGTCAGCTTCACTGGACGGTGGTTCAAGCGAAGATATAGCATCTGGGGCAGTTACCTGCTTTAGTACCGAAGCAAGATCGTCGGCAATCCCTATCCCTGCCCCGACTAATCCGACGTATCGAGCGAAATACTCGGCTATCTCTTTACGAGCCCAGGCCGTGATAGCTTCAATATCTACATGAATTCGACTGCTATCTATAATCCTCATTCCCTCATATATAGCTCTATTATTGGTAAGATCTACCCTGCGAGCGTCATATTCATGGCGGTTTTCGGGGTCAAGTCGGGTGAGCCAAAATTGTATATTGATTATTTCTTCTTCTACATCACTAAGCGTTGAAAAGAAGGAGCTCATATCCATGACATTTGATACACACACGTTTCGCAAAAAATAAATCAACTCGGCAGAATCAAAACGGTCAAGATGCGCCTCAAGCTGTGTCGGTCGGGTCACTCCCTGGAGTCGCAGTACTTCGTTAAAGGCGAAACGCCGAACCGATGCCGCCCGATCGTCACGTGAAGCCTTCCAACGCAAATCCATTACAATCGCTGGAAACAGCTCGGCAGCGTGGGGTTTGAAGTCGGCCCAGCGGGGATTGGGGAGTACCACTTCCGTGGGAAGCGAGTCCGCCGCCTGTGGCGCGCGCGATGCTTCTCGAGCTAGTAGACGCGCTGCATCTATTGTTGAGCCGTCATTGACGGCGATATGAATCAGAAGAATGTTCGCGAGACGATCGGCAACGGCGCTTCCTTTTCCCAACGCTGCTCTTAAATGGTCGGCAGCCGTCTCGAGATCATCGATAGAGATTGCGCGCACAGCTTCGACGAAATTCTCGAACGGCGATGGATTTCCGGTAGAGCATCTCAGTGACGCGGCGGGCAGCAATCCAAACAGACAGTGCAATAACTCTGGCGCACCGTTTAGTGTCGGATTTGCTAGAAAATCTACCAGGCGTCGTATTTCATCGAAGATGGGAAGGCCGCGGAAATTCTGTGTCAGTTTTCGCGCTGATGATGTACTAATTTGCCAGTTGGCTCCGCCGAGCGCGATCACTCGTAGATCATCAATCAACCAGCGCAATGGTCCATCAAGCTGGTCCGGTGATCTGGATGCCTCGGCATAACAGATTGCCAGCACCGCCATCATTGGAGCGCTTACTGACCCTGCTTTCAATTCTCGTCGAGCCAATCGGTAGGCAAGTTGCAGTCTGCCATCGGCTAGCGCATTGACTGCCTTACTGATGCTAGATGGCCGGTCCAATAACTTTGCGCCATCATCGGTAGCAATGCGCCGAACCGCTTCCTCAATAGGGCTAAACCACTCTAAAACCGCGGCACGGAGCGGTTCATCCTGCTGCCTCGCCAATGTCCATCCAGCGACATCGCGGGCGGTCATATACAGATCAATAACTGGATAGCTTTGAGCAGTCGCGAGGGTCGCAAGTGCCTCGCCTGCCCCGGCGAACGGTTCGCCGAATAGTCTATAGCGCAGGTAGATTGTCTTAGCTTCATCAAAGCCAAAGACGGAGATCCGGCGGCTCACATCCTCTCGGAAGCGTGGCCAGGTTGTGCTAGGTTCGTTACGGACACTGGCTTGGCGAACAAGATAAGCATAAATTGAGCGCTTGAGTGGTGCGCGTACCCGCTCCGAGTAACGTTTCTGCGCTTCAAGGCCATCGAAGGTTTGTCCGACTGCCAATCCGAGCTCGAATAGCCAAAGTGAGGCACCAAACGTCGTCCCTAAAATCTCCAATATTTTTCGTGCTTCAGCCGCATCACCACACAACACGGCCGCAGCCAATCTATGGCGAAAATTCTCGAATACTGCTAGTTGTCTAAGGTACGGCCCAATCCGATAGGCGACAAACTTAAGTTCCGCAAAAGCCGGTAGGGGTCTGGCGTCAAAAAGACCGTCGAGTGCCTTTATAGGCGCTGGAAACTCATTGAAGCTAGCACCTAGGAGTTGAACCTTCAGCCACGCAAAATAGTCCTCAAAGGACGACTGTGGTAGCTCGTTATGAACGTTGACGAGGGCGTGGCGTAAGCCAACAAGAAATCTATGGCGAGGATCTTCTTGACGAGCACGAAAATGATTGTCTGCTACGTCGCCAGGTCTGGCATCGCGTAGGCCGCCGACTAAACCGAGTAGAATGTTCTTGTGTTCGCGTAGGCGCTTTGCCTCGCCATCCCTTAAATCTGGCAGCGTCAAGCTCCCTACGTTCCGGCAGCGTCATCTCACGGTTGACGCCACCTTAGCGCAATCACGACCCCGTAGCGCAACCATGTTGTCGCTGTAAAATCGACACTCGCATATGGCTGATCGCCTCACTCGTGCCAAGGTTGCATCGACGTCACGTTGCATCAGAGTGGCGTCCGAAGGGCCATCCTGCCTGGCGGGGTGAAAAGTTGGATCTTTTCAAATTTATGCCCGGGTCCATTTAGGTCTTAGCCGATCCACTACGCGTTCGAGGCGTACTTGGCCGTAGTGTTTGTCGATCATGGCGAGCGAGGTCCGGCAGTTCCTCGCCACGTCGAGCACCTCGGCCCCATTCGCCAGCTGCTCGCTGATATAGAAGTGGCGTAGCGAATACGGTGTGCGTTTGATGCCCCTGTGGTCCCGCTCGAGCCCCGCCGCCTTCACCAGTTCGGTAAAGCCATTGGCGATCGAGCTGATGCGTTTGCCCTGTTCGTTTGCGAACACCGGGTCCGTGTCTTCCGGCTCTCGATTTTTGCTGCGCTGGAACAGCATCCACAGGGTGTCGAACCATGGGATCGCAGCCTTTTGCGGGATGGCCTTGCCGCTCTTGCCCTTGCCCCGCGCCTGTAGCCGGATATCCCGGTCATCCACGCTCTTGCCCCGGCCGGCGCGGTAGCCCAGCACGTCACCCCAGGTGAGGTTGTACATCTCAGTGGGGCGCAGGCCTGAGAACGCGCCGATCATCACGTACGCATGGAGCACGGTGCGATCACGCCGCGTGTGTTCATCCAGCCGCTTGATGCGCCAGCTGCGCCGATCGCTGGTGCGCACCTCAGCGCCGGTGCCATCCATGATGGGGTCCACCAACCGGCTCAGGCTCACAGCCTCCAGCCGGGCGAACTCATGAGGCTCAAAACTGGGCCGCCGATTGTCGGGCGAACGCCGGGCCTTGATCGTGATCTCCGGCGGAGTCTTGAGGTAGCCCTGGCGCGAGGCCCAGCGCAGCAGCGCGCGCAGCACCACGGTCTCACCGCGCTGACGGCTCAGGGAGGGCGCTGATCGCCGTACAGGCCGGCGCAGGCGATGGCCATCACGCTCGTACTCGATGTGCGTGATGAGCTTGCCCGGCCCCTCAGTCCAATAGGTGCGCCGCCACTCCGCGTAGCGCTCCATATCCGCTTCGCTGATCGCATCCACGGGCTTGGCACCGAAGAAGCCGATGAAGTATCGGCGAATCACGGCAGGCTCGCTCTTGCCCTGGTCCGCCCGGCGTTCACCGCGCTCCACCTCGCGCAGGATATGCGCGATGTACTCCTCGGCCACGCCCTCGAAGGTATGCGCCTTGGCTGTGAGCCCCTGTTTGGCCCGGTAGGTGGCCTCGTACCAGATGGCGTCAGCTCGGCGCTCAGCCTCCCGGAGGTCGTCCGTGTCGAGGGATCGCTTGAACTGGCCCTGACCCCGGATGCTGAAGCGCACCTGCCACCGGGTGCTGCCGGCGCGCTGAAACAGCTGGTAGCGCTCGGCTGGGTCGTTGCCAGGGGTGCTCAAGATGCGGCCCTGTCTGGTTACTGCGGTGCGGCGGACTGCGCTAGAAGTGCGCTAGGGTGCTCCCAGAGCCCCCAGCAAACCGTTACGCCTGCACGATAATTTTCCCGCTGCGCTAGCTCCGTTCTAGGATTTAAAGCCGAAATCCGCCCAGAGCAAGGCAAACAAAAAGCCCCGCTAAGTGCTTGGCGGGGCTTCAGAATTGTTGGTAGCGAGGGAGGGATTTGAACCCCCGACACAAGGATTATGATTTCTATTGTTCCCGCCCTGCAGCCCGAGTTCGAGACGTAGACGGTTAACGGCGGGAGCCTGGAAGTTCCTGAGAATGCAGTGGATTGCCTTAACGGGACGGTGACGCGCCCAGGCTTACAGGGCACGGAGGATCTCGGGCTGCGCAGCCCGAGAGCAGCCCGAGTTGGTCCATGTCCGTCCGTCTGAGCAAGACCCACGTCGACAAGGCCCTCAAGGATGTCGCCGCCGGCGGCAAGTCGTACGACCTGATCGACAGCCAGCAGCCGGGGCTGATCCTCCGCGTCGGGCCGCGCGGCGCGCGTTGGGGGTTCAAGATCATCCGGAAGGGGACGACCTATCGGCTGACGCTCGGGTCCCCACCCGGCCTGACCCTCGACGAAGCCCGCGAGATCGTGGCCGCGGCCCAGCGGCACGTGGCCAATCGGACAGCCGCCCCCGACGACCGGTTCCTGGAGGCCGAGTTCATCCGCCTTGGCAAGGTGGCGCCGCGGCCGGCGCCGCCGCCCCGGGATCCCGCTCTGGTGGCCGAGCGCGAGCGCAGCATCGCCGACATCCCTTATTGGACATGGGAGGTGGCTCGGACCGAGTACCTCGCTGAGGTGAAGCGAACCCTGCGCGAGGCGACCTGGCGTGACTACAGCGCCAAGCTCGGCGCGCCTGAGCTCGCGATCCTCGCCGGCAAGGCCGTCCGCCGCGTCACGCTGGAGGACCTCGCCGGCGTCGTCTACGAGGTCCACCGCTCCGGCCGGGAGACGCACGCCGTCAACCTCGCGTCCGCGCTCAGGCCCATGTGGCGGTGGATGTGGCAGCCACACATCCGGACCAGATCCGGCATCGGTATCGAAGGCGTCGGCGCCGACATGTCGAAGCTTGCCGCCCCGCCCAAGTCATCGGCCCGGAAGGTCCGCGCGAACGGGAAGGTAGCCGGTCGCTACGTGGCGACCGCGCCCGAGATCGGCACCATCCTCGGCGTGGCCCGCGCCGGGATCCTCGATCCGACCGTGTCCCTCGCCCTGGAGCTGCTCGTCCTGACGGCGCAACGCCGGCGGCCGGTCGTCGATGCCCGCGTCGAGGATTTCGTGCCGTGGGCAGAGGTGCCTGGGTGGGGCGTGTGGTCGATGGGACCGGCGCATCGGAAGACCGCCGATAAGCGCGACGACCAGTCGAGGCACGCCCTGCCACTCCCTCCGGCGCTGTGGCAGCGGATCGCCCAGCAGCTGAAGGCCTGCAGCGAGCGGGGCCTAGAGCATCTGTTTCCGCAAATCCGCGCATGGAAGCTCGGCGACACCGTCGGCGGGCATATGAATGAGGCCGGCCTGAACCACAGGCTCTTGGACCTCGGCGTCCGCGCGAGCCCGCACGACCTGCGGCGCGGGTTCTCTACGCACGCGCAGAAGACCCTCCGGCTGCCGCGGGACGCGGTTAAGTTGATCATGGACCACAACGAGGGGATCGCGGCCGACGACGTCCTCGAAGGCCACTACACCTTGGACGACCGCCTCGACCTGAAGGCGCCAGTCATGGAACGCTGGACGGCCTGGTGTGACGAGCAGGCCGCCGCGGCGGCTGCGGGATTCCGGCCGCTGCCCGAGCTCGCGGCTGAAATCTCAGCCCGGCGCCGGGCGCGCGAGCGGGACGGGAAGGCCAAGTCCGCGGCGAAGAAGGCCGCAGCGGCGGAGGCGGCCGAAGACAAAGCTTTGGCGGCCTGAGCCCAGGGAAACATCAACCGTGCCGGCGGGATCCACTTGCCGGCGCGGCCCCGATGCCAGATGATACCAGCATGAGCACCGCCCATCCTCTCGCGAAACGCTTGTTGGCCTGAGCCAACCACCACCGTCCGCATTCCCGGACGGTCGCGTTCGACTATCGAGAGGGGGGCTTCCCCATGACGACCTTTTTCACAGCGGACAGCCACGTCGGGCACGCCTCGATGATGAGCCTGCGCATGAGCCGGCCCCGGCCTTTCCGTTCCGTCGAGGAGATGGACGAACACATCGTGGCGGCCTGGAACAACAGGGTTCGCCGGGACGACACGGTCTGGCATCTTGGAGACTTCGCCTACGGGTGCGGCAGGGCGCATGCCCGCGCCATCTTCGACCGCCTCAACGGGCGGAAGATCCTGATCCGAGGCAACCACGATCAGCGGTCCGAGGACCTCCCTTGGGCGGAGCCGGTGCGGGACGTGGCGCGCATCACCGTTCAGGACCGCGGCATGCCGGCGCCCGTAGACCTCTGGCTGTCCCACTACTGCCACGCGACATGGCCTGACGCATTCCGCGGCCGGATCCACCTTTTCGGTCACTCGCACGGGGCGATCCCGGCGACGGCGCGGTCCTGCGACGTGGGCGTGGACGTCTGGCAATTCCGCCCGGTGACGATCCCGGAGATCCAGGAACTCCTCGCAGACGTCGCTGCCCGGGAGGCCGGTCCCGTCGCGGCGGCCGCCCTGGCGGAGGCTGCCTGATGCGCGGAGACTACTCCTACAGCGATCCCATACCCGGGGCGGTCTGCTGCCTGTCCTGCGGCCGCGTCAGCATGGGCATGACCTGGTCCCAGACAGAGGCCGCCGTCGCCAGCGTGAATGCACAGCGCCGGCCGGGGGAGCCCCCGATCGGGCCGGCCTATTTCCGATGCTGCCCCACGCCCCGGTACCGGCCCGCCGTGATCGGGGACGTCCCGGACGGGTGCACGATCTCGGGCGTGCTAACCGAGGGGTACATGGAGGGGCCTCCTCAGATTTGAGGAGGCTCCCGCTTGCTCCATCGGTAGAGCGCCGTCGCCCGACTGATCGCCTCCGACACCGCGGGGTCATCCTCGCCGTCGACCGGCATGCTCCAGACCTGCCCTCCGTCGTTGTCCCAGAACCTGAGCAGGACATATCGCTGGCCGACTTTGCAGCCGTCGAGAAAGTCCGGGTCCCGGCGGCGGAACAGGAGCGCCCGGGCCGGCTCGACGCCGACGACCTGCCCGAGGAACTCTTCGACTGGGTCGACGTGGTCCTCGTCGTGTAGGTGGAAGGGTGGACAGGCGACGACGTAGCCACCCTGCGGGCCAACCTCGCACCGATCGATCCCATGGGCATCGCGGAAGCGGCCCATGTCTTTGGTCAGAAACTGCTCCGCCATGCGCTCAGGGTCTGAAGGCGACCTCGGCCTCGCACGCAGCCGCAGCCGCCGCTGCTTCCGCCCGCTCCCTAGCCTTCCGCCGGCGCGTGATCGTTAGCTGGCTCGGCGGGCCGACACTGTCCCCGAGGATCCGGGCCATCAGCTTGGCGTTCGGGAAATCCCGCTCGTCGAGCTCGACGGCCGGCTCAGGCTCAGGGGCCGCCGGGACGGGCGCAGGCTCGCCCCGGCGCTGGTCGGGGAGGTCCTCGAACAGCAGGGGGAGCGGGGGCTCAGGCGGGGCCGGGTGGCGCCGCAGGATCGGGAGGACCCTGTTGACGGTGAAGACCTCGGAGATCGCGGTCAGGATGTAGTCGCGCAGAAATGCGGCAGGGGTGTCGGCGGCGAAGACGGGACGGCGGGGCACGGCGGAGCCTCCTACAGCGCGAGGGCGTCGAGGGCTTCGAGATCGCCCGGGGGGATCTGCGGAGCTCGACGGCGGGGGTTGGGGCGGGTGCCGGCGACGATGTCGGCGACGTGCATAAAGGCGTGCCGCGGCTCGGCTCCGCGGACGGCGACGATAAGTTCCGGAGTGACGACGAGAAGCCGATTGGAACAATTAAGCGCGGCGCGCTGAGGGGCGGCAGACACCAGGCGACCGCCGAACAGGTGCAGCATGACCCAGATGACGACGGCGCAAGGCTCCGTCTCGCCCACCCTCCGCACGTGCCAGCCGCGCCCAACGAGGGCCGGGATCTCCGCGCGGGCGAGCCTCGTCAAGGGGGCGATCTGCCAGACCGGGCTCGTCGTGAGATCGAGCCCATCCCGAAAAAGCTCGCACTCGACGATGAGCCCCGGATCGTAAGTCCGGCCGTCGGCGCCAACGCGCATGTGCCAGGGCGTGATGCTGCGGGGGCGCCACGTCATGACAGGCTCTCGCTCAGGGTGATCGCGTCGCCAGGTCGCCGACGGGACACGCTGAGGTGGACACCGCTTTTCAGGATGAGGGCATCGGTGCGGGTCATAGCAGAGCCTCCAGGGCGGCGTCGTCCTCGTCGGGGAGCTCGGCGTGCTCGGGCAGCGCAGCGAACTCTTGCGAGCGTTTGAAGGGCCGCGCGATCGATGAGATCGACTCCTCCTGCAGGTCGCTGATCCAGGCTTTCAGCGTACGCCGATCCATCGCCGCAGCGTGATGAGCTTCGCGGACGATGCCGGCTGAGGCATCGAGGCGCGTCCCGGACAGCCACGACGGTACCCAGCCACGATCGGCCCACATTTGCGGGACGACCGTTGCCGGGTCCGACCTCAGCGTGTCTCGGATGACCCGGGCAATCCAAGCATCGGCGTTCTCGCGCGCTTTGCGATCGAGCGTCGCGCGCCGCCTAGCCAGGCTCGCTTCGGCCTTGTCGACGGCGGCCTGCTCGGCGGGCGGAAGGCCGCGAACCTGCCGGGCCTCTCGATGGTAGCCGGTGCCGACGACGATCCATCGGAGATCCCTTTCGAGGATCCGCCACCCTCGCTCGCCGGCGGTGGTCGTCACCTCGCGGATGAGCCCGAGGCGCAGCGCGTGGTGGACGACGTTGCCGGCATCGGCCCACGTGCGGGGCTCGGCGGCCGTGCCCCGGTACTTCTGGAAGCGGGCGCGCATCCTGGAGGAGTAGCGCTCGACGATCATGGCGCGGTCGAGCACGTCGTCTGCGCCCCAGACGGCGATCGCGTCCGCGTTGACGTACGCATTCCAGCAACCGTCGCCGCTCACGTAGCCGCCTTCGATGACCGCGGCGTCGAACGAAGTCGGGAACGTCGGGTTGGGGTTGCCGAGGTTGTAACCGCCGCTCATCGTGCCGCCCCTCCGTTCATCTGGAGCTGATGCCACCTGCCCGCGCGCACCTCGGCACGAGCCCAGGTCAAGCGGGAGAGTTTGTCGAGGACGAGCGGGTCGTATTCCGGGAGGTCGTTGAGCCAGGCGACGATGACATCCAGGGTCGGAGGGACCTGGCGGCTGAAAAAGAACTCAACGATTTCGCCCCTGCGATGAGCGGCCGCCGCCTTGCGATCGCTCAGCTCGCTCCGGACCAGGGCTTGCTTGTAGACCGGGTGATCCAGGTAAATCGTGTGGTCCGGGCGGTAGCCGTCTCCAAACGGATCCGCGGGGTCGCCGAACGGCGCCGGACGCAACGTCCTTCTTTCGAGATAGCCGCATGCCGCCGGCAGACGCCGAGCCAGCCAGCGCTGCGCCCGGATGTCGGTGAGGGTGTTGATTGCGAGCGCCGCAGCAGTGCGCTGCAGACCGCCGAGCGTCGCATCGATGGAAGTGCCGGACCGACTCACGCCGCCCTCCGGTGCTCGGGGATCCAGGCGTTGACCGGCCGCCGGGATGGGACGGTGCACATCCGGAAATGCCCGGGGCACCACACCGCCCCGTGCTGCGCGACATGCCCGCAGTACGTCGCCGCGCCGCCCTTCGGATCGTCGGCGATGTAGCGACACTGACCGTCCCGGATCTCCCAGATCGCGACCCGAAGCGACGCCGGGATGCCGACCTCCACCGCCTTCGCGGGCTTGGGCTTGGGCGCTGCAGCCGCCTTTGCCACGGGACGCGCCCGGGGCTTTGAGGCACGCACCGGCTTCGCCCTGGCGTACGCGATCCGCGACCGAGCTTCCCGTCGGCGGCGCAGGCGCTCCTCGTGGGGAATCGGATTGCCGGGGCGGGCATCGAGGACGGCCCGGGCCGCGCTGAGGTACGGCCCGAGTTCGCCGCCCGGATCGCTCAACCCGGCGCGGAAGGCGATCCCGATGACCGCCGATTTGGAGACCTGCAGGCCGTGCTCGGCACGGATCAGGGCGGCGATCTCCGTGCCTGACAGGCGACCCTCTTCGTAGAGAGCGCAGACGCGGGACTTGGCGGCCTCCGTCCACTTGATGACGACGCGACCGCTCATGACCGAGCCTCCGTGGCGGGTGCGTAAGTGACGACGCGGACCAGGCCGAGCGCGAGCAGGATCGCCGGGCCGGGGGCACGGCGGCCGAGCCTGACGTCAGCGACGTATTGGGGGGAGAGGCCTGCACTGCGAGCCCAGGCTTGGGCGGTTCCCTCTCTTCCGATTGCGGATTCGAGCGCCTGCAAAGGCCCGGCATGGGCCTCAGAGCGAGTAACGGACACGAAGATACTGCCTAAAACCGGGGTGGGGCGATCCGCTACACAGCTAGAACGCTGACGAGTAAGCTAGCTAAGCCCCGCCCGGATTTCCAGTGGTCATAACGGAAATCGTTCGACGTTTAACGGGGCGAACTGCGTGTTGCATTTCCAACCTACTCCGTTTCTCGACGGATTAATCCGAACGGATTAATCCGTTTTCCTGGCGATGCTTGAATTTTGCGAGATTGTACTTGTGCGTCGCGGGCCGGAGTAGGATGCTCTGTCAGTCAGCGGAAGCGCTGTACCGGGCCGCCGCGCCCGCAACTCTGGTTTACGAGCAACCCCAATGAGCCCGCCGATCGACTTCGGCGCCGCCTGGCGCAACGCCGGCACCCACCGCCGCTACGGTCATGATCTGACGTTGTGGCTCTGCGACGAGCGCACCCAGGAATTCTTCGACGCCTACCGCGGCGCCCGCGCCGAGCTGACCGGAGCCGGCTACTCGTGGACCGACCGCGGCCGCGACCGCCCGGCACTGTCAGCCTGTTGGTGGGACACCGGCATCGCCGTCGACCTGTGCGGCCTCGCCAATGCCGCCGATCTCGCGATCCGTACGGCCGCCGCCGACCGGGCCGAGAAGGCCAACGCCGCAGCGGAACGCCTCGCGCGCGAGGTCGCGGAGGTTGCCCCAGAGGCGGCCCCGATTCGTACGGAGCTGACCGCGATGGAGGGTGACCGCCCGTGGTCCTTCGGGCGGCAGCTTGGCGATGTCCGCCAGTTGCTCGGTGACAATGCCTGGGGGCGCAGCGGCCTGCAGTACGCGGAGCGGCTCTTCAGCAACGCTAAGGGCAACATCACCCGCGCGGCCGCGCGGCTCGGCCGGCCCGGCCCAGCGACATGGTTCGCTCGCGCCGCGGATCCGGATATCCGGGCAGCGGCCCTGTCGCTCTGTAGGATCTTGAGCGCGCTCGACACAGACTGGGCCGCCGTCCGGAACTCGGCGGGCTGGTCGCGGGCTACGACTTGGACGGGGCACACACTGGCCGAGATGGGCGAGCTCGATCAGGCGCAGGCCGCCCACGCGCTGGGGCTGCTGCACGGACACCGCCGCCAACTCCCCGACGAGCTGTGCACGCTCCTGTTCGGGTCAGCTCCCACCCGCCGGCGCCGCTCCGCACCCTCGGACGCCCCCTCCCTCGGGCTCTAATTTTCAGCCCGGCGCGCAACAATCCCCACATCGGCGGCACCCGGCCCGGGGGCCGCCTCACATCTAAGGAAGTCCTCAAATGTATCAGCTCATCGTCTCCATCATCCAGGCCATCCTCGCCGCGTTGTTCGCCCCCCTGCGGTGGCTCGGCTGGCAGCCCGCCCCCCGGGCCGCCGATGTCGCGGCCGCGGCGCTCTCCGAGGTCCGCGAGCAGGATCGCCAAGTCGAGCCGCAGCCCGCCCCCGATCTCGACGGTCCGCTTCCGCTCCCGCAGTTCCACGCCCCACTAGGCCACATGATCAAAGACCACGCCAAGCGCATGCTGCGGGACGAGTATGCCCTCTCGCAGCCGGCGCCGGATCCGCTGCCGACGGACGTGGATCGCTGGCTGCTGCGCATGGACGACGCGCAGCTGCGGCACCTGGTGCGGCTCCCGGCCTGGATGATCCAGGAGCACGTGCTCACCGGCGCGAAGGGCTCGCTCCACAGCCTGGGGTACTGCCTGCCACAGCCGGCCCCCGCCCGGATCCAAGGATACGGCGGCGGTGACGACAAGGGCGGCCGAGGCGGCAAAGGGGGTGGTCCCGTCAACCTTCAGCAGGTCCTCGACCAGCTGGGCTACGCACCTGCCGCGGGACCCCGCATGCGCTGACCAAGATCCCCCCGCGCACGCAAAAGCCCGCCGGTCACCTCGGCGGGCTTTTTTCATGTCGGCCCCAGATCGCGAGGGCGCGTTCCATCACAGCGTCGGAACTGATCTCGCCGGTGACGTACGCCTCGAAGAGCGTGCGGGCTTCGTCAGAGAGGATGACGCCCGCGAGCCGGGCGGACGCCATGGCGGCGTCGACGGCCTCCCGGCGGGATCGGGTCTCGTACTCGTCGATCACGCCGCCCGGGCGGCCTGGTCGCGCCGGACGGCGGCGATCAGGTTGAGCCCGATCTGCTCCGCCCGCTCGGCCCGCGCGACGGCGAGGCGGGCCTCCCCGGCGAGGACGGCGTTCGCCTCACGGAACGCTGCGGTCTCCCGCCGGGCCTGAGCTGCCTCGGCCTCGGCAGCGGCCGCCCGGCGACGGGCGCGCCCGAGCTCGGCGACGAGGGCCTGAACCACATCGACCTCCTCGGCCTGGCGCTCGCGCAGGTCGGAGAAGAAGTCCTGGATCGCGAAGTGCCCCAGCGCGAATGCCTGAGCGCCCCGGCCGGCGACATCCATCATGACGTGGCGGGTCTCATGGCTCATGGCGTCTCTCCTGGCTGGGCGATCTTGTCCGTTGAGGATGAGTCGTCGCAGCAGCTTAGGCAACCCGCCGATGGAGTTTTCCCTGGGCTTTAGGGCGTCACGTGTTCGGGGAATGGTTTTCGACAGGTGAATACCCTCCCGTTACTCCTATTCACCAGCACGACTGTTGCCGTCATACCATGACGGGCGCTTCGGGGCTTCGAGCAGCCGGCTCTGGAGGGTCTCCGAGACGGCTTCCCGCTTGAAGACAGTCACGTCCCGGCCGCGCGCCTTCGATCGCTCGGTGCGCTCGACGAGGTGGCGTGCCGTCTCCAGCAGGAGCGCCCCGGGATCGAGCGGAGTGGACAGGCGCTGCCCCTCCGGCGCGGACAGCAACATCGCGCGAAGGGCATCGACAATCGCGCGGTCGAGCGTCGCCGGATCCGGTCGGCCTTCCTCGCGCCAGCGCGCCCGCATGGAACGATTGCGGTCGGCGGTCTGCCTCCGGATCCGGCCAATACGGCGGGCTCCGGTCTCAAGGTAGGCGTGGACGGGGTGGTAGGATGTGTCGCGCATGACGGTATGATGCCACGCGGCCTAGCAAGGGACGCTACATGTGACGCCAAGATGAACGCCGCAGGCGCACAGCGCCCGACGTGCGCCCGGGTGCCGAAGGGCTTCGGCAGCAGGTTCGTGCCCGGGTCGAGCACCACGTTGTTGACGACGGCGTTGCGGGCATAGCCGGTCGTATAGAGCGTTTTCAGGTTGGGCAGCACGGCCCGGGCCCGTTCGGCGAGCTCCGGACCGGTCATCCCCGGCATGACGATGTCGGTGAACAGCAAATCGAAGTTGAGCCCGGACTCGATCATGCGCATGGCATCCTCCCCGCCCGGGGCGTGCGAGACGTCGTAGCCGAGGCGCTGATGACGACCCATCGGCTGGGATCGGGCGCGCCTGCACGCCAAGCTGCAAGGCGATCCCGGGAGATGTAGACGCCCCCGAACAGATCGGGCCCCTTCAGGCCGTGGAGATTGAGCGGCAGGTTCTTGCGGTCGTAGACGACCAGGATCGCGACGTCGGCTACCCGGTTCGTCAGGTTCGCCAACTCACCGGACGACGAGATGTCCATCTCGATGTCCGGATGCAGGCGTGCGAATGCGGCGAGGTCAGGCTGTAAAAACCGCCGAAGGTTCACCCCTCCCACAATTAGGCTTAGAGCGCCTAACAGAACGGGCACGGATTGGGCGGGCGGGCGTTGGTCGTGATGGCTCGTCCGCTTCTGCCCGACGATCTCTGGACCGAGATTGCGCCGCTTCTGCCGCCGTCCCGCCCACGTCCAAAAGGTGTCCGACGGCCGATCGAGAACCGAGCTGCGTTGACCGGCATTCTGTTCGTGCTGCGCTCAGGCGTTCCGTGGGAGATGCTGCCAGCGGAGATGGGCTGCGGCTGCGGGATGAGTTGCTGGCGGCGCCTGCGCGACTGGCAGGCGGCCGGCGTATGGGCCCGCCTGCATCAGGTGCTCTTGGAGCGCCTGCACGGGGCGGGCGAGATCGACTGGAGCCGAGCGAG
>NZ_FOTK01000045.1 GCF_900114535.1 Methylobacterium pseudosasicola | reverse complement strand
ACCGCACAGCCAAGGTCCGATGGCATGCGCCCATCTCTCGCCAAGGTGACAGCCGAGAAGGCAGCGCGGCGGCAGGCGATGGGTCGCCGAGACCTATCCTTCCTTCACGGATCCCAAGTTTCCGCAGACGCTTCAGCCCCCACCCTGTCATCCCGGGGCGCCGCAGGCGAGCCCGGGATCCAGATCCGCCGACGGCGCAAGTCGTTGATCCGACACTGGTTCTGGATCCCGGGCTCCGCTTCGCGGCCCCGGGATGACGGGGTTGTTTTCAGGACGGCCTCTGCAAAGACCAGGGATCGCCGGCCAAGCGGGACGGTCCGATGCCGATTGCCGCCGCAAACACCTTAAAAGGGCTGGGGCTAGGCCGCTCTAGAAATGCGACGGACCAACCTGAGGCATCGCAATGAGTGGCGATCCTCGACGTCCCGACGCCGTTCAGGCTCGCTGTCTCTCAGACGCCGGACGTACCTGTGAGAAGCTGCGCGGCGTCGCTGACGACGCATGTGGTGCTTCATAGCGACGTCAGCGACGCCGGCGGGCCCTTGGCGCGGGAAAGCGGCGAAGCGTGGGATCAGAACGGCTTTCGCCGCCGGGCGGGACGTCCGGCGGCGGCGCGGATGGGAACGTGGATCTCAGGCTGCCTGACGCTGCCGGTCCGCGGTTCGATCGAGCATGCGCGCGAGATCCTGGGATCCGAACGGCTTGCGTAGCCACCTGAAGGTCGTTGAGGAACGTGCAGGCACGGCCTCCGCAGCCATGAGTACGATTTCAACCGTGGGATGTGTGCGCGAGACTATTTCGGCGAGATGCGCGCCATTCACCGCCGGTATCGTATGCGCGCAGAGCAGGACCGTGAAATCGCGGCGGCTGCCGAGGGCGGTGCACGCTTCCTCGGATGAGGCCACCGATTCAACGACGTATCCGAGCGCCGCAAGGCTTTCAGCGGTCGCAGCCCGCATGACCGCATCGGGTTCGACGAGGAGGATCGCCCGCGCGTCGGCCGCGTCGCATGCTGGAGCCGCCCCGGCGGACACATCCCTGGCGGCGGGGAAGGACAGGGTGACCGTGCTTCGGTCGTCCAGGTTCTCGACTGTCACGTCGCCGCCGATATCGGTCAGGAGTTCGTGGATTGCAGCCATTCCCCGACCGGCGCGAAACGCCGTCGCGGTGGTCAGGACGATCCGCAACCCGATACCGGGCGGACCGGGATCGGTCTCGATCGCGAGCGAGGCCGTCGCGTCCGGAGGCAGCGATTCCGAAGCGTCGCTCGCGAGGTTGAGCAGCGCGACTTCGAGCTGGCGACCGGTGCAGCCGAGGGGTGGCAGGCGTTCCACAAGGGGCTGGGTGATGCTGAGCTGGGGTAGGATTGCGGTGCCGATGAGTTGCAGAGTCTCCGTGATGGCCTGGGCTGCGCCGATTTCCGGCATCGGGCCGCCGTCGCGGCTCACGACCGCGGCCAGCTTGCGCGTCAGTGCGGTGCCCCGCGTCGCTTGACGGATGACGGTCTCGATACCGTTCCGATGCCGGGCGTCCCGCGCTTCGGGGTCGAGGGCCGTGGCCGCCGCCACGACGGTGATCAGGGTCGCGCCGATTTCGTGCGCGAGGCCCGCGATGACTGCGTGGGTGTGCGCCTCGACCGGCGCTGTGGGCGATCCGTCCGGCTGCGCGATCGCGACGGAATTCGCCGGCTTCGGAGCCGGAAGCGCGATGAGCCCGACCTCCCGGCTCAGAACATGCAGACGGACCGGCTGCCCGTTCGATGCGACCGCGATCAAGCGGAGCAGAAGCCGTTGGCCGGTGACATCCTCGCGTCCTGCCACGGTACGCACGGCAATCTCACGGATCGAGCCGGGCGTCTCGCAGGCTGCGCGCATGGCTTGCTGCAACAATCCCTGATCTTCCTCTTCCACCCGCGACAGCACGCGATCCAGTTGATCCGCCCGCTCGGACGTGCTGTCCGCCATATCGGCCGATCCGCCCGCCCAGGTCACATGGCCGTTT
The DNA here is from genome assembly GCF_900114535.1 of Methylobacterium pseudosasicola. GTDB lineage: Bacteria > Pseudomonadota > Alphaproteobacteria > Rhizobiales > Beijerinckiaceae > Methylobacterium > Methylobacterium pseudosasicola. Next base: position 37,262 of record NZ_FOTK01000045.1, on the reverse strand, counting down.
CGGAGATCGACCTCCCAGCAGGTGAAGCCGCCGAGCAGTTTCACCGCGCGGACGCGATCGCGGCTGCGGGCCAAGGCCGACCGAGCCTCCTGCTGGATTCGTTCCCGACCCACGCTTCGACCAATGCACGCGCCGACGGCATCGGCGAGATCCGCGATCTCGGCGATCGCGGTCGCGGCCGGCAGCAAGGTGACCTGATCGGTGGTGGCCGCATTGCGGATGCTGGTGAGCGAGCGCGTGAGGCGTCCCCCAAGCAGCCACCCCGACAAAGCGGCGAGGGCCGCCAATCCGAGGATCAGGGGCAATGCGGATCCCAGCGTCGTGGCGTCGACCTCAGGCTGCCGGCTCCCCTTCGCGATCACGAACCATCCGAGAGCGGCCTCGTCCCCGACCGCGGCATTCGCCTCGCGGACTTCGCCTCGCGCCACCGGCACGCCGGATTGGTAGATCGAGCGCCCACCGGCGTTCATGATCTGCACCGAGGCCGTGCGCGCCGCCCCCCCGAGGATGCGGCGCGCGCCCGCCACGGCTTCCTCCACCCATGTCGGCGTCACCTGAATCGCCAGCACGCCGGATGCTGCCGTGCCGCCGCCTCGGACGGGCGTCGCAACGATGACGTTCCGGGGGATCTCGGCGCCGGGTCGGGCGCGCTCGCTGGCATCGCCGATCACGACGCCGGACAAGGCCCGCGCAAACCAAGTCGTCCCCGACACGTCAGCGCTGAGGAGGGATCCGCTCGCCGCGGCCAACACCCGCCCCGATCGATCGGCGAAAAGGATATCGGCGTATTCCGGATGCAGGCTGCGCCAACGTCCGAGGAACTGTTGCACCGCCGGTAAGCGGGGTTCGCGATCGAACACCGCGTTCTCGGCTGCGAGGCTGGAATCACGCCCGATCGCCGCGAGACTGTCGCTCAACCGCTCCGAGACGGCCCCTGCCACACGCTGCATCTCCTCATCGAGGGCGCGCAGGGCTGCCGGGTCTCTGGATGGATTGGTCACGATCACGCCGGCGCTGCCGCAGCAGACCGCCAGCGCCAAAAGCGCCGCGAGGAAGCTCCTGAGCGATAGCCACCTTTCGAATTGCATCATCAGTGCTCTTTGCAGGCAAGATCAAATTGTCTGTTAACTTTCCTTCAATACCACGGTGTATATGGTTAATTTATTCTTAATGTGCGCCGGTAGGCACTTTATCATCGCTGATTAAGATCTGCTGTTTCTTGCCCCACCAGGCACCGCGTGGGCTTCATGCCTCCAATCGGAGGCGGGACGTTCCTGAGCGACGAGCCATGGGCTGCTCGGGAGCCGTTGATCGAGACGTGTCGACCGACGGCGAAGACGCTACTGCAGAAGCTGCGGCGTACGCGCTCGGCTATTCTGCGCCGACATTGGAACGGCGCCGAGTGGCGCGCGATCCCGCAAAACTTCGGGCCGTGGTGGCGTACGGTGCAGATCGTCATCCGGTGATCGCGCGGCGGGCGCGGAAGCGTCGGAGCTCGACGGCGTGTTGAAGAGCTGAGCGTTTGTGCGCGGCCTAAGCTTCGTAGCGAGCGGCGGCTGGCCGTGCCGGTGGACGATCATCGCCTTGACTACACCGGGTTCGAAGGCGTCATCCCGACGCGCACTTACGGGGCGGGCGCTGAGCTGGAGTGGGACCGTAGCGTTTGCGAGCGGGGCGGCGACGCGGTGGCCGTTCTCGCCGCAGACTCATTCAGATTCTAAATACATAGCAAGAAGCTGACAGCTGAGTGGCGGCTGGTGCGGATGAAGACCAAGCCGAACGCAGGACGAGCGTCGTGGCTGCTAATCAAAGGCCTGACTGTTGGCGCTCGTCCACACTGGGCGTCCGACTTTCTATTAGAGCAGCCGCTTTCCGTGATCTCGGGCCGCGCCATTGAACAGATCACCCCCGGGAATGACAGATTGAATTTCCTAGGATAACCCAAGTGCCACGTTTGCACACGCTGCAGGGGAAGAAGGCCTGCCGCCTTCTCAGTTCGAATGGCTTTCGGCAGCGTACGAAGGTCCGCTTCCGGGACCTAACCTCAAACCGCCAAACATCCTCGATGGGCACAAAGCCGAGTGGCCGGTTAGGCGCCCACTTGCGATCAAGCATGGCGTGGTCTGGCCGAAAGCCGCTGGTCTGCTTCTGGGAGTAGCCGCCGTAAAAGCAGACGTGCTCCTACCGACCTAACACAGTCGGTCAGACGGACCCGCATCAAAGGGTTTTCCGTGGTCCGTCGCGTTCGACCGGTTCGACTACCAGCAGCATCACCGCCATCGCCAGGAGCGCCGAGGCGCCGAGGAACAGGAAAACGGCATCCCAGCTGTAGGTGTCGAGGAGCAGCCCGGTCAGGAAGGGAAACAGCGCGCCTCCGGCCTGTCCGCCGGTATTCACCACCGAGACGGCCAACGGATAGGCGTCCTTCGTCGTTAGCCCAGCCGGATAGACCGTGAAAGAGGAGTAGCCCACGTTCAGCAGGAAGCCGGTGAGGAACAGAAGGATCGCGAGGGTCACCGGTTCGTTCGGCGCATGGATGAGTGCGACCATCATGAACACGGTCGAGACCGTGCTGATCAGGATGGTCGGCTTGCGCCGCTTGCCGACGATCCGGTCGGAGAACAGGCCGCCCATGATGTTGCCGAGCACGCCGCCGACGAACGGGGCCGAGGCGACAAACCCGACGTTCATCAGCGAGAAGTGTTTGACGGTGGTCAGATAGGTCGGCAGCCAAGCGAAGATGACGTTGATGATGCCGGTCATCATCAGATAGCCGATGGCGAGCCCCCAGATATTGCCGGAGGCGAACGTCTCCTTTGCCGTGGCGATGGGGCGGACCGGCCGTCCCCGGATGACGCGATCAAGGCGGACGAAGCGCGTCGTGCCAGCCGAACTCGGCGCCGTCGACGGCGTGGGGCCGGTAGGTGTGGCCGCGAATCCGCTGCCAATATGAGCCGCCTCGGCCGGGGATACGAAGCGGCTGCGGGCCGGCTCGTCCACCACAAGGACGTACCAGAGCACGGCAAAGACCAACCCTGGTAGCGCGCAGATGAAGAAGACGTACTCCCATCCGAGCGTGGCGATGATCAGCGCACCGAGCGGCGGTACGATGACGGGACCGAACTTGGCGGCCGCGAGGAAGAGGCCGACCGCAGTGCCTTTCTCCTGGGCTGGGAACCACCGGTTCATGGTCGAGAGCATGGTGACCGGCAGCGGTGCCTCGGCAAAACCGAGGGCGAGCCGATTGAGCTTCATGGCCAGCGCCGAGCCCGTCGTGCCCAGGACTCCCGTGAAGAGCGAGGTCAGGATCATGAAGATCGGGAAGACGATCCGCGTGCCGAGACGCTTCACCAAGAGCCCTGCGGGGATCTGCATGACCGAGTATCCCACAAAGAACAGGCTGACGACGGCGCCGGCCTCCGTGTTGGTCATCGCGAATTCCTTCTTCACGAAGGGGAGCACGATGCCGATGTTGGCCCGGTCGGCCGCTGCCAAGGTGTAGACGATGAAGATGAGACCCATGACGACCCAGCGATACCGGGTCATCCGCTCCGTCGTGGGAATCACCCCCGCCGTGGCTGCACCTTTGGCCATGTCCGTTTCCTCCGATAGCGCGCCGCGCAGCGTTGGAGCCCGTTGATCGTGCTCAGGATCCTTCAGACGGGATCATTTGGTCGCCGCAGATGATGGTCTTCCTCACGCGGGGCGCCCATGCCCGGACACTCTCTGTCGTCCGGTCTGTTCCGCCTCAGCGTCGTGCGGACTCCGCCACGGCGGCGCGGATGATCGGCTCGCGCATGCTGACCACGGTGAGGAGGGTCAGCAGCGAGGTCGAGGCGAGGAACAGGAACACCGCGTCCCAGCTCGCCCAATCGAGCACCACACCGACGACGAAGGGCGCGAAGGCGCCACCGAGCGAGCCGCCGGTGTTGACGATCGCGGCCGCCAGCGGGGTCTTCTCCTTGGTGGTCAACCCCATCGGGTAGACGAGGAAGGTCGAATAGCCGAGGTTGAGCAGTAGGCCCGTTGCGGTGAACAGTAGCGCGAGAAGCCACGGGTCGGCCGGCGAATAGATCAGACCGTACATCGTGACGATAGTGGCCGCCGAGGTTAGAAGCATCATCGGCTTGCGCCGGCCGCCGAGGAGCTTGTCGGAGATCAGGCCACCGAGCACGTTGCCGATGATGGCGCCGATCCACGGCGTCGAGGCGACAAAGCCCATCGCGAAGAGCGGATACTTCTTCACGGTGACAAGGTAGGTCGGCACCCAGGTCATGATGGCGTAGGCGATGCCGACCATGAAGAAATAGCCGATCGCGCAGGCCCAGACGTCCCAGGAGCACAGCACGTCCCGGGTAGTGGAGAGCGGCGTACAGATGCGAGCTCGGATCAGCCGATCGAGGAGCGGCATCTCCTTATGCGCCGGCATCGGCTTGCCCGCCGCCGCGCCCGGCCCCGTTTCGATCTGTGTGAGTTCGGCCTCGGAGACGAACCGGCTGCCCTGCGGGGTATCGCGCACCAGCAGCAGCCACGCCGCAGCCAGCGCGAAGCCCGGCACCGCGAAGACGAAGAACACTTCGCGCCATCCAAAATGGTAGATGATGAAGGCGCAGAGCGGCGGTACCAACGCCGGTGCGGCCTTGATCGAGGCCATGAATACGCCGGTGGCCGTGCCCTTCTCCTGCGGTGGGAACCAGCGGTTGATGATAGTAAGGATGCCGATGTTGATCGGTCCCTCGGCGACGCCCAGGGCGGCGCGGCCGATTTTGAGTTGCAGCGCGCTCCCGGCGAAGCCCATGCAGAAGGTTGCAATCGAGGTCGCGATCATCGCCAGGCTGAACGGCCAGCGCACGCCGAAACGCTGATAGATCAGGCTGAACGGCACCTGGATGATGGCATAGCCAATGTAGAAGAGGCTCGCGAGCGCACCGATATCAGTGTTCGAGAGCTCGAACTCCTTCTTCATGTAGGGCACGACGACGCCGATATTGGCGCGGTCGGCCCCCGCAATGAGATAGATGAGGAAGCATAGGGTCAGTACGACCCAGCGGAAACCGCTTTTGGCCGGCCGGTCCGCAGCCGCGGCGCGGGTATCGAGGGCGAGGTCGGCACGCATCTCAGCACACCTCCAGCACAGAACGGCCGTCGGCGACGATGCAGTCGGCAGGCGGGGATCGGCCGGTGAGTATGTCGACAACGGTCCTGGCCGCGATCAGGTTGGTGCGGGCGAGGCCGCCATAGGTGGCGGCAGCCGTGTGCGGCGTGGCGACGACCCTTTCGAGTGCGATCAGCGCGTTGGCGGCTTTGCTGGCCGCGGGGTCCTTCTCGGCCTCGAAAACGTCGAGACCTGCTCCAGCGATATGGCCGGATACGATCGCCTCGTAGAGGTCTCGTTCGTTCACCAGCCCGCCCCGGGCGGTGTTGATGAAGATCGCGCCCGGCTTCATCCGGGCCAGGGCGGTCCTGTCGATCAACTGCGCCGTCGAGGCGTCGAGAGGCGCGTGCAGGGTGACGAAATCCGACTCGCTCAGCAGCATGTCCAGATCCACCCGCGTGACCCTATGGGCGGCGGCAAAACCGTCATCCGGCACGATGTCGGTGGCGAGGATCCTGACGTCGAAGCCGCCGAGGCGGCGGGCGACGCAGCGGCCAATGCGTCCGAGCCCAACGATGCCGACCGTACTGCCTGTCAGTTCCTCGCCAATGCGGTAGGTCCAGTCGCCTGTTCGGAGGGACGGTGGGAAAGTCGCCAGCCGCTTGGCCACCGCGAGCATCAGACCGATCGTGTGGTCGGCCACCGAGGGGCTGTTGCCGCCGGCGGCAATGGTGACGACCTTGCCGAGTCTCGCAGCGGCGAGATGATCAATCTGCTCGAAGCCGACGCCGCGGCGCGCCAGGACCTTCAGCCGGGGAAAACGCGCCATCAGGTCGTGGCCGACGAATGTGCTTCCGAGGATCCAGCCGTCAACATCGTCCAGGAGGTCCGGCAGCGTGTCGGGCGCGGGGTCTGTATTGTTGAGTTCTGGCTGGCGCACCGCGAAGCCCTGCTCTTCGAGATAGGCCCGCGCTCCTGGGTTGAAGCCCCGCGGCGTGACGAGCACCCGCATCCGATTCGCGATTGGGTTCATGGGGGCGTCTCCTCTTCGCTCGACTGGGCAGATCGGCACCATCGCCGGCGCCCCTCTTCGGGGGCCTCGCCGGTCGGATGCCCCCGCCGCGCGCGCCGGGGGCCGACTTGATGAAACCGCGAGTGGCTTGAGACCGTCTCACTCAGCCGGTGGTGACCTTGCCGTAGCGGCCGTCGTAGCGGCCCGCGTGGATCATCTGAATGACTTCCGCCTCGCGCTGCTCCTGCGTGCGCACCGCTTCGAGCAAGGAGGGCGCGATCGAGGCCGGGAAGGTCACGACCCCGTCCTCATCGCCCACCACCACATCGCCGGGATTGACGGTCCAGCCGCCGATGGAGACCGGTATGTTGGTCGCCCCGGGCCCCTGCTTGTAGGGCCCCCGATGGATCGCTGCCCGCGCGTAACACGGGAAATCGGAGGAGGCGAAGACGCCCGAGTCGCGGATCGCGCCGTCGATGACGAAGCCGGCGCAGCCCCGGCTTTCGGCGATGGCCTTCATTATGTCGCCCACGAGCGCCCGGCTAGTATCGCCGCCGCCCGCGACGATCAGCACGTCGCCGGGGCGGACCTCGTTGAGGGCCTGATGAATGGCGAGGTTGTCCCCGGAGCGAACTTGCACGGTGAAGGCCGTACCGACGAGCTTGCCGCTGCGATGGAACGGGCGCAGCCCGACGAGGCCGGGCAAACGGTCGAGGTTGTCACTGATCGATGGCGTCGTGGCGTCGCGGAAGGCGGCGATCAAGGCCGGATCGACCGCCGGGGCGGACGGATTAAGGCTGACATTCGCCACGGCATTTCTCCATTTTCTTTGATCGAGGACAGTACGGGCTTGAGCGCAAAGGAGAACCCGTGTTTTCCCTGCTTCTAGAGCAGGAAATTCCAGGTCTTGAATACGCGCTTCCTCAGCACTCTCTGCGCCGTGGCCGACACCGGCTCGCTGGCCGGGGCGGCCCGCGCCATCGGGCTGTCGAGTGCCGCCGTTGCCGAACAGATTCAGGCTCTCGAACGGGGGTTGGGTGTCCGGCTTGTCACCCGTCTCGGGCGCGCTGTGACCCTGACGGACGAGGGGCGCGCCGTCGTCGGTGCGGGACGGGAAATCCTGAGGCGGGTCGCGGATCTGACGCAGGTGGCCCAACTCGGACGGCTCAGCGGCACCCTGCGGATTGGATCGGTCTCGACCGCTCTGATGTCGGTCGTGCCGCCGACCCTAAGATATATGGCTGAGCATCACCCGGAAATTGCCCTCAAGATCGTGCCTGGCACCTCGTCCCAGCTTCTCTCCATGTTGGAGAACGGCGCGATCGACTGCGCCATCACGGTCAGGCCAGCCTTCGAGATCGCCAAGGAGTTCGGCTGGCATCTGATCCGGGAGGAGCCCTTGACGTTGGTATACCCGGCCGAATTCTCCTTTGGCAGAATCGAGGAGTGCCTATCTTCTTCGTCGATCATCAGCATGTACAGGAATTCGCCGACGGGACGGATCGCGGAGAGGTTTCTTCAGGACAAGAAGATCATCGCGAAGGAACTCTTCGAAATCGAGGCCGCCGAAGTTATCCTCGTGCTGGTCTCGCAGGGCCTCGGCGTCTCTCTTCTGCCGGATTACGGCTTCGAGTCGAGCCGGGAGCGCCGCATCCGAAAAGTGGCCGTCGGCGACCGCGCTTATAGCAGGCAGGTCGGCATCCTCTATCGGCGGGGTGCGCGTATCTCCCTCATCGATGCATTTCATGCCGCCATCGAGAATGATTCAGTCTCGTAGATGCCGCGCGGAGGGGATTTTTTCACTCGTCGAGCTCCAAGACTTGGCAGTCGAACCCTCTCGGACCATGCGGCAGGTCGGTCTGCAGCCTTTTAAGCCTTGAAGGTTCCACCTGCGCCCCGGTGCGAATGTAATGACGTCTCGCGAAGGCATGTCTGCTTTCGGCAATGACGTCGATGCGATCATATAACCAACATGGGCGCGAAGCAGCCGGTCAAAGCCGAATCACGCCCGTGAAGGCTCACCGTAGTCGCGTCGCATCGATGACCAAGAAGTACTGGCAAACATCCGTCCCGAGATTGGTGAAAGCGTGTCCGGCGTCGGCCTCAAAATACAAGCTATCGCCCTCTTCGACCACCACCGCGCGGTCGCCGATCGTGGCGCGGAGGCGTCCCTTCAGCACGAAGATGTATTCCGACACGCCGCGGCGATGGGCGACGAACTCTCCCGTGGTGGCACCCGGCGGGAGCGTGTTGAGGACCCAGTCGATCCCCCGCCCGGGCAGCACCGGAGATAGGCAGCGGCGCAGGAAGCCCGATGCCTCGTCTCGCAGAACCGGCTGGCGGGAGGCTGGGATCAGCAACACCTCCAGCTCGGTGGCAGGCGCCATCAGCCGCGAGAAAGTTACGCCCAGCGCCTCGGCGAGCCGCGAGAGGACCGCCGTCGACGGGACCGCCTCGCCGCGCTCGATCTTCGAGATCATCGAGCGACTGACCCCCGACAGGGCCGCCAAGGCTTCGAGGGAGAGGTCGCGCTCCCTCCGTCTGCGTCGGATCTCCTCGGCGAGCACTTGGATCTGAGAGCGGGCCTCGGCCTCGATCCGAACCCGTCGTACCTCTGTCGTGACCGTCATGCGCGCTTCGTCCCGGTCCTCCGTCCGACGCGTCATCCTTGCGCGCCTCGGGGTCGTTGCGGGGTGATTAGCACACGGCGCCGGGCGGCGCCCGCACGACCAACGTCCCAGTTGGCACGCTGCTTGTACCGCGCAGAGTGGAAATTCATCTTGCAAAGTGGATGCCCGCACATGCTCGACGCCGCCCTGCCGCTGGATACGACACGGTTCGACGAGCCGGATGCGGTCACGCTCACCGATAGACGCCAGATCGTCTGGTCGAGCGTCATCGGGACTACCGTCGAGTGGTACGACTTCCTGATCTACGGTACGGCCAGCGCGCTTGTCTTCAACAAGCTATTCTTCCCCAGCATCGACCCCGTGGTCGGCACCATCGCAGCGTTCGGATCCTACGCCGTCGGGTTCCTCGCCCGTCCGCTGGGCGGGGCGGTCTTCGGGCATTTCGGCGACCGGATCGGGCGCAAGGCCATGCTGTCGCTGACCCTGATGATTATGGGTATCGGTACTTTCCTGATCGGATGCCTGCCGACCTACGGACAGATCGGCATCCTGGCGCCGATCCTTCTAGTGGCCCTACGCCTCGTCCAGGGCATCGGCATCGGCGGCGAGTGGGGTGGGGCCGTGCTGATGGTGGTGGAGAGCGTCCCGCCGGAACGGCGTGGGTTCTTTGGGAGCGTCGTCCAGCTCGGCTACCCGATCGGAGGCATCCTCTCGATCGGCGCCTTCGCGCTGACCGGCCTGATGCCCGAGGCGGCGTTCCTGTCGTGGGGCTGGCGCATCCCGTTCCTGGCGAGCGCCCCCCTCGTCGGGGTCGGCCTGTTCATCCGCCTGCGGCTCCATGAAACGCCCGCGTTCCGGCGAATCAAGAAGCAGGCGGTGACGGCGCGGCTGCCGGGCATGGAGATCCTCACTGAGCATCCCGGCATGTTCCTGAAGGCTGTCGGGCTCAAGGTCTCCGAGATCGCTTACGTGAGCGTCGTCACCGTATTCTCGATCTCTTACGTCACGGGTCAGCTTGGCCTTTCACGGGGTGTAATCCTAAACGGCATCCTGGTCGCCGCCGTCATCGAACTCTTCACGATCCCCGTCTTCGGCTATCTGTCTGACCGCTACGGGCGCAAGACGTTGTTCATCGCCGCCTGCCTGTTCTCGATCGCCTTCGCGTTCCCAATGTTCAGGCTCCTCGACACGCGCGATCCGACAATAATCACCCTGACCGTCGCGGTGGCCCTGAGCTTCGGCCAGGGCATCATGTTCGGAACAGGGGCGGCCTGGATGTCCGAACTGTTCGATGCCCGCTTGCGCTACAGTGGGGCCTCCCTCGGCTTCCAGGTGGGCGCGGCGTTGAGCGGCGGCTTCACACCGCTGATCGCCGCAGCCTTGCTGGCCCGGAGCGGCGGAGCGACTTGGCCAATTTCCGCCTATCTGATCGCGCTCGCGTGCGTGACGCTCGTGGCGACTTTCGCGGCACCGGAAACAGCGCGGCGGCGGATCGACTGAACGGTCCTGCGCAGTCGAAAAACACGCTTTAACCAGTGGACGTGCGTCCACTACAATGGAATGATGTCGGACGCCTGACGCAATAGGAAGACGGATTTGGACAGGATCATCATCGCCACGAAAGCGGCGGCTCCGGCCGTCGGCCCATACGCCCAGGCGACTCGCGTCGGCGACCTCGTCTTCGCCTCGGGACAACTGCCGATCAATCCGGAAACCGGGGCATTTCCGGAGGGCATAGAGGCGCAGACGCGCCGCTCGCTGGCTAACCTCGCAGCCGTGCTGGAAGCTGGAGGTGCCAGCCTCGCGAGCGTCGCCAAGACCACCGTGTTCCTGAAGGACATGAACGATTTCGCCGCGATGAACGCGGTTTATGCCGAACACTTCCCCGGCGCGGCGCGGGCGCGCTCGACAGTCGAGGTCGCGCGCCTGCCCGGCGACGCGCTGGTCGAAGTCGAGGCGATCGCGCTGGCGACGGGGTCGGCGCGATGAGCGCGACATCCGCACCCCGCCATGTCGAAGCCTTCGCGCACGCGGCCGGCTCGGTGGCGACCGGCGTGCCCGGAGGGGCGACCGGCTGGCACGGCACGCTGCTCAACATCCACATTGCGCTGGCGGCGAGCTACGAGATGGAGGAGTTGGCCGAGGCCTACTGCGTCGCTGGCCGCGGCATCGAGGGCGATCGCTACTTTCTCGGGACGGGGACCTACTCGCCCAAGCCGGACACTCGCGAGGTGACACTCATCGAGCAGGAGGCGCTCGATGCTCTCGCGCGCAACGATCCGCCGCTTCAGGGCGGCCCGATCCATCTCGCGCCCGTCGATCACCGCCGGAATCTCACCGTGCGCGGCGTACCGCTCAATCATCTCGTCGGCCGCAGATTCCAGGTCGGTGAGGTGATCCTGCGCGGCGGTCGCCTGAACTTCCCATGCAAGTATCTAGAGGAACTGCTGGGGCAGCCGGTCTACCTGCCGCTCTACAATCGCTCCGGCCTGAATTGCGGGATCGAGCGCGGCGGGATCATCCGCCCGGGCGACCCGATCACCTTGTTGGATTGAGGCCATGTCCGCCCGCATCGTCATGAGGCTGACGGTCGTAGAGGCCGTAGCCACTACGCCGGAGGTGGTGCGGCTGACCTTCGCCCACCCACAGCGTCCCGAACTGCCTGCTTGGGAACCCGGCGCGCATGTCGACCTTCGTCTGCTGGACGGGCGCACGCGCCAGTACTCGCTGTGTGGCGATCCGGCTGATCGGAGCCGGTACGTCCTGGCGATCAAGCGCGAGGATGCGGGCCGTGGCGGCTCGCTGTGGACACATGACAACCTCACCCCGGGCGCCGTCGCGCACGTGTCCCATCCGCGCAACAACTTCGGCGTGGCCGTCGAGGCACGGCGCCATGTCCTGATCGGCGGCGGAATCGGTGTGACGCCGCTCGCCGCCATGGCCTGGTATCTCGCCGCGGGCGGTGCCGATTTCGTCATTCATCTGTGCGCCCGTTCCGCCGAGAATGCCCCGCTGTTGGCCGAGTTGCAGGCGCTCTGCGGCGACCGGCTCCGCTGCTGGTTCTCCTCGGAAGGTTCGCGCTTCGACCCCGTGGCGCTCGGTGCGCCGGAGGACGGCGTTCATATCTATGCCTGTGGGCCTCAAAGGCTCACCGATGCCGTACAGGTCACGTTGGAAACCGCCGGCTGGCCGGTAGAGCAGGTGCATGTCGAGCACTTCGCGCCGATGGCCGACGAGAACTACAAACCGGAACCCTTCGACGCGCTGATCGCCTCGACAGGGGCGGTCGTTCACGTTCCCGCGGATGTCTCGCTGCTCGACGTCCTGCGCCGTCACGGCTTTGCGATGCCCTCGTCCTGCGAGATCGGCGTGTGTGGCTCCTGCGAGTGCGGATACCGGGACGGCACCGTGATCCACCGCGACGTCGTGCTGCCGGTCGCCAAGCGCCAGGACCGGATGATGCCCTGCGTCTCCCGCGCCCGGGTAAACGTCACGCTCGAACTCTGAGGGTCCGCTGCCGATGCGGCCGAGGCCCATCCACCGGTCGGATCCATATTGCTGACGCTGCTGAACCACTCTTTGCGCCGCGGATGGCTCTGAGCGGCCGAAACCAGCGTTGATGGCCGCTTCCGAGTTACCGCCGCGCCCCGTCTAGGTTCCGGCATGGGCGCAAAGCCGAACGTCCGGTCTTGCGCGCGATGGCGCTCCGACGTGACGTGGTCTGGCCGAAAGCCGCCGGTCCGCTTCGAAGGACGTCTGCTGAGAAAGCGGACAGGCCTCGCTTGAATGTCTCGTATCATCACTCTTAAGACAGGTGTCGGCCCTCACGAACAAGGGAGAACTGGTCAGTCCGGCGTAAAGGCTCGACACCGATTTAGCCACTAGAACATCGAATCCATTTGCGGCCGGAGTCCGCGCCCCTATGCTGATCCTGAGCGCATGACCGTGATCTCGCTGATCGTTTCGGACGAGCGGGCTTGCAAGGCTTCAAAGAGCATTGCGTAATCCTCATTCGAACGACATGCGGTTTCGACCTTTCGGCATAGAGTAGCCAGCGATTCAAAACCGACCATGCTCGTTGCCGAGACCATCGCGTGCGCATCCTCAGCGATCTGCTTCCGATCGTGAGAGTTGGAAGACGGTCCGAACCGATGGGTAAGTTCGTCTGCCAACATCGCAAGCAAGCCGACCATGCGCTCGTGGCCGACCAAAACTTGGATCTCCTCGTAAACTGCGTGGTCCAGGCTGGAAGCCGGGGTGCTTTCAGTCCCACCCGACGACCATCGATCTATCGCCGATAGCAGTGCTTCTTGCCGGAACGGTTTGCCGACGTGATCATCCATGCCTGCGGCACGAAACTCCGTAAGCTGCTCCGGCAAGACGTTAGCGGTCATAGCCACGATCGGCACGCGAGCGGCAACGCCGTCCAAGGCTCGGATGCGCCGTGTTGCGCTCATACCGTCCATACCCGGCATCTGAATGTCCATCAGCACGAGGTCGTAGGTCTTAGCCTGCACCGCGGTTACCGCCGCGGCACCGTCGCCGACCACGTCGACGCTGTGCCCGGCGCGCTCGAGGATTGCGCGGGCGAGATCCTGGTTAAGCGGCACATCCTCAGCCAACAGCAGTCGCCGGCCTAAGCGGAAGCCCGCGCTTGATGAAGGCTCGAAGGCAATAGCTGGTTCGGCCGCGATAGGCAGGTCGAGTGCGAACCAGAAGATCGAGCCCTGCCCGATCTCGCTCTCCGCATCGATCGCACCGCCCATACGCTCGACGAGCGCCTTCGAGATCGCCAGCCCCAGCCCGCTGCCGCCGTAGTCGCGTCCGATCGAGCCGTCGACCTGGCTAAAACGCTGGAACAGCCTGTCACGCTTGTCCGCCGGTATGCCGATGCCGGTATCTTGCACCGAGCAGAGTAGACGGACAGCGTCTTCCGACATGGCATCCACGGCCACGTTCAGATCGATCCGGCCTCGTGCGGTGAACTTCACGGCGTTGTTGAGCAGGTTCAGCAACACCTGCCGCAGTCGATCCTCGTCGCCCAACAGCCACGCAGGAACCATAGGATCGAAGCTGACGCCAAGCGTCAGTCCCTTCGCCTCAGCCGAGCCGCGAACGATCGACACCGTGTTGTCGATCAGTGTGACGGGTGCGAACGGCTGCGGGACGATCTCGACCTGTCCGGCCTCCAGCTTCGAGAAATCGAGCACGTCGTTGACCACGGTCAGGAGTGCCGCACCGGCCGTGCGGATTCGTTCGGCGTGCTGACGTGCGCGCAAACTGAGGTTTGGTTCCTCGCATAGGAGATCGGCGTAGCCGATCACCCCGTTCAGGGGGGTCCGGATCTCGTGACTCATCGAGGCCAGGAACTCAGACTTTGCATGGCTCGCGGCTTCGGCCAGAGCCCGGGCCGTCTCCGCTTCGTGCGTCCGCTCAGCTACGCGCTGGGCCAACGTCGCGTTCAGATCGCGTAAGGCCGTCTCAGCTGCATCTCGCGCGGTGTCGTCGCGCACCGTGAGCACGGCGCCGATTTGTGCGCCATCTTGCCCAAGGAGCGGCTGAGCGTTGCCGATAGCAACGACCTCGGTGCCATCCGTCCGTCGAACTCGCCAACGCGCGTCCCGCACTATCTGTCCCGCTACAGCGCGGGCGAGCGGCAGATCGCGCGGCGGGTGAGGTCGGCCATCCTCGGTGAATAGGTGATAGGTGTCGCTGTAGGCATCCGGCTCTATGTCGAGCCGAGCCACGCCGTGGATCTCGGCTGCCGCCTTGTTGACAAGCGTGATCCTCCCTGCGGCGTCAGTGACGATAACGCCCTCGGCAAGCTGCGCCAGAATTGCCGCGCTCGTGGCCGTGGTAAAGTCGGCGCGTGCTCGTGCCTCCTGCAACTGCGCCTCGGTCACGGAGCGGTAACGCGCGTCACTCTCGCGAAGCGCATCCTCCATGGCCTTGCGCTGAGTGATGTCACGCAACGTCGCGACGTACCCGTCCGCCCGGCCCGTCGCCGCGTCATGCGTCAGATTGATCGAGATCTCCAGCCAGACCCAGTGCCCCTGCTGGTGACGATAGCGATGGCAGGTCGTGGTGCGCCCGACGCGCCCGGTCGTCAGGTCGACGAGGGTTTCCGCATAGCCGGTCGCTTCATCGGGATGAACCAAGTCAAGGGTGTGGGTGCCAATTAATTGCTCGGGGGCGTAGCCGAGCACGGCGGTGACGGCGGGCGAGACGTACTGCCGGGTCGTATCCAGGTCGCACCAGATGATGATGTCGGTGGCATTCTCCGCCAGTAGCCGGTGACGCGCTTCACTCTCTCGGATGAGGGCATCCGCCGCCTCGCGCCGTTCGATCTCGCGGCCGAGCAGAAGCAGGGCGCCAACGAGCACGAGCGTCAGCCCTCCGGCCACCGCCCCTTGTACGAGCGCAGACCGACGCCAATCGGCCAACATATCGTCCCGCGCGAACGCGGCGCCGACGTACAAGGGATACTCGTCGAGGAAGCTCAGGGCGACGACGCGCTCGACCCCATCCGTCATGGTGGCCGACCAGTACGGCTTCGTGTCCCGAGCCGGGACGTGTTGCCGATAGTTCTCGCCCTCGGCGAAATTCTTGCCGATGACGGAGGGGAGCGGTGGCGAGCGTACGAGCAGGGTGCCGTCTGATCTCCAAAGGGTAAGCCCCGCGCCCGGCCCGTTATGAATGGCCCCGTACACGCTTTCGAAGGTCTGCGGGTCGACGGTCGCCTGCAGGACGCCGAGAAACGTTCCGTCCGGCCCTTCGATGCGCCGAGCAACGGGGATCAGCACCTTACCGGTCAGGCGCCCGGTGATCGGATTGCCGATCACCACACCAGAATTCGGTCGATCACGCAGTGCCTGAAAGTAGTCGCGATCATGGACATCGAGCGGACGCGCAGGGAAGGCATCCGCTTCGACGGTCGCCCGGCCGTTCCGGTCGATGATGATGATGTTGTTCAGTCGCGAGTGCTGCATCTGATCGCGCAACGCAGTGTGGATTGCTTCCGATGGCAAGTCGACCGCCCGAGGCCCGACCAGGGGCGCTACGGCTCGCAGATAGGTGTCGATGGTCTCGAAGGTGCGAGCGGCATGCTGTTCGAGAGCGTGGGCGGTATTGGCCGCGCGAATCTCGGCGTCGGCGATCTCCTGCGCACGCTGATTGAAAACGGCAAAGCCGACGAGTGCGGGCACGCCGAGGCCGACCGCGAGCGCGGCAGTACGCGCGAGTGTCCCGAGCCTCATCTTCATCGTCGTACAGGCCGCTGCTCAGATCACGTCGGCCACGTCGCCTTCAAGGCCGCCGACCTGAGGAGGCTAGACCACAGGCTGGTGAACAGGCTGTGAGCATACTGGGGGTGTCACGACAGCGTGACTTCGCTGGTGGGTCTCTGCCGTTTCCTCAACCGATGCGATGGACTAGGTAACGAGAGGCGATCAGGATCATGGTCGTGTGCTCGATCGTCGTTATATGGCTCAACGAGCTCTTTGTGACGGCGTGCGGCGCGGGCTGCAGCTTTGCAGGCGGTCTTCCTTGGTCGCCGGGAATTCCAGATAATCCAGCGTCGACGAGATCATCTATAAGTTGCATCGCGCTGCCCCTGATTTGGCTTCCCTGTTTACCGCAGTGAAGGCAGCAACGGGCTTTTACGAGCTCACAAGGGTGAGTTCAGTCAACCGACAGTAGCTAAACGGGGGTAACAGGCCTGCGTCGGAGCAGATGGAACTGCGAGGCGGACATTCGGATCCCGTGCGAGGCTGATGAGTGCGGAGAGCCCAGGCACCACACCACCATCATAACAAATCGAGGCCCCCAGCTCCGAAACAGAGGGGCCAATTCGCCGCGGAGTCCGCACACTCTCCTGCGCAACGGCGCAACGGCGCGATCGGGTGCTGAGCCACGGCTGCGCCGTGCCGCGTCGCACTGGGTAGCCTCCGTCACGGCTGCGCGCTGTGAAGAGCTTGTCCCAGAGCGCATCATTCACAGTGCGGTGACCGACCGTATGACCCACCGACAGATCCAGCATCGAGACCCGCGAGTAATGTTGTTTGACGTCTAACCTTCCGTTTCCTTTCCAGTTCGCGCTCTAGGGACTCGCGCAAATGTGAGGCGGTTCGCCATTCGCGTGGTCGGCTGCGGCCTGGCCTTCAAGAGAGGCGACAACATCTTGATTTTAGAGATGGGCGCCTGATTTCGCGCTCAGGGTCAGATCACCCATCGCGCTACTCTGGCAAAGACGTGACGCACACAACGCGCCACCGTCGGCGACAGCTTAGTGGCACAATCTGCTTGATGATACCGGTCCTACGCCTAAGGGGATGTTGATGAACGAGATGACGATCGACAAGACCAATACAAGATCATACCCCATGGAAGGGAAATGCCCGTTCGGAGGCGACCGTATCGGCGGAGCTCTGGGGAGCCGCCCGGCGCTGGAGAACTGGTATCCCCACCGCCTGAGGGTCGAGCTCTTGCACCAGAACGGGGTCGCTGCCGATCCGCTGGGGCCTGATTTCGACTATGCCGCCGCATTTAATACGATCGACCTCGACGCGCTGAAGAGCGACATCAAGCAGTTCCTGACCTCGTCCGTGGCTTGGTGGCCGTCGGACTACAAGAATTACGGCCCGCAGATGATCCGGATGGCCTGGCACTCGGCCGGCACGTACCGCATCGCGGATGGGCGGGGCGGCGCCGGCACGGGCATGCAGCGGTTCGCACCGATCTCGAGTTGGTGGGACAACGGCAACACCGACAAGTCGCGCCGCCTCCTGCAGCCGATCAAGCACAAATACGGCAACGCCCTCTCCTGGGCTGACCTGATGGTGCTGACCGGCAACTGCGCCCTCGAGATCATGGGGCTGCCGACCTACGGCTTTGCCGGCGGGCGCCTCGACGCCTGGGAGGCGGACAACGCCACCTACTGGGGTCCCGAAGTCGTCGAGATGGGTTCGGTGTCGAGCTTCGACGACATGGTGAACCGCGACAAGCGCTGGCGGGGCAAGAACGGCGACACCGATTACGACCTGGAGAACCCGCTCGCGGCCTCCCACCAGGCGCTGATCTACGTGAACCCCGAGGGGCCCTACGCGAATGGTGATCCGCAGGGCTCGGCCAACGACATTCGCGTGACGTTCACCCGCATGGCCATGAACGACGAGGAGACGGTGGCGCTAATCGCCGGCGGCCACGCCTTCGGCAAGAGCCACGGCATGACGCCCGCCAAGGAGATCGGACCGCCGCCGGAAATGGCGCCCATGGAGGCGATGGGGCTCGGCTGGCACAACCCGAAGGGCACCGGTTCGGGCAAGGACACGATGACCAACGGCATCGAGGGGAGCTGGACCCCCGATCCGACCAAGTGGGACAACGCCTACCTGGAGAACCTCTTCAAGTTCGAGTGGGAGCAGACCAAGAGCCCCGCCGGCGCCCTGCAGTGGACGCCGAAGGACCCGAACGCGCCCAAGACCCCGGACGCCCATGTCGCGGGTCAGATGCATCCGCTCATGATGATGACCTCCGACATCGCCCTGAAGGTCGACCCGGAGTACCGCAAGGTCTGCGAGAAGTTCCTCAGCGACTTCGACGCCTTCACCCAGGCCTTCTCCAAGGCGTGGTACAAGCTCACCCACCGCGACATGGGCCCCAAGCACCGCTACCTCGGCCCGGAGGTCACGATCGAGGACGGCCTGCTGTGGCAGGACCCGATCCCGGACGCCACCTACGCCCCGGTGGGCGAGGCGGAGGTTGCCGCCATCAAGCAGGCCATCATGGCGAAGGGCATCTCGGTCTCGGACCTCGCCTTCACCGCCTTCTCGGCGGCCGCGACCTACCGCGACAGTGACAAGCGCGGGGGGGCCAATGGTGGCCGTCTCGCCCTCGCTCCGCAGAAGGATTGGGCCGTCAATCGTCGGGCCGCCCCCGTGATCGAGGCGCTCCGGGCAGTGATGGCCGCGTTCAACGGCGGGCGCAGCGACGGCAAGCAGGTCTCGCTCGCCGACCTCATCGTGCTCGGTGGTTGTGCCGCCGTGGAGAAGGCCGCCCTGGACGCGGGCATCGAGACGCGCGTGCCCTTCACGCCTGGCCGGGTCGACACCACGCAGGAACTGACGGACATCGAGATGTTCGAGTGGCTGAAGCCTGTTGTGGACGGCTTCCGCAACTACGTCGATGACGGGTTCGGAGCGATCGCGCCCAGCCTGTCGCCGGAGGAGATGTTTCTCGACAAGGCCAACCTGCTGACGCTGACCGCACCGGAATGGGTGGTGCTGACCGGTGGCCTACGCGCCCTCAACGCCAACCACGACGGGTCGAACACGGGTATCTTCACCGACCGGGTGGGCGTGCTGACGACCGACTTCTTCCGCAACCTGACCGACACGGATCTCGTCTGGGAGAAGGCCGACACGGCCGGGACGACCTTCACGCTCAAGGACCGCAACAGTGGGCAGGCGAAATTCGACGCCACCCGCAACGATCTCGTCTTCGGGTCGAACGCGCAGCTGCGCAACATCGCCGATGCATATGCCGGCAGCGATGGACAGACTCGGTTTGTGGCCGATTTCGTGCGGGTCTGGGACAAGGTGATGATGCTCGACCGTTACGACGTGAAGGGGCACCGGCGCTCCGGGCCCATGGCGGCCTGATCCGCCGCCGTCGCGTCAGCCGACCCCCCCCCCGTCCCACCGCTCGGCGGGACGGGGGCAAACAGGGAGAGTCTTCACGGGTCTGGAATCGCGTATCGCCAACGCGTTTTCCTCTCCGTCGCTTTGTTTGTGTGAGCACAGGCCGCTGATGACACGACGTGATCTGCGCGATCACAGACCGAAATTCCGGAAATCGAGCGCGCATCGACGGCATCAGCTTCTCACGCCGCCACAGGCGCTGCGGCCTCGCGGCAAGCGTCATTTCGGTTCGGGCGCGGCCGGCGATCCGGCCCGGCAGCGGCATGGTCGCTAGATCGTCACCGGGGATCGATTGAGAGCAAAGCGCTTGTGCACTAGCTTCTTTCTGCCGGCCCCTATCCGAGATGGCCGCTCCTGCACGCCATGCAGGTTGAAACAGGAGGACAGCGCATGACCGCACATGCGACCGGGGATCCGGGGCAAGCGCAGCCCTGGGGGCACCACAATACGGTGACGGTGGTCGATCCGTCGCCGGTGAATTGGCTCTCCATCACCTGGAATACGATGGAGGAGGCCAACCGCGTCGACCACGACGGGATCGGCCAGCCGAGCCTCGCTCAAGCTTGGCGCTGGCTCGACGGCGAAACCCTTGAACTGACGATGCGCGACGCGGTCTATCAGGACGGCGAGCCGTTCAACGCCGCGATGTTCAAGCTCGGCTTCGACAAGGTGCAGGAATGGACCAACCCGCATCCGCCGGGCGCCTTCCTGAACTTCGCCCGGGACGTCACCTGCGAGGCGGTGGATGACCGCACGATCCGGATGCGCTTCCCCGGCGGCGATTCCGCGGCGCTGATGAAGCTGCGCGGCATGCACCTGCCCTCGACGCGCTTCTGGAACGAGTGGGGATTCGTCGACCCGAAGACGGGGTCGGCCGAAGGCCATTGGTGAGTGATTGACGCGCCTGGTCCGTGGGGGACTGGCCCGTTCGTGCTCACTGAAGGCGTTTCGCTGATCGATTCGCGCTCCGACCGCGTGGTCATGGAGCCCAACGAGACCTATTGGAATCCCGACCGCAAGCCGACGGTCCGAATCATCTACGACAACGTGATCGGCAAGACCGAGGGCATCAAGTCGGTGGCGGCCGGTGACGGCCGGGTCGACGTGGTCTTCGACCTAACACCGGACGAGGCCAAGGCCTTCCCGGCGAGCGAGCATGGCAAAATCCAGACGCAGAAGGCGAAGACGATCCTCACGGGGGTCTTCAACGAGAACCGTCCGGACTCGCCCTGGCGCAACCCGGAGGCTCGCCGAGCGCTGAACCTCGCCATCGACCGGCAGGCCGTGCTCGATCAGGGCGCATACGGCTACGGCACGGTGATCCCGGCCTTCATCCAGCCCGGTCGCTACGGCGCCGACCCTGGCATGAAGCCGTTCTCCTACGACCCCGAGGCCGCCAAACGGGCGCTCGCGGCGGCGGGGATCGGCGGGCGGGACTTGGTGTTCGTCGCCTCACCCGCCTGGAAGGGCGTCGTCGAGGCGATCGGGCACTGCCTCTCGAAGGTCGGCCTTGGCTGCCGCTTCGTCAGTGCCAAGGAGGAGCCCCCGGAGGATTTCGACGTCAAGCTCGAATGGTACTTCGACTGGACGCCGCAATATCCGGTGGCCTGCGTGCATCGGGAGTTCTTCGGGAAGGACGCGACCCTTCGCCAGGGACCGGAGGATCCGGAGTTCGACGCCCTCTACGATAAGCTCCTGCACACGTCGCAGGAGCCAGACACGGAGGCGGTCGTGCGTGAGGTCGAACGCTACCTCCAGGACAAGGCCAAGGCCCTGTTCCTGTATTCGCCCTACACGCTGTTCGCCGTTTCGGACCGCGTGGCGTTCACGCCCTACGACACCTGCATGTCGGAACTGGCCGAGACCCGGATCAAGGGTTGAGGCAATGGGCGGCGCGGGGCTCCCCGTGCCGCCCATCGTAGGTGCTAGGCCGACCAAAGCGAGGACACGATGATCGTCGCCACCGCCGGCCATATCGATCACGGCAAGACGACCCTCGTGAAGGCGCTCACGGGGATCGATGCCGACCGGCTGCCGGAGGAGAAGGCCCGCGGCATCACCGTCGATTTAGGCTTTGCCTATACGGACCTCGGCGGCCGCACGATCGGCTTCGTGGATGTCCCCGGCCACGAGCGCCTGGTCCGCACGATGGTCGCCGGCGCCACCGGGGTGGATTTCGCCCTCATCGTCGTGGCGGCCGACGACGGCGTGATGCCCCAGACCCGCGAACACATCGCGATCCTCGACGTGCTCGGTCTCCGCCGCGGCCTCGTGGCCATCACCAAGAGGGATGCGGTCGATGCGCGACGCTTGTCCGAGGTCGCGGCGCAGATTCGGTCCGTGCTCTCCGAGACCGCGCTCGTGCAGACGCCCGTCATCGCCTGCTCGGCTTTGAACGGCGCCGGGATCCCAGACCTAGCCCGGCGTCTCGAAGCGGCCGCAGCCAACCCATCCCCCGCGGCGATCGAAGGCGATTTTCGCCTCGCCGTCGATCGCTGCTTCACCGTCGTCGGCGCTGGCCTCGTCGTCACGGGGGCCGTCCATTCCGGCAGCGTCCGACCGGGCGACACGCTCCTCGTATCCCCCAGCGGGGTTGAAGCACGGGTGCGGGGCCTGCGCGTCGGTCACGACACCTGCGCCGTGGCCGTGGCCGGGCAGCGATGTGCCCTCAACCTGACGGGTCCCCGACTCTCCCGGGCCGGCATTCACCGGGGCGATTGGATCCTGGCGCCGCACCTGCACGGGCCGGCACGCCGCCTCGACGTGTCCCTGCGGGTGCTGCCGAGCGAAACCCGTCCCCTGCGCCATCGAACGCCCGTCCACCTTCATCACGGCGCCGCTTCCGCGACCGGCCGGGTGCTGCTGCCGCAAGGCTCCAGCGTCGAACCCGGTGCGGCGGCGATTGCGCAGATCGTCCTCGATGGCAGCCTGGGTGCGCTGCAGGGCGACCGTTTCGTGTTGCGCGACGTCTCAGCCGCGCGCACCCTGGGCGGCGGGCAGGTCATCGACATCGAGGGACCCCGCCGGGGGGCCTGGGTGCCGGGGCGGCGCAGGGTCGTCGAGGCTCTCGACACGTCGGACCACGGGGCAGCGCTCACCCACCTCCTCGCCCACAGCGAGGCGGGTCTCGATCTCGATCACTTCGCGCGCTCCCGCAACGTTCCGGCCGCGCGCATGGAAGCCCTGTCGCGGGAGGTGGATCTCGTCGCGGTCGAGACGCCGCGCGGGCGCTTGGGCTTTGCCAAAGGCCGGATCACAGCACTCGGAGAGTCGGTCGCCGCGATCCTCGACGACGCACACAGGTTCGAGCCGGACAATCCGGGCCTGACGGTCGACGAGTTGAGCGAACGCGTGGCCAGTATGGACCGCCCCGCCTTGCGGGCGGCCCTCGACCCGCTTCTCGGCGCGGGCCGCATCGAACGGCGGGGGGCGCTCTACCACTTGGCCGGCCACGCGGTCCGGCTCGCTGCACCGGAGGCTGCACTCTATGAAGCCGTCCGCGCTGTTCTTGAGGAGGCGGGGCTCAACCAACCGCGCCTCGCAGATCTCGCCGCACGGGTCGACCGAGAGCCCAAGAACCTGCGCCCTCACCTCGATAAGTTCGGACGCCTCGGATGGCTGAAGCGCGTATCAGGACAC
The DNA here is from genome assembly GCF_900114535.1 of Methylobacterium pseudosasicola. Classification (GTDB taxonomy): domain Bacteria; phylum Pseudomonadota; class Alphaproteobacteria; order Rhizobiales; family Beijerinckiaceae; genus Methylobacterium; species Methylobacterium pseudosasicola. Next base: position 14,189 of record NZ_FOTK01000045.1, on the reverse strand, counting down.
TACTACGTCTTGCCCGATGTCTTGGAGGTGTTGGCTGACAGGGCGCGCGCTGTCGCGGCCGAGCATCCCCAGGCACTCCTCACGGTCGGCCGTTTTCGCGAGACCACCGGCATCAGCCGGAACCTGACCATGCCGCTGCTGGCCTATTTCGACGCGCGGGGCCTCACGACGCGTATCGCTGATGGACGCGTGGTTCATCCAGACAATCGCGACTTGTGATATTGATTTGCCCCGCACGGATGGACAAGATCTTTTTCGCCTGGATCATGATTTGAGGCGAACTGGACGAATGAAGAATTGGCCATTCAAGACGTTCACGCAGGCTATCAGGAACGCCAGTATTTGGAGGAATGCCCCCGGTCCACCTTCTGCCGGCTTTCATCGTGCCGCGCATACCCTGCTCCTGACCCAACTTGCGCGCAGGCTATGTGAAGCAGCTCTTACAGGCGGACGCATCGCTCGGGCCGTGAAACAAAGCGTGGAGAAGACGTGGGCCCTGATCTCGCGAGTGACCCTTCTCGTCCGTCAATCCGCGTTGTGGATGGCTGAGACGACCTGTGCCTGGCTGTAGGGTTTCGGCACGAACTGACCGTGATCGGGCACCTCCCGGTCGGAGAACCGATGCCGCCCGGATGTCAGCACCACCCGAATGTCGGGCCATGCATGGTGGACACGCTCGGACAGGGTCACGCCGCACATCGAACCCGGCATGTCGACATCGGTGAACAGCACACCGATATCCGCCCGGTCATGCAGGATGAACCACGCCTCGTCCGCATGGGGCGCCTCCTCCAAGGAGGCTGCCCTCGCAGCGTCTGCCGGGTGATGGACTGCACGGTCGCAAGGGTGTTCTGAATGCGATGGTTCAGTTCGCCCGCCAGGAGGTCCCGGTGTTCTTCGGCCCTCTTGCGGTCGGTGATGTCCAGGCTGATCCCGGCAATGCTCAGCGGCGTGCCATCCGCGCGGAGCGATGCCCGGCCGCGAAACTGCAGCCAGCGGATCTCACCCCGAGGTGTGATGATACGGATCTCGATGTCGTAATCCGAGTGCCCCGCAATCGCCGCGTCCCGTGCCGCCAGCTTCCTATGCCGGTCGTCCGGGTGGATGGCCGCAATCATCTCTTCGTAGCTGAGGGGGGGGGCGTGCGGCGAGCGACCGAGGTTCTTCTTGAGCCCGTCCGACGAGATCAGGCGCATGACACCGAGATCGAGCGTCCACGCCCCCAGGCGCCCGGCCTTCAGCTTGAAGCGCAGGCGCTCCTCGTTCTGGATGAGTTCGAGGGAACGGCGCGCGGACTCCGCTTCCAGGGCATCTCGGTCCCTCTGGAGGATGACGAGGCGTTCCTTCTCAAGGGTCACATCGTACTGCGAGGCGAAGAAGTAGGTCAGTTCACCGTCGGATGCGAAGACGGGCGAGACGAGAAGCCGGTTCCAGAAGACGGTTCCATCCTTGCGCCGGTTCTTCAGGTCGATCTCGATGGTGACGCGTCGCTCGATGGAATCCCGGACCCGCGCGACATCCTCCAGGCTCGTCTCAGGCTCCTGGAGAAAGCAACAGTTCCGGCCGATGATCTCCTCGCGCGCGTAGCCGGTCAGTCTCACGAAGGCGTCGTTAACGTACACGATGGGGTTGTCGGGCAACCGCGGATCGGTGATCACCATCGACATCCGCGTCGCCCGCACGGCGGCGGCGAAGGGATCGGAGCCCACGACGGTGCTGGTGATCTCGGCGTCGATCCGCGCGCCGTCTGAGAAGTCGTTCAAGCTTGAGAGGTCCCATTAACCGCTATCGTTCTGGTGAACGACTCCGCCAATACCAGGGCGCTGATGTTACACCGCTCGTCGACGGTCCATGCCTGGGAACAGGGTCTTTACAATTAGCCGTCCTCGCTAAATCCGATCCGTTATCGGCCGCCCGAACCGGGCTGCTTGCGGGATCGACCGTCACGCCTGAGCGTAAGGTCACACGTCCGTGATGGCGGAGGGGGCGCGCTGCTACGTCTGTCGCAGGCCCAAAGCCTTCCTACCAAGACTCACCTCTGCCAAGCCTGCTTCCTGCAGTGGTCCGACACGACCAGCGGCTTCTCCGGATTGCTTATGGTCCACACCGGCTACGACCCCTCCCTCGTTGCCCTCTCCATCGCCATCGCGGTGTTCGCCTCCTATACGGCACTCGACCTGGGTGGGCGCGTCAGAGGCGCGGCCGCGGGGGGGCGCTGGGCCTGGGTGGCGCTCGCCACGTTGGCAATGGGCGGCGGCATCTGGGCGATGCACTTCGTCGGCATGCTTGCGTTCGAGATGGGCATGCCTGCTGCCTACGACCTCGGGATCACGGTCGCATCGTTGCTCATCGCCGTCGTCGCCACGGGCGCGGCGTTCGCCTGGGTCAGTCGCAAGGGGGCGGATACTCGCGACGTCCTCGTCAGCGGCCCGCTGATGGGCCTCGGTGTCGCGGGAATGCACTACACCGGCATGGCCGCGATGCGGGTGGCGGGCAACCTCGCCTACAGCCTGCCCATCGTTGCGGTCTCTGTCGCCATCGCGGTGACGGCCGCCACCGCCGCGCTCTGGTTGACTTTCCGGCAGAACAGCGTCTGGCAGAAGCTCGCCGCAGCCGCAATCATGGGGCTCGCCGTCGCGGGGATGCACTACACCGGCATGGCCGCGGCGACCTTCACAGCCGAGGAGGCCGGCGCACACGCCGCCCATGCCACCGGCGTCGGAGTGAGCCAGCAGTACCTCGCCCTTTCCGTGGCCGGGGCGACGTTCCTGATCCTGTTCGTCGCCATGCTAGCGTCCGCGTTTGAACAGCAGCGGGTGCAGCGGAGTCTCCATATCAGCGAGGGGCGCTTCAGGGCCGCCGCCGAGGCAGTTGGCGACATCATTTGGACCACCGACGCCCGCGGGGCGATGGTCGGACCGCAGCCGTACTGGCAGGCCTTTACCGGGCAATCCGAGGCCGAGTGCCAGGGAGCCGGTTGGGCGGAGGCCGTGCATCCCGACGATGTCGGGCCTACGAAGGCCGCGTGGCGGGACGCCGTCGCTGCGAACCGGGGCTACGAGCTCCAGCACCGCGTGCGGAACAGTAATGGCAGTTACCGGCTGTTCGCCGTGAAGGGCCGGCCGGTCCGCAATCCCGACGGGACGATCCGCGAGTGGGTCGGCATCCACGCGGACATCACCGAGCGCGAGGCGTTCGAGATTGCCTTGAAGGAGGCTCGCGACGCAGCCGAGGAGCATAGCCGGGCCAAGAGCCGCTTCCTGGCCAACATGAGCCACGAACTGCGCACGCCGCTGTCCGCTGTCATCGGCTACTCGGAGATGCTGGAGGAAGAGGCCGAGGAACTCGGCCAGGAGAGCCTGCTGAAGGATCTCGGTAAGATCAAGTCGAACGCGCAGCATCTGCTCGGGCTGATCAACGACGTGCTCGACCTGTCCAAGGTCGAAGCCGAGAAGATGGAGCTCGATCCCGAAGACATCGACGTGGCCGCCTTCACCCGGGACGCCGCCGGCACGGTCGAAGCGTTGGTCCGGAAGAAAGGCAACGTCCTCGTGCTCGACATCGTTGACGATGCAGGCCGGGCCCGAACGGACGCCGTGAAGCTACGCCAGTGCCTATTTAACCTGCTCTCGAACGCGGCGAAGTTCACCGAGGGTGGCACCATCACCTTGCGCGCCGGTCGCGACACGGATGACGCGGGTGATTGGCTCCGCTTCACGGTCGAGGATACCGGGATCGGGATGAGCGCCGAACAGGTCGGGCGCCTGTTCGAGCGCTTCACCCAGGCCGACGAGACGACCACGCGCCGGTTCGGCGGGACCGGGCTCGGCCTGGCGCTCAGCCGCGCCTTCGCCCAGCTCCTCGGCGGCGACATCACGGTTACGAGCCGTGCGGGTCAAGGCACGTGCTTCACCTTGCGCGTGCCGGCGATGCCGTCGGACCAAGCTGCGCAGATGCCGGCAGCCTCGGGTTCAGACGGCACGGTGCTCGCGGGCGACCTCGTGCTGGTGATCGACGACGAGGCGTCCCAGCGCGAGGTGATGACCCGGTTTCTGGAACGCCAGCGCTTCGCCGTGCGCACAGCGGGCGACGGGCGTACCGGCCTGGAGATGGCAAAGTTGCTGAGACCGCGGGCGATCCTGCTGGACGTGATGATGCCCGAGATGGACGGATGGTCGGTCCTGGCAGCCCTCAAGGCTGACCAAGAGACCGCGGGTATCCCGGTGGTCATGGTCAGCTTCGTCGCCGATGCGGCGCTCGGTGCCTCGCTCGGGGCGGTCGAGGCCGTGCCCAAGCCCGTGGACTGGACGCGCCTCCGCACGATCCTGGACCAGTTCCGGGCCGCCGACGGCGACGTGCTCGTGATCGACGACGATGCCGACATGCGCCAACGCCTTCGGACCGTGCTGGAGCGCAACGGCTGGACTGTCCGCGAGGCCGGCGACGGCCGAGAGGCGCTCGACCAAGTCGGGCACGGCGTGCCGCGCCTCGTCCTGCTCGACCTGACCATGCCCGTGATGGACGGATTCTCGTTCCTCGACAGCCTCCGAATTCTGCCCGGCTGCGCCGAGGTTCCGGTGGTGGTGCTGAGCGCTCGGAACATCACGGCAGCGGAGCGCGACCGCCTGTCCGAGGCAGACCGCATTCTGCGCAAGGGCGACGCCAGCTTGCAGGACATCGCTATGGAGCTGCGTAAGCTCGACAATCGCCAGGCGCATGCCGAAGAGACAGCATCCGTCGATGCGTCCTCCCAAGATTGAGGGCCACGCACTTATGTCGCAGGTACTGAGGCAGCGTGGGACGGGCGGGCCGCCGGCTGCTTCCTTCAAGGGATTGAGTGAACAATGGGTGCGTGGAGACATCGGCCTCGCCTATGAGGCTGACCTTACCAGCAACCAGGCCAAAACACTGGAGGCGGAGTGGTTTTGTAACCAATACCCTATGCAAATAGCTGCGGCCGAAGACGTCACGCGAATGTCTGCAATGGAGCAACATTCAGAGCGCTTGGAACGGCCGCCATGGGCGCAATACCGAATGTCTGGTCCTGCGTGCGCTGACGATCCGGCGTGGCGTAGTCTGGCTGAAAGCCGCTGGTCTGCTTCGGAGGAGGTCTGTCAGAAAAGCGGACGGCCCCGTAGCTTTCCAACCCAGTTGTAGAGGGTCTCCGACGTGATGCATGGAATCAGACGTAAAGCGCAACACCTCTGACGGGCACGTCAGCCATCTTGATTCGTTGAAGGGCGCCGTGTTCAGCCATGCCAAGCTTGACCCGGGCGCAGACACTTCCTCCCCGCGACCTGATCCACCAAACTCGGCCATAAACTGAGCCGTGCAGCAGCAGGACGGCAGGCTGGGCGGCACTTTTCTCCATCAGGTCTGCAGAGCCGATGGCTGTAGTCCCTTCCACGCTGATTCACCGTCCGCCACTTACAAAGTTCCACCTGTTGAACCTTGAAGTCGAAGTCTCGGCCGAGCACCGGTTTCGAGGTCGGCGATCGCCGCCGTGCGTACAGGCCAAGATTGCAACGAGGTCGGGCACTGGTATGCCCCTGCCACGTGTGACCGCGGCCCTAGAGCGGCAACACCTTCGCCTCCTGCAGGCGGCGGATGGCGGCTATCAAGGCCTCGACACTGTCCACGCTCTCTCCGAATCCAGCGCGCCGGATCTTACCCATGTCGGAGACGAGGTCGAAGTCGCTGTGAAACACGAAATCGCCGAAGCTCCAGCCAACCGCTTGCTCGTACGGCAGCTCGCTCAGGCCCTGTTCCACCACCAGCCGTGCCCAGACCGGCTTCTTATCCGCCATGTGGGTGGCCAAGCGCATCGGCATCGGCGGCCCGAGCGGCAGATCAAGCGCGGCGGCGAGCTTCTCCCAGAGCCGCCGCCACCGGAAGGGCTCGTGCACGTAGTTGAAAGCCTCCCCGCGCGCGGCATCGGACGTAGCGGCCCAGAGGCTTGCCCGGCCGAGGGCGCCGGCGTCCGTCACCTGGGCAAACACACCCTCGTAGACGTGGGCCGGCCCGGGAAAGCGGAACGCCGCCCCTTCAACCCGACACAAGGCGGCGTAGGCGCCAATCACCATGGCGATGTTCATGGCGTTGCCGGCAGCGTCGCCGACCACCACGTCGGGGCGCAGGATGGACCAAGCTGCGCCGCCGCGATCCGCCCGGCCCCGCAACTCGTCCTCTTGCGTGAAGTAGAAGTTCGGCCCGATGTGGCGGGGGTTCTCATCCTCGTAGAACGGGGCTGGAACCGGCCCGAGATGGACACCGTAGACCTTCGCGCCCTGATACAGCACCACGCGCTCCAGCGGCGAACCTGCGGCTTCCAGCCCATCGAGAAGGTTGCGCAGCATCGCGCCGTTCACCCGATCCTCATCGGCGAGGCTCGGCTGGGGTGCGAGCGCGGCATAGAATAGATGCGTGATGTCGCGGGCCTGGGCGAGGGCGGCCCGGGTCGCGTCCGGATCGGTTAGATCCGCCGCAATGGCTTGGCTCGACCCGTGTGGCCGCCGTGAGAGGGCACGCGCGCGCCAACCCTTCGATGCGGCAAGTTCGTGCATTAACGCTTTGCCGATGATGCCGTTCGCGCCCGCGACCAGGGCTGTTCGGGTCTCTGTCATCATGGCTCGCGTCAATGCTGGGGGTTCTACGGGCTTTGCGAAGCCGCTCCGATCTGAGTCGGACTTCACGATGCACGTAGGATCAACCCGTAGAAAACAGGTCTGTTCAGGAGCCGGCAACTCCTTGCGCGCCACCGCAGAGAGCAGGGGCATCCAGCCGCCTCTGGCTTAGCGACGACTCGTGGGTGCGGCTACGACCGCTTCGGCCAAGCGAGCATCATGGGACTACAGCATAGGAAGCCGCCGCGGCCGGGGGCCGAGCGGGAACGCCGCGTCGAGTTGGACGAACTCGGCTTCCGTCAGCGATAGCGCGCCGGCGCCCGCGTTGTCGGCGGCGTGCTCGGGGCTGGACGCCTTGGGGATCGTGAAGGAGGCCGGCCGCCGCACCAGGAAACGGAGCGCGACTTGGCGTGCGGTCGCGCCATGGTTTGCTGCGATCCTCTGCAACAAGCGGCCGCCCGGCGTGCTCGCGCCGGGGAAGTTGCCATGACCAAATGGGCTGTAGGCGACGACGGCGACGCCGTGCGCCTCGCACCAGGGCTGCACCGCGTGCTCGATCGCGCGCTCCTCGAGATGGTAAAGCACCTGGTTGCAGGCGATCCGGCCCTCGCCCCCGGCTTTCCACGCCGCATCAAGGTTGGGCACGTCGAAGTTGCTTACCCCCCACGACAGGATTTTGCCCTGTTCGCGAAGCCGCTCGAAGCCAGCGAAGGTATCCTCGAGCGGGTGCGGACCGGGCCAGTGCAGGAGATAGCAGTCCAGCCTGTCGGTGCGCAGGCGCGCGAGCGAGCGCTCGCAGGCCGCCATGGTCCCGGCACGCGAGGCGTTGCTGGGGAGGACTTTGGAGGCAAGAAAAACCTCGTCACGCCGTCCGGCGATCGCCTCGCCGACCACGACCTCGGCGTCGCCGTACATCTCGGCGGTGTCGAAGTGGGTCATGCCGAGATCTAGCCCGCGACGCAGGGCAGCGACCGCTGTGGGCCGGTGCGCGTCGTCGATGTACCAGGTTCCCTGGCCGATCACCGCAACCGCGCGCGGCATGGGACCAAACGGGCGCTGCTCCATTGGCAAATTCTCCCGTTAAAGAAGGCGCGCTCGGCAGCGCCGGTTGGGTCTGCAGGTCAGCGTCGGCTGCGCTTGCCCGTACGCGCTGGCGGACAGCCTGATCACTGACCACTCAAACGCCGGGACGTGCCCGCTGGAGTTAAGCGCCACCGCCAGGGCGGTGGTTCTCACGGTGCGAAAACCGCGCGCACGCAACCGTCCGTCTTGTGCTTAAACATGTCGTAGCCGCGCGGTCCGTCCCCGAGGCTGAAGCGGTGCGTGGCGAGGTAGGCCGGGTTGAGCTCGCCCTTCGCGGCATGCGCGAGCAACTGGTCCATGTAGGCCTGCCCGTGCTGCTGGGCGGTGCGCACCGTCATCCCCTTGTTCATGATGACGCCCATCGGGAACTTATCGATCAGCCCGTAGACGCCGAGCACCGACAGCGTGCCGCCCTTGCGGCAAGCCATGACGGCTTCGCGCAAGGCTTGCCCGCGGTCCGTCTCCAGTCGCAGTGCCTGCTTCACGCGGTCGTAAGCGTATTGGGGTCCGGTGCCGTGCGCCTCCATTCCGACCGCGTCGATGCAGGCATCCGGCCCCCGCCCGCCGGTCATCTCCTTTAAGGCTTCCAGAACGCTGTGCACTTGCGTGTAGTCGAGCGTCTCGGAGCCGGCGTGTTCCCGTGCCATCTTGAGCCGCTCGGGGAAGCGGTCGATGGCGATCACCCGCTCGGCGCCCATCAGCCGCGCGCTCTGCTGGGCCATCAGGCCCACACCACCGCAGCCCCAGACCGCAACCGTGTCGCCCGGCCGGATGTCGCAGAAATCGGCGCCCATGTAGCCCGTCGGGGCGGCATCGGAGAGGAACAACGCCGTCTCGTCCGCGACGCCCTCGGGCACCTTGAAGCAGTCCACGTCGGCATGAGGCACGCGGATATATTCGGCGTGGGATCCCGCATAACCCCCAAAGGCATGGGTGTAACCGTAGATGCCGGCGGTCGGATAGCCGAGCAGCGGCTCCTGGAGTTCCGGCTTGGGGTGCGTGCAGTCGCAGAGTGAGAAGAGTTTTTCTTGGCAATACCAGCATTCACCGCAGGCGATGAACGAGGGGACGACGACCCGGTCGCCTTTCTTCACCCGCCGCACCGCTGGCCCGACCTCGACGACCTCGCCCATGAACTCGTGGCCAATGACGTCACCGGCCTTCATGGTCGGGATGTAGCCGTCGATGAAATGCAGGTCCGAGCCGCAGGTGGTCGACAATCTGACCTTCAAGATGGCGTCGCGCGGGTTGACGATCTCGGGGTCCTTGACGGTTCCGACGCGCAGGTCGTTGACGCCGTTCCAGTAGAGCGCGCGCATGATCAGGCTCCTCAGCGGGGGTCGCGCCGGGCCGCCGGCTGGCGATCGGTGGTGGGGATCTCGCCTGTCAGGACGAGGCTCTTGAAGGCGTGCAGCGCTTTCGACGCCAGCGCCTTCGGCACGACGCCATCGAAGAAGCGCGCCGCGACGTCGCCGAGCATGCCCCCGGGCGGATCGAAGCGGATGCGCAGCGTGGCGACCGTGCCGCGATCGCCCGACGCTGCGCGGAAACGGATTTCGCACTCCGTCACGAGGCCGCCGCCATCCGAACTTGTGCGGATCAGCTCGCCGGGCCGGTCTTCGGTGATCTGCATGACCCAGGCATGGCTCTGGCCGAGCGGGCCATCGGCGCGCCACTCGCTTCGTCCCTCTCCACTCGGGCGGATCTCAGCCAGGAACGTCACTATGCGCGGGAGGGTCTCTGGATCCCGCCAAACCCGATAGAGTACATCGGCAGGGCGCTCGATAGTGATCGAATATTCGACCTCTGGCTCGTCGCTCCAGCCGTTCGCCGCGTCGGTCTCTCGCGTGCGTCCACGTTTCGGCGGATCGAGCCGTTGCGCGCCGAGGACGGCGAGAGCGGCCACTCCCGCTGCTCCGGCGAGCGCCCATCCGACGCTGCCGAAGCCGGGCCTAACCTGTTCGCGCGGGCCGGCCGAGGCGCGATAAGTCTCCCTGTGGTCGCCTGGTCTACCGTTGCCGGATCGATCGGGCATGGGTCACCCCCTTGGTCAGAGTGCTGCGACGGGCGGACTTGTGTCAGAGTCAGGCGGCGTAGGGGGCGCGGAGCGAGCGGCTCCAAACGGCCTCACCGTGTCTCGACCCCTGTCGTAGAAGACAAACGTCGGCTGTAGCGCCCTGGTTTGATACGGGGTTTCCCTAAGGATGGTCTCGTTGGATGCGCGAGCCGGCAAGCTTCGGCGATCCGCCAAACTCATTCTGCCGATTCCTCATGCCTCGCGGGACGATCGCGTTGGCTGCGTGTTCTTCCAGGAATGGCTGTTCCGCTGCCGGCAACGATCAGGCTTGCTCTTGGGGCAAAGCTTCGAAGGGTGGCCCCGCCGGCATCTCCCTTAGGATGCATCCAGGTACCACGCCGGCCGACCGACACCATCTGCCGGGTTTGCCACGCGCGCGAGCAAGAGGCTTGGAGGGTGGTGCGGATCTGTGCGGTCCTGCTCACGCCACGCCCGATCGGGTTTCATCCGGGGAAGCGATCCACTGACGAGCGCGCGGAGGGCAGTTCCCGCGCCGCTTAATCTCTCCTCGGCGCAGCGGCGTTTGCTGTCATACGGGAGAGCACTCACCGACAGGGCGATTTGATGGACCAACCAAAGCCGAGAGAACTAGCCGGGATGGCTCGATCGGGCGCAGGACGGCCAGGCTACGTCACAGTGAAGGGCGCCCGGGAGCACAACCTGCGCGACGTCGACGTGGAGCTGCCGCGCGACGCCCTCGTGGTGTTCACCGGGGTCTCCGGTTCCGGAAAATCCTCGCTCGCCTTCGGTACGCTCTACGCGGAAGCCCAGCGGCGTTATTTCGAATCGGTCGCCCCCTACGCACGGCGGATGATCGATCAAGTCGGCGTACCCGATGTCGACGCCATCGAGGGACTGCCCCCCGCGGTCGCCCTCCAGCAGCAGCGCGGCACCCCCAGCGCCCGATCCTCGGTCGGCAGCGTCACCACCCTGTCGAGCCTCGTGCGGATGATGTACTCGCGCGCCGGCACCTACCCGCCGGGCCAGCCGATGCTCTACGCGGAGGATTTTTCGCCCAACACGCCCCAGGGCGCCTGCCCGTCCTGCGGCGGGCTCGGGCGGATTTACCGGGCCACGGAAGCCTCCATGGTGCCCGACCCGTCGCTGACGATCCGCGAGCGCGCCGTCGCGGCCTGGCCGCAAGCCTGGGGCGGGCAGAACCTGCGGGACATCCTGGTGAGCCGGGGGGTCGATGTCGACACGCCCTGGAAGGACCTGCCGCGGGAACTCCGGGACTGGATCCTGTTCACGGACGAGCAGCCTCAGGAGCCCGTCTATGCCGGGCTCTCCCCGGAGCAGACGCGGCGCGCCCGCCAGCGCCGCCTGGAGCCCAGCTACATGGGCACCTTCACCAGCGCCCGCCGCCACGTGCTCGGCACCTTCACCAAGTCGCAGAGCGCGCTCATGCGCCGACGGGCGGCGCGCTACCTCGTCAGCGAGGATTGCCCCGCCTGCCAGGGCAAGCGCCTGAAGCCCGAGGCGCTCTCGGTCACCTTCGCTGGCCTCGATATCGGTGACCTGTCGCGCATGCCGCTCTCCGACCTCGCCGCGGTGATGCAGCCCGTCGCCGAAAACCGGCTGCCCGATGACGACCGTGCCGCGAGCGCCGATTCCGGGACGCTCGACCGCGAAGCGGGCCGGCGGGATCGGGCGCGGCGTGCCGCCTCCGGGGCGTCGGCCCACGCGGGTGCGCCGGACGTGCGCGCGACGCCGAACCTCTCGATCGAGAAGCGGCTCGCCGCCCAGCGCCTCGCCGCCGATCTCATCGACCGGATCAGGACGCTCACGGAGCTGGGCCTCGGCTACCTGTCGCTGGACCGGGTCACCACGACCCTGTCGTCGGGCGAGTTGCAGCGCCTGCGCCTCGCAACCCAGCTCCGCTCGCAGCTCTTCGGCGTCGCCTACGTGCTCGATGAGCCCACGGCGGGGCTGCACCCCGCCGACGGCGATGCCATGCACGACGCGCTCGCCGGGCTCCTCGCCTCGGGCAATTCGCTGTTCGTCGTCGAGCACGACATCGACACGATGCGCCGGGCCGACTGGTTGGTCGATGTCGGTCCGGCGGCGGGCGAGCACGGGGGCACCGTGCTCTACAGCGGCCCGCCGGAGGGCCTGCGCGCCGTGGAGGCGTCGCGCACGCGCCTGCACCTGTTCGGGCTCGCCGAGCCGCCGCTGCGACCGCAGCGCGAGCCCGCGAGATGGCTGCGCCTGGAGGGGATCGTCCGCAACAACCTGCGCGGCGTCTCGGTCGCGTTCCCGCTGGGATGTCTCACCGCGGTCACGGGCATCTCGGGCTCCGGCAAGTCGAGCCTCGTCAGCCAAGCCTTGCTGGACCTCGTCGGCGACCGCCTCGGCCGGCCCGTCGACACCCCCGACGAGCCGGAGGATCCCCTCGACGCGGCGCCGGGTCCGACCGAAGGGCGCATCGTCGGCGGCATGGATGGGATCCGGCGTCTGGTCCAGGTCGATCAGAAACCGATCGGGCGCACGCCCCGCTCGAACCTCGCGACCTACACGGGCCTGTTCGACGGCGTCCGCAAACTGTTCGCCGCCACCCCCGAGGCACGCCGGCGCCGCTACGACGCCGGCCGCTTCTCCTTCAACGTCGCGAAGGGCCGCTGCCCGGCCTGCGAGGGCGAGGGTTTCGTCAGCGTCGAACTCCTGTTCATGCCGAGCGTCTACGCCCCCTGCCCGACCTGCCACGGGTCCCGCTACGCACCGGAGACGCTGGAGGTCACCCGGAACGGGCTGACCATCGCGGACGTGCTCCGGCTGACCGTCGAGCGCGCCTGCGCGGCCTTCGCGGACGAGCCCTCCGTGCTGCGGCCGCTCCTCGTACTGCGGGATCTCGGCCTCGGCTACCTGCGCCTCGGACAGCCGGCGACCGAACTCTCCGGCGGGGAGGCCCAGCGGATCAAGCTCGCGACCGAACTGCAGCGGGGCCAGCGCGGGGGCACGCTTTACGTCCTCGACGAGCCGACGACCGGGCTGCACCCGACCGATGTGGATCGCCTCATGCTCCAGCTCAACGGCTTGGTCGATGCGGGCAACACGGTCGTCATGGTCGAACACGACATGCGCGTCGTCGCGGGGGCCGATCACGTCATCGACGTGGGGCCGGGCGCGGGAAGCCTGGGTGGCACTGTCGTGGCGGCCGGCCGTCCCGAGATCGTGGCCCAGGCGCGGGCGAGCCGCACGGCACCCTATCTGCGGGAGGAGCTTGAGGCCCTCGCCAATGCAGGCTCGCAACCCTAAACATCCCTGATGGATCGTCGACCCGGAGCCTGCGCTCGATCGGCAGCGGAAGACGGTGACGGCAGCCAGAACGACAGACCCAGACTGGTCTGCCCCCATCTGGTGGCTCTTCGCCAAGTTTGGTGGATTGGGTTGGTGGGAGGGATGCCGGAAGGTAGCTCCTGGCTGAACCGGGCGGGGATTCTCAGATCAGGGCATGACCCTTCTCTGTCACCTCCCCGGTTGTCGCCTTCTTCACGTCACGCGTAAGGATGGCACTGCCGTTCGCATTTCCGCTCAAGCGAAGCGCGATCACGCCCATTGCCCAGGTTGTCGTACCGTCAGTCGGTCTGTGCATAGTCGCTATCATCGACGACCTGCCGACGAGCGGTCAGGACGTGCGCCTGACCCTGACGATCCGACGCTTCTGCTGCCACGAACCTGCTTGTGCGCGTCGGACCTTCGCCGAGCGCCTGCCTCGCCTCCTCGACCGCTACGCTCAGAGGACTCACCGGCTGGCCGATGCCCACCAGTGCCACGACGCTGCTGCGGGGTATCCGCCAATGTCCGCTGCCGACCGGATCCAAACCGATCATCGTCGGTGTCGACGACTGGGCTCTGCGCAAGGGCCGAACCTATGGCACCATCTGTGTCGACCTCGAACGCCGCCGCCCCATCGATCTGCTGCCGGATCGTTCGGCCTCGACGCTGGCGGCCCGGCTCCGGCGCGACCCACAGGTCCAGGTCGTGGCACGGGACCGCTCGACCGAATATGCGCGTGGGACCGCCATGGGTGCGCCCGATGCCGTTCAGGTCGCGGATCGGTGGCATCTCCTGCTCAATACCCGACAGATGGTCGAGCGCTGGCTCGCCCGCGTCCATCCGCGTCTGAAGCTGTTGCCGGCCGTGGCCCCGTCATCGCCATCGATTCGGCGCGTCACGCCCTACCCGCGCGCACCGTCCGAGATGCTCGCGCGGGCCGCGGCCCGCGGTCGATGGGAAGCCGCCTATGACGACGTGCGTCGCCACCATGCGGAAGGACACTCGCTTCGGCGCATCACTCGCGAGACGGGCTTGGCCCGCGCCACGGTGCGCAAGTACGCCTTCGCCGCGAGCTTTCCCCGGAACGGCATGCGCGAGCCGAAGCCGAGCATGCTCGATCCTTATCTCTG
>NZ_FOTK01000127.1 GCF_900114535.1 Methylobacterium pseudosasicola | reverse complement strand
GCCTGCCGCCCTCGACCGGATCCGACGCAAGCTCGCCGGCTCTGCCGACGGCGACCGGCAGATGGTCGAGATCCTCACCGCCGTGCTGCGCGACGAGCTGAGCGCGGTCGAGGCGGCCTGCGCCGAGGCGCTGCGTGAGGGCGTGCACTCGGCCGATGTCGTCCTCAACATCCTGGCCCGGCAGCGCGAGCCGACCGCCCCGGTCACCATCCTGACGCCTGAGAGCCTGCGGCTGCGCCATGAGCCGGTCGCCGACTGTACCCGCTACGACAGCCTGAGGAGAGCCCCATGATGGAACGTCAGGACATCCTCGCCACCATGGGCGAGCTGAAGCTGTTCGGGATGAAGGCGGCCTACGATGAGATCATCAAGGTCGCGCTCAAGCGCACCCACGAGCCGCAGCAGGTCGTCGGCGACCTGCTCCAGGCCGAGATCAGCGAGAAGCAGGCGCGCTCGATCCGCTACCAGATGACGATCGCCAAGCTGCCCCTGGCCAAGGACATCGCCGAGTTCGCCTTCGCCGACACGCCGGTCAACGAGGGGCTGGTGCGCGACCTCGCTGGCGGCGAGTTCCTAGCCCATCAGCGCAACGTCGTGCTGGTCGGCGGTACCGGCACCGGCAAGACGCACCTCGCCATCGCCATCGTGCGAGCGTGTATCCGGGACGGCAAGCGAGGCCGGTTCTACAACGTGGTCGACCTCGTCAACCGGCTCGAAGCCGAGGCGCGTGCCGGCCGGCAGGGCCGCATCGCCGACCATCTCATGCGGCTCGACTTCGTGGTGCTGGACGAACTCGGCTACCTGCCGTTTGCGCAGTCAGGCGGCCAGTTGCTGTTCCATCTGATCAGCAAGCTCTACGAGACCACCTCGATCGTGGTGACCACCAATCTCGCCTTCGGCGAGTGGCCGAGCGTGTTCGCCAGCGACGCCAAGATGACCACGGCGCTGCTCGACCGGCTCACCCATCACTGTGAGATCGTCGAGACCGGCAATGAGAGCTGGCGCTTCAAGAACCGCGTCTGAGGCCAGCGCCTACGCCGCGAAAGCCGGACGTCGGATCAGCTCAGCCGCACCGCACCCAGCTTGCGAAGGGGTCCCAATTGCACGCCGATCCGGGGTCCCGTTCCAACGCCTTTTGACAGATAGCGTCGCCTGCAACCGCTCGTAGGACAGTGCCTGGAAGGTCTTGAGATACGTCGCCACCGCATGCAGCCGCGGGCCAAACGGCGTGCCGCG
>NZ_FOTK01000002.1 GCF_900114535.1 Methylobacterium pseudosasicola | reverse complement strand
CTCCGCCGCGGGGGCGGCCCCCAAGGTGTCCTTGTATCACCTCGTCCTACAGATCCGCGGCGGCTACGAGGGGCTGCTGATCGCTCTGCCCCCTGAGCACTGGACGGCCTGCGGTGCGACCGACCCACCGGCCCTGGCCGCGCGCCTGCTGAGCTTGGCCCGCAGGATCGACCCCGGGCGCGTGACGGTCGGCAGGCGAAAACCCAAAGACCCCGCGGCAGAACCTAAGCGCGCCAGCAGAGGTCACGTCGCAACCGCAAGGATCCTCAACAGCCAAACACCTTAAAAGGGCTGGGTCCGGGACCTTTCGCGGGTCCAGGGCGGAGCCCTGGGTGCCTCAGGGGCTCCGCCCCTGAACCCCGCCAAAGGGCTCAGCCCTTTGGGATCCCCATATCGGGGATCGCCACGGCGCCCGAGGATTGCCCCTTTCGCGTCGCCTGCTATCTGGCGGACCTTGAACCGGGATTATTCATGCGCCTCTCGCATCTCCTGACGGCCGGCCTGCTCGTCTCCGCCTGGGGAGCGCACGCCGCGCCGGCCGTATCCGAGCCGCCGGTCCCCGAGGCCAAGGCCGAGGCCCCCGCGCCGGGCCAGGAGGCCAAGGAGATCGTGCTCGCCAACCACCGCGCGGTCTACGACCTGTCGCTGGCCGAGGGCGGCGGCACCCGTTCGGTGGAGAGCGCCCGCGGCCGGATCGTCATCGATTTCCGGGGCGATACCTGCCGCGGCTACACCATGCTGACCCGGCAGGTGACGGAACTCTCCTCGGGCGAGACCGGCCCGCGCCTGTCGGACATGCGCAGCACCACCTTCGAGGGCGGCAAGGGCCGGGAGTTCCGGTTCAAGACCACGACCCTGACCAACAACCAGCCGGCCGCGCCGGTGGACGGCACCGCCTCGGAGCAGGGCGAGTCTGTTACGGTGAAGCTCAAGGGCGCGGCCAAGCCGTTCACTGTGGAGGGGCCGGTCCTGTTCCCGAGCGAGCACATGCGCCACCTGATCACGGCGGCCCGCGCCGGCCAGGCGACCCTGTCGGCCAAGGTGTTCGACGGCTCCGACGACGGCAAGAAGATCTACGACACCTTCGCGGTGATCGGCCATGCCGGCACCGGCCCGGCCGCGGACACCGCTCGGGACAAGCCCCTGCGGGAGGGCCCGCTCGCCAGCATGCCGCACTGGCCGGTGCGGCTGAGCTACTACACGCCGGGGGTGGGCGAGCGGACGCCGATCTACACCCTCGGCTTCGACCTCTACGAGAACGGCGTCAGCGGCGCGCTCAAGCTCGATTACGGCGAGTTCGCCATCCTGGGCGACATGACCGCCCTCGATATCGACACCCAGGCCGGCAGGGCCTCCGCCAAGGAAGGCGAGAAGGGCTGCACGCCGTGAGGCTAAAGCCTCCAGAACCATCCCGTCATTCCGGGGCACCGTAGGCGAGCCCGGAATCCAGATCCGCCGACGATGCAAAACCTAGGACCGTCCGAGGTTCTGGATTCCGGGCTCCGCTGCGCGGCCCCGGAAAGACAAGGCGGGTGACGAGACGTCCGCGGCTCACCCCCAGACGCGGCAAACCGACGCCTCAGGCCCAATCGTCCTCCGGCTGCGGCGACAGGATGCGCCAGGCCGCGGCGATGCGCTCCGGCTTGATCTCCAGCGCACCCGCGCAGGCCACCAGCACGCCCTCGTCGCCCATGACGTGATCGAGGACGCCCGCCAGGAAGGCCGGTTCCTGGGCGCTCTCGCGCAGGGTGTCGGCGCTCAGCCCGCTCGCCGCCAGGAAGGGCAGGAGGCGGTCATCCTCCGCGACGATCCACAGCAGAACGTCCAGGGCGAGCCGTTCTGCAGATTCGGCCCCTTGAAGAGGTTTGCCATTCATCAACATGTGATCGCTACAAAGGTCACCAAGGGGCTTCACGGCCCGCTAATCATGATCGGCGCGCACCGGGACATCGGATCATGAAAAAGACGGTGCTGATCGTCGAGGATAACGAACTGAACATGAAGCTGTTCAACGACCTCTTGGAGGCGAACGGCTACGCGACCCTGAAGACCGCCCACGGCATTGAGGCGATCGAGCTGGCCCGCGCGCACCATCCCGACCTGATCCTCATGGACATCCAGCTCCCCGAGGTCTCCGGCCTCGAAGTGACCAAATGGCTCAAGGAGGACGACGACCTCAAGAGCATTCCGGTCATCGCGATCACGGCGTTTGCCATGAAGGGCGACGAGGAGCGGATCCGCGAGGGCGGCTGCGAGGCCTATCTGTCAAAGCCGATCTCCGTCGCGAAGTTTTTGGCAACGGTTCGCGCGTATCTTGAGCCCCGGTGACGCCGGAGCGGCGCGCCGGTAACGGCGAACGGCCGACCGCCCCGGGCGGAATCGCGCAACCGCGCGTCAGCGAGGAACCATGTCGGCCTGCGTCCTGATCGTCGACGACCTGTTCCCGAACGTGAAGCTTCTGGAGACGAAGCTCGGGCTCGAATATTTCGACACGGTCGCCGCCATGAACGGCCCGGACGCGATCGCGATCTGCGAGAAGGGCCTGTGCGATCTGGTCCTGCTCGACGTGATGATGCCCGGCATGGACGGGTTCGAGGTCTGCCGCTACCTCAAGAACAACCCGGTCACCGCCCATATCGCGGTGGTGATGGTCACGGCCCTCGACCAGCCCTCGGACCGCCTGCGCGGCCTCGATGCCGGCGCCGACGATTTTCTGACCAAGCCCGTGGACGACACCGCCCTGTTCAGCCGGGTGCGCAGCCTGGTGCGCCTCAAGGCGGTCACCGACGAGTTACGCCAGCGCGCCCTGGCCTCGCGCGAATTCGGCATCGGCGATCCCCTGGCGCTCGCCGCTGCCGAGACCGGCCTCGACGCGCGGATCCTGCTGATCGAGGACCGGCCCGGCGCGGCCGAGCGCATGGCCGGGGCGCTCCGCCAGCACCACGCGGTCACGATCGAGCCCGACCCGCAGGCGGCCATGCGCCTGGCCGCCGAGGGCGGGTTCGACCTCGCTTTGGTGAGCCTCGACCTCGAGGGCTTCGACGGGCTTCGCCTGTGCAGCCAGCTCCGCTCGCAGGACGCCACCCGGGCGATGCCGCTGATCATGCTGGCCGAGGAGCACGACCGCGGCCGGGTGGTGCGCGGCCTCGATTTCGGCGTCCACGACTTCCTGATGCGCCCGGTGGACCGCAACGAGCTGATGGCCCGGGTCCGCACCCAGGTGAAGCGCAAGCGCTTCACCGAGGCCCTGCGCGGCGCCATGCAGGCCTCCTTGCAGATGGCCGTGACCGACGCGCTCACCGGCCTGCACAACCGGCGCTACCTCGACAACCATCTCGGCGCGCTGTTCGCCGACGAGACCGCGAAGCGCCCGGGGCTCGCCGCCCTGATCCTCGACATCGACCTGTTCAAGGGCATTAACGACAGCTACGGCCACGAGGCCGGCGACGAGGTGCTGCGAACCTTCGCCGAGCGGGTCCGTCAGCACACGCGGCCGGTGGACATCGTCGCCCGCTACGGCGGCGAGGAGATCGTGGTGGTCCTGCCGGAGGCTGGCCTGGCCGAGGCCCGGGCCATCGCCGAGCGCATCCGCGAGAAGGTCGAGGCGCTGCCGTTCTCGGTGCAGCGCGCCACCCGGACGATCCCGGTGACGGTCTCGATCGGCGTCGCCATCCGCCACCCGGAGGATACCGGCCCGGGCGACATGCTCAAGCGCGCCGACATCGCCCTGTACCGGGCC
This sequence comes from Methylobacterium pseudosasicola, assembly GCF_900114535.1. Classification (GTDB taxonomy): domain Bacteria; phylum Pseudomonadota; class Alphaproteobacteria; order Rhizobiales; family Beijerinckiaceae; genus Methylobacterium; species Methylobacterium pseudosasicola. The sequence continues at coordinate 348,203 of NZ_FOTK01000002.1, read as the reverse complement.
AAGGCCGCCGGCCGGAACCGGGTGGAACAGCAGGCGGCTTGAAGGCCCACCCGTCCTTGCGCGCGCAGCGAAGCAACCCAGGGCAGCACGCAATCCTCGATCGTCGCGAATTGCTGGGTCGCTTCGCTGCGCTCGCGATGACGGAGCCCACCATCGCACTGCGTCAAAAAGCTCACCCGCCCTTAAGGATGAAACTCTAACCTCGCGCCCGACATCGATCTGGCACCCCGGATCGGGGGCGGCAGAGGATCGGACGACGCGGATGGATATGCAGATGCCGGCCCGGTCCGGGCGCGAGGCGAGCGAGCTGGAACAGCGCCGCCTGTGCAAGATCGCCTCCTCGCCGCACGCCTATGTCCGGGGCAGCACCGCGCAGTTCTACGAGCTCATCGCCGCCATGCCGGCGGGATCCCTGCCCGAGGGGCCGGCGGTCTGGATCTGCGGCGACGCCCATCTCGGCAATCTCGGCGCGGTGGCCGGGCCCGATGGGCGGATCGACATCCAGATCCGCGACCTCGACCAGACCCTGGTGTCGAACCCGGCCTTCGACCTCGTCCGGCTGGCCCTGTCGCTCGTCACCGCCGCCCTCAACGCGACCCTGCCGGGCATCGTCACCGCCCGGATGATGGACGCCATGGCGGTCGGCTACGCCGACGGGATCCTCGATCCGGACCACGCCGAGCAGGACATCGCCGAATCCGAGATCGTCGCCACCACCCGCCGCCGGGCGCTCGGCCGGCGCTGGCGTCACCTGTCCCGGGAGCGGCTGAAGGGCAAGGATGCCCGCCTGCCGCGGGGCAACCGGTTCTTCGACCTCGACCCGGCCGAGCAGGCGGCGTTCGAGGCCCTAAGCCGCGACCCCGAGGTGCACCGGTTGGTCCTGGCGCTCGGCGGCGCCGAGGCCGGGGCGGAGATCCGGCTGCTCGACGCCGCCTACTGGATCAAGGGCTGCAGCTCGCTCGGCCGCCTGCGCTATGCCGGCCTCGTGGAGATTTCCGGCGGCGCCCGCCCGCATCTCGCGCTCCTCGACGTCAAGGAGGCGGTGCCGTTCCTCGCCCCGCCGGCCCCGGGGGCCGACATGCCCGCCGACGCCGCCGCCCGGGTCGTGGCCGGCGCCCGGGCCCTGTCGCCCAATCTCGGCGACCGGATGGTCGCAGCGAATTTCCAGGGCACGCCGGTCACAGTGCGCGAGCTGATGCCGCAGGATCTCAAGATCGACGCCGAGCAGTTTTCCCGGGGCGAGGCGGTGCGGGTCTCGGGCCACCTCGCCGCCATCCTGGGCCGCGCCCATGGCCGCCAGATGAGCGCCAACGCGCGCCGATCCTGGAGCGACACGGTCCGCGCCCCGGGGCAGGGCGCCGACACCCCCGGCTGGCTCTGGTCCGCCGTCACCGACCTGATGGGCGCGCACCAGCGCGGCTACCTGGAACATTGCCGCCGCATCGCCCGCGAGGATCTGGCGGCGTAGGGCGCACGTGCCAGGGCGGCATATCGTGAGCTGAGAGGGGCAGCGGGCGGCCGCGCGCGCCCTTCCGCCACTGCCGGCTGACAGAGTCACATCTGGGGTCTGCTTTTCGGCAAGCCAATGAAACACAACGCATTTCCCCTCCCCCCTGTGGGGAGGGGCAGGGGTGGGGGTGGTGCCGGATGGGGCGCAGCGGTGCCTTCTGCACCACCCCCACCTCCAACTCCTCCCCGCAAGGGGGAGGAGAGCGCGTCGCACCTCTAATCGGTGCACCATCCCGCCACCGCCACCAAAAAATCCCACCCCCGAAGCGCTCGCGCAAAGCTGCTCGAACCCGGCGCCGGTTGACACCACACCCGCCATCGCCAACACCTCGCGCCCGCCGCTTCCGGAGCGGCGAACCCGGGAAGACCTGTGACACGATGGCGGTGACGCGCACCTACCTCGACTTCGAGAAGCCGGTTGCCGAGCTGGAGGCCAAGCTCGAGGAATTGCGGGCGGTCGGCGAGCGCGACGGCGCCGTCTCGATCTCCGAAGAGGTCGGCCGGCTGGAGGCCAAGGCCGGCCACGCCCTGGCCGAAATCTACGCGAGCCTCACGCCCTGGCAGAAGACCCAGGTAGCCCGCCACCCGCAGCGCCCGCATTTCGTGGATTACTGCGCCGGGCTGATCAGCGAATTCACGCCGCTCGCCGGCGACCGCAACTTCGGCGAGGACGAGGCGATCCTGGGCGGCTTCGGCCGCTTCCGCGGGCGCCCGGTCCTGGTGCTCGGCCAGGAGAAGGGCGCCACCACCGAGGCGCGGCTGCGCCACAATTTCGGGATGGCCCGGCCCGAGGGCTACCGCAAGGCGGTCCGGCTGATGGAGACCGCCGACCGGTTCGGCCTGCCGGTGATCGCCTTCGTCGACACGGCCGGCGCCTATCCGGGCATCGAAGCCGAGGAGCGCGGCCAGGCCGAGGCCATCGCCCGCTCCACCGAGGCGTGCCTGGCGCTGGGCGTGCCCAACGTCGCCGTGGTGATCGGGGAGGGCGGCTCGGGCGGCGCCATCGCGCTCGCCACCGCTAACCGGGTGCTGATGCTGGAGCACGCGATCTATGGGGTGATCTCCCCCGAAGGCGCCGCCTCGATCCTGTGGCGCGACCAGGGCCGCGCCCACGAGGCCGCCACCGCCATGAAGATTACTGCCCAGGACCTGCTGCGGCTCGGCGTCATCGACGGGATCATTCCGGAGGCCACCGGCGGCGCGCATCGCGACCGCGAGGCGGCGATCCGCGGCGCGGGCGACGCCATCGCCGAGTCGCTCGCCCAGTTCGAGGGCCTGAGCCCGGTGGAGATCCGCGACCGCCGCGCCGAGAAATTCCTCGCCATCGGCCGGACCCTGTGAGTCCGACGGCCGAAACGTTTGACGTTCGAGGCGTTTGGCCGTCGGCAAGCGCGAATGTGCGTTGCCGCAGGCAAGCTTGCGCGGCCTGCGTACACTTGGCTGCGTGCGGCGGACCGCCCTGGAGGCGTCAGCCGCAAGGGCGAACCGTATGACGTCCCCCGGCGCGACGGGCGGCCTGCTGAACGCCCTCGGGCGACTCCTCGGGCGGCGCGACGGGCGCGAGCCGGGCGGGCACAACCACGTCTCGCTCGGCTGCAATTGCCAGATGGCGCACGTGCTCAAGACCCTCGACCTGCGCCACTGGTCCGGCCCGCTCGACTGGATCTTTTCGATGCCCGGCATGGTCCGGGACTGCCTGGACGACGACTTTGCCGCGCTCACCGACCGGGGCCAGCTCGAGAGCATCCCGGAGGCGGAGCGGCGCGGACCCGACATCTGGCGCGGCCGGCACCGGCTCTACCGGGAGCGGCACGGGCTCGAATGCGTGTTCAACCACCACGACCCGGCGGCGAACGCGGCGGATTACGCCTTCCTGACCGAGGGCGTGCGCCGCCTGCGCGCCGCCCTCGACACTCCCGGCACCGAGAACCGGCTGTGGATGATGACCCATCTGCACACGCCCCGGGAGACAATCGAGGCGATCGACGATTTGCTGGGCGCGCGCCCCAGCCGCAACCACCTGACCTTCCTCCAGCTCCAGCCGGACCATCCCGGGGTGGCGGTGGTGGAGGCCACCGACCTCCGGCCGACCTTGCGCTGGCTGACGATCCAGACCCGCTCGACCCCGGTCGGCCTGCGCCTCGCCGACCCGGCCGAGGACGCGCAGCTCGTGGAGATCATCCGCACCGAGGCGGCAAGGCGGCCGGTGGTGTTCGCGTAGGGGGCACCGTCTTCCCGACATCCCACCCACGCCCCCATCCTGAGCCTCCCACCGTCATTGCGAGCAGAGCGAAGCAACCCAGGGGCACGCTACGTTCGGAATTCGTGCGCTGACCTAGATGGCTTCGCTCTGCTCGCGAGGACGGGGCCGGGCTGGAATCTCCAAAAACATCAGGCCATTGCCACACAGGGCCACCGCCAGGCCGAGCAGGCCGGTCCAGTGCCAGCGATAGCCCTCGAACAGCGTCGAGAGCGCCAGGGCGACCACCGGGAACAGCACGGTCGCGTAGGCCGCCTGGGCGGGCCCGATCCGGGCGACGAGCGACAGATAGGCGGTGAAGCCGACCACCGTGCCGATCACCGCCAGGTAGAGCAGCGCCAGGAGGTAGGCCGTGTCGGGCGGCGCCACCAGCGGCGTGCCGGTGCCGGCGACGAGGCCGAGCAGGACCAGGGCGCCGTAGCCCATGCTCCAGGCATTGGCCTGGAGAGGCGGCACGCCCGCCGCGCTGTTGCGGCGGGAGGCCATGTTGCCCAGCGAGAACAGCAGCGTCCCGAGGGTGGCGAGCCCCAGCCCCTTCAGCGTGCCGGCATCGAGCCCGGCCGACAGCTCGCGGGCGAACAGCAGGACGAGGCCGGTGAAGCCCAGCAGGGCGGCCAGCGCGACCCGCCCGGTGATCGGCGTGCCGAACAGGATGCGCCCGTTGACGGCGTTGAACAGGGTGGCGAGCGAGAACACCACCGAGACCAGCCCGGACGGGATGAAGCCGGTCGCCGCGTAGAAGCACAGGAAGTTGCAGCAGAACAGGCACAGGGCCTGCGCGACGAGGAACGGCTGATGCCGCAGGGCCGGGACCGTGAGACGTCCGGTAAGCGCCAGGCCGCCGAGCAGGATCGCGGCCGCGAGGGCGAACCGGTAGAGCACCGAGACCAGCACCGGCACGGGCCCGAGTTCGACCGTGATGGCGATCCAGGTCGTGCCCCAGATCAGCACGGTGGCGGCGAAGAGCAGGGCGTTCATCGGGCGGGCAATCCGGCTGGGACTGCTCGGAGCCTAGCCGCGGGGCGGGGGCCGTTCTTGCAGGATCTTGCGGCGCAGTGCGGGCCGCGGCTCGACCGCGCAGCGCGCCCCGGATATCCGATCCGGGACGACGCCCCTTAAAGGTTCTCTTCGATGTCCGCCGGCCCGACCTCCGTCTTCGGGTTCCTGTCCGCCTCGCCGAACGCCCAGACCGCCGGCGCGCTGGACCTCGGCTTCGGGCGCTCGGCGGCCCTGTGGAGCAACAGCCACGACGAGGTCGCGTATGACAGCCCGGAGGGCCACACCTTCAGCCTGTATCTCGAAGGCGGCAGCGGCACCCGCAGGGTCGATGGTAGGACCGTCTCCGGCTGGCCGGGGGCGCTGTGCGTGATGCCCCACCGCCACCGGTCGGACTGGGTGATCACGGCGCCCTTCGCGTTCGTCCACCTCTACCTGCCGGCCGACGAGCTGGCCCGGGCCTATGCGGAGACGTTCGAGCGCGACGCTCGGCTACTCGACGTGCCCGAGGTCACATTCGCGGAGGCCCCCCGTCTTGCGGCAGCGCTCCGGCACGTCGCGCGCGCGGTCGCGGATTGCGACGCCTTGGCGGCCGAATCTGTGATGACCGAGACGGTGGCGCTGTTCCTCGCCGACCCGCGCTGGGGCGGGATCCGCCGCCGGGCGCTGACCGGCGGGCTCGCGCCGCATCTGACCCGCCGCATCGCCGCGTATGTCGAGGCGCATCTCCACGACACGATCCGGCTGGCCGACCTCGCGGCCCTGGCGGATCTGAGCCCGTTCCACTTCCAGCGCGCCTTCCGGGCGAGCCGGGGGGTGTCACCCCAGGTCTACGTCGCCCATCGCCGAACCGAGCGGGCCAAGGCGCTCCTGCGCGGTCGCGACCCGATCGCCGCGATCGCGCTCGCCTGCGGCTTCAGCAGCCAGAGCCACCTGACCCGGGCCTTCCGGGCCGCCACCGGCACGACGCCGGCGGCCTACCGGGCGGGGGCTTGAGGCGGAGCGCCGAGTCCCTTGCAGGACGTCGCCCTCGGGATCTCGCTGCGAAGATGCGGATCAAAGATCCGAGCCGCATGCGTCGAAGGGCGGTGCCTGCTTTCCCGCCCGAGCCTCCGAATGGTTCGCGAGACCGACGATGCGGCGGCCGATCCGGTTCCGGCTCTCTGTAGCCTCGCCGAGGACGACGGCGACATCCTCCCGGCCGACGCGGTTGCCTCGGCCGGCGCTCACGGCGACTTGCGCGACGCGGCGGACCATCTCCTTGACGAAGGCCGCACTCGCCCCCTCCGAGCGCGCCACGAAATCCGCGACCGCGCCGTCCTCGAAGTCGAGCGCGCGGCCGTAGAGCGCAACCAGACGCGCCCGGCACGACGCATCGGGATTGGCGACCTCGATCGCCTCGTCGATGCGCCCCGGCCGGGAGGCCAGAGCCTCCTCGATCTCCTCTGGCCGGTTGGTGGTGAGGATGAACAGCACGTCCGCGTCGTCCTGCAATCCATCCATCTCGTTCAGAAGGCGGTTGAGCAATACCTCAGTATTGGGGCTGTTCATGCCCTCGCGTGATCGGCCGACGAGGTCCACGTCCTCCAGCACGACGATACTAGGCTGAAGGGTCCGGGCGAGCAGCATGTATCGGCTCAGCATCTTCACCTGCTCGGCGGTGACCAGCACCGTGGTGCGGTCGGGCAGGTTCGACGCGATGTAGCGGATCACGTGCGTCTTCCCGGTTCCGGGCGGTCCGTACAGGAGCACGCCCTTGCGGGTCGATTGGCCGAGCCGCTTCAGCGCCTCGCGGTGGTGGTCGAACGCGAAGACGTGGCGGTCGATCTTGGCCATGGTGGCCGTGTCCAGAATGACGGCCTCCCGATCCACGAAGGGCAATCTGTGGACCTGCATGACGGCGCGCATGCCGGAATAATCGGAGCCACTCTCAAACGACAGGATCTTGCCGCGGTAGCGGGTCGAGGTTGCGCCGGCTTCTTGCACGGCGGCGAGGAAGGCGCGCACGAAGCCCAACGAAACCGGATCGGCCAGGGTGGCAACCTCGATCTGGGCGAACCGGCCCTCGCCGTACACCGCGTAGTGCGACAGCAGCACCGCGACCGGCCGCCCCTCGACCTTGAACAGCCACAACCCGTTGTTCAGGGCGGCGAACGGCTCCTCCTCGCCGACATCGATGTCCTGATACTGGAGCGGTGTGATCGCGATGGCGCCTTGCTGGTCGCGGACGAGCAGCCCGGAGATCGTCAGCGCCAACTGTTCATAGAGTTGATGCACGCCCATCAGGTCCGGCTCGAACGGCGCGATCCGGGCTATCACCGCGGCTTGAAGATCCGGCAACAGGTGGTCGCCGAATTGCCGGCGGGAACTGGTGATCCCATTGATCTGCGCCGCGCCGAAATGCGCGACGAAGGCCTCCCAGGCCTGGGTAAAACTGTGTGACACGGGATACAGCTCCCTCTCGCGGCGACGAGCGCTCCCTATCCTTGTCGGATGAGCGGCCGGATTTGACACCGCACGCCAGCGTGATTCTAAGACCCATCTCGTCTCGGACGAGGGCCTAGCCCCCGCGCATCCGCTCCGCCAAAAAGTCCACCAGCACCCGCACCCGGGCCGGCATGGCCGGTCCGCCCACGAACACCGCGTGGATCGCCTCGCGGTCTTGGGGGTTGAACGGCTCCAAGAGCGGCACCAACCGGCCGGCGGCGAGATCGTCGGCGATGTGGAAATTGCCGACCCGGGTGATGCCGGCGCCGCCGAGCGCCAGCTGCACCAGGGTCTCGCCATTGTTGGCCGCGAGGGTGCCGCGTACCGGCAGGATGAAGTCGCGCCCGTCTTCGCGGAACGGCCAGCCGGGCTCGCTCCGGCGGAAGGTGAAGTCCAGGCAGTTGTGGTCGGCGAGGTCGGCGGGCCGGCGCGGGGTCCCGGCCCGGGCGAGATAGGCGGGGGCGGCCACCACGGTCCGGCCGGTCTCGCCCAGCCGCCGGGCGGTGAGCGGGCTATCGGCCAGGGGCCCGAACCGGATGCCGATATCGGCCCGGCCGCCGAGCACGTCGGCGATCTCGTCGCTGAGGTCGATCTCGACCACGATGCCGGGATGGCGGGCCACGAACGCCCCGAGCAGCGGCACGATCACCAGCCGGCCATGGGCGGTGGCGGCGCTGACCCGGACCCGCCCGCGCGGGCAGCCCCGGTCGGCGAGCGCGGTCTCGGTCTCGTCGAGATCAGCCAGGATGCGCCGCGCCGCCCGCCCGTAGGTCTCGCCCTCGGCGGTGAGGCGCAGGGTCCGGGTCGTCCGGACGAGGAGCTGTACGCCGAGCCGCGCCTCGATCCGGGCGACGACCCGGCTCACCGCCGACGGTGTCAGCTCGAGCCGGCGCGCCGCCGCGGACAGGCTGCCGGCCTCCGCCACCGCCACGAACACGGCCATGTCCCCGGCACGGTCGGCCTTATCGCGCAGCATTCGTGACTTCCCCGCACAGATCTTGGTCCCGTCAACGGACTACTCCCCGTGCGCCGAATCCGCCACGTGCGGTTCCGGAACAACCGGAGAGCCCTCATGGCGATCAATCCTCCCCTGCTGGCCCTGGCGATCGGCGCCTTCGGCATCGGCGTCACGGAATTCAGCCCGATGGGCATGCTGCCCCTCGTCGCCGGGGATCTCGGCGTCTCGATTCCCGCGGCCGGGCTGGTGGTCAGCGCCTACGCGCTCGGCGTCCAGGTCGGTGCGCCGCTGATGACGCTGGCCGCGGCGCGGGTGCCCCGGCGCCGGCTGCTGGTCGGGCTAATGGCGATCTTCACCCTCGGCAACCTGCTCGCGGCCGTCGCCGACAGCTACGCCATGCTGGTCGTCGCCCGGCTGGTCACGGCGCTGAACCACGGCGCGTTCTTCGGCATCGGCTCGGTGGTGGCCGCCGGGATCGTGCCGCCGGAGCGCCGGGCCGCCGCGGTGGCGTCGATGTTCTCGGGGCTGACGGTGGCGACGATCGGCGGCGTGCCGCTCGCCGCCTGGGTCGGGGAGGTGCTCGGCTGGCGGGCGGCGTTCTGGGGCATCGCGGCGATCGGCGTGGTCGCCATGCTGGCCCTGCGCCTCGCGCTGCCGGAGCTGAAGGTCGAGGCCCGGGACGATATGCGGGCCGAGTTGCGCGTGCTCGGGCGCGGCCCGGTGCTCGCCGCCCTGGCGCTCACGGTGGTCGGCGCCAGCGCGATGTTCACGGTGTTCACCTACATCGTGCCGATCCTGCGGACCGAGACCGGCGCGACGACGCCGTTCGTCACCGCGATGCTGATGCTGTTCGGGGTCGGCCTGACAATCGGCAACTGGCTCGGCGGAAAGCTGGCCGACCGCTCGGTGGACGGCACGATCATCGGGTCGCTGGTGGGGCTGGTCGCGGTGCTCGCCCTGTTCGCCTGGGGCATGCGCCTGGAGGGTGGCACGGCGCTGCTGATCCTGCTCTGGGGCGTGGCGAGCTTCGCCCTGGTGCCGCCCCTGCAGATGCGGGTGATGGAGAAGGCCGGCGGAGCGCCCAACCTCGCCTCGGCAATGAATATCGGCGCGTTCAACCTCGGCAACGCCATCGGTGCGGCCGCGGGCGGCGGCGTGATCGATGCCGGGCTCGGCTACAAGGCCGTACCGCTCGCGGGCGCCGCCATGGCGGCGGCGGGGCTCGCCTTCCTGCTGTGGCTCCGCCGGGACGGACGCGTGCGCGCCGCGACCGCGGCGAGCTGCGGATAATCTCTTCGGATCAAGGGTCTGGAGCCATCCCTGAAAGTCCCGGATTCAAAAGGTCCGGGACCTTGTGCGGGTCCGGGGCAGAGCCCTGGTTTCTCGGGGGTCCCACCCTCGAACCCCGCCAAAGGGCTAAACCCCTTTGGAAACCCGGTTCCGTCAGTGCGTGGTGCGCGACAGGGCCACGATTGCGCCGACGATGACGATCGTCTGGAAGCCGATCGAGCCGATCACCCACGTCATGATGTCGAACTTGGCCTCGGCGAGATCGGTCTTCGTGACGAGGGTCGCGAGATCGGCATCGCGGCTCTCGCGGATCGCGCTGGTGATCGCCTCGGCCTGATCCTCGGACAGACCGGAGGCCTTGAGCCGGCGGACCAGGGCATAGGTGTCGAGCGAGAGCGCCGTCATGGCCGGCGCCAACCGGTTCCGACCGCCATGAGGCCTCGATCGATTCGGATATCGATGCCCATCGCTCGCTGAGTCCGTAGCCCTCGCGCGTCATCGAACGCTGGCGGTTTTGCCGAACCGGCGCAAGCCGCTAGGCCTTGGACATCGTCCCGGGGATAACGCGGCCGACCCCGTCAATCCACCGCTCAGAGCCGTGCAGTGTTGCACCCGGGTCCTTGCGGTAACAAAGGTGCAAGCTTAACGAGCCTATTGGGTTGGGGAGTGGCGCCTGATGTCGGCTTTGAAAAGGCCGCCGGGCGCAGGCTAGACGACGAGGTTCCCCATGACGGCGCGTCTCGCGACTGCGCGACTGCTGGCGGCCGCTTCCCTGCTGGCCCTTGCGCTGGCCGGCTGCCAGGACGGCTCCGGGATCAGCGGCCCGACCGCGCGCAGCATCGCGCCCATCGCCCCCCAGACGCTGGCCCTGATGCAGACCAAGGGCATGCAGCAATCCGACCCGATCCTGATCCGCGCCTACAAGAAGGAAGCGGAGATGGAGGTCTGGAAGCGCGGCAATGACGGCCGCTACGCCCTGCTGAAGACCTACCCGATCTGCCGCTGGTCTGGCCAGCTCGGCCCGAAGGTCCGCGAGGGCGACCGGCAGGCGCCGGAGGGGTTTTACACGATCACCCCGGGGCTGATGAACCCGAATTCCTCGTACTACCTGTCGTTCGACACCGGCTTCCCGAATGCCGTCGACCGGGCCAACGGGCGCACCGGCCGCTACCTGATGGTGCACGGCACCTGCTCGTCGGCCGGCTGCTTCGCCATGACCGACGCCACCATCGCGGAGATCTACGCGGTGGCGCGCGAGGCGTTCATCGGCGGGCAGCGCAGCTTCCAGTTCCAGTCCTACCCGTTCCGGATGACGGCCCAGAACATGGCCAAGTTCCGCAACGACCCGAACATGCCGTTCTGGCAGAACCTCAAGGAGGGCTCGGATTATTTCGAGGCCCTGCGCGAGGAGCCGAAGGTCGGCCAGTGCGGCACCAAATACGTATTCGGCGGCTCGGACGCGGCGGCCGGCTCGTGCAAGCCGAAGGTCGACCCGCTGGTGGCCGAAAAGCGCGAGCATGACGAGCGCGAGGTCGCCGAGCTCGTCGCCAAGGGCACGCCGGCGGTGCGGGTGGTCTACCAGGATGGCGGCCAGAACCCGGTGTTCCGCCCGCCGGCCAACACCAGCGCCTTCGCGAGCCTCGGCGGCACCGAGACGGTGCTGCCCTACGACGCGAAGGAGTTCGGCCGGCACAATCTCGGCGATGTCAGCCGGCCCGAGACCCTGGCGGCCGGGCCGCAGGAGATCGAGATCGACTCGAAGGTGCAGCCGACCATGATGGCCGCCGCCGCGCCGGCATCCACCAAGGCGACCGCGAAGGCCGGCCGGGGACAGCAGAAGCCCGCCGCCACGACGCTCATGGCTAACCGGGCCGAGCCCGAACTCCGGGTCGAGACCACCGCGTCGGTTCCCGAGAAACCGGCCCGGATCGCCGTGGCCGACGCCGACGGCGATCCGAGCAGCTATCAGAAGCTGCTGGGCTCGCTGTTCGACCAGGAGAAGCCGCCGGCCCCCGCCACCCCGGCGGTGGACGCCACCGTGGTGCCCGAGCCGGTCAAGCTCGCGCACGCGGCCGAGAAGGTCGCCCCGAAGGCGGCGGCCAAGCCGCACCCGGTGAAGACCGCCGAGTCGAAGCCGGCTCTGCGCAAGGGCGAGCCCGAGGCGAAGGCCAAGCCGTAGGATTCAGACCAGCGGCCGGTCGCGGTTCATCAGCCACAGGGCGTGGACCGTACCGGGCAGCCAGAAGATCAGCCAGAGCACGATGTTCAGCAGGAACTGCAGGCCGAACCCTGTGGTGACGAGCACCGCCACCGGTGGGATGAAGATCGCGAGCAGAATACGGACGAGGGTCGACACGGGCACTCCGGGGCTCAGAGCCTGAGGGATCCCGGCTCAAACGAAGCGCGGCCTTGTCCGTTCCCGCGGGGAGGGGGCGGCTCGTGCCGCCCTCTCCGTCATTCCGGGGCCGCGCAGCGGAGCCCGGAATCCAGATCCGCCGCGGCGTCCGAAAGAGTTTGGAGTGCGGCTGCTCGATCCTGCGATTGTGGAGGTTCTGGAGTCCGGGCTCGCCTGCGGCGCCCCGGAATGACGGGGTGGATGTCATTCAGGCTTGCGAGAAAATGGGCGATCTCGTCTGATCGATCCGTCTTCGAAGCTCGGCCGCGCCATGGCCTTCCGCGTCTACTTGCTCGCCAGTGGTCTGCACGGCACGCTGTATATCGGCGTGACCAACAACCTCGCCCGCCGGGTCTACGCGCACCGGAGCCGACACAGCCCCGGCTTCACGGCACCCTACGGCGTGACGCGGCTCGTCTGGTACGAGGCCTACGACCGCATCATCGAGGCGATCGAGCGGGAGAAGGCGCTGAAAAAATGGAGCCGGGATTGGAAAATCCGGCTGATCGAGGAGATGGATCCGGATTGGTCGGACCTGTACGGCACACTCGCCGGATGGACCGGGTCGTAGTGCCACCTTTCGTCCAACCCACCCCGTCATTCCGGGGCCGCGCAGCGGAGCCCGGAATCCAGAGCCGCTGCGGTTGCAGGCCTCTCAGCCGCAGCGTTCCGACCGATGCACATCACTCGGCGGCTCTAAATCCCGGGATCGCCTGCGGCGCCCCGGGATGACGGCGTGGAGGCTGGAGCGTCCGCGACAACCTGGATTCGTTGAGGACTTCTCGCGGTAACTTTTCTCCTGCCTCGCGCCGCCTTCTCGGCCGTCGCCCTGGCGAGAGATTGGCGTATGCGGCCAGGGATATCCTGCCGCAGGATTTTCGGCTGCGCGTGCCTTACGCGGGTCGTGCGAGCGAAACGGAGGCCGGTGCCGTTGCCCCTCTCTGCCATCTCTGATATGTGTTACGTACAACGTAATACACGGCGATGATCCAGAGTTTCGCGGACAAGGATACGGAGGCGCTCCACCTCCACGATACCTGTCACCGGCGGTGGCGCGCCTTCAAGGCCGTCGCTGTGCGCAAGCTCGACATGATCGACGCCGCCGCCGCGTTGGGCGACCTGCGTTCCCCGCCCGGCAATCAGCTCGAGAAGCTGAGCGGGGACCGCGACGGACAGTGGAGCATCCGCATCAACGACCAGTGGCGCATCTGCTTCACGTGGGGCGACGCCGGACCCGAGACCGTCGAGATCGTGGATTACCACAAGGGATAACACCATGCCCCGCCTGCGCACGCACCCCGGTGAGGTTCTACGCGAGGAGTTCATGGCGCCGCTCGGGCTGAGCGCCAATCGCCTCGCCGCCGAGATCGATGTCCCGCCCAACAGGCTCAGCGAGATCGTCCGCGAACGCCGCGGCGTGACCGCGGATACCGCGCTGCGCTTGAGCACCCGGTTCGGGACGACGCCCCAGTTCTGGCTCAACCTTCAGACCGCGCACGACCTCTCGCGGGCAGAGGCCGAGACGGACCTTTCGAAAGTGCGGCGCTACGAACCGGCCTGAGCGCCTCTTTCACGCCTGGCGCGATGGGACGTACGGGAAGCACCGGCTGGAGGTGGCCGAGGCGGCGTCGTTCGCCCTCCGACATGTTGGGGAAGTCATCCGCGATGCGGGGCGCCACCCACCCCGTCATCCCGGGGCGCCGCAGGCGAACCCGGGATCCATAGCCGCGACTGTTGCGGACTTGAGCGGTCGCGTTCCGACCCGTCCGTAAGACGCGGTGGTTATGGATTCCGGGCTCCGCTACGCGGCCCCGGAATGACGGAGTTAAACCCAGAACCCCTTAGTTCTTCACCGGCGGCGTGGTCGCGCTGGGGACGTTCGCGGCCTGCTTCTCCGGGTTCTTCACCTGGCTGTAGGCGACGTTGGCGAAGGAGCCGATCACTGCGGGCCAGCTCGGGTTGGCGTATTGCGGGTCGTCGCGGCCGACCTTGCAGAAGGCGGTGGTCAGCGCGTTGACCACGTCGTCGTCGGAGGCGCCGGTGTCGGCCGCCTTGATCTGCGGCACCACCCGGTTCAGCGTCGGCACGAAATCCTGCTGCTTCAGGCCGGTCAGCGTCGCCGCGACCCCGACTTTGTCGAAGGCGGCCTTGAGCTTGTCCTGCTCGATCTCGGCGCAGGGGGCGGTGCCTGCCAGCATGGTCTTGGTGGCAGCGCGAGCCTCGGAGGCCTTGTCGCCGGTCACCGGGGGCGCCTTGTTGCCCCAGGAATTGCGGATGTAGTCGGTGACGTTCTTCACCTCGACATCGGTCATCTGCTGGCCGATCGCCACCATCGGGGCGAGACCGCTCTGTGCGCCCAGGCCGCCATAGATCACCCGCAGGATGGTCTCGGGGCCTTCGGACATCACCGAGGTGTTGCCGGCGAGCGCCGGCACTGCGCCCTCGATGCCCTTGCCGTCGGGCTGGTGGCAGGAGGAGCAGTAGGTCAGGTAGGTGGAGGCGCCGGGCGCATCCGGCTTGTCGAAGGCCGCGAGGTCCTTGGCCTTGTAGGTCTGCTTGGCCGGGACCGTGCGCAGGTAGGCGACCATCGCCTTCAGGTCCTCCTCCTTCACCTTGGAGAGGGATTCCATGATGGTCTGGCGCATCGGGCCGGCGGCGACACCGGGGCGGTCGCCGGGCGCGGTGCCGGTCTTGAGGTAGGTCACCACCTGCTCGTCGGTCCAGGCGCCGATGCCCTGGTGGCCGTCCGGCGTGATGTTGGGGGCGTACCAGCCGTCGATGACGCCGCCGCCGAAGCGGCCGGCGAAGCTCGAATTGCCGACGAGCTTGTTCTCGTTGTGGCACATGGCGCAGTGGCCGAGCCCCTCGACCAAATAGCCGCCGCGGTTCACCTCGGCGCTCGCATTCGGATCGGGCTTGAAGCGCTCCTCGGTGAAGAACGCCGTCCGCCACGTCACCAGCGCGGTGCGGACGTTGAACGGGAACGGGATCTGGCTCTCTTTGCGCTTCTCGTTCACCGGCGGGAGCGATTGCAGATAGGCCCAAATCGCCTGCGTGTCCTCGTCGGTGACCTTGGTGTACCAGCCGAACGGGAAGGCCGGGTAGAGATACCCGACATGCTTGCTATAGCCCTGCCGGAAGGACTTCTCGAAGTCGGCGTAAGAGTAATCGCCGAGACCGGTTTCCTTGTCGGGGGTGAGGTTGGGGGTCATGATCACCCCGAACGGCATGTTGAGCGCGTAATTGCCGGCCAAGAACTTTCCGCCCGGGGCGGTGTGGCAGGCGGCGCAATCGCCCATGGTCACGAGGTATTTGCCGCGCTCCACCGGGTCGGTGCTGTCCTGCGCGTGGGCCGGGACCGCTAGGAGGAGGAGGCCCGCCAGCATCGAGGCGGACGATGCGCTCAAGTGTTGAGCCGGCATCATCTTTTTCCGAAATCCGGAAACTACCTTTCGGGATGATGCTCTAAGCTGCATGACCACATCTCCCGGGTCCGATTTATAATCGTTACAAGCTCATACCGCGCGTGAACGCGTCCGTTTGCGGCGTTGTTCCGGCCGGCGGCAGGCTGCGGCGTTGCGTCCAACTGGTGCGCAGGCGCAACGTCAGGTCCACCAGATGGGCGGCGAGGCCGGCGAGCATCCAGCCTGCGACGACCGCCCAGCCGGACCCGACCAGGGCGGCGCGCAGCGCCAGCATCAGGGCCGCGCCCGAGGCGAGATTGGCCAGGAGCGGCGCCCGGGCCATACCCCATCGCCCGGCCAGCCAGGCGAGCAGAAGCGCCTCGGCCGCGACCAGGGCCAGGATCGCGTCGACGATCCGGCCAGACGCGAACCCCGTGGCGAACAGGGCCTCCATCAGGCGAGCCCCCGGAACGGCGCGTTGAGGCGCACGATCCGCAGGTTCAGGCAGGCGGCGACGCTGACCCAGGCGAGATACGGCAGGTTCATCAGCCCGGCCGCCGTCGAGACCCGGACGGTGACCAGCACCAGCACGGCGATCGACAGCCACAGGGCGGCAACCTCGGCGAGCGCCCAGTCCGGCCGGCGGAACCGGAAGAACAGCACGCTCCAGGCGATGTTGAGCCCGCCATTGACCGCGTAGGCGGCGAGTAGCCGGGTCCGGGCGGCGGGATCGGGATCGCCGTTCCAGGCGATCACCCCGGCGGTGGCGGTGAGCAGGAAGATCACGGTCCAGACCGGCCCGAACGCCCAGTCCGGCGGCTTCCAGGCCGGGACGCGCAGGCGCCGGTACCAGGCATCCGTCCGGGTCGCGATGCCGCCGGCCACGGCCACCAGGATCGCCGCCACGGCCGCCACGGCGGGCGGCCCCCAGCCCTCGGCGCCCAAAAGAGTCACGGGGAGACCCAGCGGAACAGGTGGGCGAGGTCCTTGAAGAAGATCCGCGCGTGGGCGGCGGGTTTCGCGCGGACCAGCTCCTTGTTCATGTAGCTGTCCCAGGTGAGCTGCTGGACGTCCTTGTCCCGGCAGATCGAGACGAACCGCTCGCGCAGGCCGTCGCTGCGGTACCAGACCCACTGCATCATCCCGAGGATCCAGAACACGCGGCCGTGCAGCTTCATGAAGCGGCGGCGGGCCAGCGCGAGCACCCGGACATCGCCGGTGGCCAGGAAGCTCTTGGCGGCCTCGGCCGAGAGCTGGCCGCCCAGCATCGCGTAGTAGATGCCCTCGCCGGAGGCCGGGGCGACGACGCCGGCGGCGTCACCCGTGAGCAGCACGTCGCGGCCGTTGTCCCAGCGCTTGAGCGGCTTCAGCGGCAGGGGCGCGCCCTCCCGGCGGATCGTCTCGGCGCCGTCGAGGCCGGTGGCGACCCGCAGCGCCCGGATCGAGGAGCGCAGGGAGAAGCCTTTTCTCGCGCTGCCGGTGCCGATGCTGGCGGTGTCGCCGTGTGGGAAGATCCAGCTGTAGAAATCCGGCGAGTGCCGGCCCTGATAATAGACGTCGCAGCGGGTCGCTTCGACGGCGTCGCCGCCCGGCGCATCGGGGGCCGGCACCCGGACGATCTCGTGATAGGCGAAGACCTGTTTCATCCTGTCGTGGCCCGGCACCTCGGCCCGGCCCACGGGCGAGCAGGCCCCGTCGGCGCCGATCACCAGCCGCGCCCGGACCGCGTGGCGCGCCTGCGCCTCGCCCTTGCCGGTGGTGAAATGCACCAGCGGCAGCCCGTAATCCGGCCGGCTGATCTTGTCGTAGGCCGCCTCGCGCAGGTCAGCGCCGGCCTGCTGAGCCCGGGCGCGCAGCCACGGGTCGAAATGCTGGCGGTCGACCATGCCGACGAAGCCCTCGCCCACCGGCATGTCCACGGCCTTGCCGCTCGGCGCCACCATCCGGGCGGAGCGGATCTTGGCGACCAGCAGAGAATCGGGAATCGCGAAGTCGCGGATCAGCCGGGGCGGGATCGCGCCGCCGCAGGGCTTGATCCGCCCGGGCTTGTCGAGGAGCAGCACCGCGTGCCCGGCCCGGGCCAACTCGGTGGCCGCGGTGGCCCCCGCGGGACCGCCGCCGACCACGACGACATCGTAGGGAGCGCCATCAACCAACCGAGCCATCGCGTCACCTCGCGCCGAGGATGGGATTGAGCGAGCCAGCACCCCGTGCGCGAGCCCGGACGGGCTCGAGCCGCAGGGCCAGCACCGCCGCGACGAGGAACAGCCCCCCCTCGGCGGCGAAGACGGCGGCGTAGGCCTGGACCGGCTCGGCCGTGATCAGCCGGACCGCATCCACGGCGGCGGCGCCGAGAAAACCGCCGGCCCCGAAGGCGATGCCCTGGGCCGCGCCCCAGACGCCCATGCGGGTGCCGCGCTCCCGTGCGTCGCCGCGTCCGGCGAGCGCCATCATCGAGCCGATGGCGGCGACGGCGTATGCGCCGTTAGCGACGCCCAAGGCGAACACCACCGGCCGCAGGGGCAGGAGGTCGCCGGCCAGCGCGAACAGGGCGGCGGCCGAGCCGGCGCAGCCCAGCGCGATCCAGAGCCGGAGGGAGGCGAGGGGGGTGCCCCGCGCCGCGAGCGTCACGCCGGCCACCAGCAGCATCCCGGCGAGCACGCCGCCGTGCTGGAGCCCGGCGAGTTTGGTGGTGGCCCCCGGGCTCATGGCGAAGACCAGCCCGGCATAGGGCTCCAGGATCAACTCCTGAGCGCTGTAGGCCAGCATCGAGACGAACACGAAGATCGTGAAGGTCCGGGCCACGGGATCGGCGAGCACATGGGCCAGCACCGTGAAGAACGGTTTTTTGGCCGCTTCGGGCTCGGGCGCCCGGGCGGGCAGGCGCCGCTCGACGCCGGCCAGGGCCAGCACGGCGACCGTGAAGGCGATGGCCGAGACCGTGCCGGAGACCGCGACGAGGCGCAGGCCCGAGAACGGATCCAAAAAGTGCCCGGCGAGCGGCGCTGTCAGGGCGAAGCCCAGGATCATCATCACCCAGACGATGGTGGCGGCCGCCCCGCGCCGGGCCGGGGCGACGCCCCCCGAGAGCAGCACCAGCAGCGAGGTCCCGGCCGCCCCGGCGCCAATCCCGACGCACAGGAACGACAGGGCGGCCAGCGCGAGGCCGAGCGCGAGGTCGGTGGCGGCGAGCGCCGTGCCGCAGGCCGCCCCGAAGCCGCCCACGCAGAGGGCGGCCATGCCGCCGACGATCCAGGGCGTGCGCGTCCCGCTCCGGTCCGAGCCGTAGCCCCAGCGCGGGCGCAGCACCTGCGCGGCATAATGCAGGGCGACCAGGAACCCCGGTACCAGGGCGGGGAGCGTCAGCTCCACCACCATCACCCGGTTGAGGGTGGCGGTCATCAGGACGACGACGCTGCCCAAAGCGGTCTGGACCAAGCCGAGGCGTACGATCTGGGGCCAGCCGAGGCCAGCGGCATCCGCGCCGCTTCTCCCTCCCCCCTCTGCGGGGGAGGGTACCCTGCGAAGCAGGGGGGGAGAGGGGAGCAACGGTGCAGAAAGAAGCTTCGGCCCGCACATCTGCTCAGCCTCTTTCGGAAGCCGGGCTCCCCTCTCCCGACCCTCGCTGACGCGAGGCCCACCCTCCCCCGCAGAGGGGGGAGGGAGAGGCACGTAGGTCGGCCCGGTGCCCTCATCGAGCGCCGAAACCGCGACGTGCCCCCTCTCCCGTGCGGGAGAGGGTTGGGGTGAGGGATGCGACCTCTCCGGAAAAACCTGGTCCCTCACCCTGTCCCTCTCCCGCACGGGAGAGGGGACCCGCGACTCATCCGGACTCCGGGCGGAAGCCCCGATCGCATCCGAAGGCGTCATCACGCTCCCCCCACAAGGGGCCGCAGCGCGAAGGCGGCGACCAGCATGCCGAGCACGTAGAGGGTCGTGCCGGTGCCGTTGTACCAGGCTGCCCGTTCGCGCGGGCTCTTGAGGAACCGGACCATCAGGGCGAGCTGGCCGGCGAGCAGGGCCGCCACCAGGGCGGCGTGGCCCTGGCGCTCCCAGGCGAGCAGCAGCCCGATCACCACCACCTGCGGCACGGCCATGACCAGGCAGGCGAAGCGGGCGGCCCGGTCGGAGCCCATCTGCACCGGCAGGGACAGGAGCCCCATGCGCCGGTCGCCCTCCACGGATTTGAAGTCGTTCAGCGTCATGATCCCGTGGGCGCCGATGGAATAGAGCAGGGCGACGAGCAGCACCCGCCGGTCGGGCAGGGCGGCGGCCATCACGGCGGCGCCGGTGAACCAGGGCAGGCCCTCGTAGCAGAGCCCGACCGCGGCATTCCCCCACCAGCCATTCTTTTTGAGACGCAACGGCGGGGCGGAATAGATCCAGGCGAGCACCAGCCCGAACAGCGCCGCCCCGAGGATCCACGGCCCCAGCGCCGCGGCGACCAGCAGCGACAGCAGCGTCCAGCCGAGCGCCAGGTAGAGGCCCCAGCGGCCGGGGATGCGCCCGGAGGGAATCGGCCGGCCCGGCTCGTTGATCGCATCGACATGCCGGTCGAACCAATCGTTGGTGGCCTGGCTGGTGGCGCAGACCAGCGGACCGGCGAGCACGACGCCCGCGGCGATCACCGGCCATTGCCCGTGGGCCGGCTGCCCGGACGAGATCACCCCGCAGGCGAACGCCCACATCGGCGCGAACCAAGTGATCGGCTTGAGAAGCTCGACGACGGCGCTCGGGGCGGGCGTGGTGGCCATGCAGGCACGCTACCGGGGCCACTGGTCGTGTCAAGTTGGATTTACACTCGGCGAGATAATGTCGATCCGACTTGGCATACAAACGTGGCCGTCAGCTGACGAATACATAATCCAATACCTAGGCCGACCGGACACGATCGCGTCAGGCGCGCGGGCGATCCTGCGAAGAATTGGCTTTGCGTAAGCCAGCCTTCGAAGGCTGCGCGAAGGCTGCGGGCGCTGAACCTTCGAAGAATTGGCAAATCCGGTCGGCCGAGCGGGGTTGCGCGCGGCGGATCCGGGTTCCGGGCCGGGGTGGGTTTTCGGGGTTGGATGTTCGCCCAAGACCGCTTTCGGGCGTGCAGCGCGGAGGCCCGGGGAGGCGCCCCCCTTGCGACAGCGCGCTACCTTGGGTTGCTTCGCGACGCGCGATGAAGGGACCGACGCGGCAGGCATTCGGGTTGCCCCACCCACCCCCCTCATCCCGAGGTGCCGCGCAGCGGCCTCGAAGGAGGCCCCCACCGCGCTCCGGCGCCTCACATGGGCGAATCATCTCAGCGTGCGGCTGTGCTGCGCGAGATGCCGGCTCCGGGACAGGCATCACCAGGCCGGCGGGCATCGCGCCCCTGGCCTGCGCCTCGACCTCGCGCAGGACTTTTCCCATCTCAAGAGCGCAAGATGGGCATCGACGCCCAAGCCTCCACCGCGTCATCCCGGGGCCGCGCAGCGGAGCCCGGGATCCAGAACCAGTGGGGGGATCAAGCACTTGCGCCGTCGGCGGATCTGGATCCCGGGCTCGCCTGGGGCGCCCCGGGATGACGGCGCAGGTAGCAAATATAGGGTGTCAGTCCGCGGGATATGGATCTTCCAACCTGTGTAGCCCGTAGCCGTTTTTATGTTGTGGGCGCAGAAGGCGCGGGTCCCCTCTCCCATGCGGGAGAGGGACAGGGTGAGGGGGGCGACCTCTCCAGAGAGGCCGGGTCCCTTACCCCAGCCCTCTCCCGAACGGGCTAGCGGATTCACACATCGAGATTGTTCTGTCGCAAATCTCTGAAACACAACGCATTTCCCCTCCCCCTTGCGGGGAGGGGGCAGGGGTGGGGGTGGTGCAGGATCGAACGGCACGGTGCCTTCTGCACCACCCCCACCTCCAACTCCTCCCCGCAAGGAGGAGGAGAGCGCGTTGCGCCTTCCACCAGCCGATGTGTGAACATCGTAGTCCGCACGGGAGAGGGCGCACGTCGCAGCCTGCAACAGCGCGTGCGCCTCGAACCTGTGCAGATCGTAGCTACAAGGGGGAGGGGAAAAGCGCGGCAGCTCAAGCGCTTGCGGTCGATGCGGTGGATGAGTCCGCGAGCCCTCATCCCGAGATATTTCCGCAGAGCGGAAGTCTTGAAAGGGGTCTCAGCTGCGCTTCGGCGCTTCAGGACGATGGGTGAGTGGGAGATCGACCCCACCCCTCCCAACCGCATCACAGCATCATCGCCCCCACCCCCCCGGAACGAAGCCAACGCCGCGCCCCAAAACCCCCAAACAAATCAATCGTCTTCGCCGGGGGCGTCGAGGTCGCCGACGCCGTAGCGGCGCATCTTGGCGTAGAGGCCCTGGCGGCTGAGGCCGAGCATCTCGGCGGCGGAGGCGCGGTTGTCGCGGGTGATCCGCAGGGCGGCCTCGATGCAGAGTTTTTCGATCAGGTCGGTGGTCTCGCGGACCAGAGTCTTCATCGAGACCCGGCCGACCAGCTCGGCCATCTGCTCCACCGAGCGCGGCACGTCGCGGCTGCCGGCGAGCCGCCCCTCCGGGATCCGCCGGGGGGCGGAGCGGATCGCGAAGCCGAGGCACGGCCGGGATCCCGGCACCGAGACGGCGGCGACCTCGACATCCTCCATGCCGCCATAGGTGCCCCGGATCACGGTGGCGAAGCGGCGTACGGAGCCGTGGTCGACCAGGCTGGCGAACAGGGCGTGCGCCTCGGTGTCCTCGCGGCCGAGCCATTGGTCGAGGGTCCGGCCCCTGGCCTGGCTCTCGGTGGCGAGCTGGGCCAGCTCTAGGAAGGCGGCGTTGGCCATCAGCACCCGGCGGCTCGAATCGGTGACCACGAAGCCCTCGGGCATCGCCTCGATCACCGCCCGGGTCGGCGCCTCCTGGTCGGAGCCGGATTCGACGGCGGCTGGATCGGCCACGAGCCGCATCAGCGCGCTGGGGCCGCCCTCGCCGCGGAACAGCGAGACCGAGACCGTGACCTCGCCGCGCCCGTGCGGCAGGGTCGCGTGGACCTCATTGGCCTGGCCGGTCGCCCGCAGGGCGGCGAACTGCGCCTCCAGGGACCGGGCGCTGCCGGCCTCGAACAGGTCGACCACGTCCTGGCCGGCCAGGCGCTTGGCCGGACGGCCGAGCAGGCGGGCGGCGGCGGGGTTCGCCTCCGCGACCCGGCGGGTGCCGGCATCGACCACCAGCACCGGCTCGCCGGAGATCTGGAACAGCAGCCGGTAGCGGGTCTCGGCGGCGCGCAGGCGGTCGTAGTCGCGCTCCAGGGCCTGCTGGGCGTCGGTGAGCCGGCGCTGGAGCGCGGCCACCGCCCGCATGTCGCGGCCGAGGATGACGATCGGGCCGCCCTCGCCGGAGCGGATCGAGGCGTAGCGGATCGGCAGGTCGATCCCGCTGGGAGAGGGGTGGTTGATCTGGCGCCAGCGGGTGATGCCGTCGGGCCGGGCGTCGCGCAGCAGCGCGTCGACCTTGGGCCGGCTCTCGATGGTCACGGTGTCGATCCAGCGGCGGCCGAGCCAGCCGGGGATGTTCTCCGCCGCGAGATCGGCCGCGGCGGTGGCGTCCCGGATCACCCCCTCGGCATCGACCACCAGGGACAGGTCCGCCGACGCCGCGACGAGACGCCCGACCGCCTCGCCGTCGAGGTGGCCGGCCACCTGGAGCAGCGCCGCGGGCGGCGACTGCGGGGTGGGGTGAGGCTGGGGCGTCACGGTCACCGTAATGTGATGATTGATCGGTCGGCCCTTTCAGCAGGCTAGGGCCCGTCTGTCCAGCAACGCTTCGGCGGTAGCGGGTGCCAGGAAGCCGTCCGGCGCACACGCATCGGCGCCGACGATGCCCGCCTCGCCACCGTAGCGAGCGAAATACGGGCCGCCGACGATCACCCGGATCTCCGGGTTGTTGGACACGCGCCGCACCTCGGACACCGTGCCGGTCAGGGCGGGCAGGAAGATGTCGCAGGACAGCGACAGGCCGACCACGTCGAACCACTCGGCCCGCAGCAGGTTCAGGGGATCGACCTCGGGGCCGGGGACCGCCGTGGTCACGTCCCAGCCGGCCTCGCGGAAGAAGCTCGCGACGATCGACAGGCCGAAATGATGGGTCTCGCCCGGGCAGGGCAGCAGCAGCACGCTGCGCCCGTTGGCCGCCACGGTCTCGTCCTCGAGCTGCGCACAGAGGCGCCGGCTCATGGCCTGGAGCCGGCCGAGAGCCTCGGTCACGGCGAGGAAGTCGCAGACATCGTCCTCCCAGAGCGCGCCGAGATGGCGCGCCGCCGGGGCGAGGAGATCGAGGAGCAGGCGCGGCAGGGGCAGCCCGCCCTCGCGCAGGGCGGCGACCTGACCGTCGAGGTCGATCGGCCCGGGAGCCAGCAGGAGGGCGCTGAAGGCCGCGATCTCGTCCGGGCTCGGGGCCCGGTCGGCCTGGGCGCGGCGCCCGGCGGGCCGGTGGGCCAGCATCAGGCGGGGCAGGATCTCCGCCTCCACCAGGCGGGCCAGGGCGTCCGGCACCGCGCGGTCGTCGCTGGGGCGCGGAACCGCCTGGTGGCGCACCCGCGGCCCATCCCCGAAGGTCGAAAGGCCGTCGCCCAGCGCACTACAACCGCCGGCTAGCGGCCCAGGGTCCAGACGCTCACCGAAATGCCTCCAGTCTCCCATCGGCATCCCTCCCAGAAGCGGCCCCGGCCCGGATGGACCGGCGGTTCCGCAAGCGCGTCGAGTGCGGCGTTGCCCGCCTGTCTTCTCACGTCTTCGTCGTAACCGATCCTCAGATCCCACCAGCCAAGCCGCCTAAGCCCCAACCAGCGTTCGGAACGATACCCGAGCCGTCGATCTTGGCAATGACTTGGAAAAAAGAAAATATGTCAAACTCTCTGTCATCTCGTTCAAGCGTCAAGCGCACTTGACACTTTTGGGGCCGCGGCCCTAGCCTCTGTCAACGGCGGCGCTCGACGGGCGCCGCCAAGCGACAGGGGAGCGGATGCATGGGTCCCGGGGACCGGCCATCACGACCGCTCTACACGCCCGCCGAACGGCAACGGCGTGACGCCTCGCCCTGGACCCTCGTGCAGGGGGTGCTCGCCCCGATCCAATTCCTGATCTTCCTAGTGAGCCTGATCCTGGTGCTGCGGGCGCTCGCCACAGGGCAGGGTCTGCTGGCCGCGCAAGCGTCGGTGGTGGCGAAGACCCTGGCGCTCTACGCGATCATGGTCACCGGCTCGATCTGGGAGAAGGCGGTGTTCGGCCGCTGGCTGTTCGCCCCGGCCTTCTTCTGGGAGGACGTGGTCAGCATGCTGGTGCTGGCGCTCCACACCGCCTATCTCGCCGCGCTGGTCACCGGCGCCCTGGGCGAGCAGGCCCTGCTGATCCTCGCGCTCGCCGCCTACGCGACCTACGTGGTCAATGCCGGGCAGTTCCTGCTCAAGCTCCGGGCGGCCCGCCTGGAAGGCGCCGGCCCGCGGCAGCCGCATTTCGCGGAGGCGCTGTCGTGAACGCGCCCGTTCCGCCCCCTGTCGCCTGCGGCGGCATCGACCTGCATCAGGAGCACGGCCAGAGGGCGGTGTTCTGCGGGCTCACCGGCATCGTCTGGCTGCACCGGAAGATCCAGGATGCGTTCTTCCTCGTGGTCGGGTCGCGCACCTGCGCTCACCTGATCCAGTCAGCCGCCGGAGTGATGATCTTCGCCGAGCCGCGCTTCGCCACGGCGATCATCGACGAGCGCGACCTGGCCGGGATCGCCGACGCCAACGAGGAGCTCGACCGGGTCGTCACCCGGCTGATCGAGCGCCGGCCGGACATCAAGCTGCTGTTCCTCGTCGGCTCCTGCCCGTCCGAGGTGATCAAGCTCGACCTCTCCCGGGCGGCCCAGCGCCTGTCGGGCCGCCTCGCGCCGGTGCGGGTGCTGAACTATTCGGGCTCCGGCATCGAGACGACCTTCACGCAGGGCGAGGATGCCTGCCTCGCCGCCCTGGTGCCGGAACTGCCACGCGCGCCGGCTGAGGCCGCACCGTCTCTCCTGATCGTCGGGGCGCTCGCCGACGTGGTCGAGGACCAGTTCCTTCGGATCTTCTCCGCGATGGGGATCGCCGACGTCCGGTTCCTCCCGGCCCGCCGCGCCGGCGCGATGCCGGCGGTCGGCCGCAATACCCGATACCTGCTGGCCCAGCCGTTCCTGGCCGATACCGCCCGGGCACTGCACGAGCGCGGCGCGCGCCGGCTCGCCGCGCCGTTTCCGCTCGGCACCGAAGGCACCACCGGCTGGCTGCGCGCGGCTGCCGAGGCCTTCGGGATCGATGACGTGACCTTCGCGGCGGCGACCGCGGCCGGGCGCGCCCGGTCCGAGACCGCGCTGGCGCCCCATCGCGAAAAGCTCGCCGGCAAGCGAGTGTTCTTCTTCCCCGATTCGCAGCTCGAAGTGCCGCTCGCCCGCTTCCTCGCCCGCGAACTCGGCGTGGACCTCGTCGAGGTCGGGACCCCGTACCTGCACCGGGCGCATCTGGCGGCCGAGATCGAGATGCTGCCGGCGGGCACCCGCGTCACCGAGGGCCAGAGCCTCGACGACCAGATGGATCGCTGCCGGGCGGCGCGGCCGGACCTGACGGTTTGCGGCCTCGGCCTCGCCAACCCGCTGGAGGCCGAGGGCCTCTCGACCAAGTGGTCGATCGAGCTGCTGTTCACGCCCGTGCAGGGCTACGAGCAGGCCGGCGATCTCGCCGAATTGTTCGCACGCCCGCTCCGGCGCCGCGCGCTGCTGGAGGTGTAGGGCGATGCAGCTCACCCTCTGGACCTACGAAGGCCCCCCGCATATCGGCGCAATGCGCGTCGCCACCGCGATGACCGGGCTGCACTACGTGCTGCACGCGCCGCAGGGCGACACCTACGCCGACCTGCTGTTCACGATGATCGAGCGGCGGGACGCGCGCCCGCCCGTCACCTACACGACCTTCCGGGCGCAGGATCTCGGCCGCGACACCGCCGAGCTGTTCAAGACCTCGGTGGCGGCCGCCTACGCGCGCTTCCAGCCGCAGGCGATGATCGTCGGCGCCTCCTGCACCGCCGAGCTGATCCAGGACGATCCGGGCGGGCTCGCCAAGGCCCTCGACCTGCCGATTCCGGTAATTCCGCTGGAGTTGCCGGCTTACCAGAAGAAAGAGAACTGGGGCGCCTCCGAGACCTTCTATCGGCTGGTCCGGGCGCTGGCCGGAGCCCCCACCCCGCGCCCCGCGCGGGAGCCGAATCGTCGCCCGCTCTGCAACATCCTCGGCCCGACGGCGCTCGGCTTCCGCCACCGGGACGACCTGATCGAGATCCGCCGGCTGCTCGACAGAATCGGGATCGACGTGAACGTCGTCGCGCCACTCGGCGCCAGCCCGGCCGATCTCGGCCGGCTCAAGGATGCCGATTTCAACGTCGTGCTCTACCCGGAAACCGCCCGCAGCGCCGCCGAGTATCTCAAGAAGAGTTTCGGGCAGCCGTTCACCAAGGAGGTGCCCCTCGGCGTCGGCGCCACGAACCGCTTCGTCGCGGAGGTCGCGGCTCTCGCCGGTGTCGATCCGGCACCGATCCTCGACGGCCCCGGCTCGCGGTTGCCTTGGTACTCGCGCTCGGTCGATTCGACCTACCTGACGGCCAAGCGCGTCTTCGTGTTCGGGGATGCGACCCACGCCATCGGCATCGCTCGGATGGCCGCCCGCGAACTCGGCTTCACGGTGGTCGGCCTCGGGACCTACAGCCGCGAATTCGCCCGCGAGGTCCGGGCCGAGGCGGCCGAGCACGGCATCGAGGCGTTGATCACCGACGACTATCTCGATGTGGAGTCGGCGATCCGCGCCGCCGCGCCGGAACTGGTCCTCGGCACCCAGATGGAGCGCCACGTCGCCAAGCGGCTCGGCATCCCCTGTGCGGTGATCTCCGCCCCGGTCCATGTCCAGGATTTTCCGGCCCGCTACGCCCCGCAGATGGGTTTCGAGGGCGCCAACGTCCTGTTCGACACCCTGGTCCACCCGCTGATGATGGGCCTCGAAGAGCACCTGCTCGGCATGTTCCGGGAGGATCCCGAATTCCACGACGGCGTCGGGCCGTCGCATCTCGGCGGCACCGCGCGCGCGGTCGCGGCGACCGTAGCCCCCGCGGTCACGGAAGCGGCCCCGATCCTCCTGGACGAGCCCGTCACGATCACGACGGCCCCCTGGGCGCCCGAGGCCGAGAAAGAGCTGAAAAAGATCCCGTTCTTCGTGCGCGGCAAGGCGCGCAGCAACACGGAGAAATTCGCCCGCGAGCGGCGGCTGCCGCTCATCACCCTCGAAACCCTCTACGACGCCAAGGCGCATTATGGCCGCTAGAGCGCTCTCCCCCGGATGCGAGGCCGGCGCGACGCGACGGCCGCCGATCCGCGTCGTCATCGTCACCCTCGACAATCACCTGGCGAGCGCGGTGGAGCGGGCGCGCCTGCGCCTCCGGTCCGAGATGCCGGGGCTGGTGCTGGATTTTCACGCCGCGGCCGAGTGGGACACCGACCCCGCCTCCCTCGACGCCTGCCGCAGCGACATCGCCCAGGCCGACATCGTCCTCTCGGCCATGCTGTTCATGGACGAGCATGTCCGGGCGATCCTGCCGGCGCTCGCGGCCCGGCGTGACGCCTGCGACGCGATGGTCGGCTGCCTCTCGGCGGGCGAGGTGGTGAAGACGACCAAGCTCGGCCGCTTCGACATGAGCGGCACCAAGCGCAGCGCCCTCGACTTCCTGAAGAAGCTGCGCGGCAAGCCCGGCCAGCAGGGCAATGCCGGCCGGCAGATGGCGCTGGTGCGCAAGCTGCCGAAGATCCTGCGCTTCATCCCGGGCTCGGCGCAGGACGTGCGCGCCTATTTTCTGACGCTGCAATACTGGCTGGCCGGCTCGGACGAGAACGTCGCCGCCCTGGTCCGCTTCCTGGTGCACCGCTACGCCGCCGGCGCGCGTGCAGCCTGGCGCGAGGGGCCAGCCGCGCCGGCCCCGCTCGATTACCCCGAGACCGGCCTCTACCACCCGCGCCTGGCCGGCCGGATCGGCCAGGACCCGTCCCGGCTGCCGCGCGCGGCAGGCGCGCGAGGCCGGGTCGGGCTGCTGCTGATGCGCAGCTACGTGCTTGCCGGCAACACCGCCCATTACGACGGGGTGATCGCCGCCCTCGAGGCCAAGGGCCTCGACGTGGTGCCGGCCTTCGCCAGCGGCCTCGACAACCGCCCGGCCGTGGACGCCTTCTTCATGCAGGACGGGCGCGCCCGGATCGACGCCCTGGTGTCGCTCACCGGCTTCTCGCTGGTCGGCGGCCCGGCCTACAACGACGCTGCGGCGGCCGAGGCGATGCTCGCCCGGCTCGACGTGCCCTATCTCGCCGCCCAGGCGCTGGAATTCCAGACGATCGAGCAATGGGAAGCGGGCGAGCGCGGCCTATCGCCGGTCGAGGCGACCATGATGGTCGCGATCCCCGAACTCGACGGCGCCACCGCTCCGATGGTGTTCGGCGGCCGCTCCTCCGCGTCCGGCAGCGACAACGCCCGGGACATGCGCGCCCATCCCGAGCGGGTCGCGCGGCTGGCCGAGCGGGTCGAGCGCCTCGTCTCCCTGCGCCGGACGCCGAAGGCCGCGCGCAAGCTCGCCGTGGTGCTGTTCAACTTTCCGCCCAATGCCGGGGCCACCGGCACCGCCGCGTTCCTGTCGGTCTACGCCTCGCTGCTCAACACGTTGAAGGGATTGGCGGCGGATGGCTACGCCGTGGAGATCCCGGAGAGCGTCGACGCCCTGCGCGAGAAAATCCTGGACGGCAACGCCAAGCGCTACGGGACGCAGGCCAACGTCCATGCCCGCATCCCGGCCGAGAACCACCTGCGCCGGGAGACCTACCTCGCCGAGATCGAGGCCCAGTGGGGCCCGGCCCCCGGCCGCCACCAGACCAACGGCGCCGACCTGTTCGTGCTCGGCGCGCAATTCGGCAATGTCTTCGTCGGGGTGCAGCCAGCATTCGGCTACGAGGGCGACCCGATGCGGCTGCTGTTCGAGCGCGGCTTCGCGCCGACCCACGCCTTCTCGGCCTTCTACCGCTACCTGCGCGAGGATTTCGCCGCCGACGCCGTGCTGCATTTCGGCACCCACGGGGCGCTCGAATTCATGCCCGGCAAGCAGACCGGCCTGTCCGAGGCCTGCTGGCCGGAGCGGATGATCGGGGCGCTGCCGAACATCTATCTCTACGCCGCCAACAACCCGTCCGAGGGGACGCTGGCCAAACGCCGCTCCGCCGCGACGCTGGTCAGCTACCTGACCCCGAGTCTCGCCACCGCCGGGCTCTATCGCGGGCTGCTCGACCTGAAGAGCTCGATGGAGCGCTGGCGCGGGCTCGATCTCGAAGCCGCCGCCGAGCGCGAGACCCTGGCCCGGCTGATCCAGGAGCAGGGCGCCGCCGTCGATCTCGTTCCCGCCGAGCCAGCCTGGACCGGCGATCTCGGCGCCCGGGTCGCGGATCTCTGGTCCGCCGTGCAGGAATTGGAGCAGACCCTGATCCCGCACGGGCTGCACGTGGTCGGCGAAGGCGTGCCGGAGGAGGAGCGGGTCGATCTGCTGCTCGCCCTCGCCGAGGCCTCGCATGGGTTGAAGCCGGACCGCGCCGGCATCGCCGCCCTCGTTGCGGGGCAGGGCGCCGAGGCGGCGCTGTCGGCCTCCGGGCTGCCCGCGGACGCAGAGACGCGCGCCGCCTTCGCGGCGCTCGCCGAAACCGACGCCCTGCTGGCCCAGGATCACGAGTTGCCTGCGCTGCTGCGGGCGCTCGACGGAAGGTTCGTGCCGCCGGTGGCCGGCGGTGACCTGCTGCGCAACCCGGCGATCCTGCCGACCGGGCGCAACCTGCACGGCTTCGATCCTTACCGCCTGCCCTCCGCCTTCGCGGTGGCCGACGGCGCCCGGCAGGTGGCCCGCATCCTCGAACGCTTCGCCGCGGACGGGAAACCCTGCCCGGAGAGCGTCGCCCTGGTCCTGTGGGGCACCGACAACCTCAAGAGCGAGGGTGGCCCGATCGCCCAGGCGCTCGCGCTGATCGGCGCCGCCCCGCGCTTCGACGGCTACGGCCGGCTGAGCGGCGCCGAGTTGATCCCGCTCGAAACCCTGGGCCGCCCGCGGATCGACGCGGTCGTCACCCTGTCGGGCATCTTTCGGGATCTGCTGCCCCTCCAGACCAAGCTGCTGGCGGAAGCATCCTTCCTCGCCGCCACCGCCGACGAGCCCCTCGAACAGAACTTCGTCCGGAAGCACGCCCTGGCGATCCAGGCCGAGCAGGGCTGTGACCTCGAAACCGCGGCCCTGCGGGTCTTCTCCAACGCCGAGGGCGCTTACGGGGCCAACGTCAACCACTTGGTCGATTCGGGCAGCTGGGACGACGATGCCGAGCTGTGCGAGACCTTCTCGCGCCGCAAGAGTTTTGCCTATGGCCGCTCGGGCAAGCCGGCGCCGCAGCGGGCGCTGATGCAGGCGGTGCTGGCCTCCGTCGACATGGCCTACCAGAACCTCGACTCGGTCGAGGTCGGCGTCACCTCGGTGGACCATTACTTCGACGGGCTCGGCGGCATGGGCCGGGCGGTGGCGAAGGCCCGCGGCGCGGCGGTGCCGATCTACATCAGCGACCAGACCCGCGGGGAGGGGCGCGTGCGCTCCCTGGAGGAGCAGGTGGCGCTGGAGACGCGCACCCGCATGCTCAACCCGAAATGGTACGAGGGCCTGCTCGGCCACGGCTACGAGGGCGTGCGGCAGATCGAATCCCACCTGACCAACACGGTCGGCTGGTCGGCCACCGCCAACGCGGTCCAGCCCTGGATCTACGAGCGGATCACCGAGACCTACGTGCTCGACCCCGCCATGCGCGAACGCATGGCCGCCCTCAACCCCACCGCCTCCGCCAAGGTCGCTCAACGGCTGATCGAGGCCCACAAGCGCGGCTTCTGGACCCCCGACGCAGCGATGCGGGACGCCCTCGACCGGGCCGAGGAGGAACTGGAAGACCGTCTGGAAGGCGTCACCGCAGGAGTCGCCGCATGAACATCGCCATTCGCAATCCGGTCGTTGCCCGGAAGGAAGAAGGCAGCGTGCAGGTCGATCTGGACCCGGACCTGAAGATCGAGACCGCGAAGGTTTTTGCCGTTTATGGCAAGGGCGGTATCGGCAAGTCCACCACCTCGTCGAACCTGTCGGTGGCGTTCTCGAAGCTCGGCAAGCGGGTGCTGCAGATCGGCTGCGACCCGAAGCACGACTCGACCTTCACGCTGACCAAGCGCCTCGCCCCGACGGTCATCGACGCGCTTGAGGCGGTGAACTTCCATTCGGAAGAGCTGCGCGTCGAGGACTTCGTGGTCGAGGGCTACAACGGCGTGATGTGCGTCGAGGCCGGCGGCCCCCCGGCCGGCACCGGCTGCGGCGGCTACGTGGTCGGCCAGACGGTGAAGCTCCTCAAGGAGCACCACCTGCTGGAGGATACCGACGTCGTCGTGTTCGACGTGCTGGGCGACGTGGTCTGCGGCGGCTTCGCCTCGCCGCTCCAGCATGCCGACCGGGCGCTGATCGTCACCGCCAACGACTTCGATTCGATCTTCGCGATGAACCGGATCGTGGCGGCGATCCACGCCAAGGCCAAGAACTACCCGGTGCGGCTCGGCGGCGTCATCGCCAACCGCTCGGCCAAGACCGACGAGATCGACCGGTTCAACGACGCCGTCGGCCTGAAGCGGCTCGCCCACTTTCCCGACCTCGACGTGGTCCGCCGCTCGCGGCTCAAGAAGTCGACCCTGTTCGAGATGGATTCGTCCCCGGAACTCGACGCGGTGACGGCCGAGTACATGCGGCTCGCCGAGACGCTCTGGGCCGGCGAGGAGCCCTGCGAGGCCGTGCCGATGAAGGACCGCGACCTATTCGAATTTCTGGGATTCGATTGATGGCGGGCGCGAGCTACGACACCCGCAGGGGTGAACTGACCACCTATTTCGACCGCACGGCAGTCGAGGCCTGGTCGCGCCTCACCTCCGACGCGCCGGTGAGCCGGATCCGCGCCACCGTGCGGGCCGGCCGGGACGCGATGCGCGGGACGCTGCTCGCGTGGCTGCCCGCCGACATGACCGGCCTGCGCTTGCTCGATGCCGGTTGCGGCACCGGGGCGCTCAGCGTCGAGGCCGCGCGGCGCGGCGCCGAGGTAGTCGCCATCGACGTCTCACCGACGCTGGTCGGCCTCGCCCGGGAGCGGCTGCCGGCGATCCCGGGCGCTGGCCGCATTGAGTTTCGCGTCGGCGACATGCTCGATCCGAGCCTGGGCCGGTTCGACCACGTGGTCGCGATGGATTCGCTGATCCACTATCGCGCCGCCGACATCGTCCGGGCCCTCGCGGTCCTGGGCACCCGCACCGAAGGCTCGGTGCTGTTCACCGTGGCACCGCGCACGGCCCTGCTCACCGTGATGCATGCCGCCGGAAAGTTTTTCCCCCGCGGCGACCGCTCCCCGGCCATCGTGCCGGTGACCGAGGGGGGCCTCCGGCGCCGGATCTCCGCCGAGCCGGCGCTCAACGGATTCACCTGGGCGCAGAGCCATCGGGTCAACAGCGGCTTCTACCTGTCGAACGCGATCGCGCTGACGCGCGCCGCCCGCGCCTCCCACCCACGCCCTGATCCTGAGGTGCCGGAGCGTAACGGAGGCCTCGAAGGAGCCCTCCAGCCGGCCGCGCGATCCTTAGAGCCCTCCTTCGAGGCTGCTGCGCAGCACCTCAGGATGAGGGGGATGGATGGGACGGGGGGGACCGCCGCATGAGATCCGGCCGCGCCCTGACCAAAGCCCTCATGCGCCTCGGCCCGGCGATCCTGCCCTTCGCGGATGCCGCGACCGTCGAGCTGCCGCTCGGCCGGCTGCTGCGGCTCGCCCTGTTCCAGGTCACGGTCGGCATGGCGGCGGTGCTGCTGATCGGGACGCTCAATCGCGTGATGATCGTCGAGCTCGGCGTCCCGGCCTGGATCGTCGCCGTGATGCTGGCCCTGCCGCTGATCTTCGCGCCCTTGCGGGCCCTGGTCGGGTTCCGGTCGGACACGCACCGCTCGGTGCTGGGCTGGCGGCGGGTGCCGTATATCTGGTTCGGCACGCTGCTCCAGTTCGGCGGCCTGGCGATCATGCCGTTCGCTTTGCTCATCCTGTCGGGCGACACCACCGGCCCGCTCTGGGTCGGGGACGTGGCGGCGGCGCTGGCGTTCCTGCTGGTCGGCGCCGGGCTGCACACAACCCAGACCGTCGGCCTCGCGCTGGCCACCGACCTCGCTCCCGCGCATGCCCGGCCGAAGGTGGTCGCCCTGCTCTGCGTCGCCCTGCTGTTCGGCATGATGGCGAGCGCACTGCTGTTCGGCCTGTTCCTGGCGCGGTTCTCCCCCGTGCGGCTGATCCAGGTGATCCAGGGCGCGGCGCTCGTCACCATCGTGCTCAACGGGATCGCCCTGTGGAAGCAGGAGCCCCGCGACCCGAGCCGGACGCAGGCCGCGCCGACGCGGGACTTCCGCTCGTCCTGGCGCGACTATGCCGGGCAGGGCGCCGCGCGGCGCCGCCTCGTGGCGATCGGCCTCGGCACCGCGGGGTTCTCGATGCAGGACATCCTGCTGGAGCCCTATGGCGGCCAGATCCTGCACCTCTCGGTCGGGGCGACCACGGCGCTGACGGCGCTGCTCGCCGCCGGCGGCGGGCTCGGCCTGCTGATCGCCGCCCGCTGGCTCGGGCGCGGCGGCGACCCGTTCCGGGTCTCGGCCGTCGGCGTCGGCATCGGCATCCTGGCCTTCTCGGCGGTGGTCTTCGCCGCCCCGCTCGCCTCCGCCGACCTGTTCGCGGCGGGCGTCAGCCTGATCGGCCTCGGCGGCGGCCTGTTCGCCCACGGCACGCTCACCGCCTCGATGAACCGGGCCGGGCCCGAGGATACCGGGCTGGCGCTCGGCGCCTGGGGAGCCGTCCAGGCCAGCGCCGCGGGTCTCTCCATCGCCGCCAGCGGCCTCGTGCGCGACATTGGCGGCGCCATCGCCCAGTCGGGCGTGCTCGGCGAGGGCATGAACGAGCCCGCGATCGGCTACCTGATCGTCTACCACATCGAGATCGCCCTCCTGTTCGCGGCCCTGATCGCCCTGGGTCCGCTGGTGCGGGAGGACGCGCGTGCAGCTTCGCGGGATCGGCTCGGCGGCAGCCTCGCCGAACGGGCGGCCTGAGACTCGGGGAGGACAGCCATGCCAACCGGCGCCATTACGGGTTACGTCGACGTCGCCCAGGTCGTGCTCTACGCCTTCTTCATCTTCTTCTTCGGGCTTGTGTTCTGGCTGCGCCGGGAGGACCGGCGCGAGGGCTACCCGCTGGAGAACGAGATCGTCGGCCGCCGCAAGGCGCCGGACCCGGTCCTGATCCCCCGGTCCAAGGCGTTCCACCTGCCGGGCGGCGAGACCACCTACGCGCCTCAGGCGGTGCAGGGCCGCGACGACATCGAGACCGGGATCCCGGCCCGCAAGGTCGAGCCCTGGCCCGGCGCGCCCTACGAGCGGACCGAGACATCGCTCCAGGCCGGCGTCGGCCCCGGCTCCTGGGTGGTCCGGCACGACGTGCACGACAAGACCTGGGACGACGAGTACCGGATCGTGCCCCTGCGGGTGGCCAAGGCCTTCGTCATCCACGAGGACGGCCCGAACCCGATCGGCATGACCGTGTTCGGCACCGACAACGCGGTGGCTGGCGTCGTCAGCGATGTCTGGATCGACCGCGGCGAGTCGCTGATCCGCTACTACGAGGTCGAATTGCCTACGGGCGGCCGCCGGCTGATGCCGTCCACCTTCTGCCGGGCCGGCGGCTTCACCAAGACGGTGAAGTCCGAGGCCCTGCTCGCCGCCCAGTTCGCCGATATCCCGTCGACCCGGGATCCCGACAGCGTCACCTTCCTCGAAGAGGAGCGGATCATGGCCTATTTCGGCGCCGGCACCCTCTACGCCACGTCGGCCCGGGCGGAGCCCCTGCTATGAGCGGCGACTTCCTCCCCGAGGGCACCCCGCGCGGGCTGCCCGGCCCGCTGCCGGCGGGCGAGCGCATCCTCTGGCAGGGCGCACCGAGCACCGGGGGCCTCTGGGTCCGCGCGTATCATGCCCGCCTGGTCGCCGCCTGGTTCGCCGCCTGCGCCCTGGCCCTCGGCCTCAGCGCCGGCTCGCCCGTCGCGGCGCTCGCGACCGTGGGGCCGACGCTGCTGGTCGGCGCCGTCGGCCTCGCCCTGCTGTGGCTGTTCGCGTGGCTCACCCACCGCACCACGGTCTACACGATCACCAACCGCCGGATCGTGCTGCATGCCGGCATCGCCCTGCCGGTGACCCACAACGTGCCCTTCGCGCAGGTCGAGGGTGCGGCGTTGCGTGCCTTCACGGATGGGAGCGGAGACTTGCCGCTCCGGTTGCGGCCGGGCCTGCGCATCGCCTACCTTCAGCTGTGGCCGCATGCCCGGCCCTGGCGTCTCGCCCGGACCGAGCCCATGCTGCGTTCCGTGCCGGATGCGGACGCGGTGGCGGCGCTGCTGGCGCGGGCGGTCGAGGCCCATGCCGAGGCGTCGCAGACGGCGCGGCCCATGATCGTCCCGCGTCCGCGGGCGGTCCAAGAAAACCCCGGCCGCCTCGTCGCGGCCGAGTAGGGAGAGGCGCGATGGGCGAGCGGGCGGAGAGCGTCGGCCGATCCGCAGGACCGGCACCGGCCCTGCTGATGATCGGCGCCGGCGCGCTGATGGGCTTCACCATGCTGGCCGTCCTGATCGGACGCAGCGAGGGCATCGGCATGATCGCCCTGCCGCCGGCCAAGCCGGTCACGCGGCTCGACTTCCGCGCCGAGGATCAGGTCGACGGCTCCATCGCCCTGCGCAACGCCGCCGACCGGCAGATCGTCGCCTGGATCCGCCCCGGCGAGGACGGTTTTCTGCGCGGGACGTTGCGCGGTCTGGCCCAGGCCCGCCAGCGCGACGGCCTCGGCCCGGAGCAGCCGTTCAGCCTGACCCGCTACGATGACGGCCGCCTCTCGCTCGCCGACGACGCCACCGGCCGCCGGGTGCCCCTCGAAGCGTTCGGACCGACCAATGCCGGGGCCTTCGCCCGGCTGCTCGGCGCCCCCGCCACGGAGACGCGCTGATGGGCCTGTTCGGGAGCCGCACCGTCACCGTGCCCTGCACGATCGAGATCGAGCAGACGCCCGAGAGCCTGCACGCGCACGTCACCCTGGATTCCGGCTTCGAGATCGAGCCCGGCGACGAGGTCCAGGTCCACGACGCGCCGACCTCCGTGCCCTACGGCGAGCGCCTCCTCGTGCGCCGCACCGCCACCGTCACCCGGGCCGGCCCGCTGGAGCGGGCCTGGACCAAGCTCGTCGCCCATCTCGAACTGACAGAGCTCTACGAAGTCAGTTTTTCCGAGAGGAGGAAGCTGTGAACGCTCCCGTCCCGCCGCTCTCCGGCCAGCCGGTCCCGAAAACGCTGGTCAACGAATCGACCAAGGCCGCCCAGGAGACGACCTTCCTGTCGCCCCGCTTCTACACCACCGATTTCGACGAGCTCGACCGCACAAACGTCGAGCCGGTGCGCCGGGACTGGGACCTGCTCATTGCCGAGCTGCGGGCCGACCCGAACAAGCGCCACTTCACCCGCAACGCCGATTTCGACTGCGACCTGTCGCAGATGGAGCCCGAGCTGCGGAAGGAGTTTTTGGATTTTCTGGTCTCGTCGATCACCGCCGAATTTTCCGGCTGCGTGCTCTACGCCGAGATGAGAAAACGCGCCAAGAATAAAGACATCAAAGAATTGTTCGGCTTCATGAGCCGGGACGAGGCGCGCCACGCCGGCTTCATCAACGACACGCTCAAGGATTTCGGGATCGGCGTGGATCTGGGCTTCCTGACCAAATCCAAGAAATACACGTTCTTCCGACCGAAATTCATCTTCTACGCGACGTACCTGTCCGAAAAAATCGGCTACGCCCGCTACATCACCATCTTCCGTGAGCTGGAGAAGCACCCGGAGCGGCGCATCCACCCGATCTTCAAGTGGTTCGAACTGTGGTGCAACGACGAGTTCCGCCACGGCGAGGCCTTCGCGCTGCTGATGCGCGCCAACCCGAAGCTGACCAGCGGCGTCAACCGCTACTGGATCCGGTTCTTCCTGCTGGCGGTGTTCGCCACGATGTATGTGCGCGACCATCACCGCCCGGCCTTCCACGCCGCCCTCGGGGTCGACCCCACCGACTACGATTACAAGGTGTTCCGGATCACCTCCGAAATCTCGCGGCAGACCTTCCCGCTGGAGCTCGATCTCGACAATCCGAAGTTCCAGGCCGGGCTGGAGACGCTGCTCGCCTGCTCCCGGGCGATCGCCGAGGCTCGGGCCCAGGGCGGCGTCCTAGGCAAGATCAAACACGGCATCCAAGTGCTGCGCGCAGCCGCCACCTTCGTCCGGCTCTACCTGCTGCCGGTGAAGGCGAATGCCCTGCCGGCCGACATTCGCCTCCAGCCGGTCTGGTAGGATGGCGACGTACGCCGCCCCGGTCGTCTACGCGCTGGTGCTCTGGTGGTTCTCCACCGGGCTGATCCTGCTGCTCGACCACGCCCCGCGGCGCACCCATCCGTGGAGCATGGCCGGCGCGACCCTGCTGCTCGCCGGCGCCCTGGTGGCGATCCGCACCAGCGCCCAGGATACCAGCGCGGCGGGGGCCTACACGGCGTTCACGGCGGCCCTGGTGGTCTGGGGCTGGCAGGAGATGAGCTACTATATGGGCTTCCTCTCGGGCCCGAAGCCGGCGGCCTGCGCGCCGGGCCTGCGCGGGCTCGACCGGTTCTTCGCGGCGCTCGCCACCAGCCTGTGGCACGAATTCGCCATCGTGATCGGCGGCCTGGCGATCCTGGCCCTGGTCTGGGGCGGGGCCAACACCATCGCCCTCTGGACCTACGGCGCGCTGGTGGTGATGAACCTGTCGGCCCGGCTCAACCTGTTCCTCGGGGTGCGCAACCTGCACGCCGAATTCCTGCCCGACCATCTCGGCTACCTGGCCTGCTACCTCTCGCGAAAGCCGATGAACCTGCTGTTCCCGGTCTCGGTCAGCCTCGGCACCCTCGCGGCGGCGCTCCTCGGGCGGGCGGCGCTGGGCCCGGACCTGCTGGCCCACGAGCTGATCGGCTTCACGGTGCTGGCGACCCTGATGGCTCTGGCGACGCTGGAACACTGGTTCCTGATGCTGCCGCTGCCCTCGGCCGAGCTGTGGCGGTGGAGCCTGCCGGCGCGCAATCCGGACGGCGCGGCGCGGCCGGGGGATAACGGGTAGACCCGGCCATCACAGCAGGCGTTTGCACGCGCACCAATTTGGAACTGGTCTCGTGCGAAGGACGAATCTCACAGGCGGGGGCAACCCGCGAACCAATCGGGGAGAGGCGACATGGACTACGAGACCTTCTTCGGAGCCGAGATCGCCGGTCTCCACCGTGAGGGACGCTACCGGGTCTTCACCGACCTCGAGCGCCACGCCGGCAACTTCCCGCACGCCACGCATCACCACCCGTCGGGCACGCGGCCGGTCACGGTCTGGTGCTCCAACGATTATCTCGGCATGGGCCAGCACCCTGCGGTGACGGGCGCGATGCACGAGGCGATCGACCGCTGCGGCGCCGGGGCCGGGGGCACCCGCAACATTTCCGGCACCAATCACTATCACGTGCTGCTGGAGCAGGAGCTCGCCGACCTCCACGGCAAGGAGGCGGCCCTGCTCTTCACCTCCGGCTACGTCTCGAACTGGGCAGCGCTCGGGACCCTGGCCTCGCGCTTGCCAAACTGCGCGGTCTTCTCCGATTCCGAGAACCACGCCTCGATGATCGAGGGCATTCGGTTCTCCCGGGCCGAGCGCCACATTTTTCGCCATAACGACCCGGAGGACCTGAACCGGAAGCTCGCTTTGGTCGATCCGGCCCGGCCGAAGCTCGTCGCGTTCGAATCCGTGTACTCGATGGACGGCGACATCGCCCCCATCGAAGAAATCTGCGACGTGGCCGAGGCCCACGGGGCGCTCACCTATCTCGACGAGGTCCACGCGGTCGGCCTCTACGGCGCCCGCGGCGGCGGCATCTCGGAGCGCGACGGGGTCGCCCACCGGCTCGACGTGATCGAGGGTACCCTCGGCAAGGCCTTCGCGGTCCATGGCGGCTACATCACGGCCTCGGAGAAGCTCTGCGACTTCGTGCGCAGCTTCGCCTCGGGCTTCATCTTCACCACCTCGCTGCCCCCCGCGGTGGCGGCGGGCGCGGCGGCCTCGATCCGCCACCTGAAGGCCAGCGGCACCGAGCGGACCCGCCACCAGGAGCGCGTCGCCAAGGTCCGCCAGGCCCTGGAGGCCGCCGACATCCCGGTGATGCCCAACGACAGCCACATCGTGCCGGTGATGGTCTGCGACCCGGTCCTGTGCAAGGCGATCTCCGACACCCTGCTCGACGAGTTCGGCATCTACGTGCAGCCGATCAACTACCCCACGGTCGCCCGCGGCACCGAGCGCCTGCGGATCACCCCCTCGCCGCTGCACACGGATGCCGACATCGCCCATCTGGTCGGGGCGCTCTCCACGATCTGGGCGCGGATCGGGCTCCGGCAGAAGGCGGCGGAGTAAAGCACTCTTCCCTCCCCCTTGCGGGGAGGGGTAGGGGTGGGGGTGGTGCAAACGGCACCGCTCTGATCCATCCTGCACGACCCCCACCTCCGGCTCCTCCCCACAAGGGGGAGGAGAGGTGCGAGAGCCAGAGCCGCGTGCCAACCTTCCCCTTCTCGGCCATCGTCGCGCAGGACGAGATGCGCCAGGCGCTGCTGATCGCCGCGGTGGATCCGTCCATCGGCGGCGTGCTGGTGTTCGGTGACCGTGGCACGGGGAAATCCACGGCGATCCGGGCGCTGGCCGCCCTGCTGCCGCCGATGCGGGCTGTGGTCGGCTGCCCGTACAATTGCGACCCCGACAGCCCGGCGGAAAGCTGCCCGCACTGCGCGAGCCTGCCGGGCGCACGGAGAAAGTCCGAAAAGAAGCCGGTGCCGGTGGTGGATCTGCCGCTCGGGGCCACCGAGGACCGGGTGGTCGGCACCCTCGACTTGGAGCGGGCGCTCGGCGCCGGCGTGAAGGCGTTCGAGCCGGGGCTGCTCGCCCGGGCCAATCGCGGCTTTCTGTACATCGACGAGGTGAACCTGCTGGAGGACCACCTGGTCGATCTCCTGCTCGATGTCGCCGCCTCCGGGGTCAACACCGTCGAGCGTGAGGGGCTGTCCCTGCGCCACCCCGCCAAATTCGTCCTGGTCGGCTCCGGCAACCCGGAGGAGGGGGAGTTGCGCCCGCAGCTGCTGGACCGGTTCGGGCTGGCCTGCGAGGTCGCGACCCCGCAGGACATCGCCACCCGGATCGCGGTGGTGCGCGCCCGCGATGCCTACGAGCGCGACCCCGAAGGATTCTGCGCCGCCCGGGCGGGCGACGAGACGGCAATCCGCAAAAAGATCCTGCTGGCCCGGGAGCGGCTGCCGCATCTGGCGGTGCCGGATTCGGCCCTGGAGCGCGCGGCGCAACTCTGCCTGACGCTCGGCACCGACGGCCTGCGCGGCGAGCTGACCCTGATGCGCACCGCCCGGGCGCTGGCAGCCCTCGACGGCGCCGAGTCGGTCACCGACGACCACATCCGCCGGGTCGCCCCGGCCGCCCTACGCCACCGCCTGCGCCGCAACCCGCTCGACGAATCCGGCTCGACCGCCCGGGTCGAGCGGGCGTTGGCGGAGGTGTTTTCGTGACGGGGCCGGGGCCTCTCCCTCCCCCCTCTGCGGGGGAGGGTACCCTGCGGAGCAGGGGGGGAGAGGGGCAGCGCGACGGTTCTGGATATGCCGCCCGTCGGGACCTCTCCGGAAGCGTGGCTCCCCTCTCCCGACCCTCGCTGACGCGAGAGCCACCCTCCCCCGCAGAGGGGGGAGGGAAGGCGGAAGCGCCGCAAAACATCTGGCCCGACGCCCTGCGCGCCGCCCGCCTCCTCGCCGCGGATCCGCATGGCTTCGGCGGCGCGGTTGTGCGGGCCGGGCGGGGGCCGGTGCGGGAGCGCTGGCTCGATGACCTGCGGGCGATGCTTCCCCCGGGGACGCCCTGGCGGCGGCTGCCGCCGGGGATCGGCGACGACAGCCTGCTCGGTGGCCTCGACCTCGCCGCGACCCTGGCGGCGGGCCGGCCGGTGGCGCGGGCGGGATTGCTCGCCGAGGCGGATGGCGGGCTGATCGTCGTGCCCATGGCCGAGCGGCTACCTCCCGGCATCGCGGCCCGCCTGTCCGCCGCCCTCGACACCGGCACCGCCGCAGAGCATCCGGCGCGCTTCGGTCTGGTCTTGCTCGACGAAGGCGAGGGCGACGAGATTGTGGCCGACGCCCTGGCCGACCGCCTCGCCTTCCGGCTCGACATGAGCGGCGTCGGGATTGCGGATTGTGAGGCGCCTGCCGTCGCCGCGGACACCAATCCCGGGCCCCCGGAAACCGACCCGCTCGGCAGCCTGTGCCGTCTGGCGGATGCCCTCGGCGTCGCGTCCTTGCGCGGGCCGATCCTGGCGGCTCGGGTGGCGCGGGCGCTGGCGGCGGAGGGGCCGATCGGTACGGACGCGATCACGGCGGCCGCCCGCCTGGTCCTGGCCCCACGCGCCACGCGCCTGCCGACACCGGAGGAGGTGACCTCGGAAGAAACCGAGGCGCCGCCCCCGCCGCCCGCCGAGGATGGTCCCACGGAGGATGCGACGGATCCGGCACCGGCCGATGCGGCCGAGGATCGTGTGCTGGAGGCGGTGCGGGCAGCGATCCCGGCCAATCTTCTCGATCAGCTTCTCGCCGGAGGCGTGCGCCTCTCGGCCGCCAAGGCCGGGCGGGTCGGCCAGCCGGCCGCGGCGCGTACCGGGCGGCCGATCGGCAGCCGGCGGGGCGATCCGCGGCGGGGGCGCCTCGACTTGCTGGCGACCCTGCGGGCGGCGGC
The DNA here is from genome assembly GCF_900114535.1 of Methylobacterium pseudosasicola. GTDB lineage: Bacteria > Pseudomonadota > Alphaproteobacteria > Rhizobiales > Beijerinckiaceae > Methylobacterium > Methylobacterium pseudosasicola. Next base: position 305,861 of record NZ_FOTK01000002.1, on the reverse strand, counting down.
GCCGTGGCAGCCCCTGCGGCGTGTGGCGGGCGAGACCCGCCCGATCGTGGTCCGGCGGGACGATCTGCGGATCCGGGTCCTGCGGCAGCGGACCGAGACCACGACGGTGTTCTGCGTCGATGCCTCGGGCTCGGCCGCCTTGGAGCGGCTGGCCGAGGCCAAGGGCGCTGTCGAGCTGCTGCTGGCGGAGGCCTATGTCCGGCGCGACCGGGTGGCCTTGGTGGCGTTCCGCGGTGCCGGTGCGGAGCTGATCCTGCCGCCGACCCGCTCGCTCACCCGGGCGAAGCGCGGCCTCTCGGGCTTGCCGGGCGGGGGCGGGACGCCGCTGGCCGCGGGCATCGATGCGGCGCTGAAGGTCGCCCTCGGCGTGCGCCGGAGCGGCAGCCGGCCGGTGATCGTGCTGCTGACCGATGGACGCGCCAACGTCGCGCGTTCGGGGGAGGGCAGCCGGGCCCGGGCGGGGGCGGAAGCCCTGCAAGCGGCGCGTGCGCTCCGCGCGGCCGGATTGCCGGCCCTGGTGATCGATACCGGCGCCCGCGGCGAAGGCGCACGCGCGGTCGCAGACGCGATGGCCGCCCGCTACCTGATGCTGCCGCGCGCCGATGCCGGACTGCTCAGCGCGGCGGTGCGGGCCGCGCTCTAAGCCGGGTTACGGGCCGATCGAACCGGGACGAAGATTAGAGGGGATGACCGGCGCCGAGATCGGCGACGCGCTGGTTGTGGGACATCCAGGCGTTCAGCATCTCGCGGAACAGGCCGCGGAAGCTCCAGCGGCCGGCGTTCGAGGCGGCGAAATGGTGGGTCGAGGAGGTGAAGACGATCATGGCCGGTTCCGTCGGTGGGAAAAGCGCGGTGCCTGGGAGCGCCCTTGTGATGCCGGCTTTGCTGCGTCGCAGCAATCCGGTCTGCGTCAGCGGTGGCATGCGGTTTTCGCATGCTTTTCCAATATCTTACGAAATACTTCCACGGTGGTACGATAGCGCATACGCCCCACCCTCGACCGACGTTGGTGCACCGCGGGATACAAGCCGGTGCTGAGCTTGACCGAGACGGACCGGCCCGACTGGGCGGTGGAGGGCCGGGACTGGCCGCACCGGGAGGCGAGCCGCTTCGTCGAGGCGGCGGGCCTGCACTGGCATGTCCAGGAATTCGGCCGTCCCGAGGCGCCGGTGCTGCTGCTCCTGCACGGGACCGGGGCCGCCACCCATTCCTGGCGCGGGCTGGCCCCACTTCTGGCTCAAAGCTTCTTCGTCGTGGCGCCGGATCTGCCGGGCCATGGCTTCACCGATCCCCTACCGGATGCCGACCTGTCGCTGCCCGGCATGGCCCAGGCCGTGGCGGGGCTCGTTGCGGCGCTCGGACGCCCTCCCGTCGTGGCCGCCGGTCACTCGGCCGGGGCGGCGGTGCTGGCGCGGATGTGTCTGGACGGTTCAATCGCCCCGCGGCTCTTGGCGGCCTTCAACGGCGCCCTGGCGCCGCTGCCGGGGGCGGCGAGCCTGCTGTTCCCCGGCATGGCCCGGCTGCTGTTCCTCAACCCGTTCACCCCAAAGATCTTCGCCTGGACGGCGGACCGGTCGGCGGCCAAGCGGCTGATCGAGGGGACCGGCTCCCGCCTCGATCCGCAGGGCGTCGATCTCTACCGGCGCCTCTTCGCCCGGGCCGGCCATGTCCGCGGGGCGCTCGGCATGATGGCGAACTGGGACCTCGCTGGGCTGCACCGGGCGCTGCCGGAGCTGACGACCCGCACCCTGCTGATCGTCGGTGGCGACGACCGGGCGATCCTGCCGGACACCGCCTTCACCGTTCGCGACCGCCTGCCCGACGCCCGGGTCGCCCTGATCCGGGGGCTCGGCCATCTCGCTCACGAAGAAGCGCCCGAGCGCGTCGCCGAGGTGCTATTCGAGGAGGCGCGGACTCTCGGCATTCTGGGTGCCTGAAGCGGCCGGCCCCGCAGGGCTGGCGTCGGCTTTGCCTGGGTCGTAGAGCCAAGAGCAGGCTGTCCGATCTGCAGCAAAGCCGGAACAAGGAGTGGTCGGGACGATGGCGAGACCCGTAATCGGCGTCATCGGAAACGCGCGCCTGCTCGACAACCGGTTCACGGCCCAGATCGTCGGCGAGAACAATTTTCGCGCGTTGGCCGAGGTGGCCGGCGCCCTGCCGCTGATGTTCGCCGGCTGCCCGGCGGTGACCGATCTCGGCGACCTGCTCGATACCGTGGACGGCGTGTTGCTCACGGGTGGGCGGGCCAACGTCCACCCGACCTATTTCAAGACCGAGCCGCACCCGGCGCACGAACCCTACGACGAGGCCCGCGACGCGGTGGCGCTGCCGCTGATCGAGGCCTGCGTGGCGCGCGGCGTGCCGCTGTTCGGCATATGCCGCGGCTTCCAGGAGATGAACGTCTCCTTCGGCGGCAGCCTGCACCCGGAGATCCGCGATCTGCCCGGGCGCCTCAACCACCGGATGCCGCGGCTCGAGAACGGCGAGATCCATCCGGACCTGGAGGTGGTCTTCGCCGACCGCCACGATGTCCGCCTGACGCCGGGGGGCGCCTTCGCGCGGCTGCTCGGGCGCGAGACGATCCGGGTGAACTCCCTGCACGGCCAGGGCATCCTGGAACCGGGCGCCCGCATCGTCATCGAGGGCATCGCCGAGGACGACACGATCGAGGCGATCCGCATTGCCGATGCGCCGGGTTTTGCCCTGGGCGTGCAGTGGCACCCGGAGCACGACGCCACGACGAACCCGATCAACCGGGCCTTGTTCGAGGCGTTCGGGGCTGCGGCGGAGCGACAGCGGGCCGAATCTCACAGAAGCCAGTGAGCAGGCTCGCATCGGCGAATGGTCCACCGAAGTCACAACGTCGATATGGCAGGCTTCATGGACGCGCAGGCCGAGTCTTCCCGACCTTAACCTATGTTTGTCTGCCTGCCGAACATTGGATCAAACCTTTTACGGCGCCCCCAGATTCTTCCGGAACCGGCAAAAGATTCATCTTCTCCCCGGACGACCTGTCGCAGGCGGGAACGGCATCCTCGGAAGAGGGTTGCCGGAGTCCCGAACAGCGGGTGCCTTCCCTCAAGGCATGCCTGCGCAGATCTTGAGCAATAGACCGCATGCAGTTTCCCCGTGACGATGAAGAGCATCCCCGCGCCCAGGCCTTTCGCGACTTCATCCGGAATCCCCCGTTCCCCTGCGTCGGCGCCAAGTCGGCCCTGTCGCGCGGGCGCATGAAGATCGTCGTGGCCCGGGACATCACCTCGGGCTGGGACGACATGCGCATCTACCCGGCCCTGCTCGCCTTCGTGGCGCGCTACCGGGAGACCCCCGACCTGTTCCAGAGCTTCGCCGTCGTGTTCGAGGGACCCGGCGACCTCTCGGAGGAGGCGTTCGAGCACAACCTTTGGGCGCGGGCGCAATCGCTGACCGACAAGGATGCCTGGCTCGGCCAGCCCCACGATTCCCGCGTGGCGGACGATCCCGACAACCCGCATTTCTCCCTGAGCTTCGGCGGCGAGGCGTTCTTCGTGGTCGGGCTGCACCCGAACGCGAGCCGGCCGGCCCGGCAATTCTCCTCGCCGGTGCTGGTGTTCAATCTGCACGCCCAGTTCGAGCGCCTGCGCGCCGAGGGCCGCTACGAGAAATTGCGCGCTTCCATCCTGGAGCGCGACGAGGCCCTGGCCGGCAGCCTCAACCCGATGCTGGCGCGCCACGGCGAGACCTCCGAGGCCCGCCAATACAGCGGCCGGGTGGTGGGCGAGGAGTGGCGTTGCCCGATGCAGAGCCGGCCTGCGGCCCCCGCCGCACCGGCTTCCGACGACTGGCATCCGCTGGCCTCGCCGCTCGATCCCATCTTCCCGACGAACGGCGCCTGAAGTGCCGCTGGATCGCGGCAGCCCCTGCCGCGTTTCCGGCCGGACCGAAGTGGAGGCGGAGACATCATGGACCGGGCGGACGTGCAGCAGATCGAGCCGCGCTCAGGCGTCGCCTTCACCCTTGATCGGGGGCAGCGCCTGACGGTGATCGATCCGCGCGGCGAGCAGGTGGCCGATCTCGTGGCCTATAACCGCCATGACACGGGCGAGGTGATCTCGTCCGGACGGACGCTCGATTATGCCAGCCGGATCTACCTGACCACCGGCGATCCGCTCTACTCCAACCGCTCGAACGTGCTGCTGCGCATCGTCGAGGACACGGTCGGGCGCCACGACTTCCTGCTGACCCCATGCTCGGCCGACACGTTCCGGATCATCTACGGCGACACAGATCCGCATCGCGGCTGCTTCGGCAACCTCGCCGCCGCACTCGCCCCCTACGGCATCGCGCCGGACGCGATCCCGGTGGCGTTCAATTGCTTCATGAACGTGCCGATCGACGGCACCACCGGGGCGCTAACGGTCGAGCCGCCCCTGAGCCGGGCCGGCGACCGAATCGTGTTCACCGCCGAGACCGATCTGATCATCGGGCTGACCGCCTGCTCGGCCCTGCAATCGAATAATGGCAGCTTCAAGCCGATTCACTATCGGATCGAAGCTTAGCGCATGAATCAGAGTCGGCCCAGCAGGTAAGATTGCGCTGAATTATGTATTTTTTGCTTGAACGCATTCGGAAACAACCAAATTTTCGCGAAGGATGACTTTCGAATACGAACCCCGAGATGCGCGTAGGCCGAACCATGCCGAAAATCTGTTGCTAACGATCGGCGTGTAGTTTGCGTTTACCAATCTTGTGTCTAACCTTCGCCGTGGAACAGCGCCGGGGCGTATGAGTCGCCGCGTGTGGCCGCAGGCCCGACGCTGAAAGCTCCCGACGGCCTGCGCCGTCTCCTTCCCGGTGCCCCGATGATACGCTCGCAGACCGACCGCTCGCCCGGAGGCCATTTCGCGCCCTGGCGCAGCCTCTCGAACGTCAGGCTGCGCCACAAGCTGGCGGCGGTGATGGCCCTGGTTCTGCTGGCGGTCGGCGCCCTGAGCGGCCTCAACTACGTCGACACAAGGTCCTCGGCGCTCGAAGACCGCGCGCTCATGACCAGGAATATCGCCGACGTCGCGCAGAGCCTGCTGGCCCATTACGCGGCGCTGGCCTCCTCGGGCCGGATGCCGGCCGATGAGGCCCAGAAGGCCGCCCTCGAAGCAGTCAGCGCGCTGCGCTTCGGCAACGCCGACTATTTCTTCGTCCTCGACATGGACGGCCGGCTGATCGCCAACGCGTTCAACGCGAAGAATGTCGGCAAGGTGGTTCTGGACCAGACCGACGTGCCGGGCGGGAAGCGCTATTTCGCCGAGATCGTCGAGGTCGCCAAGCGCGACGGCTCCGGCTTTGTCGACTACATGAAGCCGCGCGCCGGCGGGACCGAGCCGGTCGAGAAGGTCGTGAGCGTGCAGCTATTCAAGCCGTGGGGCTGGATCCTCGCCGCCGGCCTCTACCGGGACGACGTCCACGCGGCCGTGCGTAGCCGGACCCTCACCAATGCGCTCTGGTCCGCGGGCCTCGTGATCCCGGTGCTCGGCCTGCTCCTGCTCATCGGCAACGGCCTGTCGCGGCCGATCGGCCGCCTGACCGAGGCGATGCGAGCGCTGGCCGGCGGCAACCTCACGGTCCCGGTGGCGGATCAGGCGCGCGGCGACGAGGTCGGCGCGATGGCGCGGGCGGTGCAGGTGTTCAAAGACGCGCTCATCGCCAAGCAGGAGGCCGAAGCGGCCATTGCCGCCGACAACGCCGCCAAGATGCGCCGGGCCCAGGCGCTGGACGAACTGACCAATCGGTTCGACGCGCATGTCGGCGCGCTGACGCAGAGCCTGTCCTCGGCCGCCGTGGAGATGGAAGCCACCGCCCGGGAGATGACGCGGACCGCCGCGCGCACCACCGACCAGTCCGGGCGGGTCGCCGCGACCTCCGAGCAGACCTCCGCCAACGTCCAGACCGTGGCCGCCGCGAGCGAAGAGATGTCCGCCTCGATCCAGGAGATCGCATCCCGGGTCGCCCAATCCTCCAGTATGGCCGATCAGGCCAGCGTCGACGCGACCCGCACCAACACGCTGATGCAGGTCCTGTCCCGGGGCACGGACAAGATCAGCGAGGTGATGAACCTGATCGCCGGCATCGCCGGGCAGACCAACCTTCTGGCCCTCAACGCCACCATCGAGGCCGCCCGGGCCGGCGAGGCGGGCCGGGGCTTCGCCGTGGTCGCCGGCGAGGTGAAGGCCCTGGCGGCCCAGACCGCCAAGGCCACCGACACGATCGCCGGCCAGATCGCCGCCATCCAGAGCGAGACCCGGAACGCCGTCGAGTCGATCCAGACGATCGGCAGCACGATCGACGCGATGCGCACGGTCGCCTTGAGTGTCGCCGCGGCCATGGAGGAGCAAGACGCGGCCACGAGCGAGATCGTCCGGAACGTCACCCAAGCGGCGCAGGGCACGCAAGCCGTCAGCGCCGACATCGCCGAAGTGCGCCAGGCCGCCGGCGAGACCGGCTCGGCCGCAGGCCAAGTGCTGAGCGCCGCGCAGGACCTGGCGCGCTACGCCGCGGGGCTCGGCCAGGAGGTGACTACGTTCCTCGCGGCGGTGAAGGCCGCCTGAGAGGGCGGCGATGCAAGCATTAGCTTCGGCGTGTAGGCAGAAATCCCCTCGCCCCGCTTGCGGGGAGAGGGCTCCGGCGACCTCGTCGTCGCCGGAGCGAGGCGGCAGCCGAGGGTGAGGGGGCGGCTCCGAATGAGCCTTATCCGTTCACGCCCCCTCACCGCCGCTACGGCTTCGCCTGCGCTTCCCGCACGGACGACGAGGTCCTTGCGGGCCTCTCCCCGCAAGCGGGGCGAGGGGAACCAGCGCCTCGTCCCAAGATGCGTGAAAACCGTTGGCGTACCGGCAAAGGAGCGCGCACGAAGTCCAGCTTCGATCGCCCCCTCCCAAAAGAATTCAAACAATCCCGTCGATGGCCACCCGCAGGTGTTCCGGTCCGCGCAGGGCGGCGCCGGACCGGTAGGGCGGCGGGTCTTCGATCAACCGGGGGGCCTTGAGCCGCTTGGCCAGGGCCGTGAGCGCCGCCTCGGCCTCGAAGCGGGCGAGCGGGGCGCCGACGCAGTAGTGCAGGCTGCCGCCGAAGCCGAGATGGCGCGTGCCGGTGCGGTCCGGGTCGAACCGGTCGGGATCCGGGAACACCGCGGCATCGCGGTTGCCGGAGGCGAGCAGCAGGACGAGATCGGCACTCTCGGGGATCGTGACGCCGGCGATGTCGATGGCGGAGAGCGTCTTGCGGGTCCGGAACTGCACCGGCGGCTCGTAGCGCAGGAGTTCCTCGATCAGCCGGGGCGCGCGGCCTGGGTCCTGGCGCAGGCGCTCCAACTCGTCGGGGTGGCGCAGCAGCGTCAGCAGTCCGTTGGTGATCAGGTTCACGGTGGTCTCGTGGCCGGCCACCAGCATCAGGATCGACGTGGCGATCAGGTCGTAATCGCCCATCTTCGCGCCCTCCGGCGTCGCCTCGTTGGCGAGGCCCGAGAGCATGTCGTCCTGCGGGTGCTTGCGCTTCTCCTTGATCAGGTCGGCCATGTAGCCGCCGATCGCGTCGAAGGTCCGGCTGTTCGCGTCGCGGATCTCGCGATCGGACAGGCTGTCGGGCTCGAGCGCGGTGGCGAGCTGCGTCGCCCAGCCGTGGAATTTCGGCTCGTCCTCCCGGGGCACGCCGAACAGTTCGCAGATCACCGTCACGGGGAGCGGATAGGCGAGGTCGTCGACCGCGTCGATCTCCCGGGCGTCGCGCTTCTCGTCGAGCAGGTCGGCCACCAGCCGCTCGGAGCGCACCCGCATCGCTTGGATCCGCTCGCGGGAGAACTGGTGCATCACCGAGGCGCGCAAGACGTCGTGGTCCGGCGGATCCCGGAAGATGAAGACCCGATGCCGGTCCATCATCCAGTCTTTGAGCGGTTTGACGATCAGGTCGGTGAGGGGATTGCCGGTGCGGGGGCGATCGGCCGGGGGCAGGGTGTTGGAGCTGACCCGCGGATCCTGTAGCAGGCTCGCGATGGTGCCGTGCGTCGCGGCGACCCAGGTGCCGGATTCGGTCCCGTCCTCCTGGCGCGAGACCGGATCCACGCGCAGCTTGGCGTAGACGGGATAGGGGTTCGCCCGGTTGGCGAAATCCTTGACTTGGTCGAGGAGGGTGGCGTCGGGCATGCGGTCTCCTCAGGGAAAGCCCGGGGCGAGGACCATGATCCCCTTCGATGGGCGGTCGGCCGCCGTCCCCTGCGGCGGGAACGGTGCGCCGGCGGCGACCATCTCGGCATGGGCCGGTAGCCAGCGGGCGGAATCCACCGATACGGCGGCGATGCAGCGGCCGGCGCGGCCGTAGACGGCGATGAAGCGCCCGGAGCCGGGCTCGCCCTGCGTGAACGCCACGGCATCCGCCCCTTCGGTCAGCCCGGCGGACTTGACCACGACATCACCCTGCGTCGACCAGAAGGTCGGCAGCGCCGCGTAGGGACTTTCAGGCTTCGCCCCGGCCAGAAGCTGTCCGGCATGAATGCCCTGCATCGCGGCGTGGCTCCAATGCTCCAGCGCCACCCGTCGGCCGCCGTAGAGCGGGTGGGGGAAGCGCGCCACATCGCCGGCCGCGGCGATGCACGGATCGGGCTGCCCCTCAGTATCGAGGACGAAGCCCGTCGCGTCGCAATCGACGCCGCCCGGATCCGCCGACAGGCCGGACCCGTCGAGCCATTCGGTGTTGCGGACGGCGCCAAGGGCGATCACCGCGACATCCGCGTCGATGCGGGTGCCGTCGGTGAGGTGGGCGCGCACGAACCGGCCGCCCTCGCCCTCCAGCCATTCGACCTCACTGCCGCTGCGCAGATCGACGCCCCGGCCCGTGAGCATCGCCCCGATGAACGCGCCGACCGCGCTGCCGAGGACTCTTCCCAGGGGCGTCGGGCCGGGCTCGACCAGGGTCGCGGGCAGGCCGAGCTGCCGGCACAGGCTGGCGACCTCGCAGCCGATGAAGCCGGCCCCGATCACCAGAACCCGCCGGGGGCCGGCGGCGAGGGCAGCCCGCAGGGCGGCGGCGTCGTCCCGCCCGCGCAGGGTGAACACGCCGGAGAGCCGTCCCTCATGCGGGTTCGGCCAGGGCCGGGCGCGGGTGCCGGTGGCGATCAGCAGGCGGTCGTAGGGCAGGGTGCTCCCATCCGCGCGATGCAGGGTGCGGGATGTACGGTCGAGGCGCGCGATCGGGCTGCCGAGCTGCCACTCCACATCAGCACCGAGGTTGCTCGGCAGGGTGGTGGCACCGGCCGGGATCTCGCCGGCCAGGACGTGTTTCGAGAGCGGCGGCCGATCATAGGGCCGGTACGGCTCGGCACCGACGATGGTCAGCGGGCCGGAAAACCCGGCCTCGCGCATCGCCTCCGCGCCGCGCAGGGCGGCGAGCCCGGCGCCGACCACCACCGCACGGTCTGAACTGGGTGCCATCTCAGGTGCCCCGCCCCGGATCCTCGACCCGGATCGCCTGCACCGGGCAGGCGACGCGCGCCCGCTCGATCTCGGCGCGGTCCTGCGCGGCCGGGGCGGGATCGTAGATCAGGGCTTCGTGTCCCTCAATCCGGAAATGCCGCGGCGCCGCATAGCAGCACTGGGCATAGGCTTGGCAAAGGTTGAGATCGACGCTCACCCGCAAGCCGGGCGGTGAGCCGGAGGACGCATCGGCGGGGACGGACATGGCGATGCAACCGTGGCGGAGGCGGCGGGTTCCGCCGGGACCGCGGCAGCCGCGGTCGCAGGGTGCGAAAAATGACAGCGTCGAGGGTTATCGCAGCTCTAAAGTGGGTACAGCGGTCCCGCAGTGGGGGTTGTCGGCTCAGGCCGCAAACGATTCACTGGTCCAAAAATGTCCTGGGGGATCACCGCCGAAATCGAGACGCGGAATTCCCCTCCGGGACGGTTCGCTCTATTGTCACGCCGCCCCGCGGACCGATCCGAAGTCCCGCGATCTCAGGAGGGCACCATGCCGTACGGTGCACGACCGAGTCTCGCCGCTCTCATCCTGTCTCTCACCCTGGGCGTGACCGGCGCAGGGGCCCAATCGGCCTCCGGCTGGACTGATCCGCCGGCCCGCAAGCCTGCTGCCCCATCGGCAAGTCCGGCCGAGCCCCAGAAAGCCGCACCGCCGCCCGCATCGACGCCCGCCGCCGCGGCACCGGCGACCGCCCGCAAGGCCGTCGCCGCGCAGCCCGTCCGGAAGCGCCTCGCGACGCGCCATGCCGCACCGGCAGCCAAGCGGGTCGCCGCGACCCCGCACCGGCCGCGCATCGCGGCCGCAGCCCCCGCCCGGACCATTCGCGCGCCCAGGATGGTCGCGGTCGCGCCGCCGCCACCGCCTCCACGCGACGATTATCCGCGCTACCGGGCCTACAATTACGGCCCGGGCTATGCGGACGAGCGGCTGGAGCGCCTGCGCGCCGCGGAGGCCGCCGGCTATCTGGTCGTGCGACGCCGGACCGTGGAGTTCCCGGACGGCCGGTCGCTGCGGGTCTACCGCCCGGACGACGAGGGCGAGCCGTTCTGAGCTGAGGTTTCGGCGAACACCGTCCGCAGCGATGCCCGCAGAATCTTTCCCGCGGGGTTGCGGGGCAGGAGCCCGTCCCAGACGACCACGCGCACCGGCACCTTGAAGGCCGCGAGCCGCTCCGCCGCGAAGGCCCGGATCTCCTCCGGTCCGGTCCGGGCGCCCTCGGCGAGCGCCACGATCGCGCCGGGCTCCTCGCCCAAAGTCGGATGGGGCACCGGCAGAACCACCGCGTCGATCACGTCGGGATGCGCGTAGAGGGCGTTCTCGACCTCGCAGCAATAGATGTTCTCGCCGCCGCGGATCAGCATGTCCTTGATCCGGTCGACGATGGTCAAGAAGCTCTCGTCGTCGGCGCGGGCGAGGTCGCCTGTTCGCAGCCAGCCCTCCGAGAACACTTCGGCGGTGGCCGCCGGGTCGTCCCAGTAGCCGCGGACGAGGTTCGGGCCCTTCACGCAGAGTTCTCCGACGCTGCCGGGCGGGAGATCCTGCCCGAGCGGGTCGAGGATCCGCACCTCGCAGACCGGCAGGGGCGGGCCGCAGGATTCGGGATGGGCGAGGTAATCCTCGCCCTGGTGGTGGGTGAAGGTCGCCGAGGTCTCGGTCATGCCCCAGCCGGTGGCGGGGATCGCCTTCGGGAAGGCCTCACCCAGGGCGCGCACGAGGTCACCGGCCGCGGGGGCGCCGCCATAGGTGACCGATTCCAGGCTCGGCAGCGGCCGTCCCGCCTCCCGGGCGGCGGTGGCGAGCTGCCACGCGATGGTCGGCACGCCACCGGCGCCGGTGCAGCCCTCCCGGTCGATCAGGTCGAGGGCCTCAACGGCGTCCCAGCGATGCATCATCACCAATCGATGGCCGCCGTAGAGCGCCGCCCCGAGGCTCGCGTGGCAGCCGGTGACGTGGAACAGCGGGATCACCAGCAGCGCGGCCCGCTGCGGCGCGGACGGATCGGGCCTCGGCGGCGTCTCGCCCCGGCGCAGGGCGCTGCGCGACGCGGAGTAGGGATAGGCCATCACCGTGGTCGCCGCCGCCCGGTGGGTGCCGACCGCACCCTTGGGCCGGCCGGTGGTGCCGGAAGTGTAGAACAGGGTGGCGTCGTCCTCCGGATCGAGGGCGATGTCGGGCGGTGACCGGTCGGGCAGGGCGGCCCAATCCGCCACCGGGCCGATCACCGCGGAGAGCGGCGTCGCCCGGTCGTCAGGCTCCATCCGGGTGACGAAAATCCGCTCTAGGGCCGGGCATTCGGCCAAGTGGGGCGCGATGCGCTCGAACCGCGCGCCGTCGGCGATCAGCACCCGCGCGCCGGAATGCTGGAGCGCGTAGGCGAGTTCCGGCCCGGTCCACCAGGCGTTCAGCGGCGTCGCGATCGCCCCGGCCAGCAGGGCCCCGTAATAGCAGACCGGCCATTCCGGCAGGTTGCGCAACGCGATGGCGACCCGGTCGCCTTTGCCGATCCCGGCCGCCGCCAGGGCGTGGGCCAGGGCGGTCGCGGCGCGGGCGAAGCCCGCAAAGGTGACGCGCTCGTCCCGGTAGACGACGAAGGTCTTGTCCCGATGCCCCTGGGCGATGCGGAATAGGTCGCGCAGGGTCGGCGGCGCGGTCGTCCAGATCCGGGTCGGCACGCCGCGGATCGGCACGGTGGCGATCGCGAACGGCGCGCCGGGCGCCGTGAGCCGGGCCTCCGCCTCGCGGAAGGAGAGGGCGGGCCAGCCGGCGGGGAGGCGGGGATCGAGGCTCATCGGGCGATCGTCACGCCGCCGTCGATCACCAGCGCCTGGCCGGTGACGAACCGGCCCGCCGGCGAGGCCAGGAACACGGCCGCCCCCGCGATCTCGTCGGGCTCGCCGATCCGGCGGAGCGGCGCGGCGTCGGTGGTGGAGGCCAGCATCTCGGGATCCTCCCACAGGGCCCGGGCGAAATCGGTGCGGATCAGCCCCGGGCAGAGGCAGTTCACCCGGACGTTGGCCGGGCCGTATTCCACCGCGTAGTTGCGCGCGAGCTGGAGGTCGGCGGCCTTGGAGACGTTGTAGGCGCCGATCACCGGCGAACCCTTCAGCGCGCCGATGGACGAGACGATCACGATCGCCCCGTCCCGCCGCGCGACCATGCCGGGGGCGACCATCTGGATCAGCCAGTGGTTCGACAGCACGTTGTTCTCCAGGATCTTTCGGAACTGCGCGTCCGAGATGCCGGCGAGCGGCCCGTAATACGGGTTGCTGGCGGCGTTGCAGACCAGCACGTCCACCGGGCCGAGCCGGGCCTCGGTCTCAGCGACCAGATCCTCCAGCTCCGCCTTCACGGAGATGCTGGCCGGGATCGCCACTGCGCGGCCCGGGCCATGGGAGGCCTCGATCTCGGCCACCACCGCGTCGCAGGCCTCGCGCTTGCGCGAGGAGATCACCACCCGCGCCCCGTGCTCGGCCATCCGCAGGGCGATCGCCCGGCCGATGCCCCGGGAGGAGCCGGTGATCAGCGCGACCTTGTCGGTCAGATCGAACAGGGACATGGGGCGGCTCGGCTCTGAATGGGGCGGCAGGCGCCCGCCCTCCTCATTCCGCGGGCTCCGATGGTCACGCCCGAACCATTGAAGTCCGCGACACGGCCCCTCTCCCGTGCGGGAGAGGGCTGGGGCGAGGGATCAGGTTTGTCCGGAGAGGTCGCACCCCTCACCCTGTCCCTCTCCCGCACGGGAGAGGGGATTTGCGTCACGCTCGGCCGGCGGTCCGATTGTTCGACGCCAGCCATCGTCACAGCTCCGGCTCCGCCAGCATCGACCGGCGCAGGCGCGCCATGCCGGCGAGCCAGCGTTCGGGGTCGTCGGCCCGGCGGCGGGCGTAGTCCGCGACCTGCGGATGCGGCAGGATCAGGAACCGGCCCACCGCCAGCCCGTCGAAGGCCGCCTCGGCCACGGATGCGGGCGACAGCACGCCGTCGCGGGCGGCGGCGCTGGCGGCCCCCAGCATGGCGGTGTCGACGCCCTGCGGGCACAGGGCGGCGACCCGGATGCCGTCCTCGGCATGCGCGATGGCGAGGTGTTCCAGGAAGGCAAGGGCGGCGTGCTTGGTGGCCGAATAGGTGGCGCTGCCGATCTGGCTGAGCAATCCGGCCGCCGAGACCGTGCCGAGGAAAGCGCCTCCGCCCCGGGCGAGCCAGAGCGGGACCAGCACCCGCGCCGCGTGGACATGGCCCATCACGTTCACCGACCAGGCGCGGTCCCAGCTCGCCGGATCGGCCGAGGTCGCGAGCCCGGGATCGGGGTCGCGCTCCAGGATGCCGGCATTGGAGCAGTACAGGGCGATCGGCCCGATCTCGGCCTCGATCCGGGCCAGGATTTCAGCGACGGCCGCGGCATCCGCCACGTCGAGGGCGAAGGCGTGGCCGCCGAGCCGGGCGGCGACGACCGCCGCCCCGGCGCCGTCCCGGTCAAGGGCGACGACGCGGGCGCCCCGGGCCTGCGCGGCCTCGGCGAGCGCCCGGCCGATGCCCCTTGCGGCTCCGGTGACGGCGACGACGCGGCCGGCGAGATCCATCTCAGGCCCCCGCGCGCTCGGCGAAGGCCCAGGCCGAGGCGGCGAGTTTGGGCACTCGCGCCGCCATGGCGGCGGCGTGCTCGCTCGCGGCGTTGCCGGCCTTGGCGCGGGCGGCCACGCCCTGGAGGATGCCGACGAGCCGGAACAGGTTGTAGGCGAAGTACCAGTCGAGGTCGGGCAGGTCCGCCCGGCCGGCGGCCCGGCAGTAGAGCGCCACCGCCTCGTCCCGGGTCGGGATGCCGAGCGCCGGCAGGTCGAGGCCGCCGAGCGAACTGCGGCCGTCCGCGGGTAGCTCCCAATGCATCAGCAGGTAGCTGAAATCGGCGAGCGGATCGCCCAGCGTCGACAGCTCCCAATCGAGCACCGCGCTGACGCCGCCGTCAGTAGAAAAGATCAGGTTGTCGAGGCGGTAATCGCCGTGGACGATGGCGGCGCCCTGCTGCTCGGGCACGGTCTTGGGCAGCCACGCGATCAGGCGCTCGACATCCTCCAGCCGGCCGTCCTCGGCGGCGCGGTACTGGCGGGTCCAGCGATCGACCTGCCGGGCGAAGTAGTTGCCGGGCTTCCCGTAATCGGCGAGCCCCGCCGCCTCCGGGTCGATCGCGTGGAGGCGGGCGAGCGTCGCGATCATGGTGGCGTAGTGCCGGTGCCGGCCATGCGGGTCGAGGCCCGGCAGGGTGCCGTCCCAGTGCACGGTGCCGCCCACGGCCTCCATCACGTAGAACGCCGCGCCGATGATGGTTTCGTCTTCGCAGAGTGCGAAGGGCCGCGGAACCGGAAAGCCCTCGCCGTAGAGCGCGCCGATCACCCGGAACTCACGCTCCACCGCGTGCGCCGAGGGCAGGAGCGGCCCGAACGGCTTGCGCCGCAGCACGTAGGCCTGGCCGGGCGTCTCCAGCCGGTAGGTCGGGTTCGACTGGCCGCCGCGGAACTGCTGCACGGTGAGGGGACCGGCGTAGTCGCGGACATGCTCGGCGAGCCAGGCGGCCAGCCGCGCCTCGTCGATCCGATGGCGCGGCTCGACCGGCTTCACGCCGGAGAAGGCGTCGGGGCCGCTCATGTACCCTCCCGGGCATTGGTGTAGCGCCCGAATTCGAGTCGGGCGATGGAGCGGTTGTGCACCTCGTCCGGCCCGTCGGCCAGCCGCAGGGTGCGGATATGGGCGTACATCTTGGCCAGTCCGAAATCCTCGGACACGCCGGCGCCGCCATGGGCCTGGATCGCGTCGTCGATCACCTTGAGGGCGATCCGCGGCGCGGCGACCTTGATCATGGCGATCTCGAGCTTGGCGCCCTTGGCGCCGACCTTATCCATCATGTCGGCGGCCTTGAGACAGAGCAGCCGGGTCATCTCGATGTCGATCCGCGCCTCCGCGACCCGCTGCTCCCAGACCGATTGCTCACTGATGCGCTTGCCGAAGGCGACCCGCGAGACCAGGCGCCGGGCCATGGCCTCGAGCGCCGTCTCGGCCACCCCGATGGTGCGCATGCAATGGTGGATGCGTCCCGGCCCGAGCCGCCCCTGCGCGATCTCGAAGCCGCGCCCCTCGCCGAGGATCAGGTTCTCGACCGGGACGCGCACGGTCTCCAGAACCACCTCGCCGTGGCCCTTGGGCGCGTCCACGTAGCCGAAGACCGGCAGCAGCCGCTCGACGCGCAGGCCGGGCGCATCCATCGGCACCAGGATCTGCGATTGCTGCCGGTGCCGGGGGGCGTCCGGATCGGTCTTGCCCATCAGGATCGCGATCTTGCAGCGCGGATCGCCGACGCCCGTCGACCACCATTTGCGCCCGTCGATGACGTACTGGTCGCCATCCCGGCGGAGCGCGGTCTCGATGTTGGTGGCGTCCGAGGAGGCGACGTCGGGCTCGGTCATCAGGAAGGCCGAGCGGATCTGCCCGTCCATCAGCGGTCGCAGCCAGCGTGCCTTCTGCTCCGGGCTGCCGTAGCGGTGCAGCACCTCCATGTTGCCGGTGTCCGGCGCCGCGCAGTTGAAGCATTCCGAGGCGATCCCGACCTTGCCCATCTCCTCGGCGCAGAGCGCGTAATCGAGGTTGGTCAGGCCGGCGCCGCGATACGCATCCGTATCGTGCTCGGGGGAGGGCGGCAGGAACAGGTTCCACAGACCTTCCCCGCGGGCCTTGTCCTTCAGCCGCTCCAGGGTGGGCGAGGGTTCGCGGCTCGCCGCCCGCTCGGCCGCCACCGCAGCGGCGGCGGGCCGGATCACGTCGGCGATGAAGGTGCGGACCCGGGTCAGCCACTGCGTCTGAGACGGGGAGAGGTCGAAATCCACGGCATCCGCTCCGCTCTGGCCCAGCGCCGGCTGCGCCGCCGCGATGATCCGGTCCGTTCAACCCACCCCTTCGTTTTTGGAGCGCGGCCCTTCTAAATGGTGCGATGAGGGCTGCGCGCGGGCCGGCGCCCGCCTCCCCTGCGGCTACAGCCGTGGACAATCTCCGGGACCGGAAACCGCACGCGGGAACGCCCGGACCGCGTCGAAGGCGGCGCTCGTGTCGTCGTAGGTCGCGACCTGGATCTGGCGCCCGCCGGCACCAAGCTGGACCGCCTTCGGGATCGCGGCACCGGCCACCGACTGCGCCTCGGCGATCACCCCGATCCGGATCGGCCCGGCGGCGCGCGCGGTCTCGGGCATCGACGATTCCTCAATCCCAAGGCCCGCATTTTTTAGCCGCGGGCTCGGGACGGACTGTATCCGCACCAAGCCCGATCACAAGGCCGGCGTCGGGATCGGCCGGTGACGTTTCGGCCGAGTCGTTTTCCGCATGGGGTATCGACTCGCGCCGCGCCGTCCTAGGCTCGAGTCGGCTTCGCGACATGCGAGCCCGACGGCCTCGAAGAAGGGCGACGGACAGGTGAGGAACGCACACTCGGCCGCGGCCGGGGTTCGCCCCGGGCCGCGGCCCCGGATTCCGGCGACGCGCCTGCGGTCGCGGGGAAGGCGCGCATGAGCCTGCGCTGGACCCGGCGCCCCGAGGGCTCGACCTGGGGGGATTTCGGACCCGACGACGAGCTTGGGCGCCTGAACCTCCTCACCCCCGAGAAGGTCCGCCAGGGCGTCGCCGAGGTGCGCGAGGGCCTGACCTTCTGCCTCAGCCTGCCCCTGGACCTGCCCGGCGGCAACGTCCTCAACCCGCGTCGCCACCCGCCGCAGATCACCCCGACCCGGCGGGCCAATGGCCGGCCGAACATGAACTTCCCGGTCTGCGAGGAGGTCGACGGCGCCACCGACGTGATCTGCGACGACCGCGCGCTGATCCACCTGCAATACTCGACGCAGTGGGATTCGCTCGCCCATGTCGGCTCGCTGTTCGATGCGGACGGCACGGGCTCAGGCCCGACCTTCTACAACGGTTTTCGCGGCGGCCGGGACATCGTCGGGCCGAGCACACCGGAGGCCGCCGACCAGCCATCCCGGGCGAAAAAACTCGGGATCGAGCGCCTGGCCGAGGTGGGCATGCAGGGCCGCGCCGTGATGATCGACCTGCGCGCCCATCTCGGCGACGCCAAGGCCAAGGTCGGCTACGATCAGCTCGCCAGCATCATCGAGGCCGACGGCGTCGTGATCGAGCCCGGCGACATGGTCTGCCTGCACACCGGCTTCGCCGAGCGGCTGATCGCCATGGGCGGGGAGCCCGATCCGAAGCAGGTCCACAACCTCTGCGCCGGGCTCGACGGCCGGGACCCGCGGCTCCTCGACTGGATCACCCGCTCGGGGCTTTGCGCGCTGATCGCCGACAACTACGCCGTCGAGGCCTATCCGGCCGGGGCGGGGCCGGCCTGCTGCGCGACCCTGCCGCTCCACGAGCACTGCCTGTTCAAGCTCGGGGTCAATCTCGGCGAGTTGTGGCACCTGACGCCGCTCGCCGACTGGCTGCGCACCCAGGGGCGCAACCGCTTCCTGCTCACCGCGCCGCCGCTCCGCCTGCCGGGCGCGGTCGGCTCGCCGACGACGCCGATCGCGACGGTCTGAGGGAGACACCATGGCGGAGATCGCGATCGTCGGCGGCGGCCTGATGGGCCACGGCATCGCCTTGGTGCTGGCGCTCCACGGGCATGCCGTGCGGATCACCGACACGGATGCGCAGACCCGCGCCCGGGTGCCGGCGCTCATGGACTCGGCGCTGGCGACCCTGCAGGAGGCGGGCGCCGCCCCGGAGGGTTGGGATTCCGCGCGGCTCGCCCAGGCCGTCCGGATCGAGGCGGACCTCGAACCGGCGGTGGCGGGGGCCAGCCTGGTCATCGAGGCGATCACCGAGAACCCGGAGGCCAAGCGGGCCCTGTTCGCCGCGCTCGACCGGCTCTGCGCCGCAGATACGATCCTGGCCAGCAACACCAGCTATCTCGATGTCTTCCCGCTGATCCCCGAGGCCCGGCAGGCCCGGGCGCTGGTCATGCACTGGTACACGCCGCCCTACATCGTCGACCTCGTGGACGTGGTCCCGGGTCCCGGCACGGATCCGGCGGTGATCGCGGCGATGCGCGACCTCGTGCTCGGCCTCGGCCAAGTGCCGATCGTGCTCAAGCGCTTCATCCCCGGCTACGTCGCCAACCGGATCCAGTCGGCGATCAGCGCCGAGGTGTTCCGGCTGCTGGACGAGGGCATCGCCGCGCCGCGCGACATCGATGACGCGATCATCCACGGGCTCAGCTTACGCATCCCGATCCTCGGCCACCTCGCCAAGGCCGATTTCACCGGGCTCGAACTGACCCAGCGCGCCCTGGCGAATGCCAGCTACGCGCCGCCGCTACCCCGGACCCGGTCGGACACCCTGGACGCGCTCTGCGCCGAGGGCCGGACCGGGGTGATGGCCGGCCGGGGCTATTTCGACTGGGGCGGGCGCGAGCCGGCGGAGCTGTTCCGCGAGCGCGACCGCAAGCTCTTGGCACTCAAGACGGCGATGGCCGGGATCGGCCGGATGGAGGGCACATGATCGGCGCGGACCTGTCCGGACGGCGCATCCTCGTCACCGGCGCCTCCTCGGGCATCGGGCTGGCGACGGTGACGCTGTTCGCCCGCAACGGCGCCAGCGTGGCCCTGAATCACCTGCCCGACGATCCCCGCGGCCCCGCGGAGGCCGAACGTCTCGCCGGAGAGGGCCTGGCCGTGATGGCACTCCCCGGGGACGTGTCCCAGCCCGGCGCCGCCGAGGCGATGGTGGCGGCCGGGATCGCGGCGCTCGGCGGCCTCGACGTGCTGGTCAACAATGCCGGGACCTCCGGCACCACCGAGCCGATCGCCTTCGAGGATCTCGACGCGATGACGGAAGAGTTTTGGCAGACGATTCTGGCGACCAACCTGATCGGCCCGTACCGCTGCTCGCGGGCCGCGGCGGCCAGTCTGAAAGAAAGCGGCGGGGCGATCGTCAACACCGCCTCGGTGGCCGGGCTCGGGCGGCGGGGCTCCTCGATCGCCTATTCGGCCAGCAAGGCCGGGCTGATCAACCTGACCCGCAGCCTCGCCCGGGCGCTCGCCCCGGAGGTGAGGGTCAACGCCGTCGCTCCGGGCCTCGTCGCCACCCCGTGGACCGAGCCCTGGCCGGAGGCGCGCAAGGCCGCCACCGTGCAGCACACGATGCTGCGCCGCATGGCCCGGCCCGAGGACATCGCCGAGACGATTTTTTTCCTGGCCGCGGGGGCTGCCTACATCACAGGCGAGACCATCACGGTGGACGGCGGGGCGCTATAGCTGGCTCAGCCCCCGAGCTCGCCCATCGTGGGTCAAGGCACGCTCTCCTCCCTCCTTGCGGGGAGGAGCCGGAGGTGGGGGTGGCTCAGGATCGAGCGGCTAGGTGCCGTCTGCACGACCCCCACCCCTAACCCCTCCCCGCAAGGGGAAGGGGAAAACCCTGCAGCATCAGGAACAGGGCCAGGGAGAAAAACATGTCCCGGACGACCGTCATCACCTGCGCCCTCACGGGCTCGTTCGACACGCCCCGAAAAAACCCGGCGGTGCCGGTGAGCCCGAAGGCCATCGCGCAATCGGCCCTGGAGGCGGCCTCTGCCGGGGCCGCGGTGGTCCACATCCATGTCCGCGATCCCGAGACCGCCGCGCCCAGCATGGAGCTCGCCCATTACCGCGAGGTGGTCGAGCGGATCCGCGAGCAGAACGAGTCCGTGATCCTCAATCTCACGACCGGGGCCGGGGGCCGGTTCGTGCCCGGCGACCCCGATCCGGCTGTGGCCGGCCCCGGCACCACCTTCGTGGCGCCCGAGACCCGCACCCGGCACGTCTCGGCGCTGCGCCCGGAGATCTGCACCCTCGACATCGCCACGATGAATTTCAGCGAGCACCTGTTCCTCAACACGCCCGCCCACCTGCGAGCCATGGCGGCGCAGATCCGCGAGGCCGGGGTGAGGCCGGAGATCGAGGTGTTCGATCTCGGCCAGATCGAGTTGGCCCGGCACCTGATCAGCGAGGGGCATCTGGCGCGGCCGCCCCTGTTCCAGATCTGCCTCGGCATCCCCTGGGGGGCGCCCGCGACCCCGGAGGCCCTGGTGGCGATGCGCGCCCGGCTGCCCGAGGACGCGATCTGGTCAGCCTTCGGCATCGGCCGGGAGGAATTCCCGATGCTGGCGGTGGCCGCCGGCATGGGCGGCAATGTCCGGGTCGGGCTGGAGGACAACCTGTACCTGTCCCGGGGCGTGCTCGCCCCGAGCAACGCCGCCCTGGTGGCGAAGGCCGTGAGCCTGCTCGCCCATCTCGATCGCGAGCCGGCCACGCCCGACGAGGCGCGGGCGATCTTCGGGCTGGCGCCGCGGGGGTGATGGGAGGCCCTGACGGATTGCCGGCATCCTCTCATCCGCCCGTATCGGCCCCGATCCGGTCCACCTAGACTGAATTCGGATATCCCGAGCGGCGAACAACGCCGCCGGGTCCAAAAAAACAGGGAGTGAGACATGACGGTCCGCCACCGCGTCGCGGCACTGACGGGGCTTCTCTGCGCGCTCGGGGCCGGGGCGGCCTTGGCGGCCGATCTCGTGCCGGTGAAGATCGGCGTGCTGAATGACCGCTCCGGCGTCTACTTCGATTCCACCGGGGAGGGCGCGGTGGTGGCCGCCCGCATGGCGGTGGAGGATTTCAAGCCGGAGACGCACGGGCTGAAGGTCGAGGTCGTGGCCGCCGACCACCAGAACAAGCCCGATGTCGGCGCCTCGGTCGCCCGGCAATGGTACGACCGCGATGGCGTCGACGCGGTGTTCGACGTGCCGACCTCCTCGGTGGCGCTCGCCATCGCGCAGATCACGAAGGAGAAGAACAAGGCCTTCGTGAATTCCGGCGGCGGCACCGCCGACCTGACCGGCCCAGCCTGCACCCCCAACACCGTGCACTGGACCTACGACACCGCCGCCCTCGCCAACGGCACCGGCAAGGCCCTGCTCAAGCGCGGCGGCAAGACCTGGTACTTCATCACCGCCGACTACGCCTTCGGCCTCGCCCTGGAGCGCGACACCAAGGCGGTGGTCGAGAAGAATGGCGGCACGATCGTGGGCGGGGTGCGCACGCCGTTCCCGAACCCGGACTTCTCCTCGTTCCTGCTCCAGGCGCAGGCCTCGGGCGCGCAGGTGATCGGCCTGGCCGATGCCGGGCTCGACGCCGCCACGGCGATCAAGCAGGCCCACGAGTTCGGCATCCGCCAGGGCGGGCAGAAGATCGCGGCCCTGCTCATCGCCGACACCGACATCCACGCGCTCGGCCTGGAGGTGGCGCAGGGGCTGGAATTCACCGCGCCGTTCTACTGGGACATGAATGACGGCACGCGCGCCTTCGCGGCCCGGTTCGAGCAGCGCATGCCGGGCAAGAAGCCGACCGCCTACCAGGCCGGCGTGTATGCCGGCCTGCTCCACTACCTCAAGGCGGTGGAGGCCCTGAAATCCGCCAAGGACGGCGCCGCGGTGGTCGCCAAGATGAAGGAGCTGCCCACCGACGACCCGCTGTTCGGCAAGGGCTATATCCGCCCCGACGGGCGCAAGATCCACCCGATGTACCTGTTCGAGGCCAAGGCGCCCGGCGAGTCGAAGGGCGGCTGGGACCTCTACAAGCTGCTGGAGACCATCCCCGGCGAGCAGGCCTTCCGGCCGATGAGCGAGGGCGGCTGCCCGATGGTGGCCGGCCTTTCGACGAAGTAGGCGGTCAGGCCGCCCCGATCCCGTCGAGGGCCGCCATGGCGTCGGCGGGCAGCGTCAGCTCGGCCGCCGCGAGGTTCTCGCCCAGGTGGCCGAGCGAGGACGTGCCCGGGATCAGCAGGATGTTGGGCGCCCGGCGCAGCAGCCAGGCCAGCGCCACCTGCATGGGCGTCGCCCCGAGCCGGGCGGCGACCTCCGACAGGGCGGTGGATTGCAGCGGGCTGAAGCCGCCGAGCGGGAAGAACGGCACGTAGGCGGTGCCGGCGGCAGCCAGCTCGTCGATTAAGGCGTCGTCGGCCCGGTGGGCGAGATTGTACTGGTTCTGCACGCAGACGATCTCGGTGATGCGCCGCCCCTCGGCGACCTGCTGCCGGGTCGCGTTGCTCAGGCCGATCCGCCGGATCAGGCCCCGGCGCTGCAAGTCAGCCAGCACGGTCAGCGGCGCCTCGATCGACCCTTCTGCGGGGCCATGGACGTCGAACATCAAGCGCAGGTTGACCACATCGAGGGCGTCCACGCCGAGGTTGCGCAGGTTGTCGTGCACCGCTTGCGTCAACTCCTCGGCCGAGAAGGCCGGGTTCCACGAGGCGTCGGCCCCGCGCTTGGCGCCGACCTTGGTGACGATCGTGAGGCCGTCCGGATAAGGGTGGAGCGCCTCGCGGATGATCTGGTTGGTGACGTGCGGCCCGTAGAAGTCGCTGGTGTCGATGTGATCGACGCCCTGCGCCACCGCCTCGCGCAGCACGGCAACGGCCGCATCCCTGTCCTTGGGCGGCCCGAACACGCCGGGCCCGGCGAGCTGCATGGCACCGTACCCGAGCCGCTTTACGGTGCGGTCGCCGAGCGAGAAGGTGCCGGCCTTGGCGATGTCGGTCATGGTTCGTCTCCGTTGTCCGCCCCGGATGTAGACCCGCGCGACTGATCGAATAAGCAGGGATAATCGGCACGGGCTGTTCGGGATTGCGAACGATGGCGGTGGATCTCGGGGACCTTACCGCCTTCGTGACCGTGGCGCGGGCCGGCGGCTTTCGCGAGGGCGCCCGCGGCGGCGGCACCAGCGCGTCGAGCCTCAGCGAGGCGGTGCGCCGTCTGGAGGCGCGCCTCGGCGTGCGCCTCCTGAACCGCACCACCCGCAGCGTCGCGCCGACCGAGGCCGGCGCCCGCCTGCTCGAACGGCTGGGACCGGCGCTGGGCGAGGTCGAGGCCGCCCTCGACGTGGTGAACGGGTTCCGCGACCGGCCGGCCGGGACGCTCCGGCTCAACGTGCCGCTGAGCGCCGCGCGCCTCGTCCTGCCGGCGATCGTGCCGCCGTTCCTGGCCGCCTATCCCGAGATCCGGCTCGAAATCGTGGTGGAGGACGGTTTTGTCGACGTGCTGGCGGCGGGTTGCGACGCCGGCATCCGCTACGACGAGCGGCTGGAGCAGGACATGATCGCGGTGCCGATCGGCCCGCGGCGGCAGCGTTTCGCCACCGCGGCGGCCCCGTCCTATCTCGACCGGCGCGGCCGCCCGGCGCATCCGCGCGACCTCCTGGCCCATGATTGCCTGCTGGGTCGCTTCCCGAGCGGCAGCCTGACGGCGCCCTGGGAGTTCGAGCGCGCCGGCGAGATCGTCCGCGTGGACCCGTCCGGCCCGCTGATCGTGCGCGTCGGCGCCAGCGACCTGATCATCGCGGCGGCCGTCGCCGGGACCGGGATCATCCACCTGTTCGAGGACTGGCTGCGCCCGCACCTCGACAGCGGCGTCCTGGAGCCCGTGCTGGAGCCCTGGTGGCAGGTCTTCTCCGGCCCATTCCTCTACTTCCCCGGCCGCCGGCACCTCCCGGCGCCGCTGCGGGCCTTCGTGGATTTCATCGCCGCGCGGACACCGTGAGACGTTGGACGGGCCAAGCCGGGAGGCCAGCCCGCACGCTTCCCTCAGAACCGGAGGGTGAAGTTGCCCTTCACGGCCTGGTCCTGGGCGCGTGCGCCGACCTGGCCGGTATAGGCCACGCCCAGCGTCGCGTTCGGCGCCACCCGCAGGTCGAGCCCGGCGCCCGCCACCAGCGCGTCCCGGTCGATCGGCACGCCCGCGCTCAGGAAAGCTGGCCCGGTGCCGAAGCTCAGCAGCGCCGTCGGCACGACGTCCCCGAACGCCCGCCGGTAGCCGAGCAGGCCGTAGGCCTTTACCGGGAGCCCGAGGCCCAGATCCAGGCTGGTCTGCGCCCGAACGCCCGCGGTCACCGCGCCGAGGTCGTAGTCGCGCGCGTAGCTCACCAGCGCCGCCGCGCCGCCGGTCTCGGCGAACCCGTCCCGCCGGATGCCGATATAGGCCGCCCCCACGAACGGCTCGATGTACGAGGACGCCACCTGCAGCGCCGGGCCGTCCTTCGACACGAGGGCGGCGGGCGCGCTCAGGGTGAACCGGTAGCCGATCTCGCCGAACCCCTGGACGGTGTGGCCGCCGCCATGGCCGGTCGGGCTGTCGGACAGGCCGTAGAGCACGCTGCGCCGGGTGCGGGTATCGGTGTCGGCGTAGAGCGCGCCGAGCCGCACCGAGACCGGGCCGAATTCGTAGCCGCCGTAGACGCCGCCGAAGCCGCTCTTGAGCGTCGCGCTCTCCGCACGCGCCCCGCCGCCCTGCCGGCCGGCGCTGTCGAGGAAGGTTTCGGTGTAGCCGCCGACCACGCCGAGCTTGACCCCGCCTGGCAGCCGGAGGTCGGCGCCGAGCGCGAAGCCGGCGATCTGCCGGTCGAGGTCGAAGGCGTTGCCGCCCCCGCCCGCCGTGCCGAAGGCGCCGAAGCCCTGGCCCCAGAGCCCGAACACCTGCGGGTCCAGGGTCTGGACCGGCACGCTCGCCACCACCGGCGCCCGGCCGGGCAGGTCGGCAGCGTAGGCCGCCGGCACGCGGGTGCCGTCGAGGCCCGCGGCCGTGCCGCCCCAGCGCAGGCGGTCGAGCACCGCCTCGCGCACGAAGAACGCGGTCTCGTAGGCCGCCGAGACCGTGCCGGCATGGATGTCGCCGGCGAGCGCCCGGAAGCCGTCGGCGGCCTCGCGCGTGGTGAAGGCCAGGGCGGCGTCGTAGGCCCGGCCGGCGCCGGCGGCCTGGAGGGCGTTGGCGGCGGCGATGCCGTTGCGGCCAGTGGCGCTGGCGGCGAGCGGCACGTCGTTGCGGGTGAGCGTCAGGTCGACTTCGTTGGGCAGGTAGCGCAGGCCCGGCGACAGGAAGGCGAGGTTGGCGGTGACGCCGTCGAACCGGCCGGAGACGCCGCCGGCCGCATTCAGGATCGCGTAGGTGGTGCGCGGGCTGTAGGCGCCCGAGGCCGCCAGCACCTGCACGGTGCCGCCGGCGAGGGTCGTGCCGGCGCCGGCGGCGATCCGGTCGGCCTGTCCGGCGGCGTTGGCCTCGACCCGGTAGACCGCGCCCGGCGCGAAGGCGACGGCGCCGGTGACGTTCAGCGTGCCGATGGAGTTGCCCGGCGAGACGGTGCCGCCCGAGAGCGCCGCGATCCCGCCCACAGAGCCCGAGCCGCCGAGCAGGCCGCCGGCCTTGACCGAGACGGTGCCGGCGATGGTGCCGTTGGCGTAGAGCGCGCCGCCCTGGCCGATGCCGACATCGATGCCGAGGCGGTCGCTCGCGTCCATCCGCAGGGTGCCGGTGACGTTGCCGAAGTATCCGGCGGCGGAATACAGGTCGATCCGGCTCCAGTAGCTCAGCGGGCTGCCGTAGAAGGCAGCGAGGGCGTTGGTCTCGGTGTTGACCACGATCTGGTTGATCGTGTCGGTCGAGAGCTGTCCGTAGAGGCCGCCGTTGGGTGCGAGTGTGCGGGCGGCCGTAGTTGATCCGCCGTAGAGCGGCGCGAGCAGGATCGAGGCGTCGGGCCCACCCGCCGGGGCGGCCTCGCGGGGCGCCTGGGCGAAGGACAGGGTCGGCAGGCCGTAGGTCAGCCGTGCCTGGTAGGCGGTCTGGTTGGCGGCGGACGGGACGTAGGGGTTGCCGGCACTGTTGGCGGCGCTGCCGGCGCAGGCCGCGACGGTGTTGCCGCACTGGGCGGCGAGGTAGGCCTGAAGCTGGGTTTGCGCCTGGACGAATTGGCTCGGCAGGTTGATCGCCGTACCGGTCACGGCGGCGTTGTTGATGTAGGCCGGGTTGGTGAAGGCCTGGGCGAGGTCATAGAAGGCCAGGGCCCGACCTCCGATGATGTCGAGGGGATAGTGGACGCCGAGCACGATGCGGCTCTCGGCGTAATCCGAGGCACGCAGCAGCATGCTCTGGTATTGCTGCGGCACCAGCATCGCCAGCAGCAGGCTATGCGTATAGGCCAAGGTTGTGTGCCCGCTCGGGAAAGACGGGTTGGTTTCGAGCCCGCTGAGGGCCGACCGATCGAAGATGTTGAACCGGCCCGGTGCTGCCTGAACGGGGCGCGAGGATCCGTAGACGTCCTGGCCGGACTGCCTGTTGGAGACGCCGTAGGCGAGGTCGTAGACGCTGTTGGTGGTGTTGGGCAGACCGTTGGCTCTAGGCAGGCTATAGCCCGCCGGCGCCACGGCCGGGACCGCCACGTAGTTGGCCGGGGTCACGCTCGGATTCCTGGCCGCGCCATTGGCGAAGTAGTTCTTGGCGATGGCATTGTCGTCGCCGGTCACGGCGTCGCCGCTGATCAGCAGGCCGATCACGCTACCGAGCGGCCCGTTTGCCCCCTGCGCAGCGCCACGCTGGTAGATCGGGCCGAGCTGGGCGCCGAGGCCGCCGACGAGTTG
Organism: Methylobacterium pseudosasicola; assembly: GCF_900114535.1. Classification (GTDB taxonomy): domain Bacteria; phylum Pseudomonadota; class Alphaproteobacteria; order Rhizobiales; family Beijerinckiaceae; genus Methylobacterium; species Methylobacterium pseudosasicola. The sequence continues at coordinate 278,900 of NZ_FOTK01000002.1, read as the reverse complement.
CTGCGGGACGATGCCGTTGACCGGCGTCTGAGCCGGCAGACCGCCCGCTAGATTGGCGGCGATCGGAACGATGCCCAGGCCGATCGATGAGAGATCGTTGCGCTCCAGATAAAGGTAGCTCTTGTCGCTGATCGCGCGCTGTTGCCGCGCGAGGTCGGCGCCGGTGTTGATCGCCGACGACTGCGAAAGATTCAGATCGAGGGTCTGCTGACCAATCGCCGTGCCATTCAACGTCAGAAACGGTGCCAGCAAGTTGAGGGCATTGACCGTCGACGCATTGACGTTCGGAGTTTGCGCCTGCGCAGCCGAACTGTATGCGGCAACCATCAACGCCGCGATCGAGACCCCGTAGCGAAACGTCATTCTCGGCCCCCAAGCCTGCGGCCATTCGGCCTGCGCCGGGGCTTTTAGCGAAATCTCCACGCGCGAATGCGTCATAATCCATTCACAAAACGCTGAATCATCGCGTGTATCTCGCATGCAACAGGCCTACATCTTAGCCGGCGCAAATTCGTCTTTTTCTTTTCTTGCGCTTTGCTGTCGATATCGCTGCAATCCGGCCGCAAAAACTTTCCACGGCGCGCCGGGCGCGACGCGAAGCCTAGTCCTCGGCTCGGCCTATCCGCGGACGGATGTCAGATTTCGGCCCCCAGACGGGGCGGTGCCGTATCAGTAAACACCCGGGCCCAGGGTTAGCGAGAGACCAACTCGACTTCGTCCCGATTGATATCTTCAGATCGTTGGCCATAGACGAACGAATATAATGCTTCCTCGGGTTCGGCCGGTAAAACGTCACTGAACCGTCATCCCGCACTCTTAATCCCGCCTCGCGTCCAGAGACGAGTCACCGCGAGGGCCCATGTCCGATTCCGCCGTAATGTCGCCGCCGGTGGCGGGAGGCAGGCCCGCGGGCGGGCCGCGCCTGGATGACGGGATTCATCTGGGCGGGGTCGTCGCCTTCCTGGCGGTCCTGGTGGCCGGGCTCGGCTACGCGGTGGTGAGCCTCGTCACCGACATGAACGCCGTCGGCGAGGCGCCCCTGGCCTACGGCGCCTTCGCATTGCTGGGACTCGCGCTGCTGATCGCCCTCGGCTTCGAGTTCGTGAACGGGTTCCACGACACCGCCAACGCGGTGGCGACCGTGATCTACACACACTCGCTGCCGCCGCTGGTGGCGGTGGTCTGGTCGGGCTTCTTCAACTTCCTCGGCGTCATGTTGTCCTCCGGCGCGGTGGCCTACGCCATCGTCACCCTGCTGCCGGTGGAGCTGATCCTGCATGTCGGCTCCGGGGCCGGCTACGCGATGATTTTCGCGCTGCTGCTCGCCGCCATCATCTGGAATCTCGGGACCTGGGCCTTCGGGCTGCCGAATTCCTCGTCGCACGCGCTGATCGGCTCGGTGCTGGGAGTCGGCCTCGGCAACCAGCTGATGAGCGGCGGCGACGGCACCGCGGGGGTCGACTGGGGCCAGGCGCTCAACGTGTTCAAGGCGCTGCTGTTCTCGCCCCTGTGCGGCTTCGCGCTCGCGGCGGCTCTGCTGCTGGGCCTGAAATTCGCGGTGCGGCGCAAGGACCTCTACGAGGCCCCCAAGGGCGAGGCGCCGCCGCCCCTCTGGATCCGCGGCCTGCTGATCCTGACCTGCACGCTGGTGTCGTTCTTCCACGGCGGCAATGACGGCCAGAAGGGCATGGGCCTGATCATGCTGATCCTGATCGGCGCCGCGCCCACCGCCTACGCGCTGAACCGGACCATGTCGGACGACACGACCCCGGCCTTCGTCCAGGCCTCCACGGCGGCGAGCCAGGTGTTCGCCGCCCGCGCCGAGGGCGCTCCCCAGCCGGAGGCCGCGCAGGCCCGCCGGATCGTGACGGATGCGCTGAAGGCCAAGGCCCTGAACCAGGCGCCGGTGTACGCCGCGCTCTCGGCCCTCGCGACCGACATCGCCGCCAGCGTGAAGAATTACGGTGCGATCCGCACCGTGCCGGCCGCCCAGACCGAGAACCTGCGCAGCGACATGTACCTCGCCGCCGACGCGGTGCGGCTGCTGCCGGCCGCGGGGGCATCGTTCTCGGAGGCCGACAAGGAAACCCTGAAGAGCTACACTGGGCTGCTCAACAGCGGCACCCGCTACATTCCGGGCTGGGTGAAGGTCTGCGTCGCCCTGGCTCTCGGGCTCGGCACCATGGTCGGCTGGAAGCGCATCGTCGTGACGGTGGGAGAGCGGATCGGCAAGACCCACCTCACCTATGCTCAGGGCGCTTCGGCCGAGATCGTGGCCGCGGGCACGATTGGGCTCGCCGAACTCTACGGCCTGCCGGTCTCGACTACGCACATCCTGTCCTCGGGCGTCGCCGGGACGATGGCGGCCAACGGCTCGGGCCTGCAGATGGCCACGGTGCGCAACATGGCGCTGGCCTGGGTCCTGACCCTGCCGGCGGCCATCACCCTGGCGGCGGGGTTGTTCTTCCTCTTGCGCCACGTCTTCTGACGCGGTCAGGCCCGCGACGCGCGGGCGGACGCTCGGATAGCAGGCAGGGCCGTTTCCGCGATCGGCGGAAGCGGCCCTGTCGGTTTCGGTCCCGGCTTTTCGGGACCTAGGGACGCGCCATGGCGCGCACGTAGGCCAAGCAGGTGCGGCGCGCGGCGACGGTCTCGATCGCCATGAAGGCCGTCACGAGGTCCGCCGCCTGCGCGACGGTCTCGCCCGGCTCGGGCTTGTCCGGGAAGAAGGCGTCGACCGGCAGGCGGAGCGTGTCGGCGATGCGCTCCAGCATCGCCGCGGAGCGGTCCGTCTCGGGGCGTCGGCGAACCGACGGGGTCACGGGCTGCGTCGTGGCGCACGTCATCGCTCAATCCACCTGATGGCCGAGCTGGATCGCCCGGGCGATTTCCGAGCGCCGCGCGGCGTAGCCGGGCGCGACCATCGGGTAATCGGCGGGCAGGCCGAACTTGGCCCGGTAGCGCTCGGGCGTGAGGCCGTTGGCGGTGAGGTGCCGCTTCAGCGTCTTGTAGGACCGGCCGTCGATGAAGCTGATCAGGCCGTCCTGGCCGATCGAGGCTTCGATCTGCGCGGCCGATGGGCCGGTCCAACCCGGATTGGCACCGGCGGGGTTCTTCTGAAGCACCGCGATCGCCGCATGCACTTGGTCGATCAGCACCGGCAGATCGCCCGCAACAACAGGATTCCGCGACACGTAGGCGGCGACAATCGCACCGACCTTTTCGAGCAGGAAGGACGGGCGGGGTTCAGTCTGGTTGATCATGTGAGGTGCCGCTGTTCAATATTGCGTTACTATGCCCCGCGTTTGCCGACCGGCGGTCCGAAGATCCGCCCGTGATCAGCATCTGCCGAGCATCCCACCGGCGGTGAGTTGCCACGGAAACCTCAGGTTGCTCTAGTACATCTCTTGAGGCTGGAAACAATATACAATATGTGTCCGGCGGCGCTTGTCTGAAGACGCGGATCCGTTGTCCCGGCTGCGCGGAATGCCGGTCGATGAAAAAATTTACTTATGGAAGCACTGTTTTCGACCGACGGTCTTAACCCGCAGCACAGCTTTCGGCGGTGGCGGGAGACGCTGGTCGGCCGAGGGGTGCCCCTCGAGCAGGCGCGCCTCGACGACGGCCCGTTCGCCGCCAAGCTGGAGGCCGCCAGCGTCGGCCCTCTCCTGCTGACCCGCGTCTCGCATGGCGCCGTCCGCAGCGAGGCGACGCGCGGGCTGATCCAGCGCAACGGCAAGGGCGACACCGTCGTGGTGATCTTCAAGCTCGCCGGCGTGTCGACCCGGAGCCAGGACGATCGCAGTTCGGCGCAGCGGCCCGGCGACTTCGTGGTGATCGACCACCGCCCGGCCGCGCATGAATCGAGCGTGGGCAGCCAGTCGATGTTCTTGGAACTCCCCCGGGAGCGCCTGGAGAGCGTGCTCGGGTCGACCCGACTCTACACCTCTCTGACGATGGGCGGGGACGTCGCCTCCACCGCGCTGACGGTCAAATTCTTCCACGAATTGGTCCGCCTACGCGACCGGCTTGATCCCGATTCAGCCGCCCGTATGGCCTCGGTCGGCGTCGACCTGATCGTCGCCAGCATCGCCGAGCGCCTCGCACTTGAGGTATCCCGGCCAGTCAGTGGCACCGTCGTGGTCCAGCGCGCCAAGGCGTTCGTTGAAGCCTATCTCGGCGACCCGACCCTCGACCCGCCGCAGCTCGCGGCTGCGATGGGCGTGTCGTTGCGCCGGCTCCAGGAACTGTTCCAGGAGCGCGGCCAGCACATCTCGGACTGGATCTGGCAGCGCCGACTGGAGGCGGCCGCCAAGCGCCTGGCCGATCCGGGCCACGCCCACCTGCCGATCGGCCCCCTGGCCTACGGCTGCGGCTTCGCCAGCCAGGCCCACTTCTCCCGCCGCTTCAAGGATCGTTTCGGCCGCACGCCCCGCGAGTATCGCCAGGCCGCCCTCGTGAGCATCCCCTAGAGCCGGCATCGCCAGGGAGCAGCACCCGTGCAACCCGTTTTCTCGACCGACGGCCTCCACCCGAAGAACAGTTTCAAGATCTGGCGTGAGGTGCTGTTCGAGCGGCTCGTGCCGATCAAGATGGAGCGCCTCGACGACAGGCCGTTCGCCGGCAAGATGGAGGTCGCCAGTGTCGGCTCCCTCCATATGTCCCGGATCACGCAAGGCGCCCTGCGGAGCGAGACGACGCCCCAGGCCGCGCGCCAGCACGACAGGGCCGGCATGGCCGTCGTTCTGTTCAAGCTCGCCGGCGCGTCCTCCTGCCTTCAGGACGGCCGGGACTCCGTGCAGCGGCCCGGCGACATCGTCGTGCTCGACCATCGACCGGCGGTGGTGACGACGGGCCCGGGCAGCCAGTCCCTGTTCCTGGAACTGCCGCGCGAGCGCCTGGAGGGCATGCTCGGGCCGACCCGGCTCTATACGGCCCTGTCGATGGGGGCGGAGCTGGCCTCAAGCAGCCTGGCCTCGACCTTCTTCCGCGAGCTGATCCAGGTGCGCCACCGGCTCGACCCCGACGCGGCGGAACGGATGGCGGCGATCGGCGTCGATCTGATCGTGGCCTGCATCGCCGAGCGGATGGCCAAGGAAGTGCCGCAGCCGCTGCACGGCACCGTCGTGGTCCAGCGCGCCAAGGCGTTCGTCGAGGCCAATCTGGGCGACCCGACCCTCGACCCGCCGCAGCTCGCCGCCGCGGTTGGCGTATCTTTGCGGCGGCTCCAGGAATTGTTCCACGAGCGCGGCCAGCACATCTCTGATTGGATCTGGCAGCGTCGGCTCGAGACGGCCGCCAAGCGTCTGACCGATCCGACCTGTGTTCATATGCAGATCGGCGCCGTGGCGTTCGCCTGCGGCTTCGCCAGCCAGGCGCACTTCTCCCGCCGCTTCAAGGAGCGGCACGGCATGTCCCCGCGGGAGTACCGGATCGCGGCTCTCATGGGGGCGGCCTGAGCGCTGTCCGCCGACATGGATCCCGTCCGGCGGACAGCGCCTCAAGATAAGGATGTTCGGTCTCGGCATGGACCCGATCGCCGGAGCAGCCAGCATCTGAGCGATTCGAAACACCCCGTCACGATCCCCCGAACTTGTCTCGACCCGCGAGATCCCATCGCGGCCAAGGAGCGGCCAGAAGGCGACACATGCAAACCGTGTTTTCGACCGGAGGGCTGCATCCCCGGGACAGCTTCAAGCGCTGGCGTGACGCGCTGGATGCGCAGGGCTCGACCGTTGACCTGCGGCAGCTCGATGATGCGCCCTTCACGGCCAAAGTAGAGAGCGGCACGGTCGGCCCTCTCCAGATCATGCGCTTGTCGCAGAGCGCCCTGCGCACCGAGATCCGGAAACCCGCCGCCTCGGTTCAGGGGCGTGAGGGAATGGTCACCGCGACCTTCAAACTCGCGGGCACATCGAACAGCTTCCAGGACGGTCGAGACGCTTCAGTGAGGGCCGGCGATCTCTACATCCTGGACCACCGGCCAGCCGTGCTGACGACGAGCGCGGGTGCCCAAGCCATGTTTCTGGAGTTGCCCCGCGAGCGCTTCGAGAGCGTGCTGGGCCCGACCCAGCTCTACACGGCGCTCCCGGCCGGGGCGGATCTCGCATCCACCGCCTTGGCGACGACCTTCATCAAGGAGTTGATCAGCCTAGGCCACAAGCTCACGCCCGATTCGGCCGCCCGCATGGCGTCCGTCGGCGTCGACCTGATCGTGGCCAGCATCGCCGAGCGCTTGGCCCGGGAGATCCCGCGGCCGCTGCACGGCACCGTCGTCGTCCAGCGTGCCAAGGCGTTCGTCGAGGCCAATCTCAGTGATCCGACGCTCGACCCGCCGCAGCTCGCGGCTGCGGTCGGCGTGTCGCTGCGCCGGCTTCAGGAGCTATTCCACGAGCGTGGCCAGCACATTTCCGACTGGATCTGAAAGCGTCGGCTGGAGGCTGCGGCCAAGCGCCTGACCGACCCGGGCTGCGCCCACTTGCCGCTCGGCACCCTGGCCTTCGGTTGCGGCTTCGCTAGCCAGGCCCACTTCTCCCGCCGTTTCAGGGAGCGCTACGGTATGCCCCCCAGCGAATACCGGCACGCGGCGCTCGTGAGTAGCGCTTAGCGCGCGCCGCCGAAGCGGATGGCAGCTCGGCGGCGCGCGCGCTGAATCGAGGACGAAGAGCCGCCGGCGCCGTACGGTGCCCGATTGCATGGACTCGCAAATTCTTGGTATATGCCCGCGGAGACACCTTACAAAGTGCGTCTGCCACGCCTCTAATATTTGTTTTTGCTCGGATATCCTTCACCAAACAATCGAAGGTTGAAGTTCATATAGCGTAAGTCGGCACCGCATTCATTTCGCAAGACCGATTGGCGAATCCGGAATCCTATTGATGAAATTACTGTTTTCAAGCGAAAAAATTCCTATTCATACACGCTTCAAACGCTGGCGGGAGACGCTCGAGGAGCAACGCCTGCCGCTTGAGCAGAAGCAACTCGATACAGCGCCCTTCGAAGCCAAGCTTGAGGTCGCCACGCTGGGCCCCCTCACGATGACGCGGGTGTCGGAAGGTCCCCTGCGCAGCGAGGCGACGCCCGGCTCCATCCGCCGTCTAGGGGATGAGGACTGCATCAGCGTCGGCTTCACGCTCGCCGGCGTGACGACGGTCCAGCAGCGGGATCGGGTATCGACTCAGCGGCAGGGCGACCTGGTGGTGATCGAACATCAGCCGACGGTGATGACGACGAGCCCAGGCAATCAATCCCTGTACCTGAAAATGCCACGCGAACGCCTGGAGAGCGCTCTCGGACCGGCCCGGCGCTACGCGGCCCTGAACCTGGGCGCGGACATGGCCACCACGACCCTGGCGATGAGCTTCTTCGAGGAGTTGAGCCGCATGCATCACCGGCTCGACCCCGTCACCGTCGACCGTATGGGGTCGATCGGCGTGGACCTGATCGTGGCCAGCATCGCCGAGCGGATGGCCAGGGACGTGCCCCTGCCGCTCAGCGGCTCCGTCCTGGTCCAGCGGGCCAAGGCCTATGTCGAGGCCCATCTCGGCGACCCGGATCTGGACCCGCGGCACCTCGCGGCGGCCGTCGGCGTATCGCTGCATCGGCTGGAAGACCTGTTCCACGAGCGCGGCCAGCAGGTCTCCGACTGGATCTGGCAGCGCCGTCTTGAGGTGGCGGCCGATCGCCTGGCCGACCCGGCCTGCGCGCACCTGACCCTCGGCACCGTGGCCGGCGGCTGCGGCTTCGGCAACCGCACCCACTTCTCCCGCCGCTTCAAGGCCCGGTTCGGTCTCGCGCCGAGCGAGTTCCGGCACGCCGTCGGGCTGGGCACACGATAGCGGTCCGCCGCACCTATTCGGGGCCGCGGTCGCTCCGGCGCAGGCTCGCCGGCATGGCGAACAGCAGGAGGGCGGCCGCCACGAGGCAGAGCGAGCCGATGACGTAGAGGGCCGGCGTCGTGGATCCGGTCAGGTCCTTCACCCAGCCGACCATCACCGGGCTGACGATGCCGCCGAACTGGCCCAGCGTGTTGATCAGCGCGATGCCGCCGGCCGCGCCGACGCCAGTGACGAGCTTGGCCGGCAGGGTCCAGAAGGTCGGGATCGAGGCGACGATGCCGGATCCGAGCAGCGCCAGCGCGATCATCAGCGGCACGATCTGCCGGTCGAACAGGCCGGCGGAGAAGAACCCGATGGCGGCGGCGATCGCCAGGCCGGCGACAAATTTCGGCCGCTCGCCGGAGGCGTCGGACAGGCGCCCGACCACCACCATGCTGATCGCCCCGCAGATGTAGGGAACCGCGGTGAGGAAGCCGATATAGGCGGCGCTGCTGCCGCTCGCGGTCTTGATCAGGTCCGGCCCCCAGAAGTTCAGCCCGTAGGAGCCGATCTGGAGCAGGAAGTAGACGAGCCCGATCATCAGGAAGCCCGGCTGGCGGATCGCGCCCAGGAGCGAATGGTCGCCGATCTCGCGATTGTGGTGGGCGATCCGGGCCGAGAGCAGCTCCTTCTCCGGCTCCGAGAGCCAGTGCGCATCGGCGATCCGGTCGTCGAGGCGCATCAGCACCAGGGCGCCGAGCAGGAGGCAGGGCAGGCCGCCGGCCAGGAACAGCCATTGCCAGCCGGCGAGCCCGGCGACACCGTTGAGGCCGCCGAGGATCAGCCCGGCCACCGGCGCGCCGACGATGCCTGAGAAGGCCGAGGCCACGAACAGGAACGAGGTGATCCGCCCGCGATGCGAAGCCGGGAACCACAGGGTCAGGTAGTACAGGATGCCGGGCGCGAAGCCCGCCTCCATGGCGCCGATGATGAAGCGCAGGGTGTAGAAGTGCCACTCGGTGCGGATGAAGATCATCAGCGCCGTGGCGATCCCCCAGGAGATCATGATCCGGGCGATCCAGCGCCGCGCGCCGACCCGGTAGAGGAACAGGTTCGACGGCACCTCGAAGATGACGTAGCCGACCACGAACATGCTGGCGCCGAGGCCGTAGGCGACGTTGCTGAAGCCGAGGTCGCTCTGCAACTGGAACTTGGCGAAGCTGATGTTGATCCGGTCGAAGAACGCGAACAGGTAGCAGACCATGATCAGCGGCATCAGCCGCCACGCAACCTTCCGGACGATGCCGGCCTCGGTCACGTCCTCTGGGCGCGCGGGCGCGCCGGTCACCGCGATGGCCATCGTGTTCCTCCCTCGATTAGGTCCGCCCGTCGAAGACGGGTTCAGAGGCGCGGGACCGCCTTCGGATGGGCGGTTTCCTCACGCTGTGTCGCGAGTCAGGGGTTTCCAAAGGGCGAGCCCTTTGGCGGGGTCAGGGGGCGGAGCCCCCGATGCATCGGGCTAGAGCATCGTCCCGGGAACCGGAACCGAGACGATGCTCTAGGCTTTTGATTTTGCATCATCTTTTCCGAAAGCCGGAAACCACCTTTCGGGATGATGCTTTAAGCCCGCCGTTCGCTCAGGCGGCCCGGGGAACCGGGTGGAGATCGCAGGGCCGGCCGGCCTTGGCGACCTGACCGGGCACCTCGTGGCCGACGAGCCGCGGCAGGTCCCGGGACAGGGCGATCAGGGCCGGCAGGTCGAGGCCGGTGCGGATACCCATCTCGTGGGCCATGCTGACCAGATCCTCGGTGCAGATGTTGCCGGTGGCGCCAGGCGCGAACGGGCAGCCGCCGAGACCGCCGAGCGCCGCATCGAAGCGGCGCGCGCCCACCTGCCAGGCGGCCAGCACGTTGGCGAGGCCGACGCCGCGGGTGTTGTGGAAATGCAGCGTCAGGTGCTCGGCCGGGACGATTTCCAGGACCCGGGCGACGAGCCGCTCGACCTGGCGCGGGTTGGCCATGCCGGTGGTGTCGGCGAGCGTGATGCCGGTGATGCCGAGGGCGCGATAGCGCTCGACCTGTGCCACCACCTTGTCGACCGGCTGGTCGCCCTCGAACGGGCAGCCGAAGGCGGTCGCCACCGTGGCGTTGGTCAGGACCGAGGCGCCCTTCACGGTCTCCATGATCCTGGAAAACCCCGCGATCGAGTCGTCCGGGCTCATGCCCATATTGGCGCGGTTGTGGGTCTCGCTCACCGAGGCGACGAGGTTGATCTCGTCGACCCCGGCCGCCAGCGCCCGCTCGGCGCCCTTCGGGTTGGGTATCAGCGCCACATAGACCGTGCCGGGCCGGCGGCGGATCCCGGAAAAGACTTCGGCGGCGTCCCGCAGGGCCGGCACCGCCTTGGGCGAGACGAAGGACGAGACCTCGATGCGAGAGAAACCCGCCTCCGAGAGCGCGTTCACCAGGGCGATTTTTTCCGCGGTCTCGACCCAGGCCGCCTCGATCTGGAGGCCGTCGCGGGGCGCCACCTCCTGGACCAGCATCATGGTGTCGCTCATTTGACTGCTCCCGCGTCGCGCAGCGTCTGGATCGCGGTCGCGTCGAGGCCGAGATCGGCCAGAACCGCGTCGGTATGGGCGCCGAGCGCCGGCCCCTGCCAGCGCACCGTCCCGGGGGTGCCCGAGAGCTTCGGCACGATGCCGGGCATCTTCACCGGCGTGCCGCCGGGCAGCTCCGCTTCGAGGATCATATCGCGGGCCTGGTAATGCGGGTCGGCGACGATGTCGGCCACCGAATAGATCCGGCCGGCCGGCACGTCCGCGGCATCGAGCGCCGCGAGCGCATCCTCGACGCTGCGGGCCTTCGACCAGTCGCCGATCACGCCGTCGAGCATGGCGGCGTGCTGCGAGCGGCCGTCATTCGAGCGCATCCGCGGGTCCTCGGCGAGGTCGGGACGGCCGATGGCCTTCATCAGCCGGCGGAAGATCGGATCGCTGTTGCCCGCGATCACGACGAAGCCGCCATCCTGGGTCGGGTAGGTGTTGGACGGAGTGATGCCGGGCAGCGCGCCGCCGGTGCGGGTGCGGATCTCGCCCAGCAGGTCGTATTCGGGGACCAGGCTCTCCATGACGTTGAACACGCTCTCGACCAGCGAGACGTCCACCACTTGCCCGGCGCCGCCATTCACCTTGACGTTCAGGATCGACATCAGCGCGCCGATCACGCCGTGGAGCGAGGCCAGGGTGTCGCCGATGCTGACGCCGACCCGGGCCGGGGGGCTGTCGGGAGAGCCGGTGGTGTAGCGGATGCCGCCCATCGCCTCGCCGATAGCGCCGAAGCCCGGCCGGTCGCGATACGGCCCGGTCTGGCCGTAGCCGGAAATGCGGACCATCGTTAGATTCGGGTTGAGGGAAGAGAGCACGTCCCAGCCGAGCCCGAGCTTCTCCAGGCCGCCGGGCCGAAAATTCTCGACCACGACGTCGGCGCTCGCGGCGAGGCGCTTGACGATGTCGAGGCCGTCCGGCGTCTTCAGGTTGACGGCGATCGACTTCTTGTTGCGCGACTGGAGATACCACCACAGCGAGGTATCGCCGTGCATCTTGCGCCAGGTGCGCAGGGGGTCGCCACCCTCGGGCGACTCGACCTTTATCACCTCGGCACCGAACTCGGCCAGGAGCTTGGTGGCGAAGGGTGCGGCGATGAGCTGGCCGAGTTCCAGCACACGGATCCCGTTGAGCGGACCTGACACCGTCGTTCTCTCCCTGTCTTTGCCTGAAGGATACGACCAGCGGTTGGGCGATGTCCAAACGCGATGCGTTAACCTGCGTTCTCCTGACGCGAACGCAAGTGCCCTCTAATCTCCAGCCGTGCGCAGATGGTCGAGGAGCAGGGCGGCGGCGGGTGGCAGAGCGCCGGACCGGACCACCAGGGTCAACGTCCGCGTGGCCCACGGATCGGTCAGCGGCACCGCGGCGAGCCGCATCTGCGGCCCGAGCAGAGCGTAGACCCCCTCGGGGATCGTTCCGAGGCCCATCCCGGCCTGGGCCATCCGGCAGATGCCGTCGAAGCTCGGCACGTGGATCCGCAGGCGCAGCGGGCGCCCGAGGCGGCGGGCCTCGTCCCGCAGGGCCGCGTAGATCGAGCTCTCCACGTGCAGGCCGACATGATCGTAATCGAGGGTGTCGGCGAGCGCGATTGCGGCGCGCCCGCTCAGCGGATGATCGGCGGGCATGACCAAGACCAACCGGTCGCCGCGATACGGATAGGCGGTGAGCGAGCGGGTATCGGTACCGCCGGCGCAGATCCCCAGATCGGCCACGCCCTCCTCGACGCCGAGCACCACGCCGCCGCTCGGCCGCTCCGCCAGGTCCACCCGGATCCGCTCCTGCGCGGCCAGGAAGACCTGAAGGTCCTCGGGCAAGAACTGCACGATGGCCGAGAGGTTGGCGAGCATCCGCACGAAGCCGCGCACCCCGTGCGCGTGCTCGGCGAGTTCGAGCGCCATCTGCTCGGCGCTCGCCAGCATCCGGCGGGTGTGGTGCAGCAGGGTCTCGCCGGCCGGCGTCAGGCGCATCCCCCGCGGCTCGCGGGTGAGCAGGGTGCAGCCCAGGGCATGCTCCAGCTCGGCCAGCCGCTTGCTCACCGCCGAGGGGGCGATCGCCGCCCGACGCGCGGCGCCGTTGAGCGTCCCTGCCTCGCAGATCGCCGCGAACAGGCGCAGCGTCTTGAGGTCGAGGCGGCTGACGGTCGCCGCGGTGGGAAGCGTCTCGCGAATGCTCAGGATCCTTTCTTCGCGGCCTCCTGAGGCCCACGCCAATCCCGGGCGCCAACTGGCTGGCCGTGCCTGCCGTGGCCGAGCTTCGCCCCCTGCCGGTTGACCAGGCCGAAGCGCAGGACCGCCTGCTCGAGAAAGTCGATGGCCTCGACGAGATGGGCGCGGGCGGCGGCGATCACGTCCTCGCCCTCCTCCACGGGAGTTTCGGCGAGGTTCACCGCGGCGATCAGCACCCGGTCGCGTTCCTCCTCGATCCGCCGGTCGCGCTCGACATGGCCGCGGACCTTCGCGTCGAACGCTTCGATCACCGACCAGGGCAGCGCGTCCTTGTTCACAGGCGCCCGGAAGGCGAGCGCGTGGCGCCGTGCCGCCGCGGCGGCGGCCCTGACGTGGTCGGCGAGTTCTGCATCCATCCCGGGTCTCCGTGCAGTCTCAACGCTTGGATCAGGCATCGTCGTTTTCCGAAAGCCGGCAACCACCGTTCGGGACGATGCTGTCTCGAACGCGCACCTGTCCCGCCCGTTGCCGTGGCACTTACCTTGACAAGGCGCGCCCTTATCTCTCGGAACTGTGATCGGTGTACCGGGCCTGGCCCGGACAGGAGTTAGCCTGAATGGTCTCGATGCTGAACGCCGGCGCCCTGCGCCCGACATCCGCGGCGGCGCGCCTTCTCGGCGTGCTCACGATCCTGCTGGTCGCCACCGGCCTGTCCGGCTGCGGCGCGATCAACCGCGTGCCGACCCTTGAGGAGCAGGCCAAGTCCTCCTGGAGCGAGGTTCAGAACCAGTACCAGCGCCGGGCCGACCTGATCCCGAACCTGGTCGAGACCGTGAAGGGCTATGCTCAGCAGGAGAAGGACGTGCTGATCGGCGTCACCGAGGCCCGGGCCAAGGCGTCGAGCGTGAAGGTCGATGCCTCGACGGTGAGCGACCCGCAGAAGTTCAAGGAATTCCAGGACGCCCAGAACCAGCTCTCCGGGGCGCTCGGGCGCCTGCTGGTCACGGTGGAAAAGTACCCCGACCTGAAGTCGAACCAGAACTTCCTCGCCCTGCAATCGCAGCTCGAAGGCACCGAGAACCGCATCGCCGTGGCGCGGCGCGACTATATCGGCGCGGTCCAGGCCTACAACACCGAGCTGCGCACCATCCCGGGCCGCTGGATCGCCGCGATCCTCTATCCCGAGGCCAAGCCGATGGAGACGTTCTCGGCGACCCCGAATGCCGACCGGCCGCCGAATGTGAAGTTCTAGAGGCGGCGCGTTTCGATGCGGCTTTTGTAAATGCGCCTCATGGGCTTGAGCGCCGGGACGCTGGTGCGGCTCTTCCTCGCCCTGGTCGTCTTGTTCGCGTGCCTGGCGGTCTACGCGGTCGGGGCGCTGGCCGTCGACCTGACCTTCCCGCCGCTCACCGGGCGCGTGGTCGATGGCGCCGGCATCCTCACGGAGGACCAGCGCACGGCCCTGGAAGCCAAGCTGAAGGCGCAAGAGGATAAGACCTCGGACCAGGTCGTGGTCGCGACCGTGCCCAATCTCCAGGGCACGACCGTCGAGGACTACGCCAACCGGCTGTTCCGCGCGTGGAAGCTCGGGCAGGCCAAGACCAACAACGGCGCCCTGCTGCTGGTGGCGCCGAGCGAACGCAAGGTGCGGATCGAGGTCGGCTACGGCCTCGAAGGGGCGCTCACCGACGCGCTCTCCCGGGTGATCATCGCCAGCGCGATCACGCCGCGGTTCAAGACCGGCGATTATTACGGGGGGATCGACGCCGGCATCGACGGGATTTTGGGGATCCTGTCGGGGGACGCGCAGGAGTGGCAGCGCAAGCCGCAGGTCCGCGCCGACGAGGTCGATCCCACGCAGGTCGCGGTCTTCGTCATCCTGTTCCTGGTCGTGCTGTTCGTGGCTTGGCGCATGAGCCGCAGCGGCACCGGCCGGGCCGGACGCGGCGGCGGCATCGTGTTCCTGCCCGGCCCCGGCTCGGGCGGATGGAGCGGCGGCTTCTCGGATGGCGGCTCGTCGGGCGGCTTCGGCGGCGGGTTTTCCGGCGGGGGCGGCTCGTCGGGCGGCGGGGGAGCCTCGGGTGACTGGTAGGATCGCCGACCTTCTTCCTCCGGCGGCCTGCGAGCGCCTCGCCGCGGCGGTGTCCCGGGCGGAAGCCGGCACGTCCGGCGAGATCGTCGTGATGGTCAGCCGGCGGGCGGGCGCCTACCGCTCCGTGGTGCTACTCGCGGCCCTGATCGCCGCGCTGATCCTGCCCTGGCCGCTGATCGCGCTGACCGGCTGGAGCGCGACCGCCATCCTGCTGGCCCAGGCGGCCTTGGTGGCCGCGATCCTAGGGCTGAGCCAGAACGAGCGGCTGCGCCTCGCCCTGGTGCCGCGCCGGCTGCGCAGCGCCCGGGCCCGCGAGGCCGGCCAGCGGGCCTTCTGGTCCCGGGGCCTGAGCCGCACCCGATCCCGCACCGGCGTGCTGCTCTACCTGTCGCTGGCCGAGCGCCATGCCGAGATCGTCACGGATCTCGGCGTGCTCCAGCGCATCCCGGCGCAAGCCTGGGACGGGATCCTGGCCGACCTCACCCGGGCCCTGGCGCGGGGCGAGATCGAGGGCGGATTGACCGCGGCGGTCGAGCGCATCGGCGCCTGCCTGGCCGAGCATCTGCCGGCCGGCCCGCACGATCGGGACGAATTGCCGAACCGGGTGATCGTCGCGGATTAGCGCCGCGTCCGGAGACTGAGCCTAGCCGCGGATTCGCCGCAGCGCGGCCATGGCCTCCTCGGGCGAGGCGCCGCAGCCCGCCGGCACGACCAGTTTCACGGCCAGCTCGTGCCGCGTCGCGACCCCGTTCAGTCCCAGAACCGCCCCCGCCCGACGCTGGACATACAGGACGCTCAGCTGCATCGCGGCCCGGGGGCCTTCGAGGGTCCAGCCCCGATAGACGTAGGCGACCCGATCACTCGGATCGCGCGGCGCCGCCAGCGACGTGTCGGCGCCATGCGGCGAAGGCTCCACGAAATCCGCCGTCACCGGCAGCGGGCAGGCAGCGGTCCAGACCATCCGGCGCACGGCCTCGGCGCGGGGCAGGACCACGCCCTCCCCGAGATCGACCATGGCCGCGTCGGCCGGCTCCGGGGGCGCCGGGTTTCCGTAGGTCTGGACCCGCACCGACACCGAGAAGGCGAGCAGCAGGCATAGGGCGGCGAGCCCCGCCCGGTCCGCGTTGATCAGGCGGGTCGCGCGGGCGGGCACGGCGTCCTCTCGACATGGAGCACGATCGGCAGGAGCGACGCCGCGACGGAGACGAGCGCCACGGTGACCGAGCCGGCCCCGTCGTGCCAGTCGCGATAGGCCTCCGCGGAGGGGAGCATCGCCAGGATCCGGGCGATGTTGATCGCCACCACCAGGACGGCGCTCACCGCCAGGGCGCCGAGTGCCCCTCCGCTAATCGACCGGCCGGCAATCTTGAGCACGCACAGCCAGATCAGGGCCGCCAGCGACAGGTTGTGGAACGCCGAACAACCCTCCAGCATGACGATCGACCAGTCCGGGTGGGCGCTGAGATAGGCGCCGCTCGCCTGCAGCCCAGGGAAGACGACGCGCCCGACCCAGGCCATCACCGCGACCTCGAACGGCTCGATGGCGTGGTAGAACAGCTTGAAGACGAGCTTGCTCCACAATTCGCAGAGCGACAGCGCGAGCCAGATCTGGCCGATATCGGCGAGCAGGCGGTCCCGGGCGCGCCGGGCGAGGAGCCAAGCCGCGGCCAGCGTCATGCCGGCATAGACGGCGTGGGGCTCGGGCAGGGACCAGCTCAGCGCGCAGGCGATCAGGATGGCGAGGTCGGTCCGGGTCAGCGCCGGCCGATGATGCCGTGCCGCGAAGAGGATCGCCGCGGTGGCCAGGGTTGCGAACACCTCGCCGAACTTGAGCTCGACCAGGCGCTGAAGACCCGGATCGGGTTCGAGCAACAGGCGTTGCAGCGCGGCGGAGAGGGCCGTGCCGCAGCCGAAGACCAGCAGGCTCCAGCTCGCGGCGTGAACGGGCAGGGTCGTCGCGAGCGCGCGGGCCGCCTCGATCGGCCCGCCCATGCCACCCCGTGTCAGGATTCCGGCCATCCGGGCGCTCAAGCGGCGGCCGGCGCGCGGCGCCTGCGCCGGAGGAAGGCGACGGTGCCTCCCGCCAGGGCGAGACCCAGCACCGCGTTGATCTCAGGAGCTGGCGCACCGCCGGAATGGCCGCCGGAACCGGCATCGAGGGAGAAGAGGCCGGCAAAGGCGCCGTCAGCCCCGTACGAGGCTGCTGCAACGGGGCCGGTCACCGTGTGCCCGCCTCCCCCCGAGCCGCCGCCCGCCCCGCCGGACGCGGCGCTCTTGACCACATAGGACGCGCCGGCCGTGGCCGAGTCGATGGATGGCGGCGACAGCAGCCCCGGGAAGGTCGACCCGCCCCCGAAACAGGTCACCGTGCGGGCGAACGCATCCCCTCCGAGCAAAGCATCCAGGCTCGCGAAGCGTCTGGAACGGGTCAGACCGGAGGCGGAGGTGGGCGGCGCTGCGCCCCCATCGCGGGACTCGAGAGGCTGGCAGACGAAGTCACGGATCAGATCGACGGGCTCTGCCTGGGCAGAACTGATCTGACCGAACAGGCACAGGGCGGCGACAACGGCAGCACGCGACAGGCGTTCCTTCATTGCCCCCTCCACCCCGATTTCTGACGTCACGGCCCACGGGTTCTGAACATGCGGATCGTTATTGAATGGCGTTAACCAAGTTATTGGGGCCTTCAATATAGGCTGATATGTTGGCGCGTTGACGCGCAGGTCAACTTCGGGTTTCTACTGAATTATTGCGTATTCAACGCTGTTAATCATTAAAGGACTTGTTGACGCTAACAGCCAAGGTCTGGGTCGCGACGGGCGAGACGGTCCAGACGCGCAATGTCCTCCGCTGGGACGCAGGAGGGGCCGGATTTGTGCGCTGCCGCACGAAGCCCGGCGCCTTGCGGTAACTTGGCGGGCCCAAAGGCGATTCTTCTTCATAGACCGCTTGGGCCGGACCACGTCCGCCCGCGGGATGCCGGCTTCGGACGACGGAGCGCGACCGGCATCATCCGAGGAGACCGCCATGAAGATCCTGATCGCCGCGACGCCGCTCACCGGCCATGTGAACCCGATGCTCGCCATCGGCCGTGCCGCCGCCGCTCGGGGCGACGACGTGATCGTGCTCACCGATCCCGCCTTCCAGGCGAAGGTCGAGGCGGCAGGCCTGCGCTTCGCGCCCTACGCGGACAACGACTCCGCCGGATTTCTCGAGACGACGCTGCCGGCCGGTCCGGAGCGGTTCCGGCGCGAGTTCCAGCGGCGCTTCATCGATCCGATCCCAGTCCAGACCGCCGCCCTGCGGGCCCTGATCGCCGAGGAGGCGCCGGACGTGATCGTCGCCGGCAGCATGTTCCTCGGGGTACTGCCGCTGCTCCTGGATTCCACGCCGCGGCCGCCGATCGTGACCGCCAATATCAGCTTCCTGTTCCTCGACCGGCCGGATCACGCCCCGGTCGGCCTCGGCCTGCCGCCGGCCCGCGACCAGACCGAGCTGGCGCGTTACGCCGCCCTGAAGGCCGGCATGGATGCGGGCTTCACCAACCCGGTCCGGGCCTATGCCGACGCTCAGCTCGCCCGGCTGGGCGTGCCGCCGTTGCCGGCTTCTCTGCCGCACTCGATCGTGGTGCTGCCCGACCTGTTCCTCCAGCCCACCGTGCCGGGCTTCGAGTACGATTACGGCGCGCTGCCCCCGGGTGTCCGCTTCATCGGGCTGCTCCAGCCCCCGGCCCCGCCCGCGCCCCTGCCGGATTGGTGGCCGGAGCTGGAACGGGCCAATGAACAGGGCAAGCCCGTCGTCCTGGTCACGCAGGGCACCCTCGCCAACGCGGATTTCGGAGATCTGGTCGAGCCGACGCTCGCCGCCCTGGCCGACCGGGACGATCTGCTGGTCCTGGCCACCACGGGCGGGCGGCCGGTCGAGGCGCTGCGGAGGCCGGTTCCAGCCAACACCCGGGTCGCGCGGTTCCTGCCGTTCCGCGAATTGCTGCCTCGCGTCAGTGTGCTGGTCACTAATGGCGGCTACGGCAGCGTCTCGCAGGCGCTCGCCAACGGCGTGCCGATCGTCTCGGCCGGACTGACCGAGGACAAGGCGGAGGTGAACGCCCGCATCGGCTGGTCGGGCGTCGGCCTCAACCTCGCCACCAACACGCCGAGCCCCGACGCTCTACGGACGGCGGTGACGCGGGTGCTCGACGAGCCGAGCTTCCGGCAGAGGGCTGGTGTGTTGCAGGAGGCTTTCGCGGCACGGGATGCGATGGCCGGGATTCTGGGCGCGATCGATGATCTCAGCCGCTCCGGGCCGGTTCGCCGCGATGGTACGGGCGCAGCTTTGCCGTTGGCGAAGTCGGCGTGAGACCGGCTAGCGATTGGCTGGGACCAGCGACTCGACCATCGGTTCTCGTTCGCATTCCCGTGTCCTAGAACACCGTCGATCGCCTTCGGATGCTGCGAAGCGTTTCGAAACGTGAAACGGGAAAATGTTTCCCGTGAAACATTCACAGGTTTAACGGGCCGTCCCGGCGGAGCGCAGCGCCCCGCCGGATCGCATGTTCCGGTCGGTCAGCGCCGAACGGCCACAGGGCCGTTCATGCCGGGCCAATCGGAATAGCCGTTGGTGCCGCCACCGTACCAATAGGGCTTGGGCGCCTCGGCCAAGGGGGCGCCGCTCGCCAAGCGGCCGACGAGATCGGGATTGGCGATATAGGGGCGGCCGAAGCTGAACAGGTCGGCCCGGCCCTCGGCTAATTCTTTCTCGGCGAGATCCAGGGTGAGTTGGTTGTTGCCGATATAGGCGCCAGTGAACCGGCGGCGCAGGTCGAGGAAATCGACGCCGTCTGGCACGTCGCGGGTCTGCTGGGTCACGCCCTCGATCGTGTGGACGTAGAGCAGGCCGAAGCCGTTCAGCGCGTCGACATAGGCGCCGTAGGTGGCGTGCGGGTCGGAATCGAGCGGCGTCTCGCCGGGCTGCGTGGTTGCAGGCGACAGGCGAATGCCGACCCGGGCGCCGCCGCCCCAGACTTCGGTGACCGCGCGAACCACCTCCAGCGGAAAGCGCAGGCGGTTCTCGATGGAGCCGCCGTAGCGGTCGGTGCGCCTGTTGGTGGAATCGCGGACGAACTGCTCCAGCAGGTAATTGTTGGCCGAATGGATCTCGACGCCGTCGAAGCCCGCCCGCTTGGCGTTCTCGGCCGCGCGCCGGTAGTCCTCGACGATCCCCGGGATCTCGTCTGTCTCGAGCGCCCGGGGCGTCACGTGGGGCTTCATGCCGTCCTGCGTGAAGGCGGTGCCCTCGGGCTTGATCGCCGAGGCCGAGACTGGGAGCTCGCCGCCGGGCTGAAGCTCCGGATGCGAGATCCGGCCGGTATGCCAGAGCTGCAGGAAGATCAGTCCGTCATTGGCGTGGATGGTCTTCACGATCCGGGACCAGCTCTCGACCTGCGCCTCGGACCAGATCCCCGGCGTGTAGGCGTAGCCGACGCCCTGGGGGGAGATGTTGGTCGCCTCCGAAATGATCAGGCCGGCATTGGAGCGCTGCCCGTAATAATCGGCGGCGAAATCCGGCGGCACGCCCTCGTTGTTGGAGCGGCTGCGGGTGAGCGGCGCCATCACCACCCGGTTCTTGAGGGTCAGGTCACCGATGGTGACGGGCTGAAGGATTGGGCTGGTCGGCATGAAACCTCGGAGGCGGCTCAATGTAGGAGGCCGAGCGGCGTCGGCGACCGTCGCCGACCCTCGGAAAGTCGGCATCACGACGCCGGTACGCTCGGGATGGATGGTCGATAACCGGCTGAGGTCGGGCCTCGGTTCCCCCACCGTGTTTCGATCGCCCTCCCCCGAGGCCGCGCAGGCCAGCGGTGCGGAATGCCGCAGGAACCGGATCCCAGGGCAGGTCTTGCCTCACAGGCGAGGTCGCGAGCGGCTCGGACCCGCGCTTCGCCTCAGCGGAACTTGACTGGACGGCTGGGGACTTGCCCCGGCGAGGCCGCGTCCTGCGGCTGTGCTTCCCCCGATCTGGAGAACCAACGCGATGAAGGCTCTGTGCTGGCACGGCAAGAACGACATCCGCTGCGACACGGTCCCGGATCCGGTAATCGAGGATGCCCGCGACGTGATCATCAAGGTGACGAGCTGCGCGATCTGCGGCTCGGATCTCCATTTGATGGACGGCCAGATGCCGACCATGAAATCCGGTGACGTGCTCGGCCACGAGTTCATGGGCGAGGTCGTCGAGGTCGGCCAGGGCTTCACCAAGTTCCGGAAGGGCGACCGGATCGTCGTACCGTTCAACATCAATTGCGGCGCCTGCCGCCAGTGCAAGCTCGGCAACTGGTCGGTCTGCGAGCGCTCGAACCGCAACGGCGAAATGGCGGCCGCACAGTTCGGCTACCCGACCGCGGGCCTGTTCGGCTACTCGCACCTCACCGGCGGCTATGCCGGCGGCCAGGCCGAGTACGTGCGCGTCCCCATGGCCGACGTAGCACCCATGAAGGTGCCGGACGGGATGGACGACGAGTCGGTCCTGTTCCTCACCGACATCCTGCCCACCGGCTGGCAGGGCGCCGAGCATTGCGAGATCCAGGGCGGCGAGATCATCGCGATCTGGGGGGCTGGGCCGGTCGGCCTGTTCGCGATCCAGTCGGCCAAGATTATGGGCGCCGGGCGCATCATCGCCATCGACACGGTGCCCGAGCGCCTTGCCTTGGCGAAGAAATCCGGCGCCACCGACATCATCGACTTCATGAACGAGGATGTGTTCGAGCGGATCAAGGAGATCAGCAAGGGTCAAGGCGCCGACGGCGTGATCGACTGCGTCGGCATGGAGGCGAGCGCCGGCCATGGCGGCCTCACCGGCGTGCTCTCGACGCTCCAGGAGAAGCTGACCTCCACCGAGCGCCCCTACGCGCTGGCTGAGGCGATCAAGGCGGTGCGGCCCTGCGGCATCGTCTCGGTGCCCGGCGTCTATGGCGGCCCGGTCCCGGTCAACATGGGCTCGATCGTCCAGAAGGGCCTGACCCTCAAGAGCGGCCAGACCCACGTGAAGCGTTACCTGGAGACGCTGACCAAGCTGATCCAGGAGGGCAAGTTCGACATGACCTCGATGATCACCCACCGTTCGACCAACCTCGCGGACGGTCCGGACCTCTACAAGACGTTCCGCGACAAGGCCGATGGCTGCGTGAAGGTCGTCTTCCACCCGAACTGAGCCCGAACGCGGCGCGTTCACCGCCGCTCGGAGTGCCCCGGTCTCCACGGACCGGGGCCGATACTGACGACCGTTCCCAGGATAGATCCCGTATGACGATGCCGGTTACCCGCACCCTGTTGCCCGTCCTCCTCTCCGCCCTCGCCGGTCCGGCCCTGGCGCAGGAGCCCGTCGCCGCAACGTCGCCGCCGGCCGGTTCGGCGGCGCTGACCCAGGTCGCGCGCTTCCAGCATCAGGTCACCGGCGTGACCGTGGCGCAGGATGGCCGGATCTTCGTGAACTTCCCGCGCTGGACCGAGGATTCCCCGGTCTCGGTGGCGGAGCTGAAGGACGGCAAGCCCGTCCCCTACCCCGACGCGGAATGGAATTCCTGGCGCAACGCCCGCAAGGACGAGGTCGACCCCAAGACCCATTTCGTCTGCGTGCAGAGCGTTGTCGCCGACCGGCAGGGCCGGCTCTGGGTGGTCGATGCCGCCGCCCCCGCCATGGCGGCCGTGGTCAAGGACGGGCCGAAGCTCGTGGCGATCGACCTGAAGACCAACTCTGTGGCGAAGACGATCGCGTTCGATCCGCTGGTTGCCCCGCAGGGCTCATACCTGAACGACGTGCGGATCTCGCCGGATGGCAAGACCGCCTACCTCACCGATTCCGGCGCCGAGGGCGCGCTGGTGGTGGTCGATATCGAGTCCGGCAAGGCCAAGCGGCTGCTCGCGGGCGTGCCCGCGACCATGCCCGACACCACCGTCACCGTGACCTATGACGGCAAGCCCCTGCGGCGGCCGGACGGGCGCGGCGTCGAGTTCTCGGCCGACGGCATCGCCCTCTCGCCGGACGGCAAGACGCTCTACTGGCAGGCGATCAAGGGCAAGACCCTCTACAGCCTGCCCACCGACGCGCTCACCGGCTGGGTCACCGCGAGCCTCGTGCCGGAAACGCTGGCCGATAAGAGCCTCGCCGGCAAGGTCGTTTCCGTCGGCGAGAACGGGCCGGCCGACGGGCTGCTCATCGACCGCGACGGCAGCCGCATGTACGTGACCTCCCCGCAGGATGACTCGATCAAGGTCCGCGACCTCGCGGCCAAGGAGTCCGGCTTGACCACGCTGGTGCAGGATCCGCGGCTGCGCTGGCCGGACACGTTCAGCCAGGGTCCGGACGGGACGGTCTACGTCACGACCTCGCACATCCAGGACTCGGCCTTCTACAAGGATGGGGCTCCGAATGCCCTGCCGACCGAGTTGTGGAGCTTCAAGCCGCCAGCCGCGTCGCGCTGAGGCGGATAGAGAATCCGGGCCGCTTGTCGGTGTGGCCCGGAACTCGAACGTGTACGACCCGACGGGGCGAATATCAGTCTCTGTGATGCTCATTGCCTAAACATGGGCAGACCGAAGGCCTGTAACCGTCACTTACACGCACTTCATGTCTTCAGATTTTGACTATCGATCGCTTCAACGAATACAATATGGCTTGATTATTCCAGGATCGTGGAAACAAAAAGAAACAGACGTGCCAAATTTGCATCTTGATTTTAAATCTTTATTAAGGGCAAAAAATTCATCTTCTTTTCTCAGACGTTCGGTTCGCCCGGGATCAGATTCATAACCGTTAAGATATCTTAAGAGAATTGGACGACCGATGAGCATACTGTTCAATAGAGATATTCACGCCCGTGTCGAAGCGCTCGACCGTTCCCAGGCAGTCATCGAATTCGGCCTCGACGGCACGATCCTGACGGCCAACAAGAATTTCCTCGATGCGGTCGGCTACAGCCTCGACGAGCTTCGCGGCCAGTCCCACGGGATGCTGGTCGCGCCGGCCTACCGTGAGAATCAGGCCTATGGCGATTTCTGGGCCGCGCTCCGGCGGGGCGAATTCCAGGCCGGCGAGTTCAAGCGCATCGGCAAGGGCGGGCGCGAGATCTGGCTCCAGGCGACCTACAACCCGATCCTCGGCCGCGGCGGCAAGCCGATCAAGATCGTCAAGTTCGCCAGCGACGTGACGGATCAGGTGATGCGCACCATCGGGTACGAGGGCGAGATCGCCGCGATCAACCGGTCGCAGGCGGTGATCGAGTTCGCGCTCGACGGCACGATCCTGACCGCGAACGACAATTTCCTGACCACGCTGGGGTATCGGCTGGAGGAGATTCAGAGCCGCCACCACAGCCTGTTCATCGACTCGACCGAGCGCGACACTGCCGAATACCGGCGCTTCTGGGAAAGCCTGGGTCGCGGCGAGTACCAGATGGCCGAGTACCGGCGCATCGCCAAGGGCGGACGCGAGGTCTTCATCCTGGGCAGCTACAACCCGATCTTCGACCGCGACGGGCGCCCGCTCAAGATCGTCAAATTCGCCACCGACGTGACGGCCGCGGTGCTGGAACGCCGCCAGCGGGCCACATTGCAGAGCGTGATCGCGCGCGAACTCACCGCCATCGCGGAGGCCGCCTCCGGGGTCTCGCAGCAGGCCGGACAGGCGGCCCAATCGTCGACCCACGTCTCCGGCGACATCCAGACCGTGGCCTCGGGCGCCGAGGAACTCGCCGCCTCGGTGGCGGAGATCGGCGCGCAGGTCGTGCAGGCCTCGGAGATTTCCGGGCAGGCCGTGGGCCAAGCTCGCGAGACGCACCGGATCATCGCCGGTCTCAGCGAGGCGGCCGCCCAGATCGGCGAGGTCGTTGCGCTGATCCAGAGCATCGCGGCGCAGACCAACCTGCTGGCGCTCAACGCCACGATCGAGGCCGCCCGGGCCGGCGAGGCTGGGCGGGGCTTCGCGGTGGTCGCCGCCGAGGTGAAGGAACTGGCCAACCAGACCGCCCGGGCCACCGAGCAGATCGGCGCGCAGATCGCCGGGAGCCAGGAGGCCACCCGGGGGGCCGTGGAGGCGATCGACTCGATCCAGGGCACGATCGTGAAGCTCAACGAGGTCGCGACTGCGATCTCAAGCGCCGTCGAGCAGCAATCCGCCGTCACCCGCGAGATGTCGGCCAGCATGCAGACGGCCGCCCAGGGGGTTGGCGCGATCACCGCCAGCCTCGGGGTCATCGCCCTGTCCGCAGAGCAGGCGAACGGCGCCACGCAGCAATTGCGCGCCGCGGCGCAGAACGCCGCCTGAGCATGGGCGGCCCGACCGCGTGATGGCGTGCGGGGTCGACAGGTTCGCAGCGCGATGCCCGACGCCCCGAACGGTCCGAGAGCCCCATGTGCAATCTGTACAGCCTGCGTACCGGCCCCGCCGGACTGCGCCGCGCCTTCGGAGTCGCCCGAGACCGCACCGGCAACCTGCCGATGCTGCCGGCGATCTTTCCTGACCAGATGGCGCCGGTGGTCTGGAACGGGGCGGAGGGCCGGGAACTCGCCATGATGCGCTGGGGCATTCCCGGCCCGAAGGCCTTCGGCGAGCACCCGGTCACCAATGTCCGCAACGCAGCGAGCCCGCATTGGCGTCCCTGGCTGGGCCCGGCCCATCGCTGCCTCGTGCCGGCCACCGCGTTCAGCGAGTATGCCGACACCAAGCCGCGCAAGACGCCCGTCTGGTTCGCCCTCGACGAGGATCGGCCGCTCTTCGCCTTCGCGGGCATCTGGCGGCCCTGGACCGGCGTGCGCGGGACCAAGCGGGAGAACCCGGACCGGGTGGCGGAGGAGCACCGCCTGTTCTCGTTCCTGACCACGGACGCGAACGGCATCGTCGGCCCGGTCCATCCGAAGGCGATGCCGGTCCTGCTGACCGAGCCGGAGGAATGGGCCGCCTGGCTCGAAGCGCCGACCCCGGAGGCGCTCAAGCTGCAGCGCCCGCTGCCGGATTCGGCGATGCGGGAGGTCGCCCGCGGCGAACGCGCGGACGGCCCCGAGACGGATGCGGAGCCTGAAAGGTAAAGCCGGTCCGCGCGGGTTACTGGATCGAGCCGCCGTCCCGCGCCTGAAGCAGCCGCAGGGCTTCTTCCAGAACCGCGTGCAGATCCGCCGCCCCCTGCGGGCTGAGGGGCAGGCCGACCCGCTGGCCGTGGATCGTATCGAGGACGATCATGGCGAGGTCCTCGCCGATCAGCAGGCTGGGCTTCGGCAGGCAGAGCGGCAGGACGAAATCGCCCTCCGTCTCGCCGAGGGCATCGACCGCGTCGCCGGGGCGAAAGGGCTTGGTCTTATCGTTCATCGCGGGCTGTCCTCGCGGGCATGTCCGGCTGACGAGCGGAAGGCTACGATATCGGGCGCGCCTCGGCCAGCCTCGGGCGCCGGCCGCTGCCCTCAGTCCGGCATGCGCCGCAACCGGACCGTCAGCGTATCGATCTCCAGGGTTCCCACCTTCAGGGACTCCACCTCCAGCGTCCCGACCCGGGCGCGTCCGACCGAGAGGCGGCCGATCGCGAAGGCGCCGAGCGCCACCGCACCGAAGGCCGCGACCCCGATCGCCAGGGCTCCCAGCGCGGACGCCCCCATCGCGCCGGCCCCGACGGCTCCCGCTCCGAGCGCGGCGGCGTCGCGGGACGGGGCGGCTCCGGCCTGGACCGGGCGGCGCATCATGTCCTCGGGCATTCGAGATCCTCTCGCAAGATCCTCTTGCGGCGACCCCCTCGGGTATCGCCCTCCCTTCGGAACGCGGCAAGACCGGGCTCTCAAGACGGAGCGGCGCCGTCAGTAGAGCCGCGTCCGGTAGGATTCGGCGATCCGGGCCTCGGCTTCCGGGACGGCGGACGCGGCGGTCTGGTCGGCCAGGATGCGCCCCAGGCTGGGAAACGTGTCGCGCGCGACGTGGCGTGCCGGATCCCAGAGTTGCGCGCGCATCAGCGCCTTGCCGCAATGGAAGAACGCCTCGCGAACCCGCACGATCAGCCCGATGGTCGGCACCGTACCCTGGGCGCCCATCGGTTCGAGCAGCGCGCGATCCTGTGTCACCGCGGCCGTACCGTTCACCCGCAGGGTCTCGTTGATACCGGGCACGAAGAAGATCACCCCGATTCCGGGGCTCTCGATGATATTGCGAAAGCTGTCGATGCGGTTGTTGCCGCGCCGGTCGGGGATCACCAGGGTGCGGGCGTCGGGAACGGCCACGAAGCCCGGCGCGTCGCCGCGAGGGCTCGCATCGGCTTGGCCGCCCGCATCGGCGCTCGCCAGCACCAGGAACGGCGCCAGGGCGATGAACCGGCGCGCGTAATCGTCGATGTGGTCGAGCACCTTGCGGGCGGCGAGCGGACCGACGGCGCCGAACTGCGCGCGCAGCTCCGCCGCATCGCGGATCGTCGACGGCTCCTGGGTTTCGGTGTCCATGAGACCCTCGTGATAGCCGGTCGGAGCCAGCGTGGCTCAAGCTAAGCCTTCAAGCGGCAGCATCGTCCCGGAGGATGGCCCGGGGCTTTCGGGACGCCAGCATCAGGGCCAGACGCGGATCGACACCGGGCGGCGCAGCAGGTCCCGGTCGGAGGTGATGGTGCAGCCCGCGACGCGCAGGCTCGCGTAGGTCAGGAGCGCCCCGTCGCCGACATCGTCGAAATTGCGGCCCTTGGCCCCCGGATCGAGGAGCGACGGATAGGCGATCAGCGGCGCGGTCGCCGTGCACGGATCGTCGTACAGGGTCGCGCCTTCGAGGAGCAGGCGGGGCACGTCCCAGGCGATCAGGTCGCGCGAACTCGTCCAGTAGAAGCCGGATCGGGCGAAGCCCTCCCCGGCCTTGGCCATGAACACCGCGATCCAGGCGCCCGTGCCCCGGTGGCGGACCACGGCCCCGACCGGACCGGGGAACGGCCCCACCGGCCGGCAAGTGGCCGGAGGCTGGACGGATTTCCGGTAGGGGTCCGGGAAGGCGGCGGTGAAGCCGGTGCCGGTCCAGGCGCGCCACCGGGTCGGGTCGGCGGGATCATCGCTGCGGAACAGGCAGAGGCCCGCCTCCTGGTCGCTACCGGGGCGGTCCCAGCCCGTGGTCGAGGCCAGAAAGTAGCGCCAGCGGCCGTCCGCGACGATGTTCGACGGGTTGAAGAAGCCGCGGTGCCGGCCCTGATCGATTTCCTGCCGGAACGGCGCCCCGGCCACGACCACGGGCGGGCTCTGGCGCAAAAAGCTGCGCCCGCCATCCGCGGAAGCCGCCGCCGTGATCGTGTTGTACCAGCACGCCATGTATGACCCGGCCGGGCAGCGGCCGGGATGCTCGTTGGCCTGGTATTCGTGGTGCAGGAGCGCGGCGACGCGCTTGCCGTCTTCGGTCCAGGTGGCGGTGATCCAGGACCGGTCGTCATAGGCCGCCGGATCGGACTTTTCGCCGGAATCGAGCACCACCGCGCAGTCGAGCTTGAGGTGGTCGAGATCCGGCCCGCGCAGGGCGCGGTTGCGGTAATGCATCCCGAACAGGGCCACCGCCCCGGCCGCATCCCGGAACGCCCGGGCCGGCGCATCCGGCACATCGGCGCCGTCGCAGGCATCGCGCCCGGCCTTGAAGACGATCGCGGGCGGCCCGACCAGGGTCAGGGCCGACAGGGGCGGCTCGGCGGCGGCTTGGGCTGGCAGGGGGATGAGGAGCGCCAGGAGGGCGAAGGTGAATCCGAGAACCGCGCCCTTCCCTCCCCCCTCTGCGGGGGAGGGTGGCCCCGGCGTCAGCAGGGGTCGGGAGAGGGGAGCGACGGTGCAGGAGAGGTCGCTTCGCGTGCCAAATCCTCCGGCGTCGCGCTGCCCCTCTCCCGCCCCCCTCCGGGGGCCACCCTCCCCCGCAGAGGGGGGAGGGAAACGCGCCGTGGGTACAAGCCCCGTTCCAGCCATCCTGTACGCCAAGCCCATGGCCGAAATCCGGGTGCGTCCCGGCTACGCCTGGACAAAGCGCGCCAGATTCGCTTGAGAACCGTTACAGAGTACTTGCCGTCCGGCCGCCGCCCGAAAGACCTTCATGCTTCTCCTGATCCTCGGGCTCGTGCTGTTTCTCGGCACGCATGCCTTCTCGATGGTGCGCGGGAAGCGTGCCGAGATCGTCGGCCGGATCGGCGAGGGCCGATACAAGCTCGGCTACACCGCCCTGTCCCTGCTCGGGCTGGTGCTGATCGGGATCGGCTTCCACGATTACCGGCTCAGCGGCTACATCCCGGTCTGGGATCCGCCGGTCTGGACGCGCCACCTCGCCCTGACGCTGGTCTGGCTCGCCTTCATCTGCCTCGCCGCCGCCTACCTGCCGGGCCATATCCGGGCCAAGGCCAAGCACCCGATGCTGCTCGCCGTGAAGATCTGGGCCACCGCCCACCTGCTCGCGAACGGCGATCTCGGCTCGATCCTGCTGTTCGGGGGCTTCCTCGCCTGGGCGGTGGCGGCCCGGATCAGCGCCAAGCGCCGGGCGCTCGCCCCGGGGGCGGTGGTCGCCCAGCACGGCGGCGCCGTCGCGGCCCCGCATGGCTGGCGCAACGACATCCTGGCCGTGGTGATCGGGACGGCATTCTGGTTCGTGTTCAGCCGCTACCTGCACTACCCGCTGATCGGCGTGTCGGTCTGGCCCGGCACCGCCTGAGGCCACGCAGCCCACGCCCGCTGTCGCCAACCCGGCGCCCGTGTGTTAGGCGCGGGGCTCGATAGCTGTGCAAGGTGGCCCGCCGATTGGCGCGGGCCGGGATATGATGGCCGAGAACAACGAGTTCATTCGCGAAGTCGACGAGGACTATCGCCGCGACCGGATCCTCCAGATCTGGAAGCGCTACAGCGGCGTGATCATCGCGCTCGCCGTGCTGCTGGTGGTGGGCGTCGCCGGCTACCGCTACTGGCAGACCCAGCAGCGCGCCGCCGCCGAGGCCGCCTCGGTGCAGTTCGACGAGGCAAACCGGCTGGCCCGCGACGGCAAGGTCGCGGAGGCCGACAAGGTGTTCGACGCGCTGGAGGTCCAGGGCCCGGCCGGCTACCGCCTGCTCGCCCGGTTCCGCTCGGCAGCCGAGACCAGCAAGCGCGATGCGGAAGCGGGCGCGAAGGAATTCGACACGCTCGCCGGCGACACCGGCCTCGGCGACGGCCTGCGCGACCTCGCGCGCCTGCGCGCCGCGCTGCTGCGCCTCGACAGCCCGAACCCGGACCCGGCGCTCGCCAACCTTCAGGGGCTCGCCGCCGGCACGCCGTTCCGCCACACCGCCCGCGAGATGCTGGGCCTCGCCGCCCTGAAGAAGGGCGATTTCGAGGAGGCCGGCCGCTGGTTCGACCAGCTGGTCGCCGATCCCGAGACGCCCCGGAACCTGCGTGAGCGGATCGAGGTCTACGCGGCCCTCGTGGCGGGCGGCCCGGTCACCGTGACCGAGGCCAAGCCCGAGGTTGCCGCCCCGCCCCCGCCGATCACGCGCTGATTTTTCTTCGACCATTTCGAGACATACCATGGACATGCCGACCGTCGCGATCGTCGGGAGGCCGAACGTCGGCAAGTCGACCCTGTTCAACCGCCTCGTGGGCAAGAAGCTCGCGCTCGTGGACGATCGGCCGGGGGTGACTCGCGACCGGCGCGAGGGCGATGTCGCGTTCGGCGGCCTCCACTTCCGGGTGATCGACACCGCCGGGCTCGAGGAATCGGACGCCGCGACCCTCATGGGCCGGATGCGGATGCAGACGGAGGCGGCGATCCTCGCCGCCGACGTGGTGCTGTTCGTGATCGATGCCCGCGCCGGCGTGCTGCCGGCCGACCAGCCCTTCGCGGAGCTGGTGCGCCGGGCCGGCTGCCCGGTGATCCTCATCGCCAACAAGGCTGAGGGCGGCACCGGGCTCGCGGGCGCCTACGAGGCCTTCACCCTCGGGCTCGGCGACCCGATCCCGTTCTCGGCCGAGCATGGTGAGGGCCTGGGCGAGCTGCACGAGGCGCTGAAGGGCGTCCTGCCCAAGCCTGACCCGGAGGATGACGACGCGGACGAGGACGCCCCTGGCGGCCGCTCCCTCAAGGTCGCCATCGTCGGCCGCCCCAACGCCGGCAAGTCGACGCTGATCAACCGGATGCTCGGCGAGGATCGGCTGCTGGTCGGCCCCGAGGCCGGCATCACCCGCGATTCGATCTCGCTGGATTGGGAGTGGCGCGGCCGGAAGATCAAGCTCCACGACACCGCCGGGATGCGCCGCCGCGCCCGGATCGACGACAAGCTGGAGAAGCTTGCGGTTTCGGACGGGTTGCGCGCCGTGCGCTTCGCCGAGGTGGTGGTGGTGCTGCTCGACGCCACGATCCCCTTCGAGAAGCAGGACCTCACCATCATCGACCTGGTCGAGAGCGAGGGCCGGGCCGTGGTGATCGGCCTCAACAAGTGGGACCTCGTGGCCGACCAGCCCGGCCTGCTTAAGCAGCTGCGCGAGGATTGTACGCGCCTGCTGCCGCAGGTGCGCGGCGTCGCGGTGGTGCCGCTCTCGGGGCTCGCCGGCGAGGGCCTGGACAAGCTCATGCAGGCGGTGGTGCAGGCCTCGGAAGTCTGGGACAAACGGATCTCGACCTCGCGCATCAACGACTGGCTGAACGAGGCGACCTCCCGCAACCCGCCCCCGGCGGTGTCGGGCCGGCGGATCAAGATCCGCTACGCCACCCAGGTGAAGAGCCGGCCGCCGCATTTCGCGCTGTTCGGCAACCAGCTCAACGCCCTGCCGAAATCCTACACCCGCTACCTGGTCAACGGCCTGCGCGAGGCGTTCGAGCTGCCGGGCACGCCGATCCGGCTCAGCCTGCGGACCTCGCAGAACCCGTTCGACAAGGGCTGAGGCGTTTCCAGCCGAAAGATCGCGCCGTCATTGCGAGCGCAGCGAAGCAACCCAGGGCAGCGCGCGATCCTCGGGTGTGGTGCATCCCTGGGTCGCTTCGCTGCGCGCGCGATGACGAAATGGGGCGCGCGCAGAGCGGTCACCGGGACGCATCGGCGATCCAGTCCACGGCAGAGGCCAAGGCGGCGCGCTCGTCCTTTCCGTCGGCCAGTGCCGCCTCGAACGCCCCGACCTGCCCGTCCGCGCTGGTGCCCTCGGTGACGATCGCTCGGGCGCGAGCGACATCCGCGGTGCAGCCCAGCGCATCCGCATCCTCCTCCACCAGGGCGAGGACCGCCTCCAGCGCATCGGCGAACGGCACAGCCTCGGCCTTTGCTTCGTCGATCAGCGTCGCGCGCACGCCGCTGTGCTGGGCCCGCCACAGGTTCTCCGAGGCAAGCGCCCGCGAGACGCCGTCGAGCCCGGCATTGAGGTCGGGCCGGCGCACGCACAGGCGCACCAGGCAGCGGTACAGGGCGGCGACGCAGAGCGAATCGTCGAGCCGGGTACAGGCATCGGCGATGCGCAGCTCCAGGGTCGGGAACTTGATCGACGGCCGCAGGGACCACCACAGAAAACTGGCATCCGCGATGGCGCCGGAGCGGGTCATGATGTCCACGAACCGCGCATGGGCGGCTGCGTCCAAAAAAAGCTCGGGGAGGCCGGTGCGGGGCAATTCGCCGAAGACGCTGAGCCGGTAGGCCATCAGCCCGGTCGCCTCCCCCTGCCAGAACGGCGAGGAGGCCGAGAGCGCCAGCAGCAGCGGCTGGAACGGCAGCAGCCGGTTCATCAGGTCGACCCGCGCCTCCGGGTCCGGCACCTCGACATGGACATGCATGCCGCAGATCAGCGCCCGCCGTGCCGCGATGCCGACATCCGAGAGGATGCCCTTGTAGCGCGCGCCGTCCGTTGCGGTCTGGCGGGACCAGCGGGCGAGCGGATGAGTGCCGCAGGCCAAGAGGCTCAACCCGTTCTCGGCCGCGATGCCGGCGAGTTGCCTCCGCTGCCCACCGAGATTGTCCCGGGCGGCCTGCGCATCGGCCAGCGGCGGCGTGCAGAGTTCGACCTGCGCGGCGACCAGCTCGCGCCCCGTCTCGGGCAGCTCCGCCTTCACCCGGGCATGGAACCCGGCGAGGTCGCCTCGGGGCGTGCCGCGGGTCTCGGCATCGGCGAGGAAATACTCTTCTTCGATGCCGAAGCGGTAGCTGTGGGCGCTCATCTGCGTCTCCGGCGGGCCATCGCCATCACATAGCAGCGGCGGATAGGGTTTCGACGGTAGCGCGACGACCTATCCGGTAACGACCGGAAGTCGGAGTGTGCTGGCATCGGAGCTATTTTGTCGAACGTCACATCGAATCCGCGAAGCGGAGCCTGGGTTCAGCGCGATGCGGGACAGCTACTATGGGGAGGAACTACCATCATGGTGGAACGCCCGCCTCCGCGCTTCATGGCGGCTCGCTGATGGTCGAGGGGCGCGATTCACTTAATGCGGCGATGCATCCGGAGCGCCGATCGATGAAAGCCGATTGCCTCGTAAAACGCATGAGCACTCGCTCGGTCGAGACCAGTCGTGAGTTCAAGCGTATCGCACCCGGCGCTCTTGGCGAGTTCATAAGCGAACTCAACAAGCTGTCGCCCGACCCCATGCCGCCGTTCGTCTTCGGCAACAACGAGCGTCGTGATCCGAGCTAGGGGCTGCGGATAGAAGAGTAGCGGCGCAATGTGAACGGCGAGAAGACCGAGAGGTTTGCCTGTAGCGCCTTCCGCTAGGAATGCAGGATCGGTGTTACTGTTCTCGGCGAGGCTCAATCGTCGCTCGATCTCATCCGGGGCGTGATCAAACCCAAGACCCCGCATAAGTAAGGCAATCATTGAAGCGTCGCATACCTCGACGCCGCGAATTCGAACACGCGACATAGTCTTTGCTCAGCGCCGCAGACGTTCCAGCTAGGCATATCCGAAACGGGCGAGCAAGGAACACTTGTCCCCGGCCACAAACGGCCTTCACCAGCGAGCGCCCGACATACGGATTTGCTTGGTTGGCGATGTTTAGAGTTAAAAATCTCACATCGTCAGCATGGTGACCGGCTATTGGCATCAAGGAAGCCCTCACCACTCGTCGTCGCGGAGGGCGCGAACCAGCTGGCCGGCATCCTGCGTGGGCACCCGCATCGGCACGCGACGCAGGGCGAGCCAATCGAGGTCTTCGGCGGTGATCGGGCGTCCGGCCCGACGGATCGGGTTCAGCGTCGCCACCGGTCGCCCGTCGCGCGTGATCACGACGCCCTCCCCCGAGAGCGCGCGGTCAATCAGGTCGGTGAGGTTTCGCTCCGCGTCCTGGACGCTGTGCTCGCTCATGAGCCGATGATAGGAAGCGCACCGGCGACCTGTCCAGCGGCTTACGCCGAGCGCAGCGCCCCGCCCACCAGCCAAGCCGGGTCGAACCAGCGGTCGGCCTCGCCGTCATAGGGCAGGCGCGTGATGTCCCAGTTCTGGATGTACCGGGCGTAGACGTTCCACACCGCGATGCCGCCGCCCACGAAGATCCGTCGGCCCGGATAGCGCTTGAGCACCTGCTCCGGATCCTCGTGACTGCGGATCACGTCGATGGTGCGGTCCTTGAAGGCGAATTCGGGGACCGAGGCCACGGTCTTCGGCCCGGCGATCAGCACGTGGCCCATGGTGAGCGCGAAGAAGCGCGTCACGTCCTCCACGAACAGCGGATCGGTGTTGCCCTCCCAGGGCAGGTGCCCGTTCAGGCCGAGTTGGCCGCGCAGGCCGATCGCACAGATGCAGCGGACGTCGATCATCGTAAATCCCAACCCATGCGGGCTCCGCCCGCAACCCGCCGGGGCCGCAGGCCCCGGACCCCTCTACTCGGGCGCGCGGAACTGCAGCACCCGGTCGGCGGGGAAATCGTAGAGCTTGCCGGTCTCGGTCCAGTCCGGGGCGGCGAGCCGCACGAAGTGGGGGGCGAGGTCCTCGGGGGTCCTGAGGGTCGCAGGATCTTCCCCCGGCATCGCCGAGCGGCGCATGCCGGTGCGCAGCGGCCCCGGGTTGAGCAGCATCGCCCGGATCGCGGTGGTCTCGGTCTCCGCCGCGTAGGTCCGCACCAGCGCTTCGAGCGCCGCCTTCGAGACCGAGTACGGCCCCCAATAGGCCCGGCATTTCGAGGCGGCCCCGGATGAGACGAAGACCACCCGGCCGGCGTCCGACATGCGCAGCAGCGGGTCCAGCGAGCGGATCAGGCGCCAGTTGGCGGTGACGTTCACGTCCATCACCTGGCCCCAGACCTTCGGGGTAATGTGGCCGATCGGCATGAGCGCGCCGAGGATGCCGGCATTGCCGACCAGGATGTCGAGCCGCTTCCAACGCTCGTTGATCGCCGCGCCGAGCCGGTCGATGGCGTCGTAATCGGCGAGATCGAACGGCACGAGGGTGGCGCTGGATCCGGCCGCCCGGATGGAATCGTCCAGTTCCTCCAGGGCGCCGACCGTGCGGGCCACCGCGACCACGTGGGCGCCGGCCTCGGCCAGGGCCAGGGCGGCGGCCCGCCCGATGCCGCGGGACGCCCCGGTCACCACTGCCACGCGGCCTTCGAGCTTTCTCTGAGGATCAGCCATGCCCAGGACCTAGCGCATTTCCGCGCCAGGAGGACCAAAAAGTTCCGGTTTCAAAAGGTCCGTGACCTTTTGCGGGTGCAGGGCGGAGCCCTGCGAAGACCCAGGGGCGCAGCCTCTACCCCACCAAAGGGCTCGCCCTTTGGGAACCCCGTGTCAGTCCGCTTCGGCGAGCATCGCGAAGCGCTTCGGGCCGGCGATGGATAGATCGGTCAGGCCGGTCGGGTAGTCGCCCGTGAAGCAATGGTCGGTGTATTGCGGGCAGGCCGCATTGCGCTCCTCCTCGCCCATCGCTCGGTAGAGGCCGGGGATCGACAGGAAGGCGAGCGAGTCGGCGCCGATATACTTGCGCATCGCCTCGAGGTCGTGGGTCGCGGCCAGCAGCTTCTCCCGCTCTGGCGTGTCGATCCCGTAGAAGTCCGGGTAGGTGATCGGCGGCGAAGCGATCCGGAAATGCACCTCGGCGGCGCCGGCCTCGCGCATCATCCGGACGATCTTCACCGAGGTCGTGCCGCGCACCAGACTGTCATCGACCAGAACGATGCTCTTGCCCTCGATCGCCGCGCGGTTGGCGGAGTGCTTCATCCGCACGCCGAGCTCACGCACCGACTGGGTCGGCTGGATGAAGGTACGGCCGACATAGTGGTTGCGGATGATCCCCATCTCGAAGGGGAGGCCGGTCTCCTGCGCGAAGCCGAGCGCCGCGGGCACGCCGGAATCCGGCACCGGCACGACGATGTCGGCGGGGGCGGCGGCCTCGCGGGCCAGTTCCCGGCCGATCGCCTTGCGCACCGCGTAGACGCTCTTGCCGTTCACGACTGAATCCGGCCGGGCGAAGTAGATGTATTCGAAGATGCAGGGCCGCATCGGCACCGCGTCGGCGAAGCGGATGGATTCGACGCCCTCCTCGGAGATCACCACGACCTCGCCGTTCTCGACGTCGCGGACGTAGCGGGCGCCGATGATGTCGAGGGCGCAGGTCTCGGAGGCCAGCAGGTAGCGGCCGTCGAGTTCGCCCAGCACCAGCGGGCGGATGCCCAGCGGGTCGCGGGCGCCGATCAGCTTTTTGTTGGTCAGCGCCACGATCGCGTAGGCGCCCTGGATCGCCTGCAGGGCATCGATGAAGCGCTCGACGATCCGCGGCTTCCGCGAGCGGGCCGCGAGGTGGAGGATCACCTCGGTGTCGGAGGTCGACTGCGTGATCGCGCCGTCGCGCACGAGGTCGCGCCGGATCGACAGGGCGTTGGTGAGATTGCCGTTATGCGCGACCGCGAGGCCGCCGCTGGCGAGCTCGGCGAAGAGCGGCTGCACGTTGCGCAGGATCGTCCCGCCGGTGGTCGAGTAGCGCACGTGCCCGATGGCGGCGCGGCCTTTCAGCCGGGCGATGGTGTCGCCGTCCGAGAAGGAGTCGCCCACCAAGCCGGGGCGCCGCTCGGAATGGAACACCGCGCCGTCGAAGGAGACGATCCCGGCCGCCTCCTGGCCCCGGTGCTGCAGGGCGTGCAGCCCGAGCGCCACGATGGCCGAGGCCTCCGGGTGCCCGAAGATGCCGAAGACGCCGCACTCCTCGCGCAGCGTATCGCCGTCGAGGTCGAAATCGGAGGCGTAAGCGTCGGATTGGGACATGCTGCGATCGATCACTTCACGAGTCCCGGCGGCGACGGGCCGGAGCGCCGGTCGTCGCGGATATCATCCGATCGTCTCCGGAACCGCTATCTAGGTGTTTCACGGAGACCGACCAACGGTGCGCGCCGCAGATCAGCGTCGCGTCGGGGTCGGCGCGGTCTCGGTGCGGCGCTGGGGCGCCACGTCGGTCTCGGCGGGGGCGTCGGCCGCCTCGTTGGGCGGCGTGACGGCCTTCGGCTTCTTGAACTGCTTCAGGAAGCCTTCCGGATTCTCAGGCAGCTGGGCCACCAGGGCGTCGCCGGATTTCTCCAGCATCGGGCGCGTGCGCGCCTGCGCCGCCCAGTCCGGCACCTTGCCCTGCACCAGCCAGGACAGGAACACCCAGCCGATCACGCAGATCAGGAAGCCGCGGCCCGCCCCGAACAGGAAGCCCAGCGAGCGGTCGACCGCGCCGATGCGCGAATCGAGCACCACGTCGGAGATCTTCACGGTGATGATCGAGACGACGATCAGCGTGCCGAGGAAGATCGCCGCGATGGAGGCGACCAGCGCTACGGTATCGCTGTTGACGTGCTGCTTCACCAGCGGAAGCAGCATCGGATAGAACGACCACGCGACGGCGGCGGCGGCCACCCAGGCGATGATCGCCAGCACCTCGCGGGTGACGCCACGCACGGCCGCGAGCAGCGCGGAGACCGCGACGATGCCGAGCACGACGAGATCCAGAACGGTAAACGGCATCTGTGAACTTTTAGGAACCAGAGGGGATGCCGCGGCGGCCATGCGGCTCCCCGGGACCGGGGCCGAAGTATACCAAGCCGAACCTCGGCCGTCACCCTCGGGTGCGGGCCTCGGCCGAGGCCTGTGCCGTCCGTGCATCAGCCGCGTTCGACCATGAGTGCCGCGCGCGTTTCCGCCGGCCCCGTTTACCTCGTTCCGATCGCCGGCCTGTTCGGCGCGGTGCTGATGATCTCGCTGGTGCTGGCGGGCAAGATCGTCTCGGTGGGCGGCTTGACCTTCACGGCGGCGGTGATCGTGTTTCCCGCCTCCTACCTGTTCGGCGACGTGCTGACCGAGGTCTACGGCTATGCCAGCACCCGGGCGGTGGTCTGGACCGGCTTCCTGGCGCAGGCGCTCTGGATCCTGGCCTACGGGATCGCGGCGGCGCTGCCGCCCGCGTCGTTCTGGCCGCACCAGGCGGCGTTCGAGGCGGTGCTGGGCGCCACCCCGCGGCTCGCGCTCGCGGGCCTAGCGGCGTATCTCACCGGCGAATTCCTGAACGCCTACCTGCTCGCCAAGCTGAAGCTGCGCTTTCGCGGCCGAGGGTTGGCCGCGCGGCTCGTCGCCTCGACGCTGGTCGGCCAGGGCATCGATTCGGCCCTGTTCATCGGGCTCGGCTTCGGCGGGCTCTACCCCGCCGCGGATCTCGTCCGTCTCGCGCTGTCGATCTGGGCGCTGAAGGTCGCCTGGGAGATCGTGGCCCTGCCCCTCAGCGTGCCGCTGATCGGCTTCCTGAAACGCGCCGAGGGGCGCGACGCCTTCGATACGGACACGGATTTCAACCCGTTCCGCTTGCGGGGGTGAGAGGTGTTGGCGGCACCAGAAAAGTGCTACCTTTGTAGCACCTTCCAGAGGAGCATGACCATGCCGGCAGCCAAGCGAACGCCTGGCACGAAGACGAGCGCCAAACCGCCGACTCAAGCGTTGACGACGACGGTTGTCACCGTTCGGCGCCAGGGGGGAGCCCGCGTGATGACGCTCCCTCCCGCCGTTCTGGCCGCTATCGGAGCCGATACGGGCACCGACCTCACACTTGCTGTACAGGACGGCGCCCTGGTCGCGACACCGGTCACGAAACGGAAACGCCGCTACACCCTGGCGGAGCTTCTGGAAGGCGCCGAGCATCTGCCGGCCTTATACGCGGACACCGCAAAGGCTCTGGAAGGTCCCCCAGTGGGCAATGAGATCGGGTGATGGGCCCGCGGTCGAAGATCCCGAAGCGCGGCGAGATCTACTCCATCAACCCCAACCCGGTCGTCGGCCGGGAAATGCGAGATCGGCATTACTGGATTGTCCTCACGCCGGAGGCCGTGAACGTTCACGGCACGGCAATCGCCGTGGTCATCTCCACTGTGGCGGCGGGCGCCCGCGCCGCGGGCCTCACTGTCCCCGTCACAGCGGATGGCGTGACCGGCGTGGCGGTCTGCACGCAGGTCCGCAGCTTCGATCTCCGGGCGCGCCTCGCCGATGGCAGTGCGAGCCTCGCCGGTATCGCGGATCCGGACATCGTGGGCGAGATCGCCGCGCGGGTTGCCAGTCTCGTCGACCCCTGAGACCAATGCCGTGAACCGACTCGCCTCACGGGTCCGCATCGTGCATCCGTCCGCGGGGAATCGAGGATCGGGGACGCTTCGGTGGCGGGTAGTCGGGCAGTGACGGAATCCGGACGCGATATCGGCGCCCACGGCGCCCGGCTGACCATCGATCTCGGGGCGATCGCGGCGAACTGGCGGATGCTGGCCGCCCGGGGGGCCGATTGCGCCGCCGTGGTGAAGGCCGATGCCTATGGCTGCGGCGTCGCGCGGGTCGGGCCGGCCCTGTGGGCGGCCGGATGCCGGACCTTCTTCGTCGCGCACCTGTCCGAGGGCATCGCGGCCCGGGCCGCCTTGCCGGAGGCCGCGATCTACATTCTGAACGGCCTGCCGCCCGGCGCCTGTGAGACTTTCGCGGCCCACAGCCTGCGCCCGGTGCTCGGCAGCCGCGAGGAAATTTTGGAATGGGCGGCGTTCTCGGAAAGTCGTCTGCCGGCAGCGCTCCATGTCGATACCGGCATGAACCGCCTGGGGCTGCCGGTGTCGGAGGCGCTGGAGCTCGCCGGTGATCCGGGCATCGCAGCCGCCGGAATCGACCTGCTGCTCAGCCACTTCGTCAGCGCCGAGAAGCCGGAGGATCCGGTCAACGTCCGGCAGATCGCCGATTTCGCCCGGGTCCGGGCGGCCTATCCGGGCCTGCTTGCCTCACTCGCCAATTCCTCCGGCGTGTTCCTCGACGGCGCCCGGCACGACCTGCTGCGCCCGGGCTACGCCCTGTTCGGCGGCAATCCGACGCCCGGGGCCGCCAACCCGATGCGCCCGGTGGTGCGGCTGGAGGCCCTGATCGCCCAGGTCAGGACCGTCGAGGCCGGGGCCAGCGTCGGCTATAACGGCCGCTGGACCGCCTCCGCCCCGAGCCGACTCGCCACCCTGTCCCTCGGCTACGCCGACGGCTTCCCGCGGGCGATCAGCGGGCGCGGCCAAGCCTTGGTCGGTGGCGTGCCCTGCCCGATCCTGGGCCTGGTCTCCATGGACCTGATCATCCTCGACGTCACCGCGGCCCCCGCCGCCCGGCGGGGCGCCGAAGCCGTGCTGATCGGCGCCAGCCTGGATATCGACACGGTCGGCCGCGCCGCCGGGACGATCGGCTACGAGATCCTGACGGGGCTGGGTTCGCGTTATGTTCGAACTTATGTAGGGTGAGCCGACCCTTTCTTCGAATGCCGGACCGGCGGCGCGCGGACCCGAATGGCCAAGATCCACCAGACCTTCGTCTGCCAATCCTGCGGGGCGGTCTACAACCGCTGGCGTGGGCGCTGCGAGGCGTGCAACGGCTGGAACACGATCGTCGAGGAGGCGGCCGCCGCGCCCGGCCAGTCCGGCCCGGTGGCGACGCGGCCGTCCCGCGCCCGCGGCCGGGTGTTTCCGCTGGAGGGTCTGACCGGCGAGACCAAGGAGGCGCCGCGCATCCCCTCGGGAATCGGCGAGCTCGACCGGGTGACCGGCGGCGGCTTCGTGCGCGGCTCGGTGATCCTGCTCGGCGGCGATCCCGGCATCGGCAAGTCGACCCTGCTGATGCAGGCCTCCGCCGCCATGGCGGGCACCGGCGAGCGGGTCGCCTACATTTCCGGCGAGGAGGCGGTGGGGCAGGTGCGCCTGCGCGCCGAGCGGCTGGGCTTGAGTTCCCGCCCGGTGGATCTCGCCGCCGAGACCAATGTCGAGGACATCATCGAGACCCTGAGCCAGGGCCGCCCGCCGGCGCTGGCGATCATCGACTCGATCCAGACCATGTGGACCGAGACGGTGGAATCGGCACCCGGCACAGTCACGCAGGTGCGCTCCTCCGCCCAGGCGCTGATCCGCTTCGCCAAGACTACCGGTACGGCAGTGATCCTGGTCGGCCACGTCACCAAGGACGGGCAGATCGCCGGGCCCCGGGTGGTGGAGCACATGGTCGACGCGGTCGCCTCGTTCGAGGGCGACCAGGGCCACCATTTCCGCATTCTGCGCGCGGTGAAGAACCGGTTCGGCCCCACCGACGAGATCGGCGTGTTCGAGATGACCGATGCGGGGCTCGCCGAGGTGCCCAACCCCTCGGCCCTGTTCCTGGCCGGGCGCGACCATCAGGCCGCCGGCACAGCGGTCTTCGCCGGGATGGAGGGGACGCGGCCGCTGCTGGTGGAGATCCAGGCGCTGGTGGCGCCCTCCTCGCTCGGCATGCCGCGGCGCGCCGTGGTCGGCTGGGACCCGAACCGGCTGTCCATGGTGCTCGCTGTGCTCGAGGCCCATGGCGGCATCCGGCTCGGCACCCACGACGTTTATTTGAACGTGGCCGGGGGCCTGCGCATCACCGAGCCGGCGGCGGATCTCGCGGTAGCCGCCGCCCTGGTCTCGTCCCTGTCGGGGGCGGTGCTGCCGCCGGAGACCGTGTATTTCGGTGAGATCGGCCTGTCCGGGGCTATCCGCCCGGTGGCCCAGGCAGGATCCCGGTTGAAGGAGGCCCAGAAACTCGGCTTCGCCAAGGCGCTGATCCCGCAGGGCCGCGGCGAGGGCGACAAGGCCCTCGCGGTGGAGACCCTGCGCCACATCGCCGACTTGGTGGCTGGGATCAGCGCCGGGGCGCCGCGGAAGGGATCCGGGCAGCGCGGACGAGCGCAATCGCGCTACGCCGACGAGGAGGTTTAGAAGCCTCCTACCCTCCGGTCACGCTCATGTGCCGCGGCACTGCGGCCGGGCGCTGGCGCTCGATGATGAAGTCGTGGCCCTTCGGCTTGCGCGTGATCGCCTCGACCACGGCGGCGGCCAGCACGGCATCGTCCGGGGAGGCGCGCAGCACCGCCCGCAGGTCCGCCGAGTCCTCCTGGCCCAGACACAAATAAAGCTGGCCGGTGCAGGTCAGGCGCACCCGGTTGCAGCTCTCGCAAAAATTGTGGGTCAGCGGCGTGATGAAGCCGAGCTTGCCGCCGGTCTCCTCGACCCGGACGTAGCGCGCCGGGCCGCCGGTGCGGTCGGGCAGCGGGGTCAGGGTGTAGCGGCTTTCCAGGCGCTGCCGGGCCACCGACAGGGGCAGGAACTGGTCGGTGCGGTCGGCCTCGATCTCGCCGAGCGGCATCACCTCGATCAGCGTCATGTCCATGCCGAGGCCGTGGGCCCAGGCGATCATGTCGGGGATCTCGTCGGCGTTGACGTCGCGCAGCGCCACCGCGTTGATCTTGACCTTCATGCCGGCCGCCCGCGCGGCCGCGATGCCGTCGAGCACCACCGGCAGGTCGCCCCGCCGGGTGATCGCCCGGAACTTTTGGGGGTCCAGCGTATCCAGGGAGACGTTGATCCGGCGTACGCCGAAGCTCGCCAGCTCGTTGGCGTACCGAGCGAGCTGGGTGCCGTTGGTGGTGAGCGTCAGCTCCTCCAGCGCACCCGAATCGAGATGGCGCGACAGGCGGCGGAACAGGTGCATGATGTCGCGGCGCACCAGCGGCTCGCCGCCGGTGATCCGCAGCTTGCGCACCCCGCGGGCAATGAACACGCCGCAGAGCCGGTCCAGCTCCTCCAGGGTCAGCAGGTCGCGCTTTGGCAGGAACTGCATGTTTTCCGACATGCAGTAGGCGCAGCGCAGATCGCAGCGATCCGTCACCGAGATGCGCAGATACGAGATCGCCCGCTGGAACGGGTCGATCAGCGGCGCGGGCGACGGCGCGCGGGGCGCGTCAGCCATAAACCCCTGCGGCGTGCTGGAGATGTCATCGAGCATGATTGAGCATATGATGCCCGATACGGTCGTGGGCAAGCCGACCCCGGGCCGCAGACCCCGGTTGCTTGAGGAGTGTCACCTGTGAACGAGGATCTGTGGCCCACCGAGATCCGCCTGTCGGCCGACCGGCAGGTGCTCAACGTCGCCTTCGAGGACGGGTCGCGCTTTGCCCTGCCGGCGGAATATCTGCGGGTGTCGAGCCCGTCGGCCGAGGTGCAGGGTCATTCGCCCCTGGAGCGCAAGGTGATCGGCGGCAAGCGCGCGGTGGCGATCCTGGCCGTGGAGCCGATCGGCAATTACGCGGTCAAGCTCGGCTTCGACGACATGCATGACACCGGCATCTACGGTTGGGGCTACCTGTACACGCTGGGCCGCGAATACGATTCCCGCTGGCAGACCTACCTCTCCGAACTCGCCGAGCGCGGCCTCGACCGCGAGACCGCCCGCACCGCCCCGGTGAAGCAGACCGGAGGCTGCGGCTCGGGCTCGTGCGGCTGCCATTGAGATCGACGAGTCAGAGGGTCGGAGGCTTCCGCGCTAGGACGACTTCTCTCGACAATGATTCTGACGCACGATGACGGCATGACCGAGCTTCTCGACCGAGCCATCGCGCGCGTGCGCATGTTGCCCTCCGAAACCCAGGACGAGTTGGCCGGCGTCCTCCTGCGCCTCGCTGGCGAGGAGGAGCCTGTCGACCGGCTCAGCCCGGAGGAGGAGGCGTCTTTCGCGAACTCGCGCGCCCAGGCGGCGCGGCGTGATTTCGCGTCGGATGAGCAGATCCGGGCGATCTGGGCGAAGCACGGGCTTTGAGACTGCGCTTTACCGCGGATGCGGCGGCGGAACTCGAGCGTGTGCTCTCGGAGATCGCGCAGGCGTCGCCTCAAGGGGCACGACGCGTTCAGGGTCGGATCCAGGCCGTCCTCGATTTCCTGCTGGATCAGCCGAGAAGCGGCCGATTAACGAGCCTGAGAAATCTGCGGCGGATCCCAGTGCGACCCTACCCGTATGTAATTTTCTACGAGGCTTCCGAAGACGAAGTCGTCATCATCGGAATCCGCCATGGTGCCCGTGCCCCCTCCTCGATGCCGGGAGCGTCGTGACGCACGGCCGGATCGATCGGGCGTCCGGATCCGGCCGGCTCTTCGGCCGGTGATCGCATCTTAATTTTGGGGCGTTCGGCGCGATCCAGACGTCCCGCCAGACCCGGAGCCATCATGGCCTTCACCTGCACGATCCCCGCGGTGCCCACGATCCAGCAGGACGATGCCGCGGTGCGCATCACCCGCTGGGACTTCCCGCCCGGGGCGGTGACCGGCTGGCACGAGCATGGCTGGCCGTATTTCGTGGTGATGCTGGTGGAGGGGGTGCTGCGCGTCCATGACGGGGCGGCGGTCAGCGAGACCCTGCTCGCGGCCGGGCAATCCTACATGCGGCCGGCCGGCATCCGGCACGACGTGATGAACGGCTCGGCGCATCCGATCGCGTTCATCGAGATCGAGGTGAAGCGCCCCGACGCGCTGGTGACGCTACCCGACGCCTGAACGCAAAAGGGCCGGCCTCGCGGCCGGCCCCATCCGAAAAAATTCCAAACAATCAGCGCTGGACGACGACCTTCGTGCCGACCTTAGCGCGGGTGTAGAGGTCGGTGACGTCGTCGTTGGTCATGCGGATGCAGCCCGAGGACACGGCGGTGCCGATGGTCTCCGGCTCGTTCGAGCCGTGGATCCGGTAGATCGAGCCACCGAGATACATGGCGCGGGCGCCGAGCGGGTTCTCGATGCCGCCCTTCATGTAGCGCGGCAGGTCGGGCCGGCGGCGCAGCATGGTCGACGGCGGGCGCCAATCCGGCCATTCGCGCTTCATCGTGATGGTCTGCACGCCGCCCCAGGTGAAGCCCGGACGGCCGACGCCGACGCCGTAGCGCAGGGCCTGGCCGCCGCCCATCACGTAGTAGAGCCGCCGCTCGGCCGTGGAGACCACGATCGTGCCGGCGCCGTAGGGGCCGTTATAGGCGACCGTCTCGCGCGGGATCGCGGACATC
The DNA here is from genome assembly GCF_900114535.1 of Methylobacterium pseudosasicola. Taxonomy (GTDB): domain Bacteria; phylum Pseudomonadota; class Alphaproteobacteria; order Rhizobiales; family Beijerinckiaceae; genus Methylobacterium; species Methylobacterium pseudosasicola. The sequence continues at coordinate 233,951 of NZ_FOTK01000002.1, read as the reverse complement.
TGCGGCACGGCCGCGTCGAGCGGGTCGGCGGGGTTGAGGGAGGCGTTGGCCACCGGTACCGCGACAGTCTCGACGGCCTGCGGGCGCACCCGCACCGTGAGCGCGTCGTTCAGCGGCTGGCGGGTGAGCGGATCGATCTCGTAGGCCAGCGCCGGTGCGGCGCAGGCAGCCGCGCCGATGAGCCCTACGAGGGCGGGAAGGAAACGACGCATCAAAGCCTCTCGGGGCAGGCGCGAAATGGGTTGGGAACGCGGCGAATTACCGGGGCACGATGCCGTGCCGATCCTCGCCAAGGGGTAAACGCTCGCGCCCCAAATCCAAGTCGGAAACCGCTACGCTTAGCCGGTTCCGCCCCTCCGTGACTCGATGGCAACACTGTGGCAGCTTGGCCGTAACCGCGGGATGGAGCCGGGCGGCTCGGGCGTGTTCCGACCCGCCCGGTCCCCAAAAACTTAGGCTTCGTCGGCGGCGAGCCAGATGGCCGGTTCCAGGGGCGCGCTGCGGATTGGAGCCGGGGCGGCCGGCAGGCCGCGGATCTGAGCCAGCTCGGCCAGCTCCGGGGCCTGCGCGGTGTCGTCGGCGGTGAGGAACAGGCCCCGGGCCCGGGCGGCGCGGCCGAGATCGGCCCGGCTGGTCCAGACGCTCTGGGCCGGGCTCGCCAGCAACGCGAGGGCCAGCGGCGCCAGCCACAGGCCGAGCCAGGCATTGCCGATCCAGACCAGGGCGAAGACGATCAGCGCCCCGACCACCACGGCATCGGCCTGGAGCCGGAACGCCTCGGCCCAGGAGACCTGCCGGTCGTCGCGGTCCTGGGTCTCCCAGCGTACCACCCGGCCGAGGAAGGTCGAGACCACGGCGCCGGCGGTGAACAGGGTCAGCACCGGCCACAGGAACACCCAGACGACCTGTTCCAGGGCGGCGCTGGCGAGCAGAGTCTTCGTGCCGCCGAAGGAAGCCCGGCGCTCCGGCGAAGCCAGGACATGGCCGAGGCTCAGGACCTTCGGCAGGGCCAGCACCGCGAGGCTGAGGGCGGCGAGACCGTGGGCAGCGGCGCCGTGCCCGGTCAGACCGTAGGCGAGCAGACCGAGATCGCCGGTCCGGGCTGCCTGCCAGGAGGCCAGCCCCAGAAAGGCGATCCAGAGCGGCAGCATGCCGTAGGCCAGGATGCCGACTGCGAGGTGCCAGCGGCTGGCGCCGTGCAGGCCGGCCCAGGGCAGCACCCGCAGGTGCTGGAGGTTGCCCTGGCACCAGCGGCGCTCGCGGCCGAGCAGGTCGACGAGGTTCGTGGGCATCTCCTCCCAGGTGCCGCCCATCTCGGGCAGCAGGCGCACCTCCCAGCCGGCGCGGACCATCAAGGCGCCCTCGACGATGTCGTGGCACAGGATCTCGCCGCCGAGCGGCGCCCGGCCCGGCAGGACCGGGAGCTGCGCGTTCTCGGCAAAAGCCTCGATCCGCAGGATGGCGTTGTGGCCCCAGTAGCTGCCCTCCGGCCCCTGCCAAGTCTCCAGGCAGCGCAAAGCCAGGGGCGCGTAGAGGCGCACGGCGAATTGCTGGATGCGGGCGAACAGGGTGTCCCGGCCAGCCGCGTAGGAGACGGTCTGGATCAGGCCGGTGCGGGGGCTCTCGTCCATCAGCCCGACGAGCCGGGTCATGGCCGCGCCGGTCATGAGGCTGTCGGCGTCCAGCACGATCATGTAGGCGTATTCGGCGCCGTAGCTGCAGCAGAACTCGCCGATATTGCCGGCCTTGCGGCCGACATTCTCCGTCCGGCGCCGGTAGCGGATCCGCGGCAGGGCCGGATCGGCCTCCGCCCAGGCCTGGATCCGGGCGAATTCGTGCTCCTCCACGGCGGCGATCGCGCCATCCCGGGTGTCGGAGAGGACGAAGATGTCGATGTCCCGGGCCTGCGCCTCGGCGAGCGAGCGCGCCATCACCCGCAGCCGGGCGAACACCGCCACCGCATCCTCGGCGTGGATCGCCACCACGGCGGCGGTGCGGCCGGCGCTGGCAGCTGGGATTTCGGCGGCCTCGGAGCGGCGCTCCAGAATCGATTTCGCCCGGTCCCCCAGGATGGCGGCGACGAGGCCGTAGACGTATTGGCAGGCGACGAACGCCTGCCAGCCCATCACCAGGGCGAACAGGACCAGGATCGTCCAGGCCAGGGGGCTGGCACCGGCCGGATAGGCGCGCTCCGCCAGCCAGGCGAGGCCGCCCGCGGTGGCGAGGCTCGGGATCGCCAGGGCGAGGCGCCGGGCCAGCAGGGTCCGTCCGCCGGTCGCCCAGACCTCGGGTTCGCGCAACTTGGCTGGGATCGTCGAATATTGGGGATCGGGAGCGCCTGGATGGGCGTTCCGGTGCGGCCGCTCGGAGGAGGTGACCCGTGAGAACATGGCGCGAGGAACTCGACCGTGGAAGGCTGCCGGCTGCCTCGCCGCGTGCGGGCGGGAACCGATGAGCGTGGACACCGATGACCGGGGTGAGGACACGCAGCCGACCCGGCCGCACAGGCAGCCGGAGGCCGAACGGATCGATCCCCCCTCCCGACGCCGCGTTCTCAAAATCGTCCTGAAAGCGGCTGCCGGCAGTATTGTACCTAGCGCCATAGATCTGAATGGCGCCCGAACATGGGCCGGGGCGGCGCTTCAGCCGCAGGGGCCGGCCTCCGGTGGCCTCCAGGACGGTGCCATGAATCCCGGTGCGATGACCTTCGAGACCCTGTCGGCCGAGGCCCAGCGCCTGGCGGCCGCGCCCTATGCGGGGCCGCCGACCGAGCTGCCCCCGGCGCTGGCCGGGCTCGACTATGACGGCTATCGCCACATCGTGTTCCGGCCTTCCGAGAGCGTTCCGCTCGGCCGCCATTTCAGCGCGCAGCTGTTCCATCGCGGCTTCCTGCAGCGCAAGCGCGTGGCGCTCTATCTCCAGCCGCGCGGCGGCCCGGCCCGGCCGATCCCCTACGAGAGCCGGCTGTTCGATTTCGGCGGGCGGCTCGCCGGCCAGAGTTTTCCGGCCGATCTCGGCTTCGCGGGGTTTCGCCTGCACTACGCCTTCCCGGACACGCCGGCCTGGCGGCCCAAGGGCTTCCAGGAGGAATTTTTGGTGTTCCTCGGCGCCTCCTATTTCCGGCTGCGCGCCGCGGGCCAGGAATACGGGCTCTCGGCGCGGGGCCTCGCCATCGGCACCGGCGCGCCGGAGGGGGAGGAATTTCCCGATTTCACCGCCCATTGGCTGTGCGAGCCGGATCCGGAGGCCCGCAGCCTCACGGTGCTCTCGCTCCTCGACAGTCCGAGCGTCGCCGGCGCCTACCGGTTCGTGATCAGCCCCGGGGACCCGGCCCGGATCGCCGTCACGGCGGCGCTCCATCCCCGCACGCCGATCCCGCGGCTGGGGCTCGCGCCGCTCACCAGCATGTTCCTGTACGGCCAGAACGGGCCCGGCGCCCGGGGGGCGAAGCCCTTCGACGATTTCCGCCCGCAGGTGCACGATTCCGATGGGCTCTGCGTCGCCACCGCGGCCGACCGGCTGTGGCGGCCCCTCATCAACGGCCGCAAACAGCCGCAGATCTCGGCCTTCGCCACGAAGCCGCTCTCGGGCTTCGGCCTGCTCCAGCGCGAGCGAAACTTTGCCGCCTATCTCGACGTGGAGGCGCGTCAGGAGGCCCGGCCCGGCCTGTGGGTCGCGCCCGATCCGGCCGGCACCTTCGCGGAGGGCGCCGTGCAGCTCTACGAGATCCCCTCGGCGGAAGAGTACATGGACAACATCGTGGCCGCCTTCGTGCCGGCGGACCCGGTGCAGCCCGGCGCGGCGCTGCGGCTCGGCTACACGCTCACCACCGTGGGGGCGGAGCCGGTCGCGGTAATCCCGCAAGCAGCGCTCGCCCGGGTCACCGGCACCCGGTTCGGCTCGGCCGAGCGCCTGCGCCCCACCACCCCGCCGAACCCGGAGCGGCGGCTCTGCGTGATCGATTTCGAGGGGCCGTCCCTGCCCAAGGGCGCAGACGACACGATCGCCGCGGAGGTCTCGGCCAGCGCCGGGACGCTGCACGAGCCGGTGGCCAATTTCGTGCCGCAGACCGGCGGCTGGCGCATCTACGTGGAATGGCGCCCGCCCCAGCCGATGCCGGCGGGCGATATCGTCCTGCGGGCGCGGCTGGTGCGCGGGACGACTCCATTGAGCGAGACCTGGGACGCGGCCGTCTGACCCCGCCTCAGGCGCTGCGCCGCTCGCGCTCCAGGCGTTTCGCCAGGCGGGTGGCGCCGTAGACCTCGCTTAGGCGGCGGCGGGCGGCGGAGACCGGCGGGGCCTGCCGCTCGACATGGGCGGCCGCGATGACGCGCAGAGCAGAATCGACCGAGCGTTCCAGGCGGCGTTCGGCCGAGACGGCGAAATCCTGCTTCGAGTCCTGCATGCGAATGATCCCTCGTGCGAGGCCGGGCCCGCCCTCTCGGGGGGCGGTGACCGGCAGCAGGGACAGCTTCCGCATCCGGCTTGACCGTATCAAGGCAGCTTGGCCGTAAGCTCGAGAGGCCGCGTTACCGCAGCTCCTCGTGCCAGGTCCGGCCGTCGCGCTCGATCAGGGCGATGGCGGCGGTGGGGCCCCAGCTCCCGGCCGGATAGGGCCGCGGCGCCTCCGGGCGGTCGGCCCAGGCCTTGAGCACGCCGTCGGCCCAGGCCCAGGCGGCCTCGACCTCGTCGCGGCGCATGAACAGGGTGGCGTTGCCCCGGACCACGTCCATCAGCAGCCGCTCGTAGGCATCCGGATAGCGCTGCTTGAAGGTCTCCTCGAAGGAGATGTCGAGGTCGGTGGGGCGCAGCCGCAGGCCGCCGGGGCCCGGATCCTTGGTCATCACCTCGAGCTTCATGCCTTCCTGCGGCTGCAGGCGGATGACGAGGCGGTTGGGCTCGCGGCCGAACGCCTCCTCGGGGAAGATCGAGAAGGGCGAGGCCCGGAACTGCACGACGATCTCGGACAGCTTCTGCGGCAGGCGCTTGCCGGTGCGCAGGTAGAACGGCACCCCGGCCCAGCGCCCGGACTGCACCTCGAGCTTCATCGCCACGAAGGTCTCGGTCCGGCTCTCGTGGCCGAGCTCGGTCAGGTAGCCCTCCACCGGCTTGCCGTCGACGGCGCCGGCCACGTACTGGCCGCGCACGGTCACGGTCTGGATGTCGTGGGCGGTGATCGGCTTGAGGGCGCGCAGCACCTTCAGCTTCTCGTCGCGCACGGAGTTGGCCTCGAGGTTGAGCGGGCTCTCCATGGCGGTGAGGCACAGGAGCTGCAGCATGTGGTTCTGCAGCATGTCGCGCATGGCGCCGGACGTGTCGTAGTAGCCGGCCCGGCCCTCGACGCCGACCGTCTCGGCCACGGTGATCTGGACGTGGTCGATCACGTCCGAGGTCCAGAGCCGCTCGAAGATGGTGTTGGCGAACCGCAAGGAGAGCAGGTTCTGCACCGTCTCCTTGCCGAGATAGTGGTCGATCCGGAAGATCTGCGATTCGGGAAAGACCTCGCCGACCGCATCGTTGATGGCGCGGGCCGATTTCAGATCCTTCCCGATCGGCTTCTCCAGCACGACCCGGGACTTTTCGCCGACGAGCCCGTGCGAGGCGAGGTTGCGGCAGATCGAGCCGTAGAGGTCGGGCGAGGTGGCGAGGTAATAGGGCCGCACCTGGTCGGGCCGCTCGTCGAGCTTGGCCACGAGATCGGCCCAGCCGCTCTCGCCGGCGCCGTCCACCGCCACGTAATCCACGTGGTCGAGGAATTTGTGGAGCACGTCCTCCGTCAGGTCGGTGGCGGGCACGAAGCGCTTGAGCGCGTCCCGGGCATGCTCCCGAAACGCGTCGGTCGACAGGTCCGAGCGCGAGGCGCCGATAATGCGGCTGGTCTGCGGGATCTGACCGTCCCGGAACCGGTAGAACAGGGCTGGCAGCAGCTTGCGCGCCGTGAGATCGCCGGTGGCGCCGAACACGACGCAGTCGAACGAGGCGACGGGGATGATCGTGGCCAAGAGTGCGGCTCCCTGGTGTCGTGCGCGGTTGCAATGCGGCGACCGCGCCGCACTGACCTAACCTGGGTGCAAACCCTTCGCCAGACGAGGGGCGGCCGTCAGGAAGGTCCGCGGCGCATATCTCCAAGGCAGGACGGTCGCGGCTCGATGCGCCGGCCGTGAACCACGCCCCGTCATTGCGAGCGGAGCGAAGCAACCCAGGGAACCGCTGCGTATAAGACCTTTACGCGAGGCCGGGATACAGATCGCGCCAATCCGGGTTCATCGCCTCGATCAGGGCGAGCTTCTTCTTCCGGGAGCCGGCCTTGATCTGCTTCTCGCGGGCGATGGCCTCGCTTATCGTCGGGTAGCCCTCGTACCAGACCAGGAGCTTGCAACCGTAGCGGCGCGTGAAGCCGGGACGGAGGGCTTCGCGGTGCTCGTAGACGCGCCGGGACAGGTCCGCGGTGACACCGGTATAGAGCGTCCCGTTGCGGCGGCTCGCCATGATGTAGACGGCCGGCGCGCGCATGGTGGCAGTCCCGTCGAGCAGAACGATCGGCCGCGCGGAGCCCTGGGTTGCTTCGCTCCGCTCGCAATGACGGGATGGGCGTCATCGTGCGTCGCGCGATTCGTTTCAGGCTTGCGCTGCTGCGCGAGCTTGCCGCCGCTGGATTGCGCCACGCTGGTGGGTTGGGTTCGGCACGGGGGCGTTCAGGAAGTTCTTGGTGGAGTGAGAGCGTCAACCGTCATTGCGAGCGGAGCGAAGCAACCCAGGGCTCCGCGCGGCACATCGTTCCGCTCGACGGAACGGATGCGGAGAGCCGCAGGTGAGATGCGAGGCGGAGCGCTCCCACCGACAGTAACGCTGCCCCAGAGCGAGATTTCAGCACGGTCCGTTTTCCGTCCGCGCTGGAAAACATCCTCCGTCGCGGAGCCCTGGGTTGCTTCGCTGCGCTCGCAATGACGGGACCGATCACCCCGCCATGAACCGCTTGAACGCCTCGGAAAAATCCGGGTGCCAGCGCGACAGGGCCGGCCGGTTCTCGATGATGTCGCCGGCGGCCCAGGCGATGCGCTTCTCGTCCTGCGCCCGGGTGGTCTCGTTGTCGGGACAGAGGATGTAGAAGTCGCCCGCCTCCAGCCGCTCCAGCAGGAAGGTGACGGTCTCCTCCGGCGTCCAGGCGCCGGCCGGCTTCTCGGCGACGCCCCTTGCCTTGGTGAGGCCGGTATAGACGAAGCCGGGGATCAGCAGGTGCGCGGTGGTCCGGCAGCCTTCGCGGTTGCGCAGCTCGTGGGCCAGCGCCTCGGTGGCCGCCTTCACGGCCACCTTCGAGACGTTGTAGGGCGCGTTGCCGGGCGGCGTGGTGATGCCCTGCTTCGAGCCGGTGACGATCACCGCGCCGGGCTTGCCCCCCGCGATCATCCCGGGCGCGAAGGCGTGGATGCCGTTGACCACGCCCCCGAGGTTGGTGGCGAGGATCCGGGTCCAGGTCTCGGCATCGGAAAAGAGTTTTCCGCCGGCCTCGATCCCGGCGTTCAGCATCACCACGGCCGGAGGGCCGGCCTTGGCGACATGGGCCGCCAGGGCCTCCACGGCCTCCCGGTCCGAGACGTCGGTGGGCACCGCCCGGACCTCGACGGCGGCGAGCTCGGCCACGGCACCGTGGGCCTCCTCGAGGGCTTGGCCGGGCAGGTCGGCGAGCCAGACATTCATGCCGGCCCGCGCGAAGGCTTTGGCCGCCGCGAGCCCGATGCCGCTCGCCGCCCCGGTGACGACTGCGCTGCGGCCTGGGCTGATGGCGGGATGCTGACTCATGACTCTCGTCCTCGACTAGATGGCGTCCCGAAGATGGGGCGAGTCGGGGCCGAAGGCGAGTTGGAACGCCTGTGGGTTTTGCGCGGCGCGGCAGGCGGGATCCCCTCTCCCCGCTTGCGGGGAGAGGGCCGCGACGACCTCGTCGTCGGCGCGGCGAGGCGGCAGCCGGGGGTGAGGGGGCGGTTCAGGGCGCGCGCCTCGTTCTGAGCCGCCCCCTCACCGCCGCTCCGGCTGCGCCTCCGCTTCCCGCACAGACGACAAGGTCCGTGCGGGCTTCTCCCCGCGTGCGGGGAGAGGGAACCCGCGCCTTCCCTGAAGATGTTTGAAAAACCGAATCCTCTGGCGGAGAGACGCATGTTCGGCAGCTTGCTTCATCCGTTGAGGATATCCGTCCCTCCAAGCCCCGCACAAAGGACCCGGCATGACTCCACCCCCCGGCCCGCCGAGCCGCCGGGCTCTCCTCGCCGGGGCGGCCTGTGCCGGCCTCGCTACGGCCGTGGGGGCCGCGCCCGCCGGCTTCGGGCCCCTCGGCAAGCCGTCCTGGTCAGCCGACAGCCTTCAGGCCGCTGCTACCGCCAAGGGGCTGCTCTATGGCTGCGAGGTGCCGTTCCACCGCTTCGACGCGACGCCGGCCTACCGGCAGGCGGTGGCGCGGGAATGCGGGATCCTCGTCTGCGGCACCGAGATGAAGATGGAGGAGGTGCTGCCCGCCCCCGGCCGCACCGAGTTCGCTCGGGGCGACGCGATCCTGCGCTTCGCCCGGCAGAACGGCCAGCGGATGCGCGGGCACACGCTGGTCTGGCACGCGGCCCTGCCGCCCTGGGTCGCGCCGCTGCTCGGCCGGGCGAGCCCCGTCCAGGCCGAGGATTTCATGCGGCGCTGGATCGAGACCGTGGCCGGGCATTACCGCGGGCAGATCGTCGCCTGGGACGTGGTCAACGAGATTTTGGGCAACGAGGCCGATCCCGACCGGGGCGGGGGTTTGCGCGACTCCCCCTGGCTCGCCGCGATGGGGCCCGGCTACGTCGACCGCGCCTTCCGGATCTTGCACGAGACCGACCCGGCGGCCGCCGGCACCTGGAACGAGGATGCGGTCGAGCAGGGCGCGCCCTGGATGGAGGCCAAGCGCACCAAGGTGCTGCGCCAGCTCGAGGCGATGCGGTCGCGCGGTGTGCCGATCCGGCGGTTCGGCCTGCAATCGCACCTGACCAGCACGGTGCCGATCGACCAGGGCCAGCTGCGGCGCTTCCTGCACGAGATCGGCCAGATGGGGCTGGGGATCGCGGTCACCGAGTTCGACATCGACGACCGGGCCTTCCCGTCCGACGTGCCGACCCGGGACCGGATGGTGGCCGATTTCGCCCGGCGCTACCTCGACGTGGTCCTGGCCGAGCCAGCCCTGCTCGACGTGCTCACCTGGGACATCTACGACCCCGACACGTGGTTGAACGACCACCCCTACCGGAAGCGGCCGGACGGGCTGCCCCAGCGGGCGCTGCCGCTCGACGCGCAGTTCCGGCGCAAGCCGCTCTGGCACGCGATGCAGGCCTGCTTCCGGGCGGCGCCGGACCATACGGCCGTGCGCGATAAACTCAGGCGGGGGTGATGCCGGTGCGGCGGCCCCCCTCCGACAGGGTCGGCTCCGGCGGGCGGTCCGACAGCAGCCGACGGCGCAGGCGGGCGCAGGGGCGCTCGACCCAGGTGAACAGGCCCCAGCACCAGAGCAGGGTCACCGGGAAGGCCGCCAGCATCAGCGGGACGCCGTGCAGGCCCGGGGCCAGGTGCAGCACCAAAGCCACCACGGCCATGTGGGCCAGATAAAAACTGTAGGACCAGAGGCCGAGCTGGCGCATCGGCCGGGTGGAGAGCCACCGCACCGCCCGGCCCTCGCCGTGCAGCAGGTAGGCGAAGGGCACGAACAGGGCCGCGCTTTGGAGGGTGTAGCGCAGGGTTTCGCGGAAGGCGGGATCGCGCACAGCCAGGGTCAGGAGGATCACCGCGAGGCTCGCGGCGATATGCCAGGGGCGCGGGCGCCAGGCCCGGTCGGCCGGGATCACCGGGTTGTTCCACAGGCCGAGGCAGCAGCCGAACAGGATCGCGTCGATCCGGGTGTGGGTCCAGGAATAGTTCAGGCTGTAATCGGGCAGCCGCCAGACATTGACGCAGCGGATCGCCAGCACCGCTGCGCAGATCCCCAGGCAGGCGAGTGCCGCCCGGCGCGGGTGCAGGCGCCCCAGCCACAGGCTGTAGGCCAGGGGGAAGACCAGGTAGAAATGCTCCTCGATGGCGAGGCTCCACAGCGGCACCGGCAGCACCGCCTCGGTGCCGAACAGGCCGGGATAGTTGGTCAGGAACACCACCTGGCCGAGCACGGCCGCCGGCTCGACCCGCATCCAGTCGAGCAGCCCCGCCGCGTAGAGCGCCCCGGTGGCCGCGAGCGTCAGGTAGAGCGGGGGCAGGATCCGGAGGCTGCGCCGCAGGTAGAAAGCGGCGAGCGAGACCGTGCCGGTGCGCCCGCGCTCGATCCGCAGCAGCGTCGTGATCAGGTAGCCGCTGAGGAAGAAGAACACCGTGACGCCGAAGCCCCCCGGCACCACGTGGCTGTAGCCGCAATGGGCCACGAACACGATCAGGATGGCGAGCGCCCGCACCCCGTCGAGCTGCGGCAAGTAGGGCATCGTGCAGGGCATCGCGCTCAGGCTCTCCCCGGTGCGCTGGGATCCGGAATCCGGCATGGCGGCGGCTGATCGTCCTTCACGGCACGGCCCGGCAGGGTGCGCCTTTTCCATCCGAATCGATATCCGCAGGTCGCTCCCGGGACGAAGCCGCTCGCCGGATGGTGAATAGCGCCCTCGGCCAGCCGGATCGACCGGAGGAGATTGGTAACCGTGCCGCCCCATCATCCCGCCCGACCGCGCCGCCCCGGGCGCTGTCGGGAGTGTTGCGTATGGTCCCGGCCCGTTTCCGCCTGTCCGCCCGCCTCGGCGCGGGTCTCTCGGTGCTGGCACTGCTCGGCGGCCCCGTCGGCGCGCTGGCGCAGGCGATCCCGGCCGGGCCGGCCGGCCCCGCCTCCGCCCCGGTCCCGCCCCTCGCCGTGCCGGTCCCGGTGCCGCCGGCGGCTGCCCCGGAACCTTCGAAGATTTCCGAGCCCAAGCCCCTGGATTCTTCGAAGACTTCAGAATCCCGTCCGATTGAGGCGAAGAGTTCCGAGGCGAAGCCGCCGGAGGCTCCCAAAAAGTCGCGGGAGCCGGCGCCGCTCGTTTACGCCAAGGTCTCCACCGACCCGACCCCGACGCTCACCGCCCGCACCTTCCTGGACACGCTAAAGGTCGCCGACCGCTACGCCGCTTTCGCGGAGGCCGGGGGCTGGGAGCGGCTGCCCGACGACCTCATCCGCCTGAAGCCCGGGGAGCGCAGCCCGGCGATCCCGTCCCTGCGCCATCACCTGACCCTCACCGGCGACCTGCCGGCGGATGCGCCGCCCAGCGACCGCCTCGACCCGCCGCTGGTTTCCGCGATCGCCGCGTTTCAGGGCCGCCACGGCCTGCCCGATAGCGGGATCCTTGGCCGGCTCACGATCAACGCCCTGAACGTGCCGGCCGCCACCCGCCAGCGTCAGCTCGCGGCCTCCGCGTCCCGGCTGATAGGCTCGAAATTCCCGTTCGGCGAGCGCTACGTCGTGGTCAACATCCCTTCGGCGAATGTCGAGGCGGTGGAGAACGGCGCGGTGGCCCGCCGCTACGTCGCGGTGGTCGGCTCCCCCGACAAGGCGACACCCACGGTGGAGACCCGGATCACCGACATCAACTTCAACCCGACCTGGACCGTGCCGGCCTCGGTGGTGAAGAACGAGATCATCCCGCAGATGCGCAAGAACCCGGGCTACCTCGCCCGGAACCACATCCGCATTCTCGGGCCCACCGGCGAGGTCGACCCGACCAAGATCAACTGGGCCGGCGACAAGGCGGTGAACTACACGCTGCGCCAGGATTCCGGCTTCGACAACTCGCTCGGCCAGGTGCGGATCGACATGCCGAACCGCTTTGCCGTCTACATGCACGATACCCCGGCGAAATCCCTGTTCTCCGCCGCGGTGCGCTTCCACAGCCACGGCTGCGTCCGGGTCGGGCAGGTCAAGGAGTTGGTCGGCTGGCTGCTACAGGGCACCGACGGCCCGAACGGGCCCGGCACGAGCTGGGGCCCGATCGAGATCGAGACCGGCATCGCCGACGGCGAGCGGCGCGACATCAAGCTGGTTAAGCCGGTGCCGGTGACCTTCGTGTACCTCACCGGCTACGCCACCCCGGACGGGAGGGCGCATTTTCGCGATGACATCTACAACCTCGACACGCCGGCCCCAGCGCCGGAGCCCGCCGCCACGGGGGCGATCCAACCGGCCGGCGCGGCGCAGCCCGTGGCGACGCCGAAGCCCGCAGCGGTCAAGCCGGCGGCGCCTAAGGCTGCCGTGGCGAAGCCCGCTGCGGCCAAGGCGGCGGCGAGCAAGGTGACGGCCGTGAAGCCGGCCACTGAGGGGCTCAACCCGGAAACGCCTCAGCCGTCGCGCTGAAGTCGGTCCTGCCGGCGGCTTGGTACCCTCGGCAAACCGCAATCCGTGGGAGAATATACTTGATCGGGCGCATCGCGTCAGGAGATCGCGTTCGCTCCAGAGCGTAAGGGTTCAATCGACGGCCGATTTCTCCCGCCTTGTCATTCCGGGGCGCCGCAGGCGAGCCCGGAATCCAGAGCCGCCGACGGTGCAAGCTATTGATCACTCAGTGGTTATGGATCCCGGGCTCCGCTGCGCGGCCCCGGGATGACGGGGTGTTTACCCGGCCGCCGGTGGTGCATCGAAGATCCGAGTGCGCCTTAGAAGCAGCAGGCTCTCTGAGAAGGACTCTGCCCGCGCATTCGGCCCCTCTCGGGCATGGGGCCGCTGCCCGTGCCGCCTCCTACCCCACCCCAAGCTCCAGCTTCACGTTCACCAGCCCCGGATCCTCCGGGTCCCGCCCCTGCGTAAACCCGAGCCGGCGGCAAACGGCCAGCATCGGGCGGTTCTCGGCGAGCACCATGCCCTCGACCCGGCCGATGCCCTCGGAGCGGGCCCAGTCGATCATCAGGCGCATCAGCGCGAAGGCGAGGCCGGTGCCCCGCGCGTCGCGGCCGACCGCGATGGCGTATTCGCCGCTCTCGTGGTTGGCGTCGGCATGCAGGCGGACGGCGCCGAGCATGCGCTCGCGTCCCTCCGGGTCGACCTCGGTCGCCACGAAGGCGATGGCCCGGGCGTAGTCGAGCTGCGTCAGCCGGGCCAGGAAGGCGTGGCTGAAGGCGCGCACCGGCCCGAAGAAGCGCAGCCGCAGATCCTCCGGGTCGAGGCCCTCGAAGAAGGTGAGGAACAGGCCCTCGTCCTCGGGGCGCACCGGACGCACCCGGATCGTGCGGTCCTTGAGCTTGAGGGTGCGGACCCATTCCGCCGGATAGGGGCGGATCGCGAAGCGCGGGTGGCCGCGGCCGTGGCGTCCCCGCTCGGCGCGCCCGATCCGCACGCGGGCATCGAGGGCCAGCACGCCGGTCTCGTCGGCCAAGAGCGGGTTGATGTCGAGCTCGCGCACCTGCGGCAGGTCGGCGGCGAGCTGAGAGAGCTTCACCAGGGTCAGAGCGATGGCGCCTATATCGGCGGGCGGCACGTCGCGATAGCCTTCCAGGCGCCGGGCGACCCGGGTCCCGCCGATCAGGTCGCGGGCCAGCGCCAGGTCGAGGGGCGGCAGGCCGAGCGCGCGGTCGTCGATCACCTCCACCGCCGTACCGCCCCGGCCGAACACCACCACGGGGCCGAACACCGCATCCTCGGCGAGGCCGGCGATCAGCTCCCGGCGCTGGCCCCGGCGGACCATCGGCTGCACCGCGAAGCCGGTGACCCGGGCATCCGGCCGCTCCCGCCGGGCGCGGGCCAGGATGCTGCGCGCCGCCTCGCGGACATCGGCCTCGCTGGTCAGGTCGAGATGGACGCCGCCGATATCGGATTTGTGCACCACGTCGGGCGAGACGACCTTGAGCGCCACGGTGCCGCCCGCCGCGATGATCGGCCAGGCGGCGGCCGCGGCGGCGTCCTGGTCGGGGGCGAGGGTGATCGGCACGGTGGGGATGCCGTAGGCCTCCAAGAGCCCGTTCACGGCGACCGGATCGAGCCAGGCCGCCCCCTGGCGCAGGGCGGCGGCGATGATCGAGCGCGCCCGGGCCATGTCGGGGGAAAAATCCCGCGGCAGGGAATCCGGCGTGCGCATCAGGTCGTCCTGCGCCTCGCGGTAGCGCACGAGGTGCAGGAACCCTTCGATCGCCTCGGAATCGGTGGCGAAATGCGGGATCCCGGCCCCCGCGAAGGCGGCGCGCGCCGCCTCGGCATCGCCGAGCGACACCGCGAAGACCGGCTTCTTGCGGGTCTGGCCGGCGCGGGCGCGCGTGACCGTCTCGGCGATCGCCCCGGCCACGGCGCCGGCCTCCGACCGGATTGTGGGGACGTGAATCGCCAGCACCGCGTCGCTCGTCCGGTCGGCGAGCAGCGGCGCCAGGGCGGCCGAGAAAGCCGGGCCGCCGGCATCGATGCCGAGATCAATCGGGTTTCCGGCCGGCTGGCCCTCGGCCGCGGGGATCTCCGCCAGGATGCCCGCGCGGTCGGTGAGCTTGTCGGCGGCGAGCAGGCCGATGCCGCGGCCGTTGGTCAGGATCGCCAGCCGGTCCCCGGGGAACGGGCGCTGGCGCCCCAGGGCCTCGACCGCGGAGAACATGGCGTCGAGGTCCGGCACGGCGAGCAGGCCGGCCCGCCGGAAGGCCGCGGCGTAGACGGCGTCGGGCCGGGCCAGGGCGCCGGTATGGGTCACGGCGGCCCGCCTGTCCGGCCGGTGGCGGCCGGCGCGAAGCACCACCACGGGCTTGGCGCGGGCGGCGGCCCGGGCCGCCGACATGAACCTTCGGGCATCGGCCACCCGGTCGAGGCAGAGCAGGATCGCCCGGGTGCGATGATCGGCGGCGAAATAATCGAGGCAGTCCGCGACACCGATATCGAGCACGCTGCCGAGCGATAGCACCGCGGAGAAGCCGGTGCCGTGCCGGGCCGCCCATTCGACGATGGCCGCCGCCACCGTGCCGGATTGCGAGACCAGCGCCAGATCCCCGGCCGTGGGGCTATGGGCGAACAGGCTGGCATCGAGCTTGGCGGCGGGCACCACGAGGCCGGCGCTGTCGGGGCCGAGCAGGCGCAGCCCCTGCGCCCGGGCGATCCGGTGCGCCACCGGCCCGGGATCGTCCGGCCCGCGGCCGAGCCGGGCGGTGAGGATCACGGCAGCCCCGGCACCGATCGCGGCGGCCTGGGCGACCACCTCGGGCACGCTCGGCGGCGGCACCGCGATCAGGACGAGGTCCGGCACGGTGGCGAGGTCGGCGACCCGCTTCACGCAGGGCAGGCCGTCCACGGTTTCATGATCGGGCTGGACCGGCAGGATCGCGCCGGGAAAGCCCGCCCGGCGCAGGCTGTCGAGCACGCTGCGCCCGAGGGAGCCCTCCCGCGCCACGGCCCCGACCAGCGCGACCGAGCGCGGCGCGAGGAGCTTGTCGAAGCGGTAGGTGCTCACGGCGCCGCCGGCTCGGTTCTGCGCGCGCGCATGGTGATGCCCCTCGCCTGGTGACGCGCTTGGGTAAGGCGTGGGGCGCGGCGCCCGCGAGCGCCCCCGTCGCCCTACCAGATGGCACAATCTCCCGCGCGTGCAACGCCCGGATGCACCGATGCAGTCGCGACCACTGTCGCGGCTACCTCAAAAGAGACCGGGAACACGGCGGTTTGTGTAGTATACGACAATGCATGCCGCCATTATGCGGACTGTTGTGATCAGTTATAAAATTGGTCTTGCTCTTAAATTGACCACATCATAGTACCTGCGCGATTATAGCCCTGTATCGGTTCGGGCAGACACAGATTCCGGCCGCCCAATCCGAATGATGGCGACCGAGACAAAGCGACGGGAGGTTTCGGAATGGACGCCACGGTCGGAGAGGACCTGGATTATCTCACCCTGTCCGTCGACATCGTGTCGGCTTTCGTGAGCAACAATCCGGTGCCCGTGCCGGAGCTGCCCGGGCTGATCGCCGCGGTTCACGCGACCCTGCATGGGCTGAGCCAGCCGCCGGCCCCGCCGGTGGAAGAGCTCCGGCCGGCCGTGTCGGTCCGTCGCTCGGTCCAGCCCGATTTCATCGTGTGCCTGGAGGACGGGAAGAAGTTCAAGTCGCTCAAGCGGCACCTGCGCACGCACTACAACATGACACCTGAGGCCTACCGGGAGAAATGGGGGCTGGCCCCCGACTACCCGATGGTGGCGCCGAACTACGCCGCCGCCCGCTCCAGCCTCGCCAAGAGCATGGGCCTCGGCCACCAGCGCCGGAAGGGCCAGAAGGATTAGGCCCGCGGGCCTGCATCCACAGCTTTCCCGCCGGGATTCAGCATCGGGCAAGGGGCGCTTGCCAGGGTCGACGGGCTCATCCGCGACCCGAGACCCGATGCCCGGCAAGCCCAACCCCGTCGCCCGCCTGTTCTGGACGGCCGCGCTCGGCTGCCCGTTCGGGCTCTGGTACGGACCGCCCGCCTTCGCGGCCACGGGGCTCGCGCTCACGCTGGTGCTGATGCGTCATCTCGGACGGCCGCGGCGGTTCCGGGCGCGGGTGCGCCGGATCGCCCGGGCCCATGGCGAGACCCTGGCGCTGCGGCGGCGTCAGGAGAGCTTTTCCGATGCCTACGGCAACCGGATCGAGGACGGCTGGCTGCGGGAGCGGGCCTATTTTCTCGACCGGACCGTGCTGCCGCAGATCGGGCCGCATTTTGCCGACCTCGCCGAGTCGGAGCGCGCCCGGATGCTGGCGATCGTCGAGGCGGAGGCCGCCGCCGTCGCGCTGCCCGAGGAGGACGAGGCGCCGGGCGACGGGATCGATTACGAGCGCTACTGCGCCGAGCGCCTGGCCCGGGCGGGCTGGCGGGCGCATCGGACCCCGCCGAGCGGCGACCAGGGCGCCGACATCGTGGCGGTGCGGGACGGGCTGCGCCTGATCGTCCAGTGCAAGCGGCTGGCGAAACCCGTGGGCAACGCCGCCGTGCAGGAGGCGGCCGCCGCCCTACGCTATTGGGCGGGCGACCGGGCCGCGGTGGTCTCGAATGCCGGCTTCACGCCGGCGGCCCGCCGCCTGGCGGCGGCGACCGGCGTGCTGCTCCTGCATCACGACGCGCTGGACGACATCGACCTCGCCGGCGCGCATCGCGGCTAGCGCGTCGTGCCGGATATCGGAACCGGCACGACGCGCTAGCTTTTTGATTGGCATCGTATTTTTCCGAAAGCCGGCGGCCACCTTTCGGGACGATGCTCTAGCGAGACCGGTCCCGGGATCCCAAAGGGCTCAGCCCTTTGGCGGGGGCTCGAGGCGCGAAGCCCCGATGGCCTCAGAGGACCTTGAGCAGAGCCTCGGCGCCGGACGCCTCGGCCTTCGAGGGAGTCTCCTCGACGTTGAGGATCTTCACCACGCCGTCCTCGACCAGCATCGAGTAGCGCTTGGAGCGCATCCCGAGGCCGAAGCCGGTGCCGTCCATCTCCAGGCCGATGGCCTTGGCGAAATCGGCATTGCCGTCGGCCAGGAACTCGATGCCCTCGGCGCCGCTGGCCTTCGACCAGGCGTCGAGCACGAACACGTCGTTGACGCTGGTGACCGCGATGGCGTCGACGCCGCGGGCCAGGATCTCGTCCTTCTTGGTGACGAAGCCCGGCAGGTGGTTGCGGTGGCAGCTCGGCGTGAAGGCGCCGGGCACGCCGATCAGCACCACGCGCCGGCCCTTGAACACGTCGTCGGTGGTGCGGGCGAGCGGGCCCTCGGGGCCGGTCACCCGGAAGGTCGCCTGGGGCAGGTGGTCGCCGACCTGGATCATCGCGGGTCCCTCGTTGCTGCGCGCTCCGATCGCGCGCTGAATAATCGCGGCTGACCTAGCGTGGCGGCCCGCGCCTGTCGAGGACGGGAGCGGTGGTGTTCGTCACGCGCCGAGCAGCTTGATGAAGGCGGCGCCGGCGCCGAAGAAGGCCGCGCCCGCGGCCATGCCCGAGAGCGCGACCTGCCAGGGCGCCAGAGTCCGGTCGCGGTTGAGCTTGGCCGCCTCGACCATGAGCGCGTGCTGCTCGGCGACGAACCTGTCGGTCGCTTCCTGTGCGCGTCGGATCTGAGCACGCTGCGCCTCGATGTCGAAGGCAGCCGGGGATTCAGCGTCCGCCATGGAACGCATCCTTCTCACGGCCGGATCGGGCCTGCGCATAGGCCAATGCCCGAGGGCAGAGAAATATAGCGATCCGCCCGCAGATTCGACAGCGCTTTTCGGGGTTGGCGCCGGCGGTGGGCCGCGCGCTTTGTCCGCTGGACAAGGCCAGGGGGCCGCGTAGCATACGCGCATGACGAACCCAGCGTCGCCCACGCAGACCACGCTCACCGGCTCGAGCTTCCTCGACGGCCAGTTCCTCGTGGCGATGCCCGGGATGGCCGACGAGCGCTTCGCGCGCTCGGTGATCTATGTCTGCGCTCATTCCGCGGACGGCGCGATGGGCATCATCGTCAACAAGGCGGCGACCGACATCAGCATGCCGGACCTGCTGGTCCAGCTCGACGTCTGCCCGGAGGCGGATGCGATCCGGCTGCGCGAGCGCGTCGGGCACATGCCGGTTCTGATGGGCGGCCCCGTGGAGGGCCGGCGCGGCTTCGTGCTGCACACCGACGATTTCCACATCCAGCAATCGACGCTGATCATCGACGACGGCATCTGCCTGACCGCCACCGTCGAGATCCTGCGCGCCATCGCCAGCGGCGAGGGACCGGCGAGCGCCGTGCTGGCCCTGGGCTATGCCGGCTGGCAGGCCGGGCAGCTCGAGAGCGAGATCATGGCCAATGGCTGGCTCAACTGCCCGGCCGACCCGGCGCTGATCTTCGACACCGACCTCGACGCCAAGTACGAGCTGGCCCTGCGGACCAACGGCATCGACCCGGCCATGCTGTCGATGAGTGCCGGGCGGGCCTGAACACCAACCTTTATTCCGGCGGCATCTCGCCGGCCGTGTCCGGGCTCATCCCGTCCACGGCGGGCTCCGTTGCGGGCTTGGGCCGGGACCGGCGCGGGGCGACCGCAGCGGTCGGCACGGCGGTGTTGGCGCCGAGCCGCGTGGCGAGGGACAAGGCCCGGTTCTCGGTGACCCGCAGGTGGCAGAAGCCGTGGGTGCCCTCGCGGGCGTAGCCGCGGCAGAGCTGCTCCCGGTCGGCCGAGAAGGCCGCCTGCTCGCTCACCACCGGCCGGACATCCTCCCGCCGGGCACGCTGGGTCATGAGCTTGTAATTGTCGCGCACCGCCTTGTCGGCGACGCCCCGGGCGGTGTCGAACTCGCCGGCCCGGGGGATCAGCGTGGCGCCGGCCGGCCCCCAGAGACCCGAGGGGGTCGTGGCGCAATCGGCGTTCGAGAAGGTGCAGACCGGCCCCTGGCCCAACGACGAGACCAGCACGCCGCCCTCGACCACGTCGAAGCGCAGCGGGCACTCGGCCCCCGCCGCCTCGAAGCGCGGCGCACCCTCGGGCTTGCCCTCGGAGGACAGGGTGATGGGGTTGCCGTTCGCGAGCGGCACCGTGCAGGATTCCGCCGGCTGCGAGATCTTGGTGCCCGGCAGCTTGATCCGCGCCGTGACAGCGGTGCCGGACCGCTCCAGCTTCAGGGTACCGGCGAGGCCGTTGAGCAGAAGCTCCTGCCCGATCACCCCGTCCTCGGAGGGGACCTTCAGCACCACCGGCCGGGCCGGAGCCGGCGCGGGCCGGGGCGCCTCGGGGGCCGTGGGGGCGCCCGGCTCACTGGGGGCGGCCGGGGCGGCGGGGGGCGCCTCGGGCACGCCGCGCGGCGGCACCGGCGGCCGCTCGGGCTTGATGCCGAACAGGCGCTCGAAGAAGTTCTGGGCCTGCGCCGGCGGGGCGGCGAGCAGCGCGGGAGCCGCGATGGCGGCGGCCAGAAGGGGAAGCAGGAGGCTGCGGGTCCGTGGCATCGGGCTCTGACGGGGAAGACGAGGTGGCGGGGCCACGCTCAACCCCTTGTCGAAGTGTTAACACGCCATCGATGGCCTGGACGTGGCAGCGGAGCAACAAAATGCATCGACGCCATCCGGCCAAACGCGGCTTTGCAACGGGATTTTTCAGGCAAAACAACGCCTTGGCAAAAACGGCGCTGGCTGGGGCCAACGGGCCGGCTTTGCCTTGCGAGCCCGTCCGGGGGTTCTTATATCGCCCTCGACGCGGGATTATGCGCTGGATTTCAGCCGTTCACGGCCCTTGATCCGGCCCGGGTCCCATACTCACATCACACTCAATCCGCCATGGGCCGAGCTGCTTCGGGGCTCGGCGGTCTGCTTGAACGCGACGAAAAGAGGGATCCCACCATGGGTAAAGTTATCGGTATCGATCTGGGCACCACGAATTCCTGCGTGGCCGTCATGGAAGGCACGCAGCCCCGGGTCATCGAGAATTCGGAAGGCGCCCGCACCACGCCGTCGATCGTCG
Organism: Methylobacterium pseudosasicola; assembly: GCF_900114535.1. Lineage (GTDB taxonomy): Bacteria > Pseudomonadota > Alphaproteobacteria > Rhizobiales > Beijerinckiaceae > Methylobacterium > Methylobacterium pseudosasicola. The sequence goes on along the minus strand of NZ_FOTK01000002.1, from coordinate 213,550 downwards.
CCTTCACGGATGACGGCGAGCGGCTCGTCGGCCAGCCGGCCAAGCGCCAGGCGGTGACGAACCCCGAGCGCACGTTCTTCGCCATCAAGCGTCTCGTGGGTCGCACCTACGACGACCCGATGACCCAGAAGGACAAGGGTCTCGTCCCCTACAAGATCGTCCGCGGCGACAACGGCGATGCCTGGGTGGAGGCCGACGGCAAGAAATACTCGCCTTCGCAGATCTCCGCCTTCACGCTGCAGAAGATGAAGGAGACCGCGGAGTCGCATCTCGGCCAGCCGGTCACGCAGGCGGTCATCACGGTCCCGGCCTACTTCAACGACGCCCAGCGTCAGGCGACCAAGGATGCCGGCAAGATCGCGGGCCTCGAGGTGCTGCGCATCATCAACGAGCCGACTGCGGCCGCGCTCGCCTACGGCCTCGACAAGAAGAAGGCCGGCACCATCGCGGTCTACGACCTCGGCGGCGGCACCTTCGACGTCTCGATCCTCGAGATCGGCGACGGCGTGTTCGAGGTGAAGTCGACCAACGGCGACACCTTCCTGGGCGGCGAGGACTTCGACAACCGGATCGTCGAGTACCTGACGGCCGAGTTCAAGAAGGAGCAGGGCATCGACCTGACCAAGGACAAGCTCGCCCTCCAGCGCCTCAAGGAGGCCGCCGAGAAGGCGAAGATCGAGCTGTCCTCGGCCACCCAGACCGAGATCAACCTGCCCTACATCACCGCCGACCAGACCGGCCCGAAGCACCTCGCGCTGAAGCTCAGCCGGGCGAAATTCGAGTCGCTGGTGGACGATCTGGTGCAGCGCACGATCGAGCCCTGCCGCAAGGCGCTCAAGGATGCCGGCGTGTCGGCCTCCGAGATCGACGAGGTGGTGCTGGTCGGCGGCATGATCCGCATGCCCAAGATCCAGGAGGTGGTGAAGTCCTTCTTCGGCAAGGAGCCGCATAAGGGCGTCAACCCCGATGAGGTCGTCGCCATCGGCGCTGCCGTGCAGGCGGGCGTGCTTCAGGGCGACGTCAAGGACGTGCTGCTCCTCGACGTGACCCCGCTGTCGCTCGGCATCGAGACGCTCGGCGGCGTGTTCACCCGGCTCATCGACCGCAACACCACGATCCCGACCAAGAAGTCCCAGACCTTCTCGACGGCCGAAGACAATCAGAACGCCGTCACGATCCGGGTCTTCCAGGGCGAGCGCGAGATGGCGGCCGACAACAAGCTGCTCGGCCAGTTCGACCTCGTCGGCATCCCGCCGGCGCCCCGCGGCATGCCGCAGATCGAGGTGACCTTCGACATCGACGCCAACGGCATCGTCAACGTGACGGCCAAGGATAAGGCGACGAACAAGGAGCACCAGATCCGCATCCAGGCCTCGGGCGGCCTCTCGGACGCCGATATCGACCGGATGGTGAAGGACGCCGAGGCCAATGCCGAGGCGGACAAGAAGCGCCGCGAGCTGGTCGAGGTGAAGAACCAGGGCGAGAGCCTGATCCACGCCACCGAGAGGTCGGTGAACGAGTACGGCGACAAGGTCCCGGCGGCCGACAAGGCCGCGATCGAGACCGCGATGACCGCGCTCAAGACCGCGCTCGAGGGCGAGGATGCCGAGACCATCAAGGCCCGCACCACGGACCTGATGCAGGCTTCCATGAAGCTCGGCGAGGCGATGTACAGCGCCAACCAGGGTGCCGGCCCCGAGGCCGGGGCCGAGGCGGGCGCCTCCGAGAAGAAGGACGACGTCATCGACGCCGACTTCCAGGAGGTCGACGAGAAAGACCAGAAGAAGCGCGCCTGAGGCGCGGGTTCGACAGCAAACGCGCGGGGCCGGAGCGATCCGGCCCCGCCTCTGCTTGAGATGCGCTGTTGCGCAGGTGCCGCAGAGACCGGATATCGTCCGAGTTCGGCCTCGGACGGGCCGGCTCATGCTAGATCGTCACGATCGCGACGAGGCATCGGCCCGCTCACCCTGATCGAGATCTGCCCTGAATGGACCGCCCCGGCGGCCCCGGCAGGCAGCTCCAGGGATCACAGCGCCTTCTGATTGTCCGGAGACTGGGTGGGATGTCGAAGCGGGACTATTACGAGATCCTGGGGGTCGCCAAGACCGCCACGGAAGGCGAGCTGAAGGTCGCATTCCGCAAGCTCGCGATGACCTATCATCCCGACCGCAATCCCGGCGACAAGGAAGCCGAGATCAAGTTCAAGGAGCTGAACGAGGCCTATCAGTGCCTCTCGGACGGCCAGAAGCGGGCGGCCTACGACAAGTTCGGCCATGCCGCCTTCAGCCAGGGCGGCGGCGGCCCCGGATTCGGCAACGAGTTCGGCGACTTCATGTCGGACATCTTCGACAATTTCTTCGGCGACGGCCGCGGCGGCGCCCAGCGCGGACGCGGCGGTGGCGCCCCGGGACGCGAGCGTGGCTCCGACCTGCGCTACAACCTCGAAATCACCCTCGAAGAAGCCTTTATCGGCAAGGCCGAGACCATCCGGATCCCGACCTCGGTGACCTGCGAGGCCTGCGACGGCTCCGGCGCCAAGCCCGGCTCGAAGCCGCGCACCTGCCCGACCTGCGCGGGCTACGGCCGGGTGCGGGCCGCGCAGGGCTTCTTCGCCATCGAGCGCACCTGCCCGAACTGCCACGGCCGCGGCGAGATCGTCGACGATCCCTGCACCACCTGCCAGGGGGCCGGCCGGGTCAACCGCGAGCGTACGCTCTCGATCAACGTGCCGGCGGGCGTCGACGACGGCCTGCGCATCCGGCTCGCCGGCGAGGGCGAGAGCGGGCTGCGCGGCGGCCCGCCCGGCGACCTCTACGTCTTCCTGTCGATCAAGCAGCACGAGTTCTTCCAGCGCGACGGCGCCGACCTGTTCTGCCGGGTGCCGATCTCGATGGTCACCGCTGCGCTCTCGGGCGAGATCACCGTGCCGGTGATCGACGGCTCGCAGACCCAGGTCCGGATCCCGGCCGGGACGCAGACCGCCAAGCAGTTCCGGATCAAGGGCAAGGGCATGCCGGTGCTCCGCTCCCGGGAGGTCGGCGACCTCTACATCCAGGTCTTCGTCGAGACGCCCCAGAACCTGACCAAGCGCCAGCGCGAGTTGCTCCAGGAATTCGACCAGTCGGCCTCGCCGGAGAACCACCCGGAATCAGCGGGGTTCTTCGCCAAGGTGCGGGACTTTTTCGGGAGCGCCGTCCGGCCGTGAGGCCGGCCGGATCCGAACTCGTGCACGCCCGTTATGCATCCGGCGAGCGTGGCATGCTTACCCTAGGCGCCGGACCGGCTTGACTGTAAGACGGCGCGTCGCCTTAGCCTTCCATTCCCATCGGCTTCGAGGAATCCAGGACTTGCCGCCGCTCCGCCGTCCCAGCGCGAAGGCCCCTGCCGCCAGGGGTGAGAGTTTTGGGCCGCGGCGCGACCCCCTGGAGGACGAGGCCCGGTTCCTCCGATCCTGGTTCGAGCGCCCGCTCGTCACCGGCGCTGTGACGCCGTCGGGCAAGATGCTGGCCCGGACCATGGCGTCCTACGTCGATCCGCGCCGCGAGGGCCCGGTGGTCGAGCTCGGCCCCGGCACCGGCCCGGTGACGGAGGCTCTGATCCGACGGGGCATCGCGCCGTCGCGCCTGATCCTGGTGGAGTTCAATCCCGACTTCTGCCGCCTGCTGACTCGCCGCTTCCCCGGGGTCACGGTGATCCGGGGCGATGCCTACGACATGCGCGCGACCCTCAAGACGGCGCTGACCCAGCCCGCCGCCGCGACGATCTCGAGCCTGCCACTGTTCACCAAGCCGCTGGAGCAGCGCCTCGACCTGCTCAACGCCGCCCACGACCTGATGCAGCCGGGCGCGCCCTTCGTGCAGTTCACCTACGCGGTGGTGCCGCCGATCCCCGCCCGCTGCGAGTCCCGCAGCTACACCGCCGACCGCTCGAACCGCGTCTGGCTGAACCTGCCGCCCGCGCGGGTGTGGGTGTACCGGCGGCCGTAGGCTTCTGCCTCGCCCAGCCTGACGGCATACTGCCCGTGACCGACTCACGGTCTCGTCGAGAGGGCATAAGGGTGAGCAGAAATCCCGTGATGGCACCAGGCGCGGCAGCTGTCGGCCCCTACTCGCACGCGATTCGGACTAACGGGACGGTCTACCTGTCCGGCCAGACGCCGATCGACGGCGCGACGGGTCGCTTGGTCGAAGGCGGGATCGAGACGCAGGTACACCAATGCTTCCGCAACCTCGGTGCCGTGCTTGCGGCGGCTGGGCTCGGTTTCGGGGACGTTGTGAAGTGCAACGTGTTCCTGACCGACATGGACGACTTCGCCGCCATGAACCGGATCTACGCCGAGCACTTCGCCGAGCCCTATCCGGCGCGCACGACGATCGGCGTTGCGGCGTTACCATTGGGAGCGCGGGTCGAGATCGAGATGGTGGCGGCACTCCCAAACCCTTGAGGACAAGCAGGTCACGGCTGCCCCGAGACAACAGCTTGGCGGCGTAAGCAGCTGAGATGCATCAGACTGTCGATGTGCGTTCGCCCTCGGAAAGCGCCGCACTCTGAACAACGCCTGAGTGCCGAACTCACGTCCGCGTCAACTTAGAGGCGTCACACCTGGGGCACAGCCGGTCGCGGCAGCGCGATCGGCGAGGCACAGGAGGACGCCCATGTTCACCAAGACCGCACGCCTACGCCTGGCCGCCGCCGCCCTGGCGCTCGGGGGGATCACCCTCGGGGCGCCCGCGATGGCCGCGCCGCTCGGCCTCGATACCGGTCTGCACCAGGGCGCGGCCGACATCGTCGATGTCCAGTACGGCTACGGATACGGCCACCGTCATCACGGGTTCGGGCCCCGCCACGGCTTCGGCCCGGGCTTCCGGGGCCATCACCACCATCACCATGGCTGGGGACGCGGCCACCATGGCGGCTGGGGTCATCATCGCGGTTTCGGCCACCACCATCACGGCGGCTGGGGCCACCGTCACGGCTACGGCCGCTGGTAAGGCCGGATCCTATCGAGCGCCCACCCGCTCAATGATCGCCGGCCGGCCGGGGGGCGCTTCGCCCATCCGGTAGGCCGCGCGCAGGGCCGCCTCCGCCCGGTCGGCGGCGGCCTCGTCGGCCGCGTGGACGATCCCGAGCTGGCCGGACGCATCCCCGGGACCCGCGAGGTCGGTGAAGCCGACCCGCGGGTCGATCGCGTCCTCCGGCCGGGTCCGGCCGCCGCCGAGCCCGATCACCGCCAGCCCGATGGCCCGCGTGTCGATGCCCGCCACCGTGCCGTCCTGCCGGACCGGCCGCCGCACCGGCGCCGCGGGCAAGTGTCGGGACGGCTGTTCCAAAAGATCGCCAGGTCCGCCAAGCGCCGCGACCATGTCACAAAAAACCTCGGCCGCCCGGCCGGAGGCGAGGGCCGCTTCCAGGCGCTCGGCCGCCGCGTCCCGGTCCAGCGCGAGGCCGCCGGCGACCAGCATCTCGGCGCCGAGGGCCAGGGTCACCGCGTGGAAGCGCGGCTCCCGGCGCGCGCCGGTCAGGTAATCGATCGCGTAGGCCACTTCGACAGCGTTGCCGGCGGCACTGGCGAGCGGTGCGTCCATGTCGGTGATCAGCGCGATGGTGCGCAGGCCGGCGCCCTCGGCCACCGTGACGATGCTCTCGGCCAGCGCCCGCGCCGCGTCGAGCCCGGCCATGAAGGCGCCGGAGCCCTGCTTGACGTCCATCACCAGCCCCTGGAGCCCGGCGGCCAGCTTCTTCGACAGGATCGAGGCGGTGATCAGGTCGAGGGATTCGACCGTGCCGGTGACGTCGCGGATCGCGTAGAGCCGCCGGTCGGCCGGGGCCAGCTCGGCGGTCTGGCCGATGATCGCGCAGCCGACCTGCCCGACCACCCGGCGGAAGGTGTCGAGCCCCGGCGTGGCGTCATAGCCCGGGATGCTGGCGAGCTTGTCGAGCGTGCCGCCGGTATGGCCGAGGCCGCGGCCGGAGATCATCGGCACGTAGCCGCCGCAGGCCGCCACCATTGGGGCGAGGGGCAGGCTCACCGTGTCGCCGATGCCGCCGGTGGAGTGCTTGTCGAGCACCGGCCCCGGCAGGTCCCAAGCGAGCACCGTTCCGGATTCCGCCATGGCCCGGGTCAGCGCCACCCGCTCGGGCAGCGCCAGGCCGCGGAAGAACACCGCCATGGCGAAGGCCGCCGCCTGCCCCTCGCCGACCGCGCCGTCGGTGAGGCCGCGGACGAAGGCGGCGATTTCTTCCGGATCGAGGGCCTGGCCGTCCCGCTTGGCCCGGATAGTTTCCTGCGGCAGGCGCATCCTCACGACTCCCGCGCCTGCATCAGGGCGCCGAACAGGCTGCTCGCCCCGAGCCGGAAGGTCTTCGGGCCAACCCAGTCCGGCCCCATGATCCGGTCGGCGAGCGCCAAATAGGCGCCAACGTCGGCGACGCTGCGCAGGCCACCCGAGACCTTGAGGCCGGCGGAGCGCCCGCTCGCCCGGATCTCGGCCAGCATCACCTCGGCGGCCTCCGGGGTCGCCGAGACCGGGCTCTTGCCCGTGGAGGTCTTGAGGAAGTCGGCCCCCGCCTCCAGCGCCAGCCGGCTCGCGCGCCGAATCGCGTCGGGCCCGGCGAGTTCGCCGGTTTCCAGGATGACCTTGAGCACCGCCGACCCGCTCGTGTCGCGCACCGCCTCGACCATGTCGCGCGCGGTGTCGGAATCGCCGCGCAGGAAGGCGCGGTAGGGCAGGACGAGGTCGATCTCGTCGGCGCCGTCGCGCAGGGCCTCCGTCGTGTCGTCGAGCGCCCGGGCGCAATCCTCGCCCCCGGCCGGGAAGTTGATCACCGTAGCGACCCGGATGCCGCTGCCCTTGAGCACCCGTGCACCCTGCGTCACGAAACGCGGCCAGACGCAGATCGCCGCGACGCCGCCGCTGCGGGCGTCCCGGCAGAGCGCGTCGATTTTCGGCTCGGTGCAGGTCTCGCTGAGGTCGGTGAGGTCGAGGAGCGGCAGCGCCCGGCGGGCGACCGCACCGGCATCGGGTTCATCCATGGGGGCTCTCCTCGACGGGCAGGCCGGCCACGAAGGCCCGGACCAGGCGGCCGAGATCCGCCGCGGCCCGGGCCGCAACCGCCTTGGTCTCGGCGTGATGGGGGGCGCCCCCGGCGATCCCGGCGGCGAGGTTGGTCACCACAGACACGGCCGCCACCGGCAGGCCGAGGAAGCGGGCCAGAATCACCTCGGGCACGGTGGACATGCCGACGAGGTCGGCCCCGAGGATCCCGGCCATCCGCACTTCGGCGGGGGTCTCGAAGCTCGGGCCGGAAAACCAGGCGTAGACGCCCTGGCCGAGCGTCACTCCGCAGGCCTCCGCGGCTGCCCGGAGTCGCCCGCACAGATCCGGATCGTAGGCCTCGGTCATCGGCACGAAGCGGGCGTCGCTCGCCTCGCCGATCAGCGGGTTCATCCCCGACAGGTTGATGTGGTCTTCGAGCAGGACGAGGCTGCCCGGACCCACCTCCGGCCGCAGGGACCCGGAGGCGTTGGTGAGCAGCAGGCGCCGGGCGCCGAGGCCAGCCGCGCAGGCGAGCGGCACCCGCATCGCCGCCGCGTCGCCCCGCTCATAGGCATGCGCCCGGCCCTCGAACACTAGCACCGGCCGCCCGTCGAGGCGCCCGCGATGCAGCCGGCCGCCATGGCCGCTGACGCCGGCGCCGGGGAAACCCGGAATCTTTGAGTAGTCCAGCGCGGTTGCACCTTCGAGCTCGGCCGCGATCCCGCCGAGCCCGGTGCCGGTGACGATGGCGCAGGCATAGCCGCCGCCGAAGCCCGCGGCCCGGAGCGTGTCGAGGGCGGCGGCCTCAGTCACCCAGCGTCTCCGGCCCGAACGATTCCGGCAGCAGCTCCGCCAGGGTGAAGGTTTTTGCGACGCGGTCCGGCCCGGCGGCGTGGATCGGCGTGTCCGGCCCCGCGAATTCGCGGATGCGCTGGCGGCAGGCCCCGCAGGGTGTCACCAGCCCCGCGCCGTCGCCGCAGACCAGGATCTCGGTGATGCGCCGGCCGCCGCCCGCGATCATCGCGGCGATCGCCCCAGCCTCGGCGCAGGTGCCGACCGGATAGGCCGCGTTCTCGACGTTGCAGCCGGCATGGATCGCGCCGTGCTCGTCGCGCAACGCCGCCCCGACCCGGAACCGGGAATAGGGCGCATGCGCCCGTTCGCGCACCGCCCGCGCGGCCTCGAACAGGGCCGTCAGCCCGTCATACGTCTGCGCGGAATCGGCGGCCTGCATGGCCGATCTTTGGCACCCGCCGGGGCGCCCTGTCGAGGGGCAGGTCGGCGCCTCAGCGCGTCGCCGCACCCGCCCCGAGCATCCCGGCAGCCTGGCGCAGGACCGCGTCGTCCTGCGGGCCGCTCAGCGCGTAGGCGGTGTCGCCGGCATTCCAGGACAGGAGGGTGCCGTCGTCCGAGCCGGTGAGCGCCGCCGGGCCGCCGCGCAGGCCGCGCGTGGCGAACAGGGAGGCCTCGCCGAGGGGGCCGGCTTCGAAGGCGATCTCGATGCCGGTGCCGTGGCGGCCGGGGAAGATCTGGATGTCGCGCACCTGCCAGCCGGCCGGGAGCGGCGGCAGGTCGATGCCGGTGACCGACTGGAGGCGGGCCCGGTCGTAGGCCGGGTGGTCGCCCTGGTTGGCGATGCTCTTGCGCAACTGCGCCACGGCCCGGGCCTGGCGGGCATCGGCGATCAGGGCCGGATCGGGGGTCGCGGCGAGCGTGTCGGGTACGCCGAACCGGCCGATCTCGTCATGGGCGAGCCAGCCCGCGCCGACCAGCACCGCGATGGCGGCGGCGCGCTTGAGCCGCGAGGCGACCCGGCGCCAGCGCTGATTGCGGTCGAAGCGGCGCGCCAGGACGATGGTGCGGTCCGGTCCCGGGCCGGGGAGGCGCCCGAAGGCGGCCCGGAGGGCGTCGCGATCGTGCAGGTCGGCCATCACCTGAGCGGCGGCCCCGGGATGGGCGGCCAGGTGCGCCTCGACGTCGAGGCGGCGCATCGGGTCGATCTGCCCGTCGACGAAGGCGATGAGATCGTCGTCTGTGATCGGATCCATCATCGGTGAAGTCCTCGATTCCAGCGTGCCGCCGGGGCGGATCCGCCGGTCGTCATCGTTATCTTTGCGCCGGTCGCCATGGGGTGCCGGTCTCGTGCGGGGTGGATGCTTCAGGCATCGCCCGCGGCGCGTTTCATCGGCGGTCGGTCCCGGCCCTCGTCGGAGGCGACGAGGCGCAGGCCGGTGAAGGTGCCGCGCCGCGGGTCCGGCCGGCTCGCCTCGGGCTCGGCCTGGCCGCGATTGCCTTCCTCGAAGGCCCGGAGCGCCGCCCGGCCGCGGCCGAGGCGGGACATCAGCGTGCCGATCGGGATGCCGAGCACCGCGGCGGCGTCGGCATAGGCCATGCCCTCAAGGGTCACGAGGTGGAGGGCGGCGCGCTGCTCCTCCGGCAGGGTCAGGAAGGCCTGCCGGATCTGGGCGAGGCGCACCCGGCCCTCCTGGGCGGGGGGCGCCATGTCCTCGCTCATCCGCACCAGCGCGTCGGCGTGACGCGCCTCGACCTGGCGGCGGCGCTGCTCGTCGATGAAGGCGTTGTGCAGCACCGTCATCATCCAGGTGCGCAGGTTGGTGTTGGGGCGCAGGGAGCCCTGCATCTCGAGGGCGCGCACCAGGGTGTCGTGCACCAGATCGTCCGCCCGCAGGGCGTCGCGGGTGAGCGAGCGGGCGTAGCGCCTCAGGGGCACCAGCAGGTCGACGATATCCGGATGCTTGTGCTTGTCTGATGCCATGGGATGTGAACGCGGCAGGCCGGGCGTTTAATCCCGGCGCCCGGATTCCCGAAGCGGTCAGGCCTAGTCGAGGGTGGCGGCGATGCCCGAGACCATCCGGGGATCGGTGGGCTCCACCTGCGTGGCGAAGGCGGCGGCGAGCGAGCCGTCCCGGGCGATCAGGTATTTGTGGAAGTTCCAGCGCGGGGTCTCGCCCGGCCGCTCCGCCGCCGCCCATTGGTAGAACGGGTGGGCGCCCGGCATCTTCACCCGGGTCTTGGCGGTCAGCGGGAAGGTCACGCCGTGATTCTTCCGGGCGGCCTCGGCGATGGCGGGGCCGTCGAGGGGCTCCTGGTTGCCGAAATCCGGCGACGGCACACCGATCACCACGAGCCCCCGGTCGCCGAAGCGGGTCCACAGGGCCTGGAGCCCGGTGAGCTGGCCGGCATAGCCGCAGGCGGTGGCGGTGTTGACCACCAGGATCGGCCGCCCGGCATAGGCCGAGAGCGGCATCGCGCCGCCCTCCGGATGCTCGAAGGCGAAATCGGTGGCCCGCCCGGAGGCGGCCCGGGCCGCGCCAGCAATTCCGGCACCGAGCCCGGCACCGAGCAGGATCAGGGCCTCGCGGCGCAACATCGTCATGGCGGCAGCCTCGCGGTGACGGGCGCTCACGCCCGGAAAGAATTTAGGGCGCCCGACGCGGAGATCTCAACACCGGGATCCCAAAGGGCCTGCGGCCCTTTGGCGGGGGCCGGGGCGCGCAGCCCCGCGCTTCGCTTACGCGGCCCGCACCGTATCGAGGAAGCGATGGACCTCGACATCGAGCCGCTCGGCCTGGGCCGAGAGTTCGGAGGCCGAGCCGAGCACCTGCGCGGCGGCGGCCCCGGCGCCCTCGGCGGCGCTGGCGACCCCGGCGATGTTGGCCGTCACCTCGCCGGCCCCAGTCGCCGCCTGCCCGACGTTCCGGACGATCTCCTGGGTGGCCGAGCCCTGCTGTTCGATCGCCGCGGCGATCCCGGTGGAGAGCCCGCTCATCTCGGTGATGCGACCGACGATGACGCCGATCGCGTCCACGGTCTCCCCGGTCCAGGACTGGATCTCGCTGATCTGCCGGGCGATCTCGTCGGTGGCCTTGGCGGTCTGGCCGGCCAGCTCCTTCACCTCCGTGGCGACCACCGCGAAGCCCCGCCCCGCCTCGCCGGCCCGGGCGGCCTTGATGGTGGCGTTCAAGGCCAGCAGGTTGGTCTGGCCGGCGATGCCGCTGATCAGGTCGACCACGGCGCCGATCTTCACGGCACCGTCGCGCAGGTTGCGCACCAGCTCCGCGGACTTGCCGGCCTCGGTCACGGCGGCGTCGGCGAGGTCGGCCGAGGCCTGGACCTGGCGGCCGATCTCGTTGACCGAGACGCCGAGCTCCTCGGCGGCTGCGGCCACGGTGTTGACGTTCGAGGCCGCCTGCTCGGCCGCCGACGCCACGGTTGTCGACTGGGCGGCGGTCTCGGCCGCCGCGGCGCTCATGCTCTCGGCGGTGGATTTCAGGTTCACCGCCGCCGTGGTGACGGCGCGGATGATGCCGCCGACGGCGCCCTCGAAGGAGGCGGCCATCTCGCGCATCGCGGTCTTGCGCTGCGCCTCCAGCCCGGCCTGGGTCCGGGCCGCCTCCTCCTCGAGGGCCTTTGCCCGGGCGAGCCCGTCCCGGAACACCTGCACGGCGCCCGCCATGGCGCCGATCTCGTCCCGGCGCCCGATTCCGGGAATCTCGACGGCGAGGTCGTTAGCGGCGAGCCGGGTCATGGCCTCGGTCATCCGGTGGATCGGCTTGCCGATGCCCTTGTGCAGGGCCAGCGACCCGACCAAAGCGGTGAGCACGATCAGGCCGAGGCCGATCAGGTTCGCCATGCGCGACGACGCGATGGCGGCGGCCGAGGCGGCACTCCGCTCCTTCAGGAGGCCCTGTTCGAATCGCGTGATCTCGGCCGCCTTGGCGCGCAGGCCGTCCATCGTCGCCTTGCCGGCGCCCGAGCTTTCGAGCCGGCGCGCCTCCTCCTGGGTGGCGGGCTCCTTCATCAAGGCGCGCTCGCGATCCGCGACCTCCGTGCTCCAGCGCTCGGCGAGGGCCTTCAGGTCCACGAGCATGGCCTGCGTCGTGGGATTGCCGGCCGTGAGGGTCCGCGCCGCGTCCCAGGACGCCGCGAAGGTCTTCCGCCCGGCCTCTTCGGGTTCGAGGAAGCGCGGATCGGCGGAGATCAGGTAGCCGCGGAGGGCGGTCTCCCGGTCGACCATGGCGCTGGTCATCCGGCTGACTTCGGCCAGCACCTCGTGGGTATGGACCGTCCACTCTTCGGCGTCCTCGATCAGCCCGACATTGCGGAGCGAGATCGCCGTGACGCCGGCGGTGATCGCCAGCATCAGCGCCATGATGAGCGCGATCTTCACGCCGGTCTTGAGGTCGATCAGACGAAATCTCATGGCCAGCCCTCCCAGGAATCAGAATCACCGCGCCCGATCGGGTTTTCGGTGAAAGGGCCGAGCTACCGGAGCCGCGTGAAAGATATTTTACGCCTGGGGTTTTCTACTTTAGACACGCTCCTGAGCCACAAATAAACGTTCTAAACTTATAACTAAAACTAATATAATCTGAAACTTGGCGCAATATCAATCGCATCGCGACTTGCCGGACTGCGATCTTCGCGCCAGACATGCGACGTTTTACTGATACGCATCCCGCAGGTTGAGTGTACAGGCCTGGCCGATCGTCCCGTAGGTCTCGGCGAGCCAGGCTTGCGCGGCGGCGCGGCCCTTGTCGCGCAGGCGCTTGAATACCGTCCAGCGCGCGTCGAGCTTGGAGGCGGCGTTGTAATCCTCCAGCGCGTCGGTGCCGTCGATCCGGTGCACGAGGACGCGCTGGTAGCCGCCCTGGCCGAGGGTGCCGTCCTCGATCAGGCCGTCGATGAAGTCGATCGCCCGCAATTCCCGCATCAGGTTGGCGTTGAAGGTGATCTCGTTGAGCCGGTCGCGGATCTCGCTTTCCGTGCGCGGGGTCTCGCGGCGCTCGACCGGGTTGATCTGGACCAGCACGATGTCGCGGGTCTGGGCGGCCCGGTGCAGCGGATAGAGCGGCGGATTGCCGAGATAGCCGCCGTCCCAATAGGGCACGCCGTCGATCTCCACCGCCTGGAACACCGTCGGCAGGCAGGCCGAGGCCATCAGGTGGTCGACGGTCAGGCGCTCGCGCTCGAACACCGCGAGCTTGCCGGTCCAGACATTGGTGGCCGAGACGAACAGGCCCGCGGTCTCGGCCTCGCGCAGGCGGTCGAAATCGATCTGCTCGGCCAGCGCCCTGCGCAGCGGGTTGATGTTGAGCGGGTTCGACACGTAGGGGCTCGGCGAGAGCAGCTTGGACCAGAACTCGGCCACCGGGTTGCCCTTCCACAAGCTGAACAGCCCGCTGACGAAGTTGCGCTGCGCCGGCCCGAGATCGCCGTCGAGGCTGACCTCGCGCCAGAACCGCTCCAGCCCCTCCCGGGCGCCGTCCGGGCCGCCCTTGAGCCAGCCGTCCACCATCACGACGCCGTTCATCGCCCCGGCGCTCGCCCCCGTCACCGCCTCGAAGGCGAGGCGCCCGTCCTCGATCAGCGCGTCGAGCACGCCCCAGGTGAAGGCGCCATGCGCGCCGCCGCCCTGCAGCGCGAGCGCCACCGGCTTCTCGGCCCGAGGACCCGCAAGGATCTGGTGGGGCGGATGCACGGGAGAGGGCTCGATCCCGTCCGAAACCGGGACCTCGGGAACCGCGGTCACCGGATTGTGCGGTTCACCGCCGTGGGGGTGCTCGCTCATGTCGGTCTCCAAAATCAGGATCCCCTAAATGGGATGGTGCACTGCAACATCAACCATGCGTCGGGCTGGCGGCTGCTTCGAAACACCGCGCGAGGGACGCGATTCGGCAACAGAGGCGGACGAAAACCGGTGTCGCGGGCCCGGCAAACTCGACATCTGCATCCGGATACGACATGACAGCCGCGATGCTGTCATGCGTGGCGTCGGCTTGACGCTGCGCGGCGTCGTCCGCAGCTAACCACGCGGGCGGGCCGCAGCCCCGAAGCTCCGGCGAGGCGCGCGCCGCGAAACGACCGGCCGGCCCAAAACTGGGCTCCGGCGCTCAAGCGAAGCGCGCGCACGCGAAGGTCCACGATGGAAGTCATGGAAGCCATCCGCTCCGAGAATCCCGCCCCCGAGTCCCTGCTGACCAGCGGTGGTCCGGAGATCGCCGGCCCCGCACCGCGCCACCGCACCGTGGGCGTCACGGTCGGCGAGGGCGAAGGCGCGGTCACGGTCGGCGGCGGCGCCCCGATCGTCGTGCAGTCGATGACCAACACCGACACCGCCGATATCGACGCTACGGTGGCCCAGGTCGCCCAGCTCGCCCGGGTCGGCTCGGAGCTGGTCCGCATCACCGTCGACCGGGACGAGGCTGCCGCCGCGGTTCCGAAGATCCGTGAGCGCCTCGACCGGATCGGCGTCCACGTGCCGCTGGTCGGCGACTTCCATTACATCGGCCACAAGCTTCTGGCCGACCATCCGGCCTGCGCCGAGGCCCTGGCGAAGTACCGGATCAACCCGGGCAATGTCGGGTTCAAGGAGAAGAAGGACACCCAGTTCTCCTCGATCATCGAGCAGGCGATCAAGTACAACAAGACCGTGCGGATCGGCGCCAACTGGGGCTCGCTCGACGGCGAGCTGCTCACCCACCTGATGGATGAGAACGCCAAGCTGCCGCGGCCGATCGATGCCCGCGCGGTGATGCGCGAGGCGATGGTCCGCTCGGCGATCGGCTCGGCCGACCGCGCCGTGGCGCTGGGCCTGCCGCAGAACAAGATCATCCTCTCGGCCAAGGTCTCGGCGGTGCAGGACCTGATCGCGGTCTACCGCGAGGTGGCCCGCCGCTCGGACTACGCGATCCATCTCGGCCTCACCGAGGCGGGCATGGGCTCCAAGGGCCTGGTGGCGGCCTCGGCGGCGATCGGCGTGCTCCTTCAGGAGGGGATCGGCGACACGATCCGCTACTCGCTCACCCCCGAGCCCGGCGGCGACCGGAGCGTCGAGGTCAAGGCGAGCCAGGAACTGCTGCAGACCATGGGCTTCCGCACCTTCGTGCCGATGGTCGCGGCCTGCCCCGGCTGCGGGCGCACCACCTCGACCACCTTCCAGGAGCTGGCCCGGGACATCCAGAACTGGATCGTCACCTCGATGCCGGAATGGAAGAAGACCTATCCGGGCGTCGAGGGCCTGAACGTCGCCGTGATGGGCTGCATCGTCAACGGCCCGGGCGAATCGAAGCATGCCGATATCGGCATCTCGCTGCCCGGCACCGGCGAGACCCCGACCGCGCCCGTCTTCATCGACGGCAAGAAGGCCATGACCCTGCGCGGCGCGACGCTCGCCAAGGATTTCGAGAACGTCGTGATCGACTACATCGAGCGCCGATTCGGCCAGCAGGGCGGCGGCACGCGCACTGCGGCGGAATAGCCGGACACAGGTCGCGCCGGGCGGCTGGGCGATCACACCAAAGAACGGCCGCAGAATAAATCACCCCGTCATCCCAGGGCGCCGCAGGCGGGCCCGGGATGACAAGGTGGGTGATCGAAGGGTGGGAGTCTCCTTAGACCAAGGAAGAAGGATACTTCCTTCCGCTTCTGCCGAACGCCTGCCAAATCCGAAACTGCGACTGAGCCGGTCGCCCCCTCCCACCCAAACCCCGATCTTCGCGGTGCACCCGGTTCCCGGCCGCCCGAGGCCGTGATAGCAAGGCCGCACGATCCCGTGAGTGGTCGGCCTGGTGGCCGGCCCGCGTGGTTCGGCGGAGTTTTCGCGTCCTCCTGCCCGGCCTCACCAGGCCCTGAGCCGATCCGCGAAACGCCGGCCACGCCCGAGCCTCCGACACTCCGCATGAGCCAGACCTTCGCACCCGGCGTAGCAGCCCAACCCGTGCCCGCGGCCACCGACGGCGCGCCCTCTCCCGCCCCGGCGGGCGGCGAGACCGGCGCCCCGGGGCCCGAGAACGGGGCGGCGCCCGCCGGCGCCCTCGATACCCCCGAGAAGGCCGAGACCCGGCACGGCCATGCTGGCTTCTGGACCCTGCTGGTCGGCTCGGTCGGCGTCGTCTACGGCGATATCGGCACCAGCCCGCTCTACGCCTTCCGCGAGGCGCTGGTCCCGGCCCGCACCGACGGCATCCTGCTGCCCGAGGAGGTGATCGGCACCGTCTCGCTGATCCTCTGGGCGCTGTTCCTGATCGTGACGGTCAAGTACGTCGCGATCCTGCTGCGCATGGACAACAACGGCGAGGGCGGCATCCTCTCGCTGATGGCGCTGGCCCGGAAGGCGCTCGGCGGCTCACGCATCGTCTTCATGCTCGGGCTGCTCGGCGCCTCGCTGTTCTACGGCGACGCGGTGATCACCCCGGCGATCTCGGTGCTCTCGGCCGTGGAGGGGCTGAAGCTCGTCACCCCGGCGCTGGACGATTACGTGCTGCCGATCACGGTGACGATCATCGTCGTCCTGTTCCTGGTGCAGAACCGCGGCACCGCCAAGGTCGCGGCCTTCTTCGGCCCGATGACCATCGTGTGGTTCCTGGCGATGGCGCTCGCCGCCCTGCCGCATATCGGCCTGCACCCGGAGGTGTTTCGCGCCGCCAACCCCTGGTACGCGGTGCATTATCTGCTCGGCCACGGCACCGGCGCGCTGGTGGCGCTCGGAGCCGTGTTCCTGGCGGTGACCGGCGCCGAGGCCCTGTTCGCCGATCTCGGGCATTTCGGGCGCAAGCCGATCCAGGTCGCCTGGGTCTGCCTGGTCTTCCCGGCGCTCGCCCTGAACTATCTCGGCCAGGCCGCCCTGGTGCTGGAGAAGCCCGACACCGCCGACCCGTTCTTCCAGCTGGTCCCGGCCTGGGGCCTGCTGCCGATGGTGGTGCTGGCGACCCTGGCTACCGTGGTGGCGAGCCAGGCGGTGATCACCGGCGCCTTCTCGTTGTCCCGGCAGGCGATCCAGCTCGGCCTGCTGCCGCGCCTCGAGATCCGCCACACCTCCGAATCGCATGCCGGCCAGATCTACCTGCCGCAGATCAACGGGCTGCTGATGATCGGCGTCGTCCTGCTGGCGGTGCTGTTCAAGACCTCGTCGTCGCTGGCCTCGGCCTACGGCATCGCGGTGACCGGCACGATGCTGCTCACCGCCTCGATGACCTTCCTGGTGATCTGGCGGATGTGGGGCTGGTCGCCGGTGGCCGCCGCCGTGGTGATGCTGCCCTTCATCGTGCTGGAGTTCCTGTTCCTGCTCTCCAACCTGATCAAGGTGGTCGAGGGCGGCTACGTGCCCCTGATCCTGGCCGGCGGCCTCGTCATCCTGATGTGGACCTGGGTGCGCGGGGTCACGATCCTGTTCAACAAGACCCGCAAGACCGACGTGCCCCTGGTCGAGCTGGTCGGCATGCTGGAGAAGAGCCCGCCCCACCACGTGCGCGGCACCGCGGTGTTCCTGACCAGCGACCCCGAGATCGCCCCGGCCGCGCTCCTGCACAATCTCAAGCACAACAAGGTGCTGCACGAGAAGAACGTGATCCTCACCGTCGAGACGGTGGACACCCCGCGCTCGAACGAGGCCGACAAGGTCCGGATCGACCCGGTGGGGCCGCACTTCTTCCGGGTGGTGATGAAGTTCGGCTACATGGAGACGCCGAACATCCCCAAGACCCTGGTGCTGCTGCGCCGCCAGGGCTTCAAGTTCGACATCATGGCGACGTCGTTCTTCCTGTCCCGCCGCTCGATCCGCCCGGCGACCCATTCGGGCATGCCGCTCTGGCAGGACCGCATCTTCATCACGCTGGCCAAGAACGCCAACGACGCGACGGACTTCTTCCAGATCCCCACGGGGCGCGTGGTCGAGGTGGGGACGCAGGTGACGGTCTAGAGCAATCCTGATTGCGCGCGGGAGGTGTCGGGTTTCCAAAGGGCTCTCCGCGAGCCCGAACACCTGCGGGTCCAGGGTCTGGACCGGCACGCTCGCCACCACCGGCGCCCGGCCGGGCAGGTCGGCCGCGTAGGCCGCCGGCACGCGGGTGCCGTCGAGGCCCGCGGCCGTGCCGCCCCAGCGCAGCCGGTCGAGCACCGCCTCGCGCACGAAGAACGCGGTCTCGTAGGCCGCCGAGACCGTGCCGGCATGGATGTCGCCGGCGAGCGCCCGGAAGCCGTCGGCGGCCTCGCGCGTGGTGAAGGCCAGGGCGGCGTCGTAGGCACGGCCGGCACCGGCGGCCTGGAGGGCGTTGGCGCCGGCGATGCCGTTGCGCCCAGTGGCGCTGGCGGCGAGCGGCACGTCGTTGCGAGTGAGCGTCAGGTCGACTTCGTTGGGCAGATACCGCAGCCCCGGCGACAGGAAGGCGAGGTTGGCGGTCACCCCGTCGAACCGGCCGGAGACGCCGCCGGCCGCATTCAGGATCGTGTAGGTGGTGCGCGGGCTGTAGGCGCCCGAGGCCGCCAGCACCTGCACGGTGCCGCCGGCGAGCGTCGTGCCGGCGCCGGCGGCGATCCGGTCGGCCTGCCCGGCGGCGTTGGCCTCGACCCGGTAGACCGAGCCCGGCGCGAAGGCGACCGCGCCGGCGACGTTCAGCGTGCCGATGGAGTTGCCCGGCGAGACCGTGCCGCCCGAGAGCGCCGCGATCCCGCCGACGGAACCCGAGCCGCCGAGCAGGCCGCCGGCCTTGACCGAGACGGTGCCGACGATGGTGCCGTTGGCGTAGAGCGCGCCGCCGTCGCCGATGCCGACATCGATGCCGAGGCGGTCGCTGGTATCCATCCGCAGGGTGCCGGTGACGTTGCCGAAATATCCGGCGGCGGAATACAGGTCGATCCGGCTCCAGTAGCTCAGCGGGCTGCCGTAGAAGGCGGCGAGGGCGTTGGTCTCGGTGTTGACCACGATCTGGTTGATCGTGTCGGTCGAGAGCTGGCCGTAGAGGCCGCCGTTCGGTGCGAGTGTGCGGGCGGCCGTAGTTGATCCGCCGTAGAGCGGCGCGAGCAGGATCGAGGCGTCGGGCCCGCCGGCGGGGGCGGCCTCGCGGGGCGCCTGGGCGAAGGACAGGGTCGGCAGGCCGTAGGTCAGTCGTGCCTGGTAGGCGGCCTGGTTGGCGGCGGACGGGACGTAGGGGTTACCGGTGGTGTTGGCGGCGCTGCCGGCGCAGGCCGCGACGGTGTTGCCGCACTGGGCGGCGAGGTAGGCCTGAAGCTCGGTCTGAGCCCGGACGAATTCGCCCGGCAGGTTGATCGCCGTACCGGTCACGGCGGCGTTGTTGATGTAGGCCGGGTTGGTGAAGGCCTGGGCGAGGTTGTAGGCGGTGAACGCCCGCGACGCGATCACGTCGAGCGGGTAGTGGACGCCGAGCACGATGCGGCTCTCGCCGTACTCGGAGGCGCGCAGCAGCATGCTCTGGTATTGCTGCGGCACCAGCATCGCCAGCAGGTAGCTGCTGGTATAGGCGACCGTGGTGTGGCCGCTCGGGAAGGACGGGCTGGTCGCAAGGTCTTTCGGCTGCGTCCCGTCATAGGCGGTCAGCCGGTTCGGCACCACCTGGATCGGCCGGGAGGAGCCGTAGACGTCCTGGCCGGGCTGCCTGTTGTTCACCCCGTAGGCCAGATCGTAGACGCTGTTGGTGGTATTGGGCAGGCCGTTGGCGGTGGGCAGCGCGTAGCCCGCCGGCCCCACCGCCAGCACCGGCACGTAGTTGGCCGGGGTCACGGTCGGGTTGATGACGGCACCGTTCGCGAAATAATGCTTCCCCGCGCTCGAGCCGCCGATATTGAGGGCGAGGGCGTTGCTGAGCAGGCTGAAGGTCGCTGCGAGTGGCCCGGTCGAAGCCGTGCTCGCCCGGATACCGGTCTGGTAAATCGGCCCGAGGACCGGACCGAGGCCGCCCACCGGCTGATACGGCTGCACCCGGCTCCCGTCCGGGATCGCCTGGAGCGGCAGGCCGCCCGCGAAGCTGCCGGCGAGGCCGATCCGGATGATCGTGCCGTCCGCCAGAACCGCCGTGATGCCGGCCGAGGCCGGCTCCGTCCTGTCGCTGACCGCAAGCTGCTGCCGGGCGGGTGAGGCGTTCTGGTTCAGCGCGATCGTCTGCGCCAGGTTGAGCTGCAGCGTCTGCTGGCCGATGGCGGTGCCGTTCAGGGAGAGGAACGGCGCCAGCAGGTTCAACACGTTGGCGTTGGCGGGCGTCGTGTTGGCGGTCTGCGCCTGAGCCCCCGAACCGAACGCCGCGACCATCAACGCCGCGATCGAGACCCCATGCCCCAGTTTCATGACCCGCCCCTGCAATCCGACCCATCCGGCCGGCGGCGGAAGATCTAGCGAAGCTCAGGACCGGCGCATCATCATAATCCAGTCATCCATTCGGCTTGCCGCACAATGTATCTCGCCAGCAACACATTGATATGCCAGCTTATTTTTGCACCTAAGCTTCAATTTATCTCATCGGGAACAGATTGCGATCCGCATGCCCTTCCCCGACAACAGGGCTCGCGGATATCCGGCTTCCTCTGAACTGCAAATCCCGGCCGGACGCACGGCGCCTCCGGCAGCCAGCATCGGAACGGCCGGACATGCCGAAAAGCGTCTCGGGGCGCATCGCGCAACCGGCAGAGGCCGCGCTCCGGCGACACGGACGAATCGCCGGGGCACTCCGATCCGGAGCCGGACACGCCTCACTCCGGCAGCGCGAACACCGTGAGCTGCCCGCCCGGCGCCGTGTACTGCGACAGGGCCGCGTAGCCGCCGACCGCGCCCGAGCCGTCGGCGGGATCGGTCAGGCCGGCCGCGAGCCCGATGCCGGCCCAGCCGCCGATCCCGGAGAGCACCGCCACGTATTGCCGGCCGCCATGCTGGTAGGTGGTGACGTTGCCGACGATGCCGGACGGGGTCTTGAACCGGTAGAGCTCGTGCCCGTCCCGGGCATCGACCGCCTTCAGATACCCTTCGAGCGTGCCGTAGAAGACGACGTTGCCGGCGGTCGCCAGCGCCCCGGACCAGACCGAGAACGCCTCCGGGATCGTCCAGGCGATGTTTCCCTTCGCTCCGTCCCAGGCGATGAACGCGCCGGTCCGGTCGGAGCCCTCGGGCGGATGCAGGGTCAACGTCGCGCCGACATAGGGCTGGCCCGGCGTGTAGCTCACCCGGAACGCCTCGTAGTCCATGCACATGTGGTTGGTCGGCACGTAGAACAGACGCGTCACCGGCGAATAGGCGGCGGGCTGCTGGTTCTTGGCGCCGAGCGCCCCGGGGCAGATGTTCTTGGTGACCTCCTCCTCGTCGGCCTCGCCCGGGGCGAAGCGCGGGTCGACGACGGGGCGGCCATAGGTCGGGGAGGCGCGGTCCAGGTCGATCCGGCGCGCCCAGTTGACGCTGGGATCGAATTTTTCTGCCACCAACAGATCGCCCGTGGCGCGGTCGATTGTGTAGCCGAAGCCGTTGCGGTCGAAATGGGTCAGCACCCGGCGCGGGCGCCCGTCGATCACCTGCTCGGTCAGGATCATCTCGTTGACCCCGTCATAATCCCACTGGTCGTGGGGGGTCATCTGGTAGACCCAGCGCGCTAGCCCGGTGTCGGGATCGCGGGCGATGATCGCCATCGTCCAGCGGTTGTCGCCCGGGCGCTGGGCCGGGTTCCAGGTCGCGGGGTTGCCGGTGCCGTAATAGACGAGGTTCAGCGCCGGATCGTAGGAGAACCAGCCCCAGCTGCAACCGCCGCCGATCCGCCACTGGTCGCCATCCCAGCTCTTGAGCGAGGAATCCCGGCCGATCGGGTGCCCGAGCTCGGTGGTTTTCTCCGGGTCGACCAGCATGTCGGCATCCGGCCCCGTGGCGTAGGCGCGCCAGAGGCGCTTGCCGCTCGCCTGATCGTAGGCGGTGACGTGGCAGCGGGCGCCGTACTCGCCCCCGGCGATACCGACGATCAGCTTTCCGTGCACCGGCAGGACCGTGGCGGTGTTGGTCTCGCCCCGGGCCGGATCGCCGTTCTTCACGGACCACAGGACCCGGCCGGTCTCGGGATCCAGGGCGACCACCGTGGTGTCGGCGAGCTGCAGGAACAGCCGCCCCTCCGCGTAGGCGAGGCCGCGGGAGACCGTGTCGCAGCACATCACCGCGATCACGCTCGCATCCTGGCGCGGGGCGTAGCGCCACAGGATCTTGCCGTCGTGGTCGAGGTCGAGGGCGTAGACTAGGTTCGGGAACGGGGTGTGAACGAACATCCGACTGCCGACGACGATCGGCGCCCCCTCGTGGCCGCGCAGCACGCCGGTGGAGAAAGTCCAGGCGACCTTGAGGCGCGAGACGTTGCCGGCATCGATCTGGGCCAGCTCGGAATAGCGGGTGTTGGCGTAATCCAGGGTCTGGAGGACGGGCGGCTCTTGCGCGGAGGCCACGCCGAGGAGGCTGGCGAGCGTCACGGCCGCCAGGATCAAGACGCGCATGCTCGGATTCCATCTGCGGCCGCCCGGCGCGGCGGCGCCGGCCTCATACTACGACCGTCCGGATCGCCACCGCGGCCAAGCGTCCGGGCCCGGCCTCACATCCGCTCTTTGACGATCTCCTCGGCCTGCGGGTCCGGCTCGTGGCCGGCCTCGCGCAGCAGCGGCACCACCGTCGCCGCGTCCCGGGCGACCATGTAGCTGAGGTCCAGCCCCGCGCGGATGAAGCCGTGGCCGCGCATGTGCTCGAACAGGGCGAGCAGCGGCGCCCAGAAATCCGCCACCGAGACCAGCACCACCGGCTTCCGGTGCCGCCCGAGCTGGGCCCAGGTGAGCTGCTCGACCAGTTCCTCCAGGGTGCCGATGCCTCCCGGCAGGGTCACGAAGGCGTCCGAGCGCTCGAACATCAGGCGCTTGCGGGTGTGCATGTCGGGCACAACCACGGTCTCCTGCACGGCGTCGAGCATGTGCTCGCGCGCCTGGAGGAAATCCGGAATGATGCCGGTGACGTGGCCGCCGGCCGCCAGCGCGGCGCGGGCCACCGTGCCCATCAAGCCGACATCGCCGCCGCCATAGACGAGGCCCATCCCGGCCTGCGCGATCGCCGTGCCGAGGGTCTCGGCGGCCTCGCGAAACGCCGGGTCTCCGCCGAAGCCGGAGCCACAATAGACACAGACTGTCCTCACCGGGGCCATCCGGCGCCCTCCATCACGCAACCGTTGCGAGCCGTCGAAAAAGAGCCCCGCGCCCGGCGCTCCACGCGCCAAACTGCTGAATTCGCGTGGGATTCACCCGCCGGAGCGGCGGGACGGCTTGGTGTCGCGACCATGTACGGTATTATGGGCGCCGCAGTCGACGGTTTTTGAGCGGGCAGGTGGCCCATTCGCCGGGCAGACGGCAGAGCAGGGAGGCCTCCGTGGCGATGTCGAGACAGGTGCGGCGCAGTCTCGCCCTGGCGCTCGCCGGCCTCCTCGGCGGCCTCGGCCTCGTGCTGGCCCTGTTCGGCGGCGAGTCCCTGCGGAAGATGATCGACCGGCACGAGCCGGAGCCTCCCGCCGCTACGGCCCCGGCGCCGCATGGCGGCCTGCGCAGCCTGACGGATCCCGGGGCGACCGCCGAATCCGGCGCGCCGCCGATCGATTTTCGCGACGACACGACGGGCGGCCCCAAGACAGGCGCTCCCAAGACGGACGCCACCAAGCCCGACGAGACTCGATCCGCCGCGCGGGCCCCGGAAGCCCCGGCACCGGGCGAGACGCGGTCGGCCGAACGAGCCCCCGCGGACAAGCCGGCCGAGCCGGACGCCGCCGAGGTGCCGCGCTTCGACATCGTCCGGGTCGAGCCCAACGGCGACGCGGTGGTGGCCGGGCGCGGCGCGCCGGAGGCCGTGATCGAGATGCTGGTCGACGGCAAAACCGTGGCCCGGGCGACCGCCGACGCGAACGGCCAGTTCGCCCTGGTGCCGCCGACGCTGCCGACAGGCTCCAGCGCCCTCCGGCTGCGCATGACCACCAAGGACGGCCGCGCCGCCGACTCGCGCCAGAGCGTGGCGGTCGACGTGGCCCCGAACCGCGACCGCCAGCCCCTGGTGGCACTGACCGCCCCGGATGCCGCGACCGTGGTGTTGTCGCAACCGAACGCCCCCGAGCCGGCGAAAGGGACGGTCGCCCAGGCCGGGAAGCCTGCAGCCGACGGCAAGGCCCCGGCCGCCCAGATCGTCAGCGTGGACGTCCAGGAGAACGGTCGGCTGTTCGTGACCGCGACCGGGATTCCGGGCGCGAAGCTCCGGCTCTACCTCAACGACACGCTGATCGCCCCGGGCAGTGTCGGGCCGGACGGCCGGGCGAGCTTCACCATCGGGCGTGGGGTGAAGGCGGGCCAGTACCAGGTGCGGATCGACCAGATCGATCCGCGCACCGGCAAGGTCACCGCCCGGGCCGAGGTGCCGTTCGCGGTGCCCGAGCCGACCCGCGTCGCCACCGGCGAGGGCGCCGGCCGCGAGCCGTCCGGCCATGCATCGCCGGGAAGCGGGCAGGGGGCATCCCGCCCGCAGGCGACGAGTTCCAACCCGGCGGAGATGCCCTCCGCCCTCAGCCCAGATTCCACGGGGGCGAGCGGCCCGGCCCGGGCCGGGGCGGTGTTCGTGCCCGAGATCACCACGGCGAAGATTACCCGGGGCGACAACCTCTGGCGGATCAGCCAGCGCACCTACGGCCGCGGCGAGCGCTACACGGTGATCTACGACGCCAACCAGAACCAGATCCGCGACCCGGACCGGATCTACCCGGGCCAGATCTTCATCCTGCCCACCGACAAGCGGGGGTGAGAGCGGGATGAAATCCGCGTGCACTCAGGGCCGGAGGCGTTTGCGGGAGGGGGCGAAATCCTACGCTAGGCGTGACGGCACTAGAGACCTTGGAGCCGGCGGTTTTGAAACCGTCAGCGTTCAAACATCGGCTCTTGAAATTGCAATGCCGGCACGTCGTATACCGCAACGCCCTCCTTCATCTCCGGGACACGTGCAACAACATGACCGTCTGGAGCAACGATTGCGGTGCATCCGAAACTCAGAAAGTCTCCTGACCGCCCCGTCACGTCGGACGACGCAATCCAGCATCCTGTCTGGCGAGCGCGGCCTACCAAGTTCGCGAGGCTCTTTGCACGCCAACGTTCGGCCGCTTCCGGCTTCAGCATGTTGTTGAGAGGATAAAGGATCACCTCGGCTTTCTGGCGCGCAATGCGCTCAGGAGCCTCGGGATGGTTCGCATCGTTGCAAATGTTCAAGCCGAAGCGGATTCCTGACCTGACGAAGGTCGGAAAGGCGCTTCCGGCAGTCACTCCTGGCTCGTTGGGATGGGCCTTCGAATACCGCCCAGCAATTCGACCTTCTTCGATGACGAACGCGCTGTTGAAAAAATGCCCGTCTACGAGCTCGAAAGCTCCGACGACCAGAGCCGCTCGAAAACCTACGACACATTCGCACAGTTCAACCAAAGCATAGCCTGATATTTCGCGGGCACGTGACCGTATTGTCGCGGCGCTGTAAGAATGGCCAAGCAAAAATGCCTCGGGAAAAACAACGAGGTCTATCGCCTCCTCATCGGCCCAACGTAACCGTTGTACTATAGCATCACACGCTTCGGATGCATTGTCGGGAATAGAAAGGCATTGAACCGTAGCAATACGTATCATCCCGCCACCAATCCGAGGACGCGCTTGCAGTATTCCCGAAGTTCGTCATTGGGGCCGACATAGCGGTAGAGGGTAACACGCTCGATCCCGAGTGCTTTGTAGAGGTCGGAAACGGAGGTGTCGCGCTGGTCCCGCAAAAGGTCTCGACCTTTCGAAACCATGATTTTTTCAGCAACCTCGGTGGCCGCGTAGGCTCATGCGGCCGAGGCTTTCCTCTAACCGTGTCCGGCCGCGCGCTGAAGACCGGCCCCCCGCAATTAGGTCGAACCCAGAACCGAGGCGGCGCCGCAAAGAAGATACACCAGCCCGCCGCCGGGCATCCGCCGCCGATGTATTCCGCTTGGGAATGCTGTGCGCAAGGGCTGCGCCACCGGCAATCCGTTCCATCCCAAGGTGCAGACCGACGACATCGCGGCGCGACTCTGCCATGGCGAACAAGGGTGCCACGCATCTAAGCTTAGGCAAATCGCGTGATCCAGGGAAGAACTCGCGCTCTCTTCTTGCCGAAGCACGTAGATTTTATCGCTAAACTCTTGCGGCCTTGCGCGAGTCGCCGTCTCAAAGAAAACGGCGGCACGCCATCACTCCACGACCTGATCGTCCTCCGAGACCGCCAGCCGGCGCAGGCTTCGGAGCGCTTCGGCGAGATCCTCCGGCGACGGTGTCGCCAGAGCGAGGCGGACCGCGTTCGGGGCGTAGCCGGGATTGACCGCGAAGGCCGGGGCCGGGAGCAGGGCGATGCCTCGGCGTAAGGACGCGGCGGCGAACGCTTCCGCCCGCCAGGTCTCGGGCAGTTCGAGCCAGAGGTGGTAGGCGCGGGGATCGCCGACCACGGTGAGTCCCGCCAGGATCTCCCGGGCGAGGGCTTGGCGCGACGCCGCGTCCTGGCGCTTGGCGTCTGCGAGCGTCGCCGCCGAGCCGCCGGACATCCAGTGGAGGCCGGCCGCGAGCGACAGGCCCAGCGCGGTCCAGGCGCCCTGGCGCACGGAGGCCGCGAGCCGGTCGGTCAGATGCGGCGGGCCGGCGATCATCCCGATCGTGAGGGCCGGCATCACCCGCTTCGACAGGCTGTCGATCAGGATCGTCCGGTCCGGCGCCAGGCTCGCCAGCGGCTGCGCGTCCGCCAGGAAGCCGTAGACGGCGTCCTCGATCGCCGTGAGCCCCGTCCGCTCGAGCACGCGAGCGATCTCGGCGCGGCGCGCCGGCCCCATGGTCGCGCCGAGCGGGTTCTGCAGGGTCGGCTGAAGGTAGACGCCGCTCAGCGGCGTCGCCCGGTGGGCCTGGAGGATCGCATCGGGGCACACGCCCTCGGCGTCCATGGCCAGCGGCACCAGGGTGATGCCGAGCCGGGACGCGATGCCCCGGACCGCAGGATAGGTCAGCGGCTCGCAGCCGATCCGCTCCCCCGGCGCCGCCAGGGCCGCGAGGGCCGCGGCGAGCGCCTGCCGGCCGTTGCCGGTGAACAGGATGTCGGCGGGCTTGGGCGCGTAGCCGTCCCGGGTGAGGAACCGGGCAGCGACCGCCCGCGCCCGGGGTGTACCGTCCGGGCCGTATTGACTGAAGCCGACCTCGGCGCCGCTGCGCGCCAGGGCCGCCAGGGTCTCAGCCAGCACGGCTTCCTGCTCCGGCAGGCGGGAATGGGTCCGCTGCAGATCGAGGGCCGCCGGGGGCGGCTCCGGCTGGAGATTCACCGCCCGGCCCGGATCGGAGCGGACGAAGGTGCCGCGGCCGACCTCGCCGGTCACGAGCCCGCGCCGCCCCAGCTCCGCGTAGACCCGGCTCGCCGTCGAGACCGCGATGCCCCGAGCATAGGCGAAATCCCGCTGCGGCGGCAGCCGGTCGCCGGGGCGCAGCGTGCCCGCGGCGATCTCGGCGGCGACCGCGTCGGCGACGTCCCGATAATCCGTGGCCCGCATCATTGCTCCGAGTGCAATGTTTCGATTGATCCGATATCTTTATCGGTTCAATTCTGGCACCGCAATCCCGGCCGGACTGCTCCCGTCACCGGATCCTTCGCCATGTCGATCATCACCTTCCCCTCCGCCGCCGCGTCCGCCCGGCCCGAGACCCGGCCTGCCCGGCCCTCCCTGTTGGGTCTCTGGCTGCAGCGCATCCGAACCCGGAGGGCACTGGCCGCCTTGGATCCTCACCAGCTGCGAGATGCCGGCATCGAACCCTGGCGTCTGCGCCACGAGACCCGGAAGCCGTTCTGGAGAGGATGACCGGCCCTGCGGCCGCCGCGGGTGCCCCGTTGATCCGACGGACCTATATGCGGGGGGAAGATTGTTCCTCCCGCACAGAATCCCGCATGACCGACGACACCGCGCCCCCGGCCGGGTCCACAACTCCGGCTGAGCGCCCCGGGCTGCTCGCCACCTATCGGCGCCTCTGGCCGCATCTCTGGCCGTACGACCGGCCCGACCTGCAGAGCCGGGTGTTCCTGGCCTTCGGGCTGCTGCTCGCGGCCAAGCTTGTGACCATGGTGACGCCGTTCACCTTCAAATGGATCACCGACGCCCTGGTCGCGGCCATCGGCGGCAAGGATGCCCCGTTGCCGAGCGGCCTGTTCGCCGCCCCGATGCTGCTCATCGCCCTCTACGGCGTGTCGCGGATCGCCATGTCGGGGCTGACCCAGGTCCGCGACGGGCTGTTCGCCAAGGTCGCGATGCACGCGGTTCGCCGCCTGGCGCTCAAGACCTTCGAGCACATGCACCGCCTGTCCCTGCGCTTCCACCTGGAGCGCAAGACCGGCGGCCTCACCCGGGTGCTGGAGCGCGGCCGCGCCGGCATCGAGGAATTGTCGCGCCTGATGGTGCTGACCCTGGTGCCGACCATCGTCGAATTCGCGCTCGTGCTCGGCGTGCTGGCCTACGAGTTCGACTGGCGCTACGCGCTGGTCGCGTTCCTCACGGTCGGGGCCTATCTCGGCTTCACCTACAAGGCGACCGAGTGGCGGATCGCCATCCGCCGCCGGATGAACGCCTCTGACACCGACGCCAACACCAAGGCGGTCGACTCGCTGCTCAACTACGAGACGGTGAAGTATTTCGGCGCGGAAGCCCGCGAGGCGGCCCGCTACGACGTGTCGATGGCCAAATACGAAAAAGCCTCGACCCAGACCTACGTATCGCTGGCGGTGCTCAATGCCGGCCAGGCGGTGATCTTCACCATCGGCATGACGATCGTGATGTGGCTCGCCGCCCGGGACATCCTGGCCGGACGCACGACGATTGGCGGCTTCGTGCTCGCCAACACCCTGCTGGTGCAGCTGTCGATGCCCCTGAACTTCATGGGCATGATCTACCGGGAGATCAAACAGGCACTGATCGACATCGACGACATGTTCCGGATCCTCGGTCAGAACCCGGAGATCGCCGACCGGCCGAACGCGGCGCCCCTGACAGTGGCGGGCGGCACGGTGCGGTTCGAGGATGTGCGCTTCGCCTACACGCCGGAGCGGCCGATCCTGCGCGGCGTCTCGTTCGAGATCCAGGCCGGTCAGACCGTGGCGGTGGTCGGCCCCTCGGGCGCCGGCAAGTCGACCCTGTCGCGGTTGCTGTTCCGGTTCTACGAGCCGCAGGGCGGCCGGATCAGCATCGACGGCCAGGACATCGCCGCGGTGACCCAGGAATCGCTGCGCGCCGCCATCGGCATGGTCCCGCAGGACACGGTGCTGTTCAACGACACGATCGGCTACAACATCCGCTACGGCCGGGCCGACGCCACCGACGCGGAGCTGCGTGAGGCGGCCCAGCTCGCCCAGATCGACCGTTTCGTCTCCGGCTTGCCAGAAGGCTACGATACGCCGGTGGGTGAGCGCGGCCTGAAGCTGTCGGGCGGCGAGAAGCAGCGGGTCGCGATCGCGCGGACCATCCTCAAGGCGCCGCCGATCCTGGTGCTCGACGAGGCGACCTCGGCGCTGGATTCCTTCACCGAGGCCGAGATCCAGTCGGCCCTCGATCGGGTCAGCCGCGGCCGCACCACCCTGGTGATCGCCCACCGGCTGTCCACGGTGGTCAATGCCGACGCGATCCTGGTGCTCGACCACGGCCGCATCGCCGAGCGCGGCACCCATGCCGAGCTCCTGGAAGCGGGCGGCATCTACGCGGCGCTCTGGGACCGCCAGCGCGAGGCTGACGCGGCGCTCGAAGTGCTCCAGCGCGCCGACGCGCCGGTCCTGCCGATCCGGGTCGGGCGCGGGACGGTGCCGGCGACGGAACCGGCGGAGTAGTGCACAGGGCGGCGGATTACTTCTCCGGCTGTATTCGTTATACTGCGCTGAACGGCCCATCACGAAGGCCGCGCTGCGAAGCGGCTTAGGCCGTCCGGTCGGGGGAGACATCGATGTTGAAGGGCCTGATCGCGGCCAGCGCCATGCTGGTCGCCCTCGGCGGTACCGTCCGGGCCGAGGACGTCGTCCGGCTCGGAAACCTGAAATTCGCGCATTACGGCGCCATCTCCTACATGAAGGAGATCGCCCCGAAATTCGGCCTGAAGATCGACGAGCGCCAGTTCGCCAAGGGCGCCGACATCTACCCGGCCATGGCCGTGGACCAGATCGACATCGCGGCCTCGGGGGGCGACGGCGCCGTGGCCGCGCGCGGCAACGGCGTGAAGCTGCTGGTGGTTGCGGGCTTCGCCGATGGCGGCGTGCGCATCCTCAAGCGGCCGGACCTGCCGGCCAAGAGCGCGGCCGACCTGAAGGGCCTCAAGGTCGCCACCGTCCGCGGCGGCACGCAGGACCTGATGCTGCTGGCCGAGCTCGACAAGCACGGTCTCACCTGGTCCGAGCGTCCCGGCAAGGACGTGCAGCTGACCTACTTCAACAACTACGCCGACCTGAACCAGGCGCTGGGCCAAAAGTACGTCGACGTGATCTGCCAGTCGGAGCCGCAATCGACCCAGGCGATCAGCGCCGGCTGGGGCGTCGAGCTGGTCAAGCCCTACGACACCCCGATCGGCAAGCCGGTCCGGCCCCTGGTGATGACCGAGAAGATGTACAATGAGCGGCCGGAAGTCGCCGCCAAGGTGCTGCGCCTGTTCGTGGCCGCCACCAAGGCCTTCATCGACGACCCGGCGCTCGCCGAGAAATACGTCCGCGAGCAGGTGTTCAAGGGCCAGCTCACGAGCCAGGATTTCCGCGATGGCATGGCCAACGCGAGCTACACCTACGCCATGCCGGCGGGACACATGCAGGTCACCACCGACTACATGGTCAAGTACGGGCTGGGTAAGATGCAGAACCCGCCCAAGAGCGATGCCGAGTGGGTCAAGCTCGACCTGCTCGACAAGGCCAAGGCCGACCTGAAGGTCGAGTAATCCGATGGCCCTGCGCGACCTTCGCGGCGTCCTGATCCCGGTCGCGCTGCTGATCCTGTGGGAGCTGGCGAGCCGCACCGGCCTCGTCTCGGCGGTGGTGCTGCCGCCCCCGAGCGCGGTGGCGGTGAAGTGGTGGTCCGGGCTGCTCCCGGCCCTGCCGTACGATCCGGGTCAGGAGAGCTACCTGTCCTGGCTGTTCTCCGGCGAGATGCCGCACGACGCGGTCTCGAGCCTGTCCCGGGTGGTCTCCGGCTTCCTCATCGGCGCCGGGCTCGCCGTGCCGATCGGCCTCGTGCTCGGCACCAACGACGTGCTCTACGGCCTGTTCAACCCGCTGCTGCAGGTGCTGCGGCCGATCCCGCCGATCGCCTACATCCCGCTCGCCATTGTGTGGTTCGGGCTCGGCAACCCGCCGGCCCTGTTCCTGATCGCGCTCGGCACCTTCTTCCCGGTCCTGGTCAACACCATCGCGGGGGTGCGGCAGGTCGATTCGATCTACATCCGCGCCGCCCGCAACCTCGGCGCCGGCTCCTGGACGATGTTCCGCCGGGTGATCCTGCCGGCCGCGAGCCCGTTCGTGCTCGCCGGCATGCGCATCGGCATCGGCACCGCCTTCATCGTGGTGATCGTCGCCGAGATGATCGCGGTCTCGGACGGGCTCGGCTACCGGATCCTCGAAGCCCGGGAATACATGTGGTCGGACAAGATCATCGGCGGCATGCTGACGATCGGAATCCTCGGCCTGATCATCGACGGGGCGATGAGCCGCCTCAACGATCACCTGCTGCGCTGGCATCGCGGCCTGGAGCGGTAACCCGGACGATGTCGGCAGAGATCGTGGTCGCGAACGCCGTCAAGGTGTTCGGCAGCGGCGCCTCGGGCGTCGCCGCCCTTCAGGACATCTCGGCGACGGTGCCGGAGGGCCAGTTCCTGTGCCTGCTCGGCCCCTCGGGCTGCGGCAAGTCCACCCTGCTCAACGCGATGGCGGGCTTCAGCCCGCTGACCTCGGGCACGATCACGGTGGGCGGCAAGCCGGTGGTCGATCCCGGGCCGGACCGGGGGATGGTGTTCCAGGAATACGCCCTGTTCCCGTGGATGAGCGTCGAGGACAACGTCCGCTTCGGCCTCGACATCAAGGGCGTGCCGCGCGCGAAAGCCAACGAGACGGTCGACCGCATCACCGCGACGCTCGGCCTGTCGGATTTCCGCAAGCGGTACCCGAAGGACCTGTCGGGCGGGATGCGCCAGCGCGTAGCCATCGCCCGCATCCTCGCCCTCGACCCGCCGGTGATGCTGATGGACGAGCCGTTCGGGGCGCTCGACGCCTTGACGCGCCGCACCTTGCAGGACGAGCTGCTCCGGATCTGGGCCGATTATCGCAAGACGATCGTGTTCGTGACCCACTCGATCGAGGAGGCGATCTACCTCGCCGACCGGATCCTGGTGATGACCTACCGGCCCGGGCGCATCAAGCGCGACGTCACCGTGCCGATCCCCCGGCCGCGCGACCCGGCCAGCGCCGATTTCAACGCGATCAAGCGCGAGCTGGGCCAACTCGTGATGGAGGAGCAGGCCCGCTTCACCGACGCGGAGCTGCACGCCCCGGCGGTGGATTGACGGGTCCTTCGGAGCGCGGCCGCTTCGCTCACCTGCCGGAGCGGACCTTCACCCCGAGCAGGCCCTCGAACGGCAGCACCATCGCGCCCTTGTCCCGGTCGCCGTGGCCCTGGCGCAGGGCGGTCTGGTAGGTCGCGGTGGCCGCCGCCGTGACCGGCATCGGGAAGCCGTGCTCGGCCGAGATCGCCGCCGCGGCGACGAGATCCTTGTAGGCCGCGCCCATCGGATAGCCCTCGTCGAAGCGGCCCTGGAGGATGCGCGGCACGAAATACTGCGACGCGTAGCTCCGGCTCGTCCCCGTGGTCACGACCTGCGCGACTTGGTCCGGGTCGAGCCCCATCGCCACCGCCATCGGCAGCACCTCGGCGAGCGCCGCGATGTTGATGTCGTAGAGCACGTTGTTGATCGTCTTGGTGAGCTGGCCGGAGCCCGCCGGCCCCATATGCAGGACGCTGGTGCCGATCCGCTCCAGCAGCGGCCGAACCGCGGCGATACTCTCCGCGTCGCCGCCGCACATCACCGTGAGCGTCCCGGCCTCGGCGCCGGCCGGCGCCCCGGAGACCGGGGCATCGACGAAACGCCGCCCGGTCGCCGCCACGGCGCGCCCGATAGCGAGCGCCTGGGCATGCGCGATGGTGCTGAGATCCACAACGATCGCCCCCGGCGCCAGCCGCTCGGCCAGGCCATCCCCGCCGAACAGGGCCGCCTCGACCACGTCGCCGTTCGGCAGGCACAGGAACAGCACCTCGGCCCCGTCGAGCGCCGCGGGATCCGCCGTCGCCACGAGGCCCGGCCCCTCGAGCCCGGCGCAGCGCGCTGGGTCGGCATCCACCGCCACGAGGGTCTCGGAATCGCAGGTGCGCTTGGCCCCGAGGTTGCGGGCGATGGGAAGCCCCATCGCGCCGAGGCCGAGGATGGCGAGTTTCTGCACCGGACGGCTCCTCCTGCGGCCGCGGACCGGGCCATCAGCCTATGTTCCAATAGATCCGCTCGCCTCACGCCGTCATTGCGAGCGCAGCGAAGCAACCCAGTGATGCGCCACGTCTTGAAATCGTGCGATGCCCTGGGTTGCTTCGCTGCGCTCGCAATGACAGTGAACGCGGCAGCCAGCCCTTCGAGAGGACCTGTATCGGACGTATCGAGAGGCGCCGCAATCGTGGACGCCGTGTCCCGTCCCTTGACAATGTTCCTATCAAGACATCGCCGCCGGAAAGACGGCAGCGGCCGGGGGGATCGGATCCCGCGCGGACATGGCCGACACCTGGGTCGCCGCAGCGTCCCGCGTCCCGCGTGGTTGGTTTCTTGGGCCATGCCCCCCGGCGCCGTGAGGCAGGTGGGGACGATGACGCATCTCTGATAGAGACCGCCGCAGATCCGAAACATTGACGTTCGCCCGGCGGGCTGCCATCCGCCCGTCCGACATGTCCGCCCGCGGCACCGTTTGAGTCCTGAACACAATGACAGACCTGATCGAGACGATCCGCCGGACGCTCGTGCCGATCCACAAGGAGGGCTATCCCTTCATCCTGATCGGCATCGTGCTCACGGTGCTGGCCGGCTATTTCTCGCAGTTCTTCGGCTGGATCTTCCTGATCCTCACCCTCTGGGTCTGCTACTTCTTCCGCGATCCGGAGCGGATCACCCCGGTGGCCGATGGCCTCGTGGTCTCGCCCGCGGACGGGCGCGTCAACCTGATCGCCACCGTGCTGCCGCCGCCGGAACTCGACCTGCCGCAGGTGCCCACCTTACGGGTCTCGGTGTTCATGAACGTGTTCGATTGCCACGTGAACCGGGTGCCGGTCTCCGGCCGCATCGGCCAGATTCACTACACGCCCGGCCTGTTCCTCAACGCCGAGCTCGACAAGGCCAGCGACGACAACGAGCGCAACGGCCTAGTCATCGAGACCAGCCATGCCGGGCAGGCGAAGCGCGTCGGCGTGGTGCAGATCGCCGGGCTGGTGGCGCGCCGGATCGTCGGCTTTGTCTCGGCCGGGGACACGCTGGGGGTGGGCGAGCGGTTCGGGCTGATCCGGTTCGGCTCGCGGGTCGACGTCTACCTGCCGGCCGGCGCCACCGTGCTGGTCGGGCTCGGCCAGAAGGCCGTGGCCGGCGAGACGGTGCTGGCCGATCTCGGCGGCGGCCCGGGGCGGCAGTTCAAGCGGATCTAGGAAGCGGATCTAGACAGTCATGGACGATCTGTTCCCGCCCTTCGCGCCCGATCCGAACGAGCCGCGCCCGCGCCGGTTCAAGCCGGTGCCGTTCCGGATGATCGCGCCCAACATGATCACCCTGATGGCGCTCTGCCTCGGGCTGACGGCGATTCGGCTCGCCTTCGAGGGCAAGTTCGAGCCCGCCGTCATCGCCGTGGTGGCGGCCGGCGTGCTGGACGGCATCGACGGCCGGGTGGCGCGGCTGCTCAAGGGCACCTCACGCTTCGGCGCCGAGCTGGATTCGCTCGCCGACTTCGTGAATTTCGGCTGTGCCCCGGCGCTGATCCTCTACGGCTTCGCGCTGTTCCACCTGAAATCCGCCGGCTGGATCGTGGCGCTGATCTTCGCCATCGCCATGGCCCTGCGGCTCGCCCGCTTCAACGCCATGCTGGACGACCCGAACCGGCCGGACTGGAAGAAGGACTTTTTCGTCGGCATGCCGGCCCCGGCGGGTGCGCTGACCGCGATGCTGCCGCTCTACCTGCACTTCCTCGGCTTCGGCGGCGAGAGCTGGGCCGCCCCGGCGATCCTGATCTACGTGCTGGCCATCGCCCTGCTGGTCGTCTCCACGGTGCCGACCTTCTCGGGCAAGACCATGGGCAAGCGGGTGCCGCGCAGCCTCGTCCTGCCGATCTTCCTGTTCGGGGTCGCGGCCTTCGGCATCCTGATCAGCTACCCGTTCGAGGCCCTGGTGGCGGTGAGCGGCGGCTACCTGCTGACCCTCCCGGTGGTCGCGGCCCAGTATCACCGCCGCGCCAAGGCGGAGGTTGCGGCCGCCGAGGAGCCGGCGGGGCCGGCGATCACCGGGGGATAGGCCAGCGCCGCGCGCTGGCCTTCGCTTGAGCATCGCCTAGTTTCGCCAAGAGTTCGGCGGGGGACGGTGCATGCTCGAAGAGTTCAAAAAATTCGCGTTGCGCGGCAATGTCGTCGATCTCGCGGTCGGCGTGATCATCGGCGCGGCCTTCGGGGCGATCGTCAATTCGGCGGTGCAGGACCTGTTCATGCCGGCGATCGGCGCGATCACCGGCGGGCTCGATTTCTCGAACTACTACATCCCGCTCTCGTCCAAGGTGCAGGCCGGGCTGCCCTACGCGGACGCCAAGAAGCAAGGCGCCGTCTTGGGTTACGGCCAGTTCCTGACGCTGACCCTCAACTTCCTGATTGTGGCCTTCGTGCTGTTCCTGGTGATCCGGGCCATGAACAAGCTGCAGCACGCCGAGGACAAGAAACCCGAGGCGGTGGCCGAGGTGCCGGCCGACGTGAAGCTCCTGTCGGAGATCCGGGATATCCTGGCGGAGAAGCCGCGGGTCTGAAGCGGCCGGTCGCGCCTCAGGCCTTAGGCTTGTCGTCGCCGTCCGGCTTGACCCCGAGGGCATCGAGGATTTGGTCGAGGGCCTGGCCTACCGCGCCGGTGCCTTCCTCGTGGGTCTTCAGCCGGGTCTCGAGCCGGCGGATCTGCGGCTCGAACGCGTCCGGCACCGGATCGTCCCCGAGGAAGCGGGGCTTGTCGGGGCCGACGGGCAGCACGCCGCGCAGTTGCTGGCCGAGGTGATCGCGCACCGGTTCCGGCAGCGTCGCGCCGGGCTCGCTCGGATCCTGGCTCATGGTTGCCTCGTCGTTCATCTGGATCATCAACGGCTTCGCCGGAGAACCGTTGCGCCGCCGCGGATCGTCCAAAGAGAACGGGCCCCGGAGCGGGTCGCTCCGGGGCCCAATGGGCCGGTGCGGGACCGGCCCGCAGACTTAGTCGATCACCTCGACGATCCGGTGGCCGCGATCGACCAGCACCGGCCGGTCGTTCACCACGGTGTAGCGGTAGCCCGGCTGCACGCGGTACTCGGTCGGGACGTCGTAGTAGGTGACGCCGGAGGCCGGCAGGGTGGAGCCGACGGCGACGCGACCGTCGTAATCGTACGAGCGGACATTGCGCTCGCGGACGTAGCTGCGGAAGCGCGGCGCCATGTCGACGCCGAGGATGCCGCCCACCGTGCCGGTGGCCGCACCGACCGCGCCGCCGACGATGCCGCCGATCGGGCCGGCCGCGTCGTTACCGGCGGCCGCGCCGCGCTCGGCACCCGGGATGGTGCCCTGGGCCTGGGCGGCCAGCGGCAGCGACAGGGCGAGGGCCGAGGCAGCGATGAGGGTCTTGAAGGTCATGCGAGACATCTCCGTTCCGTGGCGTTCCGCCGCAGCAAAGGCAGCGAAGCTCGGGCCGGTAACGCCTGATCCCCGGAATCGGATGCATGCTTTTTTCGGCGCGGCTCGCCGAAAACCACGCAGCCCAGAATTTACTACGCGTCCTTCGGCATCGCCGACTGGATGAAGCGGTCGGAGCCGAGATCTTCCTCGTCATAGCCCAGGAGCTCGGCCAGCCGGCCGCGGGCGCGGCTGACGCGGCTCTTCACGGTGCCGACCTTGCAGCCCATGATCGTGGCGGCCTCCTCGTAGGAGACGCCCTCGGCGCCCACCAGCACCAGGGCCTCGCGCTGGTCCGGCGGCAGCTTGGCCAGGGCCGATTGCAGATCCTCGACGTCGAGCCGGTCGCCCTGGTGCGGGGCGGTGGCCAGCCGGGCCGCATAGGAGCCGTCCTGGTCCTCGACCTCGCGGACCCGCTTGCGGTGATCCGAGTAAAAGATGTTGCGCAGGATCGTGAACAGCCACGCGTTGAGGTTCGTGCCCGGCTGGAACCGCGCCCGGTGCTGCCAGCCCTTGAGCAGGGTGTCCTGGACGAGATCGTCCGACCGGGCGGGGTTCGAGGTCAGCGACAGGGCGAAGGCGCGCAGCGACGGCACGGCGGCGAGCAGGCCGTTGCGGAATTCCGGCTCAATCGCCTCGCCGCGGGCGCGGAGCGCCGCTTCCAGCTTCTCGAGCAGGTCGGCGAAGCGGGACGGCAGCACCTCCTCGCCGATCCGCTCATAGACGGTGCGCAGGTGCTCGCCGAGATGCGTGCGGATGTTCGGAGCGAGGTTCGGGCGGCCATCCCGAAGCCCATCCTCTTGGGACAGGACGGTGTCGGTCTCGTCGCGGCTCATGCGTATCGTGCTCGTCAGCTCATCGTGGCTCGACCTGCGGTCCAGACCGGTCGAGGCGGATCGCTTGCCGGCCGAACTCCCCCTCAAGTCCGGTCGATGCGCTCCTATTACAGGCGTTCTAGCGCATCGGAGGCGCGCATGCACCCTCGCCCAAGCTCGACTTAAGAAGCCCCGGCCGGTCTCAACAGGCGGATCGCCCCATCCCGCAGGGTCAGGACATCGCCGCGGGCGAGGTCGGTCCAGCGCTCGTCCCGGGTCAGCGCCTGGGTGGCGATCACCGTCACCACGTCGCTCTCGGAGGTCTCCTGGGCGAAATCGACCTGCCAATCCTCGTCGATCAGGGTGGCTGTGCCGAACGGCGCCCGGCGGGTGAGGTAGCAGAGGCGCTTGCCGCAATGGGCGTAGAGGGTGCGGCTGTCGGTCAGCAGCATGTTGAACACGCCGAGCCCGTGCAATTCGCCCGCGAGGTCGGCCACGGCCCGGTCGAGGGTGGCGGGCCGGGGCAGGGCCTGGAACCGCGCCTGGAGGCGGCCGAGCATCCAGCAGAAGGCGTGCTCGCTGTCCGTGGAGCCGATCGGCATGAAGCTGCCCAGCGGCAACCGCTTCACGCCCTTGAGCTGGCCGTTATGCGCGAAGGTCCACCGGCGGCCCCACAATTCCCGGGCGAACGGGTGGGTGTTCTCCAGGCTGACCCGGCCGCGATTGGCCTTGCGCACATGGGCGACGACGATGCGGCTCTTGATCGACATGTCGCGCAGCAGCCGGGCCAATTGCGAGCGCGAGCTCGGCTCCGGCTCGTGGAAGCTGCGGCAGGTCCGCCCGTCATAGAAGCTGATGCCCCAGCCATCGGCATGGGGCCCGGTGTCGCCGCCGCGCCGGGCGAGCCCGGCGAACGAGAAGCGGATGTCGGTCGGCACGTTGGCGCTCATGCCGAGCAGTTCGCACATCAGGATAATGCCGGGGCCATGCGGGGGAGGGGCAACGTTTAGGTGTGTTCGGCCGCCCGAACAACGGCTTTCGCGCCGATCACCGCGCCAGATAATCGGTCAGCGTCATCCCGAACATGATGGCGACCCAGAAGAAGCCGAGCCCGGAGAACAGCCGCACCAGCGGCGGCTCGTGGATCACCTCCATGGAGACCAGGAGGATCAGCGCCACCATCACGGCGACGACAAGGAGCTCGACGATCCAGACCTGGGCGAAGGGCAGGGTGGCACCCAGGGTGACGTTGACGGCGAGCAGGGCGAGCAGCGCCAGGAAGGTCAGCACCGGCGTGCGCAGCCGGCGCCGGAGCAGGGCGCGCTCGTCGGCGCTGAGGGTCGCGAGGGGATTGCGCATCCTATCGGTTCACCACGTAGAGGATCGGGAAGGCCAGGATCCACACGAGGTCGATGAAGTGCCAGTACAGGCCGTAGACCTCGATCCAGTTCTGGTGGCGGGACAGGAAGCCGGCCTTGGCGGCCATCCAGGTCATGCCGAGCAGCAGGGCGATGCCGGTGAACAGGTGGGCCGCGTGCAGGATCGTGGCGACGTAGTAGAGGTTCACGAACAGCCGTGCCGGCGGCGTCTCCGCCAGGGCGAAGGGCCGATTGCTCAAGAACGGCATCATGTGCTCGTCCCAGTCGGCGTAGTACTCGTAGCCCTTGAG
This sequence comes from Methylobacterium pseudosasicola, assembly GCF_900114535.1. GTDB lineage: Bacteria > Pseudomonadota > Alphaproteobacteria > Rhizobiales > Beijerinckiaceae > Methylobacterium > Methylobacterium pseudosasicola. Next base: position 174,231 of record NZ_FOTK01000002.1, on the reverse strand, counting down.
CACCAGGAACAGGCTGCCCAGCGCCGCGGTGGCGAGCATCGCCCGGACCATGGCGCGCTGCCAGCCGATCCGCGAGAACTCGATCGCCATCGACATGGTCAAGCTGGAGCAGATCAGCACCACGGTGTTGGTGGCGCCGATCCAGAATTTGAGGTGCTTGGCCGCCGCGACCGTCGCCTCGGGGTGCAGGATCCGGGTGATCAAAGCCACAAGGAACAGCGCAGAGAATAGCAGGAGCTCGGTGATCAGCCAGGCCCAGATGCCGAGCGTCGCGGCGGCGCGCTGCTGGCCCACCGTCTCGAAATGTCCGGCCCGGGCGACCCCGACGCCGTCTGCCAGCCCCTCGCTCATCCGTGCTGGTCCTGGGATTCCTGGGCCTGGATCGGGTAGTCGTAGGGGATGCGCGGCACCTCGGGGGGCGAGAGGAAATTGTGCTTGGGCGGAGGCGAGCCGGTCTCCCATTCGAGCCCCTTGGCGTTCCACGGGTTGGCGGGCGCCTTGCGGCCGAACCACAGGGAATAGACCAGGTAGAGCATCGGGAAGATGTAGCCCGCGGCCAGGATCGTGGCCCCGGCCGAGGACAGCACGTTCAGCAACTGGAACTCGGCGGGGTAGGTCGCGTAGCGCCGGGGCATCCCGAGATACCCGAGAATGAACTGCGGGAAGAAGGTGACGTTGAAGCCGAGGAAGATCAGCACCGCCGAGACCCGGCCCCAGGGCTCGCTGTACATCCGGCCGGTGAATTTCGGCCACCAGAAATGCAGGCCGCCGAGGAACGCCAGCACCGTGCCGCCGACCATGATGTAATGGAAATGCGCGACCACGAAGTAGGTCGCGTGGATGTGCTGGTTGATCGCCAGCGTCGCCAGGTAGAGGCCGGTCAGCCCGCCGAGCACGAACAGCCCGATATAGCCCATGGCATAGAGCATCGGCGTGTCGAGCCGCAGAGAGCCCTTATGGATCGTGGCGGTCCAGTTGTAGACCTTGACCGCAGAGGGCACCGCCACCGCGAAGGACAGGGCCGAGAACACCAGGGAGGCCAGGTCGCTCTGGCCGTTGACGAACATGTGGTGGCCCCAGACGAAGAAGGTCACCGAGGCCAGCCCGATCGACGCGTAGGCGACGAACCGGTAGCCGAACAGCTTCTTCTGCGCGAAGGCCGGGACGATCTCCGAGATCACCCCCATGCCGGGCAGAACCATGATGTACACGGCCGGGTGCGAGTAGAACCAGAACAGGTGCTGGAACAACACCGGATCGCCGCCATAGGCCGGGTCGAACACGCCGATATGGAAGCCGCGCTCCATGATCAGCAGGATCAGCGCCGTGGTGATCACCGGCGTGGCGAGCAGGAAGATCAGGCTGGTGGCGTAGTGCGCCCAGACGAAGATCGGCAGCTTGAACCACGTCATGCCGGGGGCCCGCATGGTGTGGATCGTGACCACGAAGTTCAGGCCGGTGAGGATCGACGAGAAGCCCACGATGGTCACGCCGATCAGAGCCGGCAGGACCCAGGTGTTCGAGAAGGCGGTCGAGAGCGGCGCGTAAAAGGTCCAGCCGGTATCGACCCCGCCCAGCACCAGCGAGACCAGGGTGAAGAACGCCCCGGCCATGAACACGTACCAGCTCGTCAGGTTGAGCTTGGGAAAGGCGAGGTCCTTCGCCCCGATCATCAGGGGGATCAGGAAGTTGCCGAAGGTGGCCGGGATCGACGGGATCAGGAAGAACCACACCATCACCACGCCGTGGATGGTGAAGGCCTTGTTGTAGGTGTCGTTGGTCATGATCGCGCCGTTCGGCACGATCAGCGCCAGCCGGACCACGCCGGCCGCCACCGCCCCGATCACGAAGAAGCCAGTGATCGAGGTCAGGTACAGGATCGCGATGCGCTTGTGGTCGGTGGTGAGGAACCACGAGCGCAGGGTCGAATCCGCGTGGAGATAGTCCGCCTTGCGCCCGAGGGTGGCCTCCGGCGCGTGCGGCTCGCGGCGGGCCGTGCCGCCGACGCTGCCCGTTGCGCTCATGATGTCGCCTTCATGGATTGGCTCTCATGGAGTCGCCTGCGCGGCCTTGCCGGAGGCCGGCGCCGTGTAGGATTTCAGGAAATCGATGAGGCGGCCGAGCTCGTCCTCCGGGATCCGCCCGGCGAAGCTCGGCATGACCTGCTTGTAGCCCTCGGCGAGCCGGTCGCCGTTGGGGTTCAGGATCTTTTCGCGCAGCCAGGTCTCGTCGGCTGTGACGGTGCGGCCGTCGGCGAGCTTCACCGGGTTGCCGTAGAGGCCGGCAAGGCTCGGGGCCTTCACGGCCGAGCCGGGATCGTGGCAGCCGGCGCAGCCATAGGCCTCGTAGAGGGTGCGACCGGCCGCGACCTTGCTCTGCTGGGCGCCGGCATGGGTCAGCCAGTCCTGGTAGTCGCCGGGGTTCATGAAGGTGACCTCGCCGCCCATCACGGAATGGTCGGTGCCGCAATATTCCGAGCAGTAGAGGTGATAGGTGCCGATCTTGTCGGCCTTGAACCACAGGTCGGTGTAGCGGTCGGGCAGGGCGGCGACCTGCAGGCGCACCGCCGGCAGGTAGAGGGCGTGGATCACGTCCTGGCTGATGATCCGCAGGCGGATCGGCTGCCCGATCGGCAGGTGCAAATTGTTGATCTCGGCCTGGCCGGTGGGATGCTGGAACTTCCACATCCACTGCCGGCCGATCGCCTCGATCACCATCGCGTCGGGCGGCGGGTTGCGCGAGGCCACGTATAGCCGCGCCCCCCAGACGAAGAAGATCAGCGTCAGCAGGAACGGGATCAGCATCCAGCTGATCTCGATCAGGTTGGAGCGGATGCCCGATGGCTGCCGGTCCGCCTCCGAACCCTCCCGGTAGCGCAGGGCGAAGTAGGTGATCGCCACGAAAACCGGGACGGTCAGCAGCAGGGTCAGGACCGTGAAGGCCAGGATCAGCAGGTCGGTCTCGGACGCGGTGGCCGAGACGGCGGCGGGCCAGAGTTCGAGGGCTGCGTGGTTCGGCGTCATCCTGCTACCGGTCCGGCGCGTCGAGGGGGCGGCCGACGATCAGGTCCATGGCCCGGTCGATCGGGATGCGGGCCCGGCTGCGAGCCGGGTCGCTGTAGCCGTAGCCCGCAAGCCGGGCCGCAGCCTCGGCGCGCTGGCGGTCGAGGTCGACATTGGGGTCCGCCTGGAGGTTCGGGGGCGGCGGCGTCAGCGGCGCGGTCTGCTGGCGGGTCAGGGTCGGCAGGGTCCGGCGCTGGCTGGCACTGAAGGCCCCCATCAGCCAGACCATGGTACCGATGACCGTCAACACCGCGAGCGCGAGGCCCGCCATCACCAGCGCGGTGTTGCGGACGCTGACGTCGCGCGTCTCGTAGCCGGGATCGTTCGGATCGCGCGGGGCATTGGCCGGCGCGCCGCGGGGCGGGCGGCCGTTCAGCAGGCCGCTGCCGCGCAGGGTCAGCCCGGCCAGGATCGCCGGGATCAGGCCGGGACCAGGGGTGCCGCCGGCGCTCATGCGACCCTCCCGGCGCGCCGGGCTGTCGGAGCCGGGCGCCCGCGCAGCAGGAGATGGAGCGCGGCGGCGAGACAGGCCACGGCCAGCGCGGCGAGCCCGTCCGCCGGGCGGATCACGAACCGGTCGCGCAGAGCCGGCGTCACCAGCCAGAACATCTCGAGGGCGTGCACGGCCAAAGCCGCGCCGGCCAGGATCCGGGTGGTCGGGCGGCCCGGCCGCAGAGTCGCGAGCCCGGCCAGCACGACGACGATCCCGGCCGCGATCGACAGGCCGCGCCCGAGGCCACCGCCGCGGGCGAAATACCAGGACACCTCCGGCGGCAGGTTGGCCGACCAGACGATCAGGAACTGCACGAAGTGCAGGAACGCCCAGAGGCCGAGCAGCACCACCAGGGGCACCAGCCGGCCCCGCCCGGGCGGGGTGCGTCCGCGGCCCACCGGCTCCGGCTCCTCCCAGGCGAGCAGGATCGCGGCCGCGAAGGCCAGCCCGCTCCAGGCGGTCATCACCAGCAGGCCGAGCAGGGCGGAATCGAGCCGCGGATCGAGGGAGGCGATCACGTCTGTGGTGAACAGGGTGCCGACCACCGCGTGGAGCCCCACCGCCGGCACGGTGCGACCTTCGCCCGGCTCGTCGAAGGGCCGCGCGAAGCGGAAGGCCAGCCAGGTCCAGGCCGCGAGATACGCGATCACCCGGGCCGCGAAGAACGGCGTGGTGAACCAGAGGGCGGCGAGCGGCGTACGCGGCGCCGCCCCGACCCAAGGGTAGAGCACCGGCACAGCGGCGAGGAGCGGCAGCCCCAGCAGCGCGGCCACGGGCATCAAAGCCATCAGACGGCGCAGGGCCGCCAGCATCTCGACGCCGCCGCGCTCGCGCACCCGCTTGCCGAAGCGCTCGGCCACGATCGTGATCGGCAGGGCGCCCACCGGCAGCGCCAGGAGGACGAGCCAGGCAGAGAGGTAAGAGGCGGCGGCGCCGCGCCAGCCGCCCAGCAGCCAGCATCCCGCCAAGAGGCCGAGCCCGAGGAGGCCGAGGAGGAGAGGGCGGCTCACTGGGTCGCCTCCAGGCGGGCCCGGTCGTCCGGCGACAGGCTCGCCACGGGCGCGTCCTGGCTGAGCTGGAGCGCCCGGACATAGGCGACGATCGCCCAGCGGTCGGCGGACGGGATCATCTGCGCCATGCCGAACATGGTGCGCTTGCCGTTGCCGATGGCGTCGTAGATCTCGGCGGCCGGGGCCTTGCGCAGGGACTCGGCGGTGAGATCGCCGGCATGCGGGAAGCCGCGCTGCACGACGATGCCCTGGCCGCGCCCGTCCTGGCCGTGGCACGGCGTGCAGAACACCGCGTAACGCTGCCGGCCGCGCTCCACCAGATCCTGGCTGATCGTCTGCGGCTGCGGCGCCTCCCGGGCCGGGTCGGCCCGCGGCACGGTCCCGGAGACCGGCTGGCGCATGGTGATCTGGCGGGGGAAGAACGGGTTCTTGTCCCAGGTCTTGGCCCGGGCCTGGTCGTCCATATTGGCCTCGCCGCAGGCCGAGAGAGCCGGCAGGGCCGCGAAGAGGATGAGACCGGCGGCGCGCCTCATCGCGGGATCCTGCGGATCTCGAGGGGACGCCCGGCCTCGACCGGCAGGCTGGTGAGCCGGCGCTCGAACCGGGCCGCGTCGAAGCGGTCGCTGCGGGCCTCTGCGGAGAGGAAGAACCGGTCGTCCGAGGCGCGTAGGAAGCCCGGGATGTTGAAGGCCGGGTGGTTCAGCCGCGGCAGGCGGTTGAGCACCAGCAGCGCGAGGTGGATCGCGATGCAGCCGGTCATCATCGCGAAGGAGATGCTCGGCACCACGAAGGACGGCCAGGACAGGCGCGGGCGCCCGCCGATCAGGAACACGTAATCGTAGGCCGTGGCGTAGACGCACATGGCGTAGAAGCCCGCGCCGCCGAGCAGCGCGCCGGCCAGCGCGTAGGGCAGGATCGAGCGGCCCTCCAGGCCCAGCGCCCGCAGGGTCCGGGGCATCGGCACCGGCCCGTGCCCGTCGAGATGGACATGGTCCGGCGGGCTGATCCCCGACACCGCCTGCAGGGCGGCGGCGAGGTCGGACTGGCTGGCGAAGGTGGCGGAGACGCCCCAGAGCGGCGCCGGCCCGGGATTCTCTTCCGGGCGGAGGGTGGCCCGGGACGCGGCCTCCCGGGCGGCGGCCGCGGTGGCCGGGGCCCGGGCGAGGGCCAGGCGGCGGCTCTCGATGATCGAGACCGCCGGCAGGTAGCGCAGGAACAGCAGCAGCAGGGTCAGGAACAGCCCGAGCGAGCCCGCGAAGGTGGCGATGCCCCAGGGATCCGGCCCGTAGGGCAGCCGCGAGGACGGCAGAAAATCCTGGGTCAGGGTGACGACCAGCACCGTGACGTGGTCGGCATAGGCGCCGGCCGCGACCAGGAGCCCGACCGCGGCGATCGCCAGCGGCGCCGTCCGGGCGCGGGCCGACCACAGCACCTGCGCCGGCAGGATCAGGCCAAAGATCGCCATCCACGAGACCAGGGCGTGGTCGCCGGTCAGGCGCCGCACCAGCACGCCCCGGCCTTCCGCGTCGCCGTTGAGGAACGTGTCGAAATACTCGGCGGCGTAGCAATAGGCGCTGGCGCAGCCGAGGCAGAGCAGCAGGCGGCCGAGCACGTCGAGGTGGCGCGCGGTGACCAAGCTGTCGAGGCCGTAGACCACGCGGATCAGCACCACGATCGCCGCGGTGACGCCGACGCCGGAATAGACCGCGTTCACCAGAAACGTCACCGGCAGTAGGGTGCTGTGCCAGCCCGGCATCAAGGAGCCCGCCAGCATCACCGAGGCGCCGGTCTGGACCGAGACCACCAGCAGCACGCCGAGCAGGGCCACCGTCCGGTAGGCCTGGACCCAGATCTGCCAATGGGCCGCCGAGCCGCGCCAGCCCGAGGCGACGATGCCGTAGACCTGCGCGCGCAGGAGCGCGAGCTTGCGGTTGCGGGCCTTGGCGTCGCTCTGGCGCATCGCCTCCACGAAGGCGCGGTCGCGTAAGGTGGCGAGGTCCGGCAGCATCCCGATGAACCAGAGGCTCACGCAGATCACCAGGAAGGCGACGATGTCGATCGCGTCCCAGAGGAGCGGCGAGCGGAATTGCGGCCAGAGGTCGTAGGTGTTGGGGTAGGGCAGGTTCCAGAAGAAGAACCACGGCCGCCCGAGATGGATGATCGGGTAGAGCCCGGCCGACGCGGTGGCGAGCAGCGCCAGGGTCTCGGCGATGCGGTTCACCGCACCGCGCCACTCCGCCCCGAGCAGCAGCAGCACCGCCGAGACCAGCAGGCTGCCGGACGCCACCCCGATCCACCAATCGTAGCTCGCGATGTCGAGCGCCCAGACGACGGCGTTGTTGTTCGCCCAGACCCCCGGCCCGGCATAGAGCAGGTAGCCGAGGGTGAAGCCGAACACGCCGAGCAAGGCCACCGCCCCCGCGAAGGCGATCCACCAGCGGCGGTTGCGCGGATGGGTCAGCGGGATCGCCGCCACCGCGCCGCCGATGCCCTGGAGGGTTTCCTCCGGGCCGATCAGGGGGCCGGCCGGCTGGCCGCCGAGCAGGGCGCCGGACATGCTCAGCCCTCCCGTCCGGTGGGATCGGCGGCGGGCGCGAGCCCGGCGAGATAGGTGGTGCGCGGGCGCGTGTTCAGGTGGCCGAGCAGCGCGTATTCCCGCGGATCCTTGCGGGCGGCCGAGACCCGGCTCGTCGGGTCGGCGACGTTGCCGAAGGTGATCGCCCGGGTCGGGCAGGCGCCCTGGCAGGCGGTCTCGACGGCGCCGTCCTGGATCGGAGAATGCGCGTCCTTGGCGGAGGTGATCCGGGCCGCCGCGATGCGCTGGATGCAGTAGGTGCACTTCTCCATCACGCCGCGGGCGCGGACCGTGACCTCGGGATTGCGCTGCTGCTGCTGCACCGGGGTCATGCCGCCCGTGTAGTCCAGGTAGTTGAAGCGGCGGACCTTGTAGGGGCAGTAGCTCTGGCAGGTCCGGGTGCCGACACAGCGATTGTAGACCTGCAGGTTCAGGCCCTCGCTGTCGTGCAGGGTCGCCTCCACGGGGCAGCCGACCTCGCAGGGCGCCTGCTCGCAATGCATGCACGGCACCGGCTGGAAATGCGTGGTCGGCGCGTCGAGGTCGCCCGCGTAGTAGCGGTCGACCCGCAGCCAGCCCATCCAGCGCCCGAGCGCGACCTCCTCGCGCCCGACCACCGGGATGTTGTTCTCCGCCTGGCAGGCGGTGACGCAGGCGTTGCAGCCGATGCAGGCGTCGAGGTCGATGGCCATACCCCATTGCGCCGTCTCGCCGGTCAACTGAGTCTCCGGCGGCGGATAGAACGAGGCCGGGGCCGGCGCGTCCTTCGGGTCGCCCACCGGGGCGGCGCCCAGGGCCTGGACCCGGACGATATCCTCGCCCTCCATCGTGCCGAGGTTCTGGGTGGTCACCGGCATCCGGCGGCGGCCTGTCTTGGTCAGCCGCGCCCCGGTGAGCCGCCAGGGCGTCGCGACGGGCCGCAGGGTGGCGGCGTCGTAGCCGAGGCCGCTCGACAGGTGGTCCGGCACGTTGCGGCCGTAGCCGAGGCTCAGGGTCACGGTCTCGGCGGCCTGGCCGGGCAGGATCCAGGCGGCGCCCTCGACGGCGCGCCCCTCCGCCTCGACCCGCACGATGTCGCCCACGGCGATCGACTCGCGCTCGGCGAGATGCGGGCTGAGGGCGACGACGTTCTCCCAGACGATCTTGGTCAGAGGTTTGGGCAGTTCCTGCAGCCAGGCGAGGTCGGAATGGGTGCCGTCCCAGACGGTCGGGTCGGGGCGGAACACCACCTCGATCCCGGCCGCGGCCGGCGCCGGAGGGGCGGGCGGCGCTTCCTGGGTGAGGGCGACCTCCTCCGTCGCGCCCGCGCTGTCGGGCCAGAATCCCCGGCGCAGGGCGTCGCCGAAGCGGACCTCGAACGCGGCCGCATCCTCGCCTTCGTTCCGCCAGCGCGCCTTGAGCAGGCCGAGCGCGTCCTCACCGCCCTCGCTCCCGCGCCCGTCGATCAGGAAGGCCAGCATGTCCTGGAGGGTGCGGCCGTTATAGAGCGGCGCCACCGTCGGCTGGATCAGCCCGACCGTGCCGTCGAGCGAGCGGACATCGCCCCAGGATTCCAGCGGATGGGCGGCGGGCAGGTGCCAGTCGGCATGGGCGCCGGTCTCGTCGTAATAGAGCCCGGCATGGATCTTGAGCGGCACGCGCTCCATCCGGGCGGCGAAGTCGAGGGCGGCGGGCGCGTCGTAGACCGGGTTGGCGCCGAGCACGATCAGCACCTTTACGGCGCCGCGCTCCATCGCCTCCGCCAGCTCCGCCAGGGTTCCGGCCCCCGGCTCGACCGCCGGCACCGTGTGCCGCACGGTCGCCCCGGTATTGCCGAGCGCGCCGTTGAGGCGGTGGACCAGGGCGTGCAGGTCCGGGCTCGCGGTCAGGCCGGTGGTGACGAGGCCGGCGCCCCGCGCCTCGGTGAGCGCCTTGCCGGCGCCCCGGGCCCAGCGGGACGCCGGATCGTCGCCGGCAGGCGCGGCGCCGCCCCCGGCCAGGGCCAGGAGATCGCGGGCCAGGGCTTCGAGGCGGCCGACCGGCACGGCGACGCCGTGATCCGCCTTGGCGCTGGTCAGCGTCGGGGTCGGGGCCGCGGCGTGCAGGGTGAGCAGGCGGCCCTCGGCATAGGCCGCCCGGCGGGCCGCACTCCAGCGCCCCGACAGGCCGACCTGGCCGGGGCCGAGATCGAGAAAGTCGCCGTCCAAGGACACGATGGTGCGGGCCCGGCTGAAATCCGGGAGCGTCTCCAGCGGTTTCCCGTAGGCGCGGCGGGTGCCCTCGTAGATCGCCTCGCGGCCGACGCCAGCGCCGGTAAACCAGCGCGCCGCCGGATAGGCGGTCCGCATCCGGGCGATCTGCGCCGCCACGGTGGGCGAGGTGACCGGCCCGGTCAGCAGCGCGACGCCCTCGCCCCCGGCCGCGTGCCAGGCCGGCATCTGCGCCTGGAGGGCCGCCCGGAACGCCGCCCAGGAACTCGGCTTGCCGAGATGCTGCACGGCCTGGGAGCGGAACGGGTCGTAGAGACCAAGCACAGAGGCCTGGGCCAGCACGTCGGTGCCGCCGCGGCTCCAGGGATGCTCGGGATTGCCCTCGATCTTCAGGGGCCGGCCGTTGCGGGTGGTGACCAGGATGCCGTTGCCGAACCCGTCGAACACCGCCGAGGAGGCGTAGGACAGGTCCGTGCCCGGCACGATCCGCTCGGGCTGGTTGACGTAGGGCACCTCATAATCCCGGTTCCCGTCCCGGCTGCAGGCGGTGAGGCCGCCGAGCGCGAAGGAGGCCGCCATCAGCTTAAGGAAGCCGCGCCGCTCCGGGGACGCGGCGAGCCGGGCTGCCGAGGGGAACTCGGCCGCGAGGTAATCGCGGAATTCCGGGCTGTCGGCCACGGCGTCGAGGCTGCGCCAGAAGCGCGGGCCGTCGCCGCCGGCGAGCTTTTCGCGCAGGGCCGCGATGTCGGATCCGCTGGTCATCGGTGGCAGATCCCGCACTCGGTCAGCCGCGACCCGCCGCGGATATGGTACTCGGCCACGAGCTTCGGCCCGAGGGTCGCCTGGTCGGCCGGCGGCTTCCAGGTCATGTTCCAGACCTCGTCGGGCGTGCGGACGTATTTCTCCGGCGCCCGGTGGCAATCGAGGCAGAACTGCATCTCGAAGGCGTTGGCCCGATAGGTCATCTGCATCGCCGTGACCTCGCCGTGGCAGGTCGAGCAGCCGATGCCCTTGGTCACATGCACCGAGTGGTTGTAGTAGACGTATTGCGGCAACTTGTTCAGCCGCACCCATTCCAGCGGCTTGTCCTGCGCGTAGCTGTCGCGCACCGGCTTGAGCATGTCCGAGCCGGTCCAGATCTGCGAGTGGCAGGTCATGCAGGTATGGGTCGGCGGGATCCCGGCCGAGGCGACCTTGTCGACGGTGGTGTGGCAGTAGCGGCAATCGATACCGAGCTCGCCGGAATGGTGCTTGTGGCTGAACGGCACCGGCTGGGCCGGGGCGATGCCGACCCCGGTGACGTAGTTCGAGCGCACGATCCCGGCCGCCAGAACCGGCAGGCCGACTAGGCAGGCCACGCCGGTCATCAGGGCGAGCCGGTAGACCGCGTCCGCGCCGGGGGTGAACAGCTGCGCCATCAGGCCCGCCCGCGAGGCGGCGCGATCCGGTCGTCGGGTTCGATCTGCTCAGCCTCGCGCCGCAAGCGTCGCCCCACCGTTGGTCCCGGGTTGGACAGTGCAGTGCCGCGGAGCACCGGCGCAATGCGACCAAAGCGGCCAGGCGCCGGGGCGGCCCGCCGTAGCCGTCCCAGTTTGGAACCTAGAGCTTTTCCAGACGAGAACTAGAACATGGATCATCAAACCGGCCGCTTCCGGCATCGATCGCTCGACACGTCCCGCCGGCGGCGCGACACTTCCCGCCGGCGGCGCGAGGGCCTATGCGCTGCCTGACCGGGGCATGGCGGCCCGATCCCGCCGACGCCCCAACCCGGACTCGCCCCGGACCCCTATGGATTCCGATCCCATCGTCCTGACCTGGCGCGCCGCCCGGCGCCTGCACGCCACCGCCGTCGCCCTCGTGGTCGGGCTCGGCGCCCCGCTCTGCGCGCTGGCCCTGCTGTGCCTACGCGATCTGGTCGCCGTGCTGCCCCGCGACGAGGCGCCGACGCTGCCGTTCCTGCGGGTCGCCCTGTCGCTGCCCGGCCGCGAGATCGTGCTGGCGCACGGAGTCCCGATGCGCCCCGCCGAGCTGGAGCTCGCCGCCTTCCTGTGCATCGCCGGCTGCGCGCTGGCCCTGGCGGGGATCGGCTGGGTCGTGGCGCGCCTGTGCTTCAAGGCCCAGAACCGGGCCGCGGACGCCGTCCGGGAGGCCGTCCTGCGGGCGATCCTCGACGCGCCGGCCGGGGCCCGGGACGAGGCGCGCAGCCTCGCCCGCCTGGTCGGCGAGGTTCTGGGCCGGGGCGACCGGCTGCTCGCCGCCGGCATCGTCGTGCCGGCCATGACCCTGGCGGCGCTGCTCTTCGCCCTCGGCTTCGCGGGGCTGGCCGCCCCCCGCCTGATCCCGACCGCGGCGATCGGGCTGGCGGCGATCGGGCTCGCCTACGGGCTGGTCCTGGAACGCGCCCGGGACCGGCAGGACCTGCGCCTGCGCTCGAGCACCCGGGCCGAAACCAACCTGAACGACCTGGTGCGGCGCCTGCCCGCCGTGCGCGTCCACGGCGCCGCCGCCCTGGAGCGCAAGCGCATCGCGGCGCGGGTCGCGGCGATGCGCGCCAAGGTGTCCCGGGCCGAGGCGCGGCTGGCCTATGCGCGCGCGCCGGCGCTCGCCCTGGCGGTGATCCTCCCGGCCATCGCCATCGGCACGGCCCTGTGGCGCTCCACGGCGCCGGGCGCCCCGCCGGTGGCACCGGTCGACCCGGCAGCCCTGCTCGCCGCCACCGGGGCCTTCGGCCTCGCCGGCTGGCTCGCCGCGATCTGTGCCCGGCTCTGGACCGTGCGCAAATCCGTCCGCCCGCGCTTCCGCGACCTGGCGCGGCTCATCGCGATGCTCCAGGGACGGCAGGCGAAGGCGGCCCGGTCGGGGCTCGCCCCGCCGCTCCCGCGGTCCGGGATCCTGGCGACGCAGGGGGTCGGCGCCTTCGACCCGGCGAGCGGCGAGCGGCTGACCGGCGTCGACGTCACCGTCACGATGCCGAGCCATGTCGCGATCACCGGCAGCCGGGGCAGCGGCGCCCGGGTGCTCGCGGCGGTGCTCGCCGGCCAGATCGAGCCGACCGCCGGGGCCGTCACCTATGCGGGCGCGGACCTGCGCGGCTTCGACGCCGCGGAGCGCGCCCGCCGCATCGCCTTCGCGGCCGGGGAGGCGATCCTGATGGAAGGCTCGCTCCGCCAGAACCTGCTCTACGGCACCGAGCCGGCCAACGCCCCCGACGACATCGCGCTGATCGGGATCTGTCGCCTCGCCGGCCTCGACGGCTTCGTCTACGCCCGCGGCCTGACCGGCCGCCTCGACCCCGCGACCCAGCCCCGGCTGGCGGCGGCGATCGTCGCGGCCCGCCGGACCATGCGGGCGGCGCTCGCCGCCAAGGGCGCCGAGCGCCTGGTCGAGCCGTTCGACCCGGAGCGCTACAACCATCAGGCGAGCATCGGCGAAAACATCCTGTTCGGCGAGCCGGTGGGTGGCGCCTTCGCGCCCCTGCGGTTCGCCCGCCACCCCTACCTGCGCGCGGTGCTGGAGGCCGAAGAGCTGGTGCGACCGCTCACCGAGATCGGCCTGGCCGTCGCCCGCAGCACGGTGGAAATCTTCGCCGATCTGCCCAACGATCATCCGCTCTTCGACGCCTATTCGTTGTTTCAGGCCTCGGAGCGGGGATATTTCGAAGATCTCGTGGTCCGCCTGCCCAATGCTGCGAATTTGCGCCGCGGCCCGGCCGGCCAGCGCGACCGCACGCGGCTGATCGGCCTCGCCCTCCGCTACAGCGAGTCCCGGCACCGCTTCGGGCTGATCGACGACGCCTTCGAGCAGCGGCTGGTCCAAGCCCGCCGCTCCTTCGCCCGGATGTTGCCGCCCCACCTCGCCGGGGCGGTGGAGTTCCACGATCCCGGCCGGGTCAATCCGGCGGCCAGCCTAGAGGAGAACCTGCTGTTCGGCCGGATCAGCCTCGGCGAGGCCAATGCCGAACCGCGGGTGCGGGCGCTGGTGCAGCGGATCCTGGCCGACGAAGGGCTCGAAGCCTCGGTCTACAGCCTCGGCCTCGACAGCAAGGTCGAGATCCAGCCCAGCACCGGCGCCCTGGCGGACGGCGCCATCAACGCCCGGGAGCGCATCGCAATCGAGCTGGCCCGGTGCCTCGCCCGGGAGCCCGACATCCTGGTGGTCGCGGTTGCGCTCGAAGACCGCACGGTCGAGGGCGTGCGCGACCGCCTCGCCCGGCTCCGCCAGGCCCGGGCTGGACGCGGCGTCATCGTCTGCCTGCCCGAATCGGGCGTGCCCGACGGGATCGAGCCGTTCGATGCGGTGATCGCCGTGGAGAACAGCGCGGTGGTCGCGCCCCAGGCTGCCGCCGAGGCCGCCGAGCCGGAGCCGGCCCTGGCCTGAGGGCGACGGCCTCACGACGGCCGCAATGGCCGGGCAGGTCGGGACGCCGTGCCTGCCCGGCCCCGGTTCCCCCTTGCCCGGCCGATCCAGCACGGACGGTTCATGCCTCTCCCGATACCGAGATCCCTCGCCGCCGGCCTCGTGCTCCTGACCGCCTGCGGTCCGAGCGCGGCGCAGGCCGGAAAGGCCGACGCCCCGATCCCGGCCGCGACGCTGGCCCTGATGGCGCAGAAGGGCACCACGGCCGCCGCCCCGGTGCTGTTCCGGGCCTACAAGAAGGAATCCGAGATCGAGGTCTGGAAGAAGGGCCCGGCCGGGTACGTGCACATCAAGACCTTCCCGATCTGCCGCTGGTCCGGCCAGCTCGGCCCCAAGCGCAAGAGCGGCGACCGGCAGACCCCCGAGGGGTTCTATGCGGTGCCCAAGCGCCAGATGAACCCGAACTCGCACTATTACCTGTCCTTCGACGTCGGCTATCCCAACGCCTACGACCGCGCCCATGGCGGCACCGGCTCGGCCGTGATGGTCCACGGCATCTGCTCGTCGATGGGCTGCTTCGCCATGACCGATGGCACGGTCGGCGAGATCTACGCCATCGCCCGGGAGGCCCTGAACGGCGGCCAGGCGGCCTTCCAGTTCCAGTCCTATCCGTTCCGGATGAGCGCCGAGAACATGGCCCGCCACCGGACCGACCCGAACATCGCGTTCTGGCGCGAGCTCAAGGCCGGGTCCGATCGGTTCGAGGCGAGCCGGGAGGAGCTTCAGGTCTCGGTGGTCGTCGGCCGCTACGCCTTCGCGCCGTCCCGGGATCCCGCCCGGGAGGCTGCCGTCGCGACATACCGCGCCATCGAGGAGGCCCGGATGGCGGCGCTCGCCGAATCCGGCGAGCCCGCCGTGCGCACCACCTATTCCGATGGCGGCCAGCACGCGTTCTGGGCGGCCTACACGGCCCGGGGCGGCGCGGTCGGCGACATCAGCCGGCCGGAGGCCCTGGCCTATGCCGGCCAGGAGGTCGTGGTCGTGCCGGGCCACCGGGTGCCGCGCCCGGTTCCGGAATCTGTCTGGGCCGCCTGGGGTGGGGCCGAGTCCGGGCTCGCGCTGCGGCAGATGGCCGGCTTCGTGCCGGTCTACGAGCGGGCGCCCGATCCGTTCGGGGCGCTGGCGGGCCGCCTCCGGGCGCGCTACGGCGACGGCCTGCCCTCCCTGCTGGCGGCGGCCCTGAGAGATGCCGACTCGGCCGGCGGGCGCCCGACTCTCGCAGGCTCGGGCGCGGGCCTGATCGCCTCCGCCGAGCGGCTCTAGGCATGCACCGGACCCCGAAAGCGGCCCGTCCGTGTGCGCGGCCGCACATCACGATGGCGTGCGGGCCCCCAATTCATTGTAAGGCAGGGGATGAGCGGTACTCCTGTCCCGTCGGCCTGCCGTATTCAGCGCTACCTTCCCGGAACGGCGACGGGGTTTCGATCGTAACGGATCGGGACCGACTGTCCGCAGATTCGTGATCGCCATGTCCAAGTATCCCGAGCCGACCATCTGCGCGGCCGATCAGGGCCTCGTTCTCCGATTCTGGGGCGTACGCGGCTCGACCCCGGTCAGCGGCCCGCAATATGCCGAATTCGGCGGCAGCACGCCCTGCATCGAGGTGCGCTGCGGCGAGCGGATGTTCGTGGTCGATGCCGGCTCGGGCATCTACAACCTTGGCCAGGGTCACCGCACCGATCTCCCGCGGGACGTGGACCTGCTGTTCACGCACCTGCACCTCGACCACACCGCGGGGCTCCCCTTCTTCAAGCCGGCTGTCCTCGACGCCGACCGGGTGATCAACACCTATTGCGGCAATCTCGGCGGCGAATCGGCCGGCCCGACCCTCGATCGCCTATTCGCGCCGCCGCTCTTCCCGGTTACCCTCGACAAGTTGTGCTGCACCTTCAACCACCACGGGTTCGAGGCCGGCCAGACCCTGACCTTCCCGGACGGCTCGCGGGTCGACACGATCCTGCTGAACCACCCGCAGGGCTCGGTGGGCTACCGATTCGAGCATGGCGGCCGGCGCCTGTGCCTGATCAGCGATATCGAGCACAGCGACCCCTGGCCCGACCCCGAGCTGGCCCGGTTCGTCGCGGGGGCCGACCTGATGGTCTATGACGGCATGTTCACCGACGGCGAGTACCCGACCTGCCGCGGCTGGGGGCACTCGACCTGGCAGAAGGGCGTCGAGCTGGCCCAGACCGCCGGGGTCAAGGCCCTGGCGATCATCCACCTGCACCCGGCCCATTCCGACACGGCGCTCCGCGACATGGAGGCCGACCTCCAGGCGGAGATGCCCACGGCTTTCATCGCCCGGGAGAGCCAGAGCATCACGGTCGGCGCCCCGCGCTCGGTGAGCCGCCGGGCCGGCAGCCGCCCCACCGTGGCGCGCGAGGTCCGGCGCCGGATCAAGGTTGCCTGATCGTCTCGGTCAGAAGGGGCGCCCGCTCCGGGGCCGGCTGAACCGGCGATAGGCGAACAGCACGAACAGCGCGACGCCGATGGTCAGGATGCTCCAGCCGTAGTTGCTGATGAGCTGCGCATCGATCGGGTGGCCGATTAGGCCCAGCGCCACGAGCAGTCCGAAAACGGCGATCACCGCCGAGACGAGCATCCCTAGAATCATCGTGGTCCCCGGCGGCCCCGGCCGGCGCAGCCGCCCGGCGAATTCGTCCGTGGAAATGCGCGGGGCCGCCCCCCGTTCCCGGTCGCATCCGGCACCGGGAGGCGCTAATCGCGCCCTGGCGTGCATGGGCGGCTCCCAAGGCGCCGAACTTAGGCTAAGTAGACGCGCACGACGGCGCCCCGGCGCGCGCGAGGAGCCCGAGACCACGGCGATGACCGGCCCACAGAACACGCCTCAGGACAGCATGCCCGCATCCACCGCCGCCACGGGCCCGCTGCGCCCGCAATCCCAGCTCGTGACGATCTTCGGCGGCTCCGGCTTCCTGGGCCGCCACGTGGTGCGGGCGCTCGCCAAGCGCGGCTACCGGATCCGCGTCGCGGTGCGCCGGCCGGACCTGGCGCTGTTCCTGCAGCCGCTGGGCAAGGTCAACCAGATCGTGGCCGTCCAGGCCAACCTGCGCTACCCCGAATCGGTGGCCCGCGCGGCCGAGCGCTCGGACGTGGTGATCAACCTCGTCGGCATCCTGCAGGAGACCGGCTCGCAGAGCTTCGCGCGGCTGCAGGTCGATGGCGCCGCCGAGATCGCCCGCGCCGCCGCCCGGCAGGGCGCCCGGATGATCCACGTCTCGGCGATCGGGGCGGATCCCGCTTCGCCGTCGCTCTATGCCCGCACCAAGGCCGAGGGTGAGGCCCGGGTCTTCGCCGCCTGCCCGGACACGGTGGTGTTCCGGCCGTCGCTGGTCTTCGGGCCGGGCGACAGCTTCTTCAACCGCTTCGCCGGCCTCGCCCGGGCCCTGCCGGTGCTGCCGCTCGCGGGCGGCCAGTCGCGCTTCCAGCCGGTCTTCGTCGGGGACGTCGCCGAGGCGATCGCCCGGGCGGTCGACGGCGCGGTGCCGGGCGGCAAGGTCTACGAACTCGGCGGCCCCGAGGTGGCGACCCTCGAGCACCTCGTGCGCTACATGCTCAAGACGATCCAGCGCAAGCGCGCCGTGGTCGACCTGCCGCTGCCGGTGGCCAAGCTCCAGGCCCGGCTCCTGGAGGTCGCCGACACCCTGACCTTCGGCCTGCTGCCCGACAGCCTGAAGCTCACCCGCGACCAGGTGATCCTGCTCCAGAACGACAATGTCGTGTCCGAGGCCGCCAAGGCCGAGGGCCGGACCATCGAGGCGCTCGGGATCATCCCGACCGCCGCCGAGGCGGTGGTGCCGGGCTATCTCTGGCCGTTCCGCAAGGCCGGCCAGTTCGCCACCGACCGGGACGAGGAATACCTGGCCGAGGTGCCGGACTCGATCGCACCGACGCCCATGGGGCCCGGCTCCCAGCACAGGCCGCAGACCGCGTCCGGACCGGCGATCGGCGCCGATGCCGGCAGCTCCCCGGGCAGCGCCCAGAGCCGCATGGGCACCCGCTGGGGCACCCGGACGATGAGCTGAAGGATCGGGGCTCCGCCCCGATACCCCGCCAAAGGGCCTCGGGCCCAAGCCTTTCAAGGTGTTTTCGGAAGTGCCGGAACACCAACCAGACGCGCTCTCCTCCCCCTTGTGGGGAGGAGTTGGAGGTGGGGGTGGTGCCGGAAGAGGCTCAGCGGTCCCTTCTGCACCACCCCCACCCCTGACCCCTCCCCACAAGGGGGAGGGGAAATATGCTGCTCTTTCAATACGTTACAACCACGAACCGTGATCCCTGCATCTAATTCAAATACCTTGAAAGGGCTCGGCCTCAGGCCCTTTGGAAACCCATTTCCTTGCCGGTGCGCGGCTTTATATCCCTGTATTCTTTTGAATAATGTGGGATGGGGAGACGGCGCCTGACCTCGTCCGGGACTGCACGATGATGACGACCCCGTGGAACGGATCGGCAGGCTTGGCGTGAAGCGCATCCTCGTCACCGGCGCGGCGGGCTTCGTCGGCGGCCACGTCCTGCCGCTCCTGGCCGCGTCGGGTGCCCGCGTGGTCGGCATCGGCCGCGGGGCACCCCGGGACCTGCCCGCGGGCGTCGATTACGAGCGCATCGACCTCCTCGACGAGGCTGCCTTGAGCGGCTTCATGGCCCGCTTCCGGCCGACCGAGATCCTCCACCTCGCCGGCCTTGCTTCGGTCGGCGAGTCGGCCACGGGTCCCGGGCAGACCTGGCGGGTGAACGTCAACGGCCTGATGAACCTCGTGGCGGCGGTCGAGGCGGTGCCGGGCTGCACGCTGTTCTTCGTCAGCTCGGGCGAGGTCTACGGCGGCGCGTTCCTGGCGGGCCACGCCCTCTCCGAGGAGGCCGAGCCCCTGCCGCGCAACACCTACGCCCGCTCGAAATGGGTCGGCGAACAGCTGCTGCGCGACCTGCTGCCCCGGATCGGCGTGAAGCTCGTGGTGCTGCGGCCGTTCAACCATATCGGCCCGGGCCAGGACGAGCGCTTCGTCGTGGCCTCCTTCGCCGGGCAGATCGCCCGGATCGAGGTCGGCCGCGCGCCGCCCCTCCTCGAAGTGGGCAACCTCTCCTCGTACCGCGACTTCCTCGACGTGGCCGACGTGGCGGGTGCCTATGGCGACCTGATCGGCCGGGTGGAATCCCTGGCGGACGGGAGCGTGTTCAACATCAGTTCCGGCGTGCCCCGCACGATCGCCAGCGTCCTCGACGGCCTGCGCGCCCGCGCCCGGGTGCAGTTCGAGATCCGCGTCGCCCCCGAGCGGGTGCGCCCGAGCGAGATCCCGCTGGCCGCGGGCGACGCGACCCGCCTGCGCGAAGCCACCGGCTGGCAGCCCCGGGTCGCCTGGGACGACGCCCTGGCCCGGGTGCTGGACGATGCCCGCGCCCGGCTGGCACCGACCGAGGGCTGAAAGCAGGCGCTACCGGACCACGCCCTTCGCCACCAGCGCGTCCCGCGCCTCCGCCGAGACATCCAGCCGTTCGGCCAGGATTTCCTGGCCCGACTCCCCGAGGCCCGGCGGCATGCGGCGGACCGGGAGCCGGCGCCCATCGAGGCGATAGGGTGGGGCGATGACGTGGGCGTTGCCAGCAGCCTCGACCACGAGCCCGGCCTCCTGCGCCCGCGGGCAGGTCAGCGCCTCGCGCAGGCCCATCACCTCGCCGCAGGGAATGCCCGCCCCGCGCAGGCGCGCGATCAGGGGCGCCCGCTCCCATTGGGCGAGCTCGGCCTCCA
This sequence comes from Methylobacterium pseudosasicola, assembly GCF_900114535.1. Lineage (GTDB taxonomy): Bacteria > Pseudomonadota > Alphaproteobacteria > Rhizobiales > Beijerinckiaceae > Methylobacterium > Methylobacterium pseudosasicola. The sequence continues at coordinate 154,722 of NZ_FOTK01000002.1, read as the reverse complement.
AGATCGGGATGAAGACGGCGCGGTTCTTCGAGCGATCGAGATTGGTGGCGAAGCGCGGGTCGGCGCACAGGTCCGGGCGCTCCAGCACCTGCTCGCAGAAGCGGCGGTACTGGGCATTGTTGCCCACCGTGATCACCACCGGTCCGTCGCCGGCCTCGAACACCCCGTAGGGCACGATCGACGGATGGGCGTTGCCGTAGCGCGGCGGATCGATGCCCCGGGCCAGCGCCTCAAGCCCGTAATAGGAGGTCAGCGCCACGCCGCAATCGAACAGGGCGAGGTCGATGGTCCGGCCGCGCCCGGTGCGCGTGCGCTGGAACAGGGCCGCCAGCACGGCCTGGGCGGCGTATTGCCCGGTGAACAGGTCCACCGCGGCGACGCCGAACTTCAGGGGCGGCCCGCCGGCCTCGCCGTTGAGCGCCATCACGCCGGATTCGCCCTGCACCACGAGGTCGTAGCCGGGCCGGCCGGCCTCCGAGCCGTCGGAGCTGTAGCCGGCAATCGAGCAGTAGATCAGCCCCGGGTTCTCGGCCGAGAGCGCCGCGTAGCCGAGTCCGAGCTTGTCGGCGCCGCCGGTCTTGAAGTTCTGGACCAGCACGTCGCTCTCGCGGGCCAGCGCCTTGACGATCGCCAACCCCTCCGGCGTGGCGAGATCGACCCCGATCGAGCGCTTGTTGCGGTTCACGCTGTCGAAATACGAGGTGTTGCCCGGGGTGGTCGTCACACCCCAGTCGCGGGTGTCGTCGCCGCGCTCCGGATGCTCGACCTTGATCACGTCGGCACCGAGATCGCCCAGCACCTGCGCGCACCACGGCCCGGCCAGGACCCGGGACAGGTCGAGGACGCGGATCCCGATGAGGGGCAGGTCCGATGACGGGTCAGAGTCCATCGCAAAGATCCTCAGCGCGCGCATCGCCTCGTGAAAAGTCCCGGTTCATCAGGGCTCTGCCCTGACAACCCGCCAAAGGGCACGCCCTTTGGAAACCCGATCCTGTGGGCCTTCAAGCGCCCATCACGCCGTCGAGGCTGCGCACGGCCGCGACGAGTTTCGGGCGGACCACGTCCATCAGGAACCGGGCGTCGGTGATCACGGTCGGGCCGCCGCAATTGACCGACATGGGCGGCAAGCCGCCGCCGGGGTGGAACCCCACCGCGATGGCGCAGACCGTCTCCTGCCAGTCGCCGAACGAGGTGCAGCAGCCGATCTCGCGATGCTCGGCCACCGCCCGGTCGAGGCCGGCGCGCAGGGCGGGCCAGGCCACCGGATCGAGGGCCTTCAGGTCCTCGTAGATGCTCTCGCGCTCGCGCTCCGGGCAAACCGCTACGTAGGCGCGGCCCATGGCGCTGCGGGCGAGCGAGATCCGCGAGCCGGTATCGAGGTTCAGCGAGATCGCGGCCGGCCCGCGCTGGCAATCGACGTAGCGCATGCTCAGCCGGTCGCGCACGCCGAGGCCCACGGAGGCGTTGGCCGCCTCGGCTACCGCCCGCAGGGCCGGCCGGGCGATGCCGCGCACGTCGAGCCCGCCGAGCGCCGCGGCGCTGAGGGCGATGGTCGCCGTGCCAAGCCGGTAGCGGCCGGTCTCGGCGGCGTGGTGCAGGTAGCCGAGCTTGGTCAGCGTGTAGGTCAGCCGCGACACGGTGGAGCGCGGCAGGCCGCAGGCCGCCGCGAGGTCGTGGTTGGCGAGGCTGGTCCGGCCCGGCCCGAAACAGGCCAGCACCGCGAGGCCCCGGGCCAGCGCCGTAACGAAGTGGCGATCCTCCTTGGCGCCGTCCTCCCTGGCACCGTCACCCGGCGCCGCGTCGGGATCGGCCAGCAGGTCCTGATCCGCGGTCGTCATCGGCGCAGGAACGCCGCGAAGGCCGCCTGCGCCTCCGGGCCCCGACGGAGCGCGTGGAACACCTCCGCCTCCTCGGCCAGCGTGCGGGCGACGGTCTCGTCCTGGCCCCGGCGCAGGGCCTGCTTGGTCGCCGCGATCGAGGCCGGGGGCAGGGCCGCCAGGGCGCGGGCCCGGGCGAGCGCAACCTCCAGGGACGTTCCCGCCGGGACCGCGGCGTTGACGAGGCCGGCCGCCACCGCCTCCGCGGCGCCGAAGGGCTCGCCCAGCATCAGCAGCTCCGCCGCCCGCTTGGTGCCGGCGACGAGCGGCAGAAGGTAGCTCGACGCCCCCTCGGGACTGAGGCCGAGCGCCGTGAACGGCAGGCGGAAGCGGGCGCCGTCCCCGGCATAGGCGAGGTCGCAATGCAGCAGCAGCGTCGTGCCGATGCCGACCGCGTGCCCCTCCACCGCCGCGACGACGGGCTTCGGGCAGCCGCGCAGGGCCTTCAGGAAGGTCAGGCCCGGGCTGTCGCCGCCGGCCTCGACCTCCTGAAAATCCTTGAGATCGTTGCCCGCGGTGAAGCAGCCGCCCGCCCCGGTGAGCACCACGGCGCGCAGGGTGGCGTCGGTCCCGGCGGCGTCGAAGGCGGCGGCGAGGCCCGCATAGGTCGCCCGGTCGAGGGCGTTGCGCCGCTCCGGCCGGTCGATGGTGACCAACCGGATCCCGGGCTCCGGATCGGTAAAGCGGACACGTGTGCCGGCGGACTCATCCATCAGTTTCAGCCACAAGCGTCTGACGGAGTACGCTTTTCCCCTCCCCCTTGCGGGGAGGGGTCAGGGGTGGGGGTGGTGCCGGATCAAGCGTAACGGTGCCTCCTGAACCACCCCCACCTCCAACTCCTCCCCGCAAGGGGGAGGAGAGCGCGGCGTGGTCTCCGATGAGCCTTTGGAGTCTGATCCTCACGCGAGAACCTCATTGCCATACACGGCAGACTGTCCCGCGAGCCCGCTTCGGGCGGCAGCGTATTCCCGGGCGAGCCGGGCCACGAGGTCGGCGGTGGCCGGGGCATCCGCGATGGTGCCGACCCCCTGGCCGGCGCCCCAGACGTCCCGCCACGCCTTCACGCTGGCGCTGCCGAAGTTCATCGCGGTCTTGTCGCGCGCCGGCAACGCCTCGGGGTCGAGCCCGGCGGCACGGATGCTGGGCGTCAGGTAATTGCCCGGCACGCCGGTGAAGTAGGGGGTGTACAGGATGTCGGCGGCGGCGCTGCCGGCGATCATGTCCTTGTAGCCGGACGCCGCGTTGGCCTCCCGGGTGGCGATGAACCGGGTGCCCATATAGGCGAGGTCGGCGCCCATGGCCTGGGCGGCCAGGATCGCCGAGCCGGTGGTGATCGCCCCCGACAGGATCAGCGGGCCGTCGTAGAAGCGGCGGATCTCGCCGATGAGGGCGAAGGGGCTCAGCGTGCCGGCATGCCCCCCGGCGCCGGCGCAGACCAGGATCAGCCCGTCGACCCCGGCCTCCAGGGCCTTCTCGGCGTGGCGGACATTGGTGACGTCGTGGAACACCACGCCGCCATAGGCGTGGACCGGGCGGATCACCGCATCCGGGGCCCGCAGCGAGGTGATGATGATCGGCACCCGGTGCCGGACGCAGGCCTCGACATCCTGCGCCAGACGGTCGTTCGAGGCGTGGACGATCTGATTTACCGCGAAGGGCGCGATCTTTCGGGCCGGATCCTTCGCGCGCGCGTCAGCGAGCGTCCGCGTGATCGTCGAAAGCCATTCGTCGAGAAGCTCGGCCGGCCGCGCGTTGAGCGCCGGGAACGCGCCGACCACGCCGGCCAAGCATTGCGCGATCACCAGCTCCGGTCCCGAGACGATGAACATCGGCGCGCAGATCACCGGCAGGGCGAGCCGGCCGCGCAGGACGTCCGGCAGGCGGCTGGCCGGACCCTGTTCGGGGCCGTCGCTCATCGGAGGCTGCCGAACTGTTGGCCGATACCGCGCACAGCGATCCTCCCTGATCGGTCGGGCGGCCCGGCCCTTGGAACCCGCCGGGGCGGGTTCGAGCCGGCATCGCGCCCGAGGCGGGTTTGAATGGCATGGCGCCCGGCACCGGTCAAACCGTTCCGCGCGGCGGCGTCCGCGATGCGGAACGGAAGGGCGGGACCGGTCTTTGAAACCGGCGCATCCTTGACGTCCCGGCCTTCACGGACCACCATCCTGCGCAATTGCGAACGACAATTCTGCACAGCAGAACAGGGGGAGAGCGCCGCTTGGTTCGTTACGAGGTCGATGGCGGCGTGGCCGTGCTCACGCTCGCCAACCCGCCGGTCAACGCGCTGGGCGCCGCGCTGCGGGCTGCCCTCGACGAGGCCCTGGCGCGGGCGGAAGCGGACGAATCGGTCCGGGCGATCGTGCTGGCGGCTGAGGGTAAAGTGTTCGTCGGCGGCGCCGACATCTCGGAATTCGGCAAGCCGCTTCATGCGCCAAACTTGCCGGACGTGCTGGAACGGCTCGATGCCGGGCGGAAGCCGGTGGTCGCGGCGATCGGCGGGGCGGCCCTCGGGGGCGGGCTGGAACTGGCGATGGCCTGTCATGGCCGGATCGCCGCGCCGGCGGCCAAGCTCGGCCTACCGGAGATCAAGCTCGGGATCATCCCGGGGGCGGGGGGCACGCAGCGCCTGCCGCGCCTGATCAGGCCGGACGCCGCCTTCACGATGATGCTGACCGGCGAGCCGGTCTCGGCGGAAACGGCCGCCGGGCTCGGCATCGTCGACGCCGTGGTGCTCGGCGACCTCGTGCCGGCCGCCCGCACCCAGGCCCTGGAACTGGCCGATTCCGGCGCCCTGCCGCGGGTGCGCGACCGGGCGGACAGGCTGACCCCGGAGGCCCGCCAGGCCTTCGAGGCGAAGGCCGCGGAGGCGGTGAAGCGCGATCCTGAGGCGACCAACGTCCACGCCCTGGTCCGGGCCGTGCGCGCCGGCCTGGACCCGGACGCGTTCGACGCGGCGGTCGCCGTCGAGCGGGCCGAGTTCCGCACGCTGGTGGAGGATCCGCGCTCCAAGGCCCTGCGCTACGCCTTCTTCGCCGAGCGCGAGGCCGCCCGGGTGCCGGGCCTGTCGAAGGACACGCCCCGCCGCCCCATCGAGACCGCCGCGGTGATCGGCGCCGGCACCATGGGCGGCGGCATCGCCATGTGCTTCGCCAATGCCGGCATCCCGGTCACCGTGATCGAGACCGAGGCCGGCGCTCTGGAGCGCGGCCTCGACCGGGTGAGGGGCCTCTATGCCGGCTCGGCCAAGCGCGGCTCGATCACCGAGGCCCAGCGCGACGAACGGATCGGCCGGATCACCGGGGCGATCGGCCTGGAGAACGCCGCTCAAGCCGACATCGTCATCGAGGCGGCCTTCGAGGACATGGCGGTCAAGCGCGAGATTTTTTCGAAACTCGACGGCATCGCCAAGCCGGGCGCGATCCTGGCGACCAACACCTCCTATCTCGACGTCGATGCCATCGCAGCGGTGACCGGCCGGCCGCAGGACGTGCTCGGCCTGCACTTCTTCAGCCCGGCCAACGTCATGCGCCTCGTCGAGGTGGTCCGCGCCGGCAAGACCGCGCCCGACGTGCTCGCCACCGCGCTGGATCTGGGCAAGCGCCTCAACAAGCTGCCGGTGACGGTGGGCGTCTGCTTCGGCTTCGTCGGCAACCGCATCCTGGAGCGCCGCAGCCGCGCCGCCGAGCGCCTGCTGCTCGAAGGCGCCCTGCCGCACGAAGTCGATGCCGCCGTGACGGGCTTCGGCTTCCGGATGGGCCCCTTCGCCATGAGCGACCTCGCCGGCCTCGATATCGGCTGGCGCTCCCGCAAGGATTTCGGCGGCCGAGCGCCGGTCGCCGACGCGCTAGCCGAGATGGGCCGGTTCGGCCAGAAGACCGGTCGCGGGTTTTTTGTGTATTCGGACGGCGCCCGGACGGGCACGCGCGATCCCGAGGTGGAAGCGCTGATCGAGAAGACGGCGGCCGAGCACGGCATCGCGCGCCGGAGCTTCACGCCGGACGAGATCATCGCTCGGCTGATGTACCCGATGGTCAACGAGGGCGCCCGGATCCTCGAAGAGGGAATCGCGGCGCGGCCCGGCGACATCGATACGATCTGGATCAACGGCTACAACTGGCCGGCCTGGCGCGGCGGCCCGATGCACTGGGCCGACACGGTCGGGCTCAAGAGTGTCGCCGAGGCGCTGACGCGCTTCGCCCGGGAAACCGGCGACGACAGCCAGGAGCCGGCGCCGCTTCTGCGCAAGCTGGCGGAGTCGGGCGGACGCTTCGCCGACTGGAAGGCGCGCTGATGCCCTATCGGCCTGAGCGGGCCCAGTCCCGGTTTCGAAAGGTCCGAGACCTTTCGCGGGTGCAGGGCAGAGCCCTGCTACCGGGCTTCGCCCAGTCCGTCGGGGCGTCGCCCCGACACCCCACCAAAGGTCGTGACGCCCTTTGGGAACCCCAGAGGAACCCGGCATGACCGACGCGGTGATCGTTTCGACCGCCCGCACGCCGATCGGCAAGGCCCATCGCGGCGCGCTGAACCTCACCCGCGGCGCCGACCTCGCCGCCCACGCGATCCGGGGCGCCCTGGACCGAGCCCGGCTGGAGCCGGAGGCTGTGGAAGAGGTGGTGCTCGGCTGCGGCTATCCGGAGAACGCCACCGGCGGCAACGTCGCCCGCCACGCCGCCCTGGTGGCAGGGATCCCGGTGGAGTCGGCGGGCGTCACAGTCTCGCGCTTCTGCGCCTCGGGTCTGGAGGCGATCGCCAGCGCGGCCCGGCGGATCATCCTCGACGGCGTGCCGGTGGCGGTGGCCGGCGGGGTCGAGTCGATCAGCCTGGTCCAGCCGAAGGTGCAGCGGGAGTTGACCCGCAACGCCTGGCTCGAGGCGCACCTGCCGGCGATCTACATGCCGATGATCGAGACCGCCGACATCGTCGCCGAGCGCTACGGCGTCTCCCGGGAAGCGCAGGACGCCTTCGCGCTGGAGAGCCAGCGCCGCACCGCCGCCGCGCAGGCGCAGGGTCTGTTCGACGACGAGATCGTCCCGATGAGCGCCGTGATGGCGGTGACTGACAAGGCCACCGGCGAGACCCGGGAGCTCGAGACGCGGCTCGCCAAGGACGAGGGCAACCGGCCCGACACGACGCTCGAGGGCTTGGCGAAGCTCAAGCCCGTGCGCGGGGAGGGCGCCTTCATCACGGCGGGCAATGCCAGCCAGCTCTCGGACGGCGCGGCCGCCAGCGTGCTGATGTCGGCCGAAGAGGCCGCCCGGCGGGGCCTGACGCCGCTCGGCACCTTCCGGGGCTTCGCCTCGGCCGGCTGCGGGCCGGATGAGATGGGCATCGGCCCGGTCTTCGCGGTGCCGCGCCTGCTGGAGCGCCAGGGGCTGACGGTCGCCGATATCGACCTGTGGGAGCTGAATGAGGCCTTCGCGTCCCAATCGGTCTATTGCCGGGACAGGCTCGGGATCGATCCGGACACGGTCAACGTCAACGGCGGCGCCATCGCGGTCGGCCATCCGTTCGGCATGTCGGGGGCGCGGCTCGTGGGCCACGCCCTGCTGGAAGGTCGTCGCCGCGGAGCGCGCTACGCCGTGGTGACGATGTGCGTGGCCGGCGGCCAGGGCTGCGCCGGCCTGTTCGAGATCGGAGGCTGACGATGGATCTCCGCTTCACCCCCGAAGAGATCGCGTTCCGCGACGAAGTGAGAAGCTTTTGTCGCGAAAAAATCCCGGCTGAAATACGAAAGAAGGTGTCGGAGGGGCGCAGCCTCGCCAAGGAGGACATCGTCGCCAGCCAGCGGATCCTCAACGCCAAGGGCTGGGCGGTGCCGCACTGGCCGCAGGAATGGGGCGGCCGGGATTGGACCCCGATCCAGCGCTACATCTACACCGAGGAGCTGTTCCAGGCGGCGGTGCCACTGCCGCAGCAGTTCAACTGCTACATGTTCGGCCCCGTGCTCGCGACCTTCGGCCGGCAGGACCAGAAGGAACGCTTCCTGCCCCGCGCGGCCAACCTCGACGATTGGTGGTGCCAGGGCTTCTCCGAGCCCGGCGCCGGCTCCGACCTGGCCTCGCTCAAGACCAAGGCCGTGCGTGATGGCGACCACTACGTCGTGGACGGCCAGAAGACCTGGACGACGCTGGGCCAGCACGCCGACTGGATTTTTTGTCTCGTCCGCACCGACTTCGAGGCGAAGAAGCAGCGCGGCATTTCCTTCCTGCTCATCGACATGAAGACCCCCGGCATCACCGTGCGGCCGATCCTCACGCTTGAAGGCCGGCACGAGGTCAACGAGGTTTTTTTCGACTCGGTGCGGGTGCCGGTCGAGAATCTCGTCGGTGAGGAGAATCGGGGCTGGGACTACGCAAAATTCCTGCTCGCCAACGAGCGCACCGGCATCGCCCGGATCGGCCTCACCAAGGAGCGGATTCAGCGGATCAAGCGCCTCGCCAAGGAGATGCCGGCGGGCTCCGGCACCATGTGGGACGACCGCGATTTCCGCGGCCGGGTGGCAGAGGTCGAGGTCGAATTGAAGGCGCTGGAAATCACCCAGATGCGGGTGGCGGCCAAGCAGGGCCGGGCGGATTCGGTGGAGCCCGATCCCGCCTCCTCGCTCCTGAAGATCCGCGGCTCGCAGCTCCAGCAGGCGGCGACGGAATTGCTGGTCGAGCTCGCCGGCCCGTTCGCCCTGGCGGCCCCGGCCCGCGGGGCCGGAGCCAACAACCTGCCCGGCGGCTTCGACTGGGTCGATGCGGCGGCGCCGAGCTATTTCAACAACCGCAAGGTCTCGATCTACGGCGGCTCCAACGAGATCCAGCACAACGTCATCGCCAAGGGAATTTTGGGGTTGTGAGGGCAGGCGGCCCGCCCCCGCCAATCCCACCCCCTCCCTCTGCGGCTATCGAATTCCCAGATCGAGGCTTCTCGGTCGCAAGTCTCTAAACACAACGCGTTTCCCCTCCCCCTTGTGGGGAGGGGTCAGGGGTGGGGGTGGTGCAGAAGGCACCGTCACGCCCGGTCCTGCACCACCCCCACCTCCAACTCCTCCCCACAAGGGGGAGGAGAGCGCGTCGCGCCTCACATGAATCGATGTGTGAACATTGCGGCCCGCAGAGGGGGGAGGGGGACGATCGAGGAACCTGACATGGATTTCGACCTGAACGAGGACCAGTCGCTCCTGCGCGACAGCGTCGAGCGGCTGGCGGCGGATCTGTACCCGTCGCTGGAGAGCCGGCAGGCGCGGCTGAAGGCGCCGCTGGGCTTCCCGGAGGAAGGTTGGGCGGCCTTCGCTGAGCTCGGCGTCACCGGCCTGCCCTTTTCCGAGGATGAGGGCGGGCTCAGTGGCGGCCCGGTGGAGACCATGCTGATCATGGAGGCGGTGGGGCGCAACCTCGTGGTCGAGCCGCTATTCGCGAGCCTGGTGCTCGGCGCGACGGCGCTGCGGCTCGGCGGCAGCGCAGCACAGAAAGAGAAAATCCTGCCCGGCGTGATCGACGGCAGCCTGCGGCTCACCCTGGCCCATACCGAGCGCCAGTCGCGCTACGACCTCCACGACGTGGCGACCACGGCCCGGCGCTCCGGCCAAAACTTCGTGCTGAGTGGGGCCAAGAGCGTCGTGCCCAATGCCGACGCGGCCGGGCTGATGGTGGTCTCCGCCCGGGTCTCCGGGGAGCGGCGCGACCCGCGCGGGATCGGGCTGTTCCTAGTGCCGACCGATGCCGCGGGGGTGGCGATCGAGGCCTACCCGACCCAGGATGGCGGGCGTGCCGCCGAGGTGTCGTTCTCAGACGTCACACTGCCGGCCGACTCGGCTTTAGGCGATCCCGAGGGGGGCCTGCCCCTGCTGGAGCGGGTGGTCGAGCACGGCATCGCGGCGCTCGCCGCCGAGGCGGTGGGCTCCATGGACGCGCTCCACAAGCTGACGGTGGAATATCTCAAGACCCGCAACCAGTTCGGGGTCAGCGTCGGCTCGTTCCAGGCGCTGCAGCACCGGGCGGTGGACATGCTGATCCAGCTGGAGCAGGCGCGCTCGATGGCGCTCTACGCCGCCATGATGGTCGAGGCGGAGGATCCCGCGGCGCGGGCGGCGGCGCTGGCGGCCGTGAAGGTGCAGATCAACAAGGCCTGCCGGTTCGTCGGCCAGGAGGCGGTGCAGCTGCACGGCGGCATCGGCATGACGCTCGAATATCTCGGCGCCCACCACTTCAAGCGGCTCGCCATGATCGAGTACCAGCTCGGCGACACGGCCCACCACCTGCGCCGGATCACGCAGAGCGAGAACGGCCTGCTGGCGGCGTGAGGGGTTTTTTTAGCCCACCCCATCCAACCCCCCTCATCCTGAGGTGACGGGCGATCGCAGATCGCCCGGCCGCGAAGGAGCCCTCCAGACAGCGCAGAGATCCCTGGAGGCCTCCTTCGAGGCCTCCGCTTCGCTCCGTCGCCTCAGGATGAGGGGGATGGGTGGGATGAGGGAGTCAAAAAAAATCAGTTGAACAGCGAGCCCACGCCGCCCTGCACGCGGCTGAGGCCAGCGCGGGCGACGGCGTTGTTGGGTTCGATCACGGCGGCGCGCTGGTAGTTCTCGAGCGCCTCCTTGCGCTGGCCCGACTTCTCGTAAGCCAGGCCCCGATAGGCCCAGGAGGTGGCGTCCTTGTTGTTCACGTTGAGCGCCGCGTTGTAGTCCTCGATCGCCTTCGGGTACTGGTTGGTGGCGATGAGGCTCTGGCCGCGGGCCGCGTAGGGCGCGGACACGAACGGGTTGCGGTCGATGGCGGCGTCGAAATCGGCGATCGCCTGGGTCTCCTGCCCCTGCTTCTGCCGCACCAGGCCGCGGGCGTGGTAGGCCTCGGCCGATTCGGGCATCAGCCGGATCGCGACGTTGAGGTCGGAGAGCGCCTGGTCGAGGTTGCCCTGGGCGCGCTCGACATTGGCGCGGCCGATATAGGCCGGGCCGTAATTCGGATCGATGCCGATCGCCTTGGTGAAATCCTGGAGCGCGGCGGCGTCGCGGCCGACCTGGCGCTCGGCCAGCGCGCGGTTGTTGTAGGCCGAGCCCGAATTCGGGTCGATCTGGATCGCCTTGGTGAAATCCGCGATGGCGTCGTTGAACTGGCCGGCCCGGGCATAGGCGGCGCCGCGGGTGGTGTAGGCGGCGGCGTCGTTCGGGTTGCGCTGGATCACCTCGGTGAGCGAGGCGATGTTGACATTGGTGGCGCCGGTGGTGTCCGTCTCCAGCACCGCGTATTGCCGCGGGCCGGCGGCGCTCCCGACGGTCTCGCAGCCCGCAAGCGCCGCGGCCGAGAGCGTGGCCGCGCCGATCAGCGCGATCTTGTGTGCCAGCCCGTTGCGTACGATCATCGCCCCACTCTCCCCGGGGCGCGGCCCGCATCCCGCGTCCCACCCCGCCCCCGATTTGTCCGTCGCCCGGCCCGCGCCGCGCCCCCTCGTCTCCGGGGCACCGTCGCGCATCGCGGTGAATGCCGGCTTAAGGATGCGCGGTCCCGTGACCGGTCAAGCCGTGGTGGAAGCTTCGGGATGTGGCGAAGGTATGGCTCGCGACGGCGCGCGGGCCGAGTCGCGGCCTCCGGCGCGCGCGCGGCCGGTCCGGTGTGCCCTCGAAGCCGCAGAACCGGGCCCGGTCAGGCCTCCGGGACGCGCCCGAGCCGGGTGACGTGGCCCATCTTGCGGCCGGGCCGGGCCTCGCCCTTGCCGTAGAGGTGCAGGTGGGCGCCGGGCTCGGCGAGCAGCGCCGACCAGTCGTCCGCCTGGGCGCCGATCAGGTTGCGCATCTCCACCGGCAGCCCGCCGACCCGGGCCGAATCGCCCAGCGGCCAGCCGGATACCGCCCGGACATGCTGGGCGAATTGCGAGGTCAGCGCCCCCTCGATGGTCCAATGCCCGGAATTGTGGACCCGCGGCGCGATCTCGTTGACCACCAGCCGCTCCACGCCATTCTCGCGCACCAAAAACATCTCGACGGCGAGCACCCCGACATAGTCCAGGGCGTCGGCGATGCGCTTGGCGATGTCGAGGGCGGCGCGGGCGGTCTCGGGGGTGAGGCCGGGGGCCGGCACCCGGGTCAGCGCTAGGATGTGGTCGCGGTGCTCGTTCTCGCACAGGTCGAAGGCCGCGAAGCTGCCGTCGCGGCCGCGCGCGGCCACCACCGAGACCTCGCGCTCGAACGGCACGAACCCCTCCAGGATCAGGGGCGCGCCGCCGAACTCGGCGAACAGCGCGTTGCGGTCGCCCTCGGCGCGCTCGCGCAGGATGCGCTGGCCCTTGCCGTCGTAGCCGAACCGGCGGGTCTTGAGCACCGACGGCAGGCCGAGCGCCCCGATCGCCCGGTCGAGATCGTCGGGCGTATCGACGGCCTGGAACGGCGCCGTGGGGATGCCGAGCCGGTTGATGAATTCTTTTTCCGTCAGGCGGTCCTGCGTCGTGGACAAGGCCTCCGCGTTCGGGTGCAGGGGCGCGTGCCGGGCCAGGATATCGGCGGTGGCGCGCGGGATATTCTCGAACTCGTAGGTCACCGCGTCGACGCTCTGCGCGAAGCCGGCCAGGGCCTCGGCGTCGTCGTAGGCCGCGCAGGTGGTGCGGGCGGCGACGTCGAAGGCGGGGCTGTCCCGGTCAGGCGCGTAGACATGCACCTTCAGCCCGTAATTGGCCGCCGCGAGCGCGATCATGCGCCCGAGCTGTCCGCCGCCGACGATGCCGAGGGTGGAGCCGGGCTTCAAAGCTGTGTCCGTCACGAAAGGGCTTCCGTCTCCGGCCGTTCGGCCACCGATGCGGTCTGGGCCGCGCGCCAGGCATCGAGGCGTTCCGCCAGGCCGGGATCCGAGAGCGCCAGCACCGCGGCGGCGAGCAGGGCCGCGTTGACCGACCCGGCCCGGCCGATCGCCAGGGTCCCCACCGGGATGCCGGCCGGCATCTGCACGATCGAGAGCAGGCTGTCCTGTCCGGACAGGGCCTTGGATTCCACCGGCACGCCGAAGACCGGCAGGCGGGTCATCGCGGCGGCCATGCCGGGCAGGTGCGCGGCCCCACCGGCCCCCGCGATCACCACCTTGAATCCGGCCGCGACGGCGCCCTTGGCGAAGGTCACGAGCCGGTCGGGGGTGCGGTGAGCCGAGACGATGCGCGCGTCGTACGGCACCCCGAGCGCATCGAGCGTCTCGGCGGCGTGCCGCATGGTCGCCCAGTCGGACTGACTGCCCATGATGATCGCGACCGGAGGCGACGCCATCGTTGATCCCGGCAAAAGAGGGCGCTTACAGGCGGGGCGGGCCGGCGGCAAGGCGCCGCGCCGGCCCGTCCACGGCCATCACGCGATGATGTCCGGGGTGAGGGCGTCCTCGATGTGGTAGATCCGGTCGCGCAGGGTCAGCTTGCGCTTCTTCAGACGCTGGATCTGAAGCTGGTCCCCGGCGACGCTGCGCTCCAGCGCCTCGATGGCGCTGTCGAGATCCCGATGCTCCTCGCGCAGCCGACTCAGCTCGGCTTCGAGATCCGATTGCACGCTTTCACCCGACGCGTCCGCCATCGTCACCTGCGGGACCGAAGACCGTTCTGTGTCGAAGAGCATGCGTTACGCCCCGCCGCGGGACAAGCCGGCCTGGCAAGCATTCGTCAGGCTTAGCCGGAGAAAAGGCTTCCACAGGTGCGGCATCCTGTGCCAGTCTCGGTGTGTCGGAACAATGACAGGAGATTCGACTCATGTCGCTGCAGACGCATCTGAGCCAACTCGCCCGGAAGCACGAAGCCCTCGAGCGTGAGATTCACGAGGCGATCCACAGGCCTTCGGCGAACGACCTCCACATTGCAGAACTGAAGCGACGGAAACTTCTCCTCAAGGACGAAATCAACAGGCTGCAGGCCGGCACCGACACGCTGCATTGAGCCGCGCCTGAGTCCACCCCGGACATACACGCACAAGGAGAACCGCCGCACCGGTCCGCCCGGTGCGGCGGTTTTTTCTTTTTGGGGGTGACGACAGACCGTGGTGGCCCAACCCTGTCCCTCATCCAGAGGTGTCGGCGTCAGCGGGCCTCGAAGGAGTCCTCCAGATGCCGCTGCAATCCCTGGAGCCCTCTTTCGAGGGCGACGCCGTGTGCCGCCACCTCATAGGCTGTGAGTTCCCCGATCCTTCGAGGACGGAGCGCGACAGGCCCCTCTCCCGTGCGGGAGAGGGCTGGGGTGAGGGACCAGGTTTTTCCGGAGAGGTCGCACCCCTCACCCTGTCCCTCTCCCGCACGGGAGAGGGGACCCGCGCCTCGTCGTGGCACGCAAGCCCGTCTGTCGATCGAAAGACTTACAGCCTTTCAGGATGAGGGGGTTGAGTGGGAGAAGCCGATGTATCGGGCACCTGCTCGGACGAAACCGGCGCTCTCATCAATACCAGCAGGTTGGAACCCTGGCAGCGGCGCCCACAAACGATCACGACAGCGATGCGAAAGCCGCGATCGCGCGTTGCATGCAGGCCGTCAGGTCCGGGCCGCCATGCCCCTCGGTCTCGACGATGTGAAGGCTGCTCGCCGGCCAGGACCGAGACAGGAGCCAGGCCGTCCGGGCCGGGCTGCTGATATCGCGCCGGCCGTGGACCAGGGCGCCCGGTATGTCGCGGATCCGGTTCATGCGCGCCAGGATCGCATCGCTGCCGCGCAGAAAGCCGTCGTTCGCCCAGTAATGCGTGACGAGCGTCGCGAACACCCGCGCGGCCTCGGGATCGGGGAAGCTGAGCGGCGCGAAATCCGGGCTCAGGGACACATGCGTGTCTTCCCAGGCGCACCAGGCACGCGCCGCCTGCGTGCGGTCGTCCGGGTTTCCGGATGCGAGGCGGCGCGCATAGGCGTCCACGACGCGCTCGCCGTCCCGGCGGCCCGCCTCGGCGGCGAACCGGTCCCACACCTCCGGAAAGATCGCCCCGACCCCTTCGGTGATCCAGTCCACCTCCTCGCGGCTCGTGGTGGTGACGGCGCCGAGCACCAGGGCGGTCACCGCGTCAGGACAGGCTTGGGCGTAGGCGAGGGCCAGGGTCGTCCCCCAGGAAACGCCCGAAACGAGCCACCGCGCCAGGCCCAGATGTCGGCGGACGGCCTCGATATCCGCGATCAGGGCCTCGGTGGTGTTCTCGTGGAGCCGGTCCAGCGCCTCGATGGCGAGGGGCCTGCTGCGTCCGCAACCGCGCTGGTCGATGCTGACGACCTTGTAACGGGTCAGGTCGAACAGGCGCCGATAGCCGTTTGCGCGCGACGGCGCGCCCGGACCGCCGTGCAGGAACAGAGCCGGCTTGCCATCGGGATGGCCGGTGATCTCCCAGTGGATGGCGTTGCCGCCGGACACATCGAGAAGCCCCGATGCGAAGGGCTCGAACACGGCTCGATTCGGTGACGCGTGCATCGCGGCATCCTATCGACCACCCGCGCGCGCAAAAAATAAGAATCAGCTACTCTGCGGGTGATGCCGCCGGAGAGCGGCCCCCGAGGACACGCAGCGCCGATGACCACCGCCAGCCTGCCGGGCCGCTATCCCGAAATCTACGATGCGGCGCGCCGCGACCCGGACGCGTTCTGGCTGGAGGCGGCCCGGGCGCTCGACTGGGCGCAGACGCCGAAGCGGGCCTTCGCGCCGGACTCCGGCCCCTACGGCCGCTGGTTCCCGGACGGGACGCTGAACGCCTGCCACAATGCGGTGGACCGCCACGCCGACGGGGCGCGGGCCGAGCAGGCGGCGATCCTGTACGATTCCCCCGTCACCGGCACCAAGCGCAGCATCAGCTACCGGGAGCTGCGCGACGCGGTGGCGGCCCTCGCCGCGGTGCTGGCCGAGCTCGGCGTCGACAAGGGCGACCGGGTCGTGCTGTACATGCCGATGGTACCCGAGGCCCTGTTCGGCATGCTGGCCTGCGCCCGGCTCGGGGCCGTGCACTCGGTGGTGTTCGGCGGCTTCGCGGCCAACGAATTGGCGGTGCGGATCGAGGATGCCGCCCCGAAGGTGGTGCTGGCCGCCTCCTGCGGCCTCGAGCCGAACCGGGTGGTCGCCTACAAACCGCTGCTGGACCTCGCGATCGCCACCTCCCGGCACAAGCCGGAGGCCTGCCTGATCCTGCAGCGGCCCCAATGCGCCGCGAGCCTGGTCGCGGGGCGCGACCACGATTGGGCCGAGACCGTCGCGGCTGCCCGGGCCGCGGGCAAGCAGGCCGCCTGCGTGCCGATGGCCGCCACGGACCCGCTCTACGTCCTCTACACCTCCGGCACGACCGGCAAGCCGAAGGGCGTGGTCCGGGATACCGGCGGCTACCTCGTGGCGCTCGCCTGGTCGATGCCGAACCTCTACGGCGTGCAGCCCGGCGAGACCTATTTCTGCGCCTCCGATATCGGCTGGGTGGTCGGCCATTCCTACATCGTCTACGCGCCACTGCTGCACGGCTGCACCACGGTGCTGTACGAGGGCAAGCCGGTGGGCACGCCGGATGCCGGGGCGTTCTGGCGGGTGGTCGCCGAGCACGGCGTCGTCTGCCTGTTCACGGCGCCGACGGCGCTGCGTGCGATCAAGAAGGAGGATCCGGCCGGGTCGCTGATCGGCGATTACGACCTCTCGGCGTTCCGCAGCCTGTTCCTGGCCGGGGAGCGGGCGGACCCGGATTCGGTCGCCTGGGCCGAGCGGGTGCTGGGGCGGCCGGTGATCGACCATTGGTGGCAGACCGAGACCGGCTGGCCGATCGCCGGCAATCCGCTGGGCCTCGGTCTCCTGCCGGTGAAGCACGGCAGCACCTGCGTGCCGATGCCGGGCTACCGGGTCGAGGTGCTGGACGAGGGCGGCAAGCCGGTCCCGCCCGGCACGATGGGCACCATCGCGATCCGCCTGCCCCTGCCGCCCGGCTGCCTGCCGACCCTCTGGGGCTCGGACGAACGGATGCGGTCGAGCTACCTCGCCACCTTCCCGGGCTATTACGACACCTCGGATGCCGGCGTGATCGACGCGGACGGCTACATCACCGTGCTGGGGCGGACCGACGACATCATCAACGTCGCGGGCCATCGCTTGTCCACGGGCGGCATGGAGGCGGTGCTGGCCGGCCATCCGGATGTCGCCGAATGCGCGGTGATCGGGATCCGCGACGCGCTCAAGGGCGAGGTGCCCTGCGGCTTCGTGGTGCTGAAGGCCCGGGTCGACCGGGCCCCCGAGGACATCGAGCGCGAACTCGTCGCCAAGGTGCGGGACGAGATCGGCCCGGTGGCGGCGTTCAAGCTGGCGCTCACCGTGCCGCGCCTGCCGAAAACCCGCTCCGGCAAGATCCTGCGCGCCACCATGAAGCGCATCGCCGACCACGATCCCTGGACCATGCCGGCGACCATCGACGACGCCACCGCCCTCGACGAGATCGACGCCAGCCTGAAGGGGCGGGGGATCGGCGCCGGCTGATCACGCGTCGCGATCCGGGTTCCCGAAGGGCCTGAGGCCCTTCGGCGGGGTTCGGGGCGCGCAGCCCCGATCTCGGGCGAAGCCCGACACCAGGGCGGTTTCGAGACTCGCCGCAGCCGCCCCTTGCGTCCTGCCATCCGCTAACCATCTCTAGACCATCCAACCGGATGGCCTGGGGAGGGCGAGGCGATGAGCGACAGCGGGCAGGAACTTCGGCCCAAGGTCCCGGACAGCGAGAAGATCACGATCAATCTCGGCTTCGTCGATCTCGGCCGGGTCGACCTGATGGTCCGCGAGGGGTTCTACGCCAACCGCGCCGACTTCATCCGCACCGCCGTGCGCAACCAGCTCGACCGGCAGGAGGAGGCTTTGCGCCAATCCGTGGCCCGGCGTCAGCTGCGCCTGGGCGTCTCGCATTACTCGCGGGCCACCCTCGAAGCCGCCCGGGACGCCGGCGTGCCCCTCCACATCCAGGTTCTGGGCCTCGCCACCGTGGCGATCGACGTCACCCCCGAACTCGCCCGCGCCGCCATCGCCTCCGTCGAGGTGCTGGGCGCGTTTCAGGCGAGCCCCGCCGTCAAGGCCGCCCTGGCCGACCGGACCGCCTGAAGCGGCCCGGACCAAACCACCGCACAGTCAGGCGCAGCCGCCGGCCGTGTCCGAACCAGACCTGCAAGGATCGGCCCGATGAAATACGTCCCCAAGATGGACTTTCTGAACCTCGATCTCGCGAAGATGAAGCTCGGCGCGTTCGGGACCTCCGGTCTCGGCACGGCCGAGGCCGAGGGCCAGCGCGCCGCCCGGGCCGCCCGGATGAGCGCCGCCCTGGGCCGGTTCCAGCGCCGGCAGGCCGACGCCTTCGCCCGCTGGGCCGAGGGCCGCGACCGTCCGGCCGAGCCCGCCGGGACCGCCACCATCGACATGGAGGCCCCCAAATCCCCCAACGGCGCCTGGACGGCGCCGGACCCGGCCGCCGCACCGAACCACGCCGCCCCTGATGGCGCCGACATCGCGTCGGCGGTGATGCGCACCGTGCGCGACAGCCTCGCCAAAGGCGGCATTCCCACCGGCGGCTTCGCGGAGGGTTTTGCCGGCGGCTTCGTCCAGCCGGGCAAGCCCGCCGCCGCCGTGCCGGCGGGCGCCCGGTTCGAGGATCGCGTGTTCACCGCCGCCGCGGGCAGCCGCCGCTACAAGGTGTACGTGCCGAGCGGATACACCGGCCAGGCGCTGCCGGTCATCCTGATGCTGCACGGCTGCACGCAGAACCCGGACGATTTCGCCGCCGGCACGCAGATGAACCGCCTCGCCGAGGAGCAGACCTTCCTGGTCGCCTATCCGGAGCAGCCCCAGTCGGCGAACATGCAGCGCTGCTGGAACTGGTACGCCGCCGGCGACCAGGCCCGCGACGGCGGCGAGCCGGCCCTGCTCGCCGGCATCGCCCAGGCGGTGGTGAAAGAGTTCTCAGCCGATCCGGATCGGGTCTACGCGGCCGGCCTGTCGGCCGGGGGTGCCGCGGCGGCGATCCTGGCGGCGACCTATCCGGACCTGTTCGCGGCGGTGGGCGTCCATTCCGGCCTGGCCTGCGGCTCGGCCCGGGACGTCGCCTCGGCCTTCGCGGCCATGAAGGGGCAGGGGGGCGCCCCGGGGCGCAACCGGCAGGCGGTCCCGACCATCGTGTTCCACGGCGACGGCGACCGCACCGTCCACCCGGCCAACGGCGACCAAGTGGTCGCCCAGGCCATGGCGGTCTCGGGCCTCGCCGAGACGGTCGAGCAGGGCAAGAGCCCGGGGGGCGTCGCCTATACCCGAACCGTCCGCAGCGACGGCACCGGTCAGGCGCGCCTCGAATACTGGGTCCTGCACGGCGCCGGCCACGCCTGGTCCGGCGGCAGCCCGGACGGGTCCTTCACGGACCCAAGCGGCCCGGATGCGAGCCGCGCGATGGTCCGGTTCTTCCTGGGTCATACGCGGGCGGCAGGTGCCGGCAGAGCGTGACGGGACGCCCAAGGGGCTCGCGGATCCCCTATCGCCGGATGTGGCGTGGGTCCCCTCTCCCGTGCGGGAGAGGGACAGGGTGAGGGGTGCAACCTCTCCGGAAAAACCGGATCCCTCACCCCAGCCCTCTCCCGCACGGGCTACGATGTTCACAGATCTCCGGACGAAGCGCGGGCTCCCCTCGCCCCGCTTGCGGGGAGAGGCCCGCACGGACCTCGTCGTCCGTGCGGGAAGCGCAGGCGCAGCCGAAGCGGTGGTGAGGGGGCGGCTCAGAACGGGACGCGCGTCCTGAACCGCCCCCTCACCCTCGGCTGCCGCCTCGCTCCGGCGACAACAAGGTCGCCGGAGCCCTCTCCCCGCAAGCGGGGCGAGGGGATCCCCGCACCAGCGCCTGAGGCGAGCGCAGGCCGCGGTGGAAAAGGGCCGAACGCGATGTGTGAATCCGCTAGCCCGCACGGGAGAGGGAGCGCACCGCGCCGCACGGGACGCGGGGTGCCAGAATCGCCGGGGTTGCCCCCGGCTCAGCCTCACTCCGCGTCGTCCGGCTCCTCGTCCGGCAGATCGGCCGAGGGGGCCGGCCGGGACAGGGGCGGGGCGTAGGCGCCCGGCACCGTGTCCGTCGAGACCGAGGCCGGCAGGCGCTGCGGGCCCGGCTCGGCCGGGATCAGGGTCGCGCTCGCGGCCACCAGGCCGGCCAGGGCCCGCAGGTCGTCGGGCTGGCGCGGGTCGCGGGAGATCAGGGCCGCGTCCCGCTGGAGGCGCAGGTTGCATCCTTGCGACGGCAGGCCGCCGTTCGGGGTGCAAGCATCGTGGCGGGCGCAGGCCGCGTCGAGGGCGTCGATCGGCGGCAGCGGGGCGTTGTTGCCCGGGCCGCAGTAATTGCCGTGGATCAGGATTTTCGGGCCGCCGAACGCGGCCGGCTGAGCCCAGGCCGGAAGGGCGAGGAACGCAGCAAGGGCGAGCGGGGCCGCGGCCGCGGCGGCGAGTCGAGCGGAACGGTTCGGGAGCATCATCGGAGGACCTTGAGCGATCTCGCCCCCTCAGGCGGTTCGCGTCGCCGGCGTCAGGCCGTCGTCTTCCAAAAATTCCGGGACGGGCGCTCGGTTCCCGGCTGCGATCCGCGCATGCCTCCCAAGCTGGAGCGCGCTGGCTTCGCTGCGACCTCGCACCACATAGAGTTCGCACCTGCCGGAGCCGCCCATGACCGCCCGCCTGTTCGAACCGCTCACCCTCGACGCCCTGACCCTCGAGAACCGCATCCTCATCGCGCCGATGTGCCAGTATTCGGCCCGGGACGGCGAGGCCACCGACTGGCACATGATCCATCTCGGCCAGCTCGCCCAGTCGGGCGCCGGCCTGCTGACCCTGGAGGCCACCGCGGTCTCCCCGGAGGCGCGAATCACCGCCTGGGATCTCGGCCTGTACTCGGACGGCTGTGAGCGGGCGCTCGGCCGGGTGCTGGAGGCTTTGCGCGAATACGCGTCGATCCCGATCTGCATCCAGATCGCCCATGCCGGCCGCAAGGCGTCGAGCCAGGCACCCTGGGAGGGCGGCCAGCAGATCCCGCCGGAGCATCCCTATGGCTGGCGCACGGAGGCGCCCTCGGCGGTCCCGCACGGCGAGGCCGAGGTGCCGCCCCACGCCCTCGACGCCGCCGACCTGAAGCGCGTCCGCGACCAGTTCGTCGCGACCGCCAAGCGCGCGGTGCGGCTGGGGATCGAGGCCGTGGAGCTGCACGGCGCCCACGGCTACCTGTTGCACCAGTTCCTGTCGCCGATCGCCAACAAGCGCACCGACCAGTATGGCGGCAGCCTCGAGAACCGGATGCGCTTCCCGCTGGAAGTCTACGACGCCGTGCGCGACGTCGTGCCCGCGGGCAGCCCGGTCTGGCTGCGGGTCTCGGCCACCGACTGGGTCGAGGACGGCTGGGATCTCGACGAGACCGTGGCCCTGGGCCAGGCACTCAAGCGGGCCGGCTCGCCGGCGCTCCACGTCTCGACGGGCGGCGTCTCGCCCAAGCAGGCGATCAAGCTCGGGCCGGGCTATCAGGTGCCCTATGCCGAGCGGATCAAGGCCGAGACCGGGCTGACCACCATCGCGGTCGGCCTGATCACCGAGGCGCAGCAGGCGGAAGAAATCCTAGCGGAGGGCAAAGCCGACGCGATCTCGCTCGCCCGGGCCATGCTGTACGATCCCCGCTGGCCCTGGCACGCCGCGGCCGAGCTCGGCGCCCAGGTGCGCGCACCCAAGCAGTACTGGCGCTCGCAGCCGCGGGAATACAAGGACCTGTTCAAGGACACGGCGTTCGGGCAGCGGTGAAGCGCGATCCAGTTCCGAGACGATTGGCTATACGGACTCGAGTGTGTTTCCGTTGTCCGATCCGGCCTCGCTCATCGTGGAGCAAAACCCGATTTGGTTTTTGTCTGCTTGCAGTGTCGAGATAAGATTGAGACCGAGTTTGGGTGCGGAGAGAATCGTCATGCAGGCAGTCATCGCACCGCCGGCCGTTCCGGTCGGCAAGATCAAGAGCTTCGGACCGTTCGGTCCGAAGTACGAGGTCGGTCGAGCCCTTCGCCAGTTGGATGACGGCGACTGGATGATCGAGGTCACGATGATCGAGACGGGGGAGAAGGCGGAGTACCGCTGGACTCACCTGACCGACGACCCCGAGGCGTACTGATGTACGCAGTGGCTTTTGATCTGATCGTCGCTGAAACGGAGAAGCACCATCCGAAGGGCGTGACGCAGGCGTACACCGAGATCGGTGCGGTGCTCGGCGCGTACGGCTTTCACCGCGTGCAGGGAAGCCTGTACGTCACGGAGAAGGAGGACATGGCCAATCTGTTCCTCGTCATCCAGGCCTTGCGTGCAAAGGTGTGGTTCCCGAAGTCGGTACGCGACATTCGCGCCTTCCGTATCGAGCAATGGTCGGACTTCACGGCTGTTGTAAAAAGCTAAGTGAAACGTACGATGACGGAGAGGCAGGCGATCAAACTGGCAAATCTACAGCCCGGCCCGTTCGTCGGCCGCGACATGCAATTCGTCACCGCTCGCAGCAACCATGTTCTGCCGTTGCGGCGCCAACAACAGCAGGCCTTCAACCTTACCGCGCGATCGCTCCGACCAGCGGCCCCAGCGGCCGACTGATATCCGAGCGGTTGAGATTCGGCGCGTAGAGGCTCGACACCGTGCCGTCGAGGAACAGGGCGTCGCGGCAGCCGAGGTCGTCCCGGAACAGGCGGGCGAAGGCCCCGAAGGTCACCGGACGCTCGGAGATAGCGAACACCGCCACGCGCCCGTCCTCCTGCACCCCGACGCCGTTGCGGATCTTCTGGCTCGGCCCGTCCGCGGAAATCTTGGGGTGGATCTGGCCGTCGATCACCAGCATCGGGCCGGATTGCGTGGCGAAGTCCGGCCGGAGCTTCGCCCGGAGGTAATGGCCGGTGTCGAGCACCCCGGCCCGGTCGCCCTTCACCCAGAACACGCCGTTGGGCTTGAGGTGGAAATTGCCCGGTCCGTCCGCGGTGGAGACGCGCTTCATCTCGCGCCCGTCCTCGACATAGAGACCCACCGGCACCTGGTCCTTGTCGTACATGCCGGCATTCATCGCGAAGCCGAGGCGCCCGCCCTGCTTCTCGGCGAGGGTGCCGAGGGCGCCGTAGGGCCGGCCATCCTCCTGAAGCCAGAACAGCCGCAGCCGCTGCCGCCGCAGGTCGATGGTGCAGACCGTAAACGTCTCGCCCTGCGCCTGGACGGCGCGACACAGCTCCGGCGCGGCCGGCGCCGCCATGGCGCCGCGGGCGAGGGCTGCCAGCGCCAGCAGCGCGATCAACAGGGCGTGAACCGGGCGCGTCGTCATCGGTGGTTCCGTGAGGCCCACAGGCGGAGACGCGGGCGGACGCAGCGCCTCTCGCCTGGGAAAACGGCGATTTTGGTGTCCGGAACCGCACTTTCGGGCCCGGAGATGGTGCCAGGCTTGCGCCGCGGGCCAGCGGCGGCGCGCCGCGGCCGGAGGCTGAACTGTTTTCTATACTCGGACGTTTCTGGCTCACGAGGGCGGTATTGGATCGACGGAGAAACATGATGAAGGGTGCAATGCTCGGCTCGGCCATGCTGGCCGCGGGTGCCCTGGTTCTGATGCCGGCCAGCGCCGATGCGCGCGGCTTCGGCGGTGGCGGTTTCCATGGCGGCGGGTTCCACGGTGGTGGCTTCGGCGGTGGATTCCGGGGCGGTGGGTTTGGCGGCTTCCGCGGTGGCGGCTTCGGCGGCGGATTCCGCGGCGCCGGCTTCCATGGCGGCTACGGCCGGGGCTTCTACGGCCGCGGCTACGGCTATCGCGGCGGCTACGGCTACGGCCTCGGCGGCCTGGGTCTCGGCGTCGGTCTGGGCCTGGCGGCGGGCGGCCTCTATGGCGGCTACGGTGGCTACGGCTATCCGGGTTACGGTTACGGCTACGGCGGGGGCTACGCCCCGGTCGGCTACGGCTATGGCGGCGATTACGGCTACGGCGGCGGCTGCTACACGGTCCCGCGGACCCGCTGGACGCCCTACGGCTACCGCCGGGTCCTGGTCGAGCGCTGCTACTGAGCAGCCCGGCCCAGGCTGAAACGAACGGGAGAGGCCGCCTTCGGGCGGCCTTTTCTTTGCGTGGGGCCTCCGCACGGTTGGACAGCTCGGCCATAGCCGATACTGGTCATCACGGGCAGGAGAGCGTCATGCGTACGGAAACCGGGGCGGTGGATACGGGCGTGGAGGCGGTGGAAATCCGCGACGCCAGCCTGACGGCCTTCTACCGCTCGATGACGCCGCCAGAGCGACACACCTTCTGGGCCTGCGCCGCCGGCTGGTGCCTCGACGGCATGGACTTCATGATCTACCCGCTGGTGATCGGGACGATCATGGCCCTGTGGCACGTCGATGCCGGCACGGCCGGGCTCGCCGCCACGGTGACGCTGCTGGCCTCGGCGCTCGGCGGCTGGCTCGCCGGCTTCGTCGCCGACCGGATCGGCCGGGTGCTCACCCTGCAGATCACCATCCTGTGGTTCTCGGTGTTCTCGCTGCTCTGCGCCTTCGTGCAGAACTTCGAGCAGCTGCTCGTCGCCCGGGCGATCCTGGGGCTCGGCTTCGGCGGCGAGTGGGCGGCGGGTGCCGTGCTGATCGGCGAGACCATCCGGGCCGAGTATCGCGGCCGCGCCGTCGGCTCGGTCCAATCCGGTTGGGCGATCGGCTGGGGCATGGCCGTGCTCGCCCAGGCGGTGACCTTCTCGCTGCTGCCCCCCGAGATCGCGTGGCGCTGGATGTTCGCGATCGGCGCCCTGCCGGCCCTGTTGATCTTCTACCTGCGCCGCTACGTCCAGGAGCCGCAGGTCGCCGCCGAGACCCGCGCCCGGGCCATCGCCACCGGTGACCGGCCGAAGATCTGGGAGATCTTTTCCGGGCCGATCCTCAAGACCACGCTGCTCGCCTCGCTCGCAGCCGCGGGCTGCCAGGGCGGCTATTACGCGATCACCACCTGGGTGCCGCGCTTCCTCACCACCGAGCGCCACCTCTCGGTGGTGTCCTCCACGGGTTACCTCGCAGCGCTGATCATCGGCTCGTTCACCGGCTACCTGGTCGGCGCCTGGGTCGCGGACCGGCTCGGCCGGCGCCCGCTGTTCCTGATCTTTTCCCTGGGCGCGATCGCCGTCGTGATCGCCTACACGCAGATCCCGCTCTCGAACGGCGTGCTCTGGGTGCTGGGCTTCCCCCTCGGGTTCTTCGCCTCGGGCTACTTCTCCGGCATGGGCGCCTTTCTGACCGAGCTCTACCCGACCCGCCTGCGCGGCTCGGGGCAGGGGTTCTGCTACAATTTCGGCCGGGGCGTCGGCGCCCTGTTCCCGGCGCTGGTCGGCTTCCTCGCCGAGCGCGCCGGCCTCGCCTCGGCCATCGCGATCTTCGCGGCGATCGCCTACGGGATCTTCTTCCTGGCGGCTTTCGCGCTGCCCGAGACCCGCGGCCGGGTCCTGCACGCGGATACTTGAGCATGGCCGAGATCCGAGACTGCCCCGCCCCGGATCCGCATCCGGGCGGCCCGACCCGCTACCGGGTGCCGGAGGGCGCGGTCGATACCCACGCCCACGTGATCGGCCTGCCGCCGGCCTATCCGCTGGTGGCCGACCGCAGCTACACGCCCCCGGCCGCCCCGGCGGACCGCTATCTCGCGATGCTTGACGCCACCGGCATGGCCAACGGCGTGCTGGTCCAGGTCAGCGTCCACGGCACCGACAACCGGCTGATGGTGGAGACGCTCCGGGCCAACCGGCAGCGCCTGCGCGGCATCGCGGTGATCCCGCTGGGCCTGCCCGATGCGCAACTCGCCGCCTTGAAGGAGGCCGGAGTTGTAGGCCTACGCCTCAACGTGCTGTTCGGCGGCGGGATCGGCCTCGACGCGGTGGAGGCCTACGGGGCGCTCGCCCGGGAGATGGGTTGGCACCTCCAGTTCCTGCTCGACGCCCGCGACCTGCCGCCCATCGCCACCCGCCTGTCGCGGTTGGCCGTACCCCTGGTCTTCGACCATATGGGCCACATGCCGGCCTCGGCGGGGGTAGAGCATCCGGGCTTCCAGGCCCTGCTCGGCCTCGTGCGCGACGGCAACTGGGTCAAGCTCTCCGGCGCCTTCCGGGATTCGGTCGCCGGGCCGCCCTATGCCGACACGATCCCGTTCGCCCGCGCCCTCAACGACGCCGCCCCGGAGCGCTGCGTCTGGGGCTCGGACTGGCCGCACGTGGCCGCCTGGGACGGACCGCCGCGCCTCGCCGACCTCCTTGACCTGATGGCCGAGTGGGTGCCGGACGCAGACCGGCGCCGCCAACTCTTCGTCGACAACCCGCGCCGGCTCTACGGCTTCGACTAGATTTTTTTAAACGCGCAGGTCGACGTGCCGGCCCTGGCCGGGAGGCGCGGGGGGATTTGAGGCGGCCTTGGTCGCGCTCTCCGCCACGAGCCCGGCGACGGCCTTCTCGGAGGCGATCTGCTGGCGCGCCGCCGCAATGCCGATCGTCTGGTTCTGGGATGTGGCCAGCAGATGTGTGGCGGTGGCGGCAAGAGAGCTCATGCACCCTCCCTAGCCGGCCTCCCCTGAACCCGGCGTTAGCCGGATCCGTCGCCTTTGAAGAGAAACCGGCCGGGTCGGCCATGATCGCGGATTTTCGACCAATCCCCCTATCCTGAGGCCGAGGACGGGATAGGCGCGTTCTGACATCACCCGCCGCACGCAAAAGCTCCGGTCGCCAGGAACCGCAAGGTCTGCGCGATCACGGTCGGATGATTCATCATCAGCGCGTGGCTCACCGGCAGGACCAGATGCCCTTGCAGGCCGGCGATCCGGGTCGCGGCCACGCTGACCCGCCCGTCATTGGGCCGGGGCAGCATCAGCCAGCCGACCGGATCGACGGTGCGGGTGCCGGCGATGACGCCGATCGCGTAATCCGGCTCGGGCCAAGTCGGGACGGTGCCGGTTCCGAGCATGAGCCCCGCCGGCCCGAGGATCCGGCGGTAGAGCCGGAGATGGCCCAGCCGGTCCACGATCTCGCTGCCGCGATTGGGCGGCCCGAGCATGACCAGCCGGCCGAGCCGCTCCGGCCGCGCCTGCGCGATCAGCGCCCGGGCGAGGAGGCCGCCCATCGAGTGCCCGACGAGATGCACAGCGCCCGGAGTCTCGTGCGCGATCGCGGCGACGCGGGGGCCGAGCGAAGCCGCGAGGTCCGGCAGGGCGTGGCGGGTCGAGGGATAGTCGAGCGCCACCGCCCGGTAGCCCGACGCCGTCAACGCCGCCCGCATCCGTGCGAGCGAGGCGGCCGTCCGGCCGAGGCCGTGCAGGAGGATGACGCTGTCACCCGGCATCGGGGGCTCAGAAACTTGGCGGCGTGCAGGCGCTCACCACCTCGCACGGGTTGGGGCCGACGCAGCGGAACCGGTGCGGGCGGCGGCTGTCGAAGCTGTAGGCGTCGCCGGGGCCGAGGATGCGCCGCTCCTCGCCGACCGTGACCTCCAGGCGCCCGGACAGCACGATGCCGCCCTCCTCACCCTCGTGGGAGAGCGGGACCCGACCAGTATCGGCCCCGGGCTCGTAGCGCTCCTTCAGCAGCTGGAGCGCGCGCCCGAACAGGCTGTCGCCGACCTGGGCGTAGGAGATCGCCCCCTTGGTCGCCTTGCGGCCGATCTCGGTGAGCTCGTTCGCGGCGAAGAACGCCTTGCGCTCGGGCTCCGGTTCGAGGGCGAAGAATTCGGCCATGCCGATCGGCACCCCGTCGAGGATGCGTTTCAGGGCGCCCACCGAGGGGTTCACCCGGTTGGCCTCGATCAGCGAGATCGCCGAGTTCGTCACCCCGGCGCGCTTGGCCAGCGCCCGCTGCGACAGGCCGTGCCGGGCCCGCACGAAGCGCAGGCGCGCGCCGACATCGATGCTCATCCGCCCAGGCCCCGTTTCAGGTGTTGAGGATCTCGCAACGGTGACGCCCGCGGCCCCGATTCTGCAAGGGCTTGGCGGCGATCAGAAAAGGACTTGTTGCCCGATCCGCCAGGGTGTCCCCTGGACCGATTGCCGCCCCGGAGCGCCCTCCATGACCGATCATCCCTTACGCAACACGCCGTCCCTCGACGCCTTCTGGATGCCGTTCACGGCCAACCGCCAGTTCAAGGCGGCGCCGCGCATGCTCGTGGCCGCCGAGGGCATGCACTACACGGCCGATGACGGCCGCACAGTGCTGGACGGCACGGCCGGGCTCTGGTGCGTCAATGCCGGGCACGGGCGCCGGGGAATCGCGGCGGCGGTGGAGCGCCAGCTCGCCACGCTCGACTTCGCCCCGACCTTCCAGATGGGCCACCCGATCGCGTTCGAATTCGCCGAGCGTTTGGCCGAGATCGCCCCGGGCGGTCCGGACCAGCGCCTCGACCGGGTATTCTTCACCAATTCCGGCTCCGAATCGGTCGACACCGCCCTCAAGATCGCGCTCGCCTACCAGCGGGCGATCGGGCAGGGGACCCGGACCCGGCTGATCGGCCGCGAGCGCGGCTATCACGGGGTCGGTTTCGGCGGCCTGTCGGTGGGCGGCATCGTCTCGAACCGCCGGGTCTTCCCGCAGCTCAACGGCACCGACCACCTGCGCCACACCCACGACCCGGCCCGCAACGCCTTCGTGAAGGGCCAGCCCGAGCACGGGGCGGAACTGGCCGACGACCTGGAGCGGCTGGTGGCGCTCCACGGGGCCGAGACCATCGCGGCCTGCATCGTCGAGCCGGTGGCCGGCTCCACCGGCGTGTTGATCCCGCCGAAGGGCTATCTGGAGCGCCTGCGCGCGCTCTGCACCAAGCACGGCATCCTGCTGATCTTCGACGAGGTCATCTCCGGCTTCGGCCGCCTCGGCGCGCCCTTCGCCACCGATTATTTCGGCGTGGTGCCGGACCTCGTGACCAGCGCCAAGGGCCTGACCAACGGCACGGTGCCGATGGGCGCGGTGTTCGCGAGCCGCCCGGTGCACGACGCCCTGATGAACGGCCCGGACGGGATCGAGCTGTTCCACGGCTACACCTATTCCGGACACCCGGTGGCCTGCGCGGCCGGCCTCGCCACGCTGGACATCTACCGGGAGGAGGGGCTGCTCACCCGCGCCGCCGACCTCGCCGACGATTGGGCGGCGGCGATGCACGACCTGCGCGGGCGCAAGAACGTCATCGACATCCGCACCATCGGGCTGGTCGCCGGCATCGAGCTGGCGCCCCGGCCCGACGCACCCGGCAAGCGCGCCTACGACCTGTTCGTGGATTGTTTTGCGCGCGGGCTGCTCACCCGGGTCACCGGCGACATCATCGCGCTGTCGCCGCCGCTGATCCTGGAGCGCGACCAGATCGGCGAGATCGTCGATGTGCTGGGCGCGGCGATCGACCGGGTGGCGTGAGGGGCGGGGCAGTCGACAGATCGGGTTCGAGGCTTTCGGCGGGAGCCCCTCGCCCCGCTTGCGGGGCGAGGGGATTCACACATCGTTCCGGTAGCAAGCGTTTGAAGCACCGCGCTTTTCCCCTTCCCCTTGCGGGGAGGGGTCAGGGGTGGGGGTGGTGCAGGATCGAACGGCACGGTGCCTTCTGCACCACCCCCACCTCCAACTCCTCCCCGCAAGGGGGAGGAGAGCGCGTTGCGCCTTTCATCCGCCGATGTGTGAACATCGTAGCCCCGCGCGCGGGGAGAGGGGGAACCCGCGCAGCGCCCGGAAAGTCGTGAGCACCGTCTCTCGCAGAGGGATGACACCGGGTGTGCCGAGTCGCTGACCTCCACCCATCGACACCCCGCCAATACCCTCGGCGCGGGGGAGGGCGGCGCCGTGCGGCCTTGAAGCCTGTGGGTGCCGGCCGCATGTGCCGCTCAACCTGGGTTTGACCGGGTCGAGAGGATTTGCATGTCGAACACCGCCCTGATCGTCGGCGCCAGCGGGATCGTCGGGAGCGCCACCGGGGCGCTGCTCACCGAGGAGGGCTGGCGGGTCGCGGGGCTCGCCCGCAAGCCGGTGGATCTGGCCGGGGTCGAGCCGGTGGTGGCCGACCTGCAGGATCCGGCCTCCCTGGAGACGGCGCTGGCCGGCCTCGCCCCGAGCCACGTCTTCCTGGCGACCTGGCAGCGGCGCCCAACCGAGGCCGAGATGATCCGGGTCAATCGGGCCATGATCGAGAACCTGCTCGACGCCCTGCGGCCGCAGAAGAGCGTCCGCCACGTCGCCCTGGTGACCGGGCTGAAGCACTATCTCGGCCCGTTCGAGGCCTACGGGAAGGGCACCCTGCCGCAGACGCCGTTCCGCGAGGACCAGGGCCGCCTCGACATCGAGAATTTCTATTACGCCCAGGAGGACGCGGTGTTCGCGGCCAGCGCCCGGGACGGCTTCACCTGGAGCGTGCACCGCCCGCACACCATCATCGGCAAGGCGGTGGGCAACGCCATGAACATGGGCACGACGCTGGCCTGCTACGCCACCCTGTGCCGTGAGTTGGGGCGCCCCTTCACCTTCCCGGGCTCGGCCGCCCAGTGGAACGGGCTCACCGACATGACCGACGCCCGGCTGCTGGCCCGCCAGCTGCTCTGGGCCTCCACCGAGCCCAAGGCCGCCAACGAGGCGTTCAACGTCGTCAACGGCGACGTCTTCCGCTGGAGCTGGATGTGGGGCCGGATCGCCGAATGGTTCGGGATCGAGGCGGTGCCGTTCGACGGGACAATCCGGCCGCTGGAGGAGCGGATGGCGCAGGACGGGCCGGCCTGGGCCGAGATCGCCAAGCGCCACGGCCTGGCCGAGCCGGACCTCCAGAAACTCGCCTCGCCCTGGCACACCGACGCCGATCTCGGCCGGCCAATCGAGGTCGTCACCGACATGAGCAAGAGCCGGCGCCTAGGCTTCACGGCCTACCAACCTACGGACGACGCGTTCTACGACCTGTTCACCCGGCTCCGGGCGGACCGGCTGATCCCTTGAGGGGAAGCACCCAGCGCCGGATGCGACGCGGGTCCTCTCCCGCACGAGCTACGATGTCCTCACATCGTTGCCGGATGGGAGCAAAGACTGGACCCAGGCGCGTCTCCCTCCCCCCTATGCGGGGGAGGGTGGGCCGGCCGTTAGGCCGGGTCAGGAGAGGGGACCCGGGTTCAGACAAGGGCGCGACTAGCATGACGGGCTAAGCCCTATCCTGCACCGTTGCTCCCCTCTCCCGACCCCCTTCGGGGGCCACCCTCCCCCGCAAAGGGGGGAGGGAGCGCGCGTCTCATACGGACCCCCGAACCCTCAGCCCACCCGCCGCTCCGTCCCGCACCATTCGGCCACGAACAGCGCCATCGCGGTGGTGCAGCGCTGCACCGAGGCGAGGCTGACGCGCTCGTCGAAGCCGTGGATGTTCTGGGCGCTCGGCCCGTAGCACAGGGCCGGCACCCGGTCGTAGAGAGCGTGGACCCGGGTATCGAGGTAGCTCGGCGACATGAAGCTCTGCAGCTTCGTGCCCATCGCCCGCTCGTGGGCGCGGCCGAGCACGGCCTCCGCCTCGGAGCCCGCCTCCAGCACGTAACCCTCGGCGAAGAAGCCGTTGAAGGCCACCCGCGGCGGGCTGTTGCCGAGGAACGGATCGGTGCGGGCGAAGTTCGCCACCGCGGCCTCGATCTCGGCGGCGGCCCGGGCCGCAGGGACGCCCGGATAGAGCGCGACCCGGCAGTCGATCCGGCACCAGGCCGGCACCGAGGACGCCCAGTCGCCGCCCTCGATCCGGCCGATATTGAGGTTGATCGGGTGGTCCTCCGCCTCGAAGTGGCGGTGCTCGGACTTCTCGGCGTTCCAGCGCGCCTCCAACTCGCGCAGGGCGCCGATCACCCGGTAGGTGGCGTCGATGGCGTTGGCGCCGGCTCCCATCTCGCGGACATGGACCGGCACGCCCCGCACCTCGACGGTGAACCACAGCACGCCGGTATTGGCGCGCACGAGCTTCTCGTCCTCGGGCTCCGGGATCAGCACGGCGTCGGCCCGGTAGCCGCGCAGATGGGTGGCGAGTGCGCCGTTGCCGGTGGATTCCTCCTCGACCACGGACTGGATCGTCACCGCGGCGGCGGGCTGGAGACCGAGGCGGGCGAGCGCGTCGAGGGCGAACAGGTTGGCGGCGTGGCCGGCCTTCATGTCGCCGCCGCCGCGGCCATACAGCCAGTCGCCCTCGATCACCGGGTCGAAGGGCGGATGGGTCCACAGGTCGAGGGGCCCCACCGGCACCACGTCGACATGGGCCTGCAGGATCAGCGAGCGCCCGGTCTCGGTCTGCGGGCGATGGTGGCAGACGACGATCGGGGCGTCCGAGTGGCGTTCGTCGATCTTCGAGCCGCCCGGATGGGCCGCGATCGCGGCGCGGTCCATAGCGAAGGGCTCGGTGGCGTAGCCCCGGGCCCGGAACGCCCCGAACACGTAATCCTGGCAGGCGTGCTCGGCGCCGCGTAGGGAGGCGAACCGGACCAGGGCCTGCGTGTGCGCGACCTGGTCGGCAAAACCCTCCGCCACAGAGGCTTCGATCTCGGCGGCGAGGGCGGGGTCGAGAGCCATGGAAACTCCGGAACGTGGATCGGCAGGAGGCGCCCGGCCTGGGGCGCCTGTCAACGGCCGCATCTTCCGTGCCGAAGCCGACCCGCGCCGCCCCTGCGAGCGCCGATCCGCCTGCGCAGTCGAACCCCAGATCCACGGGCCTTCACCCAGGAACCTTGGCGTTGCCAATAGCTTAGCCTATCTGAAATCCGTCTTCGCCCATCCATCGAGGTCGTGCATGCGTATCGGTCTGGTCTCGGTCCTGTCCGGATTGCTCCTGTGGGGCGCCGCGCCGTCGGCGGTGCGGGCGGATGTGCTCATCAGCGTCGACAAGTCCGCCCAGCGGATGGAGGTCACGGTCGATGGGCAGCCGCGCTATGCCTGGCTGGTCTCCACGGGCGTCGAGGCCCACGACACCCCGTCCGGCTCCTATCGGCCGTTCCGGATGGAGCGCACGCACTTCTCGAAGGAATGGGACGACGCGCCCATGCCGTTCGCGATGTTCTTCACCAATCAGGGCCACGCGATCCACGGCACGAACCACGTCCGCAGCCTCGGCCGCGCGGCCTCGCATGGCTGCGTACGCCTCTCGGTGCGCAACGCCGCGACCCTGTTCAACTTGGTGAAGGCGCAGGGGATGAACCGGACCCGCGTCCAGATCGAGGGCGCCGATGCCCTGGTGGCCGAGCGCAGCACGCGCAGCCGCCGGGTCGCCCGGAGCCGCGATCTTTACGCGCCGGACGACGGCTACGCCGATCTCGACCAGATGGGCCGCCGCCCGCTCCCGGCCTACGCCCGCACCGCCGTGCGCCCGGCCTACGCGCCGGTGCCGGGCTATGGGTACCCGGTCGCGGTGGATGTGGGGGAGGGCTGGTAGCCGCCTGCCTCGTCATTGCGAGCGTAGCGAAGCAGCCCAGGGCGGCGCGCGATCTCAGATCGTAGCGTCTCGCTGGACGCTTCGCGGTGCTGGCGATGAGGGGAGACGAGCGAGCCGTCGATCCGGCCCCCACCCACCGCGTCGTCTGAGCGCGGCCACCCACCCCCATCCGCGCCGCCCATTGCCCCGGCGGGCATCCCGGCCTAGCTCCTGCGCGGCCCCAGAGCCTGCGCGGCGTCCGCCGCGATCGATATGGATGGAGACCCCCGATGCCCTTCGCTTTCAGCCGGCCCCTGCCCCTCGCTGCCCTGGCGCTGGCCGCCTCCACCGGGGCGGGCTATGCCCTGGAGGTGACGCGCTCGGCCGACATCGCCGCGCCGCCCGCCAAGGTCTGGCAGACGATCGGCGAGTTCTGCGGCATCGGCGACTGGCACCCGGCCATCGAGAAATGTGTCCTGTCCGACAAGGACGGCATGAAGGTCCGCACCCTCAGCCTGAAGGGCGGCGGCACCCTCAAGGAGGAGCAGGTCTCCCGAGACGACAAGGTGATGAGCTACACCTACACGATCCTGGAAGGCCCGCTGCCGGTGTCCGACTACAAGTCGACGCTGGCCGTGGCCCCCGAGGGCTCGGGCTCCAAGGTGACCTGGAGCGGCACCTTCAACGCCAAGGGCGCCCCCGACACCGTGGCGGTCGACGCCATCCAGGGCATCTACGAATCCGGCCTGAAGGCGCTGGCGGACAAGGCAAAGTAGGGCGCACGCAGGCGACGGATCAGCACCGCTTCGCCGGGCGCCAACATCACGAAAAGCAGGGACCTCCCCCTCCCCCTTGCGGGGAGGGGTCAGGGGTGGGGGTGGTGCAGGATGCGGCGCTGCGGTGCCGTCTGCACGACCCCCACCTCCAGCTCCTCCCCGCAAGGGGGAGGAGAGTGCGTTGCTCCTGAGACAAAGCAATGTGTGATCATCGCGGCGCGGGCGCGTGCCGCCGGGGCGATTGACCCACTGCCAAGCTCGGCTCAAAACCCCGGCGGCGCAGCCCGTGCGCCGCAACAGGATGATCGCCGTGCCCGCGTCCCGTCTCCCGATGCGCCTCAGTCTCGTCGTTCTCGCCGCCGCGACGCTGGGCGCCTGCCAGCAGCGTTCCGGGCCCAAGGTCTCCGAGCCCTCGCCCCTCGTTCCGGCGCCCCTGGTCCTGCCCACGGGCAGCGGCTGCGGTCCGGAGATCGCCCGCACCAAGGCCATCGTCGATAGCGACGTGGCCACCGGCAATCTCAACAAGCCGGTGGGCGACCGCTTCAACGCCGACCTCAGCCAAGCCGCCGCGAAATGCGCCGCCGGCAAGTTCGGCGAGGCGCTCCACCTCCTGGCCGCCGCCAAGAGCCGGTACGGGTATCGTTAAGAGTTAGCAGGGCTTCGCCCTGCACCCGCACAAGGTCCCGGACCTTGTGGATCAGGGACTTAGACGATGAACAGCAAGTTCAGGCCCGCGCGGCGAAATCCGTCCTCGGCGATCTTCAGGTCGAGGCCGTAGGAGGCGATATCGTCCACCACCGGGTCGAGCTCCGGCGCCCGGTGCTGGTGCAGGTGCTTGATGTAGCTGTTGCAGGTCGTGCAGGTCTCGACCTGGACGTCCTTGGACACCTCGTCGAGCCCGTAATAGCTGATGCCCTCGCCCGAGCCGCAGGCGGTGCAGCGGATCCGGACGTGGTTCCACAGGGTGCTGCAGACCGAGCAGCTCAGGTACCGGGCCTTGTCGGCCGGGGTCCAGCTCACCACCACGCTCGCCACCGGCGCGCCGCCGCAGCACGGGCAGACGCCGTCGGCCACCGGCTTCAGGGCCGACGCGTCGAGACGGGCCGCATCCTGGGCGAACCGGACCTGCAGGGCCGCCGCCACGAACACGCATTCGGCGATCCGCTCCATCGGAAGCGCGCCCTCGACCACCTCCAGGGCGAGGTCAAGGCGGTCCGCCGGCGAGGCGGCCAGCAGGCTCGCCCGCGCCGCCTGGGACGCCTCCGGGGACACCGACAGGTCGAGCTGCTCCAGAAGCGCGGTGAGGCAGCCGTCGAAGCCGGCATCCGCCTCCAGCCGGTGCCGCGACAGGGGCGGCATGCCGTGCTCGGCGCGCAGCGCCGTGTCGGCCGCCTCCGGCGCCGCGGCGGGCGGGAAGGCCGCCTGCACGGAGGCTTGCGCCCAGGCGATCTCGGCCACGAACCGGAGATAGGCTTCCATCGGATGCCCCGGCGCCGCGGCGGTCAGGCGCGCGGCCCGGTCGGCGAACAGCGTCTCAGGATTCGGCAGCCGCACGAACGGGACCGAGCCCGAGATCCCGATCTTGTCGGGATCGGGCTTCAGCTCGCTGAAATCCCGCCGCCGGGGTTTCGGCTCAGCCGCGGCAGGCTTCGTCTCGGCCGGAGCCGCGGGCTTCCGCCTGAAAAAATTGGCCACGCCTCAGGATCCGCGCTTGTCGACCGAGCCCCGGCGCGCCTTGGCGCCGGCGATCTGCCGGAACCACTTGCGGTGATGCCGGTAGGCCCAGCCGCCCGTCACCGTGCCGCGGACCATAGCCCGGCTGGTGCCGCGCACCCAGATGCCGGCATAGATGTGGACCACGATGATCGCGATGGCGATCACGGCGGCGAGCGAGTGGGCCAGCAGCGCCCAGCGCTGGGTCTCGATGGTGGTCAGCCCGCCGAAATAGGTGTTCCAGATCACCAAGCCGGTGACGAACATCACCCCGATCAGCGCAGTCTGACCCCAGAACACGCCCTTCTGGCCGGCATTGTACTTGCCGAGTTCCGGCAGGCGGTCCTCCCGGTTGGTGACCACGTCGCCGATCTTCATGGACCACGCGACATCGTCCTTGTTGGGGATGTTGAGCTTCCAGAAGCGCAGGAACAGGAAGAAGAAGCTCACCGCCAGGGCGACGCCGAACCACGGATGGATCGCCCGCGTCGCCTGCCCGCCGCCGAACAGACCGGTCAGCGAGAACAGGTAGGGCGTGAACATCGCCAGCCCCGAGAGGGTCAGCAGGGTGAACAGGATCGCGGTGATCCAGTGGTTCACGCGCTGAACCCCGGTGTAGCGCGGGACGTACAGCACCTCCGGCGTTTCGCCCTTGGCGTGATGCAGGGGGCGGGAATCACCGTCCCGGATATCGCTCTGGATCGTCATCGGCCTTCTCGCGCCTGACGTGGCCGGGTCCGCGGCGCGGGTCGGCCCTGGAATTCAATGTAGGGCGGCATGGCCTCAACGGCTCCACCCTGTCGGTTCGGGATCCACGCGGCTCTCCCTCCCCCCTCTGCGGGGGAGGGTGGGCCGGCCGTCAGGCCGGGTCGGGAGAGGGGAACCCGGGTTCAGAAAAGGAGCGCGACCGGCATGACGGGCAAAGCCCGATCCTGCACCGTCGCTCCCCTCTCCCGCCCCCCTTTCGGGGGCCACCCTCCCCCGCAGAGGGGGGAGGGAGACCGTCGCGTCTAGTGCGGCCGGGCCTCGTCGCCGCCGGTCTCGCGGCGCTTGGCCTCGTCGAACTCGACCGCCTCTTCCTCTTCCTCGGGCACGACCTCGTTCGGGCCGGCCGTCACGTAGTGGAAGAAGCCCGCCACCGCGGCGAAGCCCATCGCGGCGAGCCCGAACACCTTGGCGCCGCCCTTCCAGAAGGCGACCAGCGGCGAGATCTTCGGGTCGTTCGGCAGGCCGGCATAGAGGCTCGGCTGGTCGGCGTGGTGCAGCACGTACATGACGTGCGTGCCGCCGACGCCGGCCGGGTCGTAGAGGCCGGCATGCTGGAAGCCGCGCGACTTTAGATCCTCGACGCGGGTCTCGGCCTGCTCGATCATCGCCTGTTTGGTGCCGAACATGATCGAGCCGGTCGGGCACGCCTTGGCGCAGGCCGGAGCCTGACCCACCGCGACCCGGTCCGAGCACAGGGTGCACTTGTACGCCTTGTGGTCGGTCTGGCTGATGCGCGGGATGTTGAACGGGCATCCCTTCACGCAGTAGCCGCAGCCGATGCAGTTCTCCTCAATGAAGTCGACGATGCCGTTGGAGTACTGCACGATCGCGCCGGGGGACGGGCACGCCTTGAGGCAGCCCGGCTCGGTGCAGTGCATGCAGCCGTCCTTGCGGATCAGCCATTCGAGGTTCTGGGTCTCCGGGTTCTCGTACTCGGTGAACCGCATGAGGGTCCACGACTTCGGGGTGAGGTCGTGGGGGTTGTCGTAGACACCGCGATTGATGCCGATGTCATCGCGCAGGTCGTTCCACTCTTCGCAGGCCGACTGGCAGGCTTTGCAGCCGATGCACTTCGACACGTCGATGAGCTTGGCGACCTCCACCTGGCGGCGGATCTCCGGCGGCGTCTCCGTGGAGGCGGAGCGCTGGCGGATATCGAGGGAGCTGTAATCGGCCATGATCCTAGCTCCCCTCAGGCGACCGCGTCGGACGGCGGCGTGGTCGGCTCGATATTCACGAGCCAGGCCTTGAACTCCGGCGTCTCGGTATTCGCGTCACCCACCACGGGCGTCAGCGAGTTCGGGTGCCATCCTTTCTTCGTCAGGCCCATGAAGCCCCAGTGCTGCGGGATGCCGACGACGTGGACGGGCTTGCCGTCGCAGATCAGCGGCTTGATCCGCTTGGTCACCACCGCCTTGGCCTTCAGGGAGCCGCGCTTCGACCAGACGCGGACCCAGCCGCCCTTGGTGATGCCCTTCTCCTTGGCCAGCTCCTCCGAGATCTCGACGAAGGCCTCCGGCTGGAGAATCGCGTTGATCCGAGCGTGCTTGGTCCAGCCGTGGAAGTGCTCGGTGAGCCGGTAGCTGGTGGCCGCGTAGGGAAAATCCTTCGCATCGCCGAGATCGGCCAGGTCGTCCTTGAAGATGCGGGCCGCCGGGGCGCCCTTGATCTTCGGGAACGGGATGTTGGCCATCGGCGACTCGAACGGCTCGTAGTGCGTCGGGAACGGCCCGTCGCGCATGAGCCCCCGGGTCCACAGGCGGGCGACACCCTCCTGGTTCAGGATGAACGGGCCGACGCCCTTATCGGGGGCGACGGTGACGCCGTAATCCGGCACGTCGAAGCCGATCCACTGCTTGCCGTTCCACTCGATGAGCTTCTTCTTCTCCGACCAGGGCTTGCCCTCCGGGTCGCAGGACGCCCGGTTGTAGAGCACGCGCCGGTTGGCCGGCCACGCGAAGGCCCAGTTCGGGGCGATGCCGCGGTCGCCGGGATCAGTGTTGTCCCGACGGGCCATGGTGTTGCCCTTCTCGGTGTAGCAGCCCGAGTAGATCCAGCACGCGCACGCCGTGGTGCCATCGTCCTTGAGCTGGGCGAAGCCGTCGACCTGCTTGCCAGCCGGGATGATCGTCCCGTTGAGGTCCGGCGTCGGCGCCACCGTATAGCCGTTGAGCTCGCGGGCGAGCTCGGTGGGCGTCGGCGACTCGGCGATGGCGTAGTCCCATTTCAGGTTGACGATCGGGTCCGGGAACGCGCCGCCATCCTTCTTGTAGGCCGCCTTCACGCGGAGGAAGATCTCCGACATGATCTCGATGTCCGAGCGGCACTCGCCCGGCGCTTCCTGCGCCTGCCAATGCCACTGCAGCCAGCGGCTGGAGTTCGACAGCGAGCCTTCCTCCTCCACGAACAGGGTGGTCGGCAGCTCGAACACCTCGGTCTGGATCTTGGTCGGATCGACGTCGTTGTACTCGCCGTGGTTCTCCCAGAACCGGGCGGTCTCCGTCTTGAGCGGATCCATCACCACGATGAACTTCATCTTGGAGAAGGCTTCCGTCATCTTGCCGCGGTTCGGAAACGACAGCAGGGGGTTGAAGCCCTGGATGATGTAGCCCGACATCTTGCCCTGCTTCGCGAGCTCGAACCCACGGAGAACGTCGTAGGTCGGCACGTCGAGCTTAGGCAGGTAATCGTAGGCCCAGTCGTTCTCCTTCGTCGCCTTGTCGCCCCACATCATCTTCTGGAACGAGACGAAGAACTTGTTGTAGTTCTGCCAGTAACTGGTCTGGCCCGGACGCAGGGGCTTGAACTGCCGCTTGGCGATGTAGCTCGCGTAGTCCGGCTCCTTCTCCACGGGCAGGTTGAGATAGCCCGGGATCAGGTTGGACATCAGCCCGAGATCGGTCAGCCCCTGGATGTTGGAGTGACCGCGCAGGGCCTGCATGCCGCCGCCGAGCATGCCGATATTGCCCAGGAGCGTCTGGACGATGCACATCGAGCGGATGTTCTGCGAGCCCTTGGAGTGGTGCGTCCAGCCGAGGGCGTAGAGGGAGGCCATCGTCCGCTCAGGGGAGGACGTGGTCGCCATCAACTCGCAGACCTTCAGGAAGGTCTCCTTCGGCGAGCCGCAGATCCGCTCCACCATCTCCGGCGTGTAGATGGCGATGTGCTTCTTCAGGAGCTGCATGACGCAGCGCGGATGCTGCATCGTCTCGTCGACGACGGCGTAGCCATCGGGACCGATCTCGTAGTCCCAGGTGGTCTTGTCGTAGTCGCGCTTCTCCGCGTCGTAGCCGGCGAACAGGCCCTCGCTGAAATCGTAGCCCTCACGAACCACGTAGCCCGCGTTGGAATAGGCCGCGACGTAGCGGTGCTGCAGCTTGTCGTTGTCGATCAGGTACTTCGCGACACCCGACAGGAACGCGATGTCGGTCCCCTGCCGGATCGGGCAGTACAGATCGGCCACCGACGCCGTGCGGGTGAAGCGCGGGTCGACGACGATGAGCTTCGCGTTGTTATGGGCCTTCGCCTCGACGACCCACTTGAATCCGCACGGATGCGCTTCGGCGGCATTGCCGCCCATCACGGTAATCACGTCCGCGTGCTTGATGTCCATCCAGAGGTTGGTCATCGCACCGCGTCCGAAGGAGGGCGCCAAACTGGCGACCGACGGACCGTGTCAAACTCTGGCCTGATTATCGAAGACCAGGGCCCCCATGCTTCGGACTGTCTTGTAGGTCAGCCAGGCCGTCTCGTTGGTGGTGGCCGAAGCGCCGAGAAAGCCCGTCGTGGTCCAGCGGTTGACCGTGAGCTCTTCGTTCTTGGCCTTGAAGTTCTTGTCCCGATCCTCCTTGAGGAGGGTCGCGATCCGGTCCAGCGCGAAGTCCCAGGAGACGCGCTTGAACTCGGAGGTGCCGGGGGCGCGGTAGAGCGGGTACTTCGTGCGGGTCTCGGCATGCACGAAGTCGAGCAGCGCCGAGCCCTTCGGGCAGAGCGTGCCGCGGTTGACCGGGTGATCGGGATCGCCCTCGATATGCATCACCGAGGAGCGCGCGTTCTTCGAACGGTCGCCCAGGCTGTACAGGATGACGCCGCACGCCACCGAGCAGTAGGGGCACGTGTTGCGCGTCTCGCGCATCTGCGCGAGCTTGAAGGGCCGCACCGCGGCGGCCATGGCCGGCTGAAGTCCGCCGAAGCCGAGTGCGCCGAGCGAGCCGCCCGCGAGGCCGGCGCCGGCCCCTTTGAGCAGGCCACGCCTAGAGACCTGGACGTTCATCTCCGCTCCTAAAGCGATCTGGTATAATTCCAGGGTGTCCCAAAAAAGCGTGCACGAGGCAAGTGCGATTGGGTGACACAGAGCGCAGGTCTGTCCTGAATTGGCCGGCACGTTCACATGCCGGCTATCATCCTGCGAAACCAGATCTTTTTATTCAGCGGGCCTATCGCGAGGCGAACTACTTGGTGGGCGCGGCCGGGTTGCTGCCGGAGGGGCTCGCCGTGCGGTGCTCCAGGGGGGCCTGCGGCTCCGTGGCCGAGGATCCGCCCGTATCGGCCTTGGGGACCGGCCGGTCGGCATTCTCGCCGATCGACTTGCCGCCGGGGTTCGGCGCGTCCTTGGCGGCCGACTGCTCCCGGGGCACCGGCGCCTGGCTCCACCCATCCTGGGCGCTGCGGGACTTGTCGCCCATGGCGTCGATCCCCTTGATCTCGCCGGGCTTCGTCTGGGCCAGGCAGGGGCTGGCCGCCGTCACCGCGAGGAACGCCATCAGGGTCATGGGAATCGAGCGGGACAAGGGGCGGGTCCGATCTGCGTGAGAGGTCATGCCCGGCAACGTGCCCCCGGGTCGGCCAGTTCCGGGCGCCCGGCCCCTCCGGCGTGACGGCTTCTTAACCAAGACTTGCCACTCTGAAGGCGGGGACGTGCGGAGGAGTCGGGATCATGACCAAGACGCATCCGGAGCGTCCGTCCGAGGCCGAGGCCGCCTCGCCCGCAGCCTCGCTCAGCCCGAGCGTGCGGCGCCATCTCGGCCAGAACCTGCGCGCGGCCTATGCCGACACCCTGGCGGCCCCGATCAACCAGCGGCTCGAAGCGCTGGTGAAGCAGCTCGCCAAGCCGAAACCATAGGCCCAACGCGATCCGACTCGCAGCCGTGCCCCGCCGCGGGGCCGCGGAGAACGATATGTGCGCCACCGCACACCAGTTCGTTCTTTCTAAGAAACCCGAGAACGCGTTGACATTCTTCTCCTGACGCTCGGCGCGAGAGAAGATCCATGCCTTCTTCCGAAACTTGCCTTCGAGCACCTTTGCGTTGCCGCAGGTTTCGCTGATCCTGCGTTCCGCGAAGGCTGGCGCGAACTCGCTCCTGAGACTTGACTTCGTTCGATAAAACGAACGATCCAGGCTCTTCAGGGTGCGCTCCTCTGCGGCGCAACCCTCGGCGGCTGGGAGAGCGGGCGTGATGAAGAACGGTGCGGTCAGGAAGCGGGCGTTCGGACTGTCGATGCTGGTCGGCGCGAGCCTGTTGACCTGCCTTGTGCCGGCCCGGGCCGAGACCGCGCTGCTCAATGTCTCCTACGACCCGACCCGGGAACTCTACCGCGACATCAACACGGTCTTCGCCGAGGAGTGGAAGGCCAAGACCGGCGAGGCGATCACGGTGCGCGCCTCGCATGGGGGCTCGGGCGCGCAGGCCCGCACGGTGATCGACGGCGTCGACGCCGACGTGGTCACGCTGGGCATCCCGTCGGACATCGACGCCATCGCCAAGCTGACCCACAAGATCCCGGACGACTGGCGCACCAAACTTCCCAACGAGGCGACACCCTACACCTCGACGGTGGTGTTCCTCGTGCGCAAGGGCAACCCGAAGGGCGTCAAGGACTGGGCCGACCTGACCAAGCCCGACGTCAAGGTGATCACCCCCAACCCCAAGACCTCGGCCGGCGGCCGCTGGAACTTCCTGGCGGCCTGGGGCTACGCCTACGGCCAGGACAAGGACGCCGCCAAGGCCGACGCCTTCGTGGGCCAGATCTACAAGAACGTGCCGGTTCTCGACACCGGCGCCCGCGGCTCGACCGTGACCTTCGCGCAGCGCGGATTGGGTGACGTGCTCCCGACCTGGGAGAACGAGGCCTACTTGGTCCTGCAGGAATTCGGCGCGGAAAAATTCGACATCGTGTCGCCGCCGACCTCGATCTACGCCGAGCCGCCGGTGGCTCTCGTGGCCGCCAACACCGAGCGCAAGGGGACCACCAAGGCCGCCCAGGCCTATCTCGACTTCCTCTACAGCGACCGCGCGCAGGCGATCTTCGCCAAGCACCATTACCGCCCGATCCGCCGTGAGGCGGCGGCGCCGGCCGACCTCGCCCAGCTCCCCGAGATCAAGCTGTTCAAGATCGAAGAGTATCAGGGCTCCTGGGATGAGATCCAGAAGCGGAACTTCGACGCCGGCGGCCTGTTCGACCGGTTGAGCCGGGCCGGCCGCTGAGGCGTGGAATCATGGCCAAGACGCCGCGTCGAACTTGGACCTTCCGCCGCCCGAGCGTGATTCCGGGCTTCGGGCTGAGCTTCGGCTACACCCTGACCTGCCTCGGGCTGATCGTGCTGCTGCCGCTCGC
Source organism: Methylobacterium pseudosasicola (assembly GCF_900114535.1). Taxonomy (GTDB): domain Bacteria; phylum Pseudomonadota; class Alphaproteobacteria; order Rhizobiales; family Beijerinckiaceae; genus Methylobacterium; species Methylobacterium pseudosasicola. Next base: position 111,647 of record NZ_FOTK01000002.1, on the reverse strand, counting down.
CGGGCTCGTCGCCAAGGCGTCCGGCCTCGGGATTTCCGGGATCTGGGAGGTCGCCACCGATCCGCGGGTGTCCAGCGCCCTGCGGATCAGCTTCGGCGTCTCGGCCGTCGCGGCGCTCGTGGCGTCGTCCTTCGGCTTCCTGGTGGCCTGGGTGCTGACCCGCTACGACTTTCCGGGCCGCAAGCTGGTCGATGCCGCGGTCGACCTGCCCTTCGCCCTGCCCACCGCCGTGGCCGGCATCGCGTTGGCCTCGCTCTACGCGCCGGACGGGTTCTTGGGCGCGCCGCTCGCCCGGCTCGGCATCCAGGCGGCCTACACGCCGGTGGGGATCTTCATCGCCATGGTGTTCATCGGTCTGCCCTTCGCGGTGCGGACCGTGCAGCCGCTGATCGCCGAGATCGACAAGGAGATTGAGGAGGCGTCGGCCACCCTCGGGGCCAGCCGGTTCGCCACCCTGACCAAGGTGGTGCTGCCGCCGCTGATCCCGGCGGTGCTCACCGGCTTCGCCATGGCCTTCGCCCGGGGGGTCGGCGAGTACGGCTCGATCATCTTCATCGCCGGCAACCTGCCCTACGTCTCGGAGATCGCGCCGCTCCTGATCGTGATCAAGCTGTCCGAGTTCGACTACGGCGGCGCGGCGGCGATCGCCACGATCATGCTGGGCATCTCGTTCCTGACGCTGCTTGCCATCAACCTGATCCAGGCCTGGAGCCGGAGGCGCTTCGGCTATGTCTGAGTCCGAGATCTTCTCCCCGACCTTCGCGCCCACGACGCGCGGGGAGCCGGTCGCCTCGGAGGGCACCGGCACCCGCATCGTCCTGATCGGAATCGCCATCGCCTTCCTAGCGCTGTTCCTGGTCCTGCCGCTGATCGCGGTGTTCACCCAGGCCTTCTCGAAGGGGATCGAGGCCTTCCTGGCGGCGTTCCGGGAGCCCGATGCCTGGAGCGCGATCCGCCTGACCCTGACGGTGGCGGCGATCGCGGTGCCGTTCAACGTGGTGTTCGGCTTGGCGGCCTCCTGGGCGATCGCCAAGTTCGAGTTCTCCGGCAAGGCGCTGCTGATCACCCTAATCGACCTGCCGTTCTCGGTCTCCCCGGTGGTCTCGGGGCTGATCTACGTGCTGCTGTTCGGCTCGCAGGGGCTGTTCGGCACCTGGCTCATGGATCACGGGATCCAGATCCTGTTCGCCCTGCCGGGGATCGTGCTGGCCACGGTGTTCGTGACCTTCCCGTTCGTCGCCCGGGAGCTGATCCCGCTCATGCAGGAGCAGGGCTCCTCGGAGGAGGAGGCGGCGCTGACGCTCGGCGCCTCGGGCCTGCACGCCTTCCGCACGGTGACGCTGCCCAACATCCGCTGGGGCCTGCTCTACAGCGTGCTCCTCTGCAATGCCCGGGCGATGGGCGAGTTCGGGGCGGTGTCGGTGGTGTCCGGCCACATCCGTGGCCTGACCAACACCATCCCGCTCCACGTGGAGATCCTCTACAATGAGTACAACTTCGTCGCCTCATTCGCCGTCGCTACGCTCCTCGCTGTCCTTGCCCTCATCACCCTCGTCCTCAAATCCATCCTTGAGTGGCGCTTCGCGGGCGAGCTCGCACACGGCCGGGCTCACTGAGCGCTCCTCAACGGCGATCCGGGTCGAGGGCATCTCAAAAACCTTCGACACGGCCGCGGTGCTGCACGACCTGTCGATCGACGTGCGGGCGGGGGAGCTGCTCGGGCTGCTCGGTCCCTCGGGCTCGGGCAAGACGACGCTGCTGCGGATCATCGCCGGGCTCGACGCGCCGGACCGGGGGCGGATCCTGTTCGGCGACGACGACGCCACGGGCCTCGCCGTGCAGGAGCGGGCGGTGGGCTTCGTGTTCCAGCACTACGCCCTGTTCAAGCACATGAGCGTGGCCGACAACATCGCCTACGGGCTGAACGCGCGGCGCCGGGCCGAGCGCCCGGCTAGGCCTGAGATCAAGCGTCGGGTCGGCGACCTGCTCGACCTGATCCGGCTCTCTGGCTTCGGCGACCGCTACCCGTCGCAGCTCTCCGGCGGCCAGCGCCAGCGGGTGGCGCTCGCGCGCGCGCTCGCCGTCGAGCCCCGCGTCCTGCTCCTGGACGAGCCCTTCGGCGCCCTGGACGCCCAAGTGCGAAAGGACCTGCGCCGCTGGCTGCGCGAGATCCACGACCGCACCGGCCAGACCACGATCTTCGTGACCCACGACCAGGACGAGGCTCTGGAGCTCTCGGACCGCGTTGCGGTGCTGGATCGCGGCCGCCTGGAGCAGGTCGGCACCCCGGACGAGGTCCAGGAACACCCGGCCTCGGCCACGGTGATGAAGTTCTTAGGGGATCACGTCGAGGTGGAAGCGCTCGCCGAGGGCGGCCGGGTGCTGGTGCGCGGCCGGGAGACGCCTGTGGCGGCACCGTCCGGGACCATCGGCCCGGTCAAGCTCTACGTCCGGCCCTGGCAATTGCAGCTCGCCGAGCCCGAGGCGGCGCATCTCTCCGGCACGGTGCGCAGCTCCTATCGCAGCCAGGGCCGCCAGCGCATCGAGGTCGCCGACGACCAGGGCCGCGTGCTCGCGGTGGAGGATTTCGACGGCATCCGCTACCCGGCCGGCCACCCGGTCGGGCTGCGGATCAATGGGGGGCATGTGTTCGGGTGAACCTCGTCAGAAGCCGCACATCCGCCTAGGCTCCCACTCATGACGACCCCGAATCGCACCGCCCATCCCGATGTCCTCGCCGCAATCGGCCAGACGCCGCTGATCCGGCTGCGCCGCGCCTCCGAGGCGACCGGCTGCGAGATCTTTGGGAAGGCCGAGTTCCTCAATCCCGGCCTGTCGGTGAAGGACCGGGCGGCGCTCGCCATCGTGCATGATGCCGAGGCGAAAGGCCTGATCCGGCCGGGCGGCACCATCGTGGAGGGCACGGCCGGCAATACCGGCATCGGCCTCGCCCTGGTGGCTTCCGTGCGCGGCTACCGGACGCTGATCGTCATCCCGGTCACCCAGTCCGAGGAGAAGAAGCAGACCCTGCGGCTCGCCGGCGCGCGCCTCGTCGAGGTGCCGGCGGTGCCGTTCGCCAACCCGAACAACTACGTCCACGTCGCCCGGCGGCTGGCCGAAAAACTCGCGGCGACCGAGCCGGCGGGCGCGTTCTTCGCCGACCAGTTCGACAACGTCGCCAATCGGCAGTCCCATGTCGACGGCACCGGGCCGGAGATCTGGGCGCAGACCGGCGGCCGGGTCGACGGCTTCGTCTGCGCGGCTGGGACGGGGGGGACGCTGGCCGGCACCGCGGCGGCGTTACGGGCCCGGAACCCGGGGGTGCGCATCGCGCTCTCCGACCCGGAGGGTTCCGCCCTCTACGCCCACTACACCACCGGCACCCTGAAGGCGGAGGGGTCCTCGATCACCGAGGGAATCGGCCAGGGCCGGATTACGAAAAACCTCGACGGCTTCACCCCGGACCACGCCTTCCGGATCCCCGACCGCGAGGCGCTGGACATCGTCTTCGGTCTGATGCGGGAGGAGGGCCTGTCGCTGGGCGGCTCGTCAGGCATCAACGTCGCCGGGGCGATCCGGCTCGCCCGTGAACTCGGTCCCGGCCACACGGTGGTGACGATCCTGTGCGACGGCGCGGCGCGCTACGCCTCAAAGCTGTTCAACCCAGCCTTCCTGACCGAGCGCAACCTGCCGGTGCCGGGCTGGCTCGAGGCGCCGCAGGATGTGTTGCCAGATTGGCACGCCTGAGACCTACGGCCTCATCCGGCCAATATCCTCACAAAAGCGTGGGATCCCGTTGAACGGAACGGATTGTCGCAGCGTTTGAACGGTCACGCTCGCAATCAGCGCGACCGTCCGGAGAGCCTGTTCCATGTCACTTGTTACCATTCTCCTCATCATCCTGATCATCCTGGCCTTCGGCGGCGGCGGCTTCCTGGGCGGCGGCGCCTATCGCGGCCCTGGCTTCGGCCTCGGCGGCATCCTGCTGATCGTGCTGATCGTCCTGCTGGTGACCGGCCGGCTCTAAGCGCGGCTCGGCCGCAGGCCCCGCCGGACCAGCATCGGTCCGGCGGGATCGTCCACCACGAACCGCATGGGCTGGACCCTACCGGCAGGCGATCCCGACGAGCGCGGGCGCCAAAGCACCGGGTCCGCCCTCCGGCCGCGGCTTCGCCTCCGCGACGCCCTGGCCGGCCAGGAAGGCTGCGACCGCCCGGGCCGGCACCAGCGCCAGGCGCGCGGGCGGTACGATTCCGGCGACCCGGCGCGGCGCCATCGGATAGCGGGCCACGAGCCCGACGAGGCGGCCTAACCGGTCGAGCACCGGCGCGCCGGCCGCGCCTGGTTGGAGCGGCGCGATTACGCCGTCCGGCACCGGATTGGCCGGCGCCGCCAGCACTCCGTCCGGCCCCGGAGCCAGGGCGATCAGACCTTCATCGGCCGCGAGCGGATCCACCCGCACAGCCAACTGGGCCGGGGCGGGCATGCCCGCTGATTCCAGAAGCGCGAGCCCGGACGGATCGGTCGCCAGCACCCGGGCGGGGGCCTGGCCGATGCGGAGCGCGGCGCAGCCCTCCAGCACCGCCGAGGCGGTGAGCACGCGCCCCGGCGCGATCACGAGCCCGGTCCCCGAACCGGCCGGGATCGGCACAGGCGGCGCGGCGGCGGCCACCGGTGGAACGTCCGCGGCGGGTTTTGCGACCGCCGCCGGGAACGGCTCGAAGGCGTTGGCCATCGCGATCACCAGCCGCCCGACCTCCGCGGCCAGGGCGCGGTCGTAGCCGATCAGAAATCCGCGCACGCCCTCCGGCCCGGCATCGTAGCGGATGTAGGACAGGCCAGGCCCGGTCTCAGCGGTGACCACGAGCGAGTCGGGCCGCCGCAGCTTGTACGTCACCTTGCGGTTGAGACGCGCCGCCGTGGCCTCATCGAACAGGTGGTCCAGGGTCTCAACGCCGGGCGGGAAGGCCCGGGTCTCCAGGGTCACGCGCCCGTCTGCGCTCTGCCAGCGGGTGCCGGATTGCAGGGTGGTGCGCTTGGCCAGCAGCCGCTCGGGCACGCCGATCACGGCGCCGGTGGCGGGATCGGTCGTGATGCGGAAGCGCGCCGCCGTCTTGGCCGCCGCGCCAGCCGCCAGCAGCGCCGCCCGGCCCCGCGGATCGAGGGGATCGGCCCCGCCGGCCCATGTCCGGTAGGCCGTCAGCGCGTCGAAAGTCCGGCGCCCGAACGCCCCCGAGACCACGGCGTTGAAATCGCCGGTCCAGACCAGCGCATCCTGGATCGCCTTGCGTTCCGCCTCGGGCAGCACCTCGAAGGCGGCCTTGGTCGCCTCGAAGGCGGGATCGGGCGCGGCTGGCTTGGCGGGGGAGGCAGCTTTCGGGGCCGGCTGGGCTGCCGGACGGTCCTGGGCGAGGCCCGGCGCCGTCAGGCCGCCCAGCAAAAGAACCGCCAGGAGTGGGACCGTCCGCCGGCCTCGCGACACCATCGCCCGACCCGGTTGGTGTCCTGCCTCACGCGTATCCATCGCCGCCCCCGACGCTCGACACGGCAACCTTGGCAGAGCCCTCGGCGACGCGCCAGATCAGACGCCTTGAGCCTGCATCCCGCTCGGAAATCTGCCGAAACACCGGCCGCGATCCCGTGCACGCGGCCACGCGATGCGCTAGAGGGCGGAGGTCCGGCCTCGCGGGCCGGCCCGGAATCCGAATCGGGACTCGACTCGGACCTCCTGCCGGCCGCGCGCCGCCGCCATGGTCCGACGCGGAGCCCGGCATGAGCGAGACCAACAACACCTTCAAGAAGGCGCCCAAGCGCAAGCCCGCCAAGGGCAAGAGCGTCAGCGTCTCCCCCGAGATGCGACAGGCCTATGCCGACCTGATCCGGGAGCGCGCCGAGAAGCAGGAAGCCTACGGGCGGCACCTGCCGCAGGAGGAGGCCAAGCGCCGGTAAGAGACCGGGTTTCCAAAGGGCTCAGCCCTTTGGCTGGGTGTCGGGGCGGAGCCCCGATGGAATCGCGCTTCGCTCGACCCAGGGCTCTGCCCTGGACCCGCAAAAGGTCTCGGACCCAGCCCTTTCAAGGTGTTTCCGGAAGTGCCGGAACGACCAGACGCGCTCTCCTCCCCCTTGTGGGGAGGAGTTGGAGGTGGGGGTGGTGCAGAAGGCACCGTGACGTTCGATCCTGCACCACCCCCACCCCTGACCCCTCCCCACAAGGGAGAGGGGAAATATGCTTCTCTTTCAATACGTTACAAACATGGAACAGGGTCTCTGCATCCAGCTCAAACACCTTGAAAGGGCTGGTCTCGGACCTTTTGAAACCCTGACAATCTAGCGCTTGCGCACGAATTCGGTGCGCAGGACGAGGCCCTTGATGGTGTCGTGGCGGCAATCGATCTCTTCGGGATCGTCCGTGAGCCGGATCGACCGGATGACCGTGCCCTGCTTCAGGGTCTGGTTCGCGCCCTTGACCTTCAGGTCCTTGATCAGCGTGACCGAGTCGCCGTCGGCCAGGACGTTGCCGGCCGAATCGCGCACCTCCGCTGGCCCGGGCGCCGCCGCAGCCGCCTGACCGGGCGGGAGCCACTCGCCCGTCGCCTCGTCGTACACATAAGCTTCTTCGTCGCCGGCCAAGTCCAGAACCCCCGATGCCGGGGCCGGGCCGCGCCCGACACCCCGCTCGCCCGCACGCCTCACGCCGAATCGGTCATCGACCCGGCTCGGGTGCTGGAACGAGCGCGGCCGTTCTCGCTCCCAGCCGGGCCGGGGGCAAGGGGTGCGGCGACGAACGGGATGTGAGCCGGCGGCGCGGCCCCCGCCCGAGAGCGGGGACCGGGGGTCAGCCTCAGCGCTTCAGCGGGCCGGCCTCGATCACGTCCTCGACCGTGCGCAGGCCGGCGCGGGGGGAGTTGACCAGGCAGGCCATGTTGCCCGGCGGGTGCTGGTTCTTCCACATCTTGGTGTGGGCCTGGGGGATCTTGTCCCAGGGGAAGACCTCGCTCATGCACGGGTCGACCCGGCGGTCCATCACGAACTGGTTGGCCGCCGAGGCCTGCTTGAGGTGGGCGAAGTGCGAGCCCTGGATCCGCTTCTGCCGCATCCAGACGTAGCGGGCGTCGAAGGTGATGTTGAAGCCGGTGGTGCCGGCGCAGAACACCACCATGCCGCCGCGCTTCACCACCAGCGCCGAGACCGGGAAGGTCGCTTCGCCCGGGTGCTCGAAGACGATGTCGACATCCTGCTTGCCGGTGATGTCCCAGATCGCCTTCCCGAACTTCCGGGCTTCCTTCGTCCAGGCATGGAACTCGGGCGAGTTCACCGTGGGAAGCTGCCCCCAGCAGTTGAAGTCCTTGCGGTTGATGACGCCCTTGGCGCCGAGGCTCATCACGTAGTCGCGCTTCGAATCGTCCGAGATCACAGCGATCGCGTTGGCGCCCGAGGCCGCGCAGAGCTGCACGCCGAACACGCCGAGGCCCCCGGACGCGCCCCAGATCAGCACGTTCTGGCCGGGACGAACCGTGTGCGGCGCGTGGCCGAACAGCATGCGGTAGGCGGTGGCCAGCGTCAGCGTGTAGCAGGCGGCCTCCTCCCAGGTGAGGTGCTTGGGCCGGTGCATGAGCTGGCGCGACTGCACCCGGCAGAACTGCGCGAAGGAGCCGTCCCCCGTCTCGTAGCCCCAGATCCGCTGGGTCGGCGAGAACATCGGGTCGCCGCCGTTGCACTCCTCGTCGTCGCCGTCGTCCTGGTTGCAGTGGACGATGACCTCGTCGCCGACCTTCCAGCGCTTCACCTTGGCGCCGACCTTCCAGACGATGCCCGAGGCATCCGAGCCGGCGATGTGGTATTCGCCCTTGTGGACGTCGAAGGGCGAGATCGGCTCGCCGAGGCCCGCCCAGACGCCGTTGTAGTTCACGCCCGCGGCCATGACGTAGACCAGCACCTCGTCGTCGCCGATCTCCCAGACCGGTAGCACCTCGAGCTGGTGGGACTGCTCCGGGGGCCCGTGGCGCTCGCGCCGGATCGCCCAGGCGTACATCTTGGCCGGCACGTGACCCAGCGGCGGGATCTCGCCCATCTCGTAGAGGTCCTTGACCTCGCCGGCCGCCGGACTGACCGCAGCGCTCGCCGCCATCTCGCTCTCCTCTCGTCCCGCGTGGTTCTTGAAGGCCGCGGTTCTCATCGCGCTATAGCGGCGATATCCGAAGCGTCCAAGTGGGCCGAAAGTCGAAACCCAAGGGTTTAAGATGTGAAAAAGGCGCCGGCTCAAGGCCGGCGCCTGCGTATTCAAATTCGCCTTTCCGGCAGACCAAGTATTATTCGGTGGCGGCCTGCCGGGTGTCGATGCCGAGACCTTTCAGGATGCGGCGTCGAACGTTCCGGTCGACGTTATACCACGAGACGGCGGGGTCCGGCTGGGCGCGATGATGATAGGGGCTTTCATCGACCGGCGTCTCTTCGGGTGCGCCGCAAGCCGCTCTGGCGTATCGCGGTCGCATCGATAGTCCGCGCGGGGATGCGCTGCGCCATGCTCAACCTCACGGCCACCGTCGGGCGTCCGGCCACGACCGCTCTGCTCCGGGTCGCGCTCGCCTGCGGGCTCGCGGCGGCCCTGCCCGTGACGGTCTCGGCACAGGACCCGTCCAAGCCCTGGACGGTCAGCGGCAAATTCCTCGGCGAGCCCGACACAAAACATCCCGCCGAGGCCGGGCGGAGCGACAAGGCCAAGGACGTGAGCGGGATCGCCTGCGCCACCGAGACCGGCTTTCCGCGGATCTGCCTCGTGGCCGACGACGAGTCCCAGGGCGCGCAGGTGGCGGTCCTGCGGGACGGCAGCCTCGTCGCCGGACGCTTCATCCGGCTGATCGACGCCACCCACGAGGGCAAGCCGCTTGAGCTCGACGCCGAGGGCGTGGCCTACGCGGACGGGGCGTTCTACGTCACCGGCTCGCATGGTCGCCCACGGCACAAGGACGGCAAGGAGGCCAAAGGCGCGGCGCGTGCCGAGGCGACCCGGCACCTGTTCCGGATCCGCCTCGATCCCAAGACCGTGGACCCGGAGACCGGCCAGCTCAGCGCCGAGCCCGAGATCATCGGAACGGCGGCGCTGGCGCGGATCATCGCCGACATTCCAGCGCTGGCCCCCTTCCACGACAGGGCCCTGGAGGAGGGCGGCGTCACCGTCGAGGGCGTCGCGGTGCGCGGCGGCCGGCTCCATGCCGGCCTGCGCGGTCCCGTGCTCGCGGATGGCAGCGCGGCGATCGTGTCGGCCCCCCTCGCCGGCCTGTTCGACGGCAAGCCGGGCGCCGGGAGCCTCGCCACGGTGGCGCTCGGCCCCGATAGTCACGGACAGAAGCGGGGGGTGCGCGACCTCGTGGCGGTGCCGGACGGCTTCCTGATCCTGGCGGGGCCGATGCTCGACCCGGAGGGCGGCGCGGTCGCGGCCGGTGACTACACGGTGTTCGCGTGGGACGGCACGGGAGCGCCGCGCAAGCGCCTGGATCTGCCCAGCTACCCGAAGAAGGAGAAGCCGGAGGCGCTGCTGCCCCTCGACGAGAGTGCGGATGGGCAGCGGCTGCTGGTATTCTTCGACGGCCCGAAGGAGGGTGCCCCGCGCGCGCTCGTGCTGCCGCGCTGATCGGCGGGTCCCTTCAAATCCGGCTGCCGGCCCGCACAAGTTTTTTAAAGTCTCTCTGGGCCCTCCCGGGCCGTCTTGCACTTCTGTCGCGGATGACGCGCCCGACGGCCTTCGCTACGGTGCGGCCAAGACTGCGCCCCGCGCGCGGATAGTGAACAAGACCACAGGGAGGCCACGATGGGCGCGAGCGTCGCGGAGACCACGGGCGACAAGACGCCCCGCGATAAACCCTGGATCATCCGCACCTATGCGGGCCATTCCAACGCCGCGGAATCGAACGCGCTCTACCGGGGCAACCTCGCCAAGGGCCAGACCGGCCTATCGGTGGCCTTCGACCTGCCGACCCAGACCGGCTACGACCCCGACCACGAGTTGGCGCGCGGCGAGGTCGGCAAGGTCGGCGTCTCGATCGCGCATCTCGGCGACATGCGGACCCTGTTCCAGGACATCCCGCTCGCCCAGATGAACACCTCGATGACCATCAACGCCACGGCCCCGTGGCTGCTGGCGCTCTATCTGGCGGTGGCCGAGGAGCAGGGCGCGCCCTTCGACGCCCTCCAGGGCACCACCCAGAACGACATCATCAAGGAATACCTGTCGCGCGGGACCTACGTGTTCCCGCCCGCGCCCTCGCTCCGGCTGACCAAGGACGTGATCCTGTTCACGACCCAGAACGTGCCGAAGTGGAACCCGATGAATGTCTGCTCCTACCACCTGCAAGAGGCGGGGGCGACGCCGGTCCAGGAGCTGTCCTACGCGCTGGCCATCGCCATCGCGGTGCTCGACACCGTGCGCGACGACCCCGAATTCGACGAGAAAAGCTTCTCCGACGTGTTCGGGCGGATCTCGTTCTTCGTGAATGCCGGGCTGCGCTTCGTCACCGAAATCTGCAAGATGCGGGCGTTTGCCGAGCTCTGGGACGAGATCGCCCAGGAGCGCTACGGCATCGACGACCCGAAGAAGCGGATTTTTCGCTACGGCGTGCAGGTCAACAGCCTCGGCCTGACGGAGCAGCAGCCGGAAAACAACGTCCACCGCATCCTGATCGAGATGCTGGCCGTGACGCTCTCCAAGCGCGCCCGCGCCCGGGCGGTGCAGCTGCCGGCCTGGAACGAGGCGCTGGGCCTGCCGCGGCCCTGGGACCAGCAATGGTCCATGCGGATGCAGCAGATCCTGGCCTTCGAGACCGATCTTTTGGAATATGACGATATCTTCGACGGCTCGAAGGTCATCGAGGCCAAGGTCGAGGCTCTGAAGGCCGAGACCCGGGCGGAGCTGGAGCGGATCGGCGGCATCGGCGGCGCGGTCGCCGCGGTGGAGACCGGCGCCCTCAAGCGCGCCCTGGTCGAGTCCAACGCCAAGCGGATCTCGGCGATTGAGGCCGGCGAGCAGATCGTCGTCGGCGTCAACAAGTGGCAGCAGGGCGAGCCTTCGCCGCTCACCGCCGGGGAGGGCGCGATCTTCTCCGTGTCCGAGACCGTGGAGATGGAGGCGCAGGGGCGCATCCGCGACTGGCGCAGCAAGCGCGACGACCGGGCTGTCGGCCAAGCGCTCGACGCCCTGGAGCAGGCCGCACGCTCGGGCGCCAACATCATGCCGGTCTCGATCGCGGCCGCGAAGGCCGGCGTCACCACCGGCGAATGGGGCGAGCGCCTGCGCGCGGTGTTCGGCGAGTACCGGGCGCCCACCGGCGTCACGGTCGAGACCGTCTCGTCCGGGGCGGCCGAGGAGGCCAAGCTCCTGATCGCCGATCTCGGCGAGCGGCTCGGCGAGACGCCGCGGCTCGTGGTCGGCAAGCCCGGCCTCGACGGCCACTCGAACGGCGCCGAGCAGATCGCGCTGCGCGCCCGGGATGTCGGCTTCGACGTCACCTACGACGGCATCCGCCAAACCCCGGCGGAGATCGTCGCCAAGGCCAAGGAGACCGGCGCCCACGTGGTCGGGCTGTCAATCCTGTCGGGCAGCCACGTGCCGCTGGTGCGCGAGGTCCGTGCCCAGATGCGCGAGGCCGGGCTCGACCACATCCCGGTGGTGGTCGGCGGCATCATCTCCCCCGAGGACGAACTCGTCCTGAAGAACATGGGCGTGCGCGCGGTCTACACGCCCAAGGACTACGCCATCGACGCGATCATGATCGGCCTGGCCAAGGTGGTGGAGAAGAGCCTGGACCGGCAGGGCAGCCAGCCGGAGCCGGCGCGGGAGGGCGCGCAGGTTTATTGAGGCGGCGCAGAATCGCCCATGCAGGCCTGCACGGGCCAAGCTTGACAGTCCAGGGATAGGACGATCCCCTGGCCCGGTATCGGACCGGGGCGAAGCGACATTCGCACGGGTATCTCCATCGCGGCCAAGCTCGGCGGATGCCTGGCCGCTCTGGTCCTGCTGATCGTCGCCACCTGCGGCCTCTCCCTGGCCGAGCTGCGCGGCATCGACTCAACCGCCGGGCAGCTGCGCGACGTGCGCGTGCCCGCCACCGACGCGCTGGGGTGGATCGGCATCAACATCATGCGTCAGCGGGTCAATGCCGCACGCCTGATCACCGCCGACACGCCCGAGCAGCGGACGCTGGTCGAGGGGCAGATCGCCAAGCGCGACGCGCTGCTCGCCGCCCAGATCGCCCGCTACGAGGCGCTGCCGTTGTCTCAAGGAGAGCGCGATGCCTATGACGCGTTCAAGCGGCACCGAGCGACCTATGCCGAGCAGCAGCGGGAGGCCGTGGCCAAGGCCGGCGCGGGCGACATCGCCGGCGGCCAGCTGATCTACAACACGGCGATGTCGGACAGCATCGCCGCCATCATGGCCGATTGGGAGAAGCTCGTCGGCCTGAACGCCGCCGCCTCGCAGGCGAGCGGCGCGCTGATCGCTGAGACCTATGCCGGTGCCAACCGGAACATGCTGGCCCTCGGCGGCCTCGCCCTCCTGGTCGCACTGGCCGCCTTCGGGCTGGTCATGCGCGGCGTCAGCAAACCGCTCCGGGTGATCGCCGGGGCGACGCAACGCCTCGCCGCGGGGGATGCCGAGGTCGCCATCCCGGGGCGGGACCGCCGGGACGAGGTCGGCACCCTGGCCGGCGCGCTCGTGGTATTCCGCGAGACCCTGATCCGGACGCGCGCCCTGGAGGCGGAGACCGCGCAGGCCCGCGCCGACGCCGAAACCCAGCGCCGGGCGGCGACCCATGCCATGGCCGACGCGTTCGAGCAGGCGGTCGGCAGCGTCGTCGGCGGCGTCTCCACGGCCGCGACCGAGCTGGAAGCCACCGCCCGCGCCCTGACCGGCAGCGCCGCGGCCTCGACCGACCAGTCCGGCACCGTTTCAGTGGCAGCCCATGCGGCGGCGGCCAACGTCACCACCGTCGCGGCCGCCGCGGAGCAGCTGGGCTCGGCGGTCCAGGAGATCGGCCGGCAGGTGACCGGCTCGGCGGACCTGGCACGGATTGCCGTGGCCGAGGCTCTGGACACGGTGGCCCTGGTCCAGGATCTGAGCGCCGCTGCCGCCAAGGTCGGCGATGTCGTCGCGCTGATCTCCGGCATCGCCGGCCAGACCAACCTCCTGGCGCTCAACGCCACGATCGAGGCGGCCCGGGCCGGAGAGGCCGGCCGCGGCTTCGCCGTGGTGGCGTCCGAGGTGAAGGAGCTCGCAGCCCAGACCGCCCGGGCGACGGAGGACATCACCGGCCAGATCGGCCGGATCCAGGCCTCGACCGGGCAGGCCGTAGCGGCGATCGACGGGATCGGGCGGCGCATCCGCGAGATCGACGGGGTCGCGACCTCGATCGCGGCGGCGGTCGAAGAGCAGGGCGCGGCCACCCAGGAGATCGTCCGCAACGTCGCCGAGGCGGCGGCCGGCACCGGCGCGGTCACCGGCACCATCGCGAGCCTCGCCCAGGCCGCCGGCGAGACCGGCGCCGCCGCCACCCAGGTGCTCGAAGCCGCCTCCGAGATGTCGCGCCAATCCGAGCACCTGACCGCCGAGGTCGGGCGCTTCCTCGCCACGGTGCGGGCGGCGTAGGGGCGTGCGCGCCTTCCCGATCGGGCCGCGGATCGCGTAGGACGGCGCGATGCCGTCCGCCCTCGCAACGATCCTCGTCCTCGCCGTCCTGCTCGCCGCCGCCCTGTCGGCCGGGTTGATCCTGCGGTTGCGCCCGGCCCTGCAGCGCTACGCCCTGGCGCGACCGAACGCCCGGTCGAGCCACACGGTGCCGACGCCCCAGGGCGGCGGGATCGCCGTGGTGACGGCGCTGGTGACGATCTCGGGGCTCCTGATCGCGGCGCCGGAGATCGGCGGCCGGCCGGACTGGGTCCGGCTCGCGAGCGGCACGCTGGTGCTGGCCATCCTCGGTGCCGTGGACGACCTGCGGCCGTTGCCGGCCGGGCTGCGGCTCGCCGTGCAGGCCGGGGTGGTCGGGATGCTGGTCTGGCAGCTCGACGGGCAGCTGCTGCCCGGAGCGTCCCTGTGGCTGGAGCGCGGCTTGGCGCTGCTGGCGGGGATCTGGTTCGTCAACCTCACGAACTTCATGGACGGGCTCGACTGGCTGACGGTGGCCGAGATCGTCCCGGTCTCCGGGGCGCTGCTGCTGCTCGGGCTCGCCGGATACCTGGCGCCGCTGCCCGCCCTGGTGGCGGCCTGCCTGCTTGGGGCGATGCTCGGCTTCGCGCCGTTCAACCGGCCGGTGGCGAAACTCTTCCTCGGAGATGTCGGCTCGCTGCCGATCGGGCTCGTCACCGCCTGGCTGCTCTGCCAGCTCGCCTTGGCGGGGGGGCTCGCCGCCGCCCTGCTGCTGCCGCTCGTCTACATCGCCGATGCCAGCCTGACGCTGGCCGCCCGGGCCGCCCGGGGCGAGCGGGTCTGGGAGGCCCATCGCGGCCATTACTACCAGCGCGCCACCGATCACGGCCTCACGGTCCCGGGGGTCGTGGCGCGGGTGTTCGCGGTCAACCTCGTGCTGGCCGGGCTCGCCGCCGCGACCTTGCTTTGGCCGTCCTGGCCGGTCACGCTCGGGACGCTCGCGGCCGGGCTCGCCCTGGTCGCCGCCCTGCTCCGCCGCTTCGCCCGCGCCCCCGCGCCGGCCCATGCCGAAGGTGCCGCCAGCCCGTGACCGGATTGATCGCGCTCACCGGGGCCACCGGGTTCATCGGCCGCCACCTGCTCGCCGACCTCACCGCCCGCGGCTACAAGGTCCGGGTGCTGCTGCGCCGGCCGGCCTCCCTGCCGGAAGGCGCTGCGAGCGCGGTGGTGGGCGACCTGACCCGCCCGATCAACATGGCGGCGGCGCTCAGCGGCGTCGACGCCGTGGTGCACTCGGCGGGCCTCGCCCATGCGATGTCGGGGGCGCCCGAGGACGATTACCGCACCCTCAACACCGAGGCGACACGCAAGCTCGCGGAGGCTGCGGCCCGGGCAAAGGTGCGCCGGTTCGTGTTCCTGTCCTCGATCCGCGCGCAGGTCAGCGCCAGCGCGCCGAGTGTGGTCGGGGAGGGCGACGAGCCCCGGCCCACCGACGCCTACGGCCGCTCCAAGCTGGAGGCCGAGCGGGCGCTGGCCGAGACCGGTCTCGACTGGGTCGCGCTCCGCCCGGTCCTGGTCTACGGCGCGGGCGTGAAGGGCAACATGGCCGCGCTCCTGCGCCTCGCCCGCAGCCCCTATCCGCTGCCGCTGGGCGGGCTGGCGGCGCGGCGCTCGCTGATCTCCCTGGAGAGCCTGTCGGGGGCCGTGGACGCGGTCCTGCGAGCACCGGATCCGATCCGGTCCGCCCTGATCGCCGCCGATCCGGACCCGCTCAGCCTGGCCGAGATGCTCACGGCGCTGCGCGCCGGCCTCGGCCGCAAGCCCGGGCTGATCCCGGTGCCGGCCGGCCTCCTCGGCCTGGCCTGCCGGCTGACCGGCCGCGAGGCGCTGTTCGCCCGGGTGGCCGAGGGCCTAGAAGCTCGCGCCAACGGCCTCGCGGCGCTCGGATGGCGCCCGGCCGCGCCGACGCGCGACGGGCTGGCGCGGCTGGCACGGGACGAAGCGTAAGTTCAGGGCGATGATCGGTCTTTCCCATCCCCCCTCATCCTGAGGCGCCCGCGTCAGCGGGCCTCGAAGGAGCCCTCCAGGAATCGCGCGGCCGGCTGGAGGGCTCCTTCGAGGCCTCCGCTTCTTTCCGTCGCCTCAGGATGAGGGGATTGGGTGGGACGAAACACGAGGTCGACCCGGGGAGCCGAACGCATCACCCGATCACGGCAGACGCCGCACCAACCGGTGGCTCAGCCTCGACCGTCGCCCCGGCAGAGGAGGCCGGTTCCCGCCCGGCCGGCCGTTGCGCATGGCGCTCGCGGAAATGCGGCACCGCCGCCTCGAACACCGCTTCCGCGGCCGCCCGGTCGCCCGCCGCGACGGCCGCCCGCAGCTCGGCCACCCAGGCGTCGAGACGGGCGCGGTCGGCGAAGACCGGGCGGGCGGCCATCACCCCGTCGATGCCTGGCAGGGTGACCCGGGGCTCCTCCCGGGCGAACAGGATCTCGTTGAGTCGCTCGCCGGGCCGGGCGCCGGTATAGGCGATCTCGATCTCGGACCCCGGCTCGAACCCGGCCAGCCGGATCATCCGCTCGGCGAGTTCGGCGATCCGCACCGGCTGGCCCATCTTGAGCACGTAGACCGCGGCGCGCTCCGCCTCCGGGGTGGCGCGGCCCTCGCCATCGGCGTGGGAGGCCGCGGTCAGCACGAGGTCGCAGGCCTCGCGCACGGTCATGAAGTAGCGCACCATGTCGGGATGGGTGACCGTGACCGGGCCGCCCCGGGCGATCTGCGCCTTGAACACCGGCACCACCGAGCCGACCGAGCCGAGCACGTTGCCGAAGCGCACCGCGATCAGCCGGATCGGATGGTCCGGCCTGGCGGATTGCTCGGCGTCCAGCGCCTGCGCGACCATCTCGGCGAAGCGCTTGGTGACGCCGAGCTGCGAGACCGGCTCGATCGCCTTGTCGGTGGAAACCATCACGAGGGCCCGGGCGCCCGCCGCCACCGCGGCCTCGGCGACGTTGATCGAGCCGAACACGTTGGTCTTGATGCCCTCCTGCCAGTCGCGCTCCAGGTAGGGCACCTGCTTGAGCGCGGCGGCGTGGACCACGCAATCGGGCCGGAACGCCGCAATGACCTGGTGGGTCCGCTCCCGGTCGCGGATATCGGCGAGCACGCCGGTGACCGCGGCCTCCGCGGACAGGATCGCCGGGTGGCTGAGGATGCCGTGCAGGGCCGGCTCCGAGGATTCGAGCACCAGCACCGCAGCGGCCCCGAAGGCCACGGCCCGCAGGCAGATCTCCGAGCCGATCGAGCCGCCGCCCCCCGTCACCACCACCCGGCGGCCGGTCAGGAACGCTTCCAGGCGCGGCCGGTCGATCGCCACGGTGGGGCGCAGGAGCAGGTCCTCGATCTCGAGGGGCGCCAGCTCGGGGCCTTGCGCGCCCTCGCCGAGCCCGACCACCCGGGCCAGCGGCAGGCCCAGCCGACGGGCGCGGGCAATGAGGTCGTCGGGGGCGGCCTCCGGCACCAGGGCGCTGGGGGCGGCCACCAGCCGCCGCACCGGCTCGCCGCCTGCGGCCAGCTCCGCCACCACCCGTTCGAGATCCCGGAAGCCGCCGAGCACGGGCACGCCGCGCATGAACTGCCCGGTCTCGTCCGCCCGGGGCGACAGGATCCCGCGGGGCGCGAGCTTCCGGACGGAGCCGGTCTCGATGGCGCGGATCAGAACGTCGAGATCGCCGCCGCGCCCGAGCAGCAGCGTCGGCACGGTGGCCGCCCGGGCGCTCGATTGCCGGGAGCGGGTGTCCTTCAGGTACCGGAACGCGAGGCGTGCGCCCCCGAGCAGAAAGATCTGCAGGACCCAGTACAGAAAAATCGCGATCTTGCCGAAGAAGTAGAAGCCGTAGAGGTCGGCCGAGACCAGGACCCAGTCGGTCACCAGCAGGGCGAGCGCCAGGACGCTCGACGCCCGGACGATCCCGGCGAGATCCTGCAGCGAGGCGAAGCGCCACTTGGTCCGGTACAGCCGGAATCGGCCGTAGACAAGGCCGGCGAAGAGCAGGAACGGCGGCAGCAGCAGCGGCAGGGCGTGCAGGCGCTCGTCCAGCATGCCGCCCTGGAAGCGGAACAGGAAGGTGAGCACCACGGCGGCGGCGGTCGCCGCGAGGTCGTGGGCCACCATCACCGCGATCTTGTAGAAGCGCTGCTGCATCGGGGGCCGGATGGGGTGCCGCGCGGTATCCGCCGCGGCATCCGCCCTGTCAACGCGGGGCCGGACGCCGCGGGGGGCGCCCAGCCGGTGGATCGTCCTACTTGACGATCGCGCCGGAGAACCCGGTCTTGAAGTTCTTCTGGTAGGTCCGGCCCTTGAGCGGGTAGACCTTATCGACGAGCAAGGTCTTGACGCGCTCGTTGAAGTCTTCGGTCGTTACGGTCTGCGCCTTACCCGTAATCAGAGTCCTGGCCATAATCGTCTCCGCGTCGTCGCCCAGGGCACGGTATTGCGCGGAGGGTGAACTCTACATGGGGCATGGGCGACGATTTACAAAGACTTATCTTTCAGGTGAGCGCCCGGACGGCCGCTCCGGCCGCGTCGTCGACCCGGTCGATGTCGGGGGCGTCGATGTGCCGGTAGCGGGCCTGGATCAGTCCGAAGGCTCCGAAGGCGGCGTGGCCGGCCGCGACCAGGGCGAGCAGAATCCAGCCATAGGGCTGGGCGCGCAGCAGCGCGAAGGCCTCGGTCAGCCCCTTCGCCTCCGACGAGCGCTGGTGCCAGGCCGCCGCCACCAGGAAGCCGCCAATGATCAGGAAGGCGATGCCCCGGGCCGCGTAACCGAAGCGGCCGACCGGGCCGGCCCAGCGGTCGCGGGCCTGAGCGTCGAGGGACAACCGGTCGGTCACGTCGCCCCGCCAGGCCTTGCCGAGGAAGCCGAAGCCGCCGCCGATCACCCCAAGGCCGCCGAGCGCCACGAGCCAGCGGCCGAAGGGTTTTGCCAGGAGCCAAGCGGTGCCGTCATGCACGCCGTCGCCGCCGCTCATGCCGAGACCGAGGCTGAGTGAGGCCGCGCTGACGGCGAGGCCGAAATAGATCGCGGCGCTGATCAGGTGGGCGCCGCGCACGGTCAGCCCCTTGGCCGAGGTGCCGCGCCGGTCGGCATCGGTGACGCCTTCCACCAGGCGCCAGAGCGCGAAGCCGGCGAGACCCAGAGCGATCAGCCCGACCAGGACCGCGCCGAACGGGCCACCCAGGACGGCGCGCAGGGCGTCCTTGCTGTCGCCGGCCCGGCCGCCCTGGCCGATGGCGGCGAGCAGCGCCAGGGCGCCGACCACGATGTAGACGATCCCGCGGGCGCCGTAGCCGAGGCGGGCGATGCGCTCGATGGTGTTGCGCCCACCGGGGAGGGGGTTCATGCGCAGCACCGGGCGGGGCGGAGTTCTAGGTTCAACACGAGCGGCATCCGGTGGGGTGGGACCGATCAACGCCGGGACGCCCGGACCCGATCCGTTGCCGGCTCTGTGCTTCGACGCCTCAGATCACATGGGCGTCCGCTCCGCGCGGCCGGCCAGGGCGACGTAGAAGCCGAGGCCGTCCTGGGCCGGCAGGGTATGCAGGCGCTCGATCAGGCCGCGGCGCTTCGCGTCGAGGAGCAGGCGGCCCGCCGGCTGGAACAGGGTCTCGCCGCCGCCCTCCGGGGGCGGGTCCAGGCGGATCGCCACGGTCTTGCCCTTGGCGAAGCGGCTGCGCTCCAGCATGTCCTTGAGGGACGCCTCCGCGGTCGCCCGGTTGGCGCCGCGCAGGTCGAGCACGGATTCCGCGTCCGTCACGCCGAGGGCGCCGCGCAGCTTGGCCGCGTAGAAATCTTCGAAGTGGGGCAAGTCGGTGCCTTGAAGCTCTGCTGGGCCGGACGAACCGGCGCGTTGCGGTCGGGTGCGGGGCCTCAGATGGCGAGACCGCGGTAGATGTCGCGCACCGGCACGGTGCCGTCGAGTTCCGGCAGCGCAAGGCTGCCGTCGAGGCCGAGCGCCTGGACGCCCCAGTCCTCGGCCTCCCGGCGCCACAGCTCAACGCGGACCTCGTCGGAATAGACGATCAGCAGGACCTTGAGGCTCGGCACCGTGCGGTAGAAGTCGATCTTACGGCCCCGGTCGAGGCTCATGGTCGAGGGCGACAGCACCTCGGCGACCAGCAGCGGATCCTCGGCATAGCCGTCCGGCAGCGGCGGCCCGCAGCGCACCACCACGTCGGGGATCGGCACGAAATCGTCCTGCGCGGGGCTGACGATCCCGAGGCCCGGCATGGCACGACAGCCTTTTCCATCCGCGAGGTCACCGATCCGGCGGATCAGATTGGCGACGATCGCCTGATGCCGCTCCCGCGGCGGCGACATGAGCACGGGCTCACCGTCGAGGAGTTCCCAGCGCTCCGCATCCGGGCGGCCCTCCGCCCATCGCTTGAACTCGGCACATCCCATGCGCGTGTCGCGCCGCGCGGCCACAGCCATCGCCGCCCTCCGATCCCGATGCGATGGTAGCACCCGCAATGGCGCCCGCAACAGCACCGGTTCAGAAGGCCACCCGGGCGTAGGCCTCACCCACCGGCAGAGCACCGCCGAGTTCCGGCAGGGCAATGGATTCGCCCGGCCCGGCGACCCGCTTCGTCCAGCCGGCATCCCGGCGCCAGACCTCGATCCGGGCCTCGTCAGAATAGACAATCAGCAGGGTCTGAAGGCTCGGGACGGTGGCGTAGAAAGCGAGCTTGCGGCCCCGGTCGTTGGTCATGGTGCCCGGCGAGAGCACCTCGGCGATCACCAGTGGGTCGTCGATGTAGCCGCTGGGCGGCATCGACCCGCAATGGACCACCACATCCGGGTAGGGCGCGTAATCGTCCATCGCGTCGCTGAGGATCGCGAGGCCCGGATACGCGCCGCAACCGCGCCTCTCGGCCAATGTGTCGAGGTGCCGCAAGATATTGAGGACAATGCGCTGGTGGCGCGCTCGGCGGCGCCATCAGCACCGGCTCCCCGTCGAGCAATTCCCAGCGTTCCTCGTCCGGACGCGGCTCGACCCAGCGCCGGTACTCGGCGACGCTCATGCGCCCAGCCTGCATCGCGGCCTCCGATCGGACGCACGACGATATCACGGGCCGAAAAAGTCCGGCACCAACTCAGTCGGTTGCGAGCGCCGCCGCGAGGTCGCCGCCGGCTTCGAGGAAGCGCTGCGGATCGACCGGCTCGCCGTCGATCCGGGTCTCGTAATGCAGGTGCGCTCCGGTGGAGCGCCCGGTGGAGCCGACAGCGCCGATCACGTCCCCCGCGGCGACGCGCTGGCCCGGGCGGACGAGAATGCGGGCGAGGTGGCCGAATCGGGTGACCACGCCGTGGCCGTGGTCGATCTCGACCATGTTGCCGTAGCCGCCGGCATAGTCCGCGGCGCTGACCCGGCCGGGCGCGGTAGCGCGGGCGGGCTCGCCGGCCTCGGCCTTGAGGTCGAGGCCGGTATGGAGCGCCAGCCCCCGGGTGAACGGGTCGAGCCGGGTGCCGAACGGGCTCGACACGACAGGCTCGCCGCTTGTCGGCCGGGCCAAAGGCAGCGCGGCGGCGAGCCGGTGCAGGCGCTCGCCGTCGCCGAGCGTGCGGCGGGCGAGATCCACGCCGCTCTCGAAGCTGTTGGCGAAGCCGGTCCCGTCCAGGGCGCGGGCATCGAGGGGGACCAGCGGGCCGCCGGTGCCGGCGGTTGCGGGGTCGAGGCGATCGGGGTCGAGGCCGGTGCGGCCGATCAGCCCGCGCAAGCGCCGGACCGTGTCGCCGGCCCGCTCGACCACCCGGGCGAGGCGCTCGCCCTGGGCGGCCCGCAGGCCGTCGAGGCGCGCCTCCAGGCGGATCAGGCCGGTCTCGGCCTCGATGGCGCTCCGGCGGGGGAGGGCGGGGAACCGGTGCGGGGCGCCCGCCTCGGCCGGGCGCAGGCCGAACCCGTCCTCGGTCTCGTCCGGGCGCTGCAGTGCGCCGGTGGTGAGCGGATCGTTGGTCGGGGCGCCGAGGCCGGCCAGGGCCGCCTGGCGCCGCTCCAGCTCGGCCTGACGCTCCAGGGCCGCCGCGACCCGCTCGGCCAGGCGCGATTCGGTGCCGGCCCGGTCGCGGCCCGCCCGGTCGAGCCGGTCCTGCAGCTCGGCGAGCCGCGCCTCGTAGGCGTCCCGCATCGCCCCCTGCCGAGCGACGAAGCCGGCGAGCACGTCGTCATGGAACACGATCAGGTAGGAGGCGCCGAGCGCCCAGATCAGGGCGAGGGCGAGCCCGGCGGCGAGGATTTTTGGTAGCGGCGGGCGATGCATCAAGACGGCCCCGTGGGAGCCGCCATTCAGACCCGATTAGGGTTAAGGATCCGTCGCGCCACGCGCTTCCGCCCGGTCAGGGCAGCGCCCGGGCGGCCTCCAGCACGGCCTCGGCGTGGCCGGGCACCTTCACCTTCGGCCAGATCTTCGCGATGCGCCCCTCCCGGTCGACCAGCACGGTGGTGCGCTCCACGCCCATGTACTTGCGCCCGTACATGCTCTTCTCGACCCAGACCCCGTAGGCTTCCAGCACGCCCTTGTCCTCGTCGGAGGCGAGGGGGAAGGCGAGGCCGTACTTGCCGCAGAACTTGTCGTGGCTCTTCACCGGGTCCGGCGACAGGCCGATCACCTTCGCATCGGTCTCGGCGAAGGCCGGCAGCAGGCCATTGAAGTCCTGCGCCTCAAGGGTGCAGCCGCTCGTGTCGTCCTTCGGATAAAAGTAGAGCACGATCTTGTGACCCTTGAGCGTCGACAGCGCGATCCTGCCTCCGCCGGAGGCAGGAAGATCGAAATCGGGGGCCGGATCGCCCTCTGACAATGGCATCGTGCCTTCCTTTCGGCCGATTGATGGTGTGCAGTCCCGCCGTGCGCGGCAGCACCATGAGGTTGCGCCGCGCCGCCCGACCAGAACTCGGAGTCACGCCCGCTGTAAAGCGCGGCCGCGCTTCGATCCACCGGCCGCGGAGTTCCGCGTGCGAAGCCCCCGGAACAAGGGTCCCGATGGCGGACGAGACGACCTTGGCAGGCAAGCCTCGGGGGAGGGCACGGCGTTGGGGCGGGTTCTGCCTCGTCGGCGCGCTCGCCCTGGTGCTGCTCGTCGGCGGCGGCATCGCCCTGGCGGTGCTGCGCCTGTCGAACGGCCCGCTACAGATCGACGGCCTGTCGCGCCGGGTCGCGGCCGCGGTGGCCGAGCGGATCGGGCCGGGCTGGAGCATCGGGATCCGCGGCAGCAGCCTCGAGCTCGACCGTGAGAACGCCCTGAGCCTGCGCTTCTCCGGGCTCGACATCCGCAATCCGCAGGGTGACCTCGTGGTCCGGGCGCCGCTGGCCCTGGTCAGCCTCGATCCCTGGGGCCTCCTGCATCTCAACCTGCAGCCGCGCTCGATCGAGTTCCGCGAGACCCAGACCACCGCCCTGGTGCATCGGGACGGCTCCATCGCCTTCGCGGCCTCCGAGGCCAATCACCCGGTCGATATCGAGCCGCACACGCTGCCGAGCGTGGACGACGCCCGGGGCAAGGTCTCGCCGCTCTCGGCAACGGTGGCGTCGATCTTCGGCGTGGTGCTGGATTCCAGCGGCATCGTCGGCGCCCTCGACCGCGCCCGCCTCACCGATGCGCGCCTGCGGCTGATCGACGATGATGGCCGCGAGCGCGCGGTGTTCGCCCGGGTCAACGGGCTGTTCGGACGCGATCCGGTCAACGGGACACGCAACTTTGAGTTGCGGCTCGACGGCCCCCATGGCGAGTGGCGTTTCGGCGGCTCCCTGCGCGAGGGCGGCGAGGGGCAGACGCGCTCCGGCGTGATCACCCTCGACGACCTGCCGGTGCCCGACCTGCTGCTGCTCTCGGGCCAATCGAGCCTGCCGCTGACCACCGATCTCAAGCTCTCCGCCCGGGCCGATGTCAGCCTGGCGGCCGGGCGGATCAAGACCATGAGCGCCAAGGTCCATACCGGGGACGGCACCTTCCTGATCGAGGAGAAGGACTTCAACCCGGTCACGGTCGAGAGCCTGGACGCGACCCTGAACTGGGACGAGGCCGGCCGGGTCATGGAACTGACCGGCCTGGATTACCGGGGGGCCGGCAACGCGGTCCACCTGACCGGCGCCTGGAACGGCAGCCCGCAGGACGCCGCCACGGCCTGGACCGCGACGCTGGCGAGCCGCGACGCTGTGTTGCGCGGGGCGACCCCGCAGGACGCGCCGGTGAAGATCGACGCGCTGGACGCGCAGCTCACCGGCCGCGACGGCGGCATCGCCATCGATGCGCTCAACGTGACGGCGCCGGGCGTCCAGGGGGTGATCACCGGCACGATCGGCACCACTGCCGACGAGGGCGGCCTGACCCTGCGCATCCTCGGCCATGACGGCGAGGTCCGGACCGGGCTGCGCCTGTGGCCGGAGCATATCGCGCCGCCGGCCCGGACCTATCTGGTGGACCAGCTGCGCCGCGGCCGGATCGATGCCGTCGATATCCGCGTGAAGATGTCCGGAACGGTGCTGGCCGCCGCGACCAAGGGCGAGCCGGCCCCGGACGACGCCGTGCACATCGATTTCCGCGTCTCGGACGCGGCGCTGGACGTCACTGCCGACGCGCCGCCGGTGGTGAAGGGCAATGTCTCCGGGACCATCACCGGGCGCTCGACCACGGTGCGCAACGTCACCGCCGAGGTCCACGGCCCGGACGGCCGGGGGCTCACGGTCACGGACGGCAGCTTCGTGATCCCGCAGATCACCCCGGACCGGGTGGTGGCGCAGATCGGCATGCGGCTCTCCGGGGGTGCCGACGGCATGGCCTCCGTGCTCCAGGCGAAGCTGTTCAAGAGCCTGATGAGCGTCGATCTCGACCCAGCCACGATCAAGGGCAACGCCGACCTGCGGGTCGACTTCCCCCTCGACCTCAAGCACGTGCCCGACCTGCCGAACCTGCCCGTGACCCTGTCGGGGACGCTCTCCGACCTCTCGGTCGACAAGGTGATGGGCAAGGACCGCCTGGATTCGGGCAAGTTCTCCCTGCTGTACGACCGCGGCGCCTTCACGCTGAAGGGTGACGGCCGGGTCGCGGGGGCCCCCATCTCCGTCGACATGCGCCAGCCCAAGGTCGGCCAGCCCGGCGAGGCGGTGGTCAACCTCGCCCTCGACGATGCGTTGCGCGGCAAGAAGGGCCTGCCGACGGCGCCGCAGCTCTCCGGCACGATCCCGGTCCGCGCCGTGGTGCCGATCGGCCGGGCGGGATCCGGCAAGCCGCCGATCCGGGTGGAGGCGGATCTCGCCAAGGCCGGCATCGACGGGCTGGTGCCCGGGCTGACCAAGCCGGCGGGCAAGCCGGGGCGCGTCAGCTTCACGCTGGTCGACAGCGGCCAGAGCCTCGAGCTGCGCGACTTCGCCCTCGATGCCGCCCCGGCCGCCGCCCGGGGCAGCGTCACGATCAGCCCGGAGGGCGGCCTGGAGCGCGCCGACCTGACGAGCCTCAAGCTGTCGCCGGGGGACGACCTGCGGGTCAGCCTCGACCGCAACGGCAACGGCTACAAGATCGTGGTCCGCGGCGCGGTGGTCGATGCGCGGCCGTTCCTCAAGTCGCTCGGCGGGCCGGATGCCAAGGGCGGCAAGGAGGCGAAGGAGACTAACCCGAAGGATATCGACGCCGACATTCAGGTGCCGATCGTGGCGGGCTTCAACGACGAGGCGCTGACCAACGCCAACCTGCGCCTGTCACTGCACGGCCGAACCCTGCGGGCCGCCAACATCACCGGCCGGTTCCGGGCGGCGCCGTTCGCCGCCACCGTCACGCGGGGCGAGCGCGGCGTGCCGACCCTGGCGGTCGAATCCGCCGATGCCGGCGCGACCCTGCGCTTCGTCGACGTCTACCGGCGGATGTATGGCGGCCGGCTCAATGCCGGGATCGGCCTCAACGACGGGCCGCAATCCGGCGTCGTGCAGATCCGCGACTTCTCGCTCCGCAACGAGCCGGCCCTGTCGAGCATCATGGCGCAGGGGCCGGAACCCGCCGAGACCGACTCGGCCCGCGGCCGCCGGATCGCTCCGGGCCGGGCGGCCGGCGACGTCACCTTCGACCGGATGCGGGCGAATTTCGTGCGCACCGGCAGCCGGGTCGATTTCAGCGACGCGGCGATCTCCAACGCCGCCATGGGCTTCACCCTGTCGGGCTGGCTCGATACCGGCCGGGAGCGCACCGACATGAACGGCACCTTCGTGCCGCTCTACGGGCTCAACAACGTCGCCTCGCAATTGCCGCTGCTCGGGCCGCTGCTCGGCGGCGGGCACAACGAGGGTCTGTTCGCGGTCAATTTCCGCGTCTCCGGCAAGCTCGCTTCCCCGGACGTGAGCGTGAACCCGCTCTCGGCCATCGCCCCGGGCTTCCTGCGCAAGCTGTTCAGCGCCGGCGGCGGCGGCCCCTTCGCGGACGGCGTGCCGGCGGTGCCGCAGGGCGAGCGGTAGCGGCATCCCGTCCCGCGGCCCGTTTTCGTGCCGAACCGTCATTGCGAGCGCAGCGAAGCAACCCAGCGCAGCGCGCGTTTCCCGAACGTGGCGGATCCCTGGGTTGCTTCGCTGCGCTCGCAATGACGAACGGGCGAAGATGAACCCTGCTGCGAAGACACAAAAAAGCCCGGCGCGGCGGACCGCACCGGGCTGAACGCAAAATCCCCAAAAACCTACTTCTCGACGAAGGCTTTCTCGATCACGTAGTGGCCGGCTTCGCCGTGGTTGCCTTCCTCGTAGCCGCCGGTGCTGAGCAGCTCGCGAGTGTCGCGGATCATGTCGGGGCTGCCGCAGAGCATGAAGCGGTCGTTCTCAACCGACATGGCCGGCAGGCCGATATCCTCGAACAGCTTGCCCGAGACCATCAGGTCGGTGATCCGGCCGCGGTTGCGGAACGGCTCACGGGTCACGGTCGGGTAGTAGATCAGCTGGCTCGAGATCATGTCGCCCAGGAACTCGTGCTTGGGCAGGGTCTCGGTGATGGTCTCGCCGTAGGCCAGTTCCTGAACCTGGCGGCAGCCATGGACCAGGATCACCTTCTCGAACCGCTCGTAGCTCTCCGGATCCTTGATGATCGACAGGAACGGGGCCAGCCCCGTGCCGGTGCCGAGCAGATAGAGGTTGCGGCCGGGCAGCAGGTTGTCGAGCACCAGGGTGCCGGTGGGCTTCTTGCCGACGATGATCGGGTCGCCGACCTTGAGGTGCTGGAGCTTGGAGGTCAGTGGGCCGTCCTGGACCTTGATCGAGAAGAACTCCAGCTCCTCCTCGTAATTGGCCGAGACCACCGAATAGGCGCGCAGCAGCGGCCGCCCCTCGACCTCGAGGCCGATCATGGTGAACTCGCCGTTGCGGAAGCGGAACGCCGGGTCCCGCGTGGTGCGGAACGAGAACAGGTTCTCGGTCCAGTGATGCACCGACAGAACGCGCTCCTCGTAGAACTTGCTCATCGACGGATCAGTCCTCGAATCCTCTAATGCTCGGCCCATGCCCCCGGCGATTCGGGGCGCATGAGGTTCGGCGGATCGCCGCCGCCCCGCGGGCGCGGGGTCGGACCCCGCGCGTCGGCGCGCCGGGATCCGGATGTCATACCCATATCGGCTGCTTCTTTCGCAGTTGCAGCACGCCCGTCAAGGCGCGCCAGGATCACACCTGGCGAAGAAGTGAATGGCCTGGAATCGTTCGAATATTTTAACCCGCGATCACCGGCCGGAGCGGCTTCAGCCCCGCCTCGATGGCAGCCCGGCGCGGCTCCAGGAACGGCGGCAGGGCGAGGCGCGCGCCCAAGCTCTCCAAGGGCTCGTCGGCGGTGAAGCCCGGACCGTCGGTGGCGATCTCGAACAGGATGCCGTTGGGCTCGCGGAAATACAGGCTGCGGAAGTAGTAGCGGTCCACCGGCCCGCTGCTCGGCACCCGGGCGGCCTTCAGCCGGTCGGCCCAGGCCTCGTAATCCGCGTCGGGGATGCGGAAGGCCACGTGATGGACCGCGCCCGCGCCCTGCTGCGCCGGCGCGGACGCATCGGCCAGGAGCTGAATCTCGGCAGCCGGGCCGCCGGGGCCCATGGCGTAGACCTCGACCGGACCGTCGCCGGTCTCGAAGCTGCGCACCCGGCGCATGCCGAGCAGATCGGTCAGCACCGCGGCGGTGCGGGCCGGATCCGGCACGGACAGGCGGATCGGGCCCAAGCCCCGGATCTGGTAGGCCACCGGAACCGGGGAGGCGTCCCAGGGATGCTCCGGGCCGGTGCCGCCGTCATCGACCAGGGCGAGCCGTTGGCCCTCGGGATCCTCGAAATCGACGGTGAGGCGGCCGTCGCGCAGGGCGGGCTCGGCCAGCACGGTGCCCGCCTCGCGCAGGCGTGCGTGCCACCATGCCACCGCGCTCTCGCCCGGCACGCGCAGATGGGTGCGGGAGATGCTGTTCGACCCCCGCCGCTCCCGGGGTGCCGGCCAGTCGAAGAAGGTGATGTCGGTGCCGGGGCTCGCCAGCCCGTCCGCGTAGAACAGGTGATAGGCCGAGACGTCGTCCTGATTCACGGTCTTCTTCACGAGCCGCAGGCCGAGCGTGCCGGTGTAGAACGCCACGTTCTCCGCCGCGCGGGCGGTCACCGCGGTGAGGTGATGGATGCCGGTGAGCTGCATGGTTTTGTGGGGGTCCCGCTCCGATGCGCCTCAGGTAGGGTTCGGCCGCCGGCGTTGCGAGCACACGGCTGGAATGCAGTGGGCGTACGGGGGCAGTAGGCTTCGGGACAAGGGATAAGTCTGCACAGCAACCCGGAATGCGAGGCGCTGTCGATCTGCTGCAGGGCGCGCCTTTGAAACCGCAGCCTCAACGGCGGTATTTGGACAGGACGACGTCGACCTCGGCCTCAGTCGCGAAATCGCCGCGCGCCCTTTCAGCCTGCGCCTCGATCAGGTCGGCCTCTTCGTCCGGTGTCAGCGCGATCACCGTATCGTCCCCGCCCGCATAGGCGAGCACCCTGCGGGCGATCTCGTCCTGCACCTCGGGGGACAGCGCGCGGGCGGTCTGCACCGCGCGATCCAGAAGCTCGGTCATGACCGCATTCTGCACCCGATCGCCGCCGGAAAAAAGCGGCCCGGACCCTCAGAGCCCGACCGGCCGGCCGGCGGCGACCACCAGCATCCGGCCATCCGCAAAGGTCCGGGCGGCGGCGCGGCGGATGTCGACCTGGGTCACGGCCGAGACCAGGGCGTTGCGGCGGGCGATGTAGTCCATGCCCAGCTCCTCGAAGGCGATCTGCACCAGCTGGTGGGCGATCTTGGTCGAGGTGTCGAAGCCGAGCGCGTAGGAGCCGGTGAGGTAGTCCTTGGCCTTCTGCAGCTCGTCGTCGTCCGGCCCGTCCGTGATCAGCCGGCCGATCTCGTCGCCGATCACCGACAGGGCCTCGCCGACGCGCTCGTTCTTGGTGGCGGTGTAGCCCCAGGTCATCGCGGCGGAGCGGTGGCTGACCAGCGAGGTCCCGACCGAGTAGGCCAGCCCGCGCTTCTCGCGCACCTCCTGGAACAGG
This sequence comes from Methylobacterium pseudosasicola, assembly GCF_900114535.1. Lineage (GTDB taxonomy): Bacteria > Pseudomonadota > Alphaproteobacteria > Rhizobiales > Beijerinckiaceae > Methylobacterium > Methylobacterium pseudosasicola. Next base: position 82,447 of record NZ_FOTK01000002.1, on the reverse strand, counting down.
CGCGACGTGAAGGCGCCGCCGCCCAGGATGTGGTTGAGCACGTAGGCCGGGATGAAGTCCGGGTCGCGCCAGGGCACGCCGGCCATGCCGAAGCGGATCACCGATTGCGGCACGTCGAGATCGACGACGATGCGCCGGCCGAGATCCTGCACCTCGGTGCGCGGCACGGCCTTCAACGCCCCGGCCTCGGGCAGGGAACCGAAGGCGCGGTTCAGGCCCTCGGCCAGCTGCTCGGCCCCGATGGCGCCCACCGCCGCGACCTTCACCCGGCCACGCCCGATGATGCGGGCATGCATGGCCAGGAGGTCGTCCCGGGTGATCGTGGTCACGCTCTCGACCGTGCCCGAGGAGGGCCGGGCATAGGGGTGGCCGGCGAACGCCTCCTTGAAGAACCGGCGCGAGGCCAGCACGCCCGGATCGTTCTGCTGGTAGCGCAGGCCGGCGATCACCTGGCCGCGGACGCGCTCGATCGCGTCCGGGTCGAGGCGCGGCTTGGCCAGCGCCAGGGCGAGGAGGGCGATGCCCTCGTCGGCATGCTTGACCAGCATCTTGAGCGAGCCGCCGATCGCGTCGGGGCCGGCATGGAAGGACAATTCGATCGCCCGGGCGGCCAGCCGCTCCTGAAAGGCGTCGGAGGTCAGGTCGCCGGCGCCCTCGTCGAGGAGCCGAGCCAGCATCTGGGCGCAGCCGGCCTTGCCGGCCGGGTCCTGGGCGGCGCCGCCCTCGAACGTGAAGGCCAGGGCGATCATCGGCACCACGGGGGATTCGACGTGCCACGCCTCGATGCCGGCGGCGGTGGTCACCGGGAGCGCCGTGGTGGGGGAATTGGCGGGGGCTGCGGTGTCGACCAAGTTCTCGGCGACGCTCATGGGAACCTCTTTTTTTCTCGTCACGGGCGGCGGAGCCGGTCGAAGCTCACGGCCTGATGCAGGTCCCGACGGGAGCAAAAAACCGCCCGCCGGGACGCGCCCGAAAACCTATTCCGCGGCCATCGCCACCGGGGCGTCGGGGTCCTGAGCCTTGGTCAGGTAGCCGGTGACCGAGCGGGACGGGGTCAGCCAGCGCTCGGCGGCGGCCTTGAGGCGCTCCTGCGAGACCGCCTCGATATCCGTCGGCCAGCGGCGGACCTCCTCGATGGTCTCGCCGATCGCCAGCGCCGAGCCGTAGATCCGGGCGAGCGAGGACTGGCTGTCGGAGGAGTAGACGGTCTCGGCCACGAGCCGGGTCTTGGCGCGCTCGATCGCCTCGGCGCCGAGCGCCTCCGCGGGGGCGCGGCGCAGGATCTTGTCCACGGCCTCCTCCAGCGCCTCCAGGGAGACGCCCTCGGCCGGCACCGCGTAGACGGAGAACCGGGTCTCGTCGATCGCCGAGCCCATGTACCAGGCACCGGCATTCACCGCGAGGCCGGTCTCCATGACCAGCTTGCGGTAGAGGTAGGAGGTCGATCCGCCGCCCAGCACCTCGGCCAGCAGCTCCAGGTCGTGGCAGCCGCCGTCGCGGGCGGTGATGCAGGAGGGAGTCAGGTAGAGCCGCTGCAGGGTCGGCTGCTCGACCTTCGGGTCGGCGACCGCGACCCGGCGCAGGGCCTTGGGCTCGGGCTCCCGCGCCCGCAGGCGCTCGGGACGGGCGCCCTGGGGGGCGACGCGGCCGTAGGTCTCGTCGGCGAGCCGGCGGACCTCGTCCGGGGTCACGTCGCCGGCCACCACGAGGATCGCGTTCTCGGGGGTGTAGAAGCGCTTGTAATAGGCCAGCGCGTGCTCGCGGTTCAGGCCCTCGATCTCGTGCATCCAGCCGATGATCGGGATGCCGTAGGGGTGGTGCACGAACAGCGAGGCGGCCATCGCCTCGGAGAGCTGGGCGGAGGGGTCGGTCTCGACCCGCATGCGCCGCTCCTCCAGCACCACGTCGCGCTCGGGCGCGACCACGGCGTCGTCCAGGACGAGGCCGCTCATGCGGTCGGCCTCGAACGCCATCATGGTGCCGAGATGGTCGCGGGCGACGCGCTGGAAATAGGCGGTGTAGTCGTAGCTGGTGAAGGCGTTCTCCTGGCCGCCGAGGCCCGAGACCGCCTTGGAGAAGGCGCCCACCGGGTGCTTCTCGGTACCCTTGAACATCAGGTGCTCGAGGAAGTGGGCGATGCCCGACTGGCCCAACGGATCATCGGCCGAGCCGTTGCGATACCAGATCATGTGGGTCGCCACGGGGGCCCGGTGATCGGGCACGACCACCACGTCGAGGCCGTTGTCGAGGGTGAAGGCCGTGACCTCCGGTCCGCCCGCCTCGGAGCGCCCGAACGGCGCGGCCTCGCCCCGGCCGGCGCTGCCGCCATACGGCGAACCCGGACGCAGCGGGAAGAGGGTGGGCGTCGCCTTCCTGAACAGGTGCATTCCGCTTTCCTTTTGCCGGCCCCGGCGCCGCCGACGCCCTACTGGGGCGCTGGCGAGGATCGGGGCCGTCCGCGTCTCCGGCCGGCAAGAGCCGTACCGGGACAGAGATGTCATGTTGCCATGCCGGGCCGCCGTTGCAACGGCGCCACAGCCGGTTGGTTACTGCTGGGCCCGCTGGCGCTGATAGGCCCGGGGGTCGGCCTCGTCACGCTCGCGGCTGGCATTGTTGATCGGGTCCCGCGACGGCGGCTGGGCCAGCTTCTTTGGCGATTGCCGATATCCGGTCGGCGGATCGGTCAGGACGTCGCGGGCCGGCTCCACATCGGAGGGCTCGGCATTGGCGCTCTTGCCCTTGAGCAGGTCGAACGGGCTGAGCAGGCTGTCGTCGCGGTTGGTGTCGCCGGGCTTGCGCTCGGCCTCGGTGGTGACGCTCGCCCCGGCGCGGCGGCCGCCGCGGATCTCGTCCACCGACAGCGTGGCGTTGTTGTCGTCGTAGCGGCCGCGCGCCTGGTTGCCCACCGGACGGCGCCGCTCGGCTGCCGCGCGCTCGCGCTCGGCGATTTCGGGATCCTTCGGCCAGGCGGTGCTGGTGGAGCGGGCCCGGGGCTGGGGCAGGGCCTTGCCGTCGAGCTTGGGCGGCATCACCAGCGGCGGGCGCTCGTGATAGTCGATCGGGTCCTGGCGCTTCTCCAGGAGGCCGATGCCGGAGAGCGCGTCGCGCATGAACTCGCCGCGCTCCTGCGCTTGCGCGCCGCACGCCAGCAGCGGCGTCAGCGCGACCAGGGCGGGGAGGTTGAGACGAAGCCTGCGGTGCCCGGTCATGCTGCCTCACGGGTTCCGGCCGGGAATCCGGCGCGGGGACGGCCGCCACGCGGCCTGATCCGACGGGTCCCGGCCTGAGACCGGTTTCCGGCGATCGTATGGCGCCTTGACCGCATCGCACCAGAGGCTTGGGACGGGCAGGGCCTGTGTGGTGCGCGCATCACAGGCGCGGCCCCGAATCGCCCGGTGCCGGCTCGCTCCGGGCGGCCTCGTTCGCCGTAGCCCGCCCGGCTGGACTCAGGCTGTCGAGAATCAGGCCGATCACCCCGGCGACGATCGCCGCGTCGGCCACGTTGAACACGTACCAGGACCAGCCGCCGGCATGGAGGTGGACGAAGTCCAACACCGCCCCGTAGGCGGCCCGGTCGATGGCGTTGCCGAGCGCGCCGCCGACGATCAGCCCCAGGGCCACCGCCAGCAGCCGCGAGCCCGCCCGGGTCATCCAGATCCCGAGGCCCAGCGCCGCGGCGAGCGACAGGGCCACGAGAAACCAGCGCCCGACGCCGCTCTCCTGCTGGAACAGCCCGTAGGAGACGCCGCGATTCCAGACCACCACGAAATCGGCGAACGGCGCCAGCCGCCACGGCTGGGTGAGCACGAGATCGGTGCCGAAATAGAGCCCGAGCTTGGAGGCTTGGTCGAGGACCAGGGTGACGAGCAGGGCCAGCAGGCCGGCGCGGGTGGGGGTCATAGGCGGGGCAGGGGGCGGCCGGTTGATCCCCCCTCTCCCCGCATGCGGGGAGAGGGCTCCGGCGACCTTGTTGTCGCCGGAGCGAGGCGGCAGCCGAAGGTGAGGGGGCGATTCCGAGTGAGCCTCATCCGTTCAAGCCCCCTCACCGCCGCTCCGGCTGCGCCTCCGCTTCCCGCACGGACGACAAGGTCCGTGCGGGCCTTTCCCCGCAAGCGGGGAGAGGGGAAGATGGCGGCGGTGTAGGCCCCCCCCCAAAAAACTCACGCCGCGCTGGCCTCCGGGTGCGCCGCGTCCCACTCGCGCAAGGCCTGGGCGTCGCGGGGCGTCACGTCCGGAAATTCCGGGTCGCTGCCCACCGCCGGGCTGACGCGCCAGGAGCGGGCGCATTTGCGGCCCTCGGCCGGGCTCGGCACCACGGCGACGCCGCGCACCTCGTCGATCCGGAACGCGTCCGCAGGGCCCTCACCCGCCACCACCGTGATCGCGGAGGTGATGCAGGTATCGGCGAAGTCGCAGCCCTCCAGGGCGGCGAGCAGCTCCGGATCCGAGACGTAGACGGTCGGGGCCGCCTCCAGGCTCGCGCCGATGCGCTTGGCCGCGCGCTCGATCTCCAACGCGCCCGTCACGGCCCGGCGCACCTTGCGGATTTTTTGCCAGCGCTCCGCGAGGGCCGGGTCCAGCCACGCTGCGGGCGTCTCCGGCAGGGTCTGGAGATGGACCGAGCCGTCCTGCGACGGGTAGCGGTCGAGCCAGGCCTCTTCCGCCGTGAAGGCCAGCACCGGCGCCAGCCAGACCACCACCCGCCGGAAGGTCTCGTCGATCACCTGCAGGGCCGCCCGGCGGGTCACCGACGAGATCGGATCGCAGTAGAGCGCGTCCTTGCGCACGTCGAAGTAGAACGACGACAGGTCGCCGGTCATGAAGCCGTTGAGCAGGGCCACGACCCGCTTGGTGTCGTAGGTCGCGTAAGCCTCACGGATCTCGCCGTCGAGCTCGGCCAGACGGTGCAGGATCAGCCGCTCCAGCTCCGGCATTTTTTGGAACTCGACGTCGTCGCCCGGCACGCGATGCGCCAGGGAGCCGAGCATCCAGCGCAGGGAGTTCCGGAGCTTCCGGTAGGTCTCGGCAAACGTCTTGATGATCTCCGGGCCGATCCGCAGGTCGTCGGTGTAATCCGAGGCGGCGACCCAGAGGCGCAGGATGTCGGCGCCCGAATCCTTGATGATGCTCTGCGGCGCGACGACGTTGCCCTTCGACTTCGACATCTTCAGGCCCTTGCCGTCGAGCACGAAGCCGTGGGTCAGAACGATGTCGTAGGGCGCCCGGCCGCGGGTGCCGGAGGATTCGAGCAGCGAGGACTGGAACCAGCCCCGGTGCTGGTCGGAGCCTTCCAGGTACATCACCCGGTCCTGCCCGCCGTCGCGGACGCGCCGCGCGCCGGCGAGCGCCGGGAACGCCTCCGGATCGTCCAGCACGAAGGCGTGGGTGGAGCCGGAATCGAACCAGACGTCGAGGACGTCGGTCACCTTCTCGTAGGCGGCCGGGTCGTGGTCCGGCGCCAGGAAGCGCTGCGCCGCGTCGTCACGGAACCAGGCATCGGCGCCCTCCGCCTTGAAGGCGTCGCGGATCCGGGCGTTGACGGAAGCGTCCTTGAGGATCTCACCGCTCTCCCGGTGGACGAACACGGTGATCGGCACGCCCCAGGCGCGCTGGCGCGAGACCACCCAGTCCGGCCGGTTGCCGACCATGCCGTTGATGCGGTTTTTTCCTTGCGGCGGGACCCACTGGGTTTCGTCGATGCTCTGGAGCGCGACCTCCCGCAGGGACCGGTTGCCCAGGCTGTCCACCGGCCGGTCCATGGCGATGAACCATTGCGGGGTATTCCGAAAAATCACCGGCTTCTTGGAGCGCCAGGAATGCGGGTACTGGTGGCGCAGCACCCCGCGGGCGACCAATGCCCCGACCTCGGTGAGGGCGGCGATGACCGCCTTGTTGGCGTCGCCCTTCTCGCCCTTGTCGGTGAGCACCCGGGTGCCCTCGAAGCCCGGCGCGGCCTTGGTCAGGGCGCCGTCCGCATCCACCGTGTAAGGGATCGCGGGGTCGATGCCGCGCTCCTGGAGCAGCCGGCCGCTGGACATCCAGAGATCGAAATCCTCGCGGCCGTGGCTGGGCGCCGTGTGGACGAAGCCGGTGCCGGATTCGTCGGTGACGTGGTCGCCGTCGAGCATCGGCACGGCGAAGTCGTAGCCGCGGCCGTTGAGCGGATGCGCCAGGGTGAGGCCAGCCAGGACCTCGGGGCGCACGTCGCCGACGCGCTCGAACGCCTCGACCCGGGCGGCCTTGAACACGGTGGCGGCCAGGCTGTCGGCGAGCACGTAGGTCTGGCCGGGGGTCGCCCAGTTCTCGGCCGGGGCCTGCGTCACCCGGTAGAGCCCGTAGGCGATTTTTTTGGAATACGCGACGGCGCGGTTGCCCGGCATGGTCCAGGGGGTGGTGGTCCAGATCACCACCCTGGCATCCGCCAGCGCCGCGTCGGCCCCGTCGCGGATCGGGAAGGCGACGAAGATCGTGTCGCTGACATGCTCCTCGTACTCGACCTCGGCCTCGGCAAGCGCGGTCTTCTCGACCACCGACCACATCACCGGCTTGGAGCCGCGATAGAGCTGGCCGCTCATCGAGAACTTCATCAGCTCGTCGGCGATCACCGCCTCGGCCGGGTAGGCCATGGTCGCGTAGGGATGGTCCCAGTCGCCGGTGACGCCGAGTCGCTTGAACTCCTCCCGCTGCACGTCGAGCCAATGGGCCGCGAAGGTCCGGCATTCCTGCCGGAACTCGATCACCGGCACGTCGTCCTTGTTGCGGCCCTTGGCGCGGTACTGCTCCTCGATCTTCCACTCGATCGGCAGACCGTGGCAGTCCCAGCCGGGGACGTAGTTGGCATCGAGGCCGAGCGCGCCCTGCGAGCGCACCACCACGTCCTTCAGGATCTTGTTGAGCGCCGTGCCGATATGGATGTTGCCGTTGGCGTAGGGCGGGCCGTCGTGCAGCACGAAGCGCGGCCGGCCGGAAGCAGCGGCGCGGATCTTCCCGTAGAGGTCGATCGCGGCCCAGCGCTCCAGCAGCAGCGGCTCCCGGGTCGGCAGGCCGGCGCGCATCGGAAACTCGGTGCGCGGAAGGAACAGGGTCTTGGAATAGTCGCGGGCAGCCGCGGTCTCGGGGGTGGTCATCGGATCTCGCATCGGCGGTCGGGCCGGCGGCATCGGGCCGGCCGGATACAGGAATCTGGGCAGGGCGAGCGGCATCAGGATCCCGGACTTCCGCGCGGCCTCGCCGAAGCGAGCGCTCGTTTACGCGGAGGCCGGGCCAATAATTCGAAGCCTGCGGCCCAGGCCGCGAAGAGCATGCGAAGCGAACATGACCCGTTCTCTAGCAGCGGCCCCTTCCCGATGCCAGCGGCCGGACCCGGGATGCCTGATGAGACCTTTCGGCGCTTGAACCGTTGACCAGCACGCCCTCCGCGACCCGCAAGTCGCGGAGCTCGTCCCGAACGACGACCAGGAGTTGACCATGAAGAAGCTGATGATCGCCGCCCTCGCCCTCGCCCCGCTGGCCTTCGCCACCGGCGCCGAGGCCCAGGGCACCGCCCGGGGCGCCCAGCGCGGCGTCGAGGACGGCTCGGCCGCGGCCGGCCCGGTGGGCGGTGTCGTGGGCGGCGCGGTGGGTGCCGCCACCGGCACGGTCGGCGGCGTGCTCGGCACCGATCCGGATCCGGCCCGCCGCGCCCGCGAGAACCGCCGCGAGGAGCGCCTGGACCGCCAGGAGCGGATGGGCCGCTAAGCTCGCCTCGAACCGGCCGGTCGCCTCAGGCGGCCGGCCTGTCCCGGCGGATCGTCTCTTGCGCCAGGAGATAGAGGCCGGAGCCGACCACGATCATGGCCCCGGCGACCGTCCACCGGCTCGGCACGTCGCCGAACAGCAGGAAGCCCAGGGTCACGGACCACAGCAGCTGGGTATAGATGAACGGCGCCAGGATGTTGGCCGGCGCCCGGGCATGGGCCAGCACCAGCAACCAGTGCCCGATCGTGCCGAACAGCGCGACCCCGAACAGCAGCGCCCAATGGGTGAGGTTGGCCGGGCTGGTCCAGATCCAGGGCAGGAGCGGGGCCATCAGCGCGAGGCCCGCGAGCCCGGTGTAGAACATGGTCGTGGCGGTGGAATCGTAGGCTGCGAGCTTGCGCGTGATGATCGCGTAGAAGGCGTAGACCACGACGTTGGCGACGCAGAGCAGGGCGGCCGGATGCATCCCGCCGAACCCGGGGCGCACGATCACCAGCACGCCGATGAAGCCGACGCCGATCGCCACCATCCGGCCCCGGGACGACCATTCGCCGAGCAACGGGCCGGCCAGCAGCGCCACGGTGAGCGGCGCGGCGAACTGGATCGAGATCGTCTCGGCGAGTTGCAGGTAGCGCAGGGCCAAAAAGTTCAGGGCCGTGGAGGCGAAGAGCAGCAGTGAGCGCACGATCTGGAGGGTCAGCCGCCGGCTCTTCACCACGCCGGGGGTGCGCACCGGGTTGATGAACAGCGAGATCATCGCGACGCTGGCGGCGTAGCGCATGAAGGTCGTGACCAAGGGGTCGACGCCCGCGCGCGCCAGAGTCTTGGCGCTGGCATCGAGGCTCGCGAAGAACGCGACGGCGCCGCACATCAGGGCGATGCCGACGATCCGCCGGCGGCGCGCGAGGTCGGGTGACGGGGCCGCCCGGGCGGGGCCCCTGTCGTTGGCGACGGATGTCGCGACCTGCGTGCTCATGCCTGCCAAATCTCGCTGGAGGCCTATATTTTTGCCACGCTCGCGCCCGCGGCGGCACCCGTCGCAGCGCAGGGAAAGTATGCAGCCGGCACGGTTCGCCGGCGCAGTACCGGGCTCAGCGCTTGGCCGGGACCTTCTCGGCGGCCGCGGTCTTGGTCGCCGTCTTGGCGACCTTCGCCTTGGCGGGGGTCGCGCCCGCGATCAGGGCAGCGAGGTGGCCCTGGTCGAGGCCCGCGGTCGGGGCGGGCATGACAGGGGCCGGCACGACGGCAGGGGCGCTTACGGGCCGGCGCGGCTCGATCGAGCCGGTGGCGGCCGGATCGGGAACGCTGGCGAAGGCCGCGATCGGACTGGCAGGGGTGGATTCGCGCTGCACGCGCAAGGTCCAATGGGCGGCGGTGGAGAGGGCGGCAATCCCGAGGATCGCCTTGATGCCGCCGGTGAGCAGGGCTCGCATGATCGTCAGGCCCGAGAGAACGCGGTTACGCCGGACCGGATCCCCGGCCTCGTCACATCATCGCGCGGGAGCGTGAACGAAGCGCCAAGCTGGCCGCATCGGGCTGTCCCGGATCGGGGCAGGGGGCCTGGATCGGCGCCCGCTCTCGGATGAGATAAGCCGGAATTCTATGTGGGCCTTGCGCCGAGCCCGCGGTTCCTGTTCCCCGCGCTCCCGACACTCCTGCAGCAACTCGGCCCACTGAGCCTCACAGGATTGGTCCAGAGAACTGGTCCGAACCACCCCGTCACTGCCGGCCCCGCTACCATGCAGGCCCGAGCGGGCTCGCGAAACCTTCAGGCGCATCGGCCGCGGGGACCGCCCGTGTAGAGGGTGGCAGCCGAGCCGGCAACAGAGCGGGGCCCGTTTCGGCGCCCCCGCGGCGATCAGCGCTCCGCGGCGGCCGCGGCGAAGCGTATCAGCGCGGCGATCTCGGGCTTTCCCGCATCGGCGGCCAAGCGCTCGTAGAGATCGGCATAGCCCGAGAAAACCTGCCGCCCGGCCGCGTCCGGCCCGAGGAAATCGGCGATTTCGCCCATCTCGGGCGCCCAGCGATAGGCCTTCGGCGCCATGTCGGGCAGGGCCTGGGCGAACCGGGCGAGCAGTGCCGGCTCGTTCTCGGCGAGCTCGTCGAGCAGCGCCGGGCCGGCCCCGGTGTGCTCGGCGGCCAGGATCATGATCGCAGCGAGGGCCGTCAGCCCCTTGTTGAGGCCGGCATAGCTCATCTTGAGGCTGGAGGCCGCGCCGACGGCGCCAGGACAGACCCGAAGGTCGAGGCCCAGCTCGCGCAGGACCAGGGCCGGGGCGGTGTCGGCCCCCGAGACGTAGACGCGGGGGCCCTTGGCGCCGGGCTTCGGCGGCAGGCCCAGGATCGCCCCGTCGAGGAACGGCGCCCCGGTTTCCGAGACGATCGCGGCGATCCGCGCGATGGTGCCCGGGCTGACGGCGTTGGCATCGACATAGACCGGCTTGCGCGGAGCCGCGGCCAGAGCGGGGGCGAGGCGGCGGGCCAGAGCCTCCGCGTCGGCGGGCGGCACGATCGACAGCAGGATGTCGGCGGCCACGAGCTCGGCCGTATCGGCATCGATCATGCCGGCCGCCGCGGCCCGTTCCCGGCTCGCCGCTCCGCGCCCTTCGAGGGAGGTCAGCACGCGAGCGCCGTGCTCGACCAGCCGCGCCCCGATGGCGCTGCCCATGGCGCCGGGGGCGATCACCGCGATGGTGGGCATGGGAGGCTCGCGAGGGTTCAGAGATCCGGACATGGTAGTCACGAGCGCTGTCGAAGCCTAGTATGGCGCGCGATCGGACCCGCCAATTCATGCCCCAGATCAAGCCCCGGGAAGGACAGCCGAAGTCCCAGCGCTATCATCAGGCGCCGCGGCGTGATGGCATGAAGCTCGTGCGCATCTGGGTTCCGGACCCATTGGCGCCGGGCTTCAAGGAAGAAGCTGCTCGGCAGGCCGCGCTTTTGAAGGGCGCGCCCGAGGAGGCCGAAGCCCTGGACTTCATCGCGTCGGCGTTCGACTGGCCCGAACCGTGACGCGCGGTGACATCGTGACCGTCTCGCCGCCTGGTTCATACGGCAAGCCGCGTCCCGCCCTCGTCATTCAGTCCGATTGGCTCGTCGAGACCGACAGCATCCTTGTCTGCCTCCTCACGAGTACTCTGCGCGATGCACCGCTCTTCCGGCTGACCGTCGAACCATCAGCGGCCAACGGATTGCGAAGCGTCTCGCAGATCATGACCGACAAGATCATCGCCATGCCGCGCGCGAAATGCAGCCCGCCCATCGGTCGCTTGGAGCGCGATACCCTCGCCTCCCTGAACCGGATGCTCGCTCTCGTGCTCGGGATCGCCGACTGATCCGGCGATCCCTCCGAGGCTGCTATCGCAGCGAGCCGCAGAACCGCTGGATGCGCCGGCAGGCTTCCTCCAGCACCGCGTTCGAGGTGGCGTAGGAGATGCGCAGGTTCGGTCCGAGCCCGAAGGCCGAGCCGTGCACGGCGGCCACGCCCTCGGCCTGAAGCAGCTCGGTGACGAAATCCTCGTCGGTCTCGATGGTCTTGCCGGCCTCGGTCGTCTTGCCGATCAGCGCCGCGCAGGACGGGTAGACGTAGAAGGCGCCCTCCGGCGTCGGGCAGGTCAGGCCGTTGGTCTGGTTGAGCATCGACACGACGAGGTCGCGCCGGCCCTGGAACGCCGCCCGGAACTTGGCCAGGTGGTCCTGCGGGCCGTCGAGGGCGGCTACCGCGGCCCATTGCGCGATGGTGCTCGCCCCGGAGGTCTGCTGGCCCTGGACGAAGTCCATCGCCTTGATCAGCTTTTCCGGCCCGGCCGCGTAGCCGATCCGCCAGCCGGTCATGGCGTAGCCCTTGGAGACGCCGTTCATGGTCAGCGTCCGCTCGATCAGCTGCGGCTCGACCTGGGCCGGGGTGACGAAGGCGAAGTCGCCGTAGGTCAGGTGCTCGTAGATGTCGTCGGTGAGGATGTGCACGTCGGGATAGCGCAGCAGCACGTCGGTGAGCGCCTTCATCTCGTCGCGCGTGTAGGCGGCCCCGGACGGGTTCGACGGCGAGTTGAGCACGATCCACTTGGTCTTCGGCGTCAGCACCCGGTCGAGTTCTTCGGGCTGAAGCTTGAAGCCGTGCGCCATGTCGGTATCGGCGAAGACCGGCGTGCCGCCGCACAGGCCGACCATCTCCGGGTAGGACACCCAGTAGGGGCGGGGGATGACCACCTCGTCGCCGGGGTTCAGGGTGGCGAGGAAGGCGTTGTAGAGCACCTGCTTGCCGCCGGTGCCCACGATGGTCTGCGAGACCTTGTAGTCGAGCCCGTTCTCGCGCTTGAACTTGCGCACGATCGCCTCGCGCAGGGGCGCGATGCCCGAGACGGGCGGGTAGCGCGTCTCGTTGCGGTGGATCGCCTCGATCGCCGCCTGCTTGATGTGGTCCGGCGTGTCGAAATCCGGCTCGCCCACCGACAGGCTGATGACGTCGACGCCGGAGGCTTTCAGGTCCCGGGCCTTCTGGGTCATCACGATGGTCGCGGACGGCTTCACCCGCGAGAGGACGTCGGCGAGGAGAGCCATGGCGTTTCGATCTCCGTGAGGGGCGCGGCGGTCTCGGGCGCCCGCGATGCGGCCGGGACCCTAGGCCGACGGTGCGGTGCGGACAAGGCTGCGCGGCGGGCCGGATTCCATGCTAGTCTCGTGTCGATTCGAAGAGGGCGATGGACGAGGGCGATTCATGCCGCCGGCCGAGACGATCAGCGTGACGCTGCCCCCCGAGACGGTCCGTGCCCTGCGCGAGCGCGTCGAGGCCGGCGAATACGCCTCGCTCGGCGAGGTTCTGGAGGACGCAGTGCAGGCCTGGCAGAGCCGGCGCCAGGAGGATGCAGAACGCCTCGACGCGATCCGCGCCCGCATCCGCCGTTCTTTGGACGACCCCAGCCCGCCGCTGAGTCTCGATGAGGTCGAGGCGCAGATGGAAATTCTGTTCGCCCAGGCCCTGGACGATCGCCGTCGTGCGTAGGCTGCCGGTCGCGTTCCAGCGCGACGCTCGGATCGATCTCGCGGACATCTTCCGTGTCGTGCTCCTTGCGAGCCAAGACAACGCCATTGCCGAGGGCTTCATCCGGCGGATCATCGAACGCTGCCGGCGCATCGGCGATGCCCCACATGGCGGTCGTCCGCGCGACGACCTGGAGCCCAGCCTGCGGACGGTGCCGTTCGAACGATCTGCGATCATCGCCTATCGGGTCGAGACCGAGCGGGTGATGATCACCAACGTGTTCTATGGCGGCCGGGATTTCGAGGCGCTGTACCGGAGCGACCGGCCGGACGACGAACCGGCGCCATGACCGGGCCGACGCGGATCATCGGGCCCTCGCACCGGCCCACACGCCTCCCCATCTCCTATCGATGATACCGCTCTCCGTCCTCGACCTCTCCTTCGTCAGCGCCGATTCGACTCCGGCTCAGGCGCTGCATGACACGCTGGCGCTGGCGCGCCACGTCGATGGCCTCGGCTACCGCCGCTACTGGCTGGCCGAGCATCACGCCCTGCCCAACGTGGCGAGTCCGGCCCCGGAGATCATGATCGGCCAGATCGCTGCCGCGACCCGGACGATCCGGGTCGGCTCGGGCGGGATCATGCTGCCGAACCACGCGCCGCTGATGGTGGCCGAGCGCTTCCGGGTGCTGGAGGCGCTGTTCCCGGGCCGGATCGATCTCGGCCTCGGGCGCGCGCCCGGCACCGACGGGCTCACTGCCCGGGCCCTGCGTCGGCGGGAGGCCCCCGGGGAGGGCGGCAACGACGACTTTTTGGACCGCCTGCAGGAATTGCTGTTCTGGGACGGCGGATTTCCAGAGGGGCATCCGTTCGGCAAGATCCAGGCGAGCCCTGCCGGAGTGCCCCTGCCGCCGATCTTTCTGCTCGGCTCGTCCGATTACAGCGCCCAGCTCGCCGGGGAGATCGGCTGCGGCTTCGGCTTCGCGCAGCACTTTTCCGGGATGCCGGCCGAGGCGCCGATGCTGGCTTATCGCCGCCTGTTCCGGCCGACCCGCCTGGGCGAGCGGCCTCACGCGATCCTGGCCGTGGCGGCGATCTGCGCCGCCACCGATGCGGAGGCCGAGCGGCTGGCCGCGAGCGCGCGGCTGTCGACCCTGCGGCGGGAGCGCGGCGAGTACCGGCCGTTGCCGAGCTTGGACGAAGCGCTGGCCTACCCGTATTCCGATTCCGAGCGCGCCCAGATCGAGCGCGGCCGTGACAAGCTGCATGTGGGCGGGCCGGAAACCCTGCGAGCGACGCTCACGGATCTCGTCACGCGGACGCAGGCCGACGAGCTGATGATCGTCTCGGCGATACCCGACCAGGCGGCGCGGCACGAGTCCTACACGCAGCTGGCGCAGGCCTGGGGCCTCGGCGCCGTCTCGGAAGCGGCCTAAGGGATCCCAAAGGGCTCAGCCCCAGCCCTTTCAAGGTGTTTGAGCTGGATGCAGAGACCCTGTTCCATGTTTGTAACGTATTGAAAGAGAAGCATATTTCCCCTCTCCCTTGTGGGGAGGGGTCAGGGGTGGGGGTGGTGCAGGATCGAACGTCACGGTGCCTTCTGCACCACCCCCACCTCCAACTCCTCCCCACAAGGGGGAGGAGAGCGCGTCTGGTCGTTCCGGCACTTCCGGAAACACCTTGAAAGGGCTGGGCTCAGCCCTTTGGCGGGGTATCGGGGCGGAGCCCCGATGTACCAGGGCTCCGCCCTGGACCCGCACAAGGTCCCGGACCTTGTGGATCCGGGACCTTTCCCGCCTCAGCGGCCGAAGAGGCGGCCCAAGCGACCGAGCAGGCTGGGGGCCTTCTCGTCGGCGGTCAGCGGGGTGGAGGCCGCCGGTGTGGCTTCGCCCTTCGGCGCCAGGACCAGCCCGAGCGCCGCCGTGTCGGTGGTCTCGCGGTCGATCAGGATCAGGCTGCCGGTTTCGCGGTTGTCTGCGTAGGCGTCCACCGCCACCGGCCGGTCGAGACGCAGGGCCACGTCCGCGATGTCGTTGGCGGCGAGGCGCTCGGCCGGGCCCGGATTGCCGGTCTCGGGATCGATGCGCGAGACGATCCGTTCCACGGTGGCGTTGACCGTGGCGGTGCCGATCTTGGCGAGCAGGCTCGCCCCCGGCGCCAGCTCGGTCTCGGCCGCCCAGAACAGGCGGGCTTCGAACTGCTCGGTGATCCGCAGCGGGGCCGCGGAGGCCGCAATCACCTGACCGCGCGAGGCATCGATCTGGTCGGCCAGCACCAGCGTCACCGATTCGTCCTCGCCGGCCTCGGCCAGGTCGCCGTCGGCGGTGTAGATCCGCGCCACCGTCGAGGTCCGGCCAGAGGGCTGGATGGTGATCGCGTCGCCGGGGCGGACCCGGCCGCTGGCGATCCGCCCGCTATAGCCGCGGAACTCGGAATTCGGCCGGTTGACCCACTGGATCGCCATGCGGAACGGGGCGTTGAGCGCCTCCGCGTGCACCGGCACGGTCTCCAAGTGGTCGAGCAGGGTGCCACCCGTGTACCAGGGGGCGGCGATGCCCGGCTCTGCGACGTTGTCGCCGTTCTTGGCCGAGAGCGGGATCGCCTTGACCTCAGCGAAATTCAACTCGCGGGCGAAGTCGGCGAAGCCTGCGCGGATCGCATCGAACTTGTCCTGCGACCAGCCGACCAGATCCATCTTGTTCACCGCCAGCACCACCCGGCGGATACCGAGCATCGAGACCAGCAGGGCGTGGCGCCTTGTCTGACGGATCAGGCCCTGGCGGGCGTCCACCAGGATCACCGCCACGTCCGCCGTCGAGGCGCCGGTGGCCATGTTGCGGGTGTACTGCTCGTGGCCGGGGGTGTCGGCCACGATGAACGAGCGCTTGTCGGTGGAGAAGAACCGGTAGGCGACGTCGATGGTGATGCCCTGCTCGCGCTCGGCCTGAAGGCCGTCGACCAGCAGCGCCAGGTCGATCTCCTGCCCCTGCGTACCATGGCGGCGGGAATCGCGCTGGAGCGCCGAGATCTGGTCGTCGAAGATCTGCTTGGTGTCATGCAGCAGCCGGCCGATCAGGGTCGACTTGCCGTCATCCACGGAGCCGCAGGCGATGAAGCGCAGCACGGCCTTGTTCTGGTGGGCGGCCAGGAACGCCTGATAGGTGGCGGCGCGGTCGCTGAACGCGGTGGGATCCTGGTGCACCGTCATCAGAAGTAGCCTTCCTGCTTCTTGCGCTCCATGGAGCCCGCGCCGTCCTTGTCGATCACCCGGCCCTGGCGCTCCGAGGTGCGGGCCGCCAGCGTCTCGCCGACGATCTCCGGGAGGGTCGCCGCATCGCTCTCCACCGCCCCGGTGAGCGGGTAGCAGCCGAGCGTCCGGAAGCGCACGAGGCGCTGCTGCGGAACCTCTCCCGGCTCCAGGGGCAGCCTGTCGTCGTCGACCATGATCAGCTGGCCGTCGCGCTCCACCACCGGGCGCTCGGCGGCGAAGTAGAGCGGCACGATCGGGATCTTTTCCTGCTCGATGTAGAGCCAGATATCGAGCTCGGTCCAGTTCGAGAGCGGGAACACCCGCAGGGACTCGCCGCGCTTCTTCTTGAGGTTGTAGAGGTGCCAGGGCTCCGCGCGCTGGCGCTTGGGATCCCAGCGATGCTGCGCGGTGCGGAGCGAGATGATCCGCTCCTTGGCGCGGCTCGCCTCCTCGTCCCGGCGGGCGCCGCCGAAGGCCGCGTCGAACTTGTACTTGTCGAGCGCCTGGCGCAGCGCCTGGGTCTTCATCACGTCGGTATGGACCTCGGAGCCGTGGCTCACCGGCCCGACGCCGCGGGCGAGCCCGTCCGGGTTGGTGTGGACCAGGAGGTCGAGGCCGAGTTCCTTCACCCGGGCGTCGCGGAAGGCGATCATCTCGCGGAACTTCCACGTGGTGTCGACGTGGAGCAGCGGGAACGGCAGGGTGCCGGGCGCGAAGGCCTTCAGGGCCAGGTGCAGCAGGACCGAGGAATCCTTGCCGATCGAGTAGAGCATCACCGGGTTCTCGGCCTCGGCGACCGTCTCCCGGAAGATGTGGATGCTCTCGGCCTCCAGCCGCTTCAGGTGGCTGAGGCGGTCGGCGGAGGCGGGGGCGCCCGGCGACACGGCGGCGGCGAGGGCTGCGCTCATCGGGCGAACTCCGGCTGGCGGGTCTTCACGTCCTGGTTGCTCTCGAAGATTGCGGGCTCCTGGCCCGGTTGCACCGACGCGGAGGGCCGCCCGACATGCAGGCCGCACTCCTTCTTCTCTTCCTGCTCCCACCACCAGCGTCCGGCACGTTCCGGCTCGCCGAGCTTCACGGCGCGGGTGCAGGGGGCGCAGCCGATGGACGGGAAGCCGCGGTCGTGCAGCACGTTGTAGGGAATGAAATTCTCGCGCACGAAGCTGTCGACCTGCGCCCGGGTCCAGTCGGCCAGGGGGTTGAGCTTGATCAGGCCGCGCTCGGCGTCGAACGCGGCGAGCGGCGTCTCGGCGCGGTTGGCCGATTGGCCGGCGCGCAGACCGGTGAGCCAGCCGCTCGCCCCGTCGAGGGCGCGGCCCAGCGGCTCGACCTTGCGGAACCCGCAGCAGGCCTGCCGGGCCGCCACCGAGCGCCGGAAGCCGTTGATGCCTTCGTCGCGCACGAACGCCTCTACGGCCCCCCGCTCCGGCGCGTAGGCGCCGATTCGGATGCCGTAGGCCGATTCGGTCTCGGCCCAGGTATCGTAGGCCTCCGGGAACAGCCGGCCGGTATCGAGGGTCACGATCTCGACGCGGCCCTTGGCGAGCCCCGCCATCGCCAGCCCGTGGGTCAGCGCCTGGTCCTCGACGCCGAGGCTCGTGGTGAACACGAGGCGGCCCGGGATCTCGGCGGCGATCAGGTGGAGCCGGCCTGGCAGGTCGAGCCCCGACAGCCGGTCCGCGAGGGAATCGGCCTGCGTTCGGTCCGGACGGGTCATCGCGACATGTCCTGAGGTTGGATGGTGGGAAAGGGCGCGGACCGCGCCGCCCCCTGTTGTCGAATGGTCGAAATGTTCGCTATACCGAACGAAGTCAAGGCGTCGCGGGTTGCTTGTCGGGCATATCCGGGGGGCTTGGCGTGCGGTGGCGCCCCCGGGGCCGCCGCGCATGATACGGCGCACGATAAAAGATTCTTCTCGTCGGCCCCGCGAAACGCTTACACTCCCACGCGCGGCCCAGCGTGGAAGAATCCCTACGGAGACAGCTTTGGACGCCATCGATCTGAAGATTCTCGCCTTGCTGCAGGCGGATGCGACCCTCTCCATCGCGGCGATCGGCGAGCGCGTCGGCCTGTCTCAGACCCCGTGCTGGAAGCGCATCCAGAAGCTGGAGGCCGACGGGGTGATCGACCGGCGGGTGGCGGTGCTCGATCCGGTCAAGCTCGGCCTCGGGCTCACCGTGTTCGTCTCCATCGAGACCGCGGACCATTCCCAGGACTGGCTGCAGCGCTTCGCCGCGACCATCTCGGCCATGCCCGAGGTCTTGGAATTCTACCGGATGGCCGGCGATGTGGATTACATGCTGCGCGTCGTCGTGGCCGACATGCAGGCCTATGACAGTTTCTATAAGCAGCTTATCGCAGTGCTGCCGCTGAAGAACGTCACCTCGCGATTCGCTATGGAAAAGGTGAAATCCACCACCGCCCTACCGCTGCCCGCGCCGCCGAAAACCGGGCGTCACCTCCCCGGAACGGCGCCGGTTCTCTCGGTCGTGGGAGAATAATTTTCTGTTTTGTTGCGTCGCAACGAAAGCAATGTCCTAGTTCAGACGCGTTCTGCAAAAAGAACGTTTTCGATTGACACCGGCCCCGTAGGCCATGACATGGTCCCCTGATGGCACGCCAGAATCTCCTTCCGCGCACCGCCCCGTTCGGCGACGGCGAGCGCGCCAGCCTCGACGCCGTGCTCGGCAGCGCGACCCCTGTGCAGCGCGCGTGGCTGGCGGGTTTCCTGGCGGGCCTCGATGCCGCCGGCGGCCAGCCGGCGGCGGCCCCTGCCGCCCCGCCCAAGGCGGCCGAGCCGCTGACGATCGTCTATGCGAGCGAATCGGGGAATTCCGAGGCGCTGGCCGGCAACGTCGCCAAGCTGGCGCGCAAGCAGGGCTTCAAGCCGAAGGTCATGGATTTCTCCGACCTCGATGTCGCGACCCTGCCCAAGGCCGGCAAGCTCATCGCCATCGCGGCGACCTGGGGCGAGGGCGAGCCGCCGGCCCGGGCCGTGCGGGCCTATGGCGAACTGATGGGGGAGGGCGCCCCGCGCATCGACGGCGTGGACTTCGCCGTCCTGGCGCTCGGCGACACGTCCTACGTGGAATTCTGCGCCATCGGTAAGGCGCTCGACGCGCGCTTCGAGGCCCTGGGCGGCAAGCGCGCCGCCGAGCGCGCCGACCTCGATCTCGATTTCGAGAAGCCGGCCGCCGACTGGATCAAGAACACCCTCAAGGCCCTCGCCCCGGCCGAGACGCCCGACAACGTCGTGGCGGTGGATTTCGCCCGCGCCGCCCCCGGCGAGGACGACGAGGCCGAGCCGAGCCGCGAGCCGCTGGTGGTCGAGGTCGTCGAGCACGTGAACCTCAACTCCTCGCGCTCGGACAAGGAGACCATCCACCTGGCGCTGGCCTTCGAGGACGGGGCGCCCGCCTACGAGCCGGGCGATTCGCTCGAGATCTTCCCCGAGAACGACCCGCAGCTGGTGGACGAGATCCTGACCGCCGCGGGGCTGTCGGGCGACGAGGCCCTGCGCAAGGCGCTGCTCGCCGAGCGCGACATCACCACCCTCTCGGCCGCCACGATCGAGCGCTTCGTCAAGGCGACCGGCCACGCGGACGCGCAGAAGCTGATCGACAGCGGCGAGGTCCGGGCCTGGATCGAGGGACGGCACCTGATCGACCTGCTGGCGACCTTCCCGGCGACGCTGACGCCTGAGCACCTCACCACCATTACCCGGCCGCTGCCGCCCCGGGCCTACTCGATCGCGTCCTCGCGCAAGGAAGTGGGCGACGAGGTCCATCTCGCCATCGTGGCGGTGCGCTACGAGACCCACGGCCGCGCCCGCTCAGGCGTCGCCTCGGTCCACGTCGCCGACCGGATCCGCGACGGCGCCAAGCTGCGGGTGCGGCTAAAGCCGAACCGGCATTTCCGCCTGCCGCAGGATCCGGCCGCCGACATCATCATGGTCGGCCCCGGCACCGGCGTCGCGCCGTTCCGCGCCTTCGTGCAGGAGCGCCGCGCCATCGAGGCCCCAGGCCGCTCCTGGCTGTTCTTCGGCGACCGGCACTTCCTGCACGACTTCCTGTACCAGCTCGAATGGCAGGAGGCCCTGGAGGAGGGCGCGCTGACGAAGATCGACGTGGCCTTCTCCCGGGACCAGCCGGAGAAGGTCTACGTGCAGGACCGCATCACCCACAACGCCAAGGAGCTGGTCTCCTGGCTGGAGGGCGGCGCCTATTTCTACGTCTGCGGCGATGCCAAGAACATGGCCAAGGACGTGCGCGCCGCGGTGGTGCGGGCCTACGAGACCGCCAAGGGCCTGAACCCGGCCGACGCCGAGGCGCAGGTTGCGGCCCTGGAGCGCAGCCACCGCTACCAGCAGGACGTTTACTAGAGCGTATGCCGACGGAGCACGGGTAGGTCTGGGTTTCCAAAGGGCGCATCGTCCTTTGGCGGGTTGTCAGGGCAGAGCCCTGATGAAGCAGGGCCTAGCCCCACTGCAGGGCTCCGCCCTGCACCCGCAAAAGGTCTTGGACCTTTTGAATCCGGAATTTGGGACGATCCCGCCCATATCGGGGGCGGGGCCGTAGTCGAGACTTTGGAAGTGATCTCATGGACGACCACAGCCCCCGCGACGACGCCGACGCCCAGGCCCTGGCTCCGACCTCGGCCCCCCGCGTCTACGAGACCCCGCCCAAGGAGCGGCCGATCACCGATGCCGAGGCGGCCCGCGCCGCCCAGCTCGCCGCGAACGAGCACATCAAGATCGCCAGCGGCTACCTCCGCGGCGGCCTCGCCGAGGGCCTGCTGAAGCACGCCACCGGGGCGATCTCCGAGGATGACGGGCAGCTCGTGAAGTTCCACGGGATGTACATGCAGGACGACCGCGACCTGCGCCCGGAGCGGACCAAGAAGAAGCTCGACAAGGCCTACAGCTTCATGATCCGCCTGCGCATCGCCGGCGGCGTGATCAGCCCGAAGCAGTGGCTGGCGCTGGACGACATCGCGGTCACCTATGCGGGCAGCGCCCTGCGGGCGACCACGCGCCAGACCTTCCAGTATCACGGCGTGATCAAGTCGAACCTCAAGCGCACGATGGCGGCCATCGACGCGGCCCTGCTCGACACGATTGCGGCCTGCGGCGACGTGAACCGCAACGTCATGGCGGCGACCAACCCGGCCCAGGTCGGCGCCCACAAGGCCGCCCACACCCTCGCCAAGGACATCTCGGACAGCCTGCTGCCGAAGACCAGCGCCTGGCGCGAGATCTGGCTCGACGGCGAGCGCGTGGTCGGCGGCGAGGAGGAGGCGGAGGTCG
The DNA here is from genome assembly GCF_900114535.1 of Methylobacterium pseudosasicola. Classification (GTDB taxonomy): domain Bacteria; phylum Pseudomonadota; class Alphaproteobacteria; order Rhizobiales; family Beijerinckiaceae; genus Methylobacterium; species Methylobacterium pseudosasicola. Next base: position 61,174 of record NZ_FOTK01000002.1, on the reverse strand, counting down.
AGCCGGTCTACGGCCGCACCTACCTGCCGCGGAAGTTCAAGGTCGTCGTGGCGGTGCCGCCCTCGAACGAGGTCGACATCTTCGCCCACGACCTCGGCTTCATCGCCATCCTGGACAAGAAGAACCAGGTCACCGGCTGGAACGTCACCGTGGGCGGCGGCATGGGCATGACCCATGGCGAGCCCGATACCTTCCCGCGCACCGCCGACGTGATGGGCTTCGTGAAGCCCGAGGACGCCATCAAGGTCGCCGAGGCGGTGATGACCGTCCAGCGCGACTGGGGCAACCGCAAGAACCGCAAGAACGCCCGGCTCAAATACACGATCGAGCGCTACGGCCTGGCCGCCTTCCGGGCCGAGGTGGAGACGCGGATCGGCAAGAAGCTCGGCGAGCCGAAGCCCTTCACCTTCACCAACAACGGCGACCGCTTCGGCTGGACCGAGGGCGATGACGGCCGCCACCACCTGACACTCTACGTCCCCTCCGGCCGGATCAAGGATTACGAGGACGGGCCGCAATTCCTCACCGGCCTGCGCAAGATCGCCGAGGTCCACGAGGGCGATTTCCGCCTCACCGCCAACCAGAACGTGATCATCGCCAACGTGCCCGGGGCCAAGCGCGCCGAGATCGAGGCGCTGGTCGATCAGTACGGCATCACCAAGGGCGCGGGGGCGCTGCGGCGCAACTCCATCGCCTGCGTGGCGCTGCCGACCTGCGGCCTCGCCTTGGCCGAGAGCGAGCGCTACCTGCCGAGCCTGATGACCGAGTTGGAGGAGAGCCTGGCCACCCATGGGCTCGCCGAGGAGGAGATCACGATCCGCTCCACCGGCTGCCCCAACGGCTGCGCCCGCCCGTTCATCGCCGAGATCGGCCTCGTCGGCCGCGGCCCCGAGCGCTACCACCTCTATCTCGGCGCTGCCTTCGACGGCTCGCGGCTGGGCAAGCTCTACAAGGAGGATGTCGCGGCCTCCGACATCCGCGACACCCTGGATCCGCTGTTTGCCGATTTCGCCAAGGGCCGGAAGCCCGGCGAGCATTTCGGCGACTACCTGATCCGGGCCGGCCACGTGGCCCGGACGATCAACGGCCCGGATTTCCACGACCGCACCGGCGCCCTCAAGCCGGCCGGCCACGCCTGACCGCCAGATCCCGGGACCGAGGCAGCGCCCTCGGCCCCGGATGCATGTGCCATTCCATCGGGCTACTGCGTCGCTGCGCTGGCTGAGCAGGACGGCCCCGAAGCAACCCTCCGGAAACCATATCGCGCCAAGGGCCGCCCTGTCTCGCACATGAGAACGAACGTTCATTGACATGAGAATGAACGTTCATTACGAAGGCGAGGCAATCAGGAGTGAGCCATGGCTCTGTCGCTCGAAGGCCGCTGGTCCGATCTCGGTGGGGACAGGTTCGATCCGTCCGGAACCGGCAGCGCACGCAGCCTCGCGACGATTCGGGCCTTCTGCAAGCCTGCGAACCTCACCTTCGCTGCCGTGCTGGTCCTCGCCTGGATGGCGTTGATCAGCTGGACCGGGGCGGGTCCGAAGGGCTGGCAGGCGCGGATCTGCGCCGATCTCAGCCAGACCGCCCAGGCCTGCACGGCCACCATCCCCGCCAAGGACCAGAGCCGCGTCGCCGCGGTGGCGCAGTTCGCCCCGTGAGCGTGCCGGCCAGCGCCGAGGCGCGTGGTGGACCGGCCGCGCGGCGCGACCACATCCTCGACGCCGCCGAAGCCTGCTTCGTGCGCAACGGCTTCCACCGCGCCACCATGCAGGACCTCGCCCGCGAGGCCGCGATGAGCCCGGGCAATTTCTATCGCTACTTCGAATCCAAGGAGGCCCTGGTCGTCGGGCTGGTGGAGCGCGAGCGGGAGCGCGGCGCCCAACTCGTCGAAGAGATGGAGCGCAGCGGCGACCGGCGCGGCGCCTTGCTCGACATCATCGCCCGGTACTTCGTCTCGATCACCCGCGAGGCCGCGGTTCTGCGCATGGAGATCTGGTCTGAGGCGACCCGCAACCCGGCCATCGCCGCGCTGACCGCGCGGACCGAGGCGGAGACCCAGGACTGGTTCGTCGCGACCTTCTCGGCGCTGGCGACCAGCCCGGATTGCGATCCGGACCGACTCTACGCGCTGCTCGCCCCGCTGATGAAGGGAATCTTGGTCAGCCGCGCGATCCTGCCCGATTACGACCCCGGCCCCGCGGTGGCCCAGCTCCACGCCCTGCTGGAGGCCGGGCTCGACGGCCGCCTCCCGCGCACAACCCGCGCCGGGCCGCGGATCACCGCGCTGGTGTGAGCGCCCGAACCCGTTGGTGACACCAGCGGGCTCGACCCAAAGTTCCCCGTGATCGCGCGTCGGGCAACCGCGCGTGATAGGCCGGCCGGCCTGCAATCCCCCCCTCTCGCAGGCCGGCCGGTCGCATTCGGCCGCACAATCCGGGATCAGCCGCCGTCGGCGCGACGCGAGCCGCCCTTGATTCGAGCAGTCCCACAGATGCGGACCGTGATCCCGATCGTGGCTTCGGCCCGGATCAACGTCCGGACGTACATATTCGAGATCACACACGTTTAAGTCGGAAAACCCGGAACATTTAAACTTATTCCAATCGCAATGTGTGATGCGTTGGACACGCCCGGTCAGTTCCAGCGCTTCTGAACCCGCGAATTACAATCACGCATTGAAATGGATCCGCCATCGTACTCAAGGATCGAAGCGCCCTGTGGTGGCGATCTTCATGAGAACGACTAAAAACTATGCTGCAGGGCCATCAAGACCACGTTATTTTTGCGGCACGCGATCGTTCCTTCTGTACCAATACGCGGCCCGGACTGGCGATCGCCCTGCTTCTGGCCTCGACGACTATCGTTCATGCGCAATCGAATCCGGTTCAGGACGAGGTCGTCCTCTCGGAACTGAGCGTCACCGGCACGGGACCCGCGGTGGAGCGCGCGGACGGGCCGGTGGTCGGCTACCGGGCGACGCGCTCGGCGACCGCGACCCGCACCGACACGCCCCTCCGCGACACGCCGCAATCGGTGCAGGTGGTGCCGCGGGACGTGCTGGTCGACCAGCAGGACATTCGCCTGAGCGACGCCCTGCAGAACGTCAGCAGCGTCCAGCCCGGGGGCACAATCCAGGGCCGGAGCGATACCTTTATCATCCGCGGCTTCAGGACTCAGACCTACGCCATCGACGGCGTGCTGCTGAACCAAGCGGGCAACTTCTCCGCAGTCACCCGCGATCTGGCCGACGTCGAGCGGATCGAGGTGCTGAAGGGGCCGGCCTCGGTGCTGTACGGGCGCGGAGATCCCGGCGGCCTGATCAACATCGTCTCCCGGCAGCCGACCCTCGTGCCATCCGGCGACATCAACCTGCAGGCCGGCAGCTTCGGCTTCCGCCGGATCCAGGGCTCGGTGTCGAGCGCAATTGAGGGTGTGGACGGCTTGGCCGGGCGCGTCAGCTTCGCCGGCCAGTCCGATCCGACCTTCCGCAACTTCGGCGGTCGGGACAATTCCCGCACCTTCGTGGCGCCAGCCTTCACGTGGACCCCCAACCCGGAGACCCGGGTCTCGTTCCTCGGCGAGTTTACGCGGCTGGACACGCAATACGATGAGGGGCTTGCCGCCCTGAACGGCCGCGTACCGCTCGACAACATCGCGCGCTATTACGGCGAGCCCTTCTCCCGCTACAACGGCACGGCGAATTTCGGCCTGCTGAAAGTCGAGCACGATCTCAACGAGAACATCACCCTGCGCGAAGTGCTCAACGCGCAATGGGGCGGCTTCAACTTCCTTGCGACGCGCGCCACCGGTTTCGCCAGCCGCAACACGCTGCTGGCTCGGCGCGAGACCGCGGGCTACTCAACCTACGCCTCGGTCGACAGCCAAAGCGAGGTGATAGCCAAGTTCGACCTGCTGAGCGTCCGACACACCGTGCTCGCTGGGATCGAGTACAGCAACGGCTACCGGCGTGCCTACACGACACAAAGCACCAACTATCCGTCCGTAAACTTCCTGAACCCGGTTCCCGGATCCGCCATCGTTGGCCTCCAGTTCCAGTCGGACCTCAAGCAAAAAAACGAGTTGAATGGCCTCTACGTCCAGGACCAGATCGATCTCGGGCTTGGCCTGCAACTGTTGGTCGGCGTCCGCTACGATACTGGAACGCAGTATTATTTCAGCCGCATTCCGACCTCGCGGACGATCCCGCCCGACCAGCAACTGTCTGGCACCTCGCCGCGCGTCGGCCTTATCTATCGGCCGGTGGAGCCACTGACGTTCTATGCGAGCTACGCGACCTCGTTCAAGCCGCAGACCGACAACGTCTACGGCGCCGTCAATCCTCACCCTGAGACCGGCGTACTCTACGAGGTCGGAAGCCGGCTCGACCTCACCCCCGACCTAACCCTGTCCGCGGCGGCCTTCCAGATCACCCGCAATAACGTGTCGGCCCCAGACCCGATCAACACCGGCTTCTCGGTAATCACCGGCCAGCAGCGCTCCGAGGGCGTCGAGGCCGACCTCGCCGGCCAGATCCTGCCGGGCTGGAAAGTCATCGGCGCGGTCAGCTTCCTCGACGCGCGGATCACCAAGGACACGACCTACGCGGTCGGCAACCGGCTGGTGGGGGCCCCGGCCTTCAGCGGCAGTGCCTGGTCGACCTACCAGTTCCAGGAGGGCTTCCTGCGCGGCTGGAACGTCGGGGCCGGGATTACCTATGTCGGCCGCCGCACCGGCGACCTCAACAACAGCTATACGGTCGGCGGCTATGCCCGGCTCGACGCGGCGGTGTTCTACGATTTCAACGAGCACGCCCGGTTCTCGATCAACGCGCGCAACCTGACCGACCGACGCTACATCGAGCAGCCGTTCAACCAGTTCAACAACCTCCCCGGCGCGCCGCTCTCGGTGCTGGCCACGATCACCGCGCGGCTGTGAGACGGTTGGGATCACCGACCCGCGCTCGCAGGAGGCTCGCTTGGTCCGGATCGATCCGCCTCCTGCTCGGGGCGGCCGCCGTGGCGGCCCTGACGCTGACCGCCTCCGCGGCCGAGCGGCCCCGCACGGTGCTGATCGTGGTCAAGCCGGACAATCCGCGGGTCGCCGCCGACAAGGCGATCGCGGCCCATCTCGAGGGCCGCGGATACCGGGTCACCCTCGGTAGCCAGTACGAGCCGGTGGCGCGCGGCTACGATCTCGTCATCCTGTCCTCGAACATCCGCAGCCGCGACCTGCTCGGCGCCTATCGCGATGTCCCGGTGCCGGTGCTGACCTGGGAGAGCGACCTGCTCGACGACTTGGGCATGACCGGCAAGAAGCACGACCGCGACTTCGGCAAGGCGCCGGCCGAGCATTTCGTCTGGCTGGTCAACGCCCCCCACGCCCTGGCGGCCGGCCTGCGTGCGGGGGTCAACGCGGTCTACGCCAAGGACGCGCCGATGAACTGGGGCAAGCCGGGCCTCGGCGCCGCGATCATCGCTACGGTGCCGGGCGAGCCCGACCACGCCGTCATCTTCGGCTACGAGGCGGGGGCGACGATGGACTACGAGTCGATCGCCCCGGCGCGGCGGACGATGTTTCTGCTCGACAACGAGACCTTCGGCGGCCTCACGAGTGCCGGGCTCGCCCTATTCGACGCCGCCGTCGACTGGACCGCCGGGACACCGCGCCCGGCCGAGTAGAGCCCCGGCCCCCGTCAGGTCAGCGCGCGCTGAGGCTTCTTTCCGGTCGCGACCGCCTCCGCCTTCCGCTCGGTCCCCCTGCGCCGCGTGCCCGCACGCCGCCGCAGGATGTAGAGGGTCAGGCCGGTGGCGGCGAAGCCCGGCATGGCGAGCGCCGCCAGCCCGAACAGCAGCGCGAACAGGTCGCCGAAGAAGCGGCCGCGATGCACCTCCAGGATGTTCTCGACGAGGCGCCGCCCGAGCGGCGTGTCGGCCGCGTGCTCGGTGGCGAGCAAGGCGCCCGTGGTTGCGTCGTAGCGGGCCTCGTTGCGGGCGCTCAGGGCGTCGACGCCCTTGGGCAGCCAGCGGATGCGGATCGCCTTGGTGTCGGCGCCCGGCAGGGTCAGGATCGTGAGGCCGGCTTCATGTCCCTCCCCGGCCCGGAACGCCGCCCAGGCGCGATCGAGAGCGGGCTCGGAGCCGGCTTCCGGCGGCGGGAACGTCTCCCGGCGACCAGCCATGCGGGCGGGCTTCGCCCGCTCCGGCGCCCCGGCGAGAAGCCAGGTGACCCCGTCCTTGAACGACGGATAGGACCAGGTCAGACCGGTGAGCGCGATGACCAGGTAGATCGGCATGAGCCAAGTCCCGGCCACGGCGTGCAGAGACCACCAGCGCGGCCGGCCGGGCCGCGACAGGCTCGGCTTCAGCCAGATCCGCCAGCGATGGACCTTGGGCCAGCGCAGGTAGAGGCCAGTCGCCAGGAAGGCGATCAGCGCCAGCGTGCAGGCGCCCGTGATCGTCCGGCCCCAGCCCTTGGAGCCGCCGGGGATCAGCAGCCAGCGGTGCAGGTCCCGCACCGTCGTGAACGCCGCCTCCAGCCGCACCGGGCCGAGCACCGCGCCGTCATAGGGATCGGCATAGACAGAGGGCGGCCGCTCCCGGGTCTCGGGATCGCGGGCGAAGCGCACGAACACGCTCGCCTGCGGGTCGTCCGACAGGGTGAGGACATTCGCCCGGCGCCCCCCGGCCTGGGCGTCGATCCGGGCGGCGAGGGCGGATGGCACGAGCGGCACCCGGTCCCCCGCCTCGACCCGTGTCCGGTCGCGGTTGGCGAAGGCGGTGATCGCCTCCTCGTAGCTCATCAGCGCCCCGGTCACGCCCATCAGCGCGAGCACGAAGCCGGCGGTGAGGCCGAGCGCCCAGTGCAGGCGGAAGAGCACGGTCCGGGGAGTGGGAATCGGCAGCGGCTTCACGATGCCGGCTGCGTAGCAGAGTCCGGCCGCGCTTGCGACGCCGCGTCGCGCATGCCCGGGCTTCAGGTGATCGGCGCCGGGTTGAACAGGGTCAGGTCGTTGAACAGGCCCCAGCGGTCGGACCAGGGCCGCTTGCGCCCGCTCGCCACGTCGAGAATCAGGTGAAACAGCTCCCAGCCGACCTCCTCGATCGTGGCCTCGCCGGTGGCGATGCGGCCGGCATCGAGGTCGATCAGGTCGGACCAGCGCTCGGCCAGCTCCGTGCGGGTGGCGACCTTGATCACCGGGGCCTGCGCGAGGCCGTAGGGCGTGCCGCGGCCGGTGGAGAAGACCTGCAGGGTGATCCCCGAGGCGAGCTGGAGCGTGCCGCAGACGAAGTCGCTCGCCGGGGTCGCGGCGAAGATCAGGCCCTTCTCGCGCACCCGCTCGCCCGGCGCCAGCACGCCCGCAATCGCGCCGGTGCCGGATTTGGCCACCGAGCCGAGGGCCTTCTCGACGATGTTGTTGAGGCCGCCCTTCTTGTTGCCGGGCGACGGGTTGGCCCGGCGGTCGGCCTCACCCTTGGCGAGATAGGCATCGTACCAGGCCATCTCGCGGATCAGAGCCTGGGCGACCTCCGGGCTCTTGGCCCGGGGGGTCAGCAGGTGGATCGCGTCGCGCACCTCCGTGACCTCGGAGAACAGCACGGTGCCGCCGCAGCGCACCAGGAGGTCGGCCGCGAAGCCCAGCGCCGGGTTGGCGGTGACGCCCGAGAACGCGTCGCTGCCGCCGCATTGCAGGCCGACCACCAGCTCGGAGGCCGGGCAGGTCTCGCGGGTGCGCCGGTTCAGCACCTCCAGGCGGGCCTCGGCCATCGTCAGGATGCTGTCGAGCATCGCGGAAAAACCCTGGTGGCGCTCATCCTGGAGGCGGACCACCCCATCCCCGGCGGCACCGCCATCGGGCAGCAGCCGCTCCGAGACGAGCTTCTCGCAACCCAGCCCGACGACCATGACCTCGCCGCCGAAATTCGGGTTCTGTGCGAGGCTCTGGAGGGTCCGGATCGGCACCACCGCCTCGGGGGCGTTGATGGCGACGCCGCAGCCATAGGCGTGGGTCAGCCCGACCACGTCGTCGACATTGGGGAAGCGCGGCAGCAGTTCCTGCTTGATCCGGCGGATCGCCACGTCGAGGGTGCCGGCGACGCATTGCACGCTGATCGAGATCGCCAGGATGTTCTTGGTGCCCACCGACCCGTCCGGGTTGCGGTAGCCCTCGAAGGTATAGCCTTCGAGCGGCGCTAAGGGGGCCGGCACGCGGGTGGCGAGTTCCAGCGCGTCCAGCGCCGGGGCGGTGGGTGTCGCGACCCGGGATTCCTCGACCCAGGCGCCGCGGGGAATGTCCTGCGTGGCGATGCCGACCACCTCGCCGTAGCGGCGCACTTCCCCGCCCTCAGGGATGTCACTGAGCGCCACCTTGTGGCCCTGCGGCACGAACTCGGTGAGCCGCAACCCGTCTGGGAAGGTCGTGCCGGCGGGCAGCCCGAAGGCGTTGACCACGATCGCGACGTTGTCGTGCGCGCTCAGCCGGATCGTGCGCGGCACGTCCCCGGCCGGCCGATCGAGGGTGACACTGTCCATCTCGGCCTGCATCGGATGCTCCTCGCTCAGCCTTCGGTGCGGAAACGCCCGGCCAGGGCCTCGGCGTTGCGCGCGAGCAGCCCCAGATCCGAGCCGACCGCGGTGAACCGGGTGCCGGCCGCGATGTAGCGCTTGGCCAGCTCCTCACTCGGCGTGAGGATGCCGGCATGCTTGCCGGCCTTCACGATCCGGCCGACCGCCGCCTCGATGGTGCGGACCACCTCCGGATGGCCCTGCTGGCCGAGATAGCCGAGGCTGGTGGAGAGGTCGCCGGGCCCGATGAACACGCCGTCGACGCCTTCGACGGCGGCAATCGCGTCCAGATTGTCCAGAGCGCGGCGCGATTCGACCTGCACGATCACGCAGATCTCGGCCTCGCAGCGGGTGTGATAGTCGGGGATCCGGCCGAATCGGGAGGCCCGGGGCGCCTGCGAGAAGCCGCGCACGCCCCGGGGGGCGTAGCGCGTCGCCGCCACAACCCGCTTGGCCTGCTCGGCATCGTCGACATTGGGAATCATCAGCGACTGCGCGCCGGCATCGAGGATGCGCTTGATGGTGATCGGATCGTCGCTCGGCACCCGCACCACCGGGTTGGTGGCGCTCTCCATCATGGCCTGAAGCTGAAAATAGATGTCGCGCAGGTCGTTGGCCGAGTGCTCCATGTCGAGGAGCAGCCAGTCGAACCCGGCACCCGCAACGATCTCCGTGGAGATCGGGCTGGCGAGGCTGCACCACAGGCCGATCTGCTGGCGCCCCTCCCCAAGGGCAGCCTTGAAGCGGTTGGTCAGGCTGTCCATGGCGATTCCTCCGGGTCGTCTCGGCATCTGCGTGCCGTCAGCCTATCAGGCGCAGCCTTTCCACCGAAGGTCAAAGCCAAAGGCTGGATCGATCGATGCGGCGCGCGCATGGATCAGGCGGTCGGCATCTCCGCCAGGATCGCGACCAGCCGGGCGATCAGCGGCTCGTCCGCGTCGCGCCGCCAGGCCAGGACCAGCTCGGCGGGGCGGGGGGCCGGCAGCGCGAGGGGCCGGAACACCACGCCCTCGAATCGCAGGCGCTCGGCCGCCGCCGGCACCAGGGCGATCCCGAGGGCAGCCCGGACCAGGGCCAGGATCGAGTGGATCTGGGTGAGCCGCTGCACGATCCGGGGCTCGACCGCGGCCTCGCTCAGCAGGCCCAGGACCAGGTCGTGGAAGTAGCGGGCCTCGTTCGGCGCGTAAGCCACGAGCGGTTCGCCGGCGAGATCGCCGGGCGTGAGGTGATCCCGAACCGCCAAAGGATGTCCGGCCGGCAGCGCCGCCACGAGGGGCTCGGCCAGCGCCCGGACGGCGATCAGGTCCGGATGGGTGACCGGCGGGCGGACCAGGGCGGCGTCGATGCGGCCGGCGAGCAATTCCTCGACCTGATCCTTGCTGACCATCTCGCGTAAGGCGAGGGTGACGTCGGGCAGCGCCCGCCGCAGCTCTGTGACGAGGTGGGGCAGGAAGTCGTAGGCCGAGGCCGCCGTGAAGCCGAGCTTCAGCACGCCCGCGCGCCCGGCCGCCACAAGGCGGGTGACGTGGGTCGCGGTCTCGGCCAGCCGCAGGATGCGCTGCGCCTCCGGCAGGAAGCTGCGCCCGGCGGCGGTCAGCCGGACGGAACGGCTGGTCCGCTCCAGGAGCTGCACGTCGAGGATCCGCTCCAGCACCTGGATCTGCCGCGACAGGGGCGGTTGCGTCATGTTCAGCCGGGCGGCCGCGCGCCCGAAATGCAGCTCTTCCGCCACGGCGGCGAAGCACCGGAGCTGACTGAAATCGAACATCGCTCCTCCCCAGGCGCCGCGACGCGATGGGGGAGCATAAAGCCTCGACGGCCGCCCTGTCGCGGCAGCCGCCCTCGGCCGTTCGGCTTAGGGGGCCCGCTTCCGTCGAATCGACGCCCCGAACTTCGCAGGGCTCCGCCCTGCACCCGCGAAAGGTCGAAGACCTTTCGAAACCAGGACTTTTCCGGGCCTCACGCGTTGCGCGCCGTCGGAGTGTCGGGCTTGCGAATCATATAAGTATCTGCTTATGTATCGACATGAGCGAAGACGATCTCTTCCGAGCCTTGGCCGATCCGACCCGGCGCGCGATCTTCGAGAAGCTCGCCGCCGGCAGCATGAACGCCAGCGTCCTGCGGGAGGGGATGGCGATCAGCCAGCCGGCGATGTCCCAACACCTCTCGGTACTTCGGAGCGCCGGACTGGTGCGGGAAGAGCGGCAGGGCCGCTTCGTGAACTACGAGGTCGATCCGGACGGGCTGACGCACATCGCCCAGTGGCTGTCGAAGTATCGCGCCTCCTGGCCCGCGCGCATCGACGCTCTGAAGGCGCTGCTGAAGGACATGGACCAATGAGCGAGGCGGAGCCCGACGCGGCCGAGACCGGCATCGCCGGCGATTACGAGCTCGATGCGCCGCCGCACAAGGTCTGGCGCGCCCTCCATACGCCCGAGCTGCGCGAGATCTGGCTGCCGGGCAGCGCCTTGGCCGAGCCGGACGCGATCTCCGTCACCCCCGGCGAAGAGCTTCGGTATCGGCTGCGGGACGATGCGCCCCCGTTCCTCGAAAGCATCGTGACGTTCCGGATCGCGCCGAACGGAACCGGCGGGACGCGTCTCAGGGTGATCCACGAGCTGACCGACCTGCGGGCCGCCTCGAACACCAACGACCCGCCGCTCATGCGCGCCGCCTGAAACGGCGCGTCGATCTTTCCTTATCCGCGGAGTTAGGGGTCGCCGATGCGCGAAGCGATGCAACTTGTCCCGATCGTCGTCGAGCAGTCCAACCGCGGCGAGCGGTCCTTCGATATCTATTCGCGCCTCCTGCGCGAGCGGATCATCTTCCTCAACGGCGAGGTCAACGACACGGTCGCCGCGCTGATCTGCGCGCAGCTGCTGTTCCTCGAAGCCGAGAACCCGAAGAGGCCGATCCACCTCTACATCAATTCTCCGGGCGGGGTCGTGACCAGCGGATTGGCGATGTACGATACCATGCGCCACATCCGGGCACCGGTTCACACCCTCTGCATGGGCACGGCCCGCTCCATGGGGTCGTTCCTGTTGATGGCCGGCGCGCCCGGCAGACGCGCGGCGCTCCCCAACGCGAGCATCCACATCCATCAGCCCCTGGGCGGGTTCCAGGGGCAAGCCTCGGACATCCTCATCCATGCCGAGGAAACCCGCAAAACGAAGCACCGCATGACCCGGCTCTATGCCGAGCATTGCGGCCGCCCCTACGAGGATTTCGAGCGGGCGATGGACCGCGACTACTTCATGACCGCCGAGGAAGCCCTGGACTGGGGCCTGATCGACCGCGTGCTTCAACCGCATGAGGATGACGGGCTCGCCATCGGATCCGCATGACGCGCCATCAGGCCCGTGAGCTGACACAGGCGAAACGGGGATCCCAAAGGGCCCGCGGCCCTTTGGCAGGGTTCGGGGCGCGCAGCCCCGAAATTCCCAGGGCCGTGACCTTACGGCGTCAGCTCGTGGCCGGCATAGTCGATCTTGCCGTCGGGTCCCTTCGTCCAGACGTGCATGACGTAGTCGAGCTTGGTGATGTCGCCCTTCTTGTCGTAGGCGATCGGGCCCAGCACGGTCTCCACCGGCTTGCCCTGGTGCAGCCAATCCGCGAGCGCCTTGCCGTCGCTGGAGCCGGTCTCGGCCGCGGCCTTGGCGAGCACCTGCACGGCCGCGTAGGCGTACAAGGTGAACGCCTCGGGATCGATGCCTTTGGCCTTGAACGCGGCGACCACCGCCTGGGCGTTCGGGTTCTTGCGCGGGTCGGGCGGGAAGGTCATCAGCGTGCCCTCGGCGGCCGGCCCGGCGATCTGCACGAATTCCTTGTCGGTGATTCCGTCGCCGCCCGCCACGATGGCCTGCAGGCCCTGGTCGCGCATCTGGCGCAGGATCAGCCCGGCTTCGGTGTGGTAGCCGCCGAAATAGACGACATCGATGGTGGCCGATTTCAGCTTCGAGACCAGCGCCGAGTAGTCCTTCTCGCCCGGGTTGATGCCCTCGATCAGCGCCGCCTTGCCGCCCTTGGCCTTGAACGCCGTCAAGGTCTCCTCGGCCAAGCCCTTGCCGTAGGTCGACTTGTCATGGACGAAGGCGATCTTCTTGTCCTTGAAATGCGCAGCGAGATACGCGCCCGCCACGGCGCCCTGCTGGTCGTCCCGGCCGCAGGTGCGGAACGTGTTCCACATCCCGCGCTCGGTGAACTTCACGTTGGTGGAGGCCGGGGTGATCTGGATGATGCCGGCGTCGAGGTAAACATCGGAGGCCGGGATCGACACGCCGGAATTGAAGGTCCCGACCACCATCTTGACGCCGGCGCCGGCGAACTTGTTGGCCAGCGAGACGCCCTGTTTCGGATCGGAGGCGTCGTCGCCGACCACGGTCTCGAACAGCCGGCCCTTGATGCCGCCGGCCTTGTTGAGGTCCTCGATCGCCTGGCTGGCGCCGTTGCGGATCTGCGCCCCGAAGGCCGCGTAGGGTCCGGTCAGGGGCGCGGCGACGCCGATCTTCACCGGCCCGCTCGTGTCCTGCGCCTGCACGGCGCCAGCCGTCAGGAGCCCGAGAAGACAAAACGCCAGGGTTGCTCTCACGATACGCTCCCAGATCGAAAACGGTGCCTCGAAGCCTGTGCGGGGGCTCCGCCCGGAGCGCGCGCCACCGAGCCGGCGGCGCGCGGGTCACGTCAGGGGCGTCGAGCCGCCCTTACGGCGCCAGCTCGTTGCCGGCGTAGTCGATCCGGCCGTCGGCACCCTTCTTCCAGGCGTAGATGACGTAGTCGGGCCGGGTGAGGTCGCCCTTCTTGTCGTAGGCGATCGGGCCGACCACGGTCTCGATCGTCTGGCCCTGGTGCAGCCAGTCGGCCAGCACCTTGCCCTCGCTGGAGCCGGTCTCGGCGACGGCCCGGGCCAGCACCTGCACGGCCGCGTAGGCGTAGAGGGTGTAGGCGTCGGGATCGATATTCTTGGCCTTGAACGCCGCGACCACGGCCTGGGCGTTCGGGTTCTTGCGGGCATCCGGCGAGAAGGTCATCAGCGTGCCCTCGGCGCCGTCGCCGGCGATCTGCACGAACTCCTTCGGGGCGAGGCCGTCGCCGCCGACGAGGGTCGCCTTCAGGCCCTGGTCGCGCATCTGGCGCAGGATCAGCCCGGCTTCCGTGTGGAAGCCGCCGTAATAGACCACGTCGACGTTGGCCGATTTCAGCTTGGAGACGAGCGCCGAATAGTCCTTCTCGCCCGGATTGACGCCCTCGAACAGCACCTCCTTGCCGCCCTTGGCCTTGAGCGTCAGCTGGGTCTCCTGGGCCAGGCCCTTGCCGTAGGCCGACTTGTCGTGGACGAAGGCGATCCGCTTGCCCTTGAAATGGTCGGCCAGATACGTACCGGCCACCACGCCCTGCTGGTCGTCGCGACCGCAGGTGCGGAAGGTGTTCCACAGCCCGCGCTCGGTGAACTTCACGTTCGTGGAGGACGGCGTGACCTGGATGATGCCGGCATCGAAATAGACATCGGAGGCCGGGATCGAGACGCTGGAGGCGAAGGCGCCTACCACCATCTTCACCCCCTCGGCCGCGAGCTTGTTGGCCACCGAGACGCCCTGCTTCGGGTCGGAGGCGTCGTCGCCGTAGACGGGCTCGAACAGCCGGCCCTTGATGCCGCCGGCCTTGTTGATGTCCTCGATCGCCTGGCTGGCGCCGTTCTTGACCTGCACGCCGAAGGCCGCATACGGCCCGGTCACGCCGGCCGAGATACCGATCTTCACCGGCCCACCCTTGTCCTGGGCCTGTACAGCGCCGATCGTCAGAAGACCAGCAATAGCCATCGACAGTATTTTTCTCATTCCCGCCCCTGCGCTCGAAGATGAAACTGCGCTCGCAGCCGCATGCAACATTTCGGCCAGACTCATAGGCTGTGCATCAATCTGCAGCGCAGCGGGCCTGACCCTCATTTCAACGTGCCTCAACGTCAAGGCCGCAAGCATAGGGATGCGGGACGTTGGGTTTATCTGACACCCTTCGCGACCGGACGCCGCGAGATCCGAGGATGCCGTCGCGCGCCCGGGCCCGATCCCGCCGGAGGGGACGTGGCGTCCACCGACCTCAGGTGGCGTGGCTTCGATGATGCATCCGCAAGCCCAGTCCGTTGCAGCCCATCGAGATCGATGACCGTTCCTCCGCCGCTCCGCAGGTTCGACCCCAGGCCGCCTGCCGCCTCGCATCCGGGGCGCTGCCGATGAGTCCGTACGGGGACGAGACCGTGGATTGGGCGGAGCGCCGCCGGATCGCCGAGCAGGGAAGGGGCGACCGGGCCTGGTCCCAGTGGGGGCCGTATCTCAGCGAGCGGCAATGGGGCACCGTGCGCGAGGATTACAGCCCCGACGGCAATGCCTGGCGCGCGCTGCCGCACGAGGAGGCCCGCTCGCGCGCCTATCGCTGGGGCGAGGACGGCCTGGCCGGGATCTGCGACGAGCGCGGCGGCCTCTGCCTGGCCCTGGCCCTGTGGAACGGCCGCGACCGCATCCTCAAGGAGCGCCTGTTCGGTCTGACCAATCAGGAGGGCAACCACGGCGAGGACGTCAAGGAGGTCTACCATTACCTCGACGCGGTCCCGAGCCACGCCTACCTCAAGCTGCTTTACCGCTACCCGCAGGCGGCGTTCCCCTACGAGGCGCTGGTCAACGAGAACCTGGCGCGCGGGCGCGACCAGCCGGAATACGAGATCGAGGAGACCGGGATCTTCGACGACGGCCGGTTCTTCGACATCACCGTCGAATACGCCAAGGCGGATGCCGACGACATCCACGCCGTCGTCACAGCGCTCAACCGGGGCCCGGAGACCGCCGAACTCCACCTGATCCCGCAGCTCTGGTTCCGCAACACCTGGTCCTGGCAGGCCGGGCAGGACCGCCCGCGCATCGCCGCCGATCCCGAGGGCGGCGTGACCTGCACGCATCCGCGGCTCGGCCCCTACCGCTTGGCCTTCGACGGCGCGCCGGAGCTGCTGTTCTGCGAGAACGACACCAATCTCCGGCTCCACGGCGGACAGCCCGACGCGACCGGGCCGTTCAAGGACGGCCTGCACGCGGCGATCGTCGGGGGCGAGACCGCGGCGATCCGCCGGGATGCGGGCACGAAGCTCGGCCTGCACTACGCCCTGCGGCTGGAGCCCGGCGCCACCGCCCGGATCCGCCTGCGCCTGTCGGCCGGCTCAAGGGTGCGCCCGGTCGACGCCGAGGGTGCCGTCGTCCGGCGCCGCGTCGCTGAGGCGGACGCGTTCTACGAGGCGCTTCAGGACGGCATCGCGGATCCGGATGCCCAAACGATCTTCCGGCAGGCCGCCGCCGGCCTGATCTGGTCGAAGCAGCTCTATTGCTACGACGTGCGGCGCTGGCTGGAGGGCGACCCGCTCCAGCCGGTGCCGCCCCGGGAGCGCGAGGGCGGCCGCAACAGCCAGTGGCGCCATTTCGCGGCGGCCGACGTGCTGTCGATGCCCGACACCTGGGAATACCCCTGGTTCGCCGCCTGGGACCTCGCCTTCCACTGCCTGCCGCTGGCCCTGCTCGACCCGGACTTCGCCAAGAAGCAGCTCCTGCTGCTCACCCGCGAATGGTACATGCACCCGAACGGGCAGCTCCCCGCCTACGAATGGGAATTCGGCGACGCCAACCCGCCGGTCCATGCCTGGGCGGCCTACCGGGTGTTCGAGATCGACCGGGACCGCCGGGGCGGGCGCGGCGACCTCGCCTTCCTGGAGGGCGTGTTCCACAAGCTGCTGATCAACTTCACCTGGTGGGTGAACCGCAAGGACGCGCAGGGGCGCAACGTCTTCCAGGGCGGCTTCCTGGGGCTCGACAATGTCGGGGTATTCGACCGGTCCCGGCCGCCCCCCGGCTTCGGGGTGGTCCACCAGGCCGACGGCACCGCCTGGATGGCGATGTACGCCCTCAACATGATGCGCATCGCCCTGGAGCTGGCGCTTCACAACGACGTCTACGAGAGCACCGCCTCGAAGTTCTTCGAGCACTTCCTGCTCATCGCCGAGGCGATGACCGATATGGGCGGGCAGGGGGGTGGCGAGGGGTTCGGCCTCTGGGACGAGGTCGATGAATTCTACTACGACGAGGTCGACATCCCCGGCGGCGGGATGCTGCCCTTGCGGGTCCGCTCGATGGTCGGGCTGGTGCCGCTCTTCGCCGTGGAGGTGATTGAGCCCTCCGTGCTCCAGCGGCTACCGGACTTCGCCCGGCGCCTGAACTGGGCGCTGGAGAACCGGCCGAACCTCGCCCAGTTGGTCTCGCGCTGGAACGAGGGCGGCGTGAAGGACCGCAAGCTCCTGTCGCTGCTGCGCGGCCACCGGATGAAGGCGCTGCTGCGGCGCATGCTCGACGAGGCCGAGTTCCTCTCGCCCTACGGCGTGCGCTCCCTGTCGAAGGTCCACCGGGACGAACCCTACATGCTCAACGAGCTGGGGGCCTCGTTCACGGTCCGGTACGACCCGGCCGATTCGACCTCGAACATGTTCGGCGGCAATTCGAACTGGCGCGGGCCGGTGTGGATGCCGATGAACTACCTGATCATCGAGGCGTTACGGCGCTTCCATACCTATTACGGCGACGAGTTTTTGGTCGAATACCCGACCAACTCAGGCGAGACGCGGACCTTGAGCGCGATCGCCGATGCCCTGGAGGACCGGCTGATCGCCCTGTTCGCCAAGGATGCGGACGGGCGCCGGCCGGCCTTCGGGACGCGGCCGCCGATCCCCCCGGCGCCCGGCGCCGAGGAAGCCCTGCTGTTCCACGAGTTCTTCGACGGCGATACCGGAAGGGGCCTCGGCGCCTCGCACCAGACCGGCTGGACCGCGTTGATCCTCAACCTGCTGCGCGACCGCGCCCGACCGCGTTAGGCGTGCTTGGTCAGCAGCTCAGGCGGCGGCCTTCGCGGCGTCCGAAGGTCCGGTAATGGGCCGCGCCGGATTCCATCTGGCCGTTCGCGACGGCCCGGCGGACATCCGGGTTGCAGCGCAGGTACTCGCGCTCGTCGAACCCGCCATAGGCGCGCTCGCCGTAGCCGCGGTCCCGATAGCCCCGGTCGCGGCCTCGGTAATCGTCATCGCGATCCCGGTCGTCGTAACCGCGGCCGCCATAGCCGTAATCGGGGCCGCGCTGCGCCACGGCCGGCCCGAGTGCGGACATCACGCCGAAACCGACGGCGACCGCTGCCAAAAACGCTTTCATCGTACCTGTCTCCTATCGGAGGCTTGAAACGCGTTGCGGCCCAGATGGTTCGATAAACCGCCGCGCATCGAAAAGCCCGGCAACGGTGTCATCCGCGGCCGGGCCGAAAACGACGCCACCCGGGACGAGGCCCGGGCAGCCCTCGATCACATGCGGTGCATCATCTCGCGACGCATCATGCGGTGGCGCATCTCACGGTGCATCATGCGCCGCTCCATGTGACGCCGCATCATCCGGCGCTCCATGTGGCGACGCTCCATCCGGCGCTCCATGCGGTCCATCTGGACGGTCGAGACGATGTCGGCCGGGGCGGTCACGGCGGCGGGGGCGAGCGGGGCGGCGGAGGCAGGGGTCGCGACGGCGGCGCCGAATGCGGCCAGCAGGGCCGCGGTGATGAGCGTGGTGCGCAAAGGATGTTTCCTCTCGTGCCGCCATTGGAGGCGGGGATTTTCCTAGGAGCCGCGAGAGGAGCAAATCCTTCCCGGACCCAGCCCAGCAAGCCGCAGGCCGCCAAAATGGTTCCACCGCCGCCGGATCTGGCCCGGCGACGCTCGACCCGCCCGCCCGGATGAATCCCGGCAGCATCTCCGGGCACAGCGAAGATATGTCTCAGCACAAACCGCAACCGCCGGATGGGATCCGTGAGACCTTCACAAGCAAATGGGCATCTTGGCCGAGGATCCACACTCGAATCGCCTTGACGGGTAGGTCACGGACACTCACAGGTCGCACCAGGCCGGCATCTATCATTGCACATCGGCGAATCAGATGGTTTCAAGACTATTGAAGGTTCCGACGATGCGCGTGCGGTGTCTGGTATCCGTCGTCCTGGCCCTCTGCGCGCCCGGCGCGGTGGCGGAGGCGGAGCCGGCGGCCGGGCAAGCTGCCGCACCCACCATGGCCTGGCACTGCTACCGCAACCCCGCGGCCACGGTGCTGGCGACCGAGAAATCCGATTCCGTCGGCAACCGGTTTCTGGTTCGCAAGACGACCGCCGACTTGAAGGCCGATTGCGGCGTGGAGCAGCGTCCCGGCGACGTCGTGCTGGGGGAGGGTGATGCCGACGCCTTCTTCTACATCCGGCTGGTCGGGTCGCACCTGATCCTCGACCACGGCACCAGCCCGGACCGGGTGCTGGTGATCTATGCGGTGCCGGCCGGCCGCAAGCGGCTCCAGACCGGCTATTCGGTGCAGGGGCGATGCGACCCGACGACGGGCTGCGAGGATGAGGCGGAATTCAAATTCGACGCCCGGGGGCTCACGTTCTGGCGCGCCCTTGACGACACGCCGAACGCGAAGACCTGCAAAGGTTATGCGGGCTTCATGAAGACCACCGGCGCCGCCGCGATCGAGGAGAAGTCGGTGTTCACTTTCGCCACCGGCAAGGTCGAGGGGAGTGGCCAGAGACGGTGCACCCCGCGCCAGTGAGGCTGCGGAGGCAGCCGATCCGGCGGCGCACGCTCTAGCTTCCGAGCCGCGGCACGGCGCCGGGCGGCGGGGCCATGCTCGCCAGGTCCGAATCGACATGATGCTGGCCGTTCAGCTCCACGGGGGCAGGGCGGGCCAGTTCCAGGGCCGGAAGCGCGATGCTCTTCACATCGTTGCGCAGGGTGATCTGCTTGACCTCGACGGTTTGCCGCCGGCGCATGAGCGGGTTCTGGCGCACGTAGCTGATGAATTCCTCGGCCGCCCGCAGCTTTGATGTGTTCTGCTCGGCCTCCTGGGCTCGGATCCGCTCGGCCTCGGCCTCCCGAATCTTGGCCTCCTTGGCCTGGTGCTGCAGTTCGAGCGACGCGAAAGCAAGCCCGGTTGCCGCACGGTCGAACACGGCACTCGTTTTCAATGTCGGGTTGGAAAACAGAATATAGATGCTGTTGGAGATCAGAAAAGCGGCCACCAAGAACACGACCAGATCCATCGCACGTCCGCTCACGGCCCAGAAGACCAGCACGATGGCGAACGACAAGACAGAGAGTCCGAGAAGAATATATCGCAGGATCGACATGATCTAGCCTAAATTCATTTTTTTGAATCGAATTGATGGGATTTATAAAGGTTTCGATTCTGAAAGGCAAATCTATCGAAGCCTTGTGCGGTCCACAGGCTTCCGCTGCCGATCGTCCCCGCCCGGGGCGGATGGCCGGGTCCGCGAAGCGCGAGACCGGCCCGGAGCGATATCCCCTTGCCTCCGAAGCTTAACTTGTCCGACCCTGCCGTCGGCAAGCCGGCTCGGCATTGGGTCGGGGTGCCGGAGGGGGATGAGGTTCATGATTCCAGCAGGTTCGCATCGCCGCAGACTCGGCGCGTTGGCCATCCTCGCGGCGCTCGCGCCGCTGGTCCTCGGCGCCCTGGCGCCCGGCCGTGCCGGGGCCGCCGACAAGGAGGTCACCTTCGCCCATCAAGACATGGTGGTGCCGTTCCGGGCCCTGATGGATTCGGGCGCCATCGAGAAGGCCACCGGCTACACGGTGCACTGGCGCAAGTTCGGCGGCGGCGGCGACGTGATCCGCGCCATGGCGTCCGGCAACGTCCAGATCGGCGAGGCGGGATCGAGCCCGATCGCTGCGGCGGCCTCCCAGGGGCTCGACATCGAATTGTTCTGGATCCTGGACGAGATCGCCGATGCCGAGCAGCTGGTCGCGCGCAACGGCAGCGGCGTGAAGAGCCTCGCCGACCTGCGCGGCAAGACGGTCGCGGTGCCGTTCGTCTCGACCTCACACTACCAGCTCATCGCGGCGCTGGCGGGGGCCGGGCTGACCCAGAAGGATGTCACGATCCTCAACATGCGCCCGCCCGAGATCGCCGCCGCCTGGGAGCGCGGCGACATCGACGCGACCTTCATCTGGGATCCGGTGCTGGCCCGGGTGAAGAAGTCCGGCACGGTGCTGATCTCGGCCGGCGACATCGCCCGCCAGGGCAAGGCGACCTTCGACGGCCTGGTGGTGGACCGGGCCTGGGCGGCCAAGAACCGGGACTTTCTCGTCACCCTCGTGAAGCTCATCGCCGCGCAGGACGCCGCCTATGTGGCCAAGCCCTGGGCCGCCGATGCGCCGGAGGTGAAGGCCACGGCCAAGATCACCGGCTCGACCCCCGAGGAGGTGCCGGCGAGCCTGGCGGCCTACCGCTTCCCGACCCTCGACGCGCAGGCCTCCCCGGCCTGGCTCGGCGGCGCCGCCGCCAAGGCCCTGACCGAGACCGCCGAGTTCCTGAAGGCGCAAGGACGCGTGCAGGCGCTGGCGCCGGATTACGGCCGGTTCGTCACCACCGATTACGCGGCCGCGGCCCGGAAATAGCGATGGCTCCCCGGCGGCAGGTTCGGAGCGGCCCATGATCGAGATCCGCAACGTCAGCGTCCAGTACGGGGCGGGGGACTCCACCGTCGCCGCCCTCTCGGGGATCGACCTGACCATCCGGCCGGGGGAGTTCGTGGTCGCGCTGGGCGCCTCGGGCTGCGGCAAGACCACCCTGCTGTCGGCGATCGCGGGCTTCCTCGAACCGAGCGCGGGCAGCATCCTGCTCGACGGCAAGCCGATCCGGGGGCCGGGGGCCGACCGGGGCGTGGTGTTCCAGCGCCACGCCCTGATGCCCTGGCTGGATGTCGCCGAGAACGTCGCCTTCGGCCCGAAGATGCGCGGCGTCCCCCGGGCGGAACGGCGCCGGATCGCCCGCGCCATGCTCGACCTCGTCGGCCTCGCCGACTTCGCAGACCGGAAGGTCTACGAGCTCTCCGGCGGCATGCAGCAGCGGGTCGGCATCGCGCGGGCGCTCGCCAGCGACCCGCGCGCCCTGCTGATGGACGAGCCGCTGGGCGCGCTCGACGCCTTCACCCGCGAGCAGGTCCAGGAGCTGATCCTCCGGGTCTGGGACCGGACCGGCAAGATGGCGTTCTTCATCACCCACGATGTCGAGGAGGCGGTCTTCCTCGCCACCACGCTGCTGATCATGAGCCCGCGCCCCGGCCGCATCGTCGAGACGATCGCGCTGCCCTTCTCCCGGGCCTTCCTGGCCGGGCGCGACGCCCGGGCGGTGAAGTCGGATCCGGACTTCATCGCCATGCGCGAGCGCGTGCTCGGGCAGATCCATCACCGCGCAGAGCCGGCGCTCGGAGCCTGAGATGAGCGGCTTGCCCCTCGATACGCCGGCTCCCGCCCCCGCCGAGGCGGCACCCCGCCGACGTTTCGGAGCCGGCCGCGCCCTGCGCGACGGAGCGCTGGTCCCGGCCGTCAGCATCGCGACGGTGCTCGCCGTGCTGGCGCTCTGGGCGCTCGCGACCGAGGCCGGCTGGGTCAAGCCGCTGTTCCTGCCGCCCCCGGGGGCGATCCTGTCGGCCTTCGCGCAGGCCTGGAACGGCGATCTCGACGGGGCGCCGCTCGGCATGCATGTCCGGGACAGCCTGCTGCGCGTGGTCGGCGCCTTCCTGATCGCCGCCGCGGCCGGGATTCCCGCGGGCCTCGCCATGGGGACGAGCCGGATCGCCCGGGGCCTGCTCGATCCGCTGATCGAATTCTACCGGCCGCTGCCGCCCCTGGCCTACCTGCCGCTGATGATCATCTGGTTCGGGATCGGCGAGCTGTCGAAGGTGCTGCTGATCGTCCTGGCCTGCTTCGCCCCGGTGGCCCTGGCGACGCGCTCGGGCGTGCTCTCCGCCTCCGGCGACCAGATCAACGCGGCGCGGGCGCTGGGGGCGAGCCGCTGGCAGGTGCTGCGCTACGTGGTGCTGCCGGCGGCGCTGCCGGAGATCCTGATCGGCCTGCGGATCGGCATGGGCGTGGGCTGGACAACCCTGGTCGCCGCCGAAATGGTGGCGGCCCAGGCCGGGCTCGGCCAGCTCGTCCTCAACGCCTCGAACTTCCTGCGCACCGACGTGGTGGTGATGGGGATCCTGGTGATCGGCCTGTTCGCCGCCCTGTTCGAGTTCGGCATGCGCTGGCTGGAACGCAGGCTGGTGCCCTGGAAGGGCAAGGTCTGAGGGCCGTCCGGAGCGCGATTCGGGGACGAGGGCGAGCGGCGGGGCGGGGACAGGGGGCAACCGGCGCCGGCGTGCTCTGTTCGATCGACAATGTCTGATACAGCCGGCCCGCATGGCCGTGCCGATCAGTAACCGGGCTGACGCAGACAGGCGATCGGATATCGGGGGATATCGTGGTGGATCAGTCCGACGACATCGTCTCCGAGGCCGCCCTGATCGCGGCGCTCGAAGCCTCGGGCGGCGTCGGGTTCTGGATGTGGGATATCCCCAACGACGATGCGCACGCCGACCCGGTCACGGCGTTGCTGTTCAACATCAGCCCGGCCCGGTCGCGCGCGGGCGTCGGTCTCGCCGAGATCATGAAGGCGGTTTATCACGAGGATCAGGCGCATATCACGCAGGTCATCCTGGACTGCGTGCAATCCGGCGGCTCCTACACCGCGGAGTACCGGGTCTGCTCCCCGGAAGGGCGGCTGCGCTGGGTGTTCACCCGCGGCCATTTCTATCTGGACGAGGACGGCCGCCCGACGACGGGCCGGGGGGTCGTGGTCGAGATCTCGGACAGCAAGGCCGCCGGCATCGCCTTCGCCACCCGGGACGGGAGCACGATCGAGGGAGCCCTGAACAAGACAGCAGACCTGTGCCTGTCCCTACACAACGCCGTCTCGGAACTCGGCGACACGCGCATCGTCGCCCTGACGGAAACCCTGCTGCTCGAGATCGGCAAACATCTCGCCGAGCGGCAGCGCGCCTCGGCAAACCTGTCCCTGCACTGACCGGGTCAGGACGCGGCGAAACGCTCAGGCCGCGTCACGCTGCTTCAGCCACAGCCCGAATTCCTGGACGACGGACACGACCTTCTTCAGCCGCATCCCGTCCTCGGTCAGGGCATACTCCACCTTCACCGGCGTCGTCGGATACACGGTCCGCCGGATCAGGCCGGTGGCTTCGAGGGCGCGCAGATCCAGTGTCAGCATCCGCTGCGAGATGCCGGGCATGTCGCGCCGCAACTCGTTGAAGCGTTTCGGGCCGTCGATCAGATAGGACACCAGCAGCAGGCGCCAGCGGCCGCCGAGCAGGTGCATCGCGTGCTCGACGGAGCACCCGGTCACGGTCGCCCTCATCGGCCCGGGCCCGAACCCGGCACAGTATAATTCTTGTGCCCAGCGCTCAAACTACTGCGTTCTTCCGGCATCGTCTCGACTGCGCTAGGCAAAGGTCTGGAAACCATCGTTTCCGGCATCGACGTTACGGCACGTCTTCAGAGCTTGTCCATGAAACTGTATTCCATCCCCGCGAGCTGCTCGCTCGCGCCGCATATCGTCGCCCACGAACTCGGCCTCGACCTGACGATCTGCCGGGTCGATCACGCCACGCACAGGACGGAGGCGGGCGAGGATTACCTTGCCGTCAACCCGCACGGCTACGTCCCGGCCCTCGATCTCGGCGACGGCACCGTCCTGCGGGAGGGCCCCGCCATCCTGCAATACCTCGCCGACCTGAAGCCGGCGGCGGGTCTCGCCCCGGCGAACGGCAGCTTCGCGCGCTACCGCCTTCAGGAGATGCTCGGCTTCCTCAATTCGGAAATCCACAAGGGCTTCGTCCCCCTGCTCTACGCCCGGCTGGCGGGGCGCTGGGTCGAGACCGCCAAGCCGAAGCTCGAAGCGCGCTATGCCTGGATCGATGGGCAGCTCGCCGCGCAGGATTTCCTCCTGGGTGACAGCTTCACGGTCGCCGATGCCTACCTGTTCGCGCTCACCGGCTGGGGGCAGGCCCCGTGGCTGACCTCCTATTACCGGGCCGACATCCACTTCGATCGCCTGCACAACCTTCAGGCCTGGTACGGCCGGGTGCGCGGGCGCCCGGCCGTGCAGACGGCGTTGCAGGCGGAGGGTCTGCGATAGGGCAGCCTTGGCCCCGGCTTCCCTGGCCTAACCGTCAGAACGGATAGTAGCGCAGCGAGGCCAGCCCGGTGACGAGGTGGGCGGAGGGCTGGATCCCGTAGAGGCCCCGGAAGGCGTCGCGCTCGGTGTAGGAGGCCTGCGCGCCCGCCACGAGGCGCCCGTACGGGCCCTTGTACAGGTCGTGCCAGAAGCCGCCGGTGATCTGCCGGATGTCCCGGCTCTCCGCCTGGCAGGTCCCGCTCGCCGCCCCCTCGACGGCGCAGCCCGTCACCACCAGGGTCGGCGCGCCGTAGCCCGTGGTGTTGCGGGCGCCGGCCCGCGACGCGTGCTCCCAGCCGGCATAGAGGTAGACGTCGGTGCCCGGCTGGACATGGGCGACCGCGCCGGTCAGCAGCTGGAAGGCCGGGATCGGCGCAATCGAGCCGTCGGCCTTGAGGGCGAAGTCCGGCAGCTGCGCCGAGCCGTAGCGGCCGATGCCCTGGCCGACGAGGCCGCTGACCTGGATGTCGAGCCCCTTGTCGATCACCGGCAGGGTGGCGGCGCCGCCGATCCCGTAGCCCAGGGCGCTGTCCGAGCGGCCGGGGAGGCGGCTCGCGGCGGTGATGTTGGTCGCGCTCAGGCGGTCGTCGAAGACGCGCACCAGCCCCTTGACCTCGTAATGGCCGAAGCCCGGCTCGACGGCGAGCTTGCCGACGATGTCGGGGGCGCTGTTGTTCGAGTAGGTGGTCGCGGTGTTGAGCAGGCCGGCACCGTCGCCGGTGTTGTTGAGGTTGACGAGGCCCGGCGCGGCGAACGGGCTCGGCGGCAGCACGCTCTGGGGCGATTCCGCCGACAGGCCGGCCCAGAGGCCCGGCGCCAGGTCCTTGACCACCCGCACCTGCGGGTTGCGGGTCCAGTTGAAGCCCGGGACGTATTGCGCGTCGATGGTGAGCGGGATCTGCTCCTTGAGCGGCGTGATCCCGGAGAGGTCCGTGGTGATCAGGCTCCAGGCCTGGCCCGCCAGCACGTGCCAGCCGGACTCCAGGGCGTCGACGGTGGCGAAGATCTGCCGGACCCGCGGCGTGTAGCTGTTGCTCTCGCGGGAATTCGAGGTGGTGCCGGCCGCCAGGAAATCGATCTCGTAATAGCCCGAGATCTGGAGCGTCGGCTCGACCTTGGCGGTGAACAGGCCGCTCAGGCGACTCTGCCGGGCGGAGAAGCGGAACTCGCTCTCGCGCGCCTGCGGGCTGTTGCGGAACGGGACGCCGTTGAAGTCGGTGGCGACGTCCGAGACGAGGTTGGGGTTGCGGAAGACGCCCGCCAGCTCGACGAAGCCCCCCGGGGTGAAGCAGATCGCCGGCCCCAGCGCGTAGCTGCCGGCGTTGCAAACGAGGTCGTTGGCGAGGATCACCGGCGTATGCTCGGAGGTGGCCGGCCGCGCCCCGCCCGGGCCGCCCGCCTGCGCCACCTGCTGCTGGCGCTCGGTCCGCGCGGCGAGGCGCGCCTGCTCGTGCGACAGGGCTCGTCGGGCACGCGTCTCGCCGGCCAGCGCGCTGCGCTGCGTTCCCGCCTGCCGGCGCAGGGCGGCGAGCTCCTGCTGCATCGCCTGCATCTGCCGCTGCATCGCGTCCATCCGGGCCGCCATCGCGGCGACATCCTGGGCGCGGGCGGGAAGGGCCGTGAGGCCGGCGGCGAGCGCCAGGGCGCCCGGAAGGATGAAGCGGGACATCAATCGTCACCCCGTGCAGGCGCGGGTCCGACAGGCGGACCGGAGGTGGGCTCCGGGACTTCTCGGACAAGCTGTGCGACGCGGGCGTGACGGCCCGACTTTTCATCCTCATCCCATGCGGGAAAGCCGTTTTCCGCATGCGGTGACGGGGTCGCTGTGGCCCTGGGGCCACGCGCTCGGCAGGCGCGCCCGGGGCCGATCGGGGCGGGGCCTGCGACCTTCCCGGCAGGAACTTGGCCGTGCGCGCGAGGCGTTCCCCTGGGGACCGGATCGCCACGATCCACACCCCTCGCGAGACTGCAGCATGACCTTGGACACACGATCCATCTACGTCACCGCCCTGAAGAACACCCACGCCGTCGAGATGCAGGCCCTGCAGATCATGGAGCGGCAGGTCGAGCGCCTGGAGCATTATCCGGAGATGGAGAAGGCCCTGCGCCGGCACATCGAGGAGACGCACGGCCAGCGCCAGCGCCTGGAGGAAGCCCTGCAGAGCCTGGGTGACAGCCCCTCGGCGCTCAAGGAGGGGTTTTTGGGCTTCGTCGGCAACATGATGGCCCTCGGCCACACGCCGGCCCAGGACGAGATCCTGAAGAACACCTACGCCAACCACGCCTTCGAGAATTTCGAGATCGCGGCCTACGAGTCCCTGCTCACGATCGCCGACGCGGCCGGCCAGCAGGGCCACCGGACCGGCTTCCAACAATCGCTGAAGGAGGAGCAGGGCATGGCCGAGGCGGTGCGCGCGCTGATCAAGCCGACCACCGAGCGCTACCTCGCCCTGACCACGGCCGGCGAGAAGGCCGACCGCTGACGCGACGAATCTCGGCCGGCGCCGCGAGTGGATACGCCGGCCTTTCCAAGACCCGCGCCGCCCCGAGGGTGACGGTGCGGGCGCGCCTTGCCTTGAACTGTTATAGTCAAGCTCTGCCGAGATCTGGCTCGGCGTGACCCGAACACTCGATTCGTCTCGGATCGGGCGAGAAAAACAGTCGCGCCCGGCGAACCGAACGCCAGCGTGACGGTTATGTCCTCAACGACTATTCCGGAGGGCAGGACATGGCCAAGCACGAGATCCTCGGCTACTTTGAGCACCGCCGCGACGGGGCCTGGGTGTGCGTTCGGCCGTTCACCCTGACCACCCGCGATGCCAGCATCGACATCCGCCAGGGCATGCGCTTCGATTACGGCAAGCGCGTCGCCGGCCTCGACCTGGCCGAGTACCTGGAGCAGCTGGGCTCGCAGTTCGGGTCGTAGGCTCGACGACGGCCGCCCGGCATCGCGCCGGCGGCCTCGCACCACGAGGTTCGTTTCAGCGCCGGGCGCCGGGCCAACAAGCCCGGCGCCCGTTGCCGTTTCAGGCACCGCCCCACTGCATGGTCAGGCCGCCATCGACCACCAGCGTGTGGCCGGTGACGTAATCGGACGCGCCCGAGGCGAGATACAGGATCGCCCGGGCGATCTCTTCCGGCTGGCCGGCCCGGTGCCACGGGATCCGCTCCAGGGACTGATCGAGCACCTCGGTCTTCTCGAAGCGGTCGGCGGTCATCGGTGTCTCGATCAGGCCGGGGGCGACGTTGTTGACGTTGATCCGGTCCTCGGCGAGTTCCCGCGACAGGCTGCGGCACAGGGAGCCGAGCCCGGCCTTCGACATGCCGTAGGGGGCGCTCTCGGGGGTCGGCAGGTGCTGGGCCACCGAGGAGACGAACACGATCTTGCCGCTGCCGCCCTCCGCCCGACGCATCCCGATGAACGGGCGCGCGCAGAACAGTGGTCCCATCAGGTTCACCCGCAGGATGCGCTCCAGCAGGGCATCGTCCATCTCGGCCACCGGCACGCCGCTCATCGCTTGACCGGCATTGGCCACCAGGATGTCGAGGCCGCCCAGCTCGCTGCCGATGCGGTCGTAGGCGGCGTTCACCGCGGCCGGGTCGCCGACATCCAGTTGCAGAACCAGGGCCCGGCGGCCCGTGGCCTCGACCCGGGCGGCGGTCTCCCGGATGCCCGCCTCGTCGGTGTGGTAGGTAATCGCTACGTCCGCGCCCTCGCGGGCGAACAGTTCCGCGGTGGCCTGCCCGATGCCGGAATCGGCTCCGGTGATCAGGGCTCGCTTGTCGGTCAGGATCATCGTGCGTGTCTCGCGCGCGCCGCCTGTGAGGCGGCCGGATGCCGGGGCAATCGGTCCGGGCGGAGAGGGTTCCGGACGCGCGGACCCGCCGCAGGGAATCGTGGATCGGGAGCGGTCGGGGTCTTTGACGCCCGCCGCGCCCGTGTCCTAGTGAGAGGGCATGTCCCTGGATGCCCCGAACCCCCTGCTCGCGGAGGAGAGCGCACCGACCACCCGCTGCCGGATCCTGGCGACGGCGGCGGGGTATTTTCGCGAGATCGGCTACCAGAAGACCACCGTGGCGGACATCGCCCGGACGCTGAAGATGAGCCCGGCCAACGTCTACCGGTTCTTCGACTCGAAGAAGGCGATCAACGAGGCGGTGCTGGAGCGGCTGATCGGCGAGATCGAGGCCCTGGTCTCGGAAGTGGCCGCCCGTCCGGGCCTCAGCGCCACCGAGCGCCTGGTGGCGGCGATCGACCTGCTGCACCGCGACTGCACCCGGCGCAGCAAAGAGTTTCCCCGGCTGCACGAGATGGTCGAGGCGGCCATGGGCGAGAGCTGGGAGGTCTGCCGCCATCACATCGCCCGGGTCACAGCCGGGTTCGAGCGCATCATCCGCGACGGGGTGGCGCGCGGCGAGTTCGAGGCCGCCGACCCGGCGGAAGCGGCCGCCTGCATCCATGCCGGCATCGCCCGCTACACGCATCCGCTGCTGGTCGGGCAGACCGCGCTTCAGCCGGTGCCCTCGCTCGAGGCCATGACAGCGTTCCTGCTGCGGGGCCTCGCGCCGAGGGGGCGGACTGATGCCGGACCGGCGTAGGTCACGCATCGAAGCCAGGAAACGGCAGCTTCGGCGGCACTTCCACACAGGCTTGCGTGGTCTTATGCTCGACGAATGACGCGCCGCCTCCCTCCTCGCACGACGGCCTTGACGGGCAACGGCGGCGTGCTGCGTCCAGCAGACACGACAGCCCCTCCTGTCGGTATCAACCACGACTCGCCCGAACCGATGAGCGATGAGGAACGCGCCGCTGTGCAACGCGGCTTGGCCGACCTACGCGCGGGCCGGTTCGCCACAGCGGCAGAAGTCGAAGCCGCGTTCCGCCGCTTCAGGCCTTGAGGATCGTCTACACCCGTGCGGCCCTTGCAGATCTCGACGGCATCGCGGACTACCTCATGCTCCGCAATCCCCGCGGCGCCGCCAACGTCGAAGCAGATATCCAAACCGCGATCGGCCGGTTGAGCGTCCATCCCTTCAGCGGGCGCGCCCAGGGCGAAGCGGGCGTGCGCAAAGCAGTCTCATCCCGCTACCGATATCGCGTCTTCTACGCGGTCGATAATGCTGCCAGCGTTGTCCAGGTGCTGGCGATCCTGCATCCTTCCCGACAGAGCTAGGTCGATCCGGCACGCCTACTCCGAGGCCCGTCCGGCTTCCGGCGCGGGCTCGGAAGTGCTGGGCTGCGGGCCGTCATAGCCCTCGATCACCAGGATCTCGGCCTCGACCCCGCCGCGCTGCTTGGCCTTGGCCGCCTGGTAGAGATCGGAGTTCCAGCAGGCCAGGGCGTCGGCGTAGCTCGGGAATTCGATCACCACGTTGCGGGATCGGGGCTGCCCCATCACCGCCTCGAAGGCGCCGCCGCGCACCAGGAAACGGCCGCCATGCTTGGCGAAGGCGGCGCCGTTGGCGGCCACGTAATCCTTGTAGGCCTCCGCGTCGCGGACATCGACCCGCGCGATCCAGTAGCCCTTTGCCATCCTGCGCCTCATCGGTTGCGGAGTTGAGATGGATTCCGGTTGCCTGAAGGCAATGCCGGGGATCAGGCCAGGTCGGCGACGATCGCCTGGGCGACCGCGCGCGGGTCGGCGGCGCCGGTGATCGGGCGCCCGACCACGACGTGATCGATGCCGGCCTTGCGAGCGTCCCCGGGGGTCATCACCCGCTTCTGGTCGCCGGCCTCGGCGCCCGCCGGGCGGATGCCCGGGGTGACGATCAGCCGGTCGGGCCCGACGATGCGCCGGACCGAGGCCGCCTCGGTCGCCGAGCAGACCAGGCCGTCGATACCAATCTCCGCGGCCTGGGCGGCGCGCTTGGCGACCAGCTCGGCCACCGGCAGGCCGTAGCCGGCCTCAGCCGCGTCGGCATCGTCGTAGGAGGTCAGCACCGTCACGGCCAGGATCTTGAGGCCCGCGCCCCGTCCGCGGACGGCCGCCCGCATGGTCTGGGGATAGGCGTGCACGGTCAGGAAGGTGGCGCCCAGGCCCGAGGCCGAGCGCACGCCCTCCTCGACGGTGTTGCCGATGTCGTGGAGCTTCAGGTCGAGGAAAATCTTGAGGCCCCGCGCCGCCAGCCGCTCGGCCAGCGCCAACCCGCCCGCGTAGCCCAGCCGGTAGCCGATCTTGTAGAAGGTCGCGGCATCGCCGATCCGGTCGATTAGCGCCTCGGCCTCGGGCACGCTCGGGAGATCGAGGGCCACGATCAGGCGGTCGCGGGGGTCGGCACTCACGGTCATCGGGGCGTCCTTCGGGCTGGCGGCACCGACCATGCCGCGGCGATCCCTGTCAATCCGGCCCCGGCGCGTCAGCCGCGCTTGACGGTCCTGGTGCGCCGCTTGCCACGCGCGATGCCCTCGGCCAGGGCCTGGTTCATCCGCGCCTGCCAATCAGGACCGCCGGCCTTGTAGGCGGCGAGCACGTCGGGATCGACGTTCAGGGTGAGTTGCACCCGCCCGGTCTCATCCTGCACGGGATGCCCCTGAGTCAGGGCGGCGTAGACGGCGGGCGGAAGCACGTCGCGGGCTGGGCGCAGGCGCGCCAGTTCGGCGTCGGTCAGTTCCGCCGAATCGGGATTGTTGGCGATGGACGCCTGGAGGAGGGCCTCCTCGGCATCGCTGAGCGGTGGCGCCCTTCGCTTGGTCATGTCACGCGTCGTCATAGGCCGTCCGCTCCTTCCGGCTCGCAGGGCG
Organism: Methylobacterium pseudosasicola; assembly: GCF_900114535.1. Lineage (GTDB taxonomy): Bacteria > Pseudomonadota > Alphaproteobacteria > Rhizobiales > Beijerinckiaceae > Methylobacterium > Methylobacterium pseudosasicola. Next base: position 29,728 of record NZ_FOTK01000002.1, on the reverse strand, counting down.
CAGGCTGATCGCCGAAACGACCTCCGTTCCGAGCACCGCGAACGTGAGGGTCAGAGCTGCGAGTCCAGGAAACCGATGGCCTTGAAGCGGCGCCCGCCAGTCTTGCTCGCGTAGGTCTCGCTGACCAGGGCGGTCTCCCATTTGAAACGGGCCTGCGCGTCGGCGAAATCCAGGCCGTGCCCCTCGGGCGGAGGCCTGAGGTTCCTCTGACGCTTCGGCTCGTCCCAGACCATCCGCACACGATTTTTGTAGCGCCCGAATGGCGGCTCCGTCGAGCCTGTTCAGGGCATGCTCACCCACCCAGCACCCGCGCCACCTCCGCCTTCAGCACCGGCAGCAAGTCCGCCTCGAACCAGGGCTCGCGCTTGAGCCAGCCGTTGTTGCGCCAGGACGGGTGGGGCAGGGGCAGGACCCGGGGGCGGCGGGGCTCGGCGAGGATCGCGCGCCAGCGTCGCACGGTGCCGGTCAGGCCGTCCTCCATCCGGCCCAGATGCCAGGCCTGCGCGTACTGGCCGATCACCAGGATGAGATCGAGGTTCGGCAGGCCGGAGAACAGCTCCGAGCGCCAGCGCTCGGCGCATTCCCGGCGCGGCGGCCGGTCGCCGCCCTTGGCGTCGAGGCCGGGGAAGCAGGAGCCCATCGGCACGATCGCCACCTGGGCGGGGTCGTAGAACCGCGCCTCGTCGAGACCGAGCCAGCTCCGCAGCCGCACGCCCGACGGATCGGTGAACGGCATACCGGTGCGGTGGGCGCGGGTTCCGGGGGCCTGGCTCGCCACGCAGAGCCGGGCGCCGGTGCTGCCCTGCACGATCGGCCGCGGCTCCTGGGGCAGGGGCGGCCCGTAAAGCGGGCTGTCCCGGCAGAGACGGCAGGCGCGCAGGCGGGTGGCGGTGTCTTCGAACGGGACAGGTGCGGGCATCGCCTCCAAGATGGCGAGCGGCCGCGCAGAAACCAAAAAAAACGGCGCGGTGTCGCGCCGCGCCGTCGTCAGTCGGGTCTCTTGCCTTGGGGGGAAGGCCCGTCCGTCCTACGCCGGGGCGGACGGGCGCGCCGTGCGATTCGTCACGCGCCCTTCACCCCGGAGAGGTCAAGAGGCAGGGCGCGCAGGCGCCGGCCGGTGGCGGAGAACACCGCGTTGGCGATGGCCGGCGCCAGCACCGGGACGCCGGGCTCGCCGATGCCGGTGGGCGCTGCCTGGCTCGGCACGATATGCACCTCGACCTTCGGCATCTCGCTCATGCGGGTCGGCTCGTAGGCATCGAAATTGTGCTCCTGCACCTGGCCGTCCTTCAGGGTGATGCGGTTGCGCAGCACCGCCGACAGGGCGAAGCCGACCGCGCCCTCGACCTGGGCGCGGATCACGTCCGGGTTGACCGGGACGCCGACATCCACCGCCGCCACGATCCGGTTCACCCGGATCCCGGCCTCCTGCGCGGAGACGTCGGCCACCATGGCGACGTAGGAGCCGAAGGATTCGTGGACCGCCACCCCGAGGCCGCGCCCCTTCTCTTGCGGCTTGTTCTGCGGCTTGCCCGTCCAGCCGGCCTTGTCGGCGGCGAGCTTCAGCACGCCGGAGAGGCGCGGCGCCTGCGCGAGCAGCGACAGCCGGTAGGCCACCGGATCGACGTCGGCGGCATGGGCCAGCTCGTCGATCATCACCTCCATCACGTGCGCCGTGTGGGTGTGGCCGACCGAGCGCCACCACAGGACCGGAACACCCTCGCGGCCGTTATGGACGCCGAACCGGTAGGCCGGCAGCGCGTAGGGCGTGTCGGAAGCGCCCTCCACGGTGGTCGAATCGATGCCGTTCTTGACGATCATCGCCTCGAAGGGCGAGCCGATCATGATCGACTTGCCGACCATGACGTGGTCCCAGCCGACCACCGCGCCCTTGGCGTCGATGCCGGCCCGGACCTTGTGCAGCACGGTCGGGCGGTAATAGCCGCCGGCCATGTCGTCCTCGCGGGTCCAGACGAGGTGGACGGGCACCTTCTCGCCGCTGGCCTTCAGCACGGTGGCGGCTTCCGCGAGGTAGTCGGCGGTGGGCGTCGCCCGGCGGCCGAAGGAGCCGCCGGCCCAGTTGCTGTGGAGCCGGACCCGGTCGGGGGTCACCCCGAGGATCGCCGCCATGGTCGCCTGCTCCACGGTCTGAAACTGGAAGCCGGCATAGACGTCGTAGCTGCCGTCGGCCGCCCGCTCGATCGTGGCGTTCAGGGGCTCCATCGCCGCGTGGGCGAGGTACGGGAAGGTGAACTCGGCCTCGATCACCTTGGCGGCGCCCTTGAGCGCGGCCTGCGGGTCGCCCCGCTCCGAGGCGGTGAGGCCGGGGGCCTTGGCCCGCTCCCGGTACTCGGCCAGGATCGCGTCGGACGAGCGGGTCTCGGCGGCGCTGTCGTCCCAGGTGACGGTGAGCGCCTCGCGGCCCTTCATGGCCGCCCAGGTGTCCCGGGCGATCACGGCCACGCCGGTGGGGACCTGCACCACGTCGAGCACGCCCGCGACCTTGCGGGCGGCGGCAGCGTCAAAAGTCTTCACGGTGGCGCCGAAGCGCGGGGCGCGGGCGACGACGGCGGTGACCTGGTTCGGGCGGCGGATGTCGAGGGAGTAGATCGCCGAGCCGTTGGTCTTGGCGACGGAATCGAGGCGCGGCACCTTCGTGCCGATGAGTTTCCACTCGCTCGGGTCCTTGAGCCGCGGCTCGGACGGGACCGGCAGGGAGGCGGCCGAGGCGGCGAGCTCACCGAACCGGGCCTGCCGCCCCGACGCCGCGTGGCGCACCACGCCGTCCGCGACGGTGATCTCCGCGACCGGGACCTTCCAGCGGAAGGCGGCCTCGGCCATCAGCATCTCCCGGGCGGCAGCGCCGGCCTTGCGCAGCTGGAACCAGGAATTGGCCACCGCGGTGGAGCCGCCGGTGCCCTGGATCGGGCCCATCAGGCTGTTGTTGTAGAGCGTCGCGTCCGCGGGCGCGAACTCGGTGCGGACCGTCTTCCAGTCGGCGCCGAGCTCGTCGGCCAGGATCGTGGCCAGCCCGGTGGTGTTCCCCTGGCCCATGTCGAGGTGCTTGATCACCACCGTGACGGTGTCGTCCGGGGCGATCCGCACGAAGGCGTTGGGCTGGGCCTTGACGCTCGCGAGATCCGGCCCGGCGGCGGCTCGGGCGGGTTTCGCGTCCAGCCGGAAGGCGACCACGATGGCGCCGGCGCCGGCCAGGAAGCCGCGGCGGCTGGTCCGGGCGGGGGGCGGGACTCGGTTCGGTCGACGGGCGTTCAGCATGGCGGCGATGCTCCGGTCAGGACCGCGGGGAGGGGTGTTCGGTTTCAGGCGAGGTCGCGCGCGGCCTCGTGGATCGCGGCGCGGATGCGCTGGTAGGTGCCGCAGCGGCAGATGTTACCGTCCATGGCGCCGTCGATGTCGAAATCGCTGGGCTTGGCGTTGCCGGACAGGAGCCCGATCGCCGACATGATCTGTCCCGACTGGCAGTAGCCGCACTGCACGACGTCGAGCTTGCGCCACGCGGCCTGGACCGCCTCGGCCACCCGGCCGGAGACGCCCTCGATGGTGGTGATTTGGGCGGTGCCGACATCGCCGAGCTTCGTCTGGCAGGACCGCACCGGCTGTCCGTCGAGATGGACCGTGCAGGCGCCGCATTGCGCGATGCCGCAGCCGTACTTGGTGCCAGTCGCGTCAAGGCGGTCCCGCAGCACCCAGAGCAGCGGCATATCCGGGTCGGCGTCGACCTCGTGGGTGACGCCGTTGACGGTGAGCTTCGGCATGGTCGGCGGCCCTCGGTCGACACGCGGAATCCGGCGCGCACCGGATCGCGGCACTCGGCCCGCCACGCGTGTCGTTTACCGTAACCGGGCCTGCGCCAGCAACGATGTGTGGCAGCACACGGACACCCGGAGCGCCCGTCGCCGCGAAGCGGCCGATGCTTAAGATCCGACCGATATCGGCAGCCGCTTCTTAAGATATCCGCCCCATCCTGGCGCCATCACCGCCCTTCCCAGCTGGCCCGCGCCGCGTTCGAGCCGAGTTTCAAGAGACCCATGTCCGATCTCACCGTCGAGATGGTGCAGCGCGGTCGCGGCCCTTCGACGGAGGAGGCGGCGCGACGCCTCGGTGTCGCCCGCGAGATCCGCTCGGCCCGCGAGAAGCTGACCTCGCAGACCGGCCTGGAGCGGGCCTTCGACCACGAGCTGCTGCGGCATTACGCCCGGTACCGGGCCGGGGCCGGAATCCCGCTGGTCCTGTTCGCCGCGACGCTCGCCACGGCGGCGACCTTCTGGATCGCGCCCGTCGTCGCCGCCCTCTGGGCCCTAGGCGTGTTCCTGATGATCACGCTCAACACCACGCTGAGCCGCAGCTTCCTGCGCGCCGACGCGGCGACGATCCCGCTGGCCCGCTGGCGCCGCCGCTTCCTGTTCGGCGAGGTGCTGCAGAGCCTGTCCTGGTCGGCGATGATCGGCCTCGGCGCCACCGGCGGCTGGACCTTCGCGCTGTTCGGCCTGGTGATCGCGGCCGCCGTCACCACCATGCTGGCCGCGACCGTGCCAGCGGCGGCGGTGATCGCCCTGGTGCCGCTGGCGCTCGCCACCGCGTCGCTCGCCGCCTTCTCGAAGGGCATGGACGCGCTGCTGCTGGTGGCGATGGCCGCGGGCGCGCAGATCTTCTTCCTGGGCCTGTCCCGCCGCCTCTACGCCTCGACCGTGGGCGCCCTGCGCTCGCGCGCCGAGAAGGACGCGGTGTTCGGCGAGCTGGAGCAGGCCAAGGCCAATTCCGACGAGGCCCGGCGCCGGGCCGAGGAGGCGAACCTCGCCAAGTCCCGCTTCCTCGCCACCATGAGCCACGAGCTGCGCACGCCGCTCAACGCCATCCTGGGCTTCTCGGAGGTGATGAAGAACGAGGTGTTCGGCATCCACACGGCGCCGTCCTACCGGGAGTACTCGAACGACATCCACGACAGCGGGATGCACCTCCTCAACCTGATCAACGAGATCCTCGATTTGTCGCGCATCGAGGCCGGCCGCTACGAACTCAACGAGGAGGCGGTGCAGCTCGCCCACATCGTGGAGGAGTGCCGCCACATGATGGGCCTGCGCGCCAAGGCGAAGAACCAGACCTTCCACGACCTGGTCGACGGCTCCCTGCCGCGGCTCTGGGCGGACGAGCGCGCGCTGCGCCAGATCGTGCTCAACCTCCTGTCGAACGCCGTGAAGTTCACGCCGCCCGGCGGCGAGATCTGGCTGAAGGTCGGCTGGACCGCCTCGGGCGGGCAATACGTCTCGGTGAAGGACAGCGGCCCCGGCATCCCCGAGGACGAGCTCGGGACGGTGATGTCCTCGTTCGGCCGCGGCTCCCTGGCGATCAAGACCGCTGAGCAGGGCTCGGGCCTCGGCCTGCCGATCGTGAAGGGGCTGGTGGAGCTCCACGGCGGCCAGTTCCAGCTGTCCTCGCGACCGCGGGAGGGCACCGAGGTGATCGTCACCCTGCCGGCCTCCCGGGTGATGGACACGCTGCCCCCGGTCGATGTCGGCGCCGACGCCTTCGTGCCGGCCCGCAACGCTTTCAACCGCGCCGCCTGAACGACCAGGGCTCCGCCCTGGACCCGCAAAAGGTCTCGGACCTTTTGAGACCGGGACGTTACGGGGCCTCGGCCAGGGCGCGGATGCGGTTCCATTCGGCCTCGGTGACCGGCTGCACCGACAGGCGGGAATTGTTGACCAGCACCATGTCGGCCAGCGCCGGATCGGCCTTGATCGCGTCCAGCGTCACCGGCCGGGGCAGGGGCTCGACGGCCTTCAGGTCGACCATGCCGAAGCGGCCGGTCTCGTCGGTGTGGTCGGGGTAATAGGGGCGGATCACCTCGACGATGCCGACCACCGCCTTGCCCTCGTTCGAGTGGTAGAAGAAGCCCCGGTCGCCGACCTGCATGGCCATCAGGTGCTTCTTGGCGAGGTGGTTGCGCACGCCGTTCCAGTGCGTCCCGGCCGCGCCGGCCTCGACCTGCTGGGCCCACGACCAGGTCGCGGGCTCGGATTTGAACAGCCAGTACGCCATCACGCCGTCTCTCGAGGGCCGCCCCGTCGCGGCGGCCCGCTCCCATAGCCCAGCTTAACCGGAAACGGACAGGCCGGAAGCGCCCCGGCCGAGCACGATCCGGCTGAGGCCCGCAAAAGCCCAGGCGCAGAGCCCGCCATAGAGCATCACCCACGCGAAGCCCCGGACCAACGCCTGCCGGGCGATCGACTCGGTGAGGTCCTGGGCCCCGGCCACGGCGAGATTGCCGGCGGCCACCGCCTCCGCGAGGGCGTCGAGCACCGTCCCCTGCGCCAGCGGGCCGAGGCCGGAGCGGACGCCCTGGAGCAGGATGAAGCCCATCAGGGCGATGTTGACGGCGAGCGACATCATCCGCGCGCTCATATCCATGCCCGAGGCCATCCCGGCGCGCTCCGGGAGCAGGGCGCCCGTGGCGGTGTTGGTGACCGGCGTGTTGGTGAGGCCGAGCCCGGTGCCGGCCAGGATGCAGCCGGGCAGCAGCGTCCCCCAGCTCGGCTGCGCGCCGATGGCGGCCAGCCGCATCAGCAGGAAGCCGGCGCCGATGGTGAACAGGCCGAGCGGGATGACCAGGCCCGGGCCGTCGCGCAGCAGAAGCCGCTCCGCCAGGGGCGGCACCACCAAGGTTGGGAGCGTGTAGGCCAGGAGCACGAGGCCGGCGCCCAGGCTGTCGTAGCCCAGCACCGCCTGGACGTAGATCGGCAGATAGATCACGAACGGCCAGAAGCTGAAATTCATCGCGCTCGATCCGAGCAGGGCCCCCGCGAAGCGGCGGTTCCGGAAGGCCTCGAAATCGAACATCGGCCGTGCCGCCCGGGTCTCGACGACGACGAACGCCACGAGGCTCGCGGCGCCGGCGAGCGCCAGCAGGCTCGCCGGATCGCCCCAGCGGAGCGGCTGCCCCCGGGTGATCAGGTAGACCAGGCTGAACACCGCGAGCGACAGCGTCGCGATGCCGGCACCGTCGACGCGCCTGGCCTGGGGATCGGAGGATTCGACGATGCCGGCCCGCGCCAGGCCGATTGTGACCAGCGCCAGCAGGACATGGACCCAAAAAACCCATTCCCAGCTCACGGCCGCAACGGTGATGCCGCCGATCAGCGGGCCGAAGCCGAGGCCGAAGCCGAACACGATCCCCCACCAGCCGAAGGCCGTCCCGCGCTCAGGCCCGTCCCGGAACTGGTGCGACAGGACCGCGGTCTGGCAGGCCAGCATCGCGGCGCCGCTCGCCCCCTGGAGGAACCGCGCCGCGATCAGCACCGGGGCGCTCGGTGCCAGGCCGCAGGCCAGGGAGGCCGCGCCGAACGCCGCCACGCCGATCAGGAAGACGCGCCGGCGCCCGAACCGGTCGGCCAGGGTCCCCATGGCCATCAGGGAGGTGGTCATGGCCACCGTGTAGGCGTTCATGATCCATTGGAGCTGCCGGAAATCCGCCCCCAGGGCCCACTCCAGGGTCGGCAGGATCGACGGGATGCTGGAGATCTCCAGTCCCAGCATCAAAGCGGACAGGCATAGGGCCGCCAGGGCCAGGCTATTTCCGGTTTTGCGATCGACGTGAACGCGACTCGGAGCTGCCCCGCCGAGCGGTTCCGGAAGATCTTTGAGGTGACCCAACTTGCTCGTCATGACTCCGCACCTTCGAGGGCGATACGAGGACGCGGCGGAGCCTGGCGCGCGCTTGATCACAACACAATCGAATGCCACTCTATTTCAGTGATGACGAAACTGGATGGTTCCGGTGCTCACCCTCGACGTCGATGCGGTTAGGACCTTCGTGACCGTGGCGGACCACAGGAGCTTCACCCGGGCCGCCGAGGCGCTCGGGGTGACGCAGGGCGCCGTCAGCGTGAAGCTGCGGCGGCTGGAGGACCGGCTCGGCCAGCGGCTGATCGAGCGCACGCCCCGTCAGGTCCGGCTCTCGGCGCAGGGCGAGATCTTCATCGGCTCGGCACGGGAATTCCTGGCCGCGCATGAGCGGGCGGTCGCGGGCCTCGCCGAACCGCGGCGCCGGTTCCGGCTCGGCATCGCCGCCCATGTCATGGGTCCGGAAGTGCCGGGCCTGCTCGCCCGGCTGAAATCCCTCGACCCGGCACTGGCGATCGAGGTGCTGCTCGACAATGCCCGCCCCCTGCTCGACGGGTTCGAGGCCGGCACGATCGACGCGGCGATCATCCGCAGCGACGACGACCGGCGCGACAGCGAGTTTTTGGGGCCAGAGCATTTCGGCTGGTTCGCGGCGCCGCATTTCGAGCACCGGGCCGGCGAGCCCCTGCGCCTGGCCGCGACCTCGCCCTGTTGCTCCATCCGGGACGTCGCCACGCAGTTGCTGGACCGGGCCGGCATCCCCTGGACGGAGGTGTTCGTCGGCGGCACCGCGGCGATCCGGGCGGCCCTGTCGGCGGGTCTGGCGGTCTCGGCCTTCCCGCGCCGGCTCGCCCCGCCCGACGTGATCGATGTCGGCGACGCGCTGCGCCTGCCGCCGATCCCCTCCCTCGCCCTCGTGCTGCACTCGTCCCTGACCGACCCGCGCAGCAAGGACGCGCTCCGGGCGATCACAGCGGCGTTCCGGGAGCACCGGAAAGGTTAGCGGCCGGAGCCTTCCCGCTTGAGGTGCGCGATTCACCGGCCCCTGAGAACCCAGAGCCTTAACCCAATCAGCTTGCCCGTAATGAAGTCCGCGGAGGGTGGATTTCCGCCGGTCCGCTTCCGAGCAAATAGGCGTGGAAGCGGACAACGTACCTTGCCTGATCATAGCCTCTCTCACCAGCCGAAGTCTCAGTTGGTGAACGGCGCCACCGCCCACGCGATGTCAGCCTTCAGATAGTCCCGTGTTCGTGCGATCCACTCAGCAAATGGCAACGGACGAAGTCCGTAGGGCCCACTCATCTCCTGCGCCTGCAGCGGGTACGGATGGTGATCGCGGGGACGATGGACGACTTGGCCTGCGCGCAGCCACCAAGCAATCATGCCTTGACATAAAACCAATCAGTTTATCATAATACCGTATGGTTCAGGTATCTGATACGACGCTGGACGCCTTGTTTCACGCCCTCGCCGACCCGACGCGTCGGGCGATCGTGCGGATGCTGGCCGAACGACCGCATGGGCTCGGCGAACTCGCACTGGTCTTCCCGATGTCGAGCGTCGCCGTCTCGAAGCATGTGAGGACCCTGGAGACCGCGGGGCTGGTGACGCGGCAGGTGCGAGGACGCTCGCATCTCTGCAGCCTCGAACCGATGGCCCTGCTCGCGGCTCACCGCTGGCTCCAGGCCTACGAGATCTTCTGGATCGAGCGCCTCGACGCGCTGGAGGGCCTGCTCGCCGAGATGAAGCGGGAGGCCGGCCCTTCCTGAGCCGGCGCCGTGCCCGAGACGGAACGATCAGAGGGGGGAGGATCACCATGGCCCAGACCGTCGCGGCCCCGCGTCCTGCCACGCGCGCCGAGCCGACATCCCGCGCGGTCGCGCTGACCGCGATCCCGGCGGAGCGGACCCGGGTCCGGCGGGTGATCCTGGCCTCGTCCCTCGGGGCGTTGTTCGAGGCCTACGACCTCGTCCTGTTCGGGCCGATGGCCGCCATCATCGCGCGGCAGTTTTTCTCAGGACTCGACGAGGCCTACGCCTATGTCTTCACCCTGCTTTCCGCCGCCGTAACCTTCCTCGCCCGGCCCTTCGGCGGGCTGATCTTCGGGCCCCTGGGCGACCGCGTCGGGCGGAAATACACCTTTCTCCTTACGATCGTGATCATGGGCGGCGCCACGGTGGCCATCGGCCTGCTGCCGTCCTACGCGGCCATCGGCGTCGCCTCGCCGGCCCTGCTCGTGAGCCTACGCATCGTGCAGGGCCTCGCCTTCGGCGGCGAGTTCGGAGGCGCGGTGACCTACATCGCCGAGCATGCACCGGCGAACCGGCGTGGCCTCGCGACGAGCGCCGTCGGCATCACCATGGCCTGCGGCCTCGTCCTCGCGATCCTTGTGGTGATCGCCTGCGAGAAGCTGCTGGGGAAGGCCGCCTTCGAGGCGTGGGGCTGGCGCATCCCCTTCCTGCTCTCGGCCGTGCTGATGCTGGTCTCGGTCTACATGCGGCTGAAACTGCAGGAATCCCCTCTCTTCCTGCGGATGCGCCGGGGCGGGGGCGGGTCGCGCCAGCCGGTGCGGGACGTCCTGGGACGATGGGCAAACCTGCGGGTCGTGCTCCTCGTGCTCTTCGGCCTCGTCGCCGGCCAATCGGTCGCCAGCGCGACGGGCTCCTACCCGATCTACCTGCTGATGCTGAACCTGAAGATCGATCCGTTCCTCCTGCACTACACGATCCTCGGCTCCAGCCTCGCCCTCGTCGCCGCCATGGTCGCGGCGGGCTGGCTCTCGGACCGGATCGGCCGCAAGCCGGTCATGCTGGCCGGCTTACTCGGCACGGCCTTGCTGGCGTGGCCGGTCTACGAGGGCGTGACGCGCGTCGCCCATCCGGACCTCGCGGCGGCGGTCGCGGCGAAGCCCCTTGTGGTCGCCGCCGATCCGGCCGGGTGCAGCCGTCAGTTCGACCCGTTCGGCGTCGCCCGGTTCGAGAGCTCCTGCGACCTCGCCCGCCGGGCCGTCGCCAAGCTCGGCGTGCCCTATGCGACGCGCGATCTGCCGGTCGGCAGTCCGGTGCGGATCGAGATCGGCGAGGCGAGCCTCGCCTCCTTCGACGGGACCGGGCTCGACAAGCCCACGCTCGGGGCGCGGACGGCGGATCTCGCCAAGGCCCTGGCGAGCGCCGTGGCGGCGGCGGGCTACCCCGCGAAGGCCGATCCGGCCAAGACGAACTTGGCTGGGCTGATCGCCCTGCTCAGCCTGCTCAACGTGTTCGTGGCCCTGGCCTCCGCTCCGCTCGCCGCCTGGATGATCGAGTTGTTCCCGACCCGCATCCGCAACACGGCCCTCTCCCTGCCCTACACCGTCGGGGGCTGGTTTGGCGGCTTCCTGCCGGCCATCGCCTTCTCCGCCTTCACGGCGACCGGGAACATCTATGCCGGCCTCTGGTACGCGCTCGTCGTCCTCGCCGTCGCCTTCCTCGTCTCGGCGCTGTGCCTGCCCGAGACGCGGGGCCGTGCCCTCGACGCCATCGCCTGACGGATCGCCCACGACATGTCCGACGCCCCGTCAGGTCCCCCGCGGATCGCCATCGCCCTGGTCAGGCAGCTCGATGCCGCCGCGGCCCTGGTGTTCGAGGCCTGCAGCGACCCACGCCGCCTTGCCCGCTGGCTCACGCCCGGGGCTGGCGAGGTCGGCGACGTGAGTTGCGACCTGAGGGTCGGCGGTCGCTTCAGCCTCGAAGGCTGCAACCCGGATGGGCGCGCCTACGCGGTCTCCGGGGAGTATCTGGAGATCGTACCGCTGCGGCGCCTCGCGATGACATGGCACTACGTCGGCGAGGGACCGCTCGCCGGTCCGCCGTCGCGGGTCGAGATCGATCTGCGGCCCCTCGGGGCCGACGTGACCGAGTTGACGCTCACTCACACGCAGCTCGACCGCCAGGAGATCGCCGACCGGTACCGGTCGGCATGGACGATCTGCCTGGAGCGCCTGCGCTGGAGCACCACGCCTCAACCCCACGGGGCCGTATTCGCGCCGCCGCTCGGAGCGATCAGCAACCTCTACGGTCCCCGTCACCGCGTCCTCCAGCAGGAATTCGAGACGGGCGACCTCGCGAACCGGCTGCGCAGCCTGTCGGTGACGAGTGAACTGAGCGCGTCTCAGCAGGCCTTCATCGCGCGGCAGGACATGGTCTTCGTCACCTCCGTCGACCACCGTGGCTTTCCGACCTGCTCGTACAAGGGGGGTGCGAGCGGCTTCGTGCGCGTGGCGAGCCCGCGCGTCATCGAGCTGCCGAGCTACGACGGCAACGGCATGTACCTCACTGTCGGCAACCTCGCGGCCAATCCGAAGCTCGGCCTCCTGTTCATCGACTTCGAGACGCCGCATCGCCTCCGCCTCCATGGCACGGCGCGGATCACCCGTGAGGCGATGGACCTGGAACGGCATCCCGGCGCCGAGTTGGTGATCAAGATCGACATCGCCGAGGTCTTCGTGAATTGCCCACGCTACATCCACCAGTACCGGCGGGAGGCGACGTCAGGCTTCGTGCCGGGCCAGGAGCGTGCGGGCGAGGTTCCGGCTTGGAAGAGGATCGATCTGTTCGCGGAAGTCCTGCCTGACCGTGATCGGCTCACCATCGATTCAAGCGGTTCCGAGACAATGACCCTGGCCGATTACCGCGCGCTGTTGGAGCGTGGGAAAACCTAAGCCTTCACGGGCACGGACCGCTGATCACGCCTCGCTTTCGTCCGTCCGGTTTCGGGATAGGCCTAAATGTTCTCGACCGTCTGCAACAGGTCGAAAGCAGCAACCTCATAATCAAGCTACGTAGACTCAGTCCCTAATCCGTCTCGCCGCGCAGCGGCCGGGCCAGCAGGCCGGCGATCACGTCCTCGACGCCGGCTTGGCCGGCCACGATCGCGGCCACGGCCTGGGCCACCGGCATCTCGATGCCGCGGGCCGCCGCGAGGCCGGCGAGCGCCGCGGCCGTGAAGGCGCCCTCGGCGAGCTTGCCGCCGGCGGCCTCCGCCGGGCTGGCGCCGGCGCCGAGGCGCTGGCCGAAGGCGAAGTTGCGCGATTGCGGCGAGGAGGCGGTGAGCACCAAGTCGCCGAGGCCCGAGAGGCCCATCAGGGTCTCGGGCCGGCCGCCGAAGGCCCGGGCGAAGCGCATCAGCTCGGCGAAGGCGCGGGCGATCAGGGCCGCCCGGGCACTCTCACCGAGGCCGCTTCCCGCCACGATCCCGCAGGCGATGGCCAGCACGTTCTTGCCGGCGCCGCCAATCTCGACGCCGCGCACGTCGTCGGTGTGGTAGAGCCGGAAGCTCGGACCCGAGAGCAGCGTGCTCAGCGCGGCGGCGAGGCCCGGATCGGCCGCCGCCAGGGTCACGGCGGTGGGCAGGCCGCGGGCGACGTCGGCCGCGAAGCTCGGGCCGGACAGGACCGCCACCGGCGTTCCCGGGGGCAGGACCTGCGCGGCCACTGCGCTCAAAAAGCTGTCGGTGCCGCGCTCGATCCCCTTGGCGCAGAGGATCACCGGCCCGGCCGAGGCCAGGGGATCGCGCAAGGCTTTCAGCACGCCGCGCACGGTCTGGGCCGGCACCACCAGCAGGGTCGCCCGGGCGCCCGCGAGCTTTTCGGACCGGGCGGTCGCGTGGATGCTTGCATGGAGCGGCACGCCCGGCAGGTAGCGCGGGTTTTCCCGCTCGGCCTGGAGCTTGGCGGCGGCCTCCGGGTCGCGCAGCCAGAGGGTCACGGGATGCCCGGCGCTGGCGGCGGCGTTGGCGAGCGCCGTCCCCCAGGCGCCGCCGCCGACGACGTTGATGGGTGCGCTCATGCCGAGATCTCCGCGGGTTCGAGCCGATAGAGCACGTGGCTGCGCAGCGGCCCCTCGGGCACCGCCGGATGCGCGAACGTCTCCGCCTGGACCATGCCGAGGCGCTCCATGACCGCCTGCGAGCGGCGATTGCCTGAGGCGGCATAGGCCACGACGCTGCGGATGCCGCAGCGCCCGGCGAGGTCGGCCAGCGTCAGCCGCGCGGCCCGTGTGGCGAGGCCCTGGCCCCAGGCATCCCGGGCGAGGCGCCAGCCGATCTCCACGGTCGCGCCGATCCGCTCGCCCCCCGGGAACGGCATGGCCCGCATGATCCGAAACGCGCCGACGAAGCCGACGAACCGGCTGTCCCACTCCAAAGCCCAGGGGCCGAACCCGTCCGCCACGAAGCGCCGGTCATAGCTGCCCGCCTCGGCGGCGCTCTCCGGCTCCGTCCGCAGCCGGGGGAAGAATTCCATCACCGCCGGGTCGGCGTTGAGCGCCGCGAACGGGGCCGTATCCGCCGGGCGCCAGCGGCGCAGCAGCAGGTCGCCGTCCCGGAGGCCGTCGGGCACCGGGGCGGTGGCGATCTTGCCGCGCCAGGCTAGAGACTGCCGGTTCAGCAGGGCGAGATCGGCGGTGCCGGCGAGCACCGCCTCGCCCAAAGCGATCGCGTGCTCCAGGCCATCGGCCGACATGGTGGCGTGGGCGGGCGGTTTGACGCTGTCGCGCCAGGGGCCGCCGCAGGCATTGTCGAGGAGGATGCGGGCGAAGCAATGGTCGAGATGGACCGGCCAGCCGGGCCGGGCGGCCTCGGGCAGGCGGCGCGCGACGAGATCCCGCCAGTGCGCGCGCCGATCCGCGGCCGCGCTCATCCGGCCGGGACCGCGTCCCGGGCCGGGTCGGCGGCGAGCGGCCAGCGGGGGCGGGCGGGCGCCGTCAGGTCGTCGACGAGCCCGAGGCGCAGCCGCTCCAGCCCGGCCCAGGCGATCATGGCGCCGTTGTCGCCGCAGAGCGGCAGGGGCGGGGCGACGAAGCCGAGGCCCGCCTCGCCGGCCAGCGCCGCCAGCGCCCGCCGGATCGCACCGTTGGCCGAGACGCCGCCCGCCGCCACCAGGGCGGTGGGCCGGCCGGCGACGCCCGAGAAGGCGCGCAGGGCCACCCGGGCGCGGTCCACCACCACGTCGACCACGGCGGCCTGGAAGCTGGCGCACAGGTCGGCGACGTCGCGCTCCGCCAGCGGCGCGATCCGCTCGGCCTCGATTCGCAGGGCGGTCTTGAGGCCCGAGAGGGAGAAATCGGCCTCGCGCCGGCCAAGCATCGGCCGGGGCAGGGCGAAGCGCTCGGGATCGCCCGATTCGGCCATGCGCTCGACCTCGGGGCCCCCGGGATAGCCGAGGCCCAGCAGCTTGGCCGCCTTGTCGAACGCCTCGCCGATGGCGTCGTCCACCGTCGAGCCGAGGCGCACGTAATCGCCGACCCCGCGCACGGCGACGAGCTGGGTGTGTCCGCCCGAGGCGAGCAGCAGCAGGTACGGGAAGGGGAGGTTGTCGGTCAGCCGCGCGGTCAGCGCGTGGGCCTCGAGATGGTTCACGGCGAGCAGCGGCTTGCGGGTGACCAGCGCCAGGGTCTTGGCGGTGACGAGGCCGACCAGCACGCCGCCGATCAGCCCGGGCCCGGCCGCCACCGCGATCCCGTCGAGGTCGGCGAATCCGATCCCGGCCTTGTCGAGGGCGCGGGCGATCAGCCGGTCGAGCACCTCGACATGGGCGCGGGCGGCGATCTCGGGCACGACGCCGCCATAGACGGCATGCTCGGCGATCTGGCTCAGCACCTCGTTGGCGCGGATCTGCCCGAGCCCGTCCTCATCGACGGACACCACCGCAGCGGCGGTCTCGTCGCAGGTGGTCTCGATGCCGAGCACGGTCTTCAACGGCCACTCCCTGGGTCAACGGACCTGCACGCCCGTGAGCCTGCCGTGCCGGGGGTAATCCGGGTGCCGGGCGGGTGCAAGGACCGCCCGGACGCCGAAAAGCCGCTCAGTCGACCGCGATCATCACGTCGGAGGCCTTCACCACCGCGTAGGCCGGGCCGCCGGCCACGAGCTTGAGCGAATCGACCGCCTCGTTGGTGATCGAGGCGGTGATCACCTGGCCGGGGCTGATCTCGATCTTCACATGGGCGGTGGTCGAGCCCTTGTCGACCGACACCACCGTGCCCTTGATGACGTTGCGCGCGCTGATCTTCATGCTGTGCCGCAAAGCTCCCTGGGCCGCACCGGGCGGCCTCCGGCGGTCTCCTACAACATGGCGCGGACAGGCGCGACCACCTCGGGGATGCATCGCCGGAGCGGAGGCCAGCCCGGTGCAGGCGCGGGCGCGGGCGCGCTCGGCGGCCCTCGCGCATCGGCCGTGTTCAGATCTCTGTGAGTGGGGCGCGAACGGTATCAAGCATCAGACCTCACCCGCTCGGTACGCAGGAACCGTCCGGCCCGCGCCTCGAGCAGGCGCACCAGCGCCGGCTCCATGAAGCCGTAGGCATCGGGGATGTCGAGGCAGACGAGACGGGCGCGGCGCAGGGCCGGGCCGAACCGCCGCATCAGCTTGCGCCGATGCGCGCGCTCCATGACCACGACAATCTCCGCCCAGGCGAGATGATCGGCCTCGACCGGCTCGTCGGCGTCGGGCGACACACCCGCGCTGGCCGTCTCGACCCCGGGGCGGCGCGCGAAAACCTGCTCCGCGGTCGGGCTGCGGGCGCGGGCCCGGCCGCAGACGAACAGGATCCTCACGCGCTCTCCGCCAGGACGGATTGCCGCTCGAACAGGGCCCGGTAGGCCCCGCCCGGGCGGCGCATCAGGGCGGCGTGGGGGCCGTCCTCGACGATGCGGCCGTGGTCGAACACGAGGATGCGGTCCAGCGCCTGCACGGTCGAGAGCCGGTGGGCGATGACGAGCGCGGTGCGCCCGTGCATCAGCCGCGCCATCGCCTCCTGCACCAGGGCCTCGGATTCCGAGTCGAGGCTCGAGGTCGCCTCGTCCAGGATCAGGATCGGCGCGTCCGCCAGGAAGGCGCGGGCCAGCGCCACCCGCTGGCGCTCGCCGCCCGAGAGCTTGACGCCGCGCTCGCCCACCAGCGTGGCGTAGCCCTTGGGCAGCCGCGCGATGAAGGCGTGCGCGTTGGCGAGCCGCGCCGCCCGCTCGATGTCCTCGGCCGAGGCGCCGGGCCGGGCATAGGCGATGTTCTCGGCCAGCGAGCGGTGGAACAGCACCGGCTCCTGGGGCACGATCGCGACCTGCGCCCGCAGGCTCGCCTGGCTCGCCGCCGCCACGTCCTGCCCGTCGATGGTCACCCGCCCGCCCGAGACATCGTAGAGCCGCTGGATCAGCTTGACGAAGGTGGTCTTGCCCGAACCCGAGCGGCCGACCAGACCGACCCGCTGGCCCGCCGGGATCGTCACCGACAGCCCGTCGTAGAGCGGGTGTCCGTGCGCGCCGTAATGGAAGCGCACGTCCTCGAAGCGGATCGTCCCGCCCGCGACCGCGAGCGGAACCGCGCCGGGCCGGTCGGCGACGCCGACGGGCTCGACCGCCAGGGCGACCAGCTCCTCCATCTCGTTGACCGCCCGCTGCAGGTGGTTGATGTGGCCGCCGATCTCGCGCAGGTAGCCGTGCACCACGAAGGTGGTGGTGAGCACGTAGGCGACGTCGCCCGGGCTCGCCTCCCCCCGCCACCACAGCCCCAGGGCGGTGGCGACGATGGCGGTGCGCAGCGCCAGCAGCAGCCCGAGCTGGCCGGTGCCGCTCCAGGTGATGATCATCCAGGTGCGGTGCGTGCGCCGCTGCCACTTGGCCAGGAGCCTGGCGAGGCGCGCCTCCTCCCGGCCCTCGGCGCCGAACGCCTTGACCACGGCGTTGTTGCCGATCGCGTCGCTCAGGGCGCCCCCAAGCCGGGTGTCGAGGGCGTTCGAGAGGGCGGCCGCGGGCGCGATGATCCGGGTCGACAGGAGGGCGGCCGCGCCGACATAGGCGGCGGCCCCGAGCGCCACCACCGCGCCGAGGATCGGCCAATGCAGGCCGAGCACGAGGGCGGTGCCCAGGAGCACGACCAGGGCCGGCAGCAGCGCCAGCAGCAGCGTGTCGTTGAGCCCGTCGAGGGCCCACATGCCGCGCGAGATCTTTCGGACGGTGGAGCCCGAGAAGGTGTTGGCGTGCCACTCGGTGGAGAAGCGCTGGACCCGGGCGAAGCCGTCCCGGGCCATGTCGCTCATGGTGTGCAGGGAGAGCGGCACGACGAGGCTCCAGGCGACGTGCCGCAGCAGCGCGGTCGCGAGGCCGAGCGCAGTCATCGCCAGGAAGGCGGGCAGGGCGGCCTCCAGGGCCGCCTGGCGTTCGGGCCCGGTCAACGCATCGACCAGCCGGCCCGCGTAGAGCGGCAGCATCACCTCCGCGAAGGTGGCCAGCGTGATGGTGCCGGAGACGCCGGCGACGAGGGGCCAGCGCCGGCGCCAGCCGTGGACGACGAAGGCGAGGACGCGCCGAAACGCGCCCGCCCGCCGGGGGGAGGACAGAGACATGCATAGGCCCGACGCACAGGCGTCGGCTCCGAGAGGCGCGGAGTCCGCATCGGAGATGACGCGGACCGGCGAGGTCAGACGGGAGGGGGGCTCAGGAGCGCCGGGGCCATGCGGCCGGGCGCGGACGGAAGGCGGCTAGCCGAGCTGGGCGGCGACGCCAGCGATTCCTACGGGGAGGACGGCATAGACGGTGTTCATGCGGCCTCCTCCTTCAAGCGAGCGCGACAGCGACGAGGCTAGGAGAACCGGACATGATTCGCAACGGCGGAATCCGGCTCGTTGCGATGACGGTTGAAGTGCGGGCGGATTGTCTGTTGGGGGTGGATTGCGGCCTGTCTGCTTTGGGGCGGCAATGCATGGAAGAGGACATCGTCGCCGAGCCCGCTCACGACCCGTTGCAGACGGGGAGAACGTCCGCTTGCAGGCTGCTCAATGAGGCAGGGACCTACAGCAGGGACGGATGGATTTGCGAAGGTCCGGTTCCGAGCGGCAAGCGTATCGTAATGGACCTTGCTGCTACGCCGGCGCACGACAACTCTTGGCGACCGGCGCCTGTCGCTTCTCATCTCGCGGACGGAGCGCCGCCCCAAATGCTTGCTCATGCGATCCGAGAAAGCGTGCGATCCGAATAGATGTGAATAGCATCACGTCTGCACCTCTGGACAGTGAGTGCTCGGCTTTGTGGTTCGCCGCCACCATACCAGCCGGCAAAAATGAGATGATCCGTCCCGAACAGTCGCCGACGGGAAAGGTATTATCGAGCCCGCTCGCCTCGTTACCCCCTTTAGGCCTAACCCGCCCCGGTAGCGGAGGACCATCGGCGCCCTCGGATAGATCTACAACTTTCCGTGATGTCCGCTCTGCAGTCGGCGATCAATAGTTGAAAAATAAACTTGAGCGATCAAGCCGGCGTCCAGCATGCGCCCTTAGAGCTTCTCGTCTCAATCCTAAGTTGCATTCGTTATTCATTGCAACCGGATTGTAAAAGAATTACGCCAAACAGCGATCAACTTGATTTCAAGAAAATATACCGACTTTCCGCAACGGTGATATGTAAAAGAATTACATATGGAAATATTATTCTCGACCGAGAGCCTTCATCCGGCAGACGGCTTAAAGGCTTGGCGGAAGGTCATGCTCGAACGTCTCGTCCCCATCGAGATCGAGCGCCTCGACGACCGGCCGTTCGCGTGCAAGATGGAATTCGCCAGCGTCGGTCCGCTCCGGATGAAGCGCCTCACACAGGGCGCTCTACGGAGCGAGATGATGCCCAATGCCGCGCGGCATCGCGACGGGGGTGGAACGGTCGCCACCATCTTTCTCCTTGCCGGTGCATTGACGTGCCAGCAGGATGGCCGGGAATCGGTGCAGCAGCCGGGCGACATTGTCGTGCTTGATCGTCGCCATGCTGTGGTGACGAGTAGCGCGGGGAGCCAAGCGCTGTTCCTCAAGCTGCCGCGCGAGCGACTGGAGGGCATACTCGGGCCCTCGCGGCTCTACACGTCGCTAACGATGGGGGCGGATCTCGCTTCCACTATCCTGGTGACCAACTTCTTCCATGATCTGATCCGGGTGCGTCGTCAGCTTACGCCTGATGCGGCCGACCGCATGGCGTTGATCGGCGCAGACCTGATCGTCGCCAACATCGCCGAGCGGCTGGCGCGCGCCGTGCCTAGACCGCTTCACGGCACCGTGGTGGTCCAGCGCGCCAAGGCCTATGTTGAGGACCACCTCGCCGATCTGACTCTCGATCCGCCCCAGTTGGCCGCCGCGGTCGGCGTGTCGCTGCGCCGGCTTCAGGAGCTGTTCCACGAGCGTGACCAGCACATCTCCGATTGGATCTGGGGGCGCCGGCTGGAGGTCGCAGCTAAGCGCCTGTGCGACCCGGGCTTCGCCCATCTGTCGATCGGCGTCCTGGCCTACGGAAGCGGCTTCGGCAGCCAGCCTCATTTCTCCAAGCGCTTCAAGGATCGCTTCAGCGTGACCCCGCGCGAGTACCGGCAAGCAGCCCTGATCGGCGCTCCGTAGACGGCCATGACTGTGCATCGACACCAAAGCTTGACACCGGAATAAATGCAACTCGACCTTTGATCAAAATGCAGAAATTGACGTTGAAGTGGGTCTCGATCGGCGCCGATCGAGACCCACCTCGCGATCAAAACCAATGTTCATTTCAAAAACTTAAGACGATTTGCGAAGCTTCGATACCGATCCACATTCATTCGGGAGCGGCATGGGCGCGACCCGTTTCGGCTCACACCAATCGCTCCCATCAGACCGCTACCGGCTTGGAGATGGCGATGTCCGCTTCGAAGCAATCACACTGATGGCGGCAGGGTCTTAATTGGGTCGAAAGCAGCTCCTCCAAAACACACCGTTCTCGTAATCCGCGACAGCGTGCCGGCGACGGGTGCCCGGCTGTCGGACGGCATCGTCGCGCGTGAGCCAAACCTGGCTTTCCCATTCCCCCATCCCGCCCCCCGCCACCGGGACGAAACGCTAACCCGGCGCGTCCTCCGGATCGGTCTCCGCCTCCTCCTCGGGGATCGGCGCGGCGCCCCAGGCGGTCAGCGTCGCGTTGAGGTCGTCGAGGACGAAGTGCCGGGCGCTGTCGCGGTCGTAGCCCTCGTCCAGGAGGTCGTCGTAATCGGTGAAGACGTGGCGGGCATAGGCCACCAGGGCGAGGCGCGCGGCGGTCTCGGGGGCGGCGCCGCGCAGGCCCGGGCTCGCCAGCGCCCGGTCGAGGGTGGCGTCGGCCTCGAAGGCGGGCAGGCGCGGGGCGAGGCGGGCGAGCGCCGCGGCCACGGCCTCCCGGCGATTCCGGGGCGGGGGCAAGGGAAGCTTCTCCGGGCCGCTCATCGGGGGGCCTCCGGCCCAGAGCGCGCGCCGCCGAAGTGGATCCCGGTTCGGCGCAAGCGCGCGCGCTCCATCGAGGATTGAGAGCTGAGCCGGATTGCAACGCGACCGAGCTCGGCTCCAGGGACCATGATTTTGCCGCCGCGGTCGGCTAGAGCGCTCGCCGCCGAACCGGATGCCGGCTCGGAGCGCATCGCCGCATCACAACAAAGGCTTAGGGTCGCACGCAATTGCAACGCGATCGGATGCGGCTCTAAGGTTATCGACAGTTGAGGCGGGATCGTCAAACAGCCCGCCGACGGGGAGATCAGGTCCATGGCAACGATCCGTCACGCGGTGATCCTGGGCGTCCTGCTCGGGGCGGCGCCGGCCCTGGCCCAGAGCCCGACACCGGACGGCACCCGCCTCGGCCGCCGGGTCACGGCCACCGGGCAGACCAAGCCGCCGAGTCCGGCCGTCACCGGCGCCCCCCGCCCCGTCAACGAGGTCGAGATGATCAAGGCGCAGAAGGCCGCGGAAGCCCGCTCCAAGGCCTGGGACAGCAAGATGCGCCACACGATGGGCACGATCTGCAACGGCTGCTGAGCCCGATACGGAAAGGGGCCGCCCCTGCGGGCAGCCCCTTTTTTGTCCGTCGACGTTCCGAAACACACCCCGCGGGCTCGGCCCCGGGGTGTGATCCCAGAAAAAGATCAGCGGGAGTAGAACTCGATGACGAGGTTCGGCTCCATCTGCACCGGGTAGGGCACCTCGGACAGGCTGGGGATGCGGGTGACGCGGGCGGTCATCTTGGCGTGGTCGGCCTCGATGTAGTCCGGCACGTCGCGCTCGGGGAGCTGGGTCGCCACGATGACGATCTCGAGCTGGCGGGACGATTCCTTGACCTCGATGAGATCGCCGGCCTTCACCTGGTAGCTCGGGATGTTGACCCGCACGCCGTTGACCTTGACGTGACCGTGGTTGACGAACTGGCGCGCCGCGAACGGGGTCGCCACGAACTTCGCCCGGTACACCACGGCGTCCAGGCGCCGCTCGAGCAGGCCGACCAGGTTCTCGCCGGAATCGCCGCGCAGGCGGATCGCCTCGGCGTAGTAGCGGCGGAACTGCTTCTCGGTGATGTTGCCGTAATAGCCCTTGAGCTTCTGCTTGGCGCGCAGCTGCGTGCCGAAGTCGCTCATCTTGCCCTTGCGGCGCTGGCCGTGCTGGCCGGGGCCGTATTCGCGGCGGTTGACGGGGCTCTTCGGGCGGCCCCAGATGTTCTGGCCCATGCGGCGGTCGAGCTTGTGCTTCGCCTGAATCCGCTTCGACATTGTTTCGCGTCCTCTCGTGACCGAGATTGAGGAACGCGCCCTCCTTTTCCCGGACGCTGGAGGCCGGGACGACAGGGCGGGAGGATCCCGCCCACGGGTGCGCGTGAAAACGCGACGGGGCCCCGTGCGGAGCCCCATCGACGGCCGGGTCTTTAGGGGATGGACCCGCCCGGGTCAACCACAGGAGGTTTTTTGGGGGTGGCCGAGACAGTTGGGATCCGGCGCGGAGAGCCGGCGGACGCGGCGGCGATCCGGGCGCTGGTGGAGGCGGCCTACGCCCAATGGATCCCGCTGATCGGCCGCCTGCCGACGCCGATGCAGGCCGACTATGCGCAGGCCGTGCGGCACCACCGGTTCGACCTGCTGCAATCCGGCGAAGAATTGGCCGCGCTGATCGAGACTCTGCGCAGAGACGACGATCTGCTGATCGTCAACGTCGCTGTCCATCCGAGTTATCAAGGTCGCGGCTTCGGCACCGAGCTCCTGACCCACGCCGAGTCGATCGCCGCCGAGGCCGGCCTGCCGCAGTTGCGCCTCTACACGAATAAAAAATACACGGCGAACCTGCGCCTCTACGCCGCCCTCGGTTACCGGGTGGAACGCGAGGAGCTGTATGCCGGCCCTGGCCGGACGCTCGACGACGACATCACCGTGCACATGGTCAAGGACCTCGGCCCGGGACAGCACCGGGCCTGACTAACCGATGCTGTCATTCGATGGCAGCGATGCGGGTGTAGACACGCCCGATGTCCCGCTCGGAACGCCTGTTCGATCTGCTCCACGTCCTGCGGCGGCACCGGCGCCCGGTCAGCGGGCGCGTGCTGGCGGAGGCGATCGGCGTGAGCCTGCGCACCCTCTACCGGGATATCGCGAGCCTCCAGGCGATGGGCGCGTCCATCGAAGGGGAGCCCGGACTCGGCTACGTCCTGAAGCCGGGCTTTCTGCTGCCGCCGCTGATGTTCAGCCCGGAGGAGATCGAGGCGCTGGTCCTGGGTTCCCGCTGGGTCGCCGACCGCGCCGACGACCGGCTGAGCGGCGCGGCCCGGAGCGCGCTCGCCCGGATCGGCGCGGTCCTGCCCGACGACCTGCGCGAGACCTTCGAGAGTGCGGCGCTGCTGGTCGGCCCCGGCACGTCCCCTCCGACTGAGACGGTCGATCCCGCGCTGCTGCGCAGGGCGATCCGCACCGAGCGCAAGCTGATGCTCCGCTACCGCGACGGGGCGGGTGCGGTGTCCGAGCGGATCGTCTGGCCGTTCGCGCTGGCGTTCTTCGACGCCGCCCGCATCCTGCTGGGCTGGTGCGAGCTGCGCCAGGGCTTCCGGCATTTCCGCACCGACCGGATCGCCGCCGCGGAGCTGCTGGATTCCCGCTACCCGAAGCGCCGGCAGGCCCTGCTCAAGGACTGGCGGCAGGTCGAGGGGATCACTGATCCCGCTGCTTGATGCTGCCGGAATCTGGCAGCTACGCCGGATACCGAGGTTGCGCCCTCACCGACAGGAGCGACCGATGACTGAGCCCAGCAACATCCTTCTCTACGTCACCGACCCGGAGGCCAGCGCGCGCCTCTACGCGCGCCTGCTCGGCCGGGAGCCGGTCGAGGCGAGCCCGACCTTCGTCCTGTTCGCGCTGCCCTCGGGGCTGGCGCTGAGCCTCTGGGTGCGAAACGATGTCGTGCCGGCCCCCACGCAAGCGGGCGGCGGCGGCGAGATCGGCTTCCGGGTCGACACGGCCGCACGCGTGGACGCGATCCACGCCGACTGGCAGGCCAAGGGGGCGGAGATCCTTCTGAAGCCCACCGATCTCGAGTTCGGCCGGAGCTTCGTCGCCGTCGATCCGGACGGGCACCGGTTGCGGGTCTATGCGCGCGCCTAGGATCAATGAGCGCTGCCATCGGGCTCCGCTCCGATACCCCGCCAAAGGGCTGAGCCCTTTGGAAACCCGAACCGGTCAGGTCACCACGCTCGGCTCGGCCCGGCCGGTGCGGGGCTCGATCTCCGCGATGGCGCGGGCGGCCGCCACGACCGGGGCCAGCACCTCGGCGACGGGGCGGTCGAGTCGGGCCGGATCGGCCTCGTAGCGCTCCAGATAGACCCGGAGCGTCGCACCGGCGGTGCCGGTGCCCGAGAGGCGGAAGACCACGCGGGCATCCTCGGCGAAGCTGATCCGGATGCCCTGGCGCTCGGTCAGCGAGCCGTCGACGGGATCGCGATAGGCGAACTCGTCCGCTGTCGAGACCGTGAGGTCGCCGAGCCGCGTGCCCGGCAGCCCGGCGAGCTTTTCGCGCAAAGCCGCCATCAGGCCGTTGGCGGCGTCGGACTCGACCTCCTCGTAATCGTGGCGGGCGTAGTAGTCGCGCCCGTGGGTCCGCCAATGCGCCCGCACCAGCGCGTCGGCGCGCTCGCCGGTGGCGGCCAGGATGTTGAGCCAGAGCAGCACCGCCCAGAGCCCGTCCTTCTCGCGCACGTGGTTCGAGCCGGTGCCGGCGCTCTCCTCGCCGCACAGGGTGATCAGCCCGGCATCGAGCAGGTTCCCAAAAAACTTCCAGCCGGTGGGCGTCTCGTAGGCCTTGATGCCGAGGGCGGCCGCGACCCGGTCGGCGGCGCGGCTCGTGGGCATCGACCGGGCGATGCCGGCCAGCCCGCCCGCATAGCCCGGGGCTCGGTGGGCATGGGCGGCGAGCAGGGCGAGGCTGTCGCTCGGCGTCACGAACAGGCCCGGGGCCACGATCATGTTGCGGTCGCCGTCGCCGTCCGACGCCGCGCCGAAATCGGGGGCGTCCGGCCCCTGCATCAGGTCGAACAGGTCGTGGCAATGGACCGGGTTCGGGTCCGGGTGATGGCCGCCGAAATCTTCTTTCGGGATCGCGTTGACCACCGTGCCGGCGGGCGCGCCGAGCATCCCCTCCAAGATCGCGGTGGCGTAGGGGCCGGTGACCGCGCTCATCGCGTCGAAGCGCATGCGGAAGCCCGAGGCGAACAGGCGCGACACCGCATCGAAGTCGATCAGCGTGCGCATCAGCTCGGCGTAGTCGGCTACCGGGTCGATGACCGCGACCGTCATGGCGCCGAGCCGGGTCTCGCCCAGGGTGTCGAGGTCGAGATCCGGAGCCTCGACCAGGCTGTAGCGGGTTAGCGCCTTGGCCCGCTCGAAGATCGCGTTGGTGACGGTCTCGGGCGCCGGGCCGCCATTGGCCGCGTTGAACTTGATGCCGAAATCCCCGTCCGGGCCGCCCGGATTGTGGCTCGCCGACAGGACGATGCCGCCGATCGCCCGGGATTTGCGGATCACGCAGGAGGCCGCCGGAGTCGAGAGCAAGCCGCCGCGCCCGACCAGCACCCGGCCGAACCCGTTGCCGGCGGCGAGCCGGAGGGTCTTCTGCACCACCTCGCGGTTGAGGAAGCGCCCGTCGCCGCCGAGCACCAGGGTGGCGCCCGCCTTGTCGGGCAGGGTGTCGAAGATCGCCTGGACGAAGTTCTCGACGTAGTTTGGCTGCCGGAACACCGGCACCTTCTTGCGCAGCCCGGAGGTGCCCGGCTTCTGGTCGGGGAAGGGCGTGGTGTCGACGGTCGTCGGAGTCGTCATGGACGGGCGTCTCCCTGGATCTGCCGCCTCAATGCCTGCCCGGGGACCCGGCGTCACCCGTGCAGCGCACAATCGCGGCGGCTTTGTCACAGCGGTTTAAACCGAACGGACGACGAAACCGGTTCCTCGTGTGTCGATCCGGTTCACCAGCGGTTGCGCCCGCTCGGTCGCGACGGTTGTATCGCCGGACCCGCCAGATAAGGCGGCCGGGAGGATACATGTCGGACGGACCATCGCAGACGCGCCCGCGCCAGGGCAGGACACGACCGGAGACCGGATTGCCGCGGCGACAGATGTTCGGAGCGCTCGCGGCGGCGGGCCTCGCCAGCACCCTGCCACCCTCCGCCGCGACGGCCGCACCGTCGGCCCGGCTGCAGACGGAGGAATTCCGCCTGCCGTGGAGCGAGCCGGGCATCGACATCTACGTGCGCAACAAGCACCCGGCCGGCACGGACCGGTTCCCGGGCGACCGGATCCTGCTGTTCGTGCACGGCTCCACCTACCCGGCCTCCACGGCCTTCGACCTGCCGCTCGGCGGGATGTCGGCGATGGACTACTTCGCCGGCCAGGGTTTCGACGTCTACCTCGTGGACCTGCCGGGCTACGGGCGATCCGGGCGCCCGGCGCCGATGAGCGCGCCGGCCGCCGACAACCCGCCGTTCATGCGCACGCCGGACGCGGCCAAGGTGGTGGGGCAGGTCGTCGACTTCATCCTGAAGCGGCGCAGCGTCGAGAAGATCGACCTGATGGGCTGGTCCTGGGGGACCTCGACCATGGGGCTCTACACCAGCACCCACAACGACCGGGTCAACCGGCTGGTCCTCTACGCGCCGCAATGGCTGGCGCGCACGCCGGCCCTGATGAGCGGCGGTCCCGGGCCGCTGGGCGCCTATCGCAGCGTCAGCCGGGACAGCGCCAAGGCGCGCTGGCTCACCGGCGTACCCGAGGACAAGCAGGCCGACCTGATCCCGCCGGGCTGGTTCGACCAGTGGGCCGACGCGACCTTCGCCAGCGATCCGGTCGGCGCCCGGCAAACGCCGCCGGTGCTGCGCGCACCGAACGGCACCGTGGCCGACAAGGACGCGTACTGGGCGGCGGGCAAGCCGCTCTACGACCCGGGCGACATCCGCGTGCCCGTGCTGCTCATCCACGCCGAGTGGGACGCGGATCTGCCGAGCTACCAGGCGCAGGAATATTTCACCAAGCTCACGCACGCCCCCTACAAGCGCTTCATCGAGCTCGGGGAGGGCACGCATACGGTGATGATGGAGAAGAACCGCATGCAGTTCCTCCACGCGGTCGCCGCCTTCCTCACGGAGGCCGACCCGCAGGCGTTGAACTGAGCGTCGCCCCGTCTCCCCACCATCGGGGAGACGGGACCCGACCCTACTCCGCCGCCTGGCGCGCCGCGTAGCCCAGCCGCTCGTTCAGGGCGCGGATCAGCTTGACCGCGGCCTCGGCGATCACCGTGCCGGGCGGGAAGATCGCCGAGGCGCCCGCCGCCACCAGGGCGTCGTAATCGCCTGGCGGGATCACGCCGCCGATGGCGATCATCACGTCGTCGCGGCCCTGCTCGGTGAGCGCCGCCTTCAGCTCCGGCACCAGGGTGAGGTGACCGGCCGCGAGCGACGAGACGCCGACGATGTGCACGTCGTTCTCCACCGCCTGCCGGGCCGCCTCGGCCGGGGTGGCGAAGAGCGGCCCGATATCCACGTCGAAGCCGAGATCGGCAAACGCCGAGGCGATGACCTTCTGGCCGCGGTCGTGCCCGTCCTGACCCATCTTGGCGACCAGGATGCGCGGCCGGCGGCCATCGTTCTCCTCGAACGCCTCGACCAGCGCCCGGACTTCCTCGACCACTGGCGACATGCCCCCAACCTCGCGCTTATAGACGCCGGAGATCGAGCGGATCTCGGCGCGGTGCCGGCCCCAGGCCTTCTCCAGGGCCTCGGAAATCTCGCCCACGGTGGCCTTGGCACGCGCGGCGTCGACGGCCAGCGCCAGCAGGTTCTCGTTGGTGTCGGCGGCCTTGGTCAGCGCCTCGAGCCGGGCCGTGACGGCGGCCTCGTCGCGCTCGGAGCGCAGGCGCTTGAGCTTGTCGATCTGGAGGCGGCGGACATTGCCGTTGTCGACCCGCAGGAGGTCGATGGCCATGTCGTCGTCGGCCTTGAACTTGTTGATGCCCACGATCGTCTGCCGGCCGGAATCGATCCGGGCCTGGGCCCGGGCGGCGGCCTCCTCGATCCGCAGCTTGGGGATGCCGGCCTCGATGGCCTTGGCCATGCCGCCGAGCTGGTCGACCTCGCGGATATGCTCCCAGGCCCGGGCCACGATGTCGGCAGTGAGTTTTTCGACGTAGTAGGAACCGCCCCACGGGTCGACGATCCGGCTGGTGCCGCTCTCCTGCTGCAGGAACAGCTGGGTGTTGCGGGCGATCCGGGCGGAGAAGTCGGTGGGGAGCGCCAGCGCCTCGTCGAGGGCATTGGTGTGCAGGGATTGCGTGCCGCCCTGCGTCGCCGCCATCGCCTCGATGTTGGTGCGGGTGACGTTGTTGAACACGTCCTGGGCGGTGAGGGACCAGCCCGAGGTCTGGGAGTGGGTGCGCAGGGCCAGGGATTTGTCGGACTTCGGATCGAACCCCTTCACCAGCTTCGCCCAGATCAGGCGCGCGGCCCGCATCTTGGCGATCTCCATGAAGAAATTGGTCGAGATCGCCCAGAAGAACGACAGGCGCGGGGCGAACTGGTCGATGGTCAGGCCGGCGGCGAGACCGGCCTTGATGTACTCGACGCCATCGGCCAGCGTGTAGGCGAGCTCCAGGTCGTTCGTCGCCCCGGCTTCCTGCATGTGGTAGCCAGAGATCGAGATCGAGTTGAACTTCGGCATATTTTTAGAAGTATAGGCAAAAATGTCGGAAATAATCCGCATCGATCCCTTGGGTGGATAGATGTAGGTGTTGCGGACCATGAACTCCTTGAGAATGTCGTTCTGGATCGTGCCGGCGAGTTTCTGCGGCGGCACGCCCTGTTCTTCCGCGGCGACGATGTAGAGGGCGAGGATCGGCAGCACCGCGCCGTTCATCGTCATCGACACGGTCATCTCGTCGAGCGGGATGCCGGAGAACAGCGTCCGCATGTCGTAGATCGAGTCGATCGCCACGCCGGCCATGCCGACATCGCCGGAGACCCGCGGGTGGTCGGAATCGTAGCCGCGGTGGGTGGCGAGATCGAAGGCCACCGACAGGCCCTTCTGGCCGGCCGCGAGGTTGCGCCGGTAGAACGCATTCGAATCCTCGGCCGTGGAGAAGCCGGCATATTGCCGGATCGTCCAAGGCTGGGTCACGTACATGGTCGGGTAGGGGCCGCGCAGGAACGGCGCGATGCCGGGGTAGGTGTCGAGGAACTCGATGCCCTCCCGGTCCTCCGGCCCGTACCGGCCCTTCACCGGAATGCCCTCCGGGGTCATCCAGGGTTCACCGAGGGCCGGCGATGCCACCGCGAGCGGCTCGCCGGTCCAGGGAATCTCGGCGAAGTTCGGGATGCGGGTGGTCATGGCGGTGACTCGTTATGGCGTTTGTCACGCCATTATAGAGACGCGCCGGGGGCGGGCTACTCCCCCCAGGTCTATCATGCGCAATCGGAAGTCCCGGATTCGAAAGGTCCGGGACCAGCCCTTTTAAGGTGTTTGGCTGTTGAGGATCCTTGCGGTTGCGACGTGACCTCTGCTGGCGCGCTTAGGTTCTGCCGCGGGGTCTTTGGGTTTTCGCCTGCCGACCGTCACGCGCCCGGGGTCGATCCTGCGGGCCAAGCTCAGCAGGCGCGCGGCCAGGGCCGGTGGGTCGGTCGCACCGCAGGCCGTCCAGTGCTCAGGGGGCAGAGCGATCAGCAGCCCCTCGTAGCCGCCGCGGATCTGTAGGACGAGGTGATACAAGGACACCTTGGGGGCCGCCCCCGCGGCGGAGGT